>CAVPYP010000021.1:0-187826 GCA_963710015.1 uncultured delta proteobacterium | reverse complement strand
ACCCTAACCTTGCGGAAATCTCGTAGGTGAAGACATGTTCATTGGCAAGGTAAACAATTTATAATTAAACCCAAAATCACCTCTTAAATAACAAATCTCTAGCTTGCTGATATTGCTAGATTTAAATTTCATGTTATTTTCAATTTTGTGGTCGCCTGCGACCTGGTTTACCCCTCAGGAACAAGATTAGCTTGAAACTGACTTCATAATTGAATTTCATTCAAACTGACGAGCATCAGATATTTTCAGTCTAAGCATCGAACAAATGGAGTCTCTATTGGCTGGCGATGAAATTTAAATTTTATAGCATCAGCACATGAAATAATTATTGCAATGTTGTCCTGGTGTGAGTATATTTTTGGTTAGAAGCTTGTTAGCCAGGTGCTTGCTGTAGATGGGTCCAAGCTTATTCAATCAGATCAAATTAAATGGAGGTAAAAGGATGCTTAGATTGATAACAATTACATTAGCAGTTTTCTTTGCGGTAAATGCCGCCCAGGCAGAGACAAGGAAGCTCACTGTTATGGGGCAGCCCGCCGGTTCCGGATTGATACAGCAGAAAAAAGAACAGCCTTTTTTTGAAAGCCTCGCGGAAAAAACAGGTTTGGACATCTCTGTTGTTTATCGTCCTGTTGATGTTACAGGTATTCCCGATACGGACGGCTTGCGCGCTATCAAATCAGGTGTTTTCGACATTGTCTCAATTAGGGGGCCACAAGTAAGTCGTGATGAGCCATCAATCTTAGGATTTGACCTAATTGGTCTGAATACCACCTTTGAGGCAGGGCGAGCACATACTGACGCGTGGCTGAGTACCGTTGATGCTCGACTCCAAAAAGGGTTTAATGCTAAACTACTTGGAGTGTGGCCGGCAGGCCCACAAGTAGTTTTTTGTAAACCCCAGATAACCGGCCTAAGCGACCTCAAAGGTTTAAAAGTCCGGGTTGGCGATCAAAGTGCGGCTAATTTTGTTGCCGGGCTCGGCGCGACTGGAATACCGATGCCGTTTGGTGAGGTGCAGCAATCTCTTGCTCGTGGCGTTGTTGATTGTGCAATAACCGGTCCCGCGTCCGCAAACTCGGCTGGCTGGCCTGAAGCAACGACAACCGTGTTGCCGCTCGCGCTTCAGCTTGCCATAAATGGCTATGCAGTGAATCTCGATACCTGGAATTCGTTTTCTTCTGATGATCAGGAAAAACTTCGAACTTCCATCGAATCCCTGACCAAAGATATCTGGTCATATTCTGAGGAACTCTATCAAGACGCAATGAACTGCAATACCGGCCAGGAACCTTGCAAGCTGGGGACTCCCTATAAGTTGACTTCGGTTCCTGTTTCAAAAGATGATCTGACCACAGTTTCAAAGGCAGTCAAAGAGAAGTCCCTTCCTGTCTGGGCTAAACAATGTAATGCTGTTTTTCCAGAGTGTGAGGAAACCTGGAACAATAAAGTCGGCAGCCTTCTTGGTAACTAACAAGTGGAGCAAGGGGAAGATATGAAGAAGTGTGCGCGGATCACCGGAATCATATTCGGAGTAATGATGATCTCACTCTCGTTTTTGGTAACAATTGAGACAATTATCAGGAAACTCTTCTCGATCTCCATGGGAGGTGTTGATGAACTCTCCGGGTATGCTATCGCGATCGGCGCACTGCTTGCCTTGGTGGTGACTTCCATTGAGCAGGCGCACATAAGAATAAACCTGCTGTACCTGCAATTATCAAAGTTACCCCAAGCCCTGCTGAATTTTGTCTCAAGTATTTCAATAGCGGCACTGGCACTTTTCTTTTTATACTTCACGTTTGGAACGGTTGTGGATACCTGGACATATCGCTCAATTGCTCAAACCCCTTGGGCAACACCATTAATCTACCCCCAAGCTCTTTGGTTTGCCGCGACGATATTTTTTGCTTTGATCGCATTCATTCTGGCCATAAAAGCAATAATGAAATTGCTCCAACGTGACTGGAATTGCCTGGCTACCCAATTTGGTCCCGAGCGCGTCGAAGATGAGCTTGAGGCTGAACTTAAAGACCTTGAGCGTCGCTAAAGAGGAAAATGAACCATGGATCTTTTCGTTCTTCTCATTGCTTTTATCACCATGTTATCGCTCATGCTTCTGAGTATTCCGGTCGCTGTGTCGATTCTGGCCGTCGGTGCCGTCGGCGGCTACCTCGCCTATGGGGTACCACTCATTTCGATGATGGGCGGGGTTATTTTCAGCAGCCTCAACAACACGACGATGTTGGCAATTCCTCTTTTTATGCTGCTCGGAGAACTCCTGCTGAGAAGTGGCATAGCTGACAGGATGTATGACGCCCTGGCGGTCTGGCTTGGTCGCTTGCCGGGTGGCCTGCTTCACACAAATATCGCAACATGCACCCTTTTTTCCGCTACTTCGGGATCATCTGTGGCAACGGCCGCAACGGTTGGAACAATTGCGCTCCCGACCCTGAATGAACGTAAGTATCCGATCCGTCTATCACTTGGATCCATTGCTGCTGGCGGAACGCTTGGTATTCTTATTCCTCCCAGCATCAACCTGCTGGTTTACGGTTCGATTGCCAATGTGTCGGTTGGCCAACTTTTCATGGCAGGAATCATGCCTGGACTTCTTTTGGCCAGCTGCTTTTGTATATATATTTTTTTCAGTTACAGACAAACGGGGTCCACAGTTCGCCGAAACCAGCCTGCCGTTAAAGGAAAAGCTGATTTTATTGCGGCACTTGGTTCCTCCCTTTATCATTTTTGCCGTTGTCATGGGCAGTATTTACGGGGGGCTTGCAACACCCACCGAATCGGCGGCTCTTGGAGTGACTGTGGCGATTTTCCTCGTCTGGATGAAAGGAAAACTCACTATGTCGTTATTGATAGAAAGCTCCTATCTCGCCGCCCGGACAACTGGCATGGTCATTATCATACTTGTTTGCGCCCTGCTGCTCAACGTGACGATCTCAATGCTCGGGGCGACTCAGGCCTTGACGAACTGGGTTGCGGATTTGGGCTTGGATCGAGTATCGCTGCTCATCGTTCTGATGCTCTTCTACCTCATACTGGGAATGTTCATGGATGCGATGTCGATGCTCGTACTGACGGTTCCGATAGCTGTTCCAGTGGTAACCGCGGTGGGTGTTAACCCGATCTGGTATGGGATTTTTGTCGTCATGATGTGTGAGGTGGCGCTGATTACGCCGCCAGTCGGAATGAACCTTTTCGTCGTCCAGGGTGTGCGAAAGGATGGTGGCAGTTTTGCAGACATAGCTTGGGGTGCTTTGCCCTTTGCAATCATCATGCTGGCAGTGTCTTTGCTCTTTATCGCCTGGCCGGAACCTGTCATGTGGCTCCCCAATCTGATGAGAGGGTCGCCATGATGAAAACAGGTATACCACGTCGAATACTTGTCATCAATCCGAACACCAACTCGACGATCACGAGCTTTATGAGAAAAGTTGCAGAAGAGTTGGCTGTAGAGGGAATTGTTACGAGCGTCATAAATCCCGATTCCGGCCCCATATCAATTGAAAGTGACAACGATCGCCGAATGGTTGAGCCTCAGGTTATCGAAATAGTCAGGAGGGCTGAAGATTCAGGATATAATGGAATCGTCATTGCGTGTTTTGATGATATCGGGTTGGAAGAAGCTCGACGAATTGCTTCAGTACCATTGGTTGATGCTTTCAGAGCGAGTATATCAATGGTGAGTCACCTTGCAAGTCGTTTTACGATTGTTACCACTTATGATGGCGCGGTGGCTCCCATCACGGCGCTTGTAAATCGTCTTTATCCGTCTGTGCAATATACTGTGAGGGCAGCAGGGATAGGAGTTGCGGAGGCAGCCTCATCCGGTTCTGCCCACGAGAAACTCTGCCAGACTATTCAGAATGCAATTGAAAAAGATGGAGCAGAGGCGATTGTACTCGGATCGGGAGGTCTTGCCGGAAAAGCTGAGACGCTATCGGTACAATTTGGTATTCCGATGGTGGATGCAGTTGGGGCTGCTATTTCAATGTGCCAGGCAATGGTGCGTCTGAATTTTTTTCCGATTAAACACTCCAGGCACTTCACACGAGTCTAATGGGTATAAACAATTGTTTTTTTAGGTCTTAGAATAAGCATCTAATTTGAAGGGGTATCAACCCGGATAATTCATGGACACGGTAGAGTATTCTGAAGAAGTTTTTTTACTCCAATAAAAAGTCATTTTATTACAAAGGATTTATAAGTTTCTCTCCTCGTTTTTGTGAAATCTGCGGGCTGATATGTTTGACATTGTCAAATTTAAAAGGAGGTCGGATGTGAATTGAGAAATTTAACGACCTAAAATTGATGAGTCGACTGCTGTTCTGATAATGTAAATATCATTATCGAGTTGATACCTGTAATGTTGTTAGTCAAACTTCGATCCATCATAGCAAGAGAAAATGGATATAGGAAAATGTTAAATGGCAATGCGAAATAAGGAATCATTTCTTGGGCGTGTTCGAGAATCGTTACCAGATCTGTATCCAGCCGAAAGACGTCTGGGTGAATTTCTGTGTGATTTCCCCGGCGAAATCGCGAGCTATAATGCTCAAGAGCTTGCAAAGCTAGCGAAGGTTTCAAAGGCAACTGTTTCACGGTTTGTTCGTCGCCTCGGATTTGATAACTACGAACAGGCGCGACTTCTGGCAAGGAAGGAGAGCCAAACAGGGTCTAGGCTTTTCCTCAGCCAATCAAGTCAACAGTATGATACTGAATGGTTGACTGCGGATATTGAGCAGGGCATGGAAAACCTGGTGCGAACCTTTGACCGAATTAGTGAAGTACATCTCGATAAATTTGCAGGTCAACTTCTCGCCGCCCGCAAAGTATGGGTCATAGGGTTCCGCAGCAGTTTTTGCTTTGCCACTTACCTCCAATGGCAACTAATGCAAGTCATCGAAAACATAGTTGCAATTCCGCAAGGTGGGGAAACCTTGGGAGAGCATCTAGCAGGTGTCGCTAAAAACGATTGTGTAATAGTCTTCGCTCTTCGACGGCGCATTGCTGTCATCAAGGCCATCATGGATGTCCTCGTTAGTACCGGTGCAGATATCGTTTATATCACTGACGAGGGTGCAGAGCAGCGAAACGATGTTAGTTGGCACTTTCGTTGTCAAACACTTTCCTCAGGTCCACTTTTCAACCATGTTTCTGTAATGGCCCTTTGTCATCAAGTGATCACTCGTGCTATCGTCCTCGCTGCCGTTGATGGACGGACTCGATTAAGGCGTATCGAGTCTCTTAATGAGCGTTTCAATGAACTCTAAATGATCTATCCAACGGATAGTTCCCCTTTTCAGAGCAGGTTTATCAATAGTTGTGTCCTTCCTGATGGCTTTAAGGCACACCTTCCAGGGCAATTGAAAAGGCTCGTCCTGGCAATGTTAACCGTTTAAGAATATTTGAAAATTTATGTTATTCCTGTGCATCCTCGGGTGAAACATGATCTGTGTAAGAGCAGGGCTTGAAAATATATAATCCTGATTAGGAGAACGCCTCCGCAACACTTTTACTAAGACCTAAACATTTCAAATCCGCGTTATCTGCATGGTCTCATTTGATCTATTGTGTCCCCCCGAAGCCGAAGGTCGTGGGGTCGAATCCCGCCTCGCCAACCATTTCTAAAGGCTATCTTTAGGTTAGCTGGAGTATTGAAAAGTCCTCTATTGCTAAAAGGTGATAGGGGCTCTTTGCGTTTTGGGATACACCGAGAGAACACCTGGGTGATTATTTCATTTGACAAAGCCGGAGTAAATATTTATTACTCAGTTAGAAAGTTTAAAAAATTGAACATATAAAATTTTATTTTATAATACAAATATTTGTCTCTTTTTGCAGACAAGAAAGTACAAAAATTTAAACTAATTCTGGTTTTTTCAATTGCTTGGTTTTATTTGCCGGTTTCATAAGCCGGCTCGGTGAATTCAATACAAGGATGTATAGGAGAGAGAACAATGAAAAATCGATTACTAATATATTCACTACTGACGGTGCTGCTGAGTTCCTTCACTGCTTTTTCGGCCCAGGCAATGACCACGCTTGGCAACCATCCATTTTACAAGCCGCCGTTGACCTCCGTGACAGAATTTCAAGACATGGTCAGGACCCAGCAAACAGATATCGAAAAGGGCTTTGAGATCGCCGGAATTCGACCCGTTTTCAACTCATTTATGGCCCAGGTCGGTAGTGCCCAGATCAATGAGGTTGAATATTATAATGGGCAGAAATTGCAGTGGATGTTCTACAGAAGAAACGGGAAGGGTCCGGTGCGCGTGGACAAGACCGTCCTCTGGGAATCCAATACGCCCTTTACCGGTTATGAATTTTTTATCGACCATGATGGTGAGCGGTATACCTTTGTTGTACCGCTGATATGCGGCAATATTGCGCTCAAGAATATCGACCCCACTCCGGTGGCACCGCCTCCTCCTCCTCCGCCTCCAGTGGCAAAGCCGGAACCGAAACCGGAGCCAGAAATGGAACCAGTGGTTCCAGCAGTCGCAGCTCTGCCGTTCGGATGGCTCCTTGATGCAGGCTACCTATACCAGGCTGATCCTGCACAATATCTATTCATACGGGGTGGTATCGAATACCCTTTCAACAAAAACCTGTCGCTGATCGGCATGCTCGGTGTGGCCCCTAAAATCGAAGGGATCGACGGAAAAACAGCCTTTCTCGCTGACCTGCTGCTTAACTATAGGTGGGATAAACTGTTCATAGCCGGCGGTATTGGTGCTTGGCTCACCGGGGGCGAGAGTGACCTCGATACCGAGGACAATGACCTCGACCTGATTGTGGAACTTGGCTATCAGATCTATGAAAAACCAGAGAAATTTAAGCTCTCCGGGTTTATAGAGGCACGCTCCGCAGTTGATGAGATCAGTGATTTTGACCTCTACGGTCGTGTCGGTGCAGGCTTGCGTTTTACATTCTAGACCATAAACCAGCCAAAAAACGACCAGGTCGGATTCCGCAAAACCGAAACCATCAGTTTGCAAGGGATCCGGCCTTTTTATTCAGTACCACATTATCTTTTTCTCATAGTAAGTACGCTTAATCCGTAAGAACCATCATAACACAACGATTTATCTCCATTTTTAGGCACTTCCTGGAAGATCCTCACTGATGGTGTGATCCCTATAAAAAAAAATCTTCGAGTATCTTGTAAAAAGTAAAATCATCAACATCATACAAAGTAGCACCATAGTGCTCCAGTGCATTTGGTTTATAGAAAACGGAAGAATTGGCTAAAGGACAGAATCTTAATCGAAACATATGATTTTTTTTCTGATGTTGTCTCAGTTCTAGTTATTTTTTTGAAAGGAGGGGTCAGCAACTGTCCGATTAATTAGTTACGTTTTTAGTATCTTAGGAGTCTGGCTTCATTTCACCAGATTATTTCAAGTCAACATTGGAGGACATCATAATGGCTCAAGAAGATTCAGCCGTCGTTGTAGATAAGGGTCAAAGTCGCTTATCTGATCTTTGGACCAAGGAGGATTACCTGGCGATCTGGCTCGGTTTTCTAGTTATCGCCGTATGTCTGATTGCCTATCTGGGTTTTGGACCGAAAGCTGAATTTACCCAGAAGATCCAGGAGGCAAAGCAGACCCTGTCAATCGAAGCAGAAAAAGCACCCTTTAAAACAATTGCCTGGTACAAGGCGGACAGTGCCAAAAAACTAAAGGCGTCAAGTGCCTCAGGCTTTGGTAAATTCATCTCTCATTGGACTAAAACCCCGGGCACATGGAAATCAAACCCGGTCGATGCCTTTATCCGTTCAGAGGCACGGGCAAAAGCGATGAATGACAAAGCGATTCCGGCCTATGAAGAGGCTAAAAAGATGGCCGAAACGGCGCTGACAGCCGCCATGGAGGCTGAGGGGGCTGCCGCTGTCGCGAACTTCCAGGATCAAACTCTGAACGAAGAGGCGAAAGCAAAGATCGCCGACTGGCGTGCAGCTGATAAGAAATCATCTTCCGCCAAGAGTAAAGCCTCCAATAAGCCGTACAATTACATTCCGACCCTCATTGGATTGTGTATTTTCATGATCCTGTTTTTCGGCATTGGCGTTAAACTGATGGATCGCAGTGTAGCTGAATTTGGCAAAGGATTCGTCATTGTTTTCCTTGTCGCTGTACTGGCATATATGCTTGGTAATCAGGCGATCTCCAAACAGTATGGGATGGGTGCTGAAGCCTGGGGCGTTCTGCTCGGTATGATCATTGCGAACACTATCGGCACTCCCAAATGGGTACTTCCGGCGTGTCAGGTCGAGTTCTTCATTAAGACGGGTCTTGTGCTCCTTGGAGCAGAGGTCCTCTTCAGTAAGATCATGTCTATTGGTATCCCGGGTATTTTCGTGGCCTGGGTGGTCACCCCAACAGTACTGGTTTCAACCTATATCTTTGGACAGACTGTCCTGAAAATGCCCTCAAAAACACTCAATATCGTCATTTCCGCCGACATGTCCGTCTGCGGAACGTCCGCTGCGATTGCGACGGCAGCAGCCTGCCGGGCCAAAAAGGAAGAGCTTACCCTCTCCATCGGCTTGTCGCTGGTCTTCACTGCGATCATGATGATAGCCATGCCTGCTTTCATCAAGAGTGTCGGTATGCCTGAAATCCTCGGTGGAGCCTGGATGGGCGGCACAATAGATGCTACCGGTGCGGTTGCCGCAGCCGGTGCATTCCTTGGAGAGAAAGCCCTGTATGTTGCGGCAACCATAAAGATGATACAAAATGTCATGATCGGTGTGACCGCTTTCTGTGTTGCCTTATACTGGTGTCTCAAGGTGGAACAGAACGGTACCGATACCAGAACTGTCGGTGCCGGTGAAATCTGGCATCGTTTTCCGAAATTCGTACTTGGCTTTTTAGCTGCATCCGTGCTGTTCTCGTTTCTTGACGGCAACCTAGGCAAGGAATTGAGTAGCGCTCTTATCGATCAGGGAGCAGTCCGCGGCGGTACTCGGCTCCTGAGAGGCTGGTTTTTCGCACTGTCGTTTGCGGCTATCGGTCTGTCAACCAATTTCAGGGAACTGGCCAAGTACTTCAAGGGCGGCAAACCACTGATTCTTTATGTCTGCGGGCAGAGTCTTAACCTGGTACTAACCTTGACCATGGCCTACATCATGTTCTATCTGGTTTTTCCTGAGATCACTGCCAGTATTTAACATTAACCTATAACGAGAGAGCCGGGGGATATCGTTCTCCCGGCTTACCAGAAGACATGGCTCCAGGAACAAACACCAGTTTTCCCAAGCGATTGCGAAACTTTGTAGTTTCCTTGGGGGTGGCATTATTATTCGTCTATGGTTTCCTGCCACTACTGACAAGTTCTTTTGATATACTGAGTACTATGTCTGAATATCTTGATGAAAATGGAATTGATCCCACTCGTTATTATTATACAGATGTTGAACAGGTTGCGGAGGCCGAACACTATTTGCAATCCGTCCTTGAAACACAATAACAAGCGGTTCTCATGAGCAAACTTTCCATTGAAGAAAAGAAGAACAAGATTGTTGAATATGAAGAACACATGGCCCGCCAGCTCGCCCGCCTGGTAATAGATAAACCTGTTCCTCCTATATGGATGATACTTATTCCAGTGTTTTTTGTTTTTTATGCCTGGAAGATGAAAGAATACTCTAATGGGCTGAAAGATTTCGCTGATCACTATCTAGTCTCCAGGCTTCGGGCTCTTGATACAGCATATGAGACTGAATTGAGCGGTAAACAGCCTGATGTCGATCACCTGGTGGAGGATACCCATGGCATTCCGGCAAATGCTCGTCCTTTATATCATCATTGGATATCCCTCCTAATTGATCACTATCGAAATCTACTGAGAGCGCGGGGGAATTGTGTCCAAGGGTTGATCAAAGCTCATTACCGGGACAAACTCAGTTATATGCTGTTCAATAACCAGCTTAACAAAGCCGAGAACGCATTCAACATATCGCTACTGCCGAAAATAGAGGGAGAGCAGCAGGATGTCCGTTATGCGCTCGACAAGATGGAGCAGGGTATTACAGATCTTCACCGCAAAGAGGTCGAGGAAGCGTTTCCATGATTGTGGCTATACAAGTCTGGCATTGGCAGCGGAGACCTTTCACAAACCAGAATATTCCACAACTCGGCCTCTAACTGACAACCTAATCTCAGCGACTGAGCATTGAGTTTGATTATCATTAATTCTGATGGAAGAAACACTCCAGAAACACTCTTGTCAGTACCCGAACATTTCTGTACCGAGTCATCTACCTGATCTCATTTGATCTTCTGTGGCGCTCCGAAGCCGAAGGTCGCGGGTTCGAATCCCGCCTCGCCTACTATTAATGAGTTGGCTTAGGGCCGCTAGAGTAGGAAGAAGCTCCTTGATAGAGAAATCTGTTAGGGGACTTTTGCTATTTGAGAAACACTGGGGGAACACCTGTCTGGAATCCTCTTGCACGCACCTTATAGGTTTATAACCAAGGGAAGGGTCCATCAGGTTCACTCGCCAGTGATCTGACAAACACATTACAGTATTGTTTTTGGACGTCTTATGTGTTAGGTTTATGGCGTGGATGGGGTGCCCGCAAAGCCCACGCATCCATTTCCTTATTTCTTTGTTTTGCGCGGTACTCCTTTTGTGCAGCGGTTCAGCTGCATGCCACCAGTTCAGTTGCGTAATGGTTTTCTGTCAACTACCAGAACTGTTATCCTTTTTGTTTTGTTAGATTAAAGGGGCAGATGGCCAGTATCCCTTAGTATATTTCTGAGGGCTCTGAGATTAAATTGAACCAGCAAGGAGGTGACCATGGGATTTTTAGACAAACTATTTGGAGGTAGTAAAAAGTATCCTGCTCTTGCGCCCGACACGAGTGCCGCAAAAAAGCTCAATTCCATAAAGGATCCATTGGAGAAGCTGAGCAAGGATGTCAATGAGACCATTGAGGTTATTCCTGCAGAAGACAGTGCTTTTGTATTTATTGGCAAACCGCCAAAGAATTTTGGTATGGCATGGATCGAGGACGGTAAGGTGCATAGTTTTAAAACCCTTTCAGAAGAGAAGGGGGTTCCGCAAAATAAGCTGCCGAAACTTGCTGAAGCTCTGGCAAATGCATATAGAAAAAGTGACAGTCATGACCGATACTCGACCACAATCGGGAACAAAGTGGTAACTGTCACCCCTTCGCAGAAGCTGGCGAAGGAAGTACAACAAATACTGGCCAGTGCCTGAGCAACAGTTATTAAACAGACGGATTGCGGTGACAGGATGTTGTAAAGAACCTGTATTTTTACAGGGTCTGAGGACAAAAACACTAGAGGAATTATTGTAGGTACCATTGTCCTCAGATTCGATTGGATTGTTATGGGTGACTTTAACAACATCGAATTGTATGGCTTTTATCTTTGCTCGGCTGCACTAGGCGGGTGCTCATTGGATCTCTTGTTTTACCCCGAAACCAAAGGTTGCGGGGTAAAATCTCGCCTCGCCTACCATTAAGAACAGCTGCAAATTGGCAGATGAAAAACAGAAACGCCCTCTGACAACGATGGTGATCAGGGGGCGTTTGCTATTTGACGGTAACACTTGGGGAAGACCTTGAGCCTTCTGTCAAAGAAAAATAAATTGAAATAGTTTTGACATGATCTGACACCTCACTTGAATAAATGAGGGTTGCCAGTTTTGATAAAGGACAAACCAATAATCTTTTCAATTAGCTTGATTTAAAAGTACATTAGTTGCCGGACATTGCCGAACCTCCGGAGAACAGATATTATGTAGGCTGACAACGGCGGCCTTAGTACGAGTATTAAGGGCAATAGGTGGCCACAATGTTGTGGAAATATTCTGATTGAAATCAGAACTATACGTACAGTATCATGTATTCGATGTAATTCAAATTGATTAGGTAGGTTGTTGACCAAGGAGCCAGAGTGATTGGACGCCCGATAAAGCATATTGGCGAGGTGGTATGTGCCATTATAGAGGACGAGGGCAGATTCTTAATAGCTCAAAGGCCTTCCGATCATCAATTAGCAAACAAATGGGAGTTTCCAGGAGGTAAAGTCGGTGAGGGTGAAACGCCTCCGGAAGCATTGAAACGAGAGATAAACGAAGAACTTAATCTTAATATCAAAATATATAATTCATTGACCCCGAGTAACTATTCTTACCCTAAATTTTCATTAACACTAATACCATTCAGGTGTACTATCATTGAAGGAAAACCTCTCCCAATAGAGCATCAACAAATTGCCTGGGCGACAACAGAGACAGCTGGGAATTATGAGTTTTCACCAGCTGATATCCCCATCCTAAATGAATATTTGAGCTTGAGGAGAACCGAATGAAATATTGGTGGGTAAACCAGAATCAGACTTTCTCTCAAGAAATAGATGGTGGTTATATGTGGTCGCCAAAAACTAAGGCAAATGGAGATAGGAATGTCTTTTATGACAATATGAGGAAAGTCTCACCGGGTGATATCGTCTTCTCCTTTTATAAAACCAAACTACCCTGTATCGGCATAATCACGTCTCACGGATATGGCCAGGTTAAGCCTGAGTTTGGCACTTCAGGTGCAGCATGGGGGACCGAAGGCTGGATGGTAAATGTCGATTATCGAAGGGTTAGAAACGTCATAACTCCCAAGAATCATATGGAAAAGATACGGCCTTTATTACCTTCCAAATATTCTCCCCTTCAGCACAATGGAAATGGAAATCCAGGGGTGTATCTAGCTGAACTGCCGATTGCTTTAGGTGAAAATTTATTAGGAATTGTCGGTGATGAGAGGAAAGGCATATTCAAAGACGCGCGTAACTTGCGAGGGATGATATTAACTGATAGGGAAGCAGAGGCCAATCGTATCGAATCTCTTATAAGAAAAGATTTAAAGATCGAAGATGCTGAAACGGAAGCAATTGTTAAGGCACTCAAAGGGCAAGGACAATTTCGAAATGATGTCATGAACTTGTACGGTACCTGCCTGTTTTCAGGAATATCAAATCCCAATCTATTGATAGCCAGCCATATTAAGCCATGGGCGAAGTGCAAAACTCATGAAGAGCGATTGGACCCCTATAACGGTTTAGCGTTATCCCCGACAGCAGATCATCTCTTCGACAATGGCTACATTTCTTTCGACGAGGGAGGGGGGGCTCTATTTTCGAATAATATAGCGCAGAATGAGTTTAAGGCCTTAGGTATAGATCCTGTAAATGGATCATATCGGCTACCTTTAATTAACGAGCGCGTTTTGCAATACACCAAATTCCACCGCAAGTATATATTCAATCCATAAATTGCTCATCGTTAGGTTGTGCTTTTTGATTGAATTAATAGGGTAGGACTTGTTTAACAGGGGTGGAGGAATCAATCTCTGCGGTTCACTAGAGAATTAGCCGCATTCTGAGGGAGGTCACATGACTACTATTGAAAAGCAACCGTTTGGTAATACCGGGCACTTAAGCAGTCGAGTAATTTTCGGATCGTTCTCTATAGGTCATGCCAGCCAGAAAACCGCAGATGGAGTACTGGATCAACTTCTCAAATATGATATTAATCACATTGATACTGCTCCTTCATACGGTGATGCGGAGCTTCGTGTGGGGAACTGGATGCCGCACTGCCGCGATCGTTTTTTTCTGGCGACCAAAACCAACGAACGCTCATATCAGGGCGCCAGAGAGCAATTTTACCGCTCCCTGGACCGCCTTAAAGTGAGTCATGTCGATTTATTGCAGATGCACAATCTTACTGATGTTGTCTATCGTGAATATGCGATGGGGTCAGATGGTGCACTGGATTTTTTGACCGAAGCCCGGGAAGAGGGTTTGACACGATACATCGGCATTACCGGCCACGGAATACTTGCACCCAAAATGCACCTCCAAAGCCTGCAGCGATTTGCCTTTGATACCGTTCTTTTACCGTGCAATTATTTGTTGATGCAGATGCCGCACTACCGCAGTGATTTCAATCAGCTCATTTCATATTGCCTGGAGCGCAATATTGCAGTTCAGACTATAAAATCAACCGCCCGTGGTCTATGGAACAATAAACCTCAAACTCACACTACCTGGTATGAACCACTCAGTGATGAAAAATCGATTAAAAAGTCAGTACACTGGGTCATGGGACAACCCGGTATTTTTTTGATAACTACCGGAGACATGCAGGTTCTGCCTAAGTATTTAGCTGCGGCAGCTGATTTCATAGAGCCCCCGACAGAGGATCAAATGGAGACCCTGGTGAGGGAAAAGGGGATGCAGCCACTCTTTGATCAGTAATTTCAAGGTAATGAAATAGGGGAGGCACCACTTTGAAGGGCGCTGTTCATCTTCAAGTTTTATGAACAAACCAATATGACGATCGGTTCCGCTTCCAACAAATCATACCTCGGTTTGATATGACATACCCAGTCTCATAACATAGCTACGCTTGCTTAAATTGGAGGATACTGTGTCGAATTAAAATAGAACTTTTAGACACCTGGCTATATATTCCGAATCAGAAAGTACTTGACATCGGAGGTATAACTACTCAAAATATCATTGCATACTGGTATACAAAAGATTTTTATTTTTTTGATTTTAAATACATAAAGGTGAAACCTTGGATTTTAAGCCTCCAGAATCGATTTCTGATCAAATTTTTAAACACTTATTTGATAAAATTCAGAATGGAGAGGTTACCGCTGATGATCGTCTCGTTGAATGGCGCGTCGCCAAAGAATTAAATGCCAGTCGCACACCTGTGAGAGAGGCTTTTCAAAGATTGGAGCATGAAGGCTTGTTTGAACGGCTGCCCCAGGGGGGCATGCGTCTCAAGCCTGTTACCGTAAGAGCCGTCGACCAAATATTCGGCATCAGAATCCTTCTGGAACCCTATGCCGTCCGTTTGGCCTGCGAAAACATTTCCTCAGAAGACATTCTCAGCCTAAAACAGATAATTGCGGCCTCATCAGAGGTTATTGCATCCGAGAGTCTTGAAAAAGAAGATAAAATCAGGCGATTATTAAGATTGAACACAGAATTTCACGATATTATATACTTTTCTACAGACAACCCATTCCTGATTCAGATTATAACGAAACTCAAGAGTATCGTTCTTCATATGCGTTCCTTGGGCGTAAGGGAATATAGCGCTTGGCAAAAAGCCTGGGATGAACACGACATGCTGATCTCGTATCTTGAGGCAGGGGATACGGAAAAGGCTGCAGAACTGATTAAGAAACATGTTGAGAATGCAAAATCAGACGTTATAGCTCATGCGAACAAATTTATTACGAACTGCTAATCTATCAATAATCCGCTGTTCTTCGTCATAATCCCTTGGAAACCAAATTCTTAGATACCAGTCCTCGCTTCGTTTTTCACCAAAATGACATTGATTTGCCTTGAAGAGGCTATTAATTGTACGGACTATCTACCTCGATAGGTTCTTCTTCTTATTATCATCCTTACTAACAAACTTCTATGAGCTGTTTATACAACATTCCAGCAAAGTCTTAGCTGTGATGTTGTTAAAAATACTCTTACAATCCGAATTCTTATAATCGATATTCGGTTATCGTGTTGCTATGCATTAGATGTTGCACAGTCCGACCGAAAGAGAGGTTTTCACATCGAGCAGATGATGGTAATCGGCCGCAGCACGTAACCAAGCAGGTGGCCAGTTTCAATGAACAGTGTGGTCCGCCGGCATAGCCGGCGGTTTTATTGATTCATGGTAAAACCACTGTGAATAATAAAAGCATAACTGCTACTGACCCCCTATAAATCGCTTTGATTCGTTCTGCATACTTTCTTCAAGGATGAAAAAATTAATCATAATAACAATATGTTGAATGCTGTTATTATAATGAACCGGAGGTAAATTATATTTGACAGAGATCGTGGTGCATGATAATTTGCCAGCAAGTTGGTATACCGGTATGCCGTCGTATCTCTGGCTTCTCATCCGAACGATACGCGTGTTTTGCTAATACGTGTTGAAAGCCTCCTGCAAGACATTGCTGAATAAGGATTTTGTCAACAAATCAGTTGTTAAAACACAAAATATTAGAATTAAGACGAATATTAAAAATCAGAACAGGAGAATGAATGCTGATCGATAAAGAAAAATGTATAGGGTGTAAACAATGTATCCCCTACTGCACTGCCAATGCGATTATGTTTCATGATAAAAAGGCTTCGATTGATCTGGATGAATGCGTCGAATGCAATGTCTGCTTTCGAGTCGGTATTTGCCCTGAAGATGCATTTGTGCAGCAGTCCCTTACATGGCCGCGCTCTGTGCGTGCAGTCTACAGTGATCCTTTAAATGTACATAAGGAGACCGGTTTGGCCGGACGTGGAACAGAAGAGATCAAGACTAACGATGTTACTGGACGTTTTAAACCCGGTGAAATCGGGGTTGCCATCGAGGTGGGTCGACCTGGTATAGGTTCGAGGCTTCGGGAACTCGAGAAGATGTCTGTAGCCTTAGCTCATCTGGAAGGCGTCGTGTTCGAGCCTAAAAACCCGCTGACAGGATTAATCGATCTGGCATCCGGCAAACTTCCCGCCGACATTTTAAACGAAAAAGTCTTGTCGGCAATAATCGAAATAGCAGTGCCAAAAGGGAAATTTCTGGAGGTAATTCGGACAATCAGGAATACTGCCGAGACGATGGAAACCGTTATCAGCGTCGACGTCGCGAGCCGCCCTGGCGAGGATGGAAAATGGGAGGGGGAGGCCCTTTTGTCAACGGCTGATATCTATTATCGACCAAATGCAAAGATTAATATTGGACTTGGGAAGCCACTTATACAATAGAAGGAGATTTTCATGACGCACACACTGCATCGACAGGGCAGCGAGGAATCGCTGGCCAGTGATTTCACCATATTGGCAATGCCATCAAGTGGCTTGAATTCTGCCGGATCCCTACCAAAGCTCGCGAAAGCGCTGGATATATTTCTCAAATACGATCCCGTAAACATTGGGGATTCCAAAGGGGGGAGCAGGTTCTCGCTGGGGGGCGATGATGTGGTCAAGGATATCCTGGTCGAAAATGAACTCGTTCATGCCGTCTACCGCACTAAGGAACAACTTGTCAATGTGCTGGTAGATCTGAAACAGGCAGACCTCGGGCTATCAGTAACGATCGGAGGGCTTGTCGGAAGCCTTGAAAATTGTTGCAGCAGGGCTGCCGTCACTCCTCACACCATCGTTCAGTCTCTTGGGGTAATGGGAAAAATCGAAAAGCTTCCCGATCCCAGCGTTCTTGAGATAGCTACGATGTGTGGGCATCACCTGGTGTCTTTCGATCTCATCAACGCGCTTGTCAGAAAAGTCGCAAAGGGTAAGCTAAGTGGTCAGAAAGCCGGTAAAAAACTTGCCAAATGTTGTATCTGTGGTGTCTTTAACCCGGCTCGGGCCGGAGAAATAATTGAAGAGATAGCGGCCCGGAGTGCCTAGCCTGGATTTCCTGGATATTTTTCGCCTTGGTAATTGATGTCTAAGTTACCGGCAAAACGAAAAAAAACGGGAAAGGTAGGCGCCTGAAAGAGTTTGACAAATCATAACCTAGCTGATATTAGTTTGTATTCTGGTATACCGGGATGCCGTGTTGAGGAGGCATTATTCTGGAAGATAATGGTTAAAACGTTCAGGGGTTCCCGGCTGGCGCAATTCGTGGTGTGTGGAAAAGGGAATCATTGAAGCGTTTTGGTCGTAGTTGGTAAGAGATAGCAGCTTTCGTCGGACGGATATCCGTCCGGTAGGTAATTAAATCAGACATGGAGGATTGGGAAATGAGTGGAATATTACAACGTAGTTTTCTAAGGCTGGCAGCTTTGACCGCATTTGTATTGGTACTCTCGGGGACTGCCCTGGCCGCTGACGTTAACCTTCGTTACGCACATGTCGGCTCGGAAGGTGACATCCAGTACTGGTACGGCAATGAATTTGCCAAGAGGGCGCCGGAATGGACAGGTGGCCGAGTCACCGTCACGGTGTTTCCGAATTCACAGATGGGTGGCGTGCAGGAGATGATAGACGGGGTTAAAAGCGGTTCTTTGTCGATGGGGCATCATCAGTTCTCTTCGCTTTCGCGACTGGTCAAGAACATTGCCGTGTTTGACGGCCCATTCGTCTATCGTGACGGTGATCATGCGATGCTGGCATCCAGCCCGGGTTCCCCTGTACTGGAAGAATTCAACCAGCAATTGATCAAGGAAGGCGGTATGCGGGTAATCGGGACCTTGTTCCGGGGTGCTCGGCAAATGACCTGTAAGTTTCCCGTCTATGGGCCAGAAGACCTCGCCGGCAAACCTTTCCGAGGCGTTCCGATCCCGCTGTGGACCACTATGGTAAAGGGCATGGGTGCGATACCGACTCCAGTTGAGGTGAGTGAACTGCCGACCGCACTGATGACCGGTATGGTCGTCGGTCAGGAGAATCCGCTGACCATGATCAACGCCAACAAGTTGTACGAAGTACAGTCTTACGTCATGCTGACCGGTCACATGCAGAATGTGCTGCCGGTTTTCATCAATGAAAAGGAATGGCAGAAGATTTCTCCAGCTGACCGCGAGGCAATCCTCAAGGGCGCCGCAGCTCTTGGCCAGGAAACGCTGGAAATGGCTAAGAAAGCAGAGGTAGACCTGGTCGGTGAACTGACCAAAAAAGGCATGACCTTCATCACCGCGAAGGATGGCCTTAAGGTCGACGTATTTCGTGAGGGCGTGCTCAAGCAAGTCACGATCGACTTTCCTGATTGGCCGCCGTACTATGAGAAGATTGCCAAAATTGGCATGTAAAGGTACTTTCGATACCAATACGGAATGATTTTGCACGGGGCTGCCGGTGAAAATTGAAACATCGGCAGCCCGTGCAAAACTGCTGCCCTAAAAAAAATGCCGCGAAGGGGGTGAGGCAATGGCAGACGGAAGTGCACCTGGCAACGATGACTTTTCAAGACATTTCGACATACAGGATAGACCGGGTCGCTGAACCGGTACGGAAAGCGTTTCGTTTCCTGAGCATTGCCTTGCTCGCATTGGTGATTTCACTTCCCGGCCTGCAGATCTTCCTGCGGGAAGTGACTCAGACGCCGTTTATTGGAGCTGCAGAGCTGGCTCGATTCATGCTTATCTGTACCATTTTTATCGCCTTACCCTATGTGGTATCGTCGGGGGCCAATATCAGAATGGAAGAGATTCAACTGGCCATGCCGACAAAGGTCATACGGATCCTGAGGCCGCTGATTCCTGTCCTGGGCACGGTCATTTTCGGGTTTATCGTCTATTCGACTGTGATCGCAACTATCAGCAACCTTAATAACGCTACACCTACTCTGGGTATCCCCTATTTTATATTTTTTTCCACGACGTTTCTCGGATGTCTGATGACCGCGTTTGAATGCGCCGTTCAGGCTTATAAGGCCTTCACCAACCGCCCTCTCTACGTCAAGTTTGAAGCTGAGCGTCCTCCCGACGAACTGACGGAGCTCTAAGCATGCGGGTATCTCTGTCGTTTCACAAGGAGAGGTTTAACCGATGGGATTTCTGATTATTCTCGTCTTTGCCCTGTTGTTCATTTTCGGGTTTCCGGTCGCTCTGGCGATCCTGATCCCGGCGGTCACCTATATTGTCTTTTCCGATTTTCCGATCGAGCTTATTTCACAGCGCATGGTCTACGCACTGACAGCTTTCCTCTCGTCGCGGTACCGATTTTTATCTTCGTGGGGAATCTTATGAACCAGGCGGGCATTACACGCCGTATTTTCCGCTTCGCCGACACCCTGGTTGGCCGCACTCCTGGCGGTCTGGCTCAAGTCAACATCTTCTCAAGCCTTATTTTTTCAGGCATGTCCGGGGCGGCTCTAGCCGACGTCGGCGGCCTTGGCCGGATAGAGGTCAAGGCCATGAAGGAGCGAGGCTTCAAGAGCGATTTCGCCGCAGCTATCACGTGTGCTTCTGCAATCGTCGGCCCGATCTTTCCACCGTCGATACCCCTGATCATTTACGGTTCAATCACAAGCGTTTCGATCGTCCAACTGCTGCTGGGGGGGATTATCCCGGCAATTATCTGTGTCATCATGCTGATGATAACCACCGGAATCCTCGCGGTTCGCCGTAATTACCCGCGCTCGGCCCGCTGGCCCAGATTTGGTGAAGTCTTTCGTGATCTGTTTCCGGCGCTGCCAGCCCTGTTGGCTCCGGCGATACTTGTTGCAGGCATGCTATTCGGATTTTTCACCCCTACCGAGGCCGCCTCGGTAACCGTGATCTATGTGCTCCTGATCTCTAGTATTGTGTATCGTGAGCTCAAATGGACCCATATTTTCTATTCAGCCTCTTGAGACTGCAAAGAGCACTTCCGCAATCCTGATTATCGTGTCGGCCGCATCCTTGTTCGGCTGGATTCTCGCGGTTGAGCAAATTCCTCGAGCTGTTCACCAAGAACCTACTGACGCTGAGCCGCGATCCGATGGTCCTGTTGCTGATCGCTAACCTGATCCTGCTCGTGGTCGGTATGTTCCTGGACAGTACCACCGCGACCCTTCTGGTCATTCCGATCAATTGCAGCGCCACTTCACCTGGCGGGTGTTGATCCCGTGCACTTGGGCATCGTGGCAATCTTCAACCTGATGCTTGGCCTGGTGACACCGCCGATGGGACTCGCACTTTTCCTGATTACCGACATCGCAGAGGTATCGATGCGTGATGTCTTAAGAGCCATGGTGCCTTTCTACATTCCATTATTGATTACGTTAATTCTGATAACCTATTTCCCGGAGATAGTACTCTATATCCCGAAAATGATACGTTAGTAAACAAGCGCATGAGGTTAACCGATAAACTGCGAAGGCTTGGTGCTCGATCCCCTGTTATTTATTTTTCTGCCGGGGCTGGATGATATCAAAGAGTACATCATTCTGATATGGTGATGGCCACGACTGTGTGCCCCGATTGCGATTGAAATTTCACTGCATATAACCCCAAGGAGCTGGAGAAATGGAAAAAATTGGATTTATCGGGCTGGGTATCATGGGAAAGCCAATGGCCCATAACCTGCTGAAAGCCGGGTACCCCCTTGTATTCTATGCCGGAAACCTGAAGTTATTGCTGAGATGGAAAGCGCTGGTGCCACCTCGCTGTCCTCACCCAGATTCGTAGCGAAATCTGCAGAGATCATCCTCACCATCGTAACAGCCGATCCACAGCTCCGTGAGATCATGCTGGATGATGATGGCGTATTGGCAGGTGCTTCTCCGGGAAAACTGATTGTTGATATGAGCACCGTTTCGCCATTGACCGCCACTGAGATCGCCGATATAGCCGCAAAAACAGATGTTCATTTTATGGATGCCCCTGTGAGCGGAGGAGAAATTGGGGCAATAGACGGAACCCTGACCATTATTGCGGGAGGAGATGAAGCAGATTTTCAGCGCTGCATGGCTATCTTTAAGGTTATTGGAAACGAAGAGAATGTATTCCACGTAGGAGCAGTGGGAACCGGCCAGGTCGTAAAAATGGCAAATCAGTTTATCGGCGGAATAACAATGACCGCAATTGCTGAAGCTTTGACCCTTGGCATTAAAGCTGGCGCGGACCCCGAAATGATGCGTAGGGTCATCAGTGTCAGTTCGGGAAATTCCGCACTCTTCCAGGGGCGTGTAAAGCAGAATCTTCTGACAGGAAATTTCGACCCTGGATTCTTCCTGGATCTTAAGAAAAAAGATATGGGCATAGGAATATCCATGGCACAGGCTATGGGAGTTCCAACACCGGTAGGAGCAGCTGCGTTCCAGATGTACGTTGCCGCAAGCAGCCAAGGAATGGGAAAACTTGATTTCTCGGCAGTTTGCAAGGTGCTTGAATCCTTAAGTGGCGTAAGTCTCTCAGCTGAAAAGCAAAAATAGCTTTATGCCCCGAACTCATGCATCTATGATACTGATAAACTGTCTATCCAGGATGTTGCAATAGAACTGTCTGGTAACCTGGAGTGTGGCACCAGAATCGAACTCTAGAAGAGAGGAGAACAGGACATGAATAAACGTGTCGGTATAGTTGGTCTTGGGCGAGTAGGAATGGTTGCAGCCGAAAAATACATTAATGAGGGATACCAGGTATTCGGTTATGCCCGTCGGCCGGAAGTTATTGCCGAGTTTCAGAGACTGGGGGGCACCCACGTTGAGAATCCGGCAACGGTTGCTTCAAGTGCGGAAACCGTCATTGTTCTCGTCCTCAATGACAGCCAGGTGATAGACGTTGTGACGGGTGCCTACGGGATACTGGCAGGTGCGTCTTCTGGTTCGACCGTCATCTGCATGAGTACCATAAATCGGAGCAACCTAGAAATGGTCGCCGAGCAGTGTGGGCAGAAGGGGGTAGGGTTTGCAGATTGCCCGTTTACCGGAGGACCAGGCAGGGTTGTTACCGGCACGTTGACCATTATTGGAGCCGCCCCCACCGATATAGTTGAAAAGGCAAGGCCTTACCTGGAAGTCATTGGTCAGATTATAATGGTTGGCGACAGGCCGGGCATGGGACAGGCTGTCAAGTATTGTAACCAACTCCTGGTCACGGCCATTCATGCTGCCACTATGGAACTTATTACCCTGGCCGAGAAAACCGGGGCGGACCCGAAACAGGTGTGCGAGGTGGTGGGGAGCGGTATCGCCGGCAACGATTATTTTCGCCTGCTGTCGAGCGCAATCCTTGATAATGCTCCCTCTCCCGGCGGGCTGGGTCAGTTGTGGAAAGATGTAAATATTGTCGTAACTACTGCGCGAGAGCACAACTTGCCGCTATTGGGAGCCTTCGCGAGTGCGCACTATTTTAACATGGGAGTGGCGCAGGGCATGGAAAACGAGGACGCAGCATGTCTCATCGATGTACTCAGGAAAATGTCTGGCTCCTAGGAGAACACTCCACTGTCCATATAAATGAGCAGGCCTGCGGGCGGATGGGAGCGCAGCCACTTTGGTTGGCCCTCTGGTAGTGTTATTTAATTATTGTTCTGGGAAGTGTAGCGTCTGCCGGCGATGTGCAGGTATAGCGAGCGAAGATAACTGTCCGGCGCGGGTTCCCGGAGGCGTATGTTCGCACAACGGCTTAGAGGTTGTAAACCCTCGCGGCATTGTCGTGGAAAAATTTTCTCTGGTCTTCCAACGATAAATCTGCCAGCGCTTCCTTGTATCCGGAAATGAGCGTGTCCAGATCGGCCACCAGGCCATCAACCGGAAAATTGCTAGCGAACATACAACGGTCGATACCAAAGATATCTATGGTCTCCCTGATGATCGGACCATTATCCTTAATGTCCCATCGTTTTCCAGGTAAACCCAGCCCCGAAACCTTTATGACCACATTCGGTGATTTCGACAGAGTCTTCATCGCTGAACGCCAGCCGGACAAGCCTGATGTACTGCGATCAGAAGGTAAACCAGTATGGTTCAGTACCATCAGGGTATTGGGAAAATCTTTGAGCAGTTCCGCGGCCTCCGATAAATGCCACCATGGAGTCTGCAGGTCGAAATGAAGCCCATATGTCTCGAGCATCTCATATCCCGTTCTCCATTTTGGATCACCCATTGACCCCGGAACACCCTTTACAACTTTGTCAGGTGAGGCCGCTGCCGAAGGCTTATGGCGTACACTTCTGACCAACGGAATCTTAGCCTGAGCTTCCAGAACTTCAGCAACATTATCCGCATTCAGCCAAGCTTGGGCGACGTGGGCATGGGGAAAGCCATGTTCCTCAGCTACCGATTGAATCCACATGGATTCACCGACCGGATCAGATGGATCCCATTCTCCTTCCATTGTAACTGTCTTGACGACCCGATGCTCCTTGGCCGCTTCAAAATAATCTTCTGGCATAAACGGCCTTTTGAGTGCGGAATAGTCACCATATCGAAAAGGAAGCATCGGCTCATCTCTTAGCCATGGATAGTAATTTTTAATTGGATCCCAGAAGTGATGATGCGCATCGATTATTTTCAGGCCCTTCATCTCAAAATGTCCTTTTTCTTTAGATAGTTAAATAAGATAAATAAGATCATAGCAACAAAACGTGTAAAAAACATCAATATTGTTGTTGGAGACTACAGGTGTTTCAGGGTCAATGGGATTTATTAGACGGAAATAGTGAAAGTTATCTTTTCCTCGATGGGGAAACCTCACTTCTCCAGGTCTAGTCAGACACCCGGGGAAAGCCCCTCGATCAGTGCATTAATCTCTTCTATTTCGCCGTGAGTTAGTTGCAAACGACCCGCTTCGCAGTTCTCGATGACTTGCTCCGGGGTTTTTGCGCCACAGATTGCCGTGGTAACAGCGGGATGGGCGAAGGTCCATGCTATCGCAAGTTGAGCGAGAGTATATCCATGATCCCGCACCCATGGCTCCAGGCGTGAACAGATTTCCACGGCTGCCTGCCGGACGGTCTTGGTCAGGGAGGGATGGGTAGCCCTGTCATCGTCGGAGAAAAACACATGTGAAGTCGAGTACTTTCCCGAGAGTAATCCGCGGGCAATTGGTCCGTATACCATCGTCCCGATCCCGTTGCTAAGACAATATGGGAGTAGGTCCCGTTCCACCCCGCGGAAAAGCATGGAGTATTGCGGTTGAGCGGAGGTGATCTGGCCATGAACAGAGGCCTCGGCCAGCTGCTCAACGGAAAAATTAGAAACCCCAATACTCTTGATCTTTCCCTGGTCTTTGAGCTTTGACAGCTCAGCCATTGTTTCAGCAATTGGCCAGTTGAGCTCGGATAGTGGATCTGATAGAGATCAATGTAGTCGGTGCGCAGCCGTCTCAAGCTGCGTTCTATAGCCGATCTGATGTGAGTTAGGAATGTTCGCCTGACAGCTTTGTAGCCAGAACCACACCATCCCTCCGTCCAGCGAGGGCTTTTCCGATAATATGCTCGCTGGTCCGGTAACCTTCCGCGGTGTCGATAAAATTAATGCCATTATCAAGAGCAGCGTGAACGACACGAATTGCCTGCTTCTCATCAATGGCGCCCATCCCCCCTCCTAGCGGCCACCCACCTAAACATATTGTGGAAACTTCTAGCTGAGAAGAACCAAGAGTATTCTTAGGTAATGTTTTCATGTCGATTCCTGGTGATATTGTGTCTTTGTTGTACTAAGAATGTGGTTGTTGAAATGGTATTTTATCAGAATTGGCCACAGAAGAGTATTTTCATTTGAACTATATGATCTAATGATCTGTTCAACCTACTCGATATATTCTTCGTAAGTTTTAAATCATATGAGGTATAGTGAGAGGACAGTCGGGTGAAAAATTCTTACAACACCTTAAATGGCAGATTTTCTATACTCAAATTGTATTCATGTGCCTTGTCCTTTTCTGGTTCACTATATGGGTAGGACTGCCAGGTTTGATGTTCATGCGATTGAAGCAATTCTCAATATATTCAAGAAGCATTTTGAGGATTAAGAAGGGGCACCCTGAACAACGAATCGATTGGCTCAAGAAACACATTATGCATAGAGGAATGTATTACAGATATACGACATCTTCTAATATTTTATTCTTTGTCTAATACATTAACGTATAGGGAAAAATGTCTGTGGTTAAAGTTCTAGAAACCAATCACACTGGTATCACCGTCCAGGATCTGGGTTATACTCTTAGGTTTTTTACCAAAGTTCTCGGATATGATCTGATCGGTGAGCGTGCACCGCGCGGCTTGACAAATATGGAAAAGCTCACGGGTGTGGAAGATTGCCACGTCGAGATCGCCTACGTCAAGGGAGGCGGGCATGCCATCGAGTTGCTGCAATACAATGGACCCGATGACCGTCAGATCTTCAAACCGCGCTGCGTTGATGTTGGCCATTGGCACCTGTCGATCAATGTCGAAGACATCGAGGTTGCCACCGAGGAATCACTCAAATTCGGTTGCACCAAAGTCGGAGACCAGATCACCGTTGATGGAGGCCCAAACAAGGGTAACAAGGTTCAGTATATAGCTCTCAAGGATGGTATGATCGTCGAAATGACCTGGATAGCCAAACGAGCCTACTAGTGTTATCAAGTTTGATAAGCAGTTTCCAATTTTGATTCTTTGGGGAAACAATTTTGGGACGCCCTGAGAAGCCCCCTCAAAATCCTGATGATATGTTTTTTAATAGGACGCTCAAAGATCGTGTTGAACTGTTATTTCCCAGCCTATTCATTTTTGTCACTTGATTCATTGACAACTGTTGGCAAACAGATAATTGCAGCGGAGAATGTAACAATTGGTACCTTAATCAATGAAGGATTGTCATGTGGTTAACTGCATCCTGCTTTCTTGAATTTCAAATTCCAGTTCCGACTCCATTTCTGCTGATGCTGCGACCCAGGAGTGGATTGCAGCAGTGGATTGCGCGTGAAGAGTACCTTTTGTCGCCCAGCGTACCCGTGGTCGAATTCACAGACTCGTTCGGCAACCTCTGTCAGCGGCTGGTTGCACCAGCAGGGCATTTCTCAGTTCGTACTTCCGTTGATATCGAAACCGCTGAGTCTTCCGACACGGCCCCGGGGGCACCGTTTGTCGAAGTGCAGAAGTTGCCCGATGAAACCCTGCCGTTCCTGCACCCAAGTCGATATTGTGAATCGGATCGGTTTACTCAAATGGCCGCATCGCTGGTCTCGGATAGGGCTTCGGGATACGATCAATGTTCTGCAATCGTCGATTATATTCGCAACACCATACGGTATACGCCTGGTGCCGGACAGCTAATCATCAGTGCTTCTGAGCTGAATGAGTTAGGAAGCGGAGTGTGTCGGGACATGGCTCATTTGGGCATTGCTTGTTGCCGGGCACTGTCGATACCGGCTCGCATGGTCGTAGGCTATCTTGAGACGCTTGAACCGATGGATCTGCACGCATGGTTCGAGGCCTATGTCGGGAATCGATGGTACACATTCGATCCAACCCAAGTCAGTCTGCAGGGGGGACGTGTTGCGATCGCTTATGGTCGTGACGCTGCAGACGTTGCCATCTACACACAATTTGGTGACCCAGTGGAACTGCTTAATATGAACGTCAATGTCGGTCAGATATTCTGACAATATATGATTGATCTCATTTAGATCTTCTGCTTCCCTCCCAAACTGAAGGTCGCGGGTTTGAATCGCACCTAGCCCACCATCTGAATGCCACGGTGAGAGGTATTGGGAAGGCCTAGAAGCCCTCTGGTAGAGAAATCTGTTAGGGGGCTTTTGTAGTTTCACTCAAATCAAAATAAATAAGTACCAACCATAACCTCATCATTACTGGGCAATTGAGAAGGTTAGCCCTTGTTGTCTTTTTGATCTTCAATCGCCTCCTCTATCTTTTCTTCCACATCTTCTACCGCCTCTCCTGCATCCTTCATCGCCTCTTTTGTCGCTTTACCAACGTCCTTGGCAGCTTGATCAATTTCTTTACCCGCTTTCTCCATTGTCCCTTCCTGCTCACATCCGCTAATGCCTATAGTAAAAGCAGCTATGAACAAGATAAGAAAGTAATTTATTATTTTACGATTCATTACGGGGCTCCTCTTTGATTTAGTTACTGATTATCGTTGTCCAATTGATCAAGAAAACGAGTAATAAAACCCAACGCTCCAGAGATCCACACTTAAGGGCTATGGATATCTTTCATACCCATATGGTAAATTGTAATTACTGACTCTGTGAACGACAAGGCTGAGAATAACTGGTGAATCCATGCACCATTGGCCATTGGTCCGATTTCGGCCTCACCTCCATTTGAAAACTGCTGCTAATCGGCCGATGAAATAGAGTGAAGCCCTTTATCGCTGAAAGGTGATAGAGAGCGAAGATTTGATGTTTTGGAAAACACTTGGAGAATACCCGAGGTGTCTGATCAAGTCGAAACTATTTCAGACTAGACTACTTTCTGCTGGTTAGCTCAGTTACCCAAGATTTGATAAATCCTTGTAGATTAGCCTGACCAGCCAAGCGAAACTGCTTCAATCGTTTTATTACCTTCTCCCGCGATTTAAGGAGATGTGCTTGCATCCTCAGTCTGCCTTCATCAATATTATTTCGATCGATCGCCTCAAGTATAGCCAGATGTTCCTCTATAAAAGGATCATCATCTCCGAGAGGGACCTCTTGGGAGGCAACAACATGTTTGCTTGAAATCAGCCCCGCCTTGGTAGACTTTAAAGCAACCATCGCAATCTCGTTATCTGCAAATTGCATGAGCCGTTCGTGCATATCCAGTTCAAGGCGATTTAATTCCGAGCTGGTAACGTGTGGAAATCGCTGCAGAGCGTGATTGTGACGTTCAATAACACGATGCAATACCTGTTGGGGAATTTTGGGGGCAGCTTGGGCCAGCAAGTTCGGCTCAAGCCAACTGCGAACATCGAATATATTGTTCAGACGATTATCGTCCAATGGAATAATCATCCATCTTGATTGATAACTTCTAGATACCAAGCCACTGACTTCGAGTCTGGATAAAATTTCCTGCACTGCATTGCGGCTGCAATTATATGTTTTTGCAACAGCTAAGGCGTTGAGTCTCCATCCAGCTAGTATTGAAAGTCTGATAATTTCACTTTCTATCTTTTCGTAGATAGTTTCCCATTCTTTAATCGGGTGCAGGAAGTCATTTCCTGAGGGTGGCTGAAGCATCTCCGGTGTCAGCTTCCTTAAAACTCCCTTATTTTGGTTTCCCACCAAATAGCCTCGGGGGTCTCTTTTTTCGATCAGATGCTCTTTTGCAAGATGCAATAAAGCCAGCCTTGCTGGGGTACGGCTAACACCAAGTATATTGCTAACATTTGATTCCGTTAATAGTACCCGATCATTGAGAGTGCCTTCTTTTATGCACCTACGCAGATGATCGACAACTTTGACGTAGATAGGTGTGGATTTGGTTGCCGATATCGCGCCATTGGGGGCACTCATCGATTTTTTATGTCCGGCACTCATCCCTATCCCCTGTTTCAGCTTCAAGTTTTGGAGAGGATCGACTCCATACTGCTTCCCTGACAATTCTCTACTAATTTATGGCTTGCCTGTGGCGATTTATGCTTAAGCTTAAGCCCTTCCAGTTCTCGTCTTAAAAGCAATAATAATGTATTTTGCAGCTATTGTACATTTCTAATATCCCACCTTTCTACTCGTTGTCAAGTCAAGAAAGACCCTGCACAACACTATTAAAATTTTTAAATACTAATCAATTATATACTCTTATGGAAACTATTAACTCAGAACCTGGACAATAAGTGGAGCACAATAAAGAACTGCATCGAATTGTTAAAAACTGATTGACAGGAACTATTTAGTGTACTAATGATACATGATTCGTTGATCGGGTGCCCGGATCATATCAATCCAATTCCCTGTTTTTGCTTTTCGGTAAAATGGGTTTTGGCGCGATACAAATCATCAGGGCATGAATAAACTCATCATAAATCATGTTCAGGGCAAGCTCAGATGAACATGAAAACAAACTGCTAAAAGGAGGTTGAATATGAAAAGAACGATTGCACTCATTCTAACTGTTTTGTGTGTCGGTCTGCTGGCAGGTTTTTCAAACGCTGCCACATCGGACAAAAAAATCGCCCTGTCCAACAACTATGCGGGAAATTCCTGGCGTCAGGCGATGCTGAAAAGCTGGGACAAGATTACCAGTCAGGCTGTCAAGGATGGTGTCGTGGCTGAGGCCCCTGCGTTTACGACTGCCGAAAACCAGGTTACCGAACAGGCTTCACAGATTCAAAATCTGATTTTGCAGGGATATGACGCCATAGTAGTCAACGCAGCCTCTCCCGATGCTCTGAATGGCGTTGTCAAGCAGGCCTGTGATGCAGGTATCACCGTGGTTTCTTTTGATGGTATCGTCACGGAGCCTTGTGCGTATCGAATTGCGGTCGATTTCAAGAAGATGGGCGAGATACAAATTGATTACTTGGCTGAACGCATACCTGAAGGAGGTAACCTCCTCGAAATCCGTGGTCTTGCTGGCGTCTTCGTCGATGATGAAATCAGCGCAGGAATACACAAAGGTGTTGAAAATCATTCACAATTCAAAATCATTGGTTCAGTTCATGGCAACTGGGCTCAGGATGTTACACAAAAAGCGGTTGCCGGTATTTTACCCTCTTTGGCTGAAGTAAAAGGTGTAGTGACCCAAGGTGGTGATGGATACGGTGCGGCCCAGGCCTTTAAATCCGCAGGACGGCCAACGCCACTTATCATCATGGGAAACCGTTATGACGAGATAACCTGGTGGAAGGAGCAGAAAGATGCCAATGGTTATGAAACCATGTCCGTATCAATTGCCCCAGGTGTCTCCACCTTGGCTTTCTGGGTCGCCCAGATGATTCTAGATGGTCAGACCGTACCGCAGGATTTAACCGTACCATTTCTGCAGATTGATCAGGACAACCTTGAAGAAAACCTCAAAACCACTGAAAAAGGTGGCGTGGCAAATGTGGAATATTCGTTGGATGATGCTCAGAACGTCGTAGCAGGGAAGTAACGGACTACTGCAAGAAGCACAAGGCTAAACATATGTCAGCTGACCAGAAACAAATCGTACATCTTGAGGCGGTCACGAAAAGCTTCGGTGTCGTGAAGGCCCTGATAAATGTAGATTTGAATGTTGCCTCAGGTGAATGTTTAGGTCTTGTGGGACATAATGGTGCCGGCAAGTCAACATTGATGAATGTGCTGGCCGGCACCCTGGCTTCGGATCAAGGAGTAATGAGCATTCATGGCCAGGATATGGCTGGTCAATATGATGTAAGACAGGCTCAAAAAAACGGCATTAGGTGTGTGTTCCAGGAACTGTCTCTCTGTCCGAATCTGACTGTTGCTGAGAACGTTCGTGTTCTACATAAAGCTTTGAAAGGTTTCGGCTGGAAGAAGCGCGCGCGAAGACTTATAAAGGAAAAGCTCAATGAAGTCTTTCCTGGTCATGGCATCTCCACGGACGATGTGGTCGGTGACCTATCGATCGTTAAACGGCAAATGGTCGAGATTGCCCGGGCATTTACGGTTACTGACGAACCGTTGCATGTGGTAATCCTCGATGAGCCTACTTCGTCGCTAGATGCTGTCACTGCAAAACAGCTTCTGGATCATGTACGAAAAGTTGTGAGAGAGAACCAGAGTTGCATCCTGATTTCTCATCTCCTTGGCGAGGTTCTCAATTATTCTGATCGCATTCTGGTCATGAAAGATGGAAAAGTGGTTGCAGAAAAGCCAGCGGGTGAATTTACCAGAGATAGTCTGGTGGCAGCTATGGGGAGTAAAATAGGGGAGGAAGGATCGGTTTCCCAGGCGCGTTCAGGTAAGGCTCGTGATGACACTCCTCTGATGGTTCGTGCCCGAGATGTCTATCAGGAAAAAGGCATAGAACTGCTCGCCCATAAAGGAGAAATTGTAGGATTAGCGGGCTTGGCAGGCCATGGCCAGGCCAAGATGCTCATTCAGATCTACGATGCAGCAATGAAAGAAAAGCGTACTGACAAAGTTGCCGTTGAGGGTCCGGTGGCTCTGGTCGCTGGTGATCGCCAGACAGACGGCATTTTTCATCTCTGGTCGATCGGTCAGAATGTTTGTGTCCGCTCGTTAAAAAACATGGTCAAAAGATTCATGATAGATTCATCCCAAGAACGTGCCATGTCTGAGAAATGGAAAGACAAGATCAAAATCAGGACCCCGGATATGGATGACAATATACTATCTCTTTCTGGGGGCAACCAACAGAAAGCGTTATTTGCCCGAGCCCTTGGCTCAGATGCCGAAATCGTCCTGATGGACGATCCTATGCGGGGCGTTGATATCGGTACCAAACATGAGGTGTATGACTTGATCAGCAGTGAATCTGAAAATGGACGCACGTTCTTGTGGTACACAACAGAAAAAGATGAGTTGAGTAACTGCGATTATATCTACATATTCAGAGAAGGCAGAATCGTTGCAGAACTCTCTCGGAACGAATTGACAGAAGAAAAAGTGCTGCAGTCATCATTCGAGAAAGGTGCATAGCCATGTGGCACTATCTAAGTTCTCCGAAGTTTCTGCGCAGCGCCTTACCCGCAGCTTCCTTGCTGGTTCTGCTGGCTGCAATCTTTTACATCCAGCCTCGCACCATGAGTTATTTTGGCCTCAATCTCATGCTGCAATATGCCGTACCCATAGCACTGGCTACCATAGCACAGATGCATATCATCATGGTTAACGATCTCGATTTATCGATCGGACCATTCGTCGGATTGACCGCCTGTATTGGGGCGACATTGCTGGCAAACAGTCCATTGCTGGGCATTTGTGCACTTGTCGGATGCATTGCGGTCTATGCAGGATTGGGCGCCTTGGTTTATTGGCGCAACCTGCCTTCAATCGTGGTGACACTGGGAATGTCTTTCGTATGGCTGGGCATAGCTGTAATCATTCTGCCGACGCCAGGCGGCACCGCTCCGATCTGGATCAAGGCAATTATGGGGTTCAAGTTCCCATTGGTGCCACTGCCGATCATTGCAGCTCTGACCCTCGCCCTTGTTGTACACAGGGGCTTGATGCACAGCAGTTATGGTGCTGTTCTCCGAGGAACCGGCGGCAACCCCAAGGCCGTTGCCAGAGCAGGCTGGTCTCTGCTGAAATCGAAAATGATGATGTATGCGGTGGCAGGATTTTTTGGGGTTTTATCTGGTTTATCGCTGATCGGACTGACATCAGCAGCTGATGCTCATATTGCCGACCGCTATACCCTCTACTCCATTGCAGGCGTCATCCTGGGGGGTGGGGAGTTTGTGGGGGGGCGTGTCTCTCCCATAGGTGCAGTCCTGGGTGCATTGACCCTGACCCTGACCGGATCCTTTCTGATTTTCATGAAAATCTCACCGGACTGGCAGATTGGAGCTCAAGGCGCAATTCTCATTATCGTGCTGGCTTTAAGGACACTGATAAACAGAAAAGGGGCTTAGGTCATGGCAGCAAAGACATTTCTCTTGCAGCGAGTTTTTAAAAAACCATGGATATGGGCTTATATGGGAACCCTCATAGTTTGGCTGGTAACCATTTCTTTTACCAGGGGACAGGGCGCTGGCGATATTCTAACTGCGGCATTGTCCTTTGCTACGTTCACCGTAATTGTCGGCATTGGCCAGATGTTTGTCATTACCACCGGTCCCGGTAATATAGATCTATCAATTCCAGCTAATATCGCTTTGTCCGGAGCCGTTACCATGAAAATAATGGATGGTTCCAACGAAATGCTGCTGGTAGGACTTATTGTTGCGCTGGGGTGTGGATTAGCGGTGGGAGTAGTCAACTATTCGTTAATAAGAATACTGAGAATACCACCGATTATTGCCACCTTGTCTTCAAGTTTTCTAATATTGTCCACTGCAATTGCCTATGGAAGAGGGTTGAAGATCAAGCCTCCGCCGCTGTTGGCAGATTTCGCGACTATGAAGGTGTTGGGTTTTCCGGTACTGGCCATGTTCGTGATCGCAATGTCGGTGTTTTTTTCTATTGTCCTTCACCGAACATTGTATGGTCGATCAATTCTGGCAATTGGCCAAAACATGCGGGCAGCCTGGCTTGCCGGCATCAAAGTGGAACGAATTCGTTTTGCAACATACTTACTGAGTGCCTTACTGGCAAGTATATGTGGCCTGGTCCTGGCAGGATTTTCAGGCGGAGCCTCATTAAACATGGGAGAGGAATATCTCCTGGCCTCGATCGCTGTTGTCGTTATCGGAGGGACATCTATTGCAGGTGGAAAATCAAATGTGCCAGGCATATGGGGTGCGGCGCTATTCATGTTTCTCCTTGTTACCATGCTGAACACTTTAGGAGTAACTGCAGGCCTGCGTCTGATCCTGACTGGTCTGATAATCATCGTTGTTATTACAACTGCTGGAGGGGATAAACCTCAGCATTAATTGGTGGAGGGAGTCATGGCACTCATTGGAGATTCATACGAATATTTTGACAAGCGCTTTTATGATCTGACGGTTCCCATTGCCGATGTCGAAGAGCTCTACAATGGCTGCCGGTGGTCGGAAGGTCCCGTTTGGTTCAATGATCACTCTTCACTGATCTGGAGTGATATTCCCAATCGGCGATTATTGCGCTGGATAGAAGGTCACGGAGTGTCGGTTTTCAGGACGGAAACCAATTTTATCAACGGCAATACAAGAGACCGGCAAGGGCGTCTCGTGAGTTGCGAACACGGCGGGCGCCGTGTGATTCGCACTGAACCGGACGGGTCTTTAACAGTTATTGCTGACAGTTACAGCGGCAAAAAACTAAATTCTCCCAATGATGTTGTGGTAAAATCGGACGGTACGATATGGTTCACCGACCCAGATTATGGAATTATGTCTGATTATGAAGGCTTTAAAGCCGACATGGAGCAAGATGGCCGTTATGTTTATCAAGTCGACCCCAAGACGGCTGTAGTAAAAGTTGTTGCTGACGATTTTGTCAAACCCAATGGTCTGGCCTTTTCAGAAGATGAAAAGACTCTATACATCGCTGATAGTGGCCGGAGCCATGACCCCGAAGGACCGCACCATATCCGTGCCATGGATGTATCGGAAATGAATAGCCCTCTCGAAATCGCGGGTATTTTGTGAAATTGAGCCAGGTGTACCCGATGGTTTTCGAGTCGATATCTACGGTAACGTCTGGACCAGTTGCCAAAATGGAGTTCTCTGCCTGGACAAAGACGGAATGGCTTTGGGAAAAATAAAAATTCCGCAGATGGTTTCCAACCTAACGTTTGGCGGCGTCCGTAAAAATCGTCTTTTCATTACAGCAACAAAATCAGTTTATGCTGTTTATGTTGCTACTACCGGGGCTCAAACACCTTAGGAACAAATCCAGATAAACTGATCCTTCCATAAAAGAGTGGACACTCAAACAAACCTGATTATCAGGAAGTCCTCAATCCCTATTGTTCGTTCCTGAAGCTTGGCTCCCAAAAGTAGGCTATTTAGATGAGGCTTCCTGATTTATTACCTCCAAGCTCACACCTGGGCCTGATGGTTCGTTTTTCAGTTCTCTTATCACTGCCTCAAGCAGCGCTGGCAAGGATTTGTCCACAACGGACGATAGTCTCATGGACCAGTCGATCCGCATGGGTTCTACTCCAAAAACCGTTACCGGAGGAATGTCGGAACGACCTGCGAGGGCGAGAACCCGAAAGATATCAAAACCGTGCAGTGAGGCTATCTGCATATTCCCCTTGCATTCGTCAAGAGCAACCTTGTAAACGGTTCCCGGTAATTCACCACCTTTCATCGCATCAATGACAATGATGTGCTCAGCATGCTCCAGCTCTGATACAACGTTGAGTATTGCCGTGCCCACTTCCAGAACGATAACCTCGGCCGGCAACTGTGCCTGTTGAAGGTGCCGGACTGCATGCACACCGACACCTTCGTCAGCCAACAACTCGTTACCAAGTCCCATTACCAGTGTTTGCACCGCAGGCTCCGTTTATTTCCTGGGGTGAATGACCAGCGGTTTCCTGTCGGGTCGAATGATGTGCACCGCACATGACAGGCAAGGATCGTACGAGTGGATAACGCGCAACGCCTCGATGGGCTGACTGGGGTCTTCGATCGGGATACCGATCAGGGCTTGCTCCATCGGTCCGGGGATATTCCTGTCGTCGCGCGGTGAAGCATTCCAGCAGGTTGGCGTGATAACCTGGTATTTGGATATTTTGCCAGCAGTAATTTCGATCCAGTGGCCAAGTGCCCCGCGCGGCGCTTCCGACAGCCCGATACCGAAACCTGAACGCTGATCGAAGGTGTCGTCATAGGCTCTTTGATTGGGGGCCAGTTCATCCAGCCACCGGGACATGGCTTCAGCGACCTTATTGGCTTCCTGAGCCCGGGCTACGTGTCGGTCCATTACCGAGATGCCGTTCTGGTAATCGCCGTTAACCCACATGCGCGCCAGCGGTCCGGCCTCGAACGGCTTGTTGTAAAGCCGCGGTGCCTTAAGCCATGAATATGCATCGTTTTTAGGGTACTGGGGCTGAGTCTGCCCGTAGGCTGGTGTCAGGTTGCCTGAGTCATCTGCATACCAGGAATATTTAACCGATTCGGTAATTTCACTGGTAGCAAAACTCTCTGCCGCGCCTGTCGCACCATTTTCTACATAACCTCCCGAAAGCAGTTTCTCGGTGCTGGCATTATCCATTTCAAACACACCGTATGCCATCAGATTTTTGCAGCCTGCTCCAACCTGAAAATAATCATTGTATACCTGGCCGACTTGCTGAACATCAGGCATATAGGTGTTCTGTATAAACGTTGTCAGCTTATTCAAATACTGGCGAAAACGGTCGATATCTTGGGAGGTTGGCGTCATGGTGAAGCCGCCTGGAATAAAGCTGCTTGAGGTTGGCATACGACCGCCAAAGACGGCGCCCATCTCATGCGCCTCCCGCCGTGCCTGAATAGCAGCCGGCAGATTGGCGGCAACTCCGTCCAGACCTGCACGAATGTCCACCTGCCAGCCCGGTGCCCACGGGGATGCTTCGGGTCCATTAACATAGTCCAATGCAGCAAGCAGATAGAAATGCAGGATATGCGACTGCAGAAAATTCGCGCCAAGCGTCAGATTTCTGCAGCAACCTGGCATTGGCCGACGGTAGCCATTCGGAAACATTCTCCAACGCCTGCACCGCTGCCTGCCCATGTGATATCGGGCAGACCCCACAGATTCGCTGGGTAATAATTGGTCCGTCTAGCGGGTTGCGGCCGTTAAGCAGGGTTTCAAAACCACGAAAAAGTGTACCGGTGCAGCGGGCATCGACTACTTGCTGCTGCCCGCCGTTGCTGTCTATAACGACCTCTACTTTCATGTGACCTTCGATCCTGGTGACGGGATCCATGATGGTTACCGTTTGCACTATAAACCTCCTGTATTCATCAGAAACTCATTGGCTGGCGATGACTGCATTTTCTATACTTGTGAACCGTGCTCCATGAGTGTATTAGTCTCTCTGTCTGTGAACACGTTCTTGATGCCAACGCCTTAGCATGCTGTAAAAGACGTTAGTTCGAGCAATTCGTTGACAGAACTCGACGTTAACACAGCATATCTTTCCGGATTCATTGATGAACTGTCCGCATTATGCGACAGATATTTTCAAGCATGACCATCTCATCGTTGCATCATTCCTCTTTGTGCCGCTGCACTTAGGCATATCCGCTCATTGCGAAGCGGCGTCTCTAAGAGCCGAAATCGCCTCTGCCAGACCGGTTTTTCCATCATTGTTGACATCTGGGCCAACCCAACCGGCTTCAGTATTTTGACCGGTGATGATGCGCAGGCTGTTGAGCGTATCGGAGAGCATCTCCGTTTCCACCCGGAGTTGGGTGTGGCGGTGGCGGCTTGTTATAATGTGAATAGCTGTATTCTAATTTGTAGAATGGGGCAAACTGATCCGGAAAACCGCTCTCAGTGCAGCCAACACAGATTCCACCAGCGCCGATACACCAATTAGTGCCGTTGTTCCATTTGCGGGCAGGACAATCTCCTCTGGTTTTTTCGCCCTTACAACCCAATTCTTCCACGCAGGCATTTCTGATGCCAAACGTTTTCGCTTCAATTCCATCATCATACGGGCACCGGTCATGAACTTTCCTCCGAAAAAACTGCAACGGTCGGTTGTCATGCATCCAGAGAGGGCATTTCCCCGGCCAGCAAACTGGCGATTGTCCAGACTACCCAGTCGGGATGGGTCGGACACCCTGGAATATTGATGGTCGGGGAGCCAATCAATTCACTGACGCTGACAATACCGGTGGGATTGGGGCCGCCGGCAGGAATTCCACCATAACTTGCACAGGTTCCGACGCTCAGAACTGCTGCAGCATTGGGAGCTAAAGTCTGAACTGCTTCCATGGCCGTTACTTCCTGACCCTGATCCGTCCACAACAAGCACGAATGACCTCCAAATGCCGTTGGAATGCCGCCATCAACAACCAGGACATAGCTGCCCTCGGCGGCCTGTTTCAATTGCTGGACCGCAAGATCGCCGGCTGCACCCATCAAGGTTGTGTGATATTCAAGGCTGATAGTGTTGAGCAGCAAATCGGCGATATCGGCAGGACCGGTGCTGCTGAACAAGTTGGCCAGTGATACCGTACAACCGGTACAGTTGGCGCCATTGATCCAGATGACTTTGGGTAATTCGGTACCAGCCGCAAGCGCTTCCTCCAATTTGCCAAGTACCGACATTGGCAGACTCAAAGCTGCTGCTGAGCCAACGCAATACTTAAGGAATCTTCTTCTGCCAATCCTCATGAGACCTCCTTATTGCAAACATTTTTTCTTTAAAAACAGCTGAACTGACTGGCGTTGCCGATTAACGAGCTTATTGAATTGTTACACGATGGTGTTCTGGCCGAAGTTCAGCCTGTTTTATCAATTGATTTCTGTATCGCTCTGTTATGCCACACAGTAGCAATAACCATGCCCGGCTGCAGGACAGGTATTATTGCCTGATTGTCATATACTTTTATATGTTATGGGGTCGGAACACCAAAAACAGCCCTCCAATCGGCAACAATGTTTACGACTGCACGGTCTAAAAAATCGGAGATACGTTTAACACCGAAGCTTCAGATATCTGTATATGGCTGATTTGAAAGTTGTTTTTAGAGGGATTATAATGGTACTACGTTGTAACCATGGTTTGCGAAAACGATCTATTGAATCGGCAGGGGCTCGTCATGGATAAGCAAAGCACCTAAAAGGATCTGTGCCCGAAGGCCGCGGGTTCGGATTTTGCCTCGTCCAGCATTAAGAACAAGGGTTTCAGCGTTTTTGCTGAGGTTCATTCTATTTCTGTCCTATTTTCCCTCCTCTCTTTTCCGGCCTTTACCTTGCTGGAATAATGATCATTTTATAGAACTGGGAACTAACTCAACAAATACCGATTAAAACGGAGAGCGGCTGTCATGGCAGAAAACACACGATATAAGAAAAAGAAATCTATCATCTGGGCAGCTCTGGCAGGATTATTTCTTGCTGCACTTGTTGTTCTGTTTCTTCTTCCCAATCTGGTCTCGACAGACTGGGCTGGAAATAAAATCAAGCAGGCGATCAACGACCGGCTGCCTGGAACCATCGATTTTGAGACATTGTCGGTAAGCTGGCTTAGCGGTATCAAGGGCAGCACCATTTCCTATGACAATCGTCAGCACGGTATCGTTGTCAAGGTGGCAGAACTGAGTACTGCAAAGGGTCTCCTCGCTTTTGCCGTCAACCGTAAAGAGCTGGGTAGAATAGATGTTAAATCACCTGTGGCGTATCTGTATCTGCAGGAAAAATCTGAATTGGCGGGGTCCAAGACCGAAGACCCTTCTGCTCGGGCGTCTAAAATTCCAGAGGAAACCGGACAGGACGCTGCGAGTAAAGGGCCAGACAAATCTGCAGAGAGTGTCGGCCATTTTATACTCCCTCCATTAAACGGCGATATCGTTGTCAGTGATGGTGCACTGCACGCCCTTTATCCGAATAGCACGGAGACTGCGCTAATTAAAGATCTCACACTCCAGACGCATTTTGACGGTCCTGACAAGCGGTTGGAATATCAGCTTGCTTTTCAGTCAGGTGACAGCGCCGGCCAGGTGAAGGGCTCTGGTACCATCACCCTGCCAGCAGGAGGAAGTCCCTCTCTGGAAGAGATTGAAGCTCAAGCAACGCTCGATATCGGCACCTGGGAGATAGCTGATTTGCTCACTTTTTTGAACCATATAGCTGATACACCAACCGGAAGTGGCCAACTCAATGGGCGCCTTTCCCTGTCGGGGAGTGAGGCAACAACCCGCCAATTAACGGGAACTCTCTCAACCCAGCAACTCAAACTGCAGGGCGGGCCGCTCAAGTCAGATACACCATCGCTTGACGGTATAGCACTGGAAATTGATGCTGAGCAGACGGCCAAGACGGTGAAGATAAACCGATTGACATTGACCTCTTCTTTGGCAACAGCAGCGCTCACCGGCACCTTAGAATCTCAGGGGAACAAGGATATTTCCAGCACTGCAGAGATCGATTTGAAACAACTGTTTGCTCAATTTCCCAGTACCTTGAGCCTCAAAGAGGGAACCACCGTTTCAAATGGTACGGTTGATCTCAGTATGAAGGTGCGCGCCACGGGCAAAGACACTCATTTTGAGGGCAGCGCCCGTCTCGATCATCTGCAGGGGGGTGCCGGCGGCAAAAAACTTGCCTGGGATACTCCTGTCAGAATCGAAGCCAGGGGTACCCAGAGTTCTGAGGGGCTCCAACTTGATAATTTCACCGTACAATCGGCCTTTCTAAATGGCACCGGTCAAGGTGATATCAACCAGATGAAGATTCAATTGGCTGCCGATATCGGCGAGGCTCTGAAGGAGATTGAAAAATTCATCCAGCTTGATGGCTGGAAATCGAGCGGTAAAATGGATTTGAACCTGCAGGTGGATACAAAATCTACTGAACTGCGATCGGCATCGGCCGTTGTCGGCATCACCGATTTTGTGCTCCAGCAGAATGATACCATTATCGCCCCTCGTCACACTTTCACGGCAGATATGTCCTCCGATCTGCGGCTTGATCAGGAAATGCAGCCGCAGGAAATGCTCAACACGACCGTTGAATTTGCTTCATTGGTTGGTGACGGATCAATCAAACTGGCAACGTTTTCGCCTGCCTCCGGACAAAACAGCCTCCAGTTTGACGGCCTGGATGCAGCGCTCACCTTTAACCTGAAAAACCTCACCTCACTGCTGCAGGTGTTTAAAGGCACTGCCGCAGGATACCAAACTCGCAGGCCAGGCCAAAATAGAGGCGCAAGGCTCACTTAAGCAGAGCCAGCTGCAGCTGGATCATGTCCTGTTTGAGGCGACTGAATTCCTCGTGAGCCAGGGCAGCAAGATTGCTCGAGACCAACAGTTGAAACTGACCACCGCAGGAACGATTCACCTTGGGGAGCGAAAAATTGCCTTGGAGCCAGTAAACCTGAAAAGCAGTTCAGGAGCAATCGCTGTCTCAACCCTTACCGTTGCCGATTGGTCCGATTTGACAAAACCAGTCGGGGCGACCATAGGAGCTGATCTCGATCTCGCCCGTGTTTCAGCGATAATTGGCAACTTTCTACCGGAAAAATGGGTGGGGGCCGGCACGCTTGTCATGAAGCTAGATATTACTCCCCAGGAGCAGCAATCAGCTGTCATTGAGGGGAGCATAGAGATTGCTGATTTTTCACTAAAAAATGGCCCGCATACACTTGCACCCAAAGGTGACGCAACAGTCAGTGTGAGATCACGGTTACAGATCGATAAAGCGGGCTCAACACCTACATTGCGTGAATCCAAACTGGGCTATAAGACCTGGCTGGGCGCAGGCCAAATCAACCTTGAGCGTCTGGAGCTGACCACTCCTCAAAATCAGCCAGCCATAGAGCGTCTGATTTACGATGGCTCTGTTGATCTCTCAGCGCTTTCAGGACTATTAAAGACGGTGGGGATGCTCCCCGAAGATATCCGCCTTTCTGGTCTTGCCGATATTGATACGCAATTATCCTTCGAGGCGGGTAAACTTGAACTGGATCAAACCACTGCCAGCGCCACTGATCTATTGATTGAAAAAGGCGAACTGACCCTGAGTGATAAAAAGGTACAATTGACAACTCGCGGTTCCGTCAATCTGGAGAAAAAAGCTGCTGCCCTGAAACCCTTTGAATTGCAGACGACCACAGGGAACATAACCCTTCAAGAACTTGAGCTCAACGACTGGAGCAATCTGCAAAATGGAATAAGAACCAAGGGCAGCATCGACCTGGAGCTTGGCAGGTTGGCAGTCTTCTTAGCCGACATACTTAAATTACCTGATGGGACCTCAATCGCCGGTCAAACCAGTTTGAAAATCGATACCGATCTGATTGATGCAAAACAGCAGTTTGTTAAGATAAATGGCGTCATAGCGCCATTTGAGCTTTCGTTGCCAGACAAGAAGCCGCTTTCAGAGAAGACAATACAAGTGCTGCTTGACCTCAATGGAGGCCTCAGTGAACAAAAATTTGCCATAAATAAACTGGAACTATCCTCATCCCCAGTTTCCCTCAAGGCAACCGGCACAATCAATCCGGATAACAAAGAGCGTGTTCTGAAAGCGCAAGGGACAATGAAACTCGATCTGGAGGCTATAAGCAGCTATATAGGAAGTTTGAGCGAATTAAAGCTGGAGATGACCGGGGCCTCAGAAATACCATTTTCCATCGAGGCAACGTCCCTGGACGGCAAGTGGGTCGACATTCCAAAACGATCCGAGATCGTCACCTCTTTTCATGCCGATAAGATACACAGTTCTGGGCTGCTTGTTGAATCTCTGGAAATGCCAATTAAACTCGCCAAAGGAAGAGCTGAGATTGATATTCAAGGGACGGTGAATAACGGTAAGATGTCCCTGCAGCCGGCAATCGACTTTTCAACCGAGCCCCCGGTTATTTCAATACCGGAAAACAATCTGGTCTTGACTGGTGTCGGCTTTAGCGAAGACATGTCCAGAGATCTTCTGGCTCAGTTGCACCCAATTTTCATCGGTGCGGCCGTTTCACAAGGAACGTTGGATCTTGGTTTACGCTATTTCAAATGGCCCATGGGAGCTGCAGAACGCAAAAATGCAACGTTCAGCTCTATGATCACATTCAACGAGGTCACACTGCGAGCCGGAGGATTGCTCACACCATTGCTCGAAGTAATGAAGGTGGAAGAGCGTGAAATCACCATTGGAGATCAGCCCATGGAATGCATCGGTGAAAATGATCGTATTCGCTGTTCCCCGCTTGAAATTCTTGTAAAAGACCATTCCCTTATGTTTTCCGGATCGATAGGTTTTGACAAGAGTCTTGACTATATTGCTCAGATTCCGGTGACCCAGCGAATGGTCGGCGCTGATGCCTATAAATACCTGGAAGGAACCTCCATATCTGTGCCAATTGGTGGGACCGTTTCAAAACCAGCGGTCAGGAAAGATGTGGTTCAGGCGGCACTCAAAGATCTCGTTATACAGGCTGGGAAAAAACAGATAACTGATCAGGCCGGAAAATTGCTACAAAATCTTTTTAAAAAATAGTTTATCAAAAGCTGCCAGTAGATAGATGATATGGATTAGTCACGATTTATCGCCCCTTCTTACCCTCAACAGCAATGAATTGTTAGATCCCAGATAGCGTTCTGAGCGTTATGATAGCGTCTGTTAATCCTATTTTCCCATCCTCATCCTGGTCAATGATTCCAGAAGCATCATCTGGATTTGACAGACTGTTTGAAACCACCTGCAATGCCAAGACAGCATCTGCCAGTTTTGCTGGGGTGTAACATTTCTGTCCGGGATTATTTGATAATTCAGTCGTTTCCGGAAAACGCCAGCGGGTACCATCAGCATCCAGAAATTGAAAGTAGTAGTCACGACAGTTATTGTCGTCCGGGAGGTTCAGCAGATAGGAGCCGCGTGATGGGCTTCCGAGATGGTGGCTCATATTATGGGCTACCCCGTTGATGACAGCCTGTGCAGACTGAGGCGCGTCGCCATCAGGATCATGGAAAACTGCCATAAAGGAGATTGTCTGTGCGGCAAGATAGAGATGACTCCCCGAGGCAATGGCATAATATGGTGGAGATCCGCCACCAAAGTCCTGAACCCAGAAATGGTACCAGGGCCGCGTGGAACTATAGGCGTAGCCGGGACCAAAGTCCGCATAGCGGTCGTTCATAATGTTTTTTCGGTGTCCATCGCTGCTTGAGTTGTCAGCTGCAGGCGTACCACTTACATCATCTCGCAGAAACTGGATGACAGTTGAAAACCCGGTGGATCTTCCTGTGGCGATATTTTCAGCTATCCAGCCACTGTCAGTGTAGTAGGATTTAATTCTGGTCGACCACAAGGTACCGTCGCAAGAATTATGTGAGAGCCCGCAGTTTGCTGCCATGTCCTCACCATGAACCCGTCCAGCCTGATTCAAATCATGATTGAGATATATCGGATTGACTGGCGGGTAGTTTTGCGGGAGCAGGATGTTGTACGAGCCGATATAGGTATCTCGAAACTCCTGCGGTGCTGTTCGGACCAGATTGGTCGCCAGATGGAGTTCTCTCTCCTGCTGGTTGGGATATCCATTGATTTGATCTCCGTAACCGGCAATGGCCGACGTCGCAGAAAAACTTAAGGCCAAAACGACAGCTCCTATTGCGATGCGCCGTCCACTTTTTGACCTCGACATAAGACAGTTTTTGTCACTCATCATTTTCAATGTCACTTTTGTTCACTTATTGCACTGCTGGTTATTTTGCAATTGGCGAGTTATTCCGCCGCATCATCCGTGTACTTTTTCTAAGGATTTCAACAAATCTGCTACTGTACGCAGCATTCACGGTTTATCTCTCAAAAGTAGAGCGCTTACTCATTGAAACGAACTACATTTAATACATGCAGATATTGTGCCACAACTGCTAATAGCATCCCTTAGGCAAGATACATGAGACCGGAATTGTGTGCCATGGAGTATATTCCGGTTTTGGAAGCGACCAATGATACAAGTTCGGGAGGAAAATTTACTGTCATCATGCCTGCCGGAGAAGACAGGATGTCAATGACCGAATGATAGTATTTTCATCAGTTTTTATGTTGGTACGTTATACTCTAAATGCGGTCAAGACAGAACAATGGGTCGTTTGTCAATTAGGTGAGTGGAAATTGTCCTCCTGAGAAGTTTATCCGTTCGCCTAATAGATTAGAGATTCCTGTCGTATTCTGGTAGCTTACTCATTCACATAAGACTGATTTACCCAACCGACCCCTGACATCAATCAAGCGTGGTATTCTTTAGAATAATAACGGATAATTATAATTATAAAACTATAGGTAGAGACTATCTCCATGTTACCAATATTCATCGAGAAACTATTTTGTAAAAAAACACTGGGCAACCAAAAAAGATGCAAATTTATTCTTCTTTTCCAGGGGAGAACAGGAACCACCTATATTACGGAAAGAGTAAATGCCCACCCCGATGTTAAGATGGAACCTGAAGTTTGGGGTGGCTGGGGATTCCAGATTCCTGAAAATGAACTATCCCAATATTCTCAGAAACAAAAAGATTGGTTGGCACGTTTCTATGCTCAAATCGATGATAATGCGATTAGGTCAATTGGCTTTAAAACAAAACTTGATGATGTCATAGACAAACGATCGTTTATTCAATTCATAAGAGAGAACAATATAAAAATCATTCATATGACCAGAAGAAATATCGTCAAATTAGTGGTCTCTGAAATTAATGCTCAGCGGCTATTTGATGCCACAAGTAAATGGAATCTGGATAATGAGGCTCAGAGACCAGGTCCCTTTGTCTTGGATCTCGATGAATTTGATGCAAAAATTAAATGGAGGGAGCAAATTGAGGATTGGCTTGATGGTTACATACAAATCATAAACAATCCCACCTTGCGCTTATGTTATGAGGATATGCTCTTTGACGAAGGGAATTTCTTTGAGAAAATTTACCATTTCATTGGAACCAAACCGGCGGATACGAGGAGTAAAATCATAAAAAATACACCTAACGATTTACGCCAAATAATTATCAATTATGAAGAGTTGTTAAGAAAATACAAGTATACTCGCTATGAATCCATGATTCTGGATATAGCGATGTAAAATCAATTTATTAGCCAGTTTTTCCTGCCAAAGGAAGAAAATTGCCTGTTGCCTGGATTGACACAGTTCCTGTCACGTTACAGTTCCAGTCATTTCTCCACCTTTCTCTGGTCTGTGTTGAATGCTGCATTAAATGGCAAATCACCAATTTTTGAAGATATTTTTTAAAAAATACTCTATCTGTTTGCGATATTCTTGACAGTAGGTGCCATTATGATAACATTTTGCGCCGTCGGCAGATAAACTGATCTGAAGGATTCGATCCTAACTGACCGCTTGGGTTCTATGATTTTTTTCCTTCCATGGTGACAGGATCCCTGTCGGTAGCGATTGAAATGTTATTCCAAACGGATTTGAATAAAGACTTATTCAGGTAAAAGGCAAAGGAGTGGGTTATGAACATGTTGAAAAATGGATTACTGTTACTGGTTATAAGCGTTTTTGCTGCCGGTATCGTCAATGCGGCTGGCCTGGAAAATGGCATGGTGCTCAACGTAGAAGGGGCACCGGGCTATTATATCTATGTCAACGGTTATGCTTCACTTGTCCCCTCACCTGAGGTCTATCAGTGCATGGGGTTATGGAAGAAGAAGACTCGTAACGTGAAAATCTCAAAGCAACAACTCGATAGTATGCCGAAGACCGCATTTCTGATCCGCGGGTCTGATCGCAAGGTTTACCGTGTCAACGGCAGTACCAGGCGCCTTGTTCCCAATGCCCAGGTCTTCAAGAAACTGGCTTTTAATGAACGGGAGATAATCGAGGTCGCTGATAATACCATAAACTGCATAAAAGAGGGCCCACCGCTGCAGTAGTACATCTTTTTATTGCCCCGAATCCCGCCTCGCTCGCTGTAGAATAAAAGCTGCAGAAAGGGCCATGGGATATAGAAATGCCCCCTGTCGCTGAAATGTGATAGGGGGCCTTTTTTATTCTATCAGTTAAAACTTGGCTTTTCGGGCAGGTCAGAGAAAAATGGCTCAGCCAGCAATAGATTTTTTCTGTTCTTTATCTTTGTTTGCCCAAAGAAAAGAACCAAAAGAAAGGACACACCCGTGTCACTCGGCCCTTCGGGCACCTTGCGCGCCCTGAAATCTGCCGGGAGTTTGAAAACTCAGTTCAAACTCCTTATACGGCCCATTTCAGGGTGCTCAGCTACGTGCCAATGGGAATTGAACAACAGGCCCTGTGGGCCCGGATATTTACAGCCGATTAAATATTTTCTCTGGTTTTCTGAAAGTCAATATCCGGCCATTTTTCCATAAAGAAATTCAGCATCCACTCATTTGCCGCAAGGTAGGTAAGGAATCCCTCTGAATCATGAGCCAGAGCGGCCTTGTTTGAGCGTTCGAACTCTGAAAACTTCTTTTTATCCGGACAGTGCACCCAGCGCGCCGCCTGGAAGTTGACTGGCTCATAGATGGCATCAACGCTGTACTCATTTTTTAATCGTGCCATGGTTACCTCAAACTGAAGAACGCCAACGGCCCCCATTATATAGTCAGCGCCAATCAACGGTCGAAAAACCTGAATGGCACCTTCTTCGGCGAGCTGGATCAGACCTTTCTGCAGCTGCTTCATTTTCAGGGGGTTTTTCAGGATTATTCTGCGGAAATGTTCAGGTGCAAAGTTTGGAATGCCGGTAAATTTTAACGGTTCTTTCGGGGTAAAGGTATCGCCTATTTTAATGGTACCATGGTTATGAAGGCCGATTATATCTCCGGGCCAGGCTTCTTCAATATTGGCGCGGTCCTGGGCCATGAAAATGGTGGCGTTGGCGAGATTAATATCCTTACCGATACGGTGATGTCTCACCTTCATGCCTTTTTTAAAGGTACCGGAGCAGATTCTCAAAAAGGCGATCCGGTCACGATGGGCCGGATTCATGTTTGCCTGAATCTTGAAAACAAAGCCTGAAAAATCCGTTTCGGACGGGTCAACAGTTCTTGAGAGTGCCTTGCGCGAGCCGGGTGAGGGGGCCATCTCGACGAACGTATCAAGCATCTCCCGTACACCGAAATTGTTGATGGCGCTTCCGAAAAAAACGGGTGTCTGACCGCCGTTTAAATAATGATCGAGTTCAAGCGGGTTGGCGGCGCCCTCCAGGAGCTCGATGTCGTCCCGCAGCTCGTCGGCCTGATTGCCAAGAAGTTCATCGAGCAGCGGATCAGCCAGGTCGTTTATGGTAACTCTTTTCTGGTCGCGTGTCTCAGCTCCCGGCGTGAACAGCTGGAGTTCGCTGCGAAATATATTGTAGACACCTTTGAAACTCTTTCCCATGCCGATCGGCCAGGAGAGCGGTGTACACTCGATCTGCAGCTTATCTTCTATTTCATCAAGCAGCTCAAGGGGGGGCCTGCCCTCACGATCAAGTTTGTTAATGAAGGTTATGAGCGGTGTATTCCGCATTCGACATACTTCCATCAGTTTTTCTGTCTGGGTCTCGACCCCTTTGGCACTGTCTATAACCATAACAGCGGAGTCAACGGCAGTGAGAACCCGGTATGTATCTTCAGAGAAATCCTGATGGCCAGGAGTATCGAGAAGGTTTACCTCGAAATCCCTGTAGGTAAATTTCATTACTGAGGTAGTGACTGAGATTCCTCGCTCCTGTTCGATAGCCATCCAGTCGCTTGTTGCATGCCGCTCAGCCTTGCGGGATTTGACGGCACCGGCCATGTTGATCGCACCGCCAAAGAGCAGCAATTTCTCGGTGAGTGTGGTCTTGCCGGCATCGGGGTGACTGATAATGCCAAATGTCCGACGTCTGGCAATTTCTTTCTCTAGATTGCTGCTCATGATTTTAAAATGTCCTTTTCTTATTCTGGTCGACTGGGTATAAAGATGCACTGAAAAAACAGAAAATAATAGGCTCTTTTACTAAGAATACAACTGAAAAGACACTGAAAAACATGACACCTGAAAAAGTAGTACTGGTTACAGGCGGTTGTGGTTTCATCGGGGCCAATTTTGTGCGGCTGCTGCATGAAAACCAGCCAGCCTGGCGTCTCGTAAATCTCGACAAACTGACTTACGCCGGAAATCTCGCAAATCTTGAAGGTATTGAGGAGAATGAAAATTACCGGTTTGTGAAAGGTGATATCTGTAATGCTCAGCTCATTGAGCAGCTGTTTGCTGAGGAAACCATTGATACCGTGGTCCATTTTGCCGCAGAGTCACATGTTGATCGCTCCATAACCGGACCGGCAGCCTTTATGCAGACCAACATTATCGGTACCTTCACCCTTCTTGAGGCGGCACGCAAGTTCTGGCGAGCAGATAGTGCAGACAGCAGCCGGAAAATGTTTTTACATGTCAGTACCGATGAGGTTTACGGATCGCTTGGAGAGAGCGGCTATTTCTCCGAGAGCACGCCCTTTGACCCGCGATCACCTTATTCAGCCTCAAAGGCATCATCGGACCACCTCGCATCGGCCTACTTCCATACATATGGGGTGCCGGTGGTTATCACAAACTGTTCCAACAACTACGGTCCGTTTCAATTTCCCGAGAAACTGATTCCATTGGTTTTTCATAATGCCATGAACGGTAAACAGCTGCCCGTCTATGGTGATGGTAAAAATATCAGGGACTGGCTCTATGTCGGTGATCACTGTCAGGCGATTGCGGCAGTGCTGGAACGCAGCATGCCTGGAAGAAGTTACAATATCGGAGGAAATAACGAGAAGCAGAACATCGAGGTGGTCACCCTGGTCTGTGATATTCTGGATAGAAAAGTGGGGTTGCTTGAGGGTAATCAGGCCAGACGCTCGCTGATCACCTTTGTAAAGGACCGACTCGGTCACGATCGCAGGTATGCGATCGATGCTGCCAGGATCAGAGACGAAATCGGCTGGCAGCCTTCGATAACCTTCGAGGAAGGACTCGAACTGACCATCGACTGGTATCTGGCCAACCAACGCTGGGTAAATAGGGTGGTTGACGGTTCATATCAGGATTATTATCGCCGGATGTATGGCGACTGAGGTTGTTTAAGGAGCACTGTACCGCATGAAGGTGATAAGAACTGAAATTCCGGAAGTACTGATCATCGAGCCGAACGTCTTCGGGGATGACCGCGGTTTTTTCATGGAGAGTTATAATCGCTCGACCTGGATTGAAAAAACCGGTGTTGAGCTGGAGTTTGTTCAGGATAATCACTCCCGATCAGACAGAGGAGTACTGAGGGGGCTTCATTACCAGATCCGCCAGCCCCAGGGAAAGCTTGTGCGGGTAACGGCGGGCGAAGTATTTGATGTGGCTGTTGACCTCAGGCGTTCATCCCCGACATTTGGCCGCTGGGCAGGAGCGCATCTGGATGAGATCAATAAAAGGATGTTCTGGGTTCCCCCCGGTTTCGCGCATGGATTTCTTGTCCTCTCCGAACGCGCTGATTTCCTTTACAAGGCAACTGATTTTTATGCACCTGAACATGAACGGGCGATCAGGTGGAACGATCCGGACATAGGTATTGTCTGGCCGCAGATAACAGCGCCGACGCTGTCTCAGAAGGATGCTGAGGCTGTTTTTTTGAGAGAAGCGGAGGTGTATGAGTAGAAGAGGGGGTGCAATCAGCCGGGGTGAAGAGCCTGACATATTGCTCTGCCCATGGCGGCAAGACTGTAAGGCTTGTGGAGATATTGGCTGACCCCGAGTGAGGATATTCTGGCCTGCTGGGAGATGTCAAAAAATCCAGAAGTAACCAGCGCTTTCTGCTGGGGCTTTATTTCTTTTATGGCTGCAAAGGTATCAACGCCATTCATCCCTGTTTCAAAGACCATATCGAGGACCAGCAGGTCGAAGGATTGTGATCGCACAAACTCAAGGGCTGCTTCACCGCTGTCGATGGTCTGAACCCTGTAACCGAGCTGCTTCAGGGTGACCCTGGCAATTTCCCGTTGAAATTCTTCATCATCGATTACCAGGATGCGTTCGCCGTTGCCGAACAGTTCATTCAGTACGCGGCGTGATATCGGCTTGAAATTCTGATGAGAGGACAGCGGAAAGTAGAGGTCAAAGCGTGTGCCTTTTTTACCTGTTGAAAGGTTGATGTAGCCATTATGATCTCTGATGGTATTCCATATAATGGTGAGTCCGAGTCCTGTACCGCTTCTGCCGAGTTCCTTTTCAGAATAGAAGGGTTCAAAAATATGATTTTTACTGTGAGCTGCGATGCCGGTGCCATTATCTGTTACTGACAGGATTACATAGGAACCGGGGGGTATAATTTCGAATCCGACCACTGATTCTTCAAGTACCTGAAAGGTTGTCCGAATTCTTATTCTGGGCACTCTGTCTGCACATGCTTCCACTCCGTTAACCACGAGGTTTGAAAGTGTCTGGGTTATATTTGTTGCAGATGAGGAAATGGCGGGAATCGTGGGATCAAGCTCGAAATCGATCTGCAGGTCGGGAAAATCCTGATGTAATTGACGATACTCAATTGAGTTCCTGTAACTGTTGACGAGCAGATTGAGTTGATGGTCTTCTTTACGGGATTTGGCACCTCGCGCCACGGTAAGCAGGTCGCTGACCAGGTCGCCGGCCTGCCTGCCAGATTTTCGTATCAGTTCGATTTCTTCTCTGAGAATGGTGTCCGTTCCCACTTTCTGGAGGAGCAGGTCCGGGTAGCTGATCAGGCCGCTGAGGATGTTGTTGAGGTCGTGAGCAACGCGGCTTGCCATCAGGCCAAGTGACTCCATACGCTGTGATTTGGCCAGCTTATCCTGAAATTCCAGAAGTTTTTGCTCATTTCTCTTTTGCTGGCTGATGTCCATGATGCTGACGGCGAGAACCGATGGTTCACTGTTTTCAAGTTGCTGGAGGCGAATATCAACCGGAAAGACGGACCCGCTCCGGTGTTTACCGATACTTTCTATGGCGGGAACTTCTTCTAAATGCCTGAGATTCTGCAGCGAGATCAGTGATGTTTGCCAGTCAGGCAGCAGGTCATCAATATGCATGCCGGTAAATTCCTGTTCGCTGTAGCCAAACATTTTTGAGAGTTGATGATTCACCAGACTGATAGCATTTTCTTTTATCAGTACAATCCCTTCAGAGGAAAGTTCAGCGAGCTGCCGAAATCTCCGCTCGCTCATTGATAGCTCCTGCTTGAGCCTGCTGTTCTCTATGCAGCGTCTCAAGGTGTTGAGAATAATCTCAGGTGGTGTCGGTTTGCAGAGGTAATCTGAAACACCGCTTCTGAGAACATGGAGCGCACTGTCAAGCGTTGCCTGGCCGGTGAGAATGATAATGGCGATGTGGCTGAAGTACTGATTGATATAATCAGCTATTTCGGTGCCGCTGGCGTCAGGTAGGTAGAGGTCGATCAGGGCGGCGTCAAAATGCTGCTGCTGCAGTAGTTTGAGGGCCTGCTTTCCTGTCTGGCTGTGGTGGACGGTATAGTCGTTTTTTTCTAATATGTATTTGAAACTCAAAAGAAAGTTTTTATCATCATCGACAATAAGTATGGATTTTGTCATGCTCGTGCATCCCTGTAAATTAATGGGTCTAAAACCCTTTCCAGCAATGCGCTGTTAAAAATTCCGACACCATACTTTCTGCACTGACAGGCGTCAACACAATTACAGTTATTTTTATCTCTTAACAACATGGCTTCTCTTAGCGCACCTCAGCTGCCGGAGCAACTGAATAGGGCAGGGATATTGTAAACCTGGTACCAACGTTTTTACCCGATGAATATGAGATCGTCCCTCCCAGTTCATGGACAAGCTTGCGGGAAATGGCAAGACCAAGGCCGACATGGCCGATGCCTTTGGTTGTAACTCCAGCTGTGAAGATATTGTCTGCAAGCTCCTCTGGAGTTCCGGGACCGTTGTCCTCAACACTTATCAGAATTGTGCAATTCTGTTCGTTTGCCGGCTCAGAAATGTTTGTTGACGATGGTTAATTCTCCAGAATTGTTGAGGGCCTCAATACCGTTCTTAATGAGGTTCCCGGCGATCTGCCTGAGACCAATGGCGCTCGTTTTTATTGCAGGAACATTTTCATCGAGATTGAGCCGGATAGTGATTTTGTTTTCCGGCAGCAGGGCTTGTTGGTAGAATTCTGCAGCCTGTTCTACGATTGTATTTACATTTACTGTTTCATGCTTCTCTCTGCCGTTTGTTGAGGAAAGGTCATTTAACTGGTCAGTGATTTCTGCAATATGGTTGATCTCACTGCTGATCAGTTGGAGGTCGCCATGGAGGTCCTGGCGATCTTCCAGCTTCATTCCCAGTGAGACGAGACAATTCTGCAGGGTTGCCACGGGGTTGTTTATTTCATGAGCAATCTGCCGTGTGATTCGGGTGAGGGCGGCGACCTGCTCGTCTGCAGCTTTTTGCTTTAGCCGCTCGAGCCGAAGACGCATTCCGACCTGGGCTGCAAGTAGCGTAAGGGTTTCCTGCTGCTCCAGGACCGATGCTGATTCAGCCTCACCAACTCCTGCTACCAGAACACCCATAGCAGAATCCTCAAGCGGCACAGGCACCGCAACCAGACCTGCGGCATCGAGCAGCCTTAAGCAGTGCCCTTCAATTTTATCAACAGCAGGGGTGTCTTCCGCAGTTGTATGGTGAATGGTGCCGTTCTGCATACATTCATGGAGCAGCCCGTTGATGCCAATGTTAACCGGAACTGATAATTCATCATGGCCGTGATGCTGATTGTTGGTGGACACGTGAATTCTCATGATTTTTGAATCAGCATCGGGCAGGATAAGCAGGCAGCAGGGAATATTAAAGAGAATATGAAAGCTTTCCTCGATAATGCGCACAACACGATTAAGATTATCAGCCTTCAGGAGGTTGTCGACAACCCCACCTATGGTTGAAAGCGCCTGTACTTTCTTGGAAAGGTTTAGCCGGTCTGTTTCTGCCCGTTTTGACGGCCGGCGCCTGACCAGAGGCGCGGCTGCTGTTTTAATGCCCAATTGAGAGGTTATCTGATCAACTTCGTGCTTTACCTCCCGGATTAGTGGCGGCAGATTCTCCGGGTCGATTCCGAGAAGACGCTCTGAGACCTCAGCAGGTGCATTCTGGCCTGAAATTAACGCATTACTGAAACGGTTTGCGGTGTAGAGAAGCTGGGCAAGCGTGTCGAGTTCTGCCATGCGGTTCTGATCGTCATGATGGCTGCCCACGGCATCGCTAATGGAATGCTCAAGATTCCATTGTGATATTAGTAAACTGCCAGCTTGCGGATGGGTGACTCTGAGGCTGTCCTGTTCCAGAACCGGTAACCTGTCTCCGTTGTATTCCTGTTCAAGTATGGATGGATAACGATCAGGAAGAGAGGTGTAGAGCAGAAGCTTGCCGATATCATGGAGGAGACCGGTCAGATATGCTTCGGCCGGATCATGATAATGAATTTCCTGGCCGAGTTTTTTCGCCAATACGGCAGTCAGAAAGGAATGGTGCCAGAAGGCTGCAATATTAAGTGCCTTGATTCTATCCAGATCACTGAAGGTTTCATGCACAGAAACAGAGATGGCCAGGTTTCTTATGGTGTCTATGCCAAGGTAGATTGCCGCCTGCTCGATATCGGTAAATTTATTGCGGGCGCCGATGAAGGCAGAGTTTGATAACTGGAGAACACGTGCGCTTATGGTGGCATCTCGGGCCACGATCGCCCCGATTTCTCTGAGGTTCCGGTCGTTGCTGTTGCATTTGTCGATCAGCTCTATCAAGGTCTGTGGCAGATTTGGAAGCTTGCTGACGTCAACAAGTGCAGAGACCTGGGTTGAGGTTGATTTCATGAGTGAAAGTCTCCTGTAAAAATATAGCCTTATATCTTTATCGACCAACACCAGCCGGTGGTTTAACAGATTAGTGTTGAAGGGTGTAGGTTCGGAACAGCGGCTTATCCCCCTATAGCTTTGGTTTATCAGAAAGAAAAGCTAATTACCAGACAGTAATTAGCTTTTTGTGTTATAAAACCAAATTCTTATCCCTTTGAAAAGAAAAGACAGCGTCTTTCGCACCGCCTCCTGGTGAATATACCTCGGTTTATCGTTTCCAGGAAAAGGTCTACGTGTTAATAAAGATTTTGTCAGGTGCATTGAATTAATCATCAATCATGGCAGAAGAGAAAAAACCTCATGGCCAGGGGTGAAAACGGCAGACGCACTTATTTACTGTCTGGGGAGTGTCTTATACCGTGGGACTGATTTAAAATCATACTCCTGAGGTGTTAACTTCTCATCTAATCTCCATATCGAGCTAGGTGGAATAATGTTTAAATTTTTACATGCAGCCGATGTTCATCTGGATAGCCCGCTGCGCGGCTTGTCCCGCTATGAATCGGCACCTGCGGAAGCGATTCGTGGTGCGTGTCGGAGAGCCTTTGAGAATCTTGTTGATCTGGCCATCGAGGAGAATGTTGCCTTCGTTTTGCTGGCAGGTGATCTCTATGATGGTGACTGGAAGGATTACAGTACCGGCATATATCTCAGTCAACAGATAGGCAGGTTAAGCAAACATGACATATCGGTTTATGCGGTAGCCGGTAACCATGATGCTGCCAATAAAATGACGAAGGCCCTGGACGGCCCGAAAAATTTGAAGATTCTCTCCACGAGACGGGTCGAAACAATCAGGATTGAAGAGTTGTCCGTTGCGATTCATGGTCAGAGTTTCGGGACCCAGCATGTGGACAAGAATCTGGCGGCAGGATATGGAGCCGCAGAAAGGGGACTTTTCAACATAGGACTTCTTCATACCAGTCTTGATGGTCGGGAAGGTCATGCCGTGTATGCTCCCTGCGACCTCAATGATCTACGATCGAAAGGCTATCAATACTGGGCGTTGGGGCATGTTCATAATCAGGAAATTGTCTGCAGGGATCCCTGGGTTGTCTTTTCTGGTTGCATTCAGGGGCGTCACATTCGCGAAACCGGCTCTAAGGGCTGTATGCTCGTTGAGGTTGAAGATGGCCGGGTCATAAAGGTTGCGAACATGGCCCTGGATGTTCTGCGCTGGATACAGTGCAGGGTCGATTTAACAGATGTTTCAGATCTACAGGAAGTTCTCGAGCGGACCCGAAACGTTCTTGAAGATGAGCGGGCGACTGCAGATGGGCGGCTTGTGGCGATGCGTGTCCGTTTTGACGGTGCCACAGAAATTTGCCAGGAACTATCCGCTTACCCGGAACGGCTGAAACAGCAGATCAGAGCTCTCGGCGCTGAAATCTCCGGTCATGACCTGTGGATTGAGCGAGTCGAGAATTCAGTTGTCGGAAAACTGGATTTACGTTCAGTGCTGACGGCTGACAGTCATTTAGCAACGCTGCTCGCAGAGATAATGGCAGTCCCTGAAAATCCTGATAAAATTAAAAACCTTACGGACGTGATTGAAACCCTCAGGCATAAAATACCGCCAGATGTCTTTGACGCTGATTCCATCCTGAAACTGGATGACCCTCGCACCATGGTACGCCTTATTGAGGAGGCCAAACAAATGCTGATTGGCCGGCTTTTGACTGTGGGAGGAGCGTGATGAGAGTTGATCGCCTGGATTTGCTTGCCTATGGTCAATTTACTGAAAAAACATTGAACCTGGATGATGGAGATTCCGGACTGCACCTGATTTACGGTGACAACGAGGCGGGAAAGAGTACCTCGCTGAGGGCATTCATCGCCCTGCTGTTTGGTATTCCAGCTCGCACTAATGACAATTTCCTCCACCTCAATCCACAGCTCCGGGTTGGCGGAAAGCTCAGGCTCTCCGATGGCCGCTCAATAGAGTTTGTTCGAAGAAAGGGTACGAAAGGTACTCTGCTCGATTACCGCAGCGCTGCGGCGCTGGACGACGCGGCGCTGGCACCCTACCTGCCGGCGAGTGTAGACGAAAACCTGTTCAAAAAGCTGTATGGCATCGACCATCGCAGATTGGTAGCCGGCGGCCAGGAGTTACTGAACCAGTCAGGTGACGTCGGTCAGGCGCTTTTCAGCGCAGCGGTAGGCACCGAAAGTCTTCGAACAATAGTAATGGATCTGCAAAGCGGCGCAGAAGACCTTTTCAAGCCTCAGGCTTCAACACGGACAATTAACCAGGCGATAGCGCATTTTAAGAGAGCTCAAAAGCAGATCAAGGATTCGAGTCTTCCCGTTTCGGATTGGAAAAAACTTCAGGCGCAACATGCTGAGACCCTTTCTGACATAAAGAAAATTGAAATTGATATCAGCATCAAGAACAAAGAAAAATTTCGCTTTGCCCGGGTCGCCCGTGTAGCTGGGGCTTTGGCTGAACGGCGGGCAATACGTGACCGGGTCCAGGCTTTGGGTGAGGTGCTTGTTCTTCCGGAGGACTTTGATGACAATAGAAAATCTGCCGTCAGTAAATTCCAGGCGGCAAGAGAGGCAAGAGAAAAAGCGGAAGCGAAGCTGATTCGGCTGGTGAAAGAATCAGAATCTCTAGTAATCCGCCACGAGCTGCTGGATAATGAGAAAGCTATCATGGCTATCCATAAAGAGCTCGGGGCCGTCGAAAAAACAATCCAGGATCGTCCGCAGCAGGATGGCAAACGACGCCTGCTGAGAAATGAAGCTGAAACCCTCCTGAAAGGGGTGCGACCTGATATCGACCTGATGCGGGCTGATGAGCTGAGGCCGCTGCTTAATAATAGAAAATGGATTTCAAGCCTGGCGCATGAGTTTGGACTGTTAGCCCAGAGGGAGGAAGAATTAAATGGCGGCCTGAGAGATACAAAAGACGTACAGACAGCATTGAGTAAAGAACGTGATGAGCTGCGCTGTTCAGGCGTGGATCTTGGCCGGCTTAAAAGCAACCATCTCAACTGTCCGTAGACCCGGTGATATCGAACAGCGGTTGGCAGATCTGCAGAAAAAATCTCGCCAAGAGATGGAGGCGTGCAGGAGGGAACTCGCGCAGCTGGGGAGATATACAGGAACAACGGACGACCTTTTAGAAGTGGCTATGCCCGTCTCCGAAACCCTTGATGAGTTTGACAAACTGATAGATGAAAATAGTGAAAAATTAAAGGATCTTCAAAGGAATAAGCAAACATTCACAGAAGAATTGAAACAATCGGAGCAGGATTTAAGGGTGCTGTTATTGACCGGTGAGGTCCCTACCGTTTCAGAGCTCCAGGAATTACGAACAATTCGGGACAGAGGGTGGCACCTGATTAAACGTAAATACATCGATAATGTCGATGTAGATCTGGACATTGCCGAGTATACATCAGAATCAGCACTTCCGCTGGTCTATGAAGAGAAGATAGAATCAGCAGATTATATTGCCGATCAGCTCCGTGTGGCGGCAGACAAGGTCGTTAAAAGAGCGGATCTTGAAACACTGATTGAAACCTTGAAAGTACGTTTAGCAATGCTCTCAGAAGAGATTGACACCGTCACCAGGGAGCTTCAGAAACGTTACCGGCAATGGCACGCCATTTGGAAACCCCTGGGGATTGATGCCGGTACACCGAGGGAAATGAAACAATGGCTCCTCAGGGTAGATAAACTTCTGCTGCACGTTCAAACTGCCCAAAGTATAGCAATTGATGAGCAGCAACTCTCTGGCGAATGTAAAAAACTAAAGGATTTGATTTCTCTTGAGCTCAGCTCTTTTACGGAACCCGATAAGATTGGAGAAACAAGCCTTGAGGCGAGGTTGAGCCTCTGCGAACAGTTCGTAAAGCAAGAAGAAACGAAACTCGAACGAAAGCGACATCTGGAACACTCACTCAGTGAGACAGAGGTTCGTTTAAAAAGAACGGCCAACGAGCTTAAGATCGTCGAGCGGGACAAGGCTAACTGGATGCGCGACTGGGAACAGGCCATCGCAGGGTTGGGCTTAACGCCTGATGCTCATCCGGAACGCGCGACCGGGGCGATCGAGCAGCTGGCATTGTTTTTTGACAAATTCGATAAATCAGAAGAATTGCGAAAACGAATTTATGGAATGGACCAGGTTGAAGAGAAATTTGTCAATGGTGTTTATTCCTTTTCTGACAGTATTGGCTATAGCAGGGAAGGAAAAACCGCTCCTTTGATCGCTGCTCAGCTGAACAGGGACCTGAACGAGGCTCGTGAACTGCGGGCAAGCCTCTATAAAAATAAGATCCAGCGTGATGAGCTGACTGGAGAAATAGAAGATACAAACATTACCATTAAACTGGCCCAGGATCAGCTAGCGATGCTGAGAGAAAGGGCCCGGGTTAAGACCGATGATGAACTGATCGTGGTCTGTGAGCGTTCAGTGGAGAAACGGGCACTGCAGTCAAAGCTGGAGATGCTTGAACAGGAGCTCACCCGCACTGGAGACGGCTTGAGCATAGAAGAACTGGAGGCAGAAGCTCAGGAACTGGACATTGATTCGATAGATGGTGAACAGAACCGGATTTCCCTTGAACTTTCTGAGTTGTATACAAAGAGAGATGAGCTGAGAGATAAACGCCAGACAGTCCAAAACGAGATCAGCTCCAAGGATGGAAATGCTCTGGCCGCTGAGGCCTCAGAGGAGGCGGAACAGCAGCGAGCCACGATACTATCCGCCACAGAGAACTATGTGCGCTTGAAAATCGCAGCCCTGATCCTTGAGCAGCAGATTGAAAAATATCGAAGGGAAAATCAGGCACCGGTTCTTGCCAGAGCAAGTGTGCTTTTCTCACGACTTACGATAGGATCCTACACAAATCTTCGGGATGAGCTGGATGATAACGGTAAACCTGTTTTACTGGGTGTTCGTCCAAATGATGCTGAGGTGTCAGTGGAGAGGATGAGTGAGGGCACCAGGGATCAACTCTACCTGGCCCTTCGATTGGCGACCCTTGAGCTGCATCTCAAGAAGGGAGAGCCGCTGCCCTTTGTCGTTGATGATATACTTATTGCCTTTGATGACAATCGAACAAGGATATGCCTTGAGGTTCTGGCGGAACTCTCAGCCAGCACCCAGGTGTTACTGTTTACCCACCACCGAAGAGTTCTTGAACTGGCCGACAGCGTCAACGCAAAAGAGGGTATTTATAAACATGAACTGTAGGCAGCCACCCCTTATACATTATACGGATTGAGACCTGCGCCTGCTTTGCACCTGCTGCTTTTTACTGCCGTTTGTCTCAAAGCCGCCAACTATGGTCAGCTCCCTCACTGCTTACCGCTTTAACGTAGTTGGGACAATCCATATCCTGACTGGCAGCATAGCCCATGTCAAGATTGATAAACCAGCGCTCTGTCTTGCCGTGCAGGTCGCAACTCCATAACCATTTTCTGTCACCATCGAAGAAGACGTCTGGCTGCTCAGGTGATTCATTGAGCAGGCTGAGCAGTTCATCAAGGGTGGGCAGTCGCCAGGTGCTCAGGCTCGCCAAACTGAATGTTGTTCAAACGGGAGATATAGCTCTGGGCCTCCTGCCAGGTCAACGGGTAGGGGCTTCCTTCCTTTTGCCAGGACCGGCCGGTAGCCCTGTCAATAACAATATCTGTCTTGATCTCGAAATCGTTAACGATATAATTTGTGGGGCGATGGAGATTTGTCAGCTTAAAGGTTTTAAGCGCTCGCGGGCCACACTGATTTTCCGGTACGGATCTGATCTCGGAGATCGGTATGGGCGATGCGCCTTCATGTTTACCTGTCTTTTCGGATGGGGTGAACTCAAGTCGTTCAAGGGCCTGGGTCATTTCCCCCGCACTCTGAAATCGATGGTCAGGATTCCAGCTCAACCCTTTTTCAAAGAAGTCATCCCAATCCTTACTATAGGCAGGATTAATCATGGACAGAGGAAAACTCTGCATTCCTGGAAGGGTGCCGGTGAGCATCCGGTAGAGGAGTACGGCGGTACTGTAATAATCAGCTCTTCCGTCAACCTGATGGGGGTTCTTTTTCTGCTCCGGAGGGCTGTAACAGGGGGAGCCGATCTGCATGTTGGCAGGGCCGGAAAATGACAAACCGTCAACCAGTGCCATGCCAAAATCACAGACCTTGACGCGGTCACTGTCGGTTATAAGAATATTGTGTGGCTTGATATCTCGATGAATTACCCCGTTATGATGCAGATATTGGAGGGCCTCGAGAATCTGTGTGCCATAGTGAATTACTTTTTCAGGCCTGATCCGGCGGGAAGGTTCTTCTAAGAGGAAACTCTCCCCGATCATTATTCCAAGGTTGTTGCAATAGTACTCCATTACGAAAAAAGAGCGCCCCTGCTCATCGGTATCGAAATCCCAGACAGTGGTCAGGCTGTGATGGTTAAGCGAAGCAAGGGTTTTCGCCTCGGAGAGAAATATAGCTTCCAGCTGCTTATACCCCAGAGTAATTTCCAGCGGCTCTGATGGCTGGAGTAATTTCAGCGCAACTATCTTGTCGATCTTGGGTGATAATGCCTTGTACACCGTGCCCATCCCACCTTTCCCGAGGCGCTTAAGCAAGGTGTATTTACCTATCGATTGTCTTTTTTTGACCATTTCAGTCTTCGCGCGTTGTGAGCTGGAAAATTATGTTGTTTCAGCAGATCGATTGTCGTATCCACGTCATATGGCACCTGGCGGATCTTACAATGATTTGCCGAAGAGTCCCAGACAGCGTATTTGGCCTTGTCGTTCAGATTGTCACGCGGTTGACCGACGCTGCCAACAATAATGAGATATCTGTTCCTCGGATCGAGGGTTATCGGTTCCGAATCTATCTTTTTTTTGATTATCTGCCCGCTGGACAGCTGTCCGAAGAGATTTAGCATGTGGGTATGACCCGCGAAACAGAACGTTTCCGGGTACCCCTGAAAGGTCCTGGTCAGTCTGACATCGGACGGGGCATAGAGGTACTTGGTGATTGAGGCCGGCGGGCAGCCGTGGCAGAAGCGGGCACTGTTCCTGATAATCACCGGCTGGAGATCGGCAAGCCAGGCCAGGCTCTCTTCGGACAACAGAGATCTGCTGATATCCAGAGACTCCTGGGCGAGAAAGTTGAGTCGACCGTAATAACTGGGACTGATCAGGGCCAGTTCGTGATTCCCCATGACTGACGGAATATCCCTGCTGATCAGCTCTAGAACAACCCGCTCCGGCTCGGGGCCATAACCGATATTGTCTCCCAGACAAATGATGCCATCGATGTGCTGCTGCCCGATGTCTTCAAGCACGGCTTTAAAGGCACGATAATTTCCGTGTATATCAGACAGGATTGCAAGGCGCATTTAATCTCTGGAACAGCCCTGAACTCAGGTGAGCAGGCGCGATTGTTTTATTGCCTACTGATAACTCAGGTGTGAAACTGATGATGACAAATGTTCAGCTAATTCACAACAAACAAAAACCTGCTCAGCCTCCGTAGAGAAGTTCACCGCCTGAGAAACCAAGACCTCCGCATACACCCAGACTGAGGAGGTAAATAATCAGCATCTTTTTTCGCGAAGCACCGTTGTTTTTTTGAATAACACCGTAGGCCAGGAGAGCAGCTAATACAATTCCGAGGATCATTTTGATGACGATCCACTTGCTCATATCACCGGCAAATACATGCTGCCAGTCCAGTAATCCGGCTATGTAAACCGGAACAATCGAAAGGAGGGCCAGGAAAATACAATGGTAGGCTGACTGGCCAAGATGTTTGTCGGGCCATTTGTATTCGGCTAAAGAGAAGGCAACTGCTCCAATTACCAGCCCCATTGGGGCATGGACGACGATCGGATGGATAGGATGAGTTATGCCAATGGTTACTAAAAATGCATAGAAGCTTTCTATCATGGATTTCCTCCGGCTGCTGTCAGAATATCAAATTATTTATAAGTGGGAGTGGACGTTTTAATCACTGGCTTGTGTCATTCACCATAAAATCACACTCATTTCCGTTGTCTCACCGTCTGGTGTCGATAATACTAATCATTATCAATAAGAGATAAAGTCCTGCAGCCCATTATATTTTCTGCATAGTACGGGAATCTTTTCCAGGAACTGCAGCCATTTGGAAAAGGTTCCGCGCCAGCAATTGTCGTGATATATAATCCCTGCCGGCGTAATCTAGCCGCTTGTGGTGAGCCAAACATACATATCAGCAGCATCCTGCCTGGAGACCTTTTCTTCCGGAAATTTCGGCATGATGGGGGAGTCTGCATCCCTGATAACAGAGAGAAACTTTCTAAAACTCAAATCCTCTGTATTAATTTGAGGACCTTTGCCGTCGTTGCCATGAAGGCCATGGCAGCCGTAACAATTATTCATCATATACCAGCGTTTTCCGTCATCTGCATTACCCTTTGGTGGGCTGCACGCCGCAAGAGTAAATACAACCGCAATGAGTACAAAAAACGGCAGAAAAAATTTTCTGACATGGGGCATTAAAGGTTCCTCCTGGTAAAAGAAATAGATTATGGTTTTGTTGCATGTGCCGGATTGGAATTCTGTCGTGCTACAACTTATCGAAAGACGGAAAACTTTGCAACGCTTCGTTATGTGAAGAATTTGTCCTTTTCATTAAGCATGTTGAACCAGCTCTGTTGCACTCTGCCGAAGACAGACGGCCAGCTGAAGTATGATAATGTTGATTCGCTGTCACTATCATGCCGCTGCTGAGAAAGAAGTTTTGCAATGGAATGATGGAGTGAATCAACAAACCCTTCTTCGTCGGCCGGAAGAGAGGCTTCACTGCCAAGCAGTGCGGGTTTCTCTATCAGAGTCAATCGATTTGTTTCCAGGCGATTTTTGATTTCTCTCGTACCCGGGAGGTCGGTCGTGATAACCGCACAGCCGCACGCCAGGGCTTCCAGGACCACAAGGGGAAGGCCTTCGTGGAGGGAAGGGAGGATAAAGATTTGAGAATTCCTCATCAATTGCGCGAGGCTCTGCTGAGAGACCGCACCATGCAGAGAAACCTGAGGCCCAAGCATGGCGGCAGCTGCTCTACAGTTCTCATATTCTGTTCCCGATCCTCCTCCCACCAGGTGCAGATGATACCGCTGAGGGGCAATTCTGGACAATGCTTTCAGGAGCCAGGGAATCCCTTTCGCCCTGCTTATTTTACCGGCGTAGAGTATGGTGGCGGTTCCTGTCTTTCTTCCGCCTTTGTCAGCATAAAAAATATTTTTGTCATAACCTGCGCCTGCTACAGCAATACGGTCCCCTGGAAATTGGTATGTGTCTATAATCTCATCTTTCTGCTCTGCGCTCAGAGCGAGCACCTGGTCAATGCGGCAACATCGGTCACGTACCTCTTTTCTCAGGCGAGGACACTGCTTAAATTGCCTGAGATCAGAACCATGGCAACTGGTGATGAGCGGGATATCGGGAAACAGATCTTTGACCAGACCACTGAGGAGCCAGAGATGATGGCTGTGTATGAGATCAGGATTATGGCGTAAAACCATGCGTGATAATGGTTCTCTAAACCTCCTGAGGTAGTGTCTCACCTCATTGCTGTCGAGATCCTGGAACCTCCTGCTTGGATAAGGCATCACATCGCTCATTCCAACGATCATATCTGAGAGGTTGTCAGGATCAAAATATACAAGATCGCAGTCATCACCACTGAGCGTCGGCAGAGTAACCGTACTGCCTTTCTGGATTGCAGCAATGAGCGTATTATCATGCCCGCACCGGGCAGATTCATTAAGGATTGCCTGCAGGTAAATGCCGCTGCCGGTTGAGTCGGGACGCTGACTGATAACGTGGAGAACTTTCAATCTCTTATTCATGGTCATCTTGTTTTAATCCACTGTTGCTCCGCACCGTTTGCCGGTGTTTCTCATAAAGATATTTGAGAACCGGTTTTCTGTTGTTTACCTCCTGGTTGAGTATGATGACAAAAGGGTCAGAAGAGGTCGGGGAGTTGAAATAGCCGCCATAACTATAGACCCCTGTCAAGGTGCCTGACTTTATGCTTATCTGGTTTTCCTGTGGGAGAAGACGGCGGTATGGCTTGAATGCTTCCAGCACTGACAGCATGAAAAAAGGGCTTACTCTGGTATTCCGGGATAATCCGGATCCTTCATATATTGTCATTTCAGGAGAACTGCGAGCAACGTGTTCTCTCAGGACCCTGCGCAGTGCCCGCCTCCCTTTTTCCCATGTAGCTGGATAACCAAACAGTGCCGCGCCACAACTGAGAAAGAGCTGATTGGCGATGAAATTGTTTGAAAATTTAAGACAATCCTGCACCAGTTCCGCTACACTTTTGGGACTGGTGAAGGTGTAGATAAGAAGGCATGTGTCGTCAACCCTGCCAGACTTGATCACGCTGCCAACTATTACCCCCTGTTTGGCGAGAAAGGCTGCGAACAGCTCTCCCGTATAGCGAAGACTGTTATCTGCCCCCCCGTTGGAGCTGAAAGCGCTGACATTGACACGATGGCTGCCGGGCCCCAGCTGGCGGCCGATGATCTGCGTCAATTCCAGCAATGGTGTCTGGCGCTCTCCAGAGGTTATCGTCTGGTCATCAGCGACCTGGATGGAAAGTGAGTTGAAATTGACTGCAGCAGCGCCGTTTGGCACATCATAGGGGTTATCACTGCCCTCCGAACCGTCCGCCGGCGTCGTTACGGAAAAGCTTGAGCCGTCAATAATTATCTCAGTCACCTGCCTGAGGTTTCTCGCTCTCAGCTCTCGGGCTATTGTTGCGATGTATTCAGAGCTCAGGAAGGGGTCGCCATAGCCCTTGATGAAAAGTGTTGTTTTGTTCTTCAGGTAGAACTCTGTTTTAAAGTGATGGGATGGACCAAGAAGTTTGAGGGCAGCGAGTGAGGTGGCTATTTTTATGATTGAGGCCGGTATAAAAAGGGAATGGAGGTTGAGCTCAGCGGTAATCGATCCGTTTGAAGTGACACCAAAGCCGCCGCTCTCAATAAGTTCAGGAAGCAACCGCTGAGAATCAGCACCGTGTGCAGCCTGAATGGGAAAAAGCCAGGTCCATAAACAGAGCAAAGAGATCAGTGTGCTGGACCCGGCTTTATGTGGACTCATAAATCGATAATTGATTGAGCCTCTATATTTTTGGCAGGTTGGCCATGGATCTGGCGATCTCCTCGGTAGGATAATCGTAGTCGTGGAGCATTCCTGCAAAATATCTGTCATAAGAGCCCATATCAATCAGTCCATGGCCTGAAAAATTAAACAGGATCGTTTTTGGCTCATTACTATCCTCGGTGGCCTCCATGATTGCACCCCTGATTGCGTGGCAGGTTTCCGGGGCAGGGATGATCCCTTCTGTTTTTGCAAAGAGCACGCCTGCTTCAAAACATTCAAGCTGATGCAGCTTGACAGCATCGACGATGTTTTCCCGGACCATTGCCGAGACGATCGGTGCCATTCCGTGATAGCGCAGGCCGCCCGCATGGATGCCTGGCGGGATAAAATCGTGGCCCAGAGTATACATGTAAAGAAGCGGTGTCGTCTGGGCAACATCGCCGAAATCATAGGCAAGTTTGCCGCCGGTAAGCGAGGGACAGGAAGCCGGCTCGGTGCCGACAAAGCGAATTTTCTTACCGTCCAGATAGTCAGGTAGATAGGGCACCGCCAAACCGGCAAAATTGGACCCCCCGCCACAGCAGCCAACAATGACATCCGGATATTCACCGGCAATTTCCATCTGTTTCTTGGCCTCAAGACCAATAATTGACTGGTGCAGTATGACATGGTTGAGGACCGAGCCCAGCGCATATTTGGTATCTTCTCTGCTTGCTGCATCTTCAAGGGCCTCAGAAATTGCGATTCCGAGTGATCCCGGGGTGTCAGGCATCTTCTCCAGAATCGACCTGCCGGTCCTGGTTTCATTACTGGGGCTGGCAACGACGTCCGCACCAAAGGTCTGCATGATCGATTTTCGATACGGCTTCTGGTCGTATGAGACACGCACCATGTAAACCTTGCATTCCAGGCCAAACTTGCTGGTGGCCAGGGAAAGAGCACTTCCCCATTGTCCTGCTCCTGTCTCTGTTGCGAGTCTTTTAACACCTTCCCGCTTATTGTAGTAGGCCTGGGCAACCGCTGAATTGGGCTTGTGTGACCCGACCGGTGAGACCCCTTCGTTCTTAAAGAAAATCTTGGCCTTGGTATTGAGCGCCTTTTCGAGGTTCGAGGCCCTGACAAGGGGAGAAGGTCGCCAGATTTTCAGCACTTCAAGGACCTCTTCTGGAATATCGATAAAGCGCTCTGAAGACATCTCCTGTTCCAGCAGTCCCATAGGGAAGACCTGGGCCAGTTTTTCAGGGCCCATGGGCTCATTGGTTTCCGGATCAAGCGGCGGCTGCATGCCATTTGGCAGGTCTGGGACAACATTGTACCATTGGGTGGGCATCTCATCATCACGTAAGACGATCTTCTTGATCATGACTACTCCTTTTGTGTAATAAGCGGATGGAAGCACTCTAAAGCGCAGGGTTCATGTCTAGGTTGAAAATCTTTTTTACCATAGACAGCAGATATCCGGCAAGTCAGATTATCTGTCAAGTTCCTGCCATTGAGTTTTACATACAGAACTGGTTAACAGCTCCTCTTCACTTTTTTCAAGGATATGCTCCAGGACCTTCAGCGGTTTGATACCTGGTGTACCGCTTCTGGTAATTATATTGATGGTGATGTCGGTGACTGATACGAGCTCTATCGTCTCAATCATCGGTCTGATATCTATCTGCTTAAGGCGGCCCTTTCGTTTCCTTGAAATAATAACGGAGTCCGTATTGAGAAACGATTTGATTTTGTTCTGTTCTTCTTGGTTGAGACCCTGTGCAAGAGAAACCGTGTAGGTTGTTTTTAAGTCCTGCGGGGTTTTACCCTGAAACGGGCGTATTTCATTAATCCAAATTCCGTCCGGCAGCATTTCTGTCAGCCGGTCTGACTGGGCCTGAACGTTCTCAAGAGGGATGGGCAGTTCCATGACAAACGACTCGCAGAGGCTTTCTGTTCCAACCGGAAGTGCGGGGCTGAATGATATTTTTGGCGATGGATTGTAGCCTTTCGAGAAGTTGGTCCTGATCTTTGCCCGTCTCAGGGTCCGAAAAATAATCTGAAGGAACTCAAGGTGTCCCAGGTAGCATATGGAACCTGAACGTGAATATGACACCAGATATTTAAATTTTCCCTCCTGCGCTGTCTGCTTTATCTCGTTGGCAGCAGCTTTTTCTTCACTGCTGCCGAAGAATCTTCCTGCGCCTTGTGGACCACCGGCTGTATCGTATCAAAATCACAGAGACCGCACTGCTGGCAGTCATGGTATCTGCAGTCCGGGGTGTATTCTCCGTTTATTGTTTTCTCCAGTTCCTCGAGAAGAAAAGCATCCTCAACACCAGTGCTGAGATGGCTCCAGGGGAGAATCTCGTCTTTATCGCGCTGTCGAAGATAGAAGTCGAGATCAATCCCGCAGGTTTCAGCGCACTCCTGCCAGCGCTTGAGGTTAAAGTGATCGCTCCAGCTATCCAGCCTGGCTCCCATTCGCCATGATGTGACAATAAGATTGGCCAGCCGCCTGTCTCCCCGTGAAAACACCCCTTCCAGGTAGCTCTGTTTGGGGTCATGCCACTTCAGGTTAATCCCTCGGCGCGGTATTTTGTCTTTCAGCCTGTTAATTCGCTCCTGACTCTGGTGGATGCTCAGCTGCTTTTGCCATTGAAATGGGGTGTGGGGTTTTGGGACGAAGGTCCCGACACTTACGGTTACTCTTTTTCTGCCATGGCCCGAGACATTCCCTGCTTCAGCTGTCTTTTTGGCCAGCTCAATAATGGCATCGATATCTGCTGTCGTCTCCGTCGGCAGCCCAATCATAAAATACAGTTTAATGAGACTCCAGCCAAGATCGAATGCATGTCGCGCTGAATCGAGCAGGTCGTTCTCTGAAATTCCCTTATTGATTGCCATCCGCAAGCGATCGCTGCCGGCTTCAGGGGCGAGGGTGAAACCAGTCTTTCGTACCCGTTTAATTTCATCCATCAGCTCCTGAGTCAGCGTACCAACGCGCATTGACGGCAATGAAACGGAGACAAAGTCCTCACTGTACCTATCCATAAGTTTCGGCAGGAGTTCGGGGAGACAGCTGTAATCTCCAGTAGATAGTGAGAGAAGCGCTAACTCTTCAAAACCGGAATTATCAATGCCCTTTTCTGCCAGCTGGAGGATCTGAGAAACCGTGCGTTCCCGGACCGGCCGGTATGTTATGCCAGCCTGGCAGAAACGGCATCCTCTCGTGCATCCCCGCGCAACTTCTATTCCCAGTCTGTCATGAACAATACGTGAGTTGGGAACAATCGGATGGTACAGGTGATCGAGATGATCCAGGTTTGCCAGGACACGTTTTTGTATTCTCGGGGGAACAGTAGGTGGGTGTTTTAGTTCAATAACGCGGCCTTCATCGTCATAAACCGGCTTGTAGCGATGAGGAAGATACACCCCGTCAACGATTGAGAGTTGTTCAATCCGCTGACTGCGTGACAGACCTTTTTGCTCAGCGGTGAGCAGGAGTTGAGCAATTTGAACAATTGCTTCTTCGCCGTCTCCAAGGAGAATTACGTCAAAAAAGTCGGCGACCGGTTCAGGGTTAAAGGCGCAGGTACCGCCGCCAAGGATAATTGGCTGATGTTCGCCGCGTTCTTCAGCGAAAAACGGAATCTCTGCTCTATCCAGAACGGTGAGAATATTGGTATAGCACAGTTCGTGGGGGAGAGTGATGCCGATCAGGTCAAAGTCTGCCAGAGGGCGGCTTGATTCCAGAGAGAGCAGGGGGATCTTTTTTGCTTTTAAAACTTTCTCAGCATCTATATCAGGGCAATAGCATCTTTCTGCTGTTATTTCACTCTTATTATTGAGGATGTGGTAAAGTATCTGCAAGCCCTGGTGCGACATGCCGATCTCATAAAGATCTGGAAAAACGAGGGCACAACTGAGAGTGGATGTATCGTCTTTACGGTTATATATATTGTATTCCCGGCCTATATATCGACCCGGTTTATTAACAAATGGAAGAAATTCCTGGTTCCTCATGGGCATTTTAGGTGTCTCTTTGAAAGGTGTTGTTAGATTCATGGTGGATTTTGTAGACGTCGATTGTATAGGATTTGAGTTGAAATTGCGCCCCCTGATTTACCGAAAATAGGTTGACAATTTTGGATTGGATGAGTTAATGAAAGTTGTGGTGTATTAGTTTGAACAAAAATAATAGCTTACGGGGTAAGATTTTTTTGATGATGCGCATGTCGATATCATTTGTTTTATTGATGATGCTCTCTGCACTGGGTACAGCGTATGCTGATGATCAACCCCGGAAGGGACCGCTCCTTGAGGAAATCATTCATGAAGCAGTGACGGATAACAGCGAAAAATTAATTTTTAGACTAAGCGCCACTGATCCACCGAAAATATTCAAAATAAAAGGGGAGAAACCCCGTCTGGTTATCGACTTTTTTGATACCGGATATTCCGCTCAAATTAAGAAAATCACTAATACAGACGATCATTTGATAAAAAGTGTACGGATCGGAATGCATAAGGATCCGCCGAAAACCCGGGTGGTGGTAGACCTGCGAACTGAACGGGAATATGATTATGAAGTGAATTCTCAGGAGCAGGAAAATACCCTGATGATCACCCTCTATTTTGAGGGAGAGAGCCCGAAACCGGGGGGCGAGACGCAGGAAGTCGCGCCGGCCGCAGAAGTTCAGGAAGTGCAGAAATTACCCGTTCCGGTGGTTGAATCAATGCCGGAAGATCCCGTCTCACCTCCAGTCGCTGAGACAGCTGAACAGCCAGGAGTTCCTCCTGAAGATAATGTTGTTTCTTCAGGTGAGGCTGCTGTTGATGTGGCTGAGACGCAGACAGAAGGAACTCAGGAGGATGCTGAATCGCCGGCAGAGATGGAAGGTGACGTTAAGTCACAGCAGGCGGAGGAAAGGGTCAACCAGATTATTGCCAATATAAAAGATCCTAAACCGATTGCCGCCGATCCGGTACTGCTTGATGTTACCTATGAAAGTACCGCAAATGACAGCGAGATGGTGCTCTTTAAACTAAACGATTTTTATCCTCCTATTGTCTTCGGGATAGAGAAGGGAAACCCCCGGGTAGTTTGTGATTTTCTGGATACGGGACTCGCCGGCGATATTCGCCCGGTCATTCATACAAATGGGACCTTTGTCAGTAAAATAAGGACGGCACGACACCCTAACCCGGAAAAAGTTCGGGTTGTGCTGGATCTTGTGCCCAATAAAAACTATGATCTGCAGCAGGTATTCTTTAAGGAAGACAACCTCTTTGTCATAATAATAAGCGAGTTTGAAAAGGAATCGGTAAAGCCGTTGAAAACAGTGCCGGGTTCTGTTCAGAATCAGTAGTGCTCACGGAAGGAATTGACGTAGATAGCCCGCTGGTATAGGAAGGTTAAAATCAGTTTCAAGTAATTCCGCCCGTTGGATATCGCCAAATTTCATTGTTGCCTGTGCTCCGAACGAAAGTCCTGATAACGATAATTTCATGGGCTGCAGGCACTCTCCAAGAGGTTGCCAATCTTCATATCTGATTACCGCCTCTGTTTTCCCCTGGCTATCTGAAATGGCCCGTTCTACGATTCGCTGATCATCAAAGTTTACAAGGGTGAATTCCTTCGGGATGGTCTTGTCGGGACCATCGGCAACAGCGAACCAGATTCCACGATTATCACTGTCTGCGTGTATGTTTATAACATGGGGTGCTGTTGACAGCGGTCGCCCGGCAAGCCATGCTCCCCACTCCCCGGCCAGCAGCGTTATCGGGATTTCATGCCTGATGGCAAACGATCGGAGACTGCCTTTTTTGAATATTCTTTTTGTTACATCGACGGACTGAAACCATTTCCCATTGCTGGACAGCGCATAGAGCGGCTGGTTCAATGGGGAAAGCGCGGTAAATTGCAGGGAGTTGGGCAGCAGGGTTTTAAAATACCCGGAGAAGGAAGTGCGCTTCAGAGAATGACTCCATTCAACGATGACCTCACCGTCGAAACTTGCGGGGCAGGGGGCAAAACTGCTCTGGTAGGAGGTAAAACGCTGTTCCAGCCGGGAGTATTCATCTCCCTCAAAGGCAAGACCAAACGGCCCGCGGGCACACGCCGAGAGAGCAACCAGTGCGAGCAACAGGAGCAGCAGCCAGGTGCCTGGGTATCTATTACGGTGTGCTGAAGGTATCAATTTTGTTTTGGACCATTGTTTTTTTCTCCTCATCCTCAAAGCGTTCAAGGGCCGATTTATAGGCCTCAAGAGCTTTGTCAGCCATACCCATGGCCATGTATACATCGCCAAGATGATCGTAAATGTGCGGATCGTCGGGTACCAGTTCAAGCGCTTCGGTGAGCTCATCTCTTGCTGTTTCCAGGTTGCCTAGCTTAAAATGCACCCAGCCGAGACTATCCTGAATATAGCCGTTACCTGGTTTGAGTTCCATGGCCCGGGTGATATATGCCAGAGCCTGCTCAAGGTTACGATCCGTATCAGCCCAGCTGTATCCTATAAAATTGAGGGCTTCGGCGTGATCCGGATTATATTCAAGGAGCTGCTTCATGGCCTCGAGAGCCTCCTCAAGCCGGTCTGTACGCTCAAGCTGCAGTCCATATTCGAACAGAAGTTTCTCGCTCTCCGGATAAATACTGATACCCGTTGCCAGAACCTCGGTAGCCCTGACACTCTGGCCACGCTCCTGGTAAAGGGATGATGCCAGAATATAGAACAACTCTTTTCGTGACTCTTTGTCATCAAGGTGTCCCTGCAGGAGTGCAATGCCTTTTTCAAGCTGGCCTGTCTGGTGATAGATTCTGCTTTGCAGAACCACACTGTCTTCAAACTCATCATCTGCTGGATTAATTTTTGATAACATTTCAAGGGCATCGGTCCACGCTTCAGCTTCCATAGAGAGGACAGCGAGAAGATATCTGGCTTCAGAGTTATCTGTCACTTCCAGGACTGATTGCAGATTTTCTCTGGCTTTGTCATTGTTGCCGTTTCGCAGGTACAGCCTGCTGAGTATCAGGGATATTTTTTCTGGATTCCTGCTGATTTCTTTGGCAACGCTCAGCTCTGCGACCGCTTCTTCTTCCCTGTCCAGCGCCAGCAGTGCCTGTACAATTGTAAAGCGCGCTCTCTCATCGGAATCGTCCTGCTTGAGAAGCTGCCGCATTACGTCAATCACTTTTTCATAGTGCTTGTGTTTCAGATAAAATTCACCAATCTCATAAACAAGATCAACGGAATAATTCAGTTCCAGAGCCGCCTCGTAGTTCTCTTCGGCCTCACTGCTGTTATCAAGTTGATCGGCAATCCGGGCAAGATAGAGCCTCGCAAAATATGATTCCTGATCAATTTCGAGTAATCTTTTGAAGTAGGTGGTCGCCTTTTTGAGCTCACCTGACTGAGTCAAAAGAATTCCCATTCGCAGAAATGCCTGCCCGTTTTCCGGGTCCGAGGCAATGATTGTCTCATACTGTTCAATTGCCTTTGCCTCGTTTTTCTGCTGGATATAAATACGGGCCAGAAGCGCCCGCTGACTATTATCGTCAGGTGTTTTTTGCAGATTTTCGAGCAGGAGACTGACAGCCTTGTCGGGGGCATCCATCTTGAGGTAAAGAATCGGCAGTTTTCTCTCTACATAGGTTCCTGTCGGATCGCAAACCAGAGCCTTCTGGTAGGCCTCCAGGGCCTCTCCATAGCGCTGATAATACTCCTCATGAGTGCCCCAGAGAAAGTAAAAGTAAGAACATGAAGTATCACGATTCTCAGATTCAGCTGCGCTGATTGATGGTCCGTTAGTGAGTGAACCGCAGGATATTAAGGTAGAAAAGAGCAGCAGAGCAGTAAAACACTGGAAAATAGTTTTCGGTCTGGCAAATCGTATCATTTCTGTCTGGTACCGTATCGTTCATCGAGTAAACAGACAGTGTGTTCTCTCACAAGGCGGCTTACTTGATCAATTGTCTGACTCCCATCGATTCTTCTTATATAAGGAAGGTGGAGACTCTTAAATATTTTGTCAACTTTTTTTAATGATTCCAGCTGTTCAAAATCATTGAGGCGATCTCCTCGGGAGATGGTGATTCTGTTAATACTCACCTCAGCATCGATCTCAAGGATAAAGGCCAGATCAGGGGCCGGAGCAAAGCGGTTCTGTTCAATTATTAGCTGGGGGTCAAGCCCTGCGGCTCCCTGGTAGGCCGCAGTAGATAAATAATAGCGATCACAGAGGACAATCCTGCCTTCTGCAAGAGAGGGGATGATAAGTTTTTCCACGTGTTCCCGTCGATCAGAGAGAAAAAGCTCAAGCTCCTGCGCGAGCGTTGCCGCCTGCCTGTTCTGATAGAGCTCCCGTATGCGCTGTCCGAATTGGCCCTGCGTCGGTTCTCGGGTAGTGATCACCTGGAAGCCCTTCTGCTTCAGAAAGCTCTCAAGCAGACTTATCTGCGTAGATTTCCCGGTACCGTCAATACCTTCGAAAACTATAAGCAAACCGCGTTGTATCGTAACCATAAGACCTGTAAGTTGAACTGCTTGATATCGTTACTGGAAACTGCTGCTAGCCATTTTGAGTCCAGTGATCCCTGTCGCTGTTTCCATAGCCGTATTGAGACGTTGATTGAGCGCACCAGCCTTTACCTGTGTAATCACATCTCAATGGCTAAAAGAGATTAGTGGGTAGGTGCAATTCTATTCCCGGGTGAGCCGCAAAGCCCACAGTCATAGTAACGTTTGCGCACATGGAGCTTTATCAGTCACCCTGCAGCTGCGGGGGGCAAACGCTTATCTCCGTTTAGCCTGTTTCGAATGCAGAAACCAGATGATTAATTTGAGGATTGCCCTGATTGATGGTAATAGCCATAACATCAAATCGCACGGCTACATCCAGAAGCCGGTGCTGGACGAGATAGCTACTCGCAACACGGATAATTTGCTGCTGTTTGGCTGGGGTTACCGCTTCTTCAGGCAGGCCAAAGGTATCAGACCGTCTTGTTTTTACCTCTACAAAGACCAAGGTTTCCCTATCTTTCGCAATTATATCAATTTCACCGAATTTGTCCCTGAAATTCCTGGTGATAAGCGCAAGACCCTTTTTAAGAAGGTATCGGGCAGCAATATCTTCTCCCTGTTTACCGAGATTAATCCGCTGTTTTGACAAACTCCTTAACTCCTCTAAAGCTGAGCCGGTGCTCAGGACAGGGACCGAACCGCTCTATTGCCTCTTTATGTTGACGGGTCGGATAACCTTTATTGGAAATGAAATGGTAGGATGGGTACTTTTCATGAAGTACCTTCATGATCTCATCACGGGTGATTTTGGCTATGATTGATGCCGCTCCGATGGTGGCGCTGCGGCTGTCCCCTTTGGTCAATGTTTCCTGAGGTATATCAAGCGGCACGGCAAAGGTGCCGTCAACCAGGATGAAATCAGGAGAAGACGTCTTTTCTGACAGGTCCAGAATACTCTTTTTCATGGCAAACAGGGAAGCCTGAAGAATATTTATCTTATCGATCGTGCGGGGTGAAACAATACCGATCCCTATTGGTGTCTGAGCGCTGAAAAGAATATCCCTGAGTGCGTAACGCTGTTTTTCAGTGGTTTTCTTTGAATCACAGAAGAGCCCGGGATCACAGGTATCGGGAAGGATGACACAGGCCGCCACAACAGGACCGGCGAGAGGGCCTCTGCCGACTTCATCGGTGCCTGCGATATGGGCAAAGCCTCGTTTGAAAAGCATCCTCTCAAACTGAAAATTATCAGCTGGCCCGGATGCTTCGGGCAAAAAATTCTTCACCCTCGAGAAAAAGTGCTGGTCCGAAACCTGTCCTGGCGGCGGACCAGCATGCGTATCTGATTTGCTGCCGAAAATATCTAGCGGATACCGCGCTCGCGAATACGTGCTGCCTTGCCGCGTCGTTCACGAAGGTAGTAGAGACGGGAACGCCTGACTCTGCCGCGGGTAACCAGTTCAATTTTTTCAATTCTCGGATTGTGCAGAGCAAAGGTCTTCTCTACTCCGACACCGTGAGAAATCTTACGGACTGTATAAGAGGCATCCATGGCACCGCGCTTTCGCTTGATAACAACTCCCTGGAAAATCTGAACACGCTCTTTGCTTCCCTCAATAATGCGGATATGAACCTTTACCGTATCTCCTGGACGGAATTCGGGGTGATCCATTCGCATCTGCTCTCGATCGATTCTATCAATAATTGTACTCATGCTATTCTCTTCTTGGGAATCAGTTGACTGGTTATTTAAATATTCTGTCTTATTTGTTCTACATTCCTAGCAGGCGGTCAAGAATAATCGACACTGCTGATCGCACTGATAAGTGGTTATATGTTGAATTACCGTAAATTGGCGGTAACGTTGCATCCGCTTTTTCCATTATTTCTGCTGCTATCCCATGTGCAGTACCAAACAAAAGGAGAACAGGAGAAACATTATTCTCTATATGCTGCCTGAGATCCTCATACTGTACTTCATTTTTCTGCTTTTTGGCACTGGTGGTGACCACAAGCGGAGTCGTCCCGGTTCTGGAGCTAATATCTTCAATCACAGCGTCGAGGCTGTCGGCTGTTCTGATCAGGGACAGGGCCTCTTTACGCGCTGGGTTGTACCGTGCTCCATAGCCATTGAGCCAGTGACCTACGATTTCGTTAATCAATTCATGTTGATCTTCATATGGCGTAGCCACGTAATAATTGTTAACACCATAGGTTCTGGCAGCTCGGGCTATGTCATGAAGATCCAGGTTGGTTACCGCTGAGCCAATTGTTTCACCTGTTTTGTTTGTCACCGGGTGATGCAGCAAAACAATGTCAAGGCATCCAGACTGCTGTTTCATAAGAGCCCGGCACTTTTCTTTATAGCTGAGATCTCTTTGTCAAGCCCGTGTTTCCGCAGTAATTTCATCTCAGTATCGTTGAAGGAGGATGCTTTTAGCAAATCAGGCCTTCTGCTCAGCGTTCTTCTGACTGAGGCCAGAAAACGATACTGTTCAATTTTTTTATGGTCCCCGCTCAATAACTCATCAGGAACCTCCTGCTCTTCAAACGTCCGCGGTCTGGTGAATTGCGGATGCTTTAAAAGACCTCTGCTGAAAGAATCCTTATCTGCCGAATCAGAGCATCCCAGGACACCGGGTATAAGTCGGGTGACAGAATCAATGACTGCAAGCGCTGCCAGCTCGCCCCCCGTCAGGATATAATCACCGATGGAGATTTCCTCTTCAACATAGGTTGATCGAAATCGCTCATCAACCCCTTCATAACGGCCACAGACCAACACCAGATGCTTTTCCAGGCTGAGCCTCTGGGCAACAGCCTGATTGTATAATTTTCCCTGGGGACTCAGCAGGATGACACGTTTTTTACCGGGCTGGCTGGCGTGCACCCGCTTGAGAGCTGCAGTAAGCGGTTCAGGTTTCATTACCATCCCTTCACCACCGCCGAAGGGGCGGTCATCAGTCGTCGAATGTTTGTCCTCGGCAAAATCGCGAATATTGCTGATCTCGATTCGAATTTTACCATCAGCCTGGGCTTTTCGAATGATTCCTTCATCGAGCGGCGAACGAAGGAGATCTGGGAAAATTGTCAGCACGGTAAAGAGCATACCAGCAGTTCCCCTTTAATGGTCTCTATTCTGGTTGATTTCGAGCAATCCCGGTGGAGGATCAATAATTATTTCTGCATCATCAGAAGAAACAACAATTTCATCCACCAGCGGAATCAGGTACTCATTGCTGCCTTGACGAACAACGATAATATCGTGAGCGCCATTGCTGAAAGAAGACTCAACAACTCCAAGCACTTCAGCAGAGGACAGAACGCGAACAACAAGACCTTTCAGCTGGTGAGGGTACATTCTCTCAGCATCAGAATCAGCCAGATCCTCACGATTGAGCAGCACCCCCATGCCGATGGTAACTTCAGCTTCGTCTCTTGTGTCAATTGTCTCAAGTTTCAGGATGATCTGTTTCCCCTGATGCCTGATTCTTTCAGATCTCAGGAGTTTCGTCATCCGGCCGTCATCTGCAATGAGTGCAAACCGGCTGTCATTAATAAAATTTTCTGGTTGATAAGAAAATGGTATGATTTTCAAATCTCCCTTCAGGCCATGAGCCCTGATCACTTTACCAATCAGGATGTACGTATCGGCAGGAAATGAATACTGCTCAGACATGATAGCTGAAGAGCCTACTCCAGGATGTCAAGTCGTGATTTTTTATCTTCCCGTGCCGCCGCCGCTGCCAGCAGAGATCTCATTGCTCGTGCTGTACGGCCCTGTTTACCAATTACCTTTCCCAGGTCTTCCTGGGCTACGGATAACTCAACAGCGACCGTGTCGTCATTCTCTGTCTGACTTACACGCACCTGATCAGGCTGGTCTACCAGCGACTCGGCGATGTGGGCAACCAATTGGTTCATGGTCAACTACTCGCGTACAGCCGATTTTTTTATCAGGCTCTTTACCGTTGTCGTCGGCATTGCACCCCTGCCGAGCCAATCCTGCAGCTTGTCATTATCTATCTTGATTACCGCCGGATCCTGAAGTGGATCGTAGGTTCCCAATATATCAAGGAATTTACCGTCTCTTGCACGCTCACTGTCAGCAACAATAATTCGGTAAAACGGCTTCTTCTTTCTGCCAAGTCTGGTTAAACGTATACGAACTGCCATTCCTGGTTTTTCCTCCTGTGGTATTAACGGGTGTACATTTATCTACGCCCGTGCGGCCGATCTGTTGGGCCTTGACTGTTATCGTCTCATTCCTTTTGGAACTTTTCTCCGTTTCTTTCCGGACATAACACCCGGTTTTCCACGCATTTTCTTCATCATTTTCAACATGGCAGAGTAGCTCTTCAGCACTCTGTTTACTTCACTGACTGAAGTTCCTGAGCCTGCAGCTATGCGCAATCTTCGGCTTGAATCAATGATTCTGATGGTTGCGCCGCTCCTTCAGGGTCATTGAACGAATAATTGCCTCTGTCTTGCTCAGCTCTTTTTCATCAGGCTCGGGGGCATCTTTCAACTGCCGCAATTTATTTATTCCCGGTACCATGCCGAGGATCTGTTCAAGGGACCCCATTTTTTTGATTTGCTGAATCTGGTCAAGAAAATCTTCCAGGGTAAAGGCATTTTTCTGAATCTTTTTTGCCAGCTTATCAGCTTTCTTCTTATCGACGACCGCTTCAGCTTTCTCAATGAGCGTCAGAACGTCGCCCATACCCAGAATTCTTGAGGCTACACGATCCGGGTGAAATATTTCCAGCGCATCAAGAGCTTCGCCAACTCCGACCAGCTTAATTGGCTTTCCGGTAACGCTCTTAATGGATAGAGCGGCACCGCCTCTGGCGTCACCCTCCATTTTAGTGAGGACAACACCTGATATTTCCAGATCCTGATTAAACTTGTCTGCTACGGTGACGGCATCCTGCCCGGTCATTGCGTCTGCAACAAAGAGAACTTCCGAGAGTCTCACCGCAGCCTGGATCTCTTTCAGTTCGCCCATCAATGCCTCATCAACATGCAGGCGTCCGGCAGTGTCCAGGATCAGTGTATCATAATTCTGCTCTTTGGCTGCGGCTACGGCCTGGGTACATATATCAACCGGTTTTAAATCTGTGGTTGATGGATGTACCGGCACCCCGAGTCGATTACCCAGAACCTGAAGCTGTTCGATAGCCGCCGGACGGTAAATATCCGCAGGAACAAGGTACGGTTTGCGCCCCTTTGATTTAAACAGGGCGGCAAGTTTTCCGGCAGTAGTTGTTTTACCGGATCCCTGCAAACCGGCCATCATAATGATGACGGGCTGGTGACCATCCAACCGTATTTCTTCAGTCGCACCGCCGAGCAGCTCAACCAGTTCATCATGGACTATTTTGATAACCTGCTGACCTGGAGAGAGTTTTTGCGAGACTTCACGGCCAATTGCTTTGGCAGTGATACCATCGACAAAATCCCGGGCAACCTTGTAGTTGACATCGGCTTCAAGCAGGGCCATGCGCACTTCGCGCATCGCTTCCTTGATGTTGTCTTCCGTAAGGATTCCATGGCCCCGGAGTTTTTTAAATACTCCTTCAAGCCGATCAGTCAGGTTTTCGAACATGATTATCCAGTAATCTTTTTTAACTCAAATATAAAAAGCCGACCGGCGCACCTCTACGCCAATAGGCTGTCTATTTTTACTGAACCGATATCACAGTGGTTTTACAAAGTTATGTGAAAATATCGGGATCAAAAGAAGACTAAAATACTTCGAAATTGGAATTAAGTCAAGAAAGGAACTAAAAGGGGCGTAAAAAGTGAGCGATTTTGTTGATGACATCATTACTGTTAGCAACCGGCGGGTTTCCTGCAAGTCCTGGAGACCTGATCAGGGCGGCAGACAGTGAACAGCTCAAAAGGTGGTTATCGTGGTTTGAAACCGTGCAGAGGAAGATAGATGAACACTGCCGGTAAAAACAGAAGAATAGCGAGTGTCCAGAAATACTTTCTATCTTCTGACTGAAATGAACGGGTAAAGATATCTTTGAAAACAACAAATAACAACCCGGCATTAATAGTAACACCAACGAAGGCGAGCGGCAGGAGGACAGTGAGATTCCTCATGCTTGGCAGTGAACAGAGCAGGCCGGTGATCAGAACAATAAAAATTAGGGAGAATAGTGAAACCCCCTTTTCAATACGATTCATTATCTATTCTCCAGTATTTTGCGGTAAAGCTCTTGGCTAGCTGTTCCGGGTGTTAAAAATCATCGTATCCTTTTAGGGCACTTCAGGGTGCAGCTGCAAAGTTGACATGTTCTAACGGTATAGCAAAAAAAACGTGTGGTAAAGCAGAAGATAGCCTCAGATACTGCTCTGGTTGCACCATAACTGAAGTGAACTTATGGTGTGAGGATATTAACGGGTCTATCCGGATCTCTGCTGCGATACAATGCAGGGAGTAATCCGGCATATCAAGGAGATTGAGAATGAGCGGAGTAATCGTACCCTGTTCAGTTTGTCAGGTAAAAAATCGTATTCCCGAGAAGAAGCAGCATCTCAGTCCGCTGTGCGGCAAATGCGGTCATAAAATAGTGGTTGGGTCACGCACGGTACCGGTGAATTTAGGTGATGAAGACTTTCAGCAGTTTATTAAAAGTTCAGATATTCCGGTTATGGTTGATTTTTTTGCACCAACATGCGGCCCATGTCAGTCTATAGCCCCGTTTATCACCAGGCTTGCGGGCACCTATGCGGGGAAAGTTGTTGTGGCGAAAATCAATACCAGTGAACACCCTGGTACGGCCGCCCATTACCAGATAAGAGGGGTACCTTCTTTGCTCTTTTTTAAAAACGGCCTGGTCGTCGATCAAATTGTCGGGGCACCGCCAGAGTCAGACCTCGTTGCAAGGCTCGAGGCGCTGGTGGGCGACGATTAAAATCGCTGCCGAAAAAATTCGTTTAAAAAGCTTTTTCTCCACCCTGACGTAAGCCTTTTAGGAAGGGGACTGCCGGGGCTGTTGAGATTTCGGCAAAGCAGTTTCATCTCGGATGTTGTGCCTATGAGCTGGGGGTCGATGTCCTGCATCTCGCATTTAAACTGAATAAAATTGTTCAATCGTTCAAGGACCTGTTTCTCTCGGGCCGTCAAGCGGATAGAACCTGGGAAGTCTGGATAATCTGCTTCAGCTGTATCCTTGCCTTTTATGATGGTCTTGATGATTGCATCTCCGAATTTAGCTGATTTTTTATTTGAGATAATCCCGGTTTTTTCTAAAGTGGCAAGGTCTTCCGGCGCTTCCCTGGCTATCTGGAGCAGAGCTTTGTCAGTGACGATATGGCCGCGCGGCCGATCAAGATGTCTTGCCTCCTGTTCTCTCCAGGCGGCAAGTTCCTGAAGTACTGCGAGATTTTTCCTTTTCAGGGCTCCCGCGCCATTGATTTTTGTATAGCGCTCATAATCTGTCACACCTGAATATGACTGGGGATCATTAAGAAGATCAAGCTCAGCCTGAAGCCAAGTCTTGATTTCTGGAACGATAATACGGGTGAGCAATAAGACCCTTAATGCCCTCAGGTACCGGACATCATCGAGGGCGTAGGATACCTGTTCCTGGTCGAGCGGACGATGAAGCCAGTTTGTTCGGGTCTGGGACTTGGTGAGATCTATGTCAAGCAGAACTTTTGTGAGGTTGGCCAGGGATATCGTTGAGGGGAGTCCTGAAAATCCGGCGGCCAGGCGAGTGTCAAAGATATTAGCTGGAATGGACCTGGTGACCCTGCTCAGAATTGTCAGATCCTGGGGTGCATCGTGAAAGATTTTGATAACACTTTTGCTGCTCAGCAGTGTTCCAAGAGAAGACAGGTCTCCTATGGCAAGAGGGTCGATCAGGTGGCAGTCCTCGTCGGACAGGGCCACCTGGATAAGGCCCAGTCGAGGGTAGTAGGTTCGCTCCCAGACGAATTCTGTATCGAGGGCAACGCTGCCAGCGTGGTGAGCACGACGAATGAGTTCTTCCAGTTCTTTTTTGGTACTGATCATGGATGAGTGTCCTGCATTAAAAGAAATTCCATTGCTCATGGTGTGAAAAAAAGAATAAACCAGTTTTCTCACTGTTTTGCGAGTCATTCAGATTTCAAGCTGTAATAAAAATTGAATTTAAATTCAATACTTTCTTTGCCGGTTGGGTCAGCGGGGGTGGGGCGTACCAGCATACCAATCCGTGCAATGATAATCTCAAGAGAATAGCGGCCGCTATATATTGAGATGAAAAGTATGGATAAATTTAATAGTATTGCCGCAGAAACCCCATTTGTTTTCATTCCATATAGCTGACGGTTTGTGATGTTCCATTATATTATGAAACGAATTCTGCTGATGATTCCCACCCTGTTCGGGGTTATGCTGATCACCTTTGTCGTGACCCAATTTGTGCCAGGAGGGCCGGTCGAGAAGCTTGTTGCCGAGATGGAAGGACTTGATCATGGAGGTGGTGAGGCCTTGTCAGCACATTCTCTTTATCGAGGCGGCGATGGCCTTGATCAGGAAAAACTTGCCAGGGTGCAGGAACTGTATGGCTTTGATAAACCGCCCGGTCGAGCGCTTTCTGGCGATGATGAAAAATTACCTCTGTTTCGACTTCGGCAGATCATACTATTATCAGCAGAGTGTTGTTGAACTGGTTATCTCGCGGATGCCGGTGTCAATGTCCCTGGGGTTGTGGAGTTTCATGATTGTTTATGGCTTCTGCATACCGCTGGGTATTATGAAAGCGGTACGCGACGGCTCGAATTTTGACCTGCTGACCACGACCATAATACTGGTCGGTTATGCGATTCCCGGGTTTGTTCTTGGTATCGGTTTGATTGTTCTGTTTGGCGGAGGAAGCTTCTTCAGTATCTTCCCGCTGCGCGGCCTTGTCTCCGATAATTGGCATGACCTAAGTCTTTTTGCAAAAATATCTGATTATCTCTGGCACATGGTCCTGCCAATTCTGTCCAGTGCGGTGGGAAGCCTCGCGGTTATGACGATGCTGACCAAAAACTCGTTTCTTGAAGAGATTGGCAAGCAGTACGTGCTTACTGCCCGGGCAAAAGGTCTTGATGAAAAGACAGTGCTCTATAAACATGTTTTTAGAAATGCGATTATCCCTATAATTACAGGTTTTCCCGGGTATTTCATTGCGGCCTTTTTCACCGGTAGCCTTCTGATCGAAACGATTTTCTCTCTCGATGGTATGGGGCTCCTGGCTTACCAGTCGGTGCTCAACAGGGATTACCCTGTGGTGCTGGGGACTCTTTATTTCTTCACCTTGATAGGTCTTTTCAGCAGGCTCTTGTCTGACTTGAGTTATGTGGTTGTTGATCCGAGAATCAGTTTCACAGGAATTGAGTGATCCCGTCATGACAATACACCCTGTCCCGCAGAAAATGACGCCACTAAAACGGAGGTGGTCAAGATTTAAACGCAATAAACGGGGTTATTACAGCCTGGTTCTCTTTTTATTCGTGTTTATTTTCAGTCTGGGAGCGGAAATAATCTGCAACGATAAACCGCTTCTTGTGCGCTATCAGGGTAATTACTATTACCCCTTGCTGAAATCGTATCCGGAGACCCTGTTTGGCGGAATTTTTGAAACAGAGACTGACTACAAGGACCCATTTTTCCGGGAGATCATGACCAATGAGGGCAACTGGGCCCTCTACCCGGTAATCAGGCATAACTATAACACCATTAATTACATGATCGACGGGCCCGTTCCCTCTCCACCGACCAGAGACAATGTCCTGGGAACTGATGACCGGGGAAGAGATGTGTTTGCCCGCCTGCTTTACGGATTTAGAGTAAGCGTGCTGTTTGGTCTGGTTCTCACAGCTGTCGGGACAGTAATAGGTATCCTGGCGGGCGGTATACAGGGCTTTTTCGGCGGCAGGACCGATCTCTTTTTCCAGCGCTTTATTGAAATCTGGGGCTCGATGCCGGAATTGTACCTGCTGATTATATTTGCCTCAATTTTCCAGCCAAGCATCCTGTTGCTGCTGATACTCCTGTCTCTTTTCAGCTGGATGGGGCTTTCTGATTATGTCCGGGCAGAGTTTCTAAAGGGGCGTAATATGGAATATGTCAAAGCAGCACGGGCACTGGGAGTCAGCAATCCGGTAATCATGTACCGGCATCTCCTTCCAAACGGACTGACCCCGGTGATAACCTTTTTACCGTTTAGGATGTCCGCCTCGATACTGGCCCTCACCAGTCTCGATTTTCTCGGTCTGGGGGTACCTCCGTCAACGCCAAGCCTGGGGGAACTCCTGGCCCAGGGAAAAGCTAATATTGATGCCTGGTGGCTCTCACTTTCAACCTTTGGTGTCCTGGTAGGAACCCTGATTCTGTTAATTTTTATTGGGGAAGGGTTGCGATCTACATTTGACCCGCGTAAACGGTAATTTATTGACAGGAAAAAGCCGTTTTTTCTGTCGTAATATGGAGACATTGGCAATGATTTCAATTGAGTGTTATAATATCGGCACCTGTTGACATTGTCAGGGGATGTCTTACAATTTTTAGGTCTGTATCTGGTGCCAGGGGCCCTCTCTGGACAGCAATGCGCAGCTTACATTGAAGCTCGACAAGGGGGTGACGGTTCCGCTCGATTCAATAGTATCGGTAAAGTCTCGGGGGATAATTGGTGTTAAGAATATCCAGGTATCACTCGGTGGGGACGGAGAGAATCTTGAGGATCATGGTTTGATTGTTGATACGGAATCCGCGGTGGATCTCGAATCACTGATCAGTAAATTTGCCTTTGGACGTGCCAAGTGAAGGTTCGTAAATAATCGGTATGTAAATGAATAACTATCTTTTTATAGTTTTTTTCTGCTTGCTGGTCCCGATTACATCATGGTCTGCAGAACTGATTAATCCAGGGAGTGGGATGTATCCTGATCTCCTGGGGGATGGTAACGAGAAAAACTCTTCAAATGAGCGTGACCTGCTGCAGGATGCTCCTTACATTCAGCAGCCTGACAGGGTACTCAATGATCCCATCTTTGAGGATGATTTCCGTTTTAACGCCCCTCGATTTATTGTCAAAGATCCTCTGGAGCCAATGAACAGAGTGTTTTTTGAGATTAACGATAAACTCTATTTTTGGGTATTGAAACCGGTCTCAAAGGGATACGCAGCTATATTACCCGTTGATATCAGGCGCTGTCTTGGTAATTTTTTCAGCAACCTGGCGGCACCGATCAAGTTTGTTAATAATCTCCTGCAGGGAGACGTGGAGGATGCCGGGATCGTACTGGCTCGTTTCGCTGTTAAACAGCACCGCCGGCGTTTTCGGCCTGGGGGATCCGGCCTACAGGGATTTTGACATCAGGCCTCGGGAGGCCGATTTCGGCCAGACACTTGGCACGTGGGGGATAAAACCAGGAATTTATCTCTGTTTGCCCGGCCTTGGTCCATCCACGCTGAGAGACACCGTCGGCTTTATCGGGGATGTTTATCTGCACCCCTACCCGTATATATCAAGAGACTGGGTGAAAGATCTGGTTTATATTGGTGTTGACAAAGTAAATACCATATCTGTCAGTCCGAGTGTCTATGACGAACTGAAACGGGTCTCTCTGGACCCGTATGTGGCCTCCAGACAGGCATATTATGAATATCGACAGTCCATCATTATGATGCACTAGTACTTCAATGATAACCACAAATAATTACCGGGAATTAATACATATGAAAACGATTCGAATACTGCTTATTTTTAGTGTTGTTCTCGTTACCGGAACGTGGCTGCAGGCGGCGGACCCCGAAAGCCCCTCAGAGCAGTTGAAACCGACTCTTGATTCGCTGGTAGATATCCTTAAAGATGAATCACTCAAGAGTGATGCCAAAAAAGTTGAGCGACGAAGTCTGATCATGAAGGAGATCAGCAGCGGTTTTGATTTTCGGGAGATGTCTCAACGGGTTCTGGGACGGACATGGAATACCATAACGCCTGAACAGCAGGAATACTTTGTGGTCCAGATGACCAAGCTTCTAGAAAATGTGTATGTCGGTAAACTGGAGACCTATTCGGGAGAAAAGATCGAGTTGGTGGAAGAAAGGATCAAGGGAAACAGGGCTCAGGTAACGACGTTGATCGAAGACCAGGGTGTAAAACTTCCCGTTCACTACATCATGCAGAAGACCGGCAGTAAATGGATGGTGTATGACATAAACATTGAGGGCGTCAGTTTGATCCGCAACTACATGGAACAGTTTCGTTCCATCCTGAAACAGAATGATTACGAAGGACTGATCAAAATAATAGAAGAGAAAAATCTGTCTTTTAAAGAGGGCAATGGCTAAGAGCGCTCTTTCGCCTCTAACGCCATCCCAGCTTACGGCGATACTGTCATTTCTGTCTGAGCATGAGATTACCTTTATCTGCCGGTGCGCTGAAACTGAAGCTATAGCGCAAAAGCGGGAATTGTATAGAGCAGAGGAGTGTAGCTGATTGCGTTTATACATGATCCTGGAAGGGCGCCTCGCTGTTAAAAATTTAGCGGAATTTGGCCACAAGAGCCAGGTTATTGCGCTGCTTCACAAATCTGCTGCGGTAGGTGAGGCTGGTATAACGGGATAGAGAGCGAGAACGCTGACTATAACGGCCATTGAAAGCACAATATTTCTTGGGTTGTCCAGAGAATCTTTTGATAAACTGCAGAAGAACAGCCGCAGCTGGCAATCAAATTACTCAAGCATTTCCTGACGATAAGCTTCAGGAGGCTTGAAAAATGTTCTGAAAGATTTTCTCGCGTCCTCTGAATCACTCCAGCAGATATCCTGACATATCCTGTTTTCTGTACCACTGCTCAGGCAGCTCATTCGTCCTGTTTTTTTTCATTTTTCTTTTTTTTCTGGCGATAAGTTAAAAAATTGATTAGTTTTGATTTTTTTGTCTCCTCGATCCATGCAAGGGAGGCTGTTGAAGATTCATGATAATTAAACTAAGTGAACTCTGCAGCGGAGAAGCCCATTATATCATTGAAAATGATGGCTGGTTTCCGCATGAAGAGATGAGCCTGACGTCTCCGGTAACTGGAATGATTACCATTCTCCGGGTGACTGAAGCGGAGGTTGTTGCGACAGGCGAGTTTTCAGTCAGGGGTGAAGCACCTTGTGACCGATGTGGTCAATCCGCTCAGCTCCTGTTGTCAGGTGAATTCACTTATGACTGTATTGTTGGCAAAGAAGAACCACTGACTCAACAGGAAGTTGAGAGTGGAGAAAAAGACGTAAACAAACTTTATTTGGAAGAACCGATCATCGATGCGGGTGAGTTGTTCAGGGAGCAGATCCTTCTGGCCATGCCGGTACGGGTGTTGTGTAAACAATCCTGCAGAGGGCTTTGTTTTCACTGTGGAACGGACCTGAACTCTGAGTCGTGCGGCTGCAGGGACAAAGAGCTAACCTCACCTTTTTCTGTATTGAAAAAAATGAAAGGCAGATAGCTGGATGACGGATATTGCGAGATAGTGGAGGAAACTATGGCATTACCGAAAAGAAGACACTCAAGATCAAGAACGCGTAAACGACGGTCGCACGATGCATTGACTATGCCGGGGCTCACTGTATGTCAAGATTGCGGAGAACCAAAAGAACCGCATCGTCTCTGCGGCAGCTGCGGAAAATATAACAAACGGTCCGTCTATATCCTTGACGATGAAATCTAACAGGAGTGACTCGTGCAGATAGCTCTGGATGCCATGGGCGGAGACCATGGTCCACAGGGATTGATTGCCGGAGCGCTGCTCGCTGTAGAACAGACAACTGATCTTGTTATTCACCTGGTTGGAGACGAGACGCTCCTGAGGAAACATCTTGATTCTGTTTCCGCCGGAGAGGACCGTCTTTCGCGCCTGCAGGTGGTTCATGCACCTACCGTTGTTGGTATGGATGAAAATCCAGTTGATGCAATCCGTAAAAAAAAGGATTCATCGATCATGGTGGCCTTTGACCTGGTGAAAACCGGAGTGGCCTCTGCTGTGGTAAGTGCAGGTAACTCTGGAGCAACGCTTGCCGCTGGAGTGCGAAAACTTGGCAGACTGAAAAATGTCGCGCGACCTGGTCTGGCGTCTATCTTCCCTACCTTGAAAGGCCCTGTTGTTATGATGGACGTTGGTGCTAATGTTGAGTGCCGACCGGTTCATCTCTATCAGTTCGCGGTGATGGCTTCGGCTTTTTCCAGGCTGTATAATGTTGATCGTCCGAGGGTTGGCCTGCTTACTATCGGTGAAGAAGCCAGCAAGGGAAACAGCCTGGTAAAAGAGACCTATGCGTTGCTGAATCAGAGTCACCTCAACTTTATTGGCAATGTTGAGGGCAGAGATGTTTTTCAGGGTGATGTCGATGTTATTATTTGTGATGGCTTTGTCGGCAATATATGCCTGAAGATAAGTGAAGGTCTTGCTGAGGCTGCAATGATCATGCTTAAAGACGAAATCGTCAAGTCAAATAGGGCCAAGCTCGGCTATCTGCTTGCGCGTCCCGCTTTTGAGAACTTTAAAAAGCGGGTTGATTATGCAGAATATGGCGGTGCCCCGCTCCTTGGCATCAAGGGAACTGGAATCATTTGTCATGGAAAATCCAGTCCTCACGCAATTAAGAACGCTATTCTTGAGGCTCTGGAAATGGAAAAGCTCAACATCAATGAACTCATCACAAGGGATCTTGAGGGCGGAATCAGTAATTTGGCCGAGGTTGTCTGATGGGAACGGTAATACTTGGTACCGGCTCATGCGTGCCTGAGCGGGAAATGACAAACCTTGATCTCGAAAAGGTTGTCGATACCAGTGACGAGTGGATACGAACACGAACCGGCATTGAGAGCAGAAGGATTGGCGGAGCGGGTGAAAAAACCTATCAGCTGGCCGCCAACGCTGCACGAAAAGCACTTGAAATGGCGGGGGTGACAGCTGCAGAGCTTGATCTTCTCGTCGTCGGCACCATCAGTTCTCATATGATCATGCCATCCACTGCCTGCTTTGTGCAGAATGAAATCGGGGCATCAAATGCCTTTGCCTATGATGTCAACGCTGCATGTTCGGGGTTTTTATACGGACTTGATATTGCAGATAAGCACATTCGAGCAGATGCTGATGCCAAAGTTCTGGTAATCGGTGCTGAAACATTGTCGTCGCGGCTGAACTGGCAGGACAGAAACACCTGCATTCTTTTTGGAGACGGGGCGGGAGCTGCTGTCGTCGGTTATTCCGGTGATCTCAATCGTCAGATTTTGGGTACTAATCATTGTTCAGACGGCGGACTCTGGGAACTTCTTTATATGCATAACGCCCCAAGTCTGAATCCCGACCTGCTGGTTGCTGACAATCCGGGCGCCCATGTCATCATGGAAGGCAAGGAGGTTTTTAAGCATGCGGTTAAGGCCATGGAAGACTCGGTACACGGTCTTCTCGAAAAAACCGGATTGTCTGTTGGCGATATAGACGTGATTATTCCCCACCAGGCAAATATCAGAATTCTCAATAAGTTAATTGAACGGCTTGAACTGCCCCGTGAGAAAGTAGTTTTGAATGTAATGAGGTATGGTAATACGTCCGCCGCATCAATTCCACTTGCACTTGACGAAACAAATAGATCAGGTCGGCTGTCGAAGGGTGATACCGTATTGTTCTGTTCTTTTGGCGGAGGTTTTACCTGGGGCTCGACCCTGTTGAGGTGGTAAAGAGGAGATTAGGTTATGGAACATTTTTTAACAGAAGAACAACAGATGATTGTCGATATTGCAAGACAGATCACTGATGAAAGAATTATTCCGCAACGGGCCGAACTCGATAAAAAACATGAATTCCCGCGTGCCATACTCAATGAAATGGCACAGGCTGACATGTTTGCCATACCAATCCCAGAGGAGTATGGCGGATTCGGTGGCAGCTGTCTGGATATTGTGCTTGCCCTTGAGGAACTGGGCAGGGGGTGTATCGGTGTTGGTACAGCCTTCGCTGCGAGCTCACTTGGGATCTACCCGATTATGATCGGCGGTTCCGATGAAATGAAGCAGAAATATCTTCCAGATGTCGCCACTGGCAGTAAATTTGCGGCCTTTGGTCTCACCGAGGCAAATGCCGGTTCTGATGCCTCGGGGATCCAGACGACCGCCGTTCTTGATGGCGATGAGTGGGTGCTGAACGGTACCAAGCAATGGATCACGAACGGGGGAGAGGCTCAGATTTATACAATAGTGGCGATGACAGACAAGCATAAAGGTGCACGCGGTGCATCGATGTTTGTCGTCGAAGAGGGTGACCCTGGTTTTTCCTGCGGACCAAAAGAAATAAAAATGGGCATTCGCGCTTCGTCGACGACAGAGCTTATATTCAAGGATTGCCGTATACCGAAAGACAGAATTATTGGCAGACGGGGAACCGGTTTTATTACCGTCATGAAAACGCTTGACTCCAGCAGGCCGGGAATTGCTGCACTTGGTGTCGGCCTTGCCCAGGGAGCTCTGGATATGGCCGCCACCTACGCCAAGCAGCGGGAACAGTTTGGCAAACCAATCATCGGTTTCCAGGCAGTTCAGCACATGCTTGCAGATATGGCCACAGAACTTGAAGCTGCCCGGACCCTTACCTATGCCGCTGCCCGGCACATAGATGCTCACCCCAAAGATATGTCGAAGGTGTCCTCGATGTGCAAGGTGTTCGCGACAGATACCGCCATGAAAGTAACAACCGATGCCGTTCAGGTTATGGGTGGATACGGCTATATGTGTGAATATCCAGCCGAGAAAATGATGCGTGACGCGAAGATTCTGCAGATATATGAAGGAACGAATCAGGTGCAGCGAAATGTGATCGGCCAGGAACTCAATAAAGAATACAATCGCTGATTATTATCTATGCTGAACGTATCCCCTCGACCCACGTGTTCTGAAATCCCTTAAGGCAGGTTTCGCATGAAGATTATTGTCTGTGTCAAGCAGGTTCCTGATGCCAAAGATGTTCGTCTTGATCCAGAGACCAATACCCTGGCGCGGGAAGGTGTTGAATCCATAATGAATCCATACGATCAGCACGCCCTTGAGGCTGGTGTATCATTGAAAGAGAGTTGTGGCGGAGAGGTCACTGTTCTGAGCATGGGCCCGCCCCAGGCCGAAGCGGTTTTACGCCAGGCGATTTCCTGCGGTGCCGATCATGCGGTACTTGTTTCTGACAGGAGTTTCGCAGGAGCCGATACCTGGGCAACCTCATACACACTTGCCAAGGCGGTTGCCGAGATCGGGACGTACGACCTGATTATCTGCGGCAAGCAGGCAATTGACGGAGATACCGCTCAGGTCGGACCTGGACTTGCGATGAGGCTGGGAATTCCATATGCCACCTGTATCCAGAAGATTCGATCTGCAGATCAGGAAACCATCGTTTTTGAACGAATGATGGATGACGGTTATGATGTCCTCCAGTCCGGCTATCCCCTCTTGATGACAGTGGTCAAAGACATTAATGAGCCAAGGGTTCCCTCGCTGAGGGGCAAGATGAAGGCCAAGAAGGCAGTAATCAGGACCTTGAGCGCAAAAGATATAAAGGCCGATCCTTCCTGCATCGGGCTTCCCGGGTCTCCGACCCAAGTTGTCAAGGTATTTCCTCCTGAACCGAGGGGAGCACGGGCAATATTGTCAGGTAATATTGATGAGCAGGTCGAGCAACTCGTTGAAAAGCTCAAGCCGTATCTCGTATAAGGCGGAGAATTGCTATGCTGAAGATTGATGATAAACTCTGTATTGGCTGCGGGATATGTGAAGAGCAATGCCCTTTTGCTGCGATTGAGGTAGTTGACGGTATCGCTGTGGCTGGTGACAATTGTACGCTCTGCGGTGCCTGTGTAGAAGCGTGTGAGGTTGAAGCGCTGGCAATCGATGACGGTGGCAAAGGTGCCCAGGATGATCTGCAGAGCTGGTCCGGTATCTGGGTATTTTGCGAGTTTACCCGGGGAGAACTGGCAAATGTTTCTACTGAGTTACTGGGGATCGGCCGGATACTTGCGGATAAAAGAGGAGTGAAACTCAGTGCTGTTCTTCTTGGGCACATGACTGGAAACTGTGCTGAGAAACTGATCGGTCATGGCGCTGATATCGTCTATCGGGCTGACAATCCGGGCTTTGAACTGTTTACCGACGACATCTACGAGAAGGTCCTTTCAGATCTCATCAAGGAACACAAACCAGAGGTTATTCTTGCCGGAGCAACAGCAATCGGCCGATCGTTTATTCCTGGTGTTGCCACCCGTGTTGATGCCGGCTTGACCGCCGACTGCACAAAGCTCGAGATACGGGAAGATGATGGTGCTCTGCTGCAGACACGACCTGCTTTTGGGGGCAACATCATGGCGACAATAGTCTGTCCCCATACTCGCCCGCAGATGGCAACCGTTCGGCCGAAAGTGATGAAGGAACTCCCTTATGATGCTGAAAGGCAGGGACAGATTATAGAAATAACGCCTAGCGCGCGGCAGCTGACAAGCAGAATCAAGGTTCTTGAATCGGTCATGGAAACGCAATCAAATGTCAATATCCAGGAATCTGACATCCTGGTCTCAGGCGGCCGGGGACTGGATAGTGAAAAAGGCTTTGAGCTGATTAAGGGTCTTGCCGAAGCTCTGGGCGGTAATGTTTCCGCTTCACGGGCTGTTGTTGACGCCGGTTGGATACCGTATCCCCACCAGGTGGGCCAGACGGGCAAAACTGTTGCGCCAAAACTCTACGTCGCCTGCGGAATTTCCGGTGCCATTCAGCATGTTGCCGGGATGCAGTCTTCCGAAACGATAGTTGCCATCAACCGGGATGCTGAAGCCCCGATTTTTAATGTGGCAGATTTCGGAATTGTTGGAGACCTCAACGAGGTCATTCCTAAATTAATTGCAAAAATCGAGGAGAAACGAGGATCATGAACCTTGATGGAAAGATAGCTGTGGTAACCGGAGGAAGCAGAGGTATTGGCAGAACCATCAGCCTCAGGCTGGCTGAGCGTGGTGCCTTTGTTTATGTTAACTATGTCAGCCGGTCCGATGCTGCCGAAGAAACAATCGCGCAATTTGCGGAAGTTGGCGGAAAGGGCGCGGTTATTCAGTTTGATGTTGCCGATTTTTCAGCGACACTGGATGCTTTTCAAAAAGATCAAATCAGACTCGGGATATTGTCGATATCCTGTAAACAATGCGGGAATAACCCGGGATAACCTGGTGCCGCTCATGAAAGAAACGGACTGGAATGATGTTCTCGACACCAACCTGAAAGGTACCTTCAACTGCTCGAAGGCAGTGATCAGGGGCATGATGAAAAAACGACAGGGAAGAATTGTTAACATCAGCTCCGTTGTCGGTTTTTCAGGTAACGGCGGCCAGGTAAACTATTCGGCGGCAAAGGCTGGAATGGTTGGTCTTACGAAATCCATGGCGCGTGAGTTTGCCTCCAGAAATATAACCGTTAACTGCGTTGCTCCCGGCTATATCGTCACCGAGATGACTGAGGCCCTGGGAGAGGATGTGCAGCAGAAAATGCTGGGCTGAAATTCCCATGGGCACACTTGGTTCAGCAAGTGACGTGGCCGAGCTGTCTTATACCTGATAAGCGATGAGGCTGGTTATGTGACCGGACAGACGATCCACGTCAATGGGGGAATGTACATGTAGCAGTGGATATAATATCGCCCCTGATAATCAGGAAAAATTATTAGTTGCAAATTATACAAATTTGTTCAAAAGTGATTGACTCTAAGAGTCATAATTCATACTGCTGTTGAAGCAGGTAATTAAGTCAGATTGTGAGAAAAACAAATAAGGAGATAAGACAATGGCAATAGATCAGGAAATGGTAGATATAATTGTGGAGCAGTTAAGTGTAGAAAAAGACAAAGTCGTGCCGAATGCATCATTTGTTGATGACCTCGGTGCCGATTCACTTGATCTCGTTGAACTCATCATGGCCATGGAAGAAGCCTTTGATATTGAGATACCTGATGAGGACGCAGAAAAAATCGTCACTGTCCAGAATGCAGTTGATTACGTAAATAATCTTAAGTAATTTGTCTACCTTTTTCCGGGCCATTCTCTCAGAATAATTTGGAGGATAACGGATGGTGAACCGCAGGGTGGTTGTTACAGGAACCGGTCTGGTTACTCCTCTTGGAACCGGTGTTGCCAAGGCCTGGCGAAATATCTGCTCCGGAGTCAGCGGGATTGACAGGATCACCAGATTTGATGCCAGTGAATTTTTGGTCCAGATTGCGGCAGAGGTAAAAGACTTTATTGCCGAGGATTACTTCGATAAGAAATCCATAAAGCATCTCGATCTTTTTGTACAGTACGCTGTTGTGGCAACACGAATGGCAGTTGCAGAGAGCGGCCTTGAAATTACCGAGCAAAATTGCGGCAAGGTCGGTGTTATTACCGGTTGCGGCATGGGAGGACTGCCAACGATTACCAAGCATCACGAGACTGCTCTCGAAAAGGGATACCGGAGATTGACGCCGTTTTTTATTCCGATGGTAATTCCCAATATGGCTTCTGGTCATATTTCGATGGATATCGGCTCCAAGGGCCCAAATCTGACGCTGACAACAGCATGTGCAGCAGGAACGCATGCTGTTGGTGAAGCCTTTCGCCATATCAAGTATGGCTTAAGTGATGTTGTGGTTACCGGCGGGGCTGAAGCGGTCTTGTGCCCGCTTGGTATCAGCGGTTTTACAGCGATGAAAGCACTGTCAACCAGAAACGACAGCCCGACAGAAGCCTCAAGGCCGTTTGATGCTGGTCGTGATGGTTTTGTGATGTCAGAAGGTGCCGGTATCCTGATCCTGGAGGACTACGAACACGCACGAGCCCGGGGTGCGGAAATCATCGCTGAAATTGTTGGCTATGGCCTCAGCAGTGATGCCTACCATATTGCCGCTCCCCCTGAGGATGGTGAGGGTGCCGCCCGAAGTATGCAGATGGCACTTGAAGATGCGAATTTGAAACCGGAGGATGTTGATTATATAAACGCCCACGGGACATCAACTCCGCTGAACGATCGATGTGAAACAATAGCAATAAAAACAGTTTTTGGTGAAGCGGCTGAAAACTCGCGATAAGCTCAACCAAATCAATGACGGGACACATGCTGGGGGCCGCCGGAGGTATCGAATCGGTTTTTACCGCACTCAGTGTCCGTGATCAGATTGCTCCTCCCACCATTAACCTCCATAACCCGAGCCCTGAATGCGACCTTGACTATGTCCCGCTGACCGCGACGGAAAATGGAGATAAGAGCGGCACTTTCAAACTCGTTTGGTTTTGGCGGTACCAATGCCGTTATCGCCATGAAACGTTTTGATGGATAATTCTTTCCTCGGGGATCATTGATGAATGTGGTGATAGGATCAGATCATGGTGGTTACGACCTGAAAATCGCATCTGGTTTCAAAACTCGATCGTGAAGGGCATCAGGTTGAGGATCTTGGCTGTCACTCCTCAGATTCCGTTGATTATCCTGATTTTGCCGAGCAGGTGTGTAAACGGGTTAATCGCCCAGCAGAATACGCTTGGGATACTTATCTGCGGCACTGGTATCGGTATGTCTCTTGCGGCAAACAGAAACTGTGAAATCCGAGCGGCACTCTGTCACGATGAATACAGTGCCCGAATGAGTCGCGAACATAATAATGCCAATATCCTTTGTCTCGGTGCCCGGGTTATCGGTTCCGGGCTTGCAGAAACAATCGTAGAGACCTGGCTTAACTCCTCCTTTTTAGGAGGGACGACACCAGAGTCGAATAGAAAAATATAGTAAGTGATATTTAAACAAAGAGCTAAGACCAGAAAGCCGATCCTGCCGCCTGCAGGACCGGCTTTTTAATTTTATGCTCCATCTGTTTTGTGACCTCATGGTTACGAATTGATCATCTTTTGTTATAGTACCTGAAGGAAAACACTGAAGTCAATTTATCCATAGCTGGGAGAAAGAGATGAAATGCCCTTATTGCGGCCATCTGGACAACAAAGTGATTGATTCCCGTCTCAATAAGGAGTCCACAATCACCAGAAGAAGACGATCCTGTCTGGCCTGCGATCAACGATTTACCACATATGAGCGGCTGGAGGTTATGATGCCGGTCCTGGTTAAAAAGGATGGACGCCGAGAACCGTGGGATAGACAGAAAATAGCCATGGGACTTGAAAAAGCATGTGAGAAAAGGCCGGTCAGCAGAGATACCATCGACCTGTTTGTTGACGAAATTGAACACAAACTCCAGGATATGGGTTCGAAAGAGGTTCCTTCATCGGTCATCGGTGAGTGGGTAATGGAGAACCTCTCTAACCTGGATGAGGTTGCCTATGTCCGTTTTGCTTCGGTCTATCGCCAGTTCAAGGATGTCAATGAGTTCATGGAAGAATTGAAAACCTTACTTGAAGATCGCGATCAGGTTGAATGAATTCCTCACGTTAGTTGAATATGGCTGATAAAAACGCTGAATATTTTATGCGGCTTGCCCTGAAGGAAGCCAAGAAGGGCTTGGGCAGGACATCGCCAAATCCCTGCGTTGGTGCTGTTATAGTCAAAAATGATCTTGTTATTGCAGCCGGTTATCACAAACAGGCTGGAACTCCTCATGCTGAGATTCACGCGCTGCGGAATGCTGGAGAAGAGGCATCCGGCGCAGATATGTATGTGACTCTTGAACCATGCAGCCATCATGGAAGGACGGCTCCCTGCAGTCATGCCGTAGCTGATTCCGGTATAAGAAAAGTCATTATCGGTATGAGCGATCCGAATCCGCTTGTGGATGGTTCAGGAGTAGATTATCTGCGGGCAAAAGGGCTCGAGGTTGAATGTGGCATACTTGAAAAAGAGTGCAGGGAAATCAATAAGCCGTTCTTCAAGTATATTGTCTCGTCACGCCCCTGGGTAGTCATGAAAGCCGGCTTGAGCCTTGATGGAAGACTGAATTATTGCAAAGGAAGGGGCGGCAGGATAACCGGGCCGGAAAGTTTCAGGAAGGTCCATCGCTTGCGTAACAGTATTGATGCCATCCTCGTTGGAATCGGTACCGTTAAGGCTGATGATCCATCGCTGACAGTGAGGCTGTCTCGAGGACATGGCAGAGATCCTGTTCGTATTATTCTCGACTCACATCTTCAGATTGAGGAGGATGCCCAGGTGCTGCACCTGGGTTCCAATGCCCAGACATGGATTTTCTGCCTGAAAACAGCCGATGCCGAGAAAGCAACACGCCTGAGACGCCGGGGTGTTGCCCTCTTCACTGCTGCCCCTGACAAACATAACCGGGTTGATCTTGATGATGTCTTAAAAATTGCTGCTGCTCGGGAGATTACTTCTGTTTTGGTGGAAGGGGGAGCGACCGTTCACGGTGCTTTTCTGCGGTCAGGGTCTCGTTGACTACGCCTATCTTTTTTACGCTCCCATTTTTGCAGGTGATGGAGGCGTTTCCCTGACTGCAGGAATGCAGGTTGACGGCGGAAAAGGAAATGCAGTCAAGCTGAGGAACATTACTACCAGAAGGTATGGAAATGACTGGCTGGTAAGCGGTGATGTTGTTTACCCTGACTGATTTTATAAATATTCAGCCTTATTGAAAATGATTTTTTATCTTTTGCCAGATTCTGGCCATTTCATCAAAATTCTCGAAATCGAATGAAAGGGTAACACGGTCCTTTTCAAATGCCGGGCTATGCGAGAGGCTGCAGTGGGCCGGCAGCTCAAGCTCATTCTTGCGATCGTTAAACAGCTTTTCAGCGTTATTACTCAAAGGGTGGCTTGCTTCATAGAGAACTCTCAGGAGATTGCCGGCAGTCTGGGGTCTGTTTGTGGTTATGTGTGCCGGCAGAAATTCCCTGAAATTTTCATGGAAAAGGTCTTTGAAAGTCCCGCCCCTTCGAGCGATGAGAATCTGACACATATCTAAAAGTCGTTTCTGTTTATTCTTGTTCAAGGTAAGGGCCATGAAGAGTTCACAAAGAAAAAGCCGATCTTCTGAGAAATGGAACAAAGAAGCAGCCCAACCTTATCAGAGATATCTCCATTATGAATTGAGTCCCGTATCGATTGTTCAAGTGTCAATAATGGCAGGAGTCGCTGCAATTGCCCGTACGAGCCAAGATTCAGCTCCTTTATGACAGGATCTCGTGATTCCTGAGGGATCAGGGCTTCGGTAAGTTTCAAGAAGCGAGCCGTCATAATCGCGGAAAGCGGTCCGCTCAGCCGCTGATCTTCATGAATTGTCGCCAGCAGTTTGGCCGGATCGGAAATATCGACGACCCTGCAGAAAACAGACTCGACCTTGCCAATCACCTGCAGTGCCTGGATCCTTCTGCTTCCGCAGATTACCTGGTATGCCGTATCTGTGCCCATCACCACCGGAGGGTGAAAGAGCCCGTACCGTTTTATGGAGGTGAGGAAATCGACAGAAAGGTGTGCGCTTATATCTTTGTGAAGCGTGAAACGCTGCAGATCTGATTTGAAAAGCGCTTCCAGGGGGATGATACAAAATGATTCAGTTTTCATGGAAGAGAAATAACAAAGCTGTTCTACCACACGAATAGAGGGTGACAGAACAGCTTGTGGGCTGCAGGAGAATAGAAACGGTCAGTTTCCAGGAGATGGTTTACAGACCCCTACCTGTTTATTTTATCCCGTAATATTCCGGACGGCTTAAAAGTGACGACCCGGCGGGCATCAAGGGTCAACTCTTCGCCAGTCTGGGGATTTCTGCCTCTGCGTGAATTTTTGTCTTTTACATTGAACTTACCAAAACCGCTCAAAAGCAGATCGGATCCGCTGATAAGAGATTGTTTCGAGAGCCTTAAAAAGGCTTCAACTGAATCAGTTGCCTGGGCTTTGGTTAAGCTTTCATGGTTTTTGTAAACCTGTTGAACGAGATCAGCTTTTGTCAGTGTCATATTCTCCTCCTGAAGAAGTTGTTTTTCTGTACGCTCAAATACAAAGATATACTGACGACAAAGAAAGTCAATAGTATCAGGTGATTATTTTTGATTTTTCAATAACAGCCACACCCTTGTCTAGATATTTCCTGCCATCTGAAAGATCGGTAAATACATGGCAACAACCAGAGTACCAATCATACCCCCAAGGAAAACCATCATAAACGGTTCTATCATCGCTGTCAGGTTGGAGACCGCCTGATCCACCTCTTCATCGTAGAAATCGGCTATTTTTTCAAGCATGGTGTCAAGCGCACCAACCGACTCACCGACGTTTATCATCTGCACAACCATATTTGGAAATACACCGCTCTCCTCAAGCGGTTCGGCTATCGGCCGACCCTCTGCAATTGAATCTGCAACTCGGAAAACCGCGCGCTCAATAACTTTGTTTCCTGAAGTCCTGGCGACGACCTGAAGTGCTTCCAAAATCGGCACACCACTCTGGAGCATGGTACTGAGTGTCCTGGTGAATTTTGCTACCGCAACTTTTCTGATGAGCATGCCGATCACCGGCAGATGCAGGAAGGTCTGATCTATTCGCAATCGACCTTTTTCAGTACTGTATACCTTCTTGAATGCATAGATCAGGGCGATGACGGGCAGGATGATCCAGATGAGATTTTCTTTAAAGGCGTTACTTATTGCAACAACGATCAGGGTCGGAACAGGAAGTGTCGCGTCCATCTGGGAGAACATCTCTTCAAAAACAGGAATGACGAACACCAGAATAACAACAAGTATGAGCAGAGAAATGGCCAGACAGATCGCCGGATATGTCATGGCGCCCTTGACTTTTTTCTTAAGCGCCATGGCTTTTTCCATGAAAATAGCGAGTCTGCTGAGAATGGTATCCAGGATACCCCCGGTTTCACCCGCTTCAATCATGTTGGAATATAGATTGTCAAATATTTTAGGCTGCTTACGCATGGAATCAGCAAAGGTGGTTCCCGATTCCACATCTCTTTGGATTTCTGCAAGTGACTTTCTAAACGTAGAATTTTCCTGCTGTTTACTGAGGATTTCAAGACACTGGACAAGCGGCAGTCCAGCATCGATCATGGTTGAAAGCTGACGGGTAAAGATAACAATATCCTTGCCGGTGACCTTGGGTTGTAAAAATGATACATTTGCAAACAGATCTTTGGGTTTTTCCTTAACAACAGGAGCGGTGATACGCATGCGTTTGACATGGGCCAGTGCTGCAGCCTGATCAGGTGCTTCCACCTCACCTTTACGTTTTTCTCCATAAGAGTTTTTACCTTTCCAGACATAGACAGGCATATCAATCTCCAAAGTTCATGAAAAATTTCAATTTCAGCTGTATAGGTGACAAAGTTTCGTTGAATGAGTGAATTATCATAAATCTTATTATATTCCCTGAGGTTGTAGAATACAAGGAAGGTTTGCTGATTTTATTTTTTCTTGAAGAAATCTATTTAAGTAACTGAAAATATGAAGATAAAATAACGAATTACGTTATAGTAATCAGGAGGTGTGGTGGCTGGTAAACCGAAGTAACTGGTAAAATGTTATTGATGAAGTAATTAAATTTTGTTAGATTAGCTAACCCGCTGTTTCGTACAGCTTTGGTCGATTTTTTACAAACATGAATAATTACAATGGTTATAATTGCACGTTTGATTTACCGATGAGGAGGACGTCATGCAGGAAGCTGCGTTAAAGTATAGTAACGGTGATTTTAAACCGGTCGTTGATAAATGTGAAGGCTGTGAGAGGATTGTTGAGGAGTCAGGCACTCAGTTTTGCAAGACGTTTGTCAATCCTGAGGCCAAATGGAGACTGGGTATCTGCAATTTTGCAACGCACCAGAAACCGGAAATTATTGTCGCTAAGGTTCGTATTAACCCACTGAAAGCTGCAAAACGAGCCTCAAAGAAGTAAGTAATTGATTAGAATTACGTTTTCCCGTCCATAATAAAATAACAAAGCCTCAATTCTCGTACCATAGGAATTGAGGCTTTGTTGTCTCAGCCCTGCCTTCCTGTCAGGAACGTCCTACCCCTATATAAGTGAATCCTTTTTCTTTGAGAATCGCAGGGGAATAGACATTTCTCAGGTCGATAAAAACCTTTTGATTCATCAGAGAGTGCAGCCTGTCGAAATCAAGGGCTCTGTACTGGTTCCATTCTGTCATGAGGATTACGGCGTCAGCATTATGGACGGCGTCATAAGCGTTTTCCGTATACTCGATACCAGCGGGCAGAACCTTTTTTGCTTCTGCAATGCCCTGCGGATCATGGGCTTTGATTTTAGCCCCTTTTTCCATCAGGGCAGGAATGATAGTTATGGATGGTGAATCTCTCATATCATCTGTCTCAGGCTTGAACGTGAGACCGAGAACCGCGATTGTTTTACCTGATTCCGAACCTCCCAGTACATCTCTTATTTTTTTGACCATTTTTGCCTTCTGAGCTGCGTTTGCCTCAACCGCAGCCTCAACAATCCGCAGACTCTGGCCGTTTTCCTGGGCTATCCTCATTAAGGCCAGGGTGTCCTTGGGAAAACAGGAGCCGCCGTAGCCGGGGCCCGGATGGAGAAATTTTGAGCCGATACGGCCATCCATTCCGATGCCTTTTGCCAGAGCGACAACATCGGCGCCTATTTCATCGCAGAGCATCGACATTTCATTGATAAAACTGATCTTGGTGGCAAGAAAGGCATTTGCGGCATATTTGGTCAGCTCAGCGGTTTCAATGTCAGTTTTAACAATCGGGGTTTCCCGCAGGTATAGAGGCTGATATATGGCTCTCAACACCATTTCTGCCCGCTCCGATTCCACCCCGATAACAACCCTGTCAGGCCGCATAAAATCACTTATGGCAGCGCCTTCTCGAAGAAATTCCGGGTTTGAGGCCACATCAAAGTCGGCATCAGGATTAACCTCACTGATAATACGGGCAACCTGCCTGGCGGTACCCACAGGCACCGTACTCTTGTCAACAATTATAGTGTAGCCTTTCAGGTGACCGGCAACCTCTCTGGTTGCGTCGTAGATATAGGTTAGGTCGGCGTAACCGTCACCCCTCCTGCTGCTTGGGGTTCCAACGGCAAGAAACACGGCCTCAGCGGAGGCGACTGCATCTGCAAGATCGGTTGTAAAGGAAAGATGTCCGTTATCAACATTTTTGCTGACCAGCGCCTCAAGGCCCGGTTCGTAAATCGGTATCGTTCCCTGTTTCAGTTTTTCAATTTTCTCAGTTACCTTATCAACACAGGTAACATGATGACCGAACTCGGCAAAGCAGGTTCCGGTAACCAGTCCGACATACCCGGTTCCAATCATGGTGATTTTCATTTATTAAACTCCTCTTACTCCTGGCCCTGTTATTTAAGTGGCCGCTGGCCGAAAATGGCCGTGCCAATGCGAATGAGCGTTGCGCCTTCTTCGATGGCTATCTGGTAATCGCTCGACATACCCATAGACAGTTCGACATGGGTTTTGGGCAGAAGTTCTTTTTTCTGCAAGTCGCCTGCAAGATTCCTGAGATCGCTGAAAAATGTTCTTGTTTTAACAAGGTCTTCTGTGAAGGGAGGCATTGTCATGAGCCCCTTCACCCGCAGGTTGCTCAAGCCTCTTATTTCCTTCAGGAGCGCCTCGCTGTGTTCGGGCAAGACGCCTGATTTTCCAGAGTCGTAACCAATGTTTATCTGGATAAGAATGTCGAGTTTCTTGTCCATCTGCTGCAGGTGACGGTCAAGAGCTGCGGCAATTTTCAATCGATCAATGGTTTCAATCATATCAAAAATTTCAGCAGCAGCCCTGGCCTTATTACTCTGCAGGTGTCCGATAAAATGAAAGCGGACACGATTTTCAATAATTTTCTTTTTATCGAGAGCTTCCTGAAGATAATTTTCGCCAAAAAGTATCTGGCCGGCTGCATGAGCTTCGAGAATGGCCTCAACGGGGAAACGCTTGGAGACGGCAACCAGTTTGATGCCACTCGGTTCTCTGCCGCAATTGAGAGCAGTTTGTGTTATGCTCTCTTGTATTGTCCTGAGATTATTTTTAATCATGGGCAATGGCTCAGTTTACTGAAGAAAAACGATATTTGAATAATCGGCAGGCGTTGGCGCTTGTCCTGTCGGCAATAGTTTCCAACGATATATTTCTCAGTTTTGCAATAGCTTCAGCAATAAAGAGGGTATAGACAGGCTCATTTCTTTTGCCCCGATAAGGGGCTGGGGCAAGGAATGGTCCGTCAGTTTCCAGCAGCATCTTTTCCAAGGGAATCCGGGATGCAACTTCCTGCAGCTCCCTGGCGTTTTTATAGGTGACGATTCCAGGGATTGAAACCAATAGGTTGCAATCAATAACTTTGCAGGCAAAATCAAGATTTCCAGAAAAGCAGTGCATGATACCGCCCTGATCAAATGGCCCTTCCTCTTCAATGATTTTAAGGCAATCTTCATGTGCATCTCTGTCATGGATGATAATCGGAAGATTCAACGCTCTGGCCAGGCGAAGCTGTTGCCTGAATACTGTTCGCTGCACTTCAGGTTCTGAGTATTTTTTAGCATAGTCTAGGCCGATTTCTCCATATCCGACTACCACATCTTTATGTTTTTCGACGAGTAATGCAAGCTTTGATAGGTCATCCTGCTTAACATCCTTGGCGTCATGCGGATGCACTCCAATGGCAGCACGCAGCATTGGGTGTTTTCGGCACAGATTTATAGCAGCTAGAGAACTGCTCAGGTCAGTACCAATTGTCACGATCCCGCGAATCCGGTTATCTGCTGCGCGCTTTAATACTGAGTCAAGATCCTCCTGATACGCTTTCATGTCCAGATGGCAGTGGGAATCGATCAAGTATGACGCTGCTTTCAGGCGCGGCAGGGGCGGTGGGCTTTTTTTTGTCATTAAATACCTCCAGGCAGCTTTCATAGCAGATAACAAATCGGTGTGCAATGTCAAATTTGACAAATTTTGACAGGGTCCTGTCATTCAGAAGTAATGGAAAAAATGTTTTCATGACGGGTTGTGCGGCACAATAATTAGTTGATCAAAATTTGACTGATTCAGTTACTGCTGAGACAGCAGAAGATAGCCCTTCTTCTACGGCTAACATCCTGTAATTATCGGTTATTTATTTTTCGTGATACCGGATCATAAAGTATGCCTCTGCTTTATGCAGCTGATTTTTAATAATAAAATCAAAAAACCACTTCAACTCGTAAAAATATTATCGTATAGTTATATGTGAGTAACTGAAATATACAATGTTATTGTTGAATAAGTTATCAATTGTAAGGGAAAAACTGATCATCACAGGACAAATATCTAACCATAATCGTGCTTCGATTTGAACCAGTTTCACCTTATTAGGGAGAGTGAACGTATATCTATTAGCACGGTCACGTGTTGGCACAGGCTCTGCGCGGAACCGCTGAAGCGGTTCATAACTAAGATGAGGGAAAAGGCATGAATTACGGAATTGTCAGTCAGGAGCAGCTTGAACAGATCGATACGATTCTTTCTGAAAAGCTCATAAAGCTGGGTGTTGACTGTGTCATTATTATTGATATGGCTGGAAATATCATCACAGCAAAAGACAACGGTACGAGCAAATATGATGTCTACTCTTTTGCCGCCCTGGCTGCCGGTAATTTTGCCACGGTCGATGCAATGGCCAAACTGGTTGGTGAACAGGAATTTTCGCTGTTATTTCATAAAGGACAGGACTCAAATATTCATTTTAGTAAAATTGATGACGAACTGCTTCTTATCTCCATGTTTGGAAAAGAGATCTCTCTTGGTTTCCTGCGTCTGAATGTGGTTGACGTCATAGAGAAAATTCGTCAGTTGTGGAACAAGAAATAAAAGATGGTGCCGCAAAGAGGTAGTATATTCCACAAGAATAAAACGTATTTATGGGGGGGGTAAGTTGAGTTTTATCAACTTAAAAGACAAGGTAGTTCAGGTTAAAATAGTCTATTACGGTCCAGGTCGGTGCGGTAAGACGACGAACCTTGAATATATCAATAAAACCTATCGTAAACAGATAGTCTCGGAAATGGTGAGTCTTAAAACCCATGGCGATCGCACATTGTTTTTCGATTTTCTTCCCTTTGATATGGGAAAAATCAAAGGATATGACATCAAGATTCAACTATATACCGTTCCGGGGCAGGTAAAATACAATGCAACGAGAAAACTGGTTCTCAGAGGGGTTGACGGTATTGTTTTTGTCGCAGACGCAATGGCCAAACAGCGAGAAAAAAATATTCGTTCTCTCAATCAACTGCACGAAAACCTGCAGTCCTACAAGGAGAGTATTTTCAGGATCCCTCTGGTAATGCAATATAACAAAGTAGACTTGAAAGAGCATGGAATACAGATTCTGCCGACCGAAGTCTTGCAGAAAGATCTAAACAGCAGATTAAAGGTTCCATACTATGAAGCGAGTGCTATTACTGGCTATAATGTAGCGTTAACATTGAAGAAAATAATTTCTTCAACCGTTATTTCGATACAGAAAAAATTACTCTAGAGAGACGACACGGTGGAACAGAATACAGCCAGCCTTTATGACGATGATCTAACTGTTGGGATGGAGGAAACAGAAGATTTTCTCGACACCGGATTTGTTGATTTATTTGAGCACTCGAGCAACAACGGCTCACCAATCTCAAGGCTAAAGACCATTGTCCTTTCGCTAGATTGGGAAATAAATAATGAAATACTTACCCAGTTCAATGATGAACTGCTTGCCCTCAAGGAGATCTGGGCCGGTGATCAGATAAAACTGGTCTATGTTCAGGCTCTTGAAAAAATAAGCAAATATATCTATCAGCTGAAAGCAGACGCACATCCCAATGCGATTAAACTCCTGCTGACCTTTTATTACAATCTGGAAAAGATTGCCCTTGGCACAGATATGACCGAAACTGAGACCAAGGAGATCCTACGGGAAGACATAAAAAAATTCGAAAAATTAAAACAACAGATCGGCGTTTTGACTGGAACGGCAACGGCAGAATCTGGGCCGCAAGCTGGAGCTGCTCTATCCGAAACTGCTCAGAATGAGCCGCATCCAGTCTTATTTAATCTGAAGGCGTGTATCCTGGGGATGGATTGGGAAATTACCGAGCGTGAATTGACCGATCTAGGCAAAGAGATTGGACGGTTGGAGGAGGAATTTGCCGGCAGAAAACCCCACATGATCTTTCTTCAGGGAATTGGAGCTCTTGGCGGCTATATAAAACTGAAAAAAAGCGATGCGCATGCTGATGCCTTTAAATTGCTTTACTCGTTTTATGAAGGTCTTGAAAAGATTGTGGTTAATCCGGATCTTTCAAGGGAAGAAGTGAAAGGAATTCTTCTTCCTGAAGTTGAAAAATTTGAAGATTTTAAAAAAATCGTCGCCTCAACCATTACTCCGGAGGCAATCGCCGAGAAGATAGTTGATGAACAGCCTGGGGCATATGGCGAGGATGATACTGACGACGTTTCTCCTGCGTTTTCAGATGTTCCGGATGAAGTTCACGGATTCCAGGCAGAAGAGGAGGCTGCAACCCTTGGCAGAGCTCCCGATGATGTAGACAGCCGACTTGATACTTTTTTCTCAGGAGATGAAAAATCAGCAGAACCTGTTGATGATGGTGCAGGAGTTTTACCTCCAGAAGCAATTGAAAAGATCGATTCATTCTTTGGTGATGATATTGTGGATGATGCCTTATCGGTTTCCTCAATAAGTGCCGAGGATGCACTCAAGGGTGTTGATGTTGAGACTGAAGCCGATGACGATTCGGATGAAGAGGCCCTGCCTACAGAGGATGATGGAATGCTGGCTCCGGCCCTCGCAGATTCAGCCGAAAATGAGCCGCACGGGTTCAACCCAGAGATAGGCCCAGAGGAGTCTCTCTATGCAGCGACCGATGTGGATGACACTATCAATGATATCTTTGCTGCCGATTTAGAAGACGAAGTCGTCACAAAAGCAGCTGCACTCAAGGGTGTTGACGTTGAGTCTGAGGCGGATGATGATAGTGCTGAGCGTCCATTGCCAAAAGAGAGAGAGGATATTGCGCCGGCACTGGCAATGGAAGATATTGATTCAGAAAGCGAGGAAGCGATTCAGGCTGGGCCTGAGGTATCTGAAATTGACGCCCATATTGAAGGCTTTTTCGGAGAAGATTTCGAGGATGATGAGCCGAGCAGTGTCGAATCTGAAGCTTCTGCTCAACTGGATGGTGCCTCTGCATTATCAGAAGTCAGTGAAGATGAGGTGGTGGATATTGATGAATCGACTGAGAAACTGCCTGAAGGCATGGAAGACCGTCTCGATTCATTTTTCGCAGAACCTGATGAGGATATTGGAGGATCGCCAGACAGCCTATTTGGTTCAGAAGAGGACGAGGTTGTATTTAAGGCAGTTGATGATGAAGATTCTCCAATTGCGACAGAGGATATTGCAACCGGCCTCCTGGATGAAGAAATTGAATTTGATTCGGAAGCGTCACTAGAAGACGTTGACAGAGAAGATGAATCGCTGGCAGCGTTTGAAGCGGAAGCGGTGGCAGAAGCCGTTGATACTGAAGAAGAATCGCTGGCAGCGTTTGAAGCGGAAGCGGTGCAGAAGACGTTGATACTGAAGAAGAATCGCTGGCAGCGTTTGAAGCAGAAGCGGTGGCAGAAGCCGTTGATCCTGAAGAAGAATCGCTGGCAGCGTTTGAAGCAGAAGCGGTGGCAGAAGCCGTTGATCCTGAAGAAGAATCGCTGGCAGCGTTTGAAGCAGAAGCGGTAGCGGAAGACGTTGATCCTGAAGAAGAATCGCTGGCAGCGTTTGAAGCAGAAGCGGTGGCAGAAGACGTTGATCCTGAAGAAGAATCGCTGGCAGCGTTTGAAGCGGAAGCGGTGGCAGAAGACGTTGGCACTGAAGAGGAAACCCTGACAACGTTTGAAGCGGAAGCGCTAGAAGAAGCTGACAGCGAAGATGAGTCCCTGACAGCGTTTGACTCAGAGGCAGCAGCAGATGGCGGAGCTGATACAGAAGAGGAAATTGTATCAGACCTTGAATCTGAATTTGGAACAGAAGATGAAACCGTTTCAAGTTTTGGTTCTGATTCTGAAGAGGAGGATTTTTTTGCGGCAATAGATGATCGGGTCGATGAACCAGGTGAGATACAGATAGAGTTATTGTCTGAAACAGATAAGCTCGAGAGTGAACTGGTTACCGAGCAAGACGAGATTGACGGTGCCGAGGAAGTCTCCGAGCAGCAAGATGATTCCGATGATACTGACCTGATAGAAACCCTCTCTGGACCAAAAGATGACGAAATCCAGGCGCTGTCGTTTGCCGTCAGTGATGAACTCTCAGAGCTCAGAGCAGCGGTCGCCTCCCTGGGTGTCGAAATTAACGATAATATCATTGAAGGACTCCTGACAGAAATCAACAGGCTCAGGCATCGAATGATGACCAAACCGGCTGAGAAGACCTTCCTTCAGCTCTTGTCAACCATCGTCCAGCATATCGGCAAATATAAGTATGAATCAAGCTCTGATGCACATACCCTTGTCCTTTCTGTTTTTGATAAACTCGAGCTTTCCCAGAAAATTGAGACAACTCAGGAGCAGTCTCAGGAATTACTGCTCGCTGAAACCTGCAAAGTTCTCTTGTGGCAGCAGAAAATGCTTGATCGACAGACGGTGAAAAAGGGCGATGCCCCGAGCTTTCCCGATTCGATTGGAGCCGAGCCGACTGAAGAGGGTGCTGAGGGTCCAATAGATGCTGATGATGAGGCGGTATCAGCTGCAGTTCGAGACCATGATCCCTCAAAGCAGGACTTCACTGCCGTTTTTGAGCCAGTTGATGATCAGCAAGAAATTACTGCTTATGAAAATATCGAAACTACCCAGGAAGGACTCGAGCACGAACTCGGTGATGCATTTAACGAAAATGAGTCAGAACTGATCGATGGTGAGGGTGGCCAGGCCACTGATAGTGTTTCTTCAGAAGATAATCCTCAGCTGAATAGTATTCCTGAATCCGATAACCTGCCGGATGTCGTAAGAGAAGATGAAAAACTCGATATTAAAGGGCTTTCAACAATATTGACAGATCTTGTTAAAAGAGAGATGAAAGCATTGAAAGATCTTCTGCAGACAGAGCTGAAAGCGCTCAGGAATAAACTCGGGAACAAAGATAAAGAATAAATTCCGGGGTCAAACGAGCGTATCTTTCGATGAACGGTTTGATGGTTTGATACGCTCAATATTTAATTCCCTGTCGGAAACAATTTAGTAAGAAGCGGCAAACCTGAAGAACTGCTGCCCATTAGGGGGTTTGTCCCAGAGTGCCTTTTACGCTCAGCGTCTCACGTCCGGACAACGGAGCCCTGTTCTATTTTCGTAAACCGTTTCATCCTCATTGCCTTCTGCAGGCGAATGCATGAAGGTGTCTAAAAAGATATCTATTTCTTGCAATTATTTTATTTCCCACAGTGGTTTTACCATGAATCAATAAAACCGCCGGCTATACCGGCGGTTCACACTGCTCATTGAAACTGGCCACCTGCTTTGCTACGTGCTGCGCACGTCTACTTGGAATGCAGGCGCTACCCGTGTGTTGTCAAGGCGATGATTGAAAGCAGCATGTAGACCATGAGCCAGATGCAGATAAAAGCAAGAAGACGTGCGAACCAGCGATGGGACCTGAACAGCAGGGTGAGCACCAGAAGAAAGAATCCAGGTATCAGTACCCCGGCGACAAAGGGCGGAAGATATCTGAGTAACTCCTGCAGTCCAAGGAAAAACCAGGGACCGGTAATATATAATCTACCGAGTTCTTCGGGGTCGATTGGTGCGGCGACAAAGATGCTGAAAGCCAGCACCAGGGCGATAAGCAGGGGGTAGCTCGAAATTTCAACAGGATACCTGCGCAGATGATCCCATGCCAGTATCAGCAGCAGTACATCAAAGGATATAACGTGGTGCATATAAACACGCTGCATGCCGTGATCGCTTATTGAGAACAACAGGTCATTGAGAATCGAACCGACTACAGGTATCGAAAGGAGAATATTTTCAGCGATCATCCCGGCTGATGAACCAGTACTGTCGCTGCGCAGGACATAACCGGTGAACAGGAGCAGCAGTATCGTTGGCAGGGTTAATACCAGCAGGATTCTGCGGTTGTGGTTATAGCTCTCCGATTTATTAAAGGCAATAATATAATGTATGACAGCAAATAAGAAGAAAAACTGGCTTGAATAAAAGTGCAGTGAGCGAAAGTATTTTCCGAAAGGGATCAGCAGGTCAAGGGCCGTCGTTGAATAAAATGGTTCTGATAGATCATATTGCAGGCCGACGACGACACCGGAAAATAATGATATGTAAAGACAGATAAGACTCCAGCCGCCCCACTTGATATCACTAATCAGACGAGAAATCGGCCATCCTTTCAGGTGTTCCAGAGGGGTAGTCCAGTTCATTTGCATCCCATGATGTTCAGATAGATACAATGAAAAATGGAGGGTCCGTATTTTTTTCGACCTTATATGTCTTCAGTTCTGTTTTTGACGGACCGTTAATCACCAGACCAGTAGTGGCGAACCTGCTCTGATGACAGGGGCATTCGAGTATACCTTCTTCCTCCTTGTAATTTAAACGGCAACCGAGGTGGGTACACTTTCTTGATACTGCCCAAATCTGTTCGTTTTCAGAGAAAATACAAAAATCGTCTTTGACCAGAAATTTATTCTGTTTGAGCGGTTCAGTGACTTTTATAATGACGGGCTTGCGAGGTACACGATGGCTGATGAACCGTATAAGAGGATAGAACAGCAAGAAACCGCCGAATACGAGGAGCAGACGGCGAGTAAGCGTGTTCGTTTGATGTACATTGTTATTCATTGGCAGTTTGAACACGATAGAATTACTTGTGATGATATTTCTCGATCATCATCCGGTGAACATGGGGTGGTACCATGTCTTCAACATTACCGCCATGCCGGGCTGCATCTTTAACAATGGATGAGCTGATATAAATCCAGCGGAAGCCGGGCATCAGGAATACAGATTCAACTGATCTTTCAAGTTTCCGGTTCATCAGCGCAAGCTGAAATTCATAATCAAAATCCGAGACAGCCCTAAGCCCCCTTATGATTGCCCGAGCACCCCTTCTCGCCGCGTATTCAACGAGCAGGCCGTCAACGGAATCAACTTCTATCCTGGAATTTCTATCTTCAAAACATTTTTCAATCATGGATACTCTTTCCGGCAGGCTGAAGAGCGGAGCTTTGCCAGGATTGATGGCAATTGCAATAATGATCTTGTCAAAGAGAGTCAGGCCGCGATCGATAATGTCAATATGTCCGTTTGTGATAGGATCAAAGGTACCGGGGTAGATGGCCAGGGACTTACCATTTAAAGGAGATGCTGGTTTCATAAGGGTTCTCAAGATTTTTGATGTGGTTATTGTTTATGGATAAAAAAATGAAAACAGGTATCTCCATAACATCGTTTCTTATCCAGGGACAGGTGATCGAGTTTAATATCCAGGTCTACGCCTTTTAATTCCTCGATTATTATTAATACCTTTTGTGAAAGAACAGAACTCTTATCAAGAAAGCGAAGGATTTTTTCTGTGAGACCTTTCTGGTATGGTGGGTCGGCAAATATCAGATCAAACGGTTTAATTTCAGGGGTGACAGCAGCGGAAAACGGCAGAGAGCGCCGAAGGTCATGCGAAATGACTGTGCTGCGCTGCAAACCGCCGGGTATCAGGGGAATATTTTTTTTTATCAGGGCGAGCGCCTGTCTGCTCATGTCAACAAAGGTTACTGACTCCGCACCGCGACTGAGCGCTTCACAGCCAAGCGCCCCTGTTCCCGCAAAGAGGTCGAGGACATGGCTATCCAGTATCCGGGAACCCAAAATAGAAAAGAGTGCCTCGCGAGCACGGTCTGAGGTTGGTCTGATCTCTTTTGTCTGGCCGGCAGGGGTAAATAACTTACGTCCTTTCGCGAGGCCACTGATTATTCTCATCTCTGCCAGTTTCAGTAGTTAGAAGAATAAGGATTTACGAAACGGTATGTATAGGCATCATCCCGACTATTGGAATCGAAATCATAAAGCCGGTTGAACCAGCGCTTATACCTTGGTATCTGCAGGATTAAAACCATGTTAACCATGATACGTGCAGACACGGCAAAATGCCTGAAAACCATATGCACTTTAACCAAGGCGTGCGAGGATGGTCTCTCCTGCTGTCACTTTTTGACCAGGGCTGATCATCACCTGGGATTCTTTAGGAAGATAGACATCCACCCTTGAGCCAAACCGGATCAGTCCGTAACGTCGTCCCTGAATAACCGTGTCTCCTGGCTCCAGCCAGCAGACAATACGGCGAGCGATCAAACCCGCTATCTGGACAAAGGTTATCTCCTTGTTGTTAGGGCCCGCAACAGTTACAGCACAATATTCATTTTTTAAATGGGCCTGCTTATTATCAGCGGCTAAAAAAACGCCCGGTACATGGACAAGCCGTTTTACCATGCCGGAAACAGGGGTGCGGTTGACGTGTACGTTAAAAACATTCATAAAAATGGAAATCTTCAGGAGTTCATCTTCAGAAAAACGAATATCCTTTACCAGCTCTGACACAATTATCTTGCCGTCGGCAGGGGACAGGACATTGTCATCTCCCTCCGGCATGATTCTTTCAGGGTCTCTAAAAAACATCAGGATAAAGGTAGTTACGACAAGCAGAAACAGGGTGAGAGCAGGGTACCCGAGAATAGCAGAGATAATGGTGATAAAAACGGAGAAACCGATGAAAGGATAGCCCTCTTTGGCCACAGGCACTTTTGGTTCTAGCATATTGTTTTTCCGTTATTTATTTTTACCCGCCCGGCTGATGGCAATGGTTCCGGTAGGGATGATCTCCTTACTGCCGATCGGCCTGAGGATGTCAATTGCAGCTCTATACCAGGAGCATCTCTGTTGTCGATTTCCCTGCCGGAACCATTGGAAATACACCTTCTTCCCGGGAAATTTTAAAATCCATAACAACGGTGTTATCTGTTGCCAGGGCCTCTTTTATAACGTCTTCCACCTCACTCTTTTTTGTGGCACGCAGGCCGACGGCACTGTATGCTTCAGCCAGTTTGACAAAATCGGGGGCAATATCCATTATCGTAGAGGCATAACGCTTGTCATAAAAGAGCTCCTGCCACTGACGCACCATGCCGAGAAACTGATTGTTAAGGATAGCAATCTTTATCGGGAGTATTATACTGTCGGGCGGTGGCGAGTTCCTGAATGTTCATCTGAATGGAGGCATCGCCGGCAATATCGATCACGGTTTTTTCGGGCCTGGCCATTTTTGCTCCTATTGCCGCAGGAAATCCATAGCCCATGGTCCCGAGTCCGCCTGAGGTGAGGAAATGGCGGGGATAATTGTATCGATAAAATTGTGCGGCCCACATTTGATGCTGACCAACTTCTGTTGTGATAATCGCATCGCCATTGGTCAGTCTATCGAGCATTTCAACGACATATTGCGGCTTGATGATATCGTTGCCTTCATCATTATAGGTAAGCGGATGCATCTCCATCCAGGTTTTGATCTGATTAAACCACTCTTGATGCTGACTCTTTTCATGATTTACAGACACTCCTGCTTGGCTGTCAAACCAGGAGGTCATAGCCTTGAGTGCGAGTTTGCAATCTGAAACAATCGGTACGTCGACCTTTACATTTTTACTGATTGATGTTGGATCGATGTCGATATGAATAATTTCAGCGTTTGGAGCAAAGGTCTCGAGCGTTCCGGTGACCCGGTCATCAAATCGGGCCCCGACCGAAATCAGCAGATCGCACTGGGATACGGCCATATTGGCAGTATAGGTGCCATGCATTCCCAGCATGCCCATCGACAATTCATGTGTTCCCGGAAAGGAGCCAAGACCCATCAAGGTCATGGTAACCGGGATATCCAGTGTAAGGGCCAGAGCCCTTAGTTCTTCAGACGCATTTGACAGGATTACTCCGCCGCCAACGTATAGCACCGGCTTGCGGGACTTCATAATCAGCCGGCATGCCTTTTCGACCTGAACAGGGTGAGGTTCATAGGCCGGCTGGTAATTCTGCATTTTAATTGCTTTTCTTTCTGGAAAAGGGACCGTGCCCTTAATCAGGTCTTTGGGAAGGTCCACGAGCACCGGCCCTGGTCGGCCAGTCCGTGCTATGTGGAAGGCTTCGCGAATTACCTGCACAAGTTCTTCCTTCTTGTTAACCAGAAAGTTATGTTTGGTACATGGCCTGGTAATCCCGACAATATCAACTTCCTGGAAGGCATCATTGCCAATCAGCGGCGTTGGTACCTGTCCGGTGAGAATTACAAGTGGAATAGAATCAAGATAAGCGGTTGCAATCCCGGTAACACCGTTTGTGGCTCCCGGTCCCGAGGTAAGGAGGGCAACACCCACCTCACCGGTAACCCTTGCATAACCATCGGCGGCATGGACAGCCGCCTGCTCATGCCGAACGAGAACATGCGTGAGATCTTCAGCGTTCATTAACTCATCATACAGGTCAATAACTGCGCCGCCCGGATAGCCAAAAATTGTGTTTACACCTTCTTCCCGCAAACATTGCACTACGGCCTGGGCACCATTAAGATCTGTCATTTCTTCCTCGATATCATGAGAGGGTTACTGAAATAGAGGGAATACCGTTTATTCCGCTGATTTTAGAACGAACCTGAAAATATAAAATTCTCAGGTAAAGATGTCAACCATCATTCACTATTCGCTCTATTTAAGATTAAACAGCCGGCAGCCGAGAGGTTCTGAAACATATCCTGCCAGAGCGCCATGGTCTCACCTCCGCGTGCGGTGCCTAAAATTTGACTTGACAAGCACTTGGTGGCGGGATTACTGTTAGTTTTAAATAACAGCATTTATCTCAAATAATGAAGAAAATTAATCAACTGAATAAAGGACTGTCTCTACTCCCTCTAGGAATGCCCCGGAAAACCGCGGCACGGGTCGGAATGTCTTGAATTCAGTTTGATCCTTGCAACACCAAAGGCCGCGGTTATTGAAACCGCGGCCTTTTTTTTTAACCTCATTGCCAAAAGCGAATAAAACGATTCGTCGGAGAATTATCATGAATCAGGAGCTCACTCAAAAATATCAATCTTACCCCGCAATAAAATTGCCGAACAGGACCTGGCCGGACAAGGTCATCAATGAAGCCCCTGCCTGGTGCAGTGTTGATCTCAGGGATGGCAACCAGGCATTGATCCAGCCTATGAGCCTGGCCAAGAAGCTCGAGATGTTTGAACTCCTGCTGGAAATCGGTTTTAAAGAAATCGAGGTTGGGTTTCCTTCGGCATCACAAGTGGAGTTCGCCTTTACCAGGAAACTGATAGACGATAAGCTGATACCCCCAGGTGTATTCATACAGGTATTGACTCAGGCCCGTGAGCATCTGATTACCAAGACTTTTGAATCCATAGCCGGGGCCCGGGACGTAATTATGCATTTATATAATTCCACCTCGACCCTGCAAAGAGACGTTGTTTTTCATATGAACAAGAAGGAGATTATTGCCCTGGCGGTGAAAGGAGCCAGGCTGGTAATCAACGAAGCTAAAAAGTATCCGGAAACGACGTTTCGCTATCAATACTCACCTGAAAGCTTTACCGGTACAGAGGTTGATTTTGCCCTCGAGGTGTGTGAAGCGGTTATGGATGTGTGGCAACCCACTGCTGAAAACCCGGTAATCATAAATCTCCCGGCCACCGTTGAAATGTCGACGCCAAATATATATGCCGACCAGATCGAGTGGTTTTGTTCCCATATGAAAAGCAGGGATGCCGCAATTATCAGCCTTCACACCCATAATGACAGGGGGTGTGCGGTAGCGGCAACAGAACTGGCCTTAATGGCAGGAGCTGACCGTGTGGAAGGCACCTTGTTTGGTAACGGAGAGCGTACCGGAAACGTTGACCTGATAACTCTTGCCTTGAATATGTTTACCCAGGGAGTTGACCCTCGATTGAATATTCACGATATCAACCACATCATTGATGTGTACGAACGGGTGAACAGGATTCCGGTGCCGATCAGACATCCTTATGCCGGTGAGCTTGTCTACACTGCATTCTCCGGTTCTCACCAGGATGCAATCAACAAGGGGATGACCGAATACGAAACCAGTGAGGTCGGGGTGTGGTCAGTTCCTTATCTGCCGATCGATCCGACTGATGTGGGAAGAACCTATGAGTCGATTATCAGGATTAACAGCCAATCTGGTAAAGGCGGCGTAGCGTATATACTGGATCATGAATTTGGAATAAAAATGCCCAAAAACATGCATCCTGAATTTGGCACAATCATCCAGGAAGTGACCGACCGCGAGGTCCGCGAACTGAAATCTGAGGAAATTTATCAGACCTTTGAGCAGACCTATCTTGAAATACAGAACCCGTTTGACCTGCAATCGTTTCATGTAATGAAGCGGCATTCTGATAAACAGGAAAAACTTTCTTTTGCCGAGGTTGAGGCAGCTATCAGTGTCGAGGGAGAGGAGCGAGTCGTCAGGGCTTCTGGAAATGGTCCGCTTGACGCTTTTGCGACTGCTCTCAAAGCGAATATAACCGGTGATTTCACGCTTGTAAGTTATCATGAACATGCCATAAACACCGGGTCAAGTGCGCGGGCAATCGCCTATATTGAGGTCGAACGCACGGATGGTGCACGATTCTGGGGCGCAGGGATAGATACTGATATCATGATTGCCTCGGTAAAGGCACTGCTCAGCAGTCTCAATCGCTGTGTCCAAAACTGATAAAGGCTGGCAGGGATGATCTTGTCATGGCGGCCGGTAAGAACTGAGAGAGCAGGGGTTTTACTCGGGCAAATTGATGAATAAAAAAAAATGATTTTATGGTATAGACGAAGGACAACAGCAACCTGAAATATAATATTAAAATGTGATATGAAAAAGAAAGCACTGATAACCGGGGTGACCGGGCAGGATGGTTCATACCTGGTTGAATTCTTATTGCGAAAAGGCTACGAAGTTCACGGCATTAAACGGAGGACGTCCCTTTTCAACACCGGTAGAATTGATCATCTCTATCAGGGGCCTCATGAAGAAAACCGGCGATTCATTCTCCATCATGGAGACCTGACAGATTCATCGAGTCTCATCCATGTTATCGAGAAGGTCAAACCGGACGAGATTTATAATCTGGCCGCCCAGTCCCACGTTGCTGTTTCATTTGAAGAGCCCGAATACACGGCCAATTCTGATGCGCTCGGAACATTGAGGCTCCTTGAGGCCATCCGAATTCTCGGACTTGCAGATAAAACCAGGTTTTACCAGGCTTCAACCTCAGAGCTTTATGGACTGGTGCAGGAAACACCGCAGACCGAGTCCACGCCGTTTTACCCGCGATCTCCGTATGCCGTTGCCAAGCTTTATTCTTATTGGATCGTTGTCAATTATCGTGAAGCATACGGGATGTATGCCTGTAATGGCATCCTCTTTAACCATGAGTCGCCGCGTCGGGGCGAGACCTTTGTCACCAGGAAGATTACCCGAGCTCTGGCCCGGATTGCCCTTGGCTTGCAGGACAGCATCTATCTCGGCAACCTCGATGCAAAACGTGACTGGGGACATGCCCGGGACTATGTAGAGATGCAGTGGCTGATGCTGCAGCAGGACCAGCCTGAGGATTATGTGATTGCCACCGGCGAACAACATTCTGTTAGATCCTTTGTGGAACATGCCGCCGGTGAGCTGGGCTTTTCCCTGAGATGGGAAGGTCAGGGTGTTTCTGAGGTTGGGATCGTGGCAACGGTGAACAAGGTCGTCAGTGACCATAAGGTAGCCCCTGGACAGGTGATAGTTAAGGTTGATCCCCGCTATTTCAGACCAACCGAGGTCGAGTCCCTGCTTGGAAATCCGACGAAAGCAAAAGAAAAACTTGGATGGACACCAAAGACATCATTTCAACAGATGGTTACCGAGATGATTCAAACAGATCTTGAGGAGGCTAAGCGCGATTCGCTGTGCCAGGATCAAGGTTTCCAGACCTACAATTATCACGAATAAACAGAACTGTTATTGGACCATTAATGCAGAAGCCGATTAGATGACTCATCAGCTTAAAACACTGCCGCCTGAAAGCAGGATTTTCCTGGCCGGTCACCGTGGAATGGTGGGATCTGCCATTCACCGTTTGCTGACGCAGAACGGTTATCAGAATATTATTAGCCGCTCTTCCGCTGAACTTGATCTTACAGAACAGCAGGGTGTCCGCTCTTTTTTTCAATCAGAAAAGATTGACTATGTTGTACTTGCGGCTGCACGGGTTGGGGGAATACATGCCAATTTTCAATATCCGGCCGAATTTATTTATCTGAACCAGATGATTCAGAGCAATGTCATCCATCAGGCCTACAGGGCCGGAGTCAGGCAGTTATTGTTTCTCGGCAGTTCCTGTATTTACCCGAAATATGCTGCCCAGCCGATGAAGGAGGAATACCTGCTCACCGGCATACTCGAGCCCACAAATGAGCCCTATGCAGTTGCCAAGATCAGCGGCATAAAAATGTGCGAATCCTATAACCGCCAATATAAGACAGATTATCGAGCGGTTATGCCGACAAACCTGTATGGGCCTGGTGACAATTATCACCTCGAAAACAGTCACGTCATTCCGGCTATCATGCGCAAATATCACCTGGCGAAACTTGCCTCCAGCGGTGATTTATCATCCATCGAGAAAGATCAGGAGATCTTCGGCCCGATACCCGCTGAGATTGCCACAACTCTCGGTTTAGGCAGCAGACGGTCTGCCGCATCCCCATACGTGCAGCTCTGGGGCAGTGGTCGCGTTAAAAGAGAGTTTCTGCATGTTGATGACATGGCGTCTGCCTGTGTTCACCTGATGAATCTTTCTCAGGAGTCGTATGAAGGTGGGCTCAGAAAAGCATCCGGAGTTCAGGAGCCAGCGTCGAGCAACACCAAGGCCTCCGCTCCCAGTTTTTTCAATATCGGCACCGGTCATGATTGTACCATCGCTGAGGTGGCTGAAATAATAAGAGAAATCGTTGGGTTTGACGGAGAAACGCGGTACAATAGTGATCAGCCAGACGGAACGCCGCAGAAATTACTGGATACCTCGCGGATTAATGGTCTCGGCTGGGTGCCCTCCTACGGGTTGAAAGAGGGGCTAAAAGACACCTATGACTGGTATCGTGCACAATACCGGAGATAAAGATGGTGATTACTGTTCAATTGCCAAAAACCGTTCAATAATCTTGAACCATCTCACTGGGTAAAGCTAACTATATGAGAACTGAGTATTATTCAGAATCGTTGGTCGTTCATTTCAGGCGAGCGGAAGTATTACGCAGCGAAGCACTTGATCTGGTTTCCATAGATCTCAATGAACGGCAGTTATTCGACCTTGAGCTCCTGTTGAATCGGGGCTTTTATCCGTTAACAGGGTTTATGGACAAGGTTTCATATGAGTCGGTCATTCACCATATGGCGCTGCCGGATGGTTCAGTTTGGCCGATACCGATCTGTCTTGATGTCAATGAGGTACGGGCAGGGCTGCTTGCCCCCGGTCAGAAAGTTGCACTTAACGATCAGGAAGGCTTTCTCCTTGCTATTCTGACGGTTTCAGATATCTGGCAGCCTGACAAAACAGAAGAAGCTCAGCATGTATATGGAACGACAGACCCTTCGCGTCATCCTGGTGTTCGAGCACTTTATGATCAGGTAAATGAGTGGTATGTGGGCGGCACTATTGAAGGGATCAGCCTGCCGATACATTATGACTTTCTGCAGCTCCGTCTAGCGCCGAGTGAAACTGTCCGCCGTTTTACCATGAACGGCTGGCGGCGGGTGCTTGGTTTTCATACTGAGCAGTATCTTCATTGCGCCCATCGTCAAATGGTGCTTGACAGTGCCCGTGAGATGGGAGCAGCTGTTTTTCTTCAACCGGTTGTCGGTCTCGATCATCCCGGTGATGTTGACTTTTATACCCATATCCGCTGTTATCAGGTGTTTACCGAAAAATTTCCCCCCAACATGATCATGCTCGGTTTGTCTCCATTTGCCACCCGTCTGGCAGGACCCCGTGATGCCCTTCAGCAGGCGATAATGCGTAAGAACTTTGGCTGCAGCCACTTCATGGTATCCGAGGATCATGGTGATCCATTTGCCCGGGTAAATAATGAATCAGAACTATTTTATGAGAAGGGGGCAGCCCAGCAGCTCGTTGATTCATATGCTGGAAAAACCGGAATTGAAATGGTTCCTCAGCGGGAATATGGGTATCAATCATCGACTGGCAAATATTTTCACCATTCAACCGGGCAGGCTGATAACCTCGAGAAAATTACCTCCAAGGACCTGCAGCGGAAAATGATGCAGAACGAAGAAATCCCTGAATGGTTCACCTGGCCAGACATGGTAGCTGAGCTGCAGTATGCTTTTCCGCCAAGAAGCAAACAGGGCTTTACCATATTTATGACCGGACTCTCCGGCTCAGGAAAATCCACTATTGCCAAGGTCCTGCTGGTCAAATTCATGGAAATGAGGGATCGGCCGGTTACCCTGCTTGACGGTGATATTGTTCGGCAGAATCTCTCCTCAGAACTCGATTTTTCACGCGCCCACAGAGATTTAAATGTCACCCGAATCGGCTTTGTGGCCAGTGAGATCACCAAGAATGGCGGGATTGCACTTTGTGCGCCGATCGCTCCATACGAGGAGCCCCGCCAGGCCAATCGTTCTCTGATTTCCCGATATGGCGGATATATAGAGGTTTATGTTTCAACACCGCTTGAAGTTTGTGAGCAGCGTGATCGCAAGGGGCTTTACGCAAAGGCGAGGTCTGGCAAAGTGAAGGGGGTCACCGGCATTACTGATCCGTATAATGCCCCCGCTAACCCTGATATCACCATAGATACAAGCAGTGTCACACCAATGGAGGCCGTGCAGGATATCCTGCTCTATCTGCAGCAGCAGGGGTACTTGAAATAGTTAGCCCTGCTGCTGTCTGGACAAGACGCGGCTATTCAAATTTTTTCTTGATCGAGCGAATGAAATCTTTAGTCAGTCGCGGGTGCTCAGAGAGTGCCTTGTGAACCTTGGCGGGAAGTACTTTCTTGAAGAACGCATCTGTCTGTGCATAGGTCATGCCGCGCGATACGGCCTCTTCGGCTTTTTCTGTCAAGGTGTCGCGTTCTTCCTGGGTATCAATATAGGCCAGTATACCGCTGACCACTTCCGGCACAGATGTTTTCTTGTGAAGTTCTGCAATTTCTTTTGCGAGAGAATCAATTCCTGGTTTTACAGAATTTTCCAGTGCCGAAATCTGGGCTGCAGCGGAGGCGATCTCAGCCGACTGTGTTTTCATACTGTCTGCAAGTTCAGTAGAATTCACCTCTAAGTCATTGATTCTCTCTTTGAGGCTGGTCGCGGCTGCCTGATCTTCAGCGGCACGCGACTGCAGCTGCTGCAATTGCTCCTCTGCAGATTCCGCGGCTGCCTGAACATGCTTGAGTTTATCTTCAAGCGCCTTGATTTTCTCTTCAAGTTTCGGATCGTGCTGCATATGGACTGCAGCAGCTTCAGTAGGCGCTGCTGCTTTTGGTGCGGATGGTGCCGTTTCCACTGCTGGAAGCAGTTCTTCCGTTTGGCATTCAGTTGCCTTATCGCTGCACCTTACCTTATAGTAAAGTGCCAAAAGAGCTGTTTTCAACTGTTCGAAAAGTGTCCGGCCCTTATCGACGGAATGAATAGAGACAGCAAGAATGAATATTCCCACCAGAACGGCTATTGAGAATATCAGGCCGATACTGAGCGCGATTACAAATAACAGTCCCTTTATGAGTCCTGAAACAAGAGCAAAGATGCCGCCGATAAAACCTTCAGCAGGTGAATTTGCAACGATGGATATAGAGATGAAAACAATAATGAGTAGAATTCCAGATTGAATAAGTGGATTACGGAAATCATTTCGATTCATGTTAGTCTCCTGGCCAGCAGTTATTGGTGGGTTGTTCGGCGTTAAAACGCATGCTGTTTATTTTCTTTACACTGGATAATCAACACTTAAAACCTAACGGTGTCAAGGCGTAAGGAATCTTTCTTGCTAATTTACCTTGTCAGCCATCCCGTTTAAGGTCCTGATGCGACTCAGGACAGGAGGGTGGCTGTAGCTGAAAAAGACCATAAGCGGATGCGGAGTAAGGTTCGATAGATTTTCTTTGCTTAATTTTTTTAACCCCTTGATAAGCATATCCGGTCTCCCAGTCGTCTCTGCCGCATAGCGGTCTGCCTCGAATTCATGAATACGCGAACGATAGTTGAATAAAATCGAAATTAAGGTGTCGAGCGGTGAATAGATGAAGGCAAAAAAAACAAGACTGGCATATGTAGAGAGTTCCTCCATCCTGAAGGCCTGGAAAAGTCCTTCATTTTTAATGAAAAAAGAGAGCAGGAAAAACATCAGGCCGGTTTGCAGGACAGAGGCCCCAAGCATTTTCCAGATGTGATTTTTCTTAAAGTGCCCCATTTCATGGGCCAGTACAGCAACAATTTCATCACCAGAAAGTTTATCCATAAGGGTGTCAAAAAAGACAATTTTCCTGAATCTGCCAAAGCCGGTAAAAAATGCGTTTAGTTTTGCTGATCGCTTTGATCCGTCCATTGTAAAAATGCCTTTTAGCTGGAATTTTTGACGATCCGCATAATTCAATATCTTCTGTTTTAGTTCATTATCCTCAAGTGGGGTGAATGTGTTGAACAACGGCATGATTAAAACCGGGGCAAGAAATTGCAGAACAACACCAAAAAGTACCACTCCAACCCAGCAGAAAAACCAGGCAAATGGACCGCTGGTTTCAAAGAACCAGAGGATCAAAGCCAGGATTGGCCCGCCGATAGCAACACTCAGTAAGAGGCCTTTAACGATATCAGCAACAAACGTTTTTATCGTTGTTCTATTGAACCCGAACTGGGCTTCAATCTTAAAGGTTGAATATATCGAGAAAGGCAGTCCTGAAACAAAAGAGAGAAAGAGAAGGGTAAAGGTAAAGATGAGTCCTGTGGCAATGTCGTTCAACCCAAAAGAGCGGGCAAACTGATCGACGCTGTTAAATCCGCCCAGAATCAGAAAGAGCATGGTGATCAGTGTTGATACACTGTTCTTAAGGATGGTGAAACGGGTCGTGGACTTGGTGTATCGCTGTGATTCTCTATATTTTTCATCGTCGAATACATCTTGAAATTCTTCCGGGAGACGCGCAGAAAGAGCTCTCAGGTTCAGAACAGAAACGACGACATCGAAGATATAGTGAACAATGATAATCGCCAGAATAAAAAACAGCCAGAAGGTCATGGGTCACCTGTAAATAACCGTTAAGAAAAATACTTGTGATTACATATAATACAGTATTCAGGGGAGGCAAGCCGGCGCGGCAGGATAGATTATAAGAGCATATGTAATGGTGTCCACATCCTGCAGCTGCTGCTCTGTAGCAGCAGAGAAGACAAAAATATTACATAATAGTATGTACTGTCGCTGAAGTGATCTTCAGAAAACCGGCGGGGGCAATTCCCATGGCCACAATAATCAAAAGCAGGATGACAGAGGTTGCGGTTGTCAGAACACTGTTCTGAGAGGGTGCAGCTTTGTTTTCTGATTCGGGGTCGGTACAATAGGCAATACGTACAACCGAGAGGTAGTAATAGATTGCGATAGCGGTGTTCAGTGCTGCGAGGATTACCGCAATCGTATAGCCCTGCTTGAAGGCATTTACCAGCAGCATGAATTTTCCGGTGAATCCGACAAATGGCGGGATTCCAGCAAGTGCAAAGAGACCCGCGGCCAGAGTGACCGCGAGAAATGGGGCACGTTTATGCAGCCCCATCAGGTCCTTTATCTTCAGGTTCTCTCCTGATCCGGCAACCGTGCAGATGACAAGAAAGCATGCCAGATTCATGACAGCGTAGCCGATAACATAATAGATTGCAGTTGAGTAACCGTCCGCCTGCAGGGTGAGAAGACCAAAAAGGATGAATCCCGCGTGTGAAATCCCAGAATATCCAAGCATTCGCTTAATATCAGTCTGGACCAGGGCAGAGAGGTTGCCGTAGAACATGGACCCGATCGAGCACACCAGGAGAAGGTTAACCATGGTTTCTCCATCGCCGCTCATCATTGTTACCAGACGTATTAAAACGGCGACGGCAGCGATTTTGGGAACGGCCGCAATAAACGCCGTCGTCTCATTCGCTGCACCTTCGTACACATCGGGTACCCAGAAATGGAACGGAAAAATCGCCAGTTTAAAGAAAAAACCAAACATCACCATAATTGCTGCGATAGCAGCTGTGGGCTGATGGGACAGCTTACTGACGGCGGGAACAATTTCTCCGAGATAGGTTGAACCGGTAAGTCCGAACAGGTAACTCATGCCGAACAGCATAAATCCGGTGGCCATTACTCCAAACAACAGATATTTGATGCCGGCTTCCATTTGGAACACCGTTCCGGTGGCTGTCTGACGCATTGGGACCAGGATGTAGACGGCGAAACTGGAAAGCTCAAGTGAAATAAAAATTGCCAGCAGTTCAACACTTGAGACAAGCATCATTAATCCGAGTACACCCATAAAGAGAAACAAATAGTATTCAGCCTTGACATCTTCTTTTATGCCCGGCGCATTGCCGGTGAATATGAGGACAACAAGCGTCGAAGCGGCTATGAGGAGTTTAAAAACCTGGGTAAACAGATTTACCTGGTAGGACTCAAAGAAAAGCATACCGTTCTGTCTGATGGAGATAACGGCAGCCATCAGCACCAGAGAAATCATGCCAAGAACCAGGGTGTTAAGCCCGCTGCTGCTTGGTTTTCCAAGACTAACCAGAAAAATAATGAGTCCAGTCGCAAGTAAGGTCAGTTCAGGAAGAAATAACATATCAGGTTACCTTGTTTTTTATATGCAGATTCAATTGACCTACAATATTGCTTTTCCTGCAATTGCCACCGCTTGTGCCTGGTAGCTGGAGAGTTGGTCAAGCAATGTGGTTACACTCATATCCATCATGTTTAAAAAGGGCGCGGGACCGAGACCTATCCAGAGAACAAAGAAAAGAAAGGGTGCCAGTATGACAATTTCACGCCTGTTGATGTCGCTGATCCATGATTGATCAGGATTACTGGTGCCTCCCCAGATAATTTTCTGGAGCATTCTGAGCATGTAGGCTGCTGCCAAAACAGCGCCTGGTATGGCGGCGAGAGCAAGGGTAATGCTGTACTCGAAGCTTCCTGCCAGAATCATGAACTCGCCGACAAAACTGTTGGTACCGGGAAAACCGAAGGATGACAGCGAGAAAAATGCCAGGAAGGTAACGAATACGGGCATGAATTTCCCGACTCCGGCGGCGCTGTTCAGTTCACGACTATGGGTTCGTTCATAGATCATACCGACACAGAGAAAGAGTGCTCCGGTTGTGACGCCGTGATTAATCATCTGCAGCAGAGCACCCTCGATCCCCTGCTTGTTCAATACAAAAATACCGAGGGTGACAAAGCCCATATGGCCTACGGAAGAATAGGCGATCAGTTTTTTCATATCCTGCTGGGCAAGCGCGGTAAAACCTCCATAGATGATACCGGCGATGGAAAGCCATAAAACAGGCTGCATCAGAAGTACGGTTGCATCCGGGACAATGGGCAGCGCGAAGCGAAGAAAGCCGTAGGTGCCCATTTTCAGGAGAATTGAGGCAAGGATAACTGATCCTGCCGTCGGGGCTTCAACATGGGCTGCGGGCAGCCATGTGTGAAAGGGAAACATCGGTACCTTGATGGCGAAGGCAAGAAAAAAGGCTATGAATACGAGAATCTGGGCATTGAGGCCATAATCCTGCCACATCATGTCTGGGATAAAAAAGGAATAATTATTTGTTTTGTAAAGCCAGATAATGGCAACAAGCAGCAGTATGGATCCGCCAAGTGTGTAGAGGAAGAACTTGATGGACGCGTAAATTTTCCGGGGGCCGCCCCAGATACCGATGATCAGATACATCGGTATGAGCATCGCTTCCCACAAAATGTAAAAGAGCACAAAATCAAGGGCCAGGAACACCCCAACCATTGCTGTTTCCATTACCATGAGGCAGATCATGAACGATTTTACCCTGGTTTTGATATATGACCAGGAGGCCAGAACACAAAAGGGCATGATCAGGGTAGTCAGAACAACCAGCAGTATCGATATACCGTCAACGCCAACGGTGTAGTTTATATTGAGACCGGGAATCCAGGAATAACTTTCGGCAAATTGAAAAAGAGGGGTCTGTCGGTCAAAACCAATTACAAGAAATAATGACAGGAACGCGGTAATGGTGGTGAACAGCAAAGCAACATACTTACAGGATTCCTCATTTTTGCAAGGGAGCAGGACAAAAACACCACAGAGCGGCAGAAAAATGAGGGTGCTGAGTAGTGGAAATCCTTGATTTATCAGAAGTTGATCCATCTCAATGGTTCCTTGAATCAGATATTATAGCCAGATAAAGGCGATCATTATAAGAGCGACAAAAGAAACGCTGTAACAGATTGTCATCTGTATGTTTCCACGCTGCATTAATTGAGAAAGCCGGCGACCCAGCGACCGGACACTGCGGGCAGAGCCGTCTAATAGACCGTCAATTCCATGCCAGTCGAACCAGGCCCAGAACCGGGCGGTTGTCATCAGCGAATAGAGACCGACGACGCGGTAGGCCTTACCCCAGACGGTGTCGAACCACTGAATAGGATTCTCGGCCATCCAGAGGAATAGTTTGCCTCCCTGCCTGTAGAACCAGTCGAGGTCAAGGGTAATTGCTGCCCTGGCGCCGATCCTGCCTTTAAACAGCATGAACCCGAGTGCGGTAAAGGCAAGAATCTGCAGGGTTTCACTGACGTGATAGCTGTCGTAAGGGGCATAGTAGGGGATATCCTGATGGGGCAGCATTGAGTAGAGAAACGGCAGATAGGATCCGATTATGAAGCAGAGCAATCCTGCAGCGATCATTGCCAGGAGCATGTTCCAGGGAGGATCAGCGGCTTTTTCATAGCTCGCCTGGTCGCCTCTGTTTTCACTGAAAAAGAGCAGGTAGGGCAGTCTCAGGCCGGCAACAAGAAATGTTCCCGCCGATACCATTGTCAACAGGAAGCCTACTGCCAGCAGATGTTCCTGGTAACTTGCCGCGATGATGATTGATTTGCTGACAAAACCTGAAAAGAAAGGAAACGCGGATACGGAAACACCTCCGATGACCATAAAGAGCATGGTGAGCGGCATTTTCTTATAGAGCCCGCCAAGCTGGGTGAATTTGCTTCTGCCGGTGGCATGGATGACGGCTCCGGCTCCCATGAACAGAAGGCCTTTGTAGAGTATATGAGCAAAGGCGTGGGCTGCCGTACCATTAATGGCCAGAGCGGTGCCGATCCCGACACCTGCAACCATGTAGCCGACCTGACTGATGATTTCCCAGCCAAGCAGTCTTCGTATATCATTTTCAATAATGGCATAGATAATACCGTAAAGGGCCATCGCTACGCCAAGATAGATCAGAATGTCAAACCCGGCACAGGCTCTTGCCAGTGTGTAGATGGCGGTCTTGGTCGTAAATGCACACATGAAGACTGATCCGGTAATCGTTGCTTTGCTGTAGGCGTCCGGCAGCCATGAGTGAAGAGGGATGACCGCGGCATTGAGCATAAGTCCTGACATGATGAGCCAGGTGTAAAGCCTGCTGTTTTCATAATCGAGCAGTTCAAAAGCGATACTGCCCGTGGCCTGATAACGAAGGACAAATCCCATCAGCAGGAGAAGTCCACCGAAGGTATGAACAAGCAGGTAGCGGAAGCCGGCCGCAGGTGCATCCGCATCGTCCCTGTTAAACCAGATAAGAAATGTTGAGGCAAACGCCATCATTTCCCAGAAGAGGAAGAGGCTCAGGTAGTCGCCGCTGTAGATGGCGCCCAGTGAGCCGGCCACATAAAACCAGGCGGCAATGTGCTGCCACTCATCCTTGACGTGCAGTCCGTACAAGGTCCCAATGATCGCCATAAGAGCCATAATGAAAGCAAAGACGTTGGATAGGCTGTCTACACGTCCGAAAATCAGCTGCCAGTCAAGAAAGGCTACCTGGCCGTAAATGCCGGGATTGAGCCCCAATAGATAACATCCACGAAGGCTGCAATCGGTATGAGCATCAGGTATGGCTGCCTGAACGGACCGCGTACAAAAGGCAGCAGCAAGGCGCCGCCTATCAGTATCAGCGAGGGATGGAAGAAACAGCTAGTTGTCATAGTAATCCTCCCCTCTTGAGATACCGGCGTTGCTGAACCAGCGGGCCACGAATATCAGAATAATGCAGGAAGCAATGCCAAACAGTGACCAGAATCCAGGTATGTGCTTTTCGGCCCAGGTGTGGGCATGGGAGGTATCAACAGAGAGGCTCCAGAGAAATATAGCACAAATAAGAACTACCAGAAAAACGGCAGCTATTTTTCTTTTTTCTAATATAAAATCAATTATTTGTGTCATCCAGTTACCGCCTTGACGAATTGCATCATAAATTGAGGCCAGATGCCGATTATCACAGATATGGTGCAGGCTATCAGTATTGGGATCAACATGGCCAGGGGTGCTTCTCTGATTCCGGTAAAGGGTTCGTCCACAGGCCGCCTGCCAAAAAAAGCACGATAGGTTACCGGCAGGAAATAAGCGGCGTTGAGCAGTGTGGAGGTGAGTAAAATGAGCAAAATGCCGATCTGATGAGCCTCTATGGAGCCGATGAGCAGATTCCATTTGGTAATAAATCCGGCAACGGGTGGCGCTCCTATCATTGACAGTGATGCGACAGCAAAGGCACCAAAGGTAAACGGCATCACCCTTCCCAAGCCTTCCATTTCTGAGATATTTTTCTTGTGAGCTGCCACATAAATTGCGCCTGCACAGAAAAACAGGGTAATTTTAGCAAAACCGTGGTTGACGATATGGATCAGCCCGCCCTGAATCCCGGGTACCGTCAAGAGAGCAACCCCCATGATGATATAACTGAGCTGACTGACGGTAGAATAGGCAAGACGAGCCTTTAAATTGTCTTTTGACAAGGCGATAACCGAGGCAGCAATTATCGTAAAGCCAACAAAATAGGCAGTCGGAATACCGAGATTCAGTGCCGCCATGGTATCCACCCCAAAAATGTAGAGCATTACCCTGGTGGTGCAGAAGACACCAACCTTTACAACAGCTACCGCATGAAGCAGGGCTGAAACAGGAGTCGGAGCGACCATCGCCCCGGGTAACCAGTGATGGAAGGGCATGATGCCATTTTTGGCAAAGCCGAAGATGCAGAAAATATAAAGCATGATCACCAGTGTCTTATTAACCTCGGGCGGGAAGATACCTGTGGAGATGCCCGCACTGAAGTCCAGTGTGCCGGTGAGCACATAGATGAGAATCATCGCCGGCAGGAGAAATGCCTTGGCCGTGGCGGTGAGGTAAACGAGATATTTTCGGCCGCCGTCATACCCTTCCTGGTCCTGGTGGTGGGCAACAAGCGGGTACGTGCAGACCGAAACGATCTCATAAAAGAGATACATGGTGAAAAGATTATCGGAAAAAGCGACCCCGATCGCCCCAAAAATTGCCAGGGCGAAACAGGCGTTGAACCGGGTCTGGGCATGCTCCTTCAGCCCTCTCATATAGCCCATGGAATAATAAACTGCTATGGTCCACAGTGAAGAGGCGACGAGCGCAAAGATCATCGACATGGCATCGGCACGAAGCGTTACCGTTACATTCGGAAGAATGGTGAATAATTGGTAATAGAGGGTCTTGCCGTTGAGAACATCCGGAATCATAGAACAGACGGTACCAAGGAGAATGACCGATGAAACAGAGGATAACGTTTCCCTGAGGTTTTCATTCTCCCCTTTGAGCATGACAGCGATTGCCCCAACCAGGGGAATAAGCAGAGCAAAGAGCAATTTAGAGGTAACGATTATATTTGCATCCATACCGACTCTTTTCTCCTAACCTTTGAGGTTTACCAGGTCTTCAGTATCGACGGTCTTAAAGTGTCGATAGACGGCGACAACGATACTGAGACCAATCGCAGCTTCAGCTGCAGCTATCGCCATTATGAAGAGCGTGAATATCTGTCCCACCGATGGATCAGGAGCCAGGAACCTGTTAAATGCCATAAAGTTAACTGAAACACCGGCAAGCATCAGCTCCGCAGCGATAAGCATGCCGATCAATGTTCTCCTGGTAACCAGGCCATAGATTCCAAAGCCAAAAAGCATGGCACCAAATACCAGATAGGTGGTGAGATACTGGTGTATTGCAAGTAACGGCATATTCAGCTCCTTCCGTCCCGGGCGATGACAATAGCCCCGATAATGGCGATCAGCAGAATGATTGAGATCAGTTCAAAGACCATTGAATAGCTGGTGAGCAGCTGAATGCCTATTTCTCTCACAGACCCCATTGAGGTTTTTGCAAAGCTTTGCCATTCAGTCCGCAGCGCCAGTGCCGCCATCCCTCCGAAGACCAGGGCAGCTACCATGAAGCCAAGCGGGCCGGAGAGCAGGTTGGATGGGCCTGCCTTTTTTTTATGCTCCGGCGCGGCAAGCATGATGGCAAATGAGATCGTGATACAGACGGCTCCCACATAAATCAGAATCTGCATCATGGCCATGAAGGGTGAGTTGAGGAAATAATAGATGCCCGCCACGCCGACAAAACAGACAACCAAACCGGCGACGGCACGGACGAGCCGTTCCGAGGTGGCTGCAATGTAGGCACCCGCCAATGTGACGGCGATCATGATCAGGAAAATGAGGCCGACCAGCCCATCCGCTGTCAATAACTCGGGAGACTGGAATACAACATCTGTTCCGTTCATTATTTCTGCTCCTCAAGGCGTTTAAGGAGGTCCATGATAAAGTCCTCCTTATGTGTACTGGCGAGATTATATTCGTTTGAGAATTGCAGGGCATTGAAGTTGCAGGATTCCACACAGGATCCGCAGAGCGAGCAGGTGGTGAAATCAAGGATATATTTGCTGAGAACCTTCTTCTTGCTTCCTTCAGGCTTCTCACCGTCCAGGATTATACAGCTGGACGGGCAGGCGCGCTGGCACATCCCGCAGACAATGCAGTTGGGTGTTCCATCCTCGTCGCCAATCAGCTCAATATGTCCGCGGAAACGGCGATACATTTTAACCGATTGATGCGGGTAGCTCAGGGTAACCGACTTTTTAGGAAATTCTTTCAGGGTCACCCACATGCCGTCCAGAAGGCTTTTGGTACCGGTGAATAATTCAGTGAAATAGCCGCCCATAATCAAAATACCTTCAGTAACCCTGCAGTCAGCAGCAGGTTGAACAGGGAGATCGGAATGAGATATTTCCAGGAAAGGTTAAGCAGACCGTAGATGGTCGTTCTCGGAAATGTCCAGCGGATCCAGATAAAGACAAAGATGATCAGGTAGATTTTCAGAAGGAACCAGCCGACATTGTTTGTAAAGGGGAAGACGCCAGTGTCTCCTATCGGACAAGACCAACCACCGAGGAAGAGAATCGTTATCAGGCAGGAGCCGATTACAATATTGGCATATTCGCCCATGAAAAACAGACCGAACCCCATACTCGAATACTCGGTATGAAAACCGGCAACCAGTTCGCTTTCGGCCTCTCCAAGATCAAACGGAGCACGGTTGGTTTCGGCGACGGCGCAGACAAAAAGGATAAGAAAGGAAACGGGCATCAGCAGGTTAAATCCCACTGATTCCTGGAACGGCCAGATATTCCAGTTCCAGAAGCCGCCCAGTTGCTGGTTGACGATGTCAGAGAGATTGAGCGAGCCGCTGATCAGTACGATAGTAATCGTCGTAATCAGCAGTGGGATTTCGTAGGCAACCGTTTGTGAGACTGCCCGCACAGAGGATATCATGGCGTATTTGTTGCGCGAACCCCAGCCGGCGACAAGCAGTGACATGCCGCCCAGGGCAGCAGAGGCAAAGATCATCAGGACGCCAACATTTATCGGATGTGCGACGATCGTCTCACTGAAAGGGATTGTCACAAAACTGACCAGGGCGGGGAACATGGCCAGCACCGGGGCAACCATAAATATCGCCTTGTCGGCTCCACCCGGGATCAATAGCTGCTTGGTCATGAGTTTTACGCCGTCAATCGGGGGCTGTAATAATCCCCAGGGGCCATTTTCCATTGGACCGGGCCGCCGCTGGTAAAAACCTGCTCCTTTACGTTCACACCAGACAAGATAGGCGGCATTGAGGCCAACAAAGCAGATGGCAATGAAAACAGCAATGACCGCATTAAGAAGAGTCAGGCTCATAATATTCTCCGTTATCGATCCATCTCGGGAATCACCAGATCAAGGCTGCCCATGAAGGCAAGCGCATCTGCAAGGAGCATGCCCCTGCAGGCTTCATCAAAGAGGTGCATATTAGAATAGGTCGGCGACCTCAATTTCATCCGGTAAGCATTTTTGCTGCCGTCACTCACCAGCCGTATACCGAAGTTACCCCGGGCGGTTTCCACAGCGGCATAATAATCCCCTGGCGCTGGTTTGATAATTTTGGGTTTCTTTTCCGGGTTGACCGGTCCCTCAGGCAATTTGTCAAGGGCCTGCTCGATGATGCGAAGTGACTGCTCCATCTCGTCCATTCGCACGAGATATCGGGCATAAGAGTCACATTCCTGATAGACGGGAATATCAAAATCTAACTCGGGATAGACAGAATAAGGTTCATTTTTCCTGACGTCATAGTTGATGCCTGATCCACGTGCGACAGGTCCTGTGGCACCATAGCGCTGACACATATCCTTGTCTATCGGGGCATGTCCTTTCAGTCTTTTTATCAATATGATGTTGCCGGTAACCAGTTTCGCGTACATCTTCAGTTCCTTGCGCATGCGTTTTATAAACGCTCGGGTGCCGGCGATAAACTCATGGTCAATATCGTTATACAATCCTCCGAAGCGAAAATAGCAGTAGGTGAGGCGTGATCCGGTAACAGACTCAAGGAGGTCAAGGATCTGTTCACGATCGTCAAAACAGTACATCAGCGGGGTAAACCCGCCGAGATCGAGCACAAAAGCTCCGAGCCAGACCAGATGTGAGGATATACGATTTAACTCCACGGTAATGACCCGGATATATTCGGCCCGCTCAGGAACCTCGATTCCTGCAGCACGTTCGACAACAAGGGCGTAGCCGTGGTTGAAGGCCATCGCAGATAGATAATCAAGACGGCCCATATTGGGCATGTACTGCGGGTAAGACCTGTTCTCTGCCATTTTTTCGTGCATACGGTGGATATAGCCGAGCACGGTTTCGGCGTTATAAATATATTCGCCATCCATGGTCATTTTGACCCTGAGAACTCCATGGGTCGCCGGATGCTGAGGCCCTACATTAAGTACAAAGGTCTCGTCCTTCTGCAGTTCGATAGGTTGACTCATGCTTTAAAATCCTTCAGAAGCGGGTGGAAGTCAGCATCTTCTGGGAGAAGAAGTGGTATCAGGTGCGGATGGCCGTCAAAGACAATACCAAAAAAATCATGGGTTTCACGCTCGTGCCAGTTTGCCCCGGTGTAGACGTCGGTGATTGTCGGAAGATGGGGGTTAATACGCGGAATAGTAACCCTGATGACCACACGGCACAGGTCAAAATCATAACGGCTGAAGTCGTAAACTGTTTCAAGGTTACCTTCCTTAATCCAGTCAACGCCGGTAATGGATTCAAGATAATAACCAAGATCAAACATGATTTCGGCAGCCCGCACGAGTTGTTCCGGTTTTACCAGGAGATCAATATGAAAACCTTTCTTGCTGTAATCCTGATCGATAATTCCTGGCTGTCGCTCCGAAGTTTCCTGTTCCTCCCCTTCTTCAGTTGCGGCGGAGGATGGTTCAGGTTCAGCCGGGTCTGCTGTCTGCTGCATAAAAAGCTCAGAGAGCGCTTTTTTAGTCGTTTCCTGAATACTCATCTGGATCTCTTTAACTGATTACTTTAGGGTTAGGGGAGTTCTTTCCATTCAGGTTTCACCTTCGGCCATCTACGCCATCCGGTGATCTTATGCTCAAGTTCAATAATACCTTCGATGAGGGCTTCTGGCCGTGGAGGACAGCCGGGAACAAAGACATCAACAGGAAGAATTTTGTCAGCACCTTCGACAATGCCGTACTGCCCTTCGTAGACAAAAGGACCGCCGGAAATGGCACAGTTGCCAAGGGCAATTACCCATTTTGGCTCAGGCATCTGATCATAGAGCGTTTTTATTCCCGGAGCCATTTTGTGCGAGATGGTCCCGGCAACGATCATCACATCACTCTGCCGGGCAGAGGGTCTGAAGACCTCGGCGCCAAAACGTGAAAGATCGAATCGGGCTGCCCCGGTGGACATCATCTCAATAGCGCAGCAGGCGATACCGAAGGTTAGGGGCCACAGCGAGTTTGCGCGGCAGAGGTTTATCAATTTATCGGAGACGGCAAACTGAACAAACGATGAAGGGATGGTGTCTAATGCCGGCGATATATTTTGCGTTCCCACTTAAAGACTCCTTTAGTCCATGCATAAACGACAGCGAGCGATAAGATTCCAACAAAGAGTACTATTTCAACGAAATCACGAATGACGAACATCGGGTCATTGTAGGCGAGTGCCACAGGGAAGAGAAAGAGGACGTCAACATCAAAGGCGAGAAAGATAAGAGCGTAGAGATAGAACACCACCCCGTATCGTATCCAGCTGTCACCGATTGGGTCCATGCCGCACTCGATGAACTGATCCCGTTTGTTGCTGACCTGCCTTGTTTTCAACGGCATGAGCAGGTAAACGATGAGGATTGGCCCGAGGGCAAAACTGAGCCCCCCGAGGGTGAAGGCGGTGATCCAGAGAATATCATCACGATACTGAAAAACTGAGAAATCCATGATACTCCTTGCATAGGTATGAAGTGACGACAAAATAAGAAACAACATGCCCCACCGTGAATGATTTGTAAAATGGTTTTTTGTATCTAAAAAAGCGCTGACTTGTATCAATTAAACTTATTTTGATTTACATTGGCCACCTGATCACATATAAAAGTTGGTTTTTATACTTAAAAATGTTTCATTGCTGGAAAAATTTCTGGAGCGAATTGGACATCTGGATGTTTTCGGGTGCGTTGTAAATAAAAAAGATGTAATCTATCAAAAAAAATGAAGAGAGAAGCTGTATGTCTATTACCTTAAGACAGTTAGAGATATTTATTGCCGTTGCTGAGACCGCGCAGGTGACCAAAGCCAGCAAGAAGCTCTTTGTAACCCAGTCGGCGGTGAGCATGGCCCTTGCCGAATTGGAGAATCAGCTTGGCGGGTCATTGTTTGACAGGCACGGCAGAAGCCTGCTCCTCAATGCCAGGGGGCGATATCTGCTGCCGCTTGCCAAGGATATCACGGCGCAGGTCAGCAGTATCGAAACAATAATGTCTGAGCGCAACGATACCCTTGTCGGCCAGATAAATATCGTCGCCAGCTCTGCGCTTGGAAATTATATTCTCCCCTACCTGATCGGAGCCTTTAAAAAGGCTCACCCGAAAGTGCTCATTAACATGCTGGTCTATAATACCAAAATTGCAGAAGGTATGGTGCTCGAGGGCTCCTCTGATCTCGGCTTTGTCGAGGGTAGAATTGAGTCTGATACGATCCAGGCCAGGCCATGGTTTAAGGACGAGCTGGTGATTCTGGCAGCACCTTCTGACCCGCTGGCCAACAAGGATGCCTTCGACGTGGCTGAAGACATGAAGAACAGCCGATGGATTATGAGGGAAAAGGGTTCAGGTACCGCTGCCATTTTTCGTGAAAAAATGAAGGATTATATTGACGATGTCAATGTCGTTATGGAGATGGGCCATCCGGAAGCTGTGAAAAGAGCTGTTGAATCAGGGGTTGGAATTGCCTGCCTGTCAGCGCTGACCATCTGCCGTGAAGTAGAAAATGGCTGGCTTAAGAGTTTGAAGGTCTCCGGCATAGACATGAAAAGACAGCTTTATGTGATCAGTCGAAAGGATAAGCAGATGAGTGACGCGCTCGCTGAGTTTTTGGCATTTTGTGATGTGATGAGTTCATGCGAGGAAGAAAATGTCTGTCTTTCATCACCCTGGAAGCTGCAATCCATTCTTGCCAGACATTCCAGCAGCAAAAAACGATAACCGCCCACCCACGGAAAATCTGTATTATTTTAACACGGGATCTGACGATTTTCAGAGACCCTTTTGGGGTCGTCTGACATCAAGCTGTTGCCGTAATCAACAGAGATCAGCGTCAGCCCATGAGCCGGGGCGGTCGGTCCAGCCTGCTGTCGATCCCTGCATTGGAGAATCCTTTCAAACTCGTTTACCGTGCGTTTGCCTTGACCAACCTGAATAATTGTTCCTGCCAGATTCCTGATCATATGTCTTAAAAATCCATCCCCCGAAAAGAAAAGGTGATAGCCTTCAGGTTCCGGTTGTTCCAGGTGGGCGCTGGATAGTGTTCTGATGGCACCCTTCCCGGTAGTGATGGTTTTATCCCGCGTGCCTGAGGTCTCAAAGCTCGAGAAATCGTGGGTCCCAATGACTATCTCAAGGCAGGAATTAACAGCACTCGAAGATATTACAGAAGGATAATGAGATTCAAAGAGTCTTCGCCGGGGACATTGTATCGTGCCGGTGAAAAAACTGTATCGGTAGGTTTTGCCAGTGGCCCAGTAGCGGGCATGGAAATTTCCAGGATGGTCGGCAGCTTCCAGAATTCTAATCTGTGCGGGAAGCAGCGCATTGAGTCCTTTAACCAACTTACTGCAGGTAACTGTGCTGAGCGTTTGAAAATGAGCAGACATTCCCAGTGCGTGGACACCTGCGTCAGTTCTCCCGGCACCATGGATGGTGATCGAATGGTCACAAATGATGGAAGCAGCATGCTCTATCTCCGCCTGAATTGTCGGGCTGTTATTCTGCCGCTGCCAGCCGCAGTAGCCGGTGCCATCATAGGATATGAGCAGTTTAACGGTTCGCATGAATGAGACCGGACCGCTGGTAAATCAGGGGAACATGGGGATATGTGCCAGTCCGCTGTCTTCAGGAAAACCGCACATCAGATTCATGTTCTGGACAGCCTGGCCAGCAGCACCCTTGACGATATTATCGATCGCCGCTGTCACGATGAGCCGGTTGGTGCGGGGGTCAACAGCCAGTCCGAGGTCACAGAAATTCGATCCCCGAACATATTGTGTAGCCGGCTGGAGCCCTCTGTCGAGCAGACGGACAAAATATTGATCAGCAAACAGTGCCTGGTATATATCTCTGATTTCATCCTCTTCACAGGATCTGTTGAGCGTGGCATAGACGGTACTGAGTATTCCCCGGGACACAGGAAGCAGATGCGGTGTAAAAGAGATCGTCAGTTCATTACCTGCAAGTATGCTTAATTCCTGTTCAATCTCAGGGGTATGACGATGAGTTCCTGCGACTTTGTAGGCCCTAAAGCCATCGGTAACTTCACAAAAAAGTGTACTCACCGCTGCCGCCCGGCCGGCTCCGGAGGTGCCTGACTTGGAATCTGCGATAATGGATGACTGATCAATAATACCTGCTTTTAAAGCGGGCGCCAGGGCCAGGATGATGGAGGTGGGGTAACAACCCGGATTGGCAATAAGGCGGGCATGTCGGATTGACTCACGATAGAGCTCGGGCAATCCATAAACCGCTTCTCCAATAAGTTCAGGTGAATTGTGCGCCTGGTACCACTGTTCATAGGTTGAGACATCTTTCAGTCGGAAGTCGGCGGAAAGATCGATAACCTTCTTCCCTGCATCAAGGAGTTGTGGAACGATGTCCATTGCGGTCTTGTGAGGAACGGCACAAAAAATCAGGTCGGCAAGAGCGGTAATTTCTGTCACTGAATGATTTCTGCAGACGATATCGGTACAACCGCGAAGATTAGGAAATACTTCTGAAAGCTTTATTCCTTCGTATTGCCGGGATGTTGCAGCTGTTATTTGCACCGAAGGATGACGGCTCAATATTCTGGCAAGCTCCACGCCGGTATAGCCGGAACTTCCAACGATTGCGACTCTTAACATGATTGTCTCCTGCTGTTGTCGGATAATCCAACCTGGTGTCTGTAATAAAAAAAGGGGATAACAGAACATCTGCTATCCCCTTTGATTTCTCTGGTTTGGCTGCGGTCTGCTGTAAAACAAACCGCCGCCAAAAAGAAAGATGTGACTTAACGCTTGGAGAACTGGAATTTGGCGCGGGCGCCTTTCTGTCCATATTTCTTTCTTTCTTTATTTCGTGGATCACGCGTCAGCAGGCCTGATTTCTTTAATGCCGGCCTGAGCGCTTCATCGGCCTCAAGCAGGGCTCGTGATATACCGTGGGTCAGGGCATCGACCTGGGATGATTTGCCGCCACCTTTAAGGGTGGCCAGAATATCGAATTGCTGCACAGTTTCAGTTACCTTGAATGGCTTGTCCAGTTTATGAACCTGGAAGATACCACCAAAATAGTCATCTGCTGACATTTTGTTGACAGTTACCTTTCCTGTGCCGGGAGTGAGCCAGACACGGGCGACTGCTTTCTTTCTTTTTCCGGTAGCGTAAAAACGTTCATCGGCCATGGCCAATTTCTCCATGAGATATTTAAATTACAAGCTCAGCCGGTTGCTGTGCTTTATGAGGGTGATCTGAGCCAGCATAAACTTTGAGCTTCTTGAGCTGCGCTCTGCCAAGTTTGTTTTTGGGAAGCATCCCCTTGACCGCTTTTAAAACAAGATCAGTGGGATGCTTCTCGAGCAGCTCTTTGGCAGTTGCTTCCTTGATGCCACCCATGTATCCAGTGTGATGATAGTACTTTTTGTCGTCCCACTTCTTGCCGGTGAGCTGAATTTTTTCAGCGTTGGTGACAATGATAAAGTCACCGTTGTCGATGAATGGGGAAAAGGTCGGTTTATGTTTTCCACGTAAACGTGAGGCAATTTCAGTTGCGAGTCGACCCAGAATCTTGTCCTCGGCATCAACAACATACCACTTCCTTTCAATCTCATTTACAGGAGCAAGATAGGTTTTCATTTCGTTCCTCTGTGATCAGACATTTAATTAAAAAAAGGTTCGAACAGTGCCGAACCTTTGATAGTCAATTTGGAGCGGGAAACGAGATTCGAACTCGCGACTTCAACCTTGGCAAGGTTACACTCTACCACTGAGTTATTCCCGCTCTGTGTTTAAATCAAAACAGGAATACATATACTAATACAGATAAACCATGTCAATAAAAAAATCGATCATTTTGATTGATGATACAACTTTTATGAAATCTGGAGGAGAGATAAAAAAAGATGGTTTTGTTATATTATTGTATGATAGATATGTGGCCAATGGAGTCACGTGAGATCATGGACCCCACATTTATTATATTATCAGAATAATAGAGGTTAAAATGACAGCTGGCAGCGATGTGCGACAGGTGGTAGTTAAGCGGACCACAAATGAAACCGACATCAAGTTATCGTTCAGCCTTGACGGCAAGGGTGAGACATCCGTTTCCACGGGGGTACCTTTTTTTGACCACATGTTAACGCTATTTGGAGTGCACGGCTTCTTTGACCTTGATGTCAAGGCAAATGGTGATATCGATGTTGACTATCACCACACTGTTGAAGATGTGGGAATCTGTCTCGGTCAGGCCCTGGCAGCGGCCCTCGGCGACAAGGCTGGTATCAGGAGATACGGTCTGAGTTATCTGCCGATGGATGAAACACTTGTACGCGTTGTCGTTGATCTGTCCAACCGACCGTACCTGCACTATGAGGCGCCGTCGCCCGACCAGAAGGTTGGCAGTTTTGATACCTGTCTGGCCCAGGAGTTTATGCGTGCCTTCAGCCAGCATGCCGGTTTGACGCTCCACGTGGACCTGCTTCACGGAGAAAATAGCCACCATATCATTGAGGCTGTGTTCAAAGCGCTTGGACGTTCACTAAACGAAGCGACCACGAGAATCAGCGGGATGACCGCAGTGCTCTCATCCAAAGGATGCCTGTAATTGATCCCATAAATAATTTAAAGAAGAGGTTCTGATGTGAAGGCTAATCGAATATACCTGCAACTGCTGATACTATGTGTCGCACTAACGCTGTTTTCGGCATGCGGCACAAAAAGGTCACTTCCGACAGAGGAGGAACGCCAGGAGGCCCATGCCAAGGTTCCCTGTATAATTGTTCTACCTGTCGAGACAAGTGTTAATAGCGATGGTTCTTTAAGCTACAGCAATGCCGCTGTTCTTGAGAATGGCGCAGAATTTATGGATTCTGTTATTTCAGATGCCTTGGTTGGTAACAACAATGTCAGGGTTCTTTCAAACAGACAACTGACAGCCTTGATACCAAAGGATTCCGGTTCCCAGTTGAAGTTGATCAGAAATGTCGGCTCAGAGTTGAAATGCGGTGCGGTGCTGACCACATCCCTGGCTGATTACCGGCAGCGTGTGGGGGGCAGCTATGGTGCAGACAGTCCAGCATCTGCAGAGTTTTCAATGAGACTCATCAATACCAGGGATGGAAGCGTTATCTGGCAGTCAATGTTTAAAGAAACCCAGCAGTCACTGATGAGTAATCTCATGTCATTTGACAAGGCCGTAAGCAGCGGGTTCAAATGGATAACAGTGGAAGAGCTGGTACGGCAGGGTATCAATACAAAAATAGAAGAATGCCCGTATCTGTAATCATAAGACGGAAGCAGGTTGAGAAGACGCCCGGCTGTCAAATGGCAGCCGGGCGTTTGTTTTGATTGAGGCAGATTGAGTGATGAAGCGCTCCCTGGTACCCAAGCATATTAACCGAAAAATAGGACAGGCACTGCATGATTTTGGCATGCTCAGCGACGGAGACAAGGTCCTTGCAGCCGTCTCCGGTGGCGTCGACAGCCTTGTTAATGTCTGGATTTTGCAGATGTGGCGTAAAAAAGCTCCCATTTCCTATGACATAGAGGCCGTGTATGTGGATAATGGTTTCGGGGGATCCGAAACCGCAGGACCTCCCCCTGCTGAGCGCATACGCGAGCAGCTTGCGCGATTCTCCATGCCACTCACCGTTCTTCAGGCATGGCCTGTCAAAGACGGGCAGGAGCGCGTCTGCTATAGCTGTGCCCGCAACAGGCGGACCCAGCTATTTGACTATGCCCGTAGGCGCGGGTGCAAAAAACTGGCCCTCGGACATCACAAAGATGATTTGCTAGAAACATTTTTTATCAATGTTCTCTACAGTGGTAATATCTCGACAATGGTGCCCCGCCAGGATCTGTTTGGCGGGAGCTTTAGTATTATCCGGGCACTTGCCTACATTGAAAAAAGTGATGTTGTGGCAATCGCGGAAAAGGCGGGGCTCTTGCCGATTGAAAATCTTTGTCCGCTTTCCGGAGATACACAAAGAGACAGGGTCAGGGCAATACTGGAGAGGATTTGTCAGGAGATACCGGATGCCAAAAGTTCTGTTTTTTCAGCGCTTGGTAATGTCAGAGACGGCTACATGTTATAGACTAAGCGGTGTGGCAGCCTTCGGTGACAGGTAAGGGAGCAGTGACTAACTCTTTTTAGTTGTTATCATTTCGTTAGGAAATGGCAAATTCAGCAGCATCACAGACAGGTGAGTGTATGAAAATTGATCGAATTAACAACCTTCTTGGAGAAAAACCGACGGGGAGAAGAACCCAGGTGGCAGGCTGGGTCAGAACCAGGCGTGATACCGGCAGCTTTTCATTTCTGGAAATCAATGATGGTTCATGTCTGGCAAATCTGCAGGTTATTGCAGATAAAAACCTGAATAATTATGGCAATGAGATTATCCGGTTAACGGCAGGCTGCAGCATCGTTGTTCGGGGAATTCTTACCAAGTCTCCAGCCAAAGGCCAGGCTGTAGAAGTGCAGGCGGAGGAGATTAACGTTGTGGGATGGGCCGATCCGGAACATTATCCACTTCAGAAAAAACGGCACTCATTTGAATTTCTCAGAGATATCTCACATTTACGTCCCAGAACCAACGCTCTTGGTGCTGTCACCCGGGTTCGATCGAGATTGAGCTTTGCTGTTCACCAGTTCTTCCATCAACAGGGATTTGTTCAAGTGCATACCCCGGTTATAACCACCAGTGACTGTGAGGGTGCCGGTGAGATGTTTCAGGTCATCACCGGTAGAGAGGAAGGCGAAATCGCTGACGTTTCGAGCCCAGGAGCACATGAATTTTTTGGCCGCAGAGCAGGTCTGACGGTAAGCGGTCAGCTTCAGGCAGAAGTATACGCCCAGGCACTCGGCTCAGTCTACACCTTCGGGCCTACATTCAGGGCGGAGAATTCTCATACCTCGAGGCACCTTTCAGAATTCTGGATGCTGGAGCCGGAAATGGCCTTTTGCGATCTCTCCTGCAATATAAAAGTAGCTGAGGCGCTGCTTAAATATTTACTGTCCGATGTACTCGAACATTGTCCTGATGATATGATGCTTTTTGATCGATTCATTGAGAAAGGAGTGATTGCCAAACTCAAGCATGTTATCGAGGAAAATTTCGTTCACATCACCTATTCTGAGGCTGTAGAGCAGCTGCTGAATGCCGAGAAAAATTTTGATTATCCCGTTACCTGGGGCGTGGACCTGCAGTCAGAACATGAACGCTACCTCACTGAGGAGGTATATCGGCTGCCGCTGGTTGTCACTGATTACCCGGCATCCATTAAGCCGTTTTATATGCGGGTCAGTGATGACGGTACGACTGTTGCGGCGATGGATATTCTGGTTCCGGGCATCGGTGAGATTGTCGGGGGCAGTCAGCGGGAAGAACGCTATGATGTGCTTCTTGGCCGGATGCAGAACGCGGGAATCGATACAGATGATTACCAGTGGTATCTGGACCTGCGGAAATATGGCACAACGCCTCATTCCGGATTTGGGCTGGGGTTTGAACGGTTAGTGCAGTTTGTCACCGGAATGGCCAATATCAGGGACGTCATCCCGTTTCCACGGACCCCCGGCTCAGCGCCTTGCTAGGAGGGTGTCGGCAGCTCTGGCAAGCAGGAGAAGAGAATGAGTAAAGGACCGGGTGTCCAGAGGATGTTCGACACCATTGCCAAGCGTTATGATCTGATGAACAGGGTCATGACGTTCGGTCAGGACCAGCGCTGGAGGCGCTTCGTTGTTGACCAGGCTGGTTCAGTGGAGAATGGATGGGTTCTTGATCTGGCGACCGGGACCGGAGATATCGCCTCCCAGATCCGGCGGACATCGCCGCAATGCAGGGTTGTTGGTGCTGATTTCTCCCGGAATATGCTGATTGAAGCGGCGAAGCGCTTTCCAGATTCTGACATAGCCTGGCAGGTATGCGATGCCAACCATCTTCCATATGGGGATAACCTGTTCAAGGCGGTGACCTTCGGCTACCTGCTGAGAAACGTCGATGACAGCCTCAGGGTCTTGAAAGAAGTCCGGAGGGTGCTTGCCGTTGGCGGAAAGGTCGTTTGTCTTGATACAACGCCGCCGGGCAAAACAGTGCTCTATCCGTTTATTCAGTTGTATCTTCAGTACGGTATCCCGCTGCTTGGAAGGATGATTGCCCGTGATGAGGCAGCATATTCATATCTTACCGGTTCAACAATGGATTTCCATGACGCGGAGGAACTCTCAACACTCTTCAGAGAGGCTGGATTTCACCGTGTTACCTATAAAAAATTTATGATGGGAACAATCGGTATCCACTGGGGGACAAAATAAATGAGTGAAAAAATGATGATGGTCGAGATCAAAGGTCCTGCGCTGCCGGAAACGCTTTTTCACGTTCTTCTGGCCAGCTCTGAAAAATATGCCGGATTTAATGCCTATATCTATCAGGCTGGAGATGAGGAAATACGGGTCAGTTACTCAAAGCTTTTTGAAGATGTGTTACTGCTCAGCAGGGCATTTGACGAAAAAGGTGTGCACAGGGGAGATCGTGTCATGTTTCTGTCGGATAACCGTTATGGCTGGATGGTGACCGATCTGGCAATTATGTCACTTGGAGCGGTGACGGTTCCGCGAGGGGCAGATACGCCGTCGCAGGAGCTGAATTTTATTATTACCAACAGCAATTGTTCCCACCTGGTCATAGAAACACCTGATCTTCTCGATCGCCATAAAGATTCACTGAAATCGATTAAGGGATTGAAGAATACCTTTGTGATGGCTGGGCCAGCCCTTCACTCCTTGTTCGGGCGGGTGTTCTCATACCAGGATCTGTTAAAAGACAGAACCTACAGCGAACAGGATGTCAACCATTTTGTAGCACGCGGGAACGATCTTAAGTCTTCAGATCAACTGACTATTATATACACCTCGGGGACAACGGGGATGCCGAAAGGGGTGAGCCTGAGCCATGCAAATATAATGCACAACGTTGGTTGTATTCCCGGTCTGATAAACCTGGTTTCATCCGATCGCTGGCTCTCGATTCTTCCCAGCTGGCATATTTTCGAGCGTACAGCAGAATATGTGGCGCTCTCTGGCGGCTGTTGTCTGGTTTATTCTTCGGTGAAGCGGTTTGCCCAGGATCTTGAGAAATACCGCCCCACGGTCGTGGCAACAGTCCCCCGGGTGTGGGAATCTCTCTTTGGCAGGGTTCAGAATGCGGTAAAGAAAAAAGGTAAAATCCCTAACGCTGTTTTTACCGCAATGATCTGGATCTCGACAAAATATAGAAAAAATAAACGGGTCATCCAGGACCATCTGCCCATTTTTGAAAAAGAACCGGTTTTCTATCGTTTAACTAAGAAACTCAAGGCTATAACGGTTTGTACTGTTTTAACCCCGTTTTACCTGCTGGCCCAGAAGAAGCTCGGGATGGTGCGGCAGCGTTTCGGCGGCAGACTGCGGCTGGCCGTCAGTGGGGGAGGGACGCTGGCAGGATTTCTTGAAGATTGGATAGATGCGGTGGATATACGGATCGTAAATGCCTATGGAATGACAGAATGTTCACCGGCCATTGCCGGCCGAGGGCTCTCCTGCCCAACCTATGGTACCCTCGGCCCTGCAGTACCTGAGACAGAGGTGCGCATCGTCTCAGAGGATGGAGAAAAGCTGTCGACCGGCGAGGAAGGATTGATAGAAGTTCGAGGCCCGCAGGTGACAGCAGGGTATGATAACAATGAGGATGAAAATCTGAAATCATTTACCGAAGATGGATTTTTTAAGACGGGCGATCTTGGCAAGCTGACCATAAAGGATGAGCTTGTCATCACCGGCAGAGCCAAAGATATTATTGTCCTTGCCAGCGGCGAGAATATCGATCCGAGCAGAATTGAAAGCACAATAACGATGTTTCCGTTTATTGAAGATGCCATCCTGGTTGGCCAGGACAAAAAAGGTCTTGGTGCGCTGCTCGTCCCAAATCTTGAAGAGCTGCGGATCTGGACCAGCAAGACATTTGATAACATCAAGAAGGAAGGCGCTGAACTCCTGACCGATAACAGGATATTGGAGCAGATCAGAAAAGAGATGAATCGACTCCTGAAACCCAAAAAAGGTTTCAAGCCTTACGAGAAACTCCACGGTATCACCTTTCTCGAAAAGGGCTTGACCCATGGTGAGGAGCTGACCAACACCTTTAAAAAGAAGCGGCATGTGATCGAGAGGAAATATAAACAGGTCATTAATGAACTGTTGAAATAATCGCCTAAAGAGTGCGGCCATGTGAGTGCCTTAAATTTGTCAGGCTAAATATTTGCAATCTTTAGCATCTGCACTATATTGAAGGAAGAGAAGACGGCTCATTTTCCCTGAAAGCAGGTGGGGCAGCACGGTGGTTGCAGGCACCGTGCTGGTGCCGGATATAACAAAACAGGATCAGGCAGAGCAGGAGTTTCTGGGTCTATTGATCATCTATTTTAAAGGAGGTGGCCATGAAGTATTTTCATGATATCAAGCATGTTGTGACCCCGATAGATTTTTCAGATAACTCAAAATTAATTGCTGACTCGGCGGCTTTTATCGCAGGAAAATTTGGTGCCTCCCTCAATCTGGTCTTTGTTGTTCAGAACTTTGAAGATTATTCCGGTTTCTTCGTCCCGCAGATGCATATGCCCAACCTGGAGGATGAGCTGTTAACCGGTGCTGAGACAAGAATGGCCAGTTTTGTTGAGGAGTTTCGGGATGATTACGTTAAGCTCGGGGTTTCGGATATCGTGGCTAAGGTGCTGATGGGCGACGTCGGTGAGCAGATTGTGGAATATGCCACTGAAATCAAGGCCGACATGATTGTTATGGGAACCCACGGATATAAGGGGCTTGAGAAAATCATGTTTGGCAGCGTGGCCGACAAGGTGGTTCGTGCCGCCGACTGTCCGGTGACAACGATTAACCCCTATACCTGCTGTACAAGGGAATAATTGAGATCTCGCTGAAAATGGCGCTGCCATCTCTTTATTGCTGGAATTGCTGGATGAGCAGGATTTAATCCTGTTCATCCTTTTTCATTTGAAAACATCATGGCTCAGTGGCTCTTAAGAGATATGTCGTTCTCACCTTGACTTCCTGTTTGACGACCATAAGGTTAGTTCAAATCAGCACATTACCGAGGTAGTGTCTGATTTGCTAAAGTGGCTGTAAAGGTGTTGTAACAAATGGTTTAATCTGCTGAAAGAATTAATTCAGGTCTAAAGGAGTTGCACATGATTAATAAAAAAATGGCTCAGGCACTTAACGAACAGATTAATAGAGAAATGTACTCTGCATTTCTCTATATGTCCATGTCTGCATATGCCGCGGACATCGGCCTCAAAGGATTTGCAAACTGGTTTATGGTACAGTATCACGAAGAAATGTTTCATGGCATGAAGATCTATGAATATCTTCAACGGCAGGGTGAACGGGTAAAGCTTGACACCATTCCCAAGCCGCCGCATAACTTTAAGAATGCACTTGACATGTTTACCCAGACCCTGACACACGAACAGTATATAACCCAGTCCATTAATGATTTAGTGGAACTTGCTATGGGTAAAAAAGATCACGCTACCCAGATTTTTCTTCAATGGTACGTTACCGAGCAGGTTGAAGAGGAAGATAACGACAACGATATTATCACCCAGCTCAAGCTGATCGGCGATAACCCGCAGGGTTTGCTGCAGCTTGACCGGGAGCTAAGCGCCCGGGCCACTACTGTAATAACCGATTTCAGTAAAGGGGTTGAGCAGGAGCAATAGAATTCACTGCAGACCCCGGTGCGTTCAGACCCATACCATTACCGCTCTATGGACTGTGAGCGGTAATGGTGCTTCATTAATCCTGTTAAAATGCTCCATCAGGCGCATAACGCCTTCATCTGTTCTGTGAAGATTAATGGACCTCAGGAATTTGATACGTTTTTGATGGAACAATTTTTTATCCGGTGTTGAAGAATCCTGACTCCTTAAGGGCCGGGGGCGGACGATTTTTTTGTCTGAGCTCAGAAAAACGTCATAGATCTAATTGGAAAATTGAGTTAAACAAAAAATGTTACGATCAATTTGCTCTGTTCTGTATGAACCTGCATGTTTACAGGCAATCGTTTTCCAGCACTAAAACCCTAACCGAATGAGCCTCTTGCAAAATGATGATTTTCGTTCAAAATCAAGGCATGCGAAAAATTTTACCGCAGGCATATGTTTGATATTACGAGGATAAAATTTTTTAGCATAACGCGGAGGTTGAACTAAAAGGGCGTTTTTCAAAAGGCTCGAATATCTATCAGATAAACAGTTTATTCCAATGAGGAGGCTGAGTAATGAAGACACATTATAATGTATCATTTGTTGCTGCTTTAGTAGGTATTTGCCTGTTCTTTTCATTTGGCAGTGTCTTTGCCGGCGGCACCTTGCGGGTTGCCAATATGGGGGAGCCTGCGTCTCTTGATCCTCATAAGGTGAGCGGCACCTGGGAGAATGATATTGTCGGCGATATGTATATAGGACTTACCACAGAAAATGAGAAAGCTGAACCGATTCCGGGAGTCGCTGAGTCATGGACTGTTTCCGAAGATGGCAGGACCTATCTGTTCACGCTTCGAAAAAGTGTCTGGTCGGATGGGACACCGTTTACCGCCCACGATTTTGTCTACTCTATGCAGCGCATATTGTTGCCGGAGACGGCGGCGGAGTATGCATCGCTGCTCTATATCATAGAGGGTGCAGAACCATTGAACAAAGGTGAGACAGCTGCAGAGAAACTTGCGGTTAAAGCTCTGGATGACTACACCCTGGAAATTAAACTGACCGGTCCCGCTCCTTATTTTCTTGCTCTACTGACGCACTATACCGCCTACCCTGTACCCAGACATGTTATCGAAAAACACGGAAACCTCTGGACGAAGCCGGAAAACATCGTGGTTAATGGTCCGTTCAAGCTCGTCGAATGGATCCCTAATACCAATGTGAAGCTGACGAAAAATGACAAGTACTGGGATAGCGGTTCCGTATCGCTTGACGACCTTGTTTTCTACACCCAGGAAGACAGGGCTGCCGTCCAGAAGCGTTTCCGTGCCGGTGAGATAGATGTGGCCACCGATTTTGCCTCCGATCAGATAGGATGGCTGAAGGAGAATATGCCGGAGGAGACCAGGATCGCTCCCTATATGGGCGTCTACTATTACCCGATCAACAGCTCGGTTGAGCCGTTTACCGACGTTCGAATCAGAAATGCTCTATCCATGTCGATTAATCGTGAGGCGATCGTCGACAAGGTGCTGAAAACCGGCGAGCTCGCAGCATACTCTTTTGTTCCCCCCGGTGTTGCCTATTATGATACTCCTGCTGAAGTGGCGTGGAAAGACATACCATTTGCCGAGCGCCAGAAAAAAGCCCGGGAGCTGCTGGCAGAGGCAGGATATGGGCCGGACAAGCCGCTGGAATTTACCCTTCGTTACAACACCTCAGAAAATCACAAGCGCATAGCCGTCGCCGTTGTTTCCATGTGGAAGGCTATTGGTGTTAAGGCTGAACTGTTCAATTCAGAGGTGAAGGTTCACTACGCCGACCTGAAACAGGGAGACTTCCAGGTTGCCCGTGCCGGATGGATCGCTGATTATAATGACGCCCAGAACTTTCTCTACCTCCTTGAAACCAGGACCGGCGCCAATAACTACGGTCGATACTCAAACCCTGATTTTGACAAGCTGATGCTGGAGGCCGAGATTACAGCGGATCTTACAAAGCGGGCAGGATTGATGCGTGAAGCGGAGTCCTATGTGATGAGAGACCAGCCGGTTATTCCTATTTATCACTACGTATCCAAAGCTCTTGTTTCAACAAAAGTTCAGGGATATATGGATAATCCACAGCATATTCACCGCTGGCGCTATGTCTCGTTGAAGTAGTATTTTTGCCGGTGCAGTTCTCGGACCTGGGCCGGCAAAAAATAGCATTCTTCTGTTCAATGCCGTCAGGAGATTTTTATGTTGTCATATGCTCTTCGTCGCCTAGCGAGTGCGCTTCCCACCCTTTTCATCATCATAACAATCGCCTTTTTCATGATGCGTCTTGCGCCCGGCGGTCCGTTTGACCGGGAGAAACAGCTGCCGCCGGAAATAGAGGCAAACATTTTAAAGGCCTATAACCTCGATAAGCCGCTCCACCTGCAATACGTCGATTATCTGAAGAACATCCTTAAGGGCGACTTCGGACCATCCTATAAATATCTGGACTTTACGGTCACCGACCTGATCATGACCGGTTTTCCGGTGAGCCTGCGCCTCGGTCTCTATGCGATTCTGCTTGCCGTTTTTTTCGGGGTAAGCGCCGGTACACTTGCGGCATTAAATCAAAACAGTCTTTTCGATTACATGGTGATGGGTGTGGCCATGACCGGCATCGCGATTCCCAATTTTGTTATGGCCCCGCTGCTTGCCCTTGTCTTCGGCGTCTATCTCTCGTGGTTGCCGGTTGCCGGCTGGGGCGGTGGAGCATTAAAATACCAGTTACTGCCGGTTGTAACCCTCGCCCTGCCACAAATCGCCTATATAGCCAGGATGACGAGGGGAAGTATGGTGGAGGTGATGAATTCAAACTTTATCAGAACTGCACGGGCAAAAGGACTGGCCGAAAAAGTGGTTGTTGTCCGGCATGCTTTACGGGGCGGCCTGCTGCCGGTCGTTTCTTACCTTGGACCTGCCACCGCAGCGGTTATTACCGGGTCGGTGGTGATTGAATCGATTTTTGATGTACCCGGAATCGGACGATATTTTGTCAATGGCGCACTTAATCGTGATTATCCGGTGGTCATGGGGGTGGTAATCTTCTATGCGGTTCTGATTATCGGCTTGAATCTCTTTGTTGATCTGATATACGGCTTTTTTGACCCACGGGTTAAGGTTGAATAGTGATTACGTCCTTTAAAAAAGACAGCCTGGCACCTCTGGAAACATCTGTGCCGCTGAGAGGCCGGAGTCTCTGGCAGGATGCCAGGCGGAGACTGTTTCACAACAAGGCCGCTGTCGTCTCAATGGCGATCCTCAGCATCATCGTCACTCTCGCAGTCCTCGCACCTTCCCTGTCGCCATGGCCGTTTGACGACCCAGACTGGGGATATGATTTTCCCGGGCCGCCCAATGTTGAGCTGGCGCATTGGTTTGGCACTGATGGGAATGGCCGGGATCTCTTTGTTCGGACCCTCTACGGCGCGAGAATATCGTTGCTCGTCGGCATTATCGCCACCTCAGTAAGTCTGCTCATCGGGGTTACCTATGGCGCCACGGCTGGTTTTATCGGCGGTCGGGTTGATAATGTAATGATGCGCATTGTTGATATTCTCTATTCTCTGCCGTTCATGTTTTTTGTTATCCTGCTGATGGTTTTTTTTGGCCGCAATATCTTTTTAATCTTTGTCGCGCTGGGGGCGGTTGAATGGCTTACCATGGCTCGAATTGTCAGAGGTCAGACCCTGTCGGTTAAGAAGAAGGAGTTTATTGAGGCTGCTCATGCCATAGGCGTTTCCAACTGGAAGATCATCTACCGCCATATCATACCAAATGTACTCGGACCGGTGATTGTTTACATGACCCTGACCATTCCCCAGGTCATTCTTACCGAGAGTTTTCTCTCGTTTCTCGGGCTTGGGGTGCAGGAACCGCTCACCAGCTGGGGAGTTCTCATATCAGAGGGAGCAAAACAGATGGAATCGGCACCATGGCTTCTGATTTTTCCGGCCCTTTTTCTGGCGATCACCTTGTTTTGCTTTAATTTCATCGGGGATGGTCTTCGTGATGCACTTGACCCAAAGGATCGATAAATATGCTTCTTGAGGTTAAGAACCTGACAACCCGGTTTTATACCCATGACGGTGAAGTCTATGCAGTAAATGACGTCAGTCTGCATGTCCAAGCAGGTGAGTGTCTCGGGGTCGTTGGTGAGTCAGGTTCCGGGAAAACCCAGGTTTTTATGTCGGTTATGGGCCTTCTGGCGAAAAACGGCAGCGCAGACGGAGCAGTCTATTTTAACGGGCAACAGATAATCGGACTCAAGACTGCGGAATTGAACAAACTGCGTGGTGTTGAGTTTTCGATGATCTTCCAGGACCCGATGACGTCTTTAAACCCCTATCTTCGTATATCCCGGCAGATGACTGAGGTCCTTGTCGAGCATAAAGGTTGTTCCGAGGCAGAAGCCGTCCAAAAGTCAATTGATCTCCTTGACCTTGTAGGAATACCGGAGCCAAAAGAACGTTTCAGGATGTACCCCCATGAATTTTCCGGCGGTATGCGGCAGCGGGTGATGATCGCCATGGCTCTTTTATGTGAACCTCAGCTGTTGATTGCCGACGAACCGACCACTGCCCTTGATGTTACTGTTCAGGCCCAGATTCTTGACCTGATTGCCCGGCTGGGCAGGGAGTTAAATATGGCTACGGTTCTGATTACTCATGATCTGGGGGTTATCGCAGGATTAAGTGACCGGGTGGTGGTTATGTACGGCGGCCGGATCGTTGAGGAAGCTTCGGTGGAAAAACTTTTTAGCGACCCGCATCATCCTTATACCCGGGGACTGCTTGAATCCATGCCGAGAATTGACGAAATCAGCAGGGATACGCTTTACACCATTTCCGGTCAGCCTCCTGACCTGCAGGCACTACCGCCGGGATGCAGCTTCGAGCCACGCTGTGAATTTGCCTTTGAGCGCTGCCATCGGGAAGTTCCCGAGCTGAGGAGTGTTGAAGAAGGGCGAACAAAAGCCTGCCATCTGGACCATTTGCAATGAACATTGAAAACAGTGTAAAGCACGATAAGCCACTATTGTCGGTGCGGGGGCTGAAAGTCTATTTCCCGATTGCAGGGAGCGGCCTTTTTTCAAAGACGATACCCCTCAAGGCAGTAGACGGTGTTGATTTTGATCTCTATGCCGGTGAGACACTCGGTGTGGTTGGTGAGTCCGGCTGCGGCAAGTCAACGCTCGGGCGAGGAATTCTGCAGCTCCTGAGACCAACCGAAGGGACGGTGATCTGGCTTGGAGAACATATAGAGGGGCTTCCAGCCAGCGAGATGATTGGTTTTCGCCGGCAATTGCAGATCATTTTCCAGGACCCACTGGCCTCCTTGAATCCCCGAATGACCATCGGCGACATCATTGCCGAACCGCTGACGGTCCATTATCCTGAGATATCTGTTGAGGAGCGAAAACAGAAAGTTCGGGAGATGATGGCGCGGGTCGGTCTTCTTCCGCTGATGATTAATCGTTATCCGCATGAGTTTTCCGGCGGTCAATGCCAGCGAATTGGCGTCGCCCGGGCAATGATTCTCCGACCAAAACTGATAATCTGTGATGAACCGGTTTCGGCTCTGGATGTCTCGATCCAGGCACAAATTATAAACTTGATCAAGGATCTTCAGGACTCATTCGGGTTGTCTCTGGTCTTTATCAGCCATGACCTGTCGATTGTCCGGCATATCAGCCATCGTATTATGGTTCTCTATCTCGGCAATACCATGGAAATCGCTGACCGGGACACCCTTTACTCAAGGCCGCGCCATCCATATACCAGGGCCTTAATCTCTGCCGTACCAATTCCCGATCCGGTCCTTGAAAAGAAAAAGCAGCGGCTTGTTCTTGAAGGGGACCTGCCCTCACCGCTGTCACCGCCGTCAGGCTGTGTGTTCCGGACCAGGTGCCCGCTGGCGCAGGAGATCTGCAGCCGGAAAAAGCCGGTATTGGAAGAGATCGGCGCAGGGCAGCAGGTGGCCTGCCATTTCTGGGACTGGCAGGAGTAAACGATTCTTTACCTAACTTTTCAATACGCCCAGCAGTCCATGTTTAAGTTGAGTAGTATCAGCTTTTAAAAGATTGAGTGATAAAAGAGCTGGGACCGGATGGTCGGGGAGAATGTAGATGGTAACCGCTGATCGGCCATGGTTTGATGCAGGAAAGTGCTCTTCAAGCATCGCCTCCCACTTTTCAACCCAGTCGGTGGCGCCCGGCAGCAGCATCTCCGCTGATCCCGGATCGTAATTGTTTATCCGGGCCAGATTCTCAAGGTCATTTTTTATTGCCAGGTGTATCTCTTCAGCATCCCGCTGAAATTCCCTGATCTGCTTCACCAGGTAAGCGGTGCTGATATTTATGTGTGCCGGCAAAGGCAGACTGAGTATCGGAATTGCGATATCACTGCTCTTCTTCTCAAAGATGTTGATGATCTGATCGGCGCTGTCTTGCGAGGAGGCCAGCCAGAAAAGATTTTCCGGGTATTGAAATCGGTCCATGAGCTTCAGCCAGGCTTTAAACCGGTTCTTTTCAGCCTGTGGCCGTCTTGTCTCCAGGCCGGCTTTTATCTGTTCCAGCTCGGCAAATGGATCGTCTTCATCCCTGTCATCTCCCTGTATTGAACGGAACATCTCCATTTCCTGGCTGTCGAGCATGTTCAGGTTTTGCTGGAGCTCATCTTCTTCTCTTTCCAGGATTTCTGCAATTGCCAGCACGAGCCTGGCCTGCCAGAGCTCAATCTCTTCATCAGATGAAGAGATTGCCAGTGAGTGGCTGCCTAGGAGAGATGAGATGATCTCATGTTTGGACTCCCCCCGCTTCGCTGATGGCGGCGCAGACATGGCAGCCATTGTCAGGGAGGCAAGCTGTGCACCATAATCGTCTTTTCTGTCCCGAATATTGTTGACCAGATGAAGAAAGCGTTCCCGACTCTTTTCCAGCGGCACAGGAGTATGTCCTTGACACAAGCCCTGTTCCATGAAAATATCACAGTCAGTCTGTTGAGCCCTCCCGGGGTCCGGTTCGACCGGCTGCAGGAAGTGCATGGGTGAAAAGAACAGCAAAAGAGGGTAGAGTCTGTCTTTACAGATATCTGTGTCCGGCAAAAGGAGTGTATTTAATGAGATCATATGCAAAGCGTTAAAGAAAAAATAAGGTTTAGCCTTTCAGCCATTCTGTATCTGTTGTTTAATCTGCGGATCGGCAACAGTATGCAGGAAACACTGGCGGAAACGTTTTGGCAGATCCTTCAGACCGCACCCTTTGTTGCCGGTTTTACCTACCTCATCATCTCCGTGCTGCAATATATGGGGGATGGTAGTAAAATTCCATGGGACCGTCGACTGCGTCTTTTTTTTGCAATCGGCATCATGGCCGGGCTTATTTATGCGATCTGGGAGTATGCCGGTGTTGACTTAACCGGTTAATAATACCTGACACTGTCGATACTCTAAGGGGTCAGCTTGTCACTGTCAATTGATTATACTCTCGTTTAAGGTTCTCGAAAGTAGCCGATCGAGCACGGAATCTTTTTTCTGGGAAACCCTCTCGCCTCATGTTCATTCTGCATACTTCCAACAGAACAGAACGTCTTGCCCGATGTCTTGCCTCGGTCATTTCCCAAGGTGTGTCTCTCACTCTTTTCAAAAAAGAGCTGTTTCTCATTCAGAGCCGCGGAATGGAGAAAATGATCGCTCAATACCTCTCTGAACATTTTGGGGTGTGGGGTAATTCTGATTATCTGCTGCCCATACAGTTTATCGACTATCTGGGCGAACTGTTCGGTTTGACAACTGACAATCAGATTTTTAATCGTGATGCCCTGACCTGGCAGCTGGAAAGTCTGCTGCGTGATACAACCGGGCCTCGGCTTAGACCTCTTGCCCTTTACCTGGCTGGCGACCAGCCTGAGCTTCGGCGATTTCAACTGGCCCGGCAGCTTGCCCACATTTTCGATCAATACCAGATCATGAGAATGGACATCCTCGAAGCCTGGGAGGCGGATAGAATTGTTAGCGATGATGAGTCGGAGGTCTGGCAGAAAGAACTCTGGAGACAGATCAGGTCTGCATCGCCAGACGTGCTGCATCGGGGGGAGGTGATTGCACGTTTAATAAATCAGCTGAAGGTCGCGGACCAAAATATCAACAGACTTCCTGAACGTATCTTTGTTTTTGGCCTGCATACCATGCCTCCGCTTTTTCTCGAGGCACTTAACACGCTGTCTGCAAAAATAGATGTGCATCTCTTTCTGCTCTCACCCTGCGAGCTTTACTGGGGAGATATCGAAAGCAGAAGGGCCCGGGCAAAACGAGCTCTTGCTGTCATGGAGCCAGCACAGAGGGCATTGACCGAGGACTTTGGCTACCACCCGCTGCTTGAAAGTTTGGGCCGCCAGGGCGCACATTTCCAGGAATTGCTGCTTGACCGGATCGACGAGTATCGTGAAGGAGAGGCCTCCTTTGTGGATCCACTGGAAAACAATCGTCCTTCTCTTTTACACCTGCTGCAGAGAGATATACTCGCAGGCTATGAACCTGAGAGAAACAACAGCCTCAACAGTGATCCTGAGACCTCGATACAGGTCGTTTCCTGCCACTCCAGGATGAGAGAACTGATGGTTCTCAAAGATCAGATCCTGTTCTGGATGTATGAAGATCCATCCCTTGAGCTTCATGAAATTATCGTGATGGCGCCTGACATACAGGACTATGCCCTTCTTGTTCCAGCTGTGTTTGAGGATATTCAGCACAGTATCGCCGATCGAAATATGCGCAGGAGAAACCGCTACCTGGACGCCTTCATGCAGGTTCTCGCCCTGTTTTCGGGAAGATATGGCTGGACTGAAATTGTCAGTATTCTGGAGAGACCGGAAGTTTTTCCTCAGTTCTCAATGTCGGCCGGCGACCTTGAGACTGTCCGCCACTGGGTGATTCAGGCTGGCATCCGCTGGGGACTCTCCGCTGAGCAGCGGCTCAGTGACACATCGATTGCCAGTGATGCAGGAACGTGGAAGTCCGGTCTGGAGCGGATGTTAATGGGCTACGCCATCGACAGTGCAGAGATGGTTGCAGGGGTTCTGCCGTATACAGAGATTGAGGGCGGAAACGGTGAAATGCTTGGTGGGCTCTGCCGGTTACTGGCAATTGTCGAACAGAGCTCCATCTCATTTGCGGCTGACAAGACACTGGCTCAGTGGTCGGATGAATTGGGCTCGCTCTGCTCAGCCATTTTTGCGGAACCGGACGATGCCGATTTGCTTGCACTTAACCAGGTCCTGACTGAGATAGGAGAAAAATACACCCACAATCACAGCCTGCCAGTATCTTTCCAGGTTGTTGAAACATGGCTGCGTTCGATTGTTGATACGTGCTCGAGCGGCGGTTTTTTGAGTGGAAAGCTGACGTTTTGTTCAATGCTGCCCATGCGTTCTATTCCATTCAAAATGATCTGCCTGCTCGGTCTCAATGAAGGCGCCTTTCCCAAGCAGGACAATTTTCCAACCTTCGATCTGATGGGAAAAGAATATCGTCATGGCGACCGTTCCCATCGGGCCGATGATCGCTATCAGTTCCTCGAGGCGGTCATCGCTGCCCGTGAGGGACTCTATCTAAGCTACATTGGCCAATCAATACGGACGAATAAAAAGATTCCCCCTGCAGTTGTCGTCAGCGAAATGCTGGACTGTATTCTAAGCCATTACGGGGTGGCTGATCTCACCGTGCACCACCCCCTCCAGCCTTCAGACCGGAAGTATTTTGCCGGCGAAGACAGCTTGTTCAGCTATGATCAACATTATTGCCAGGTCTCAGCCAATCTCCACAACCGTACAGCTGACGATTGCAGGCAATGGCTGCAAAACCCGCTGGAACCTGAACCGCCGTCAAGATATGATTTTTCCGCTCTTATTCGTTTTTTTGGGCAGCCGCAGGTCTATTTTGTTCGCCATGTTCTCGGAATAAACTTAAACAATAATGACTTATTTCCGGATGACGACGAGCTCTTCAGGTTAGACAGTCTGACCAAATACTCTGCAGAGCAGGAGATTGTCGAGTCTCTCATCCGCGGAACAGACAGTGGGGATATCCTCGCGCGGCTGCAGACTGAATCACGCTGGCCGCTGGGAACGCCCGGCCTCATCTCTTTTGAAAAAGAGGTGAGGGGTCTGAGTCGCTTTGTTCAGAGGATAGCAGATTTTAAACTGGGTCTGCCGATTGATGACCTGCCGTTTGAGCTGCATGTAAATGATAATCTGGTAGAGGGACTCCTGCCCGGCTGTTGCGAGTACGGGCAGCTTTTATATCGCTATGCAGGTTTGAAAGGCAAGGATTTGCTCATCGGCTGGCTCTGTCACCTGGCTGCAGCCAGAATCCGAAAGCAGAAATTTCCAACGTATATACTGGCACGCGACTATACGGTTGTCTTTGATCTGGAAATGGGGAACGATGGCGACCTGGGTTTTTTGTTCAATCTATTTTCAGATGGCTGCCGCCGGCTCAGCAGTCTGCTTGTTGAACCTTCATTTACTTACGCACAGCAGCACCAGCTGAACAGTGTAAGGGGGAAAAAAGAGCCACTGACTGTCGCTCGACAGCTGTTTTCGAGATATATCGAAAATCAGTATGTACCGGAATGGAACCTTATCTATCAAAATCGCAGCGCTGAAGATGTTTTAAACGATGAGTTTGAAGCACTTTGTCAACAGTTGATGGTTCCGCTCTGGGAAACTGGACATGTTATTAACGAGGAGCGCTGAGCATGGCTGTTGAAGAAATTTTATCCTCAGCATCAACTGCAATTGAAGGCGGCATAACGCTGGTGGAGGCAAGTGCCGGCACCGGCAAGACCTTCGCCATCTCAATGCATGTCCTTCGGGCCGTGGCCGATCTCAAAATCAGCATCGACCAGATTCTTGTCGTCACCTTTACGGTTGCAGCTACCGAAGAGTTAAAAGACAGAATCAGAGTCCAGCTGATAGAGGGGAAAAACATCCTCAGCGATATTGAAGGTCAGTACAATGACGTCCTGAAACAATGGGCAGCCCGGATCGAGGATAAAAAGCTCACGGTGAGGCGACTCGATTTTGCGCTGCTCGACATTGACCGTATCGGCATTTATACGATTCACGGCTTCTGTCAAAGAATGTTGACAGATCAGCCGCTTGAAAGCGGCCAGCTTTTTGACGTTGAACTGATCAGTGATGCCCAGCTGATTAAAACAGCTGTTGTCAACGACTACTGGCGAGCAACCCTCTATGATCTTGACAAACGATACTGTGCTCTGGCAACCGAATACTATCCGGACCCGGGGTCACTTTACCAGAGTGTCCTCGGTTCAGATGATCTGCTGGCAGAGCTTATCCCGGAGAAGGGATCGGTCGCCCGCTGCTGTTCGCTGATTGAACGCAGGTTTGCCGAGTTCAGGAAGTGGTGGCAGGAAAACGCTTCTGCGCTGCTGGTTAAACTCGACCAGGCTGCCCGTGAAGGCTACTTAAACAAGGATCTTTGCAACAACTATCAGAACCGCTATGAGGAAATTGAGCAGTGCCTATCGGCCTCTCAGCCGCCCAGCCCTGAGATTGTCAGATGGCTGGAATATGACCACCTGCTTGAGCAATTGAACGGCAGGAAGCTCAGGGGACTTGAGAAAAAACAAGATTTTATCTCGGACTGGGACCTGCCCGCCGAGGTGGTCCCCTTGTATATCGATGCTGTTGACCAGCTCATCCTCGAGATTCGCCTGGAACTGGCGGACCAGTTACGCACTACGTTTCCACTCAGGCTTGAGCACCATCAGAAAATGACCTTTGATGACCTGGTTATCCGTTTGGCCTCATCAGTTTCAGGTCCTGATGGTGCCTTGCTGCGGCACAAGATCAGGCAGCGATATAGAATGGTCTTGATTGATGAGTTCCAGGATACCGATAGCGCCCAATGGCATATTTTCAGCGCCCTGTTCAGCGCCCCACCCCATATTCTCTACCTGATCGGTGATCCGAAGCAGGCGATTTATCGTTTTCGCGGCGCCGATATCTTTTCATATTTTCAGGCCCGGGAACAGGCTCGGAGAATAGTGACGCTGCAAAGAAACTTCAGGTCGCACCCCGGCCTGATGGCAGCGGTCAACGACCTGTTGACAGGCACCTCCTTTGCGGGACTTGCCTATAAACGGGTAGAGCCTGCCAGAAAAGACGAGGACTTCAGGCTGCTTGATAAAGACGCTGAACGGGGTGCACTGGTCTACTGTCAACTCGACCAGCGCGCCGGCAGTCAGCCGCGCTGGTCAGGCGGTTCGGCGCATGATCGTATCAGGAAATGGATTGTTGATGAAATTGCCAGGCTTATCAGCCCTCCAGAATGAAGTAATGATTGAGAGATCTAGCCAGAAAGCCAGAGAATCTCCTCATCTCCCCTTGAACCTGCGGATATAGCAATCCTGGTGCGAACAAACAGCCAGGCCCAGGAATATCATGATGCCCTGGCTGAGGTTTCAATTCCGTCTGTTGTTGCAAGCAAGAACAGCGTATTTAAAACGGTTGAATGTGAGCAACTGCTGCGGGTCCTGCGGGCAACTGCGGTTCCTGGAGATATTGCCGGATTAAAGGCAGCGCTGAGCTGTGACTGGTTTGGGCTGACCGGCGATTATTTTGTATTGCTGAACTCTGATGAATCGCTTTTGGGACAGTGGGTCGAGAGATATCAGTCCTATCACCAGCTCTGGCAGGATGAGGGGTTTCTGGTGATGATTACCAGGTTGCTGGTTGATGAGAAAATCTTCCTACAGCTTTCCCGGCTGGTACAGGGCGAGCGGAGAATAGCCAATATCCAGCATCTCTGCGAGCTGGTCCAGGAGATGATTCAGCTGCAGGGGCTTACCATGGAGCAAACGGTCATCTGGCTTCAGAAAATGATCGCTTCAAAGGTTGGCGTTGATGAAATGGAGCTGCGGCTGGAAAGCGATGGTGATGCGGTCGCCATTGTTACCATGCATGGCGCCAAAGGGCTTGAGTTCCCGATAACCTTCTGCCCCTATCTTATGACCCCCAGCCGCTCTGCTCAAAGAGATCGTTCGATTACCAGATGTTATGATAAGAGCAACAGGCTTATTCTGGATTTAGGCTCTGAAAACCTTGATGAAAACAGGGCGCGTGCCCATGAAGAGGAAGAGCAGGAAGACCTGCGTCTTGCCTATGTGGCGATAACCAGGGCTCAACTGAGGTGTTACCTTTTCTGGGCCGATATAAAAGGGTGGGGAGGTCACCCGGGCTCGTTCCAGTCGCCGTTCGCTAAAATGCTATTTACTGATGGTCGCTGCGGCTTCGAAGACCAGCACCGTCGTTTCCAGCTTCTGGGCAGCAGCGCCAGTCGTCAGCCCACCTGCTGATTGACGAAGCTGTGGCTGAGATCTGCGACTATGCTGCGCCGACTCCGGAAGATATACAATTGCAGGCAAGAGAAAGAGGTGAGCGGACATTTACAACACCCAGAACCCTGACCTCCTTCTCCGGTCTGGTGAGCTTTTCTGCCTCTGACGATGCGGTGTTGACCGGTGCATCTGACGAAAAAGGTGTCGCCAGCGGTGTGCTTGAGAGCAGTCGGCTTCCCGGCGGAGTGCGGTTTGGAAATGTTGTCCATACTATCCTTGAGAAGACAGATTTTGCCGAGCTGGCAGGAGATTGCTATGACCATGAACAGATCGTACGGATCTGCCGTCGTCATGGACTCCATCAAATACCTGTTCGTCGGGCTGCACGGCCACAACACCTACGTGCCCTGGATGTGGTCGTCCATGTTCCTCATGCTCATCGGCATCGTGCTGCTGGTCATCCCGGCCTGCCGGAAAAACGAGAACGTGCTGATCGTGTCCTGCACGGTGGTCTTCATCGGAGCATGGATCGACAAGGGCCTGGGGATGATCTCCGGCGGCTTCGTCCCCAACCCCCTGCACGAAGTCAACGAGTACATTCCCACCGCCCCGGAACTGATGATCAGCCTGGCCGTTTGGGCCGCCGGCTTCCTCGTGCTGACCCTGCTGTACAAAATGGTCGTTTCCGTCAAGGCGGAGGCCCGGGGAGCGGCATAGCCGAACCGAGACCCCAACCGACGACAAAGGCTCGCCCGTGACCGGGCGGGCCTTTTCGTTTTTTTAGAGGACAGGGATGGACCGACACAAAGTAGCCGTCGTGCGGTACGAAAGGCCCGTCGATTCCGTGGAGAAGGCCATGGACCTGAGCGGGGGGCTCGACCGGCTGCCTTCCGGGGCCCGGGTGTTCGTCAAACCCAACATCGTGTTCTGGACCCGGGCGACGGACTTTCCCAAATGGGGCGTCATCACCACCTCCCGCGTCGTCGAGGACACCGTACTGGCCCTGAAAAAAAGGGGTATCGACGACATCCTCATCGGGGAGGGAATGGTCACCCGGGACCCCGGGGACCGGAAGACCCCGGCCCACGCCTTCGAGAGCCTGGGCTACGGCACCCTCAAAAAACGGTACGGCATCGCCTATCTCAACGTGTTCGAGCGGCCCTTCGAAAAGGTGGACCTTGGAGGCGGGGTCGTCCTGAATTTCAACACCGACATTCTCAACAGCGATTTCGTGGTGAACCTGCCGGTGCTCAAATCCCACAACCAGACCATCGTCAGCCTGGGCATCAAGAACCTCAAGGGGACCATCGATATCCCCTCCCGCAAAAAATGCCACAGCACTCGGCCCGGGAGGGACCTGCACGCCATGGTTTCGCGTCTGGCGGAACGGATGCCCCCCATGTTCACCCTCATAGACGGCATCTTCAGCCTGGAAAGGGGCCCCGGGCCGGACGGCCGCATGCACCGGCGGGACCTCCTGGTGGCGTCTTCGGACGTGCTGGCGGCGGACCTGGTGGGCGCGGCCCTTCTGGGCCATGCCCCGGAGACCGTCCCCCACCTCGCCCATGCCGCCCGGCATGGCGGCCGGCCCCTGGACCTTTCCGACATCGAGGTCCTGGGAGAGTCCATCGCCGAGGCGGCCGTCTTCCACGAACACGATTTCCCGTTCGCCGCGGACGCCGACGGCAACTGGCTGCCCGAACCCCTGGTCCGACAGGGGATCCGGGGCGTCTCCTATCCCAAGGCGGACCTTTCCATGTGCACCTACTGCGCAGGCATCAACGGTCTGGTTCTGTCCGCCATCCGGTTCGCATGGCGGGGAGATCGGTTCGACGACGTGGAAATTCTCACCGGAAAGTCCATGAAGCCGTCGCCGGGCAAGAAAAAGACCGTTCTCCTGGGCAAATGCATGTACCGGGCCAACCGCGACCACCCGGACGTCAACGACATGATCCCGGTGCGGGGCTGTCCCCCGGACCCCCTCGAGATCGTCGACGCCCTGCACCGGGCCGGCATCCCGGTCGACCCCTCCCTGTTCGCGGACATCGACCGCCTGCCCGGCCTGTTCCTGGACCGGTACAAGGACCGGCCCGAATTCGACCCGTCGTTTTTCCGCGTGGCATAGCCCGCAGGGGTCAGCTTTCCCGGGCCAGTCGTTTTTTCCGGTTGTACGCGTAGCGCATCTGGAGCATCTCCACGAACAGGGCGAACCCCATGGGCAGGTAGATATAGGCCTTGGGCACGTGCTGGTGGAGCCCCTCCATGAAGATGGTCACGCCGATGGTGATCAGAAACGAAAGGGCGAGGATCTTGAGCGCCGGGTGGCGGAGGATGAATTCGCCGATGGGTTTGGCAAAGGCCAGAATGACGGCAAAGGACAGGACAACGGCGATGACGATGACCCAGGTTTTCTGGGTGAGTCCGACGGCGGTGATCACCGAGTCGATGGAAAAGACGATGTCCAGCAGCACGATCTGGACGATCACCGAGGAAAACCCCATGGTCGCGCCCCCGGTTTCCGCCGCCTCGATCTCGTCCTTGAGGCTGACCGTATGATGAATCTCGTGAACGGCCTTGTACAGCAGGAACAGGCCGCCGGCCAGCAGGATCAGGTCCCGCACCGAAAACCCCAGTGCGACCGGGTCTGTGAGACCGGCCAGGGCCATGATGAGAAAGAGCATGCCGATGCGGGCCACCATGGCCAAGGCCAGGCCGATGATCCTGGCCTTGTTGCGCTCGGCTTCGGGAAGCCGGCTCACGAAAATGGCGATCACGAGAATGTTGTCCACGCCGAGCACCAGCTCCAGGCCGATGAGCAGCGCCAGTACAGCCAATGAATCCCCCATGAACAGACCTCCTCAACAGGTTCGGGGCAAGCGTCCGGCCCTGTCTACCGGCCCCCCGTGGGTGCGGGGCATCGTCCGCCCGCTCAATCGGTCCACTTGAACATCAGCGAGCCGACGGCCATGAACGACCACCGTCATGGCGCCCAGAACGGCCAGGTGATAGCCAAGGTCGGCCAGCGAGGCGCCGTCGTTCATGATCCGTCGCATCCCCTCGGTGACATGGGTCAGCGGAAACAGCTGGGCGAGCTTGCGCACCCACGGGGCGGCGCCCTCCAGGGAAAACCACACCTCGGACAGAAACATCATGGGCCACGCGATGAAGTTGAGCACGCCGTTGGCGAACTCTTCGCTGCTGCTGCGGGCGGCGATGATCAACCCCAGGGCGATGAGGCTGGCGCAGCCCAGGGCGAACAGCACGATCAGGTCCACATACGACCCCTGACAACGGAAACCGAGCAGCAGGGCACAACCCGCGTAGACGATGACGTTGGTGGACATCAGCACGAGCATGCGGGAGGCCACCTGGGCGCCGAGGTACTCCAGGGGGGTCAGCGGCGTTGCCTTGAACCGCTTGAGCACGCCGCTCTTGCGATATCGGACCACCACCCAGCCCACGCCGAAAAGCGCGCTGAACATGGCGTTCATGGCGATGATGCCCGGAAACAGCCAGTCGATGTAGCGGATCTGCCGGCCGCTGACCGTTTCCCGGACGACCAGACCCTCCCGGGTTTCCGGCCCCACCAGAGCGGTCACAAGAAGGCTCTCGGCGATTTTCCCCTTTGGGGAACTCTCGTTGACCCAGTAGGCCACGGGAGGGCGCCCGGTGCACGTCACGACCATGTCCAGCCGGTGCCGCTGGAGCTTTTCGAAGCCGTCGGCCCGGCTGTCCAGCACGACCGCGTCGAACAGGGGCTGGGCCGCGACCGTGTCGGGCACCCCGGCGCAAGGGGCGGCGCCGTCCGATGCGGGGATCACCCCGACCTTGTAGGGGGTCTGCCCGCCCCGCTGGAACATCAGCGCGAAACCGAGGATGATCAGGAGCGGGAAGATGAAATTCCAGCCGAAGGCCGCCCGGTCGCGGTAAAATTCCTTGTTTCGGGCAACGAATATGGCAAGAAATCGGCGCACGGTTGTCCTGGCTCAGTCCCGGAGCCGTCGGCCGGTGATCTGAAGGAACAGGTCCTCGAGATTCCTGGAACGGACGCCGGCCCCGGCCAGATCCACCCCGTTGGCGATCAGCCACTGGAAACAGTCGTTGGCCCGGTCCGTGCCAATCTCCACCACCCCCGGTTTTTTCCGGATTTCCAGGATTATGCCGGCGTCCCGCAAGCGCCCCAACAGCCCGTCCACGTCGCCGACGATGGCTTTTTCCGGGATCTGGATGCTCACCTCCCTGCCACGGTCCTGGAGCAGCCGGTCCGGCGCCCCCCTGGCGATGACCCGACCCAGATCCACGATGGCGATGTCGTCGCAGAGAATCTCCGCCTCTTCCATGTAGTGGGTGGTGAGCACGACGGTCTTGCCCTCGGTCTTGACCAGCGCCACGATGTCCCACAAATGCCTTCTGGCCTGGGGGTCGAGCCCGGTGGTCGGCTCGTCCAGAAAGATCAGCTCCGGATCGTTGACCAGGGCCATGGCCAGCAGCAGCCGCTGGCGCTGGCCTCCGGAGATCTTGTCGTTCCGGCGGTCCAGGATCTCCTCGAGGCGACACATCCCGATCAGGTCTTTCATGGGACGCGGCCGCCGGTAGAGGCTTCGAAAGGTCTCCAGGGACTCGCCGACGGAAAGAAAAGACAGCAGGGAGGTGGACTGGAACTGGATGCCCACCTCTTCCTTGAACCTGCCGTCGCGGGGCGCCCCCTTGTACAGGACGCGGCCGGAGGTGGCCGGGATGATGCCTTCGGCGATTTCGATGATGGTGGTCTTGCCGGCGCCGTTGGGTCCCAGCAGGCCGAAGCAGGTCCCTCGCTCGATGGCGAATCCGACCCCGTCCACCGCCCGGACCCCGGGGTAGTCCTTGACCAGGTCCGCAACTTCCAGCACGGGCGCCATGGACTCTCCTGCCGATTCAGAAAGCCTCGAGGGCTTTTTTGAGCTGCTGGTTGGGTTCCTCCCCGCTCTTTGCCCCCTGCTCGCCGCCGGTGCCGGCCAGGTGGGCCAGGGCCTTGCTCGAATAGACGATCTGGCAGGAGACGGTGTGGTTCCCGCCGGTCAGGATGGCAGCGATCTTCGTGGTGTCGGTCTCCCAGACCGCCTCGGAGGTCAGGTGCCCGATGCTCACCGCCACGCCCCACTCCGTCGGGTCGTGTTTCATGTGGGGTTTGTGCCAGATCATTTCGTCCCGGGCCGGCTGGCCGTATTTGCTGGTCAGCACGTTCTTGAAATCCAGGTAGTCCCGCAGGTATTTCTTTTCGAGCAGGTAGTCCTCGGCCAGGATGTAGACGGCCCGGTACAGCCGGTTGTCACCGAACTGGTACTCGATGCTCATCCGGCGTCCCAGGACCATCGGTGTTGTAGGCCAACAGCTGCTGGTCTCGGTACGACCAGTCTGGCCTTTTCGGCCTTGTCCACCTGGCTCCGGGCTCATCCCCCAGCGGACTTTGCGCAGGTCGTAGCCGTCCTCGCCCGGGCCGGAACGGCCAGAAGCACAAGGACGACCGCAGCCAGGACCGCCCGCCCCCGAAACGCGATCCGTCCTTGGCCGGCGCGCCGGCCGCCCGCTTTCCACCATTTGTAAGCCTTGGTTGCGCATTCGCCTCCCCCGTGCCGGCAATGGGCGCGGCAACAGGCATCAGATACTGGAAACCGGTCGTAATGTCAAAAGGATATGGTCCCTATCGCAGCCAGGGCATGGACCCCCGGCCCCGGAGGCTGAAGGGCGGGGAAAAGACGTCTCCGAGCTGCCGCCTCTTTTTCCGGACATGGGCATTGACGTAGTAGGGCAGGATCCCGTCGGTCAGGTAAGCCTTGAAATCGTCGTCGACCCGTTGGCGGGGCGCGTGCCAGTCCACGGCGGCGATGTGAAACAGGTCGTATTCGCTGCGGTTTTCCATGAGCGCCAGTTTGGCCAGCATCTCCGCTTCACTCAGCCGGCGCGGCCGCGCGTCCCGCTTGGACAGGGCCTGGACGATTACGATGTACACCAGGGCCGCGGACACGAGCAGAAAAGACGAGCCGCTCAACCATTCTCCGTGCATGGTCTCACCTCCCGAGTGCCTGGCGGAACGGTTCCCGCCGCTTCCCGCGAACCGCCGCGGGGGGATCATGGGCACTTGTCAGACAATAAGCACGAATCGTCGGCGATCCACCCCTGTTGAGGCGTCTGAATCGAAATGTAGATGGGCACTATCCAACCCCGGTGACGGCCATCGGCGGCCGGAGGACGCCTTCGGAATCCGTGCGCTGCGCGGGCAGCGGGTCCCGTGCCGTTTCAGGAAACCGTTGCTTTATCTTGAAAAATATGATTGATGGATAATCAAAATCGGCTGCAATCGAGAGCGTCAACCATGGATTCCCTGGTATCTCCGCCGGGGCCCGGCGCCCTGCCGATGCAGACTGCGGGATCGTCCTATCGACGGTTTCCGCCTGCTCGCGGCAGCGGAAGGACCGGATACCCGAAGATAAACAGGGAATTGCTGTTTTGAATTCCCGGCGCACGTGAACTTACCGGCACCGATGACCGGCCAACTAATAAGGATTTTGCTGAAACGGCATCATGCGAATCGACAAGATCACCGTATACCGCGTCCGCATTCCATTCAGATTCGCGTTCTCTCACAACCTGTTCAACCGAACCGAAACCCGGGGATTGGTGGTCAGGATCACCGCCGACAACGGCGTCGAGGGTTACGGGGAAGGGGCGCCCAGGGAATACGTGACCGGGGAAACATTGGGGTCGAGCATCGAAGGGGCGCTGCTTCTCGCATCCCGCCTGAAGGCGTGTGAATTCGATGACTTCGACCAACTCAAGGCCTGTTTCGCCTCCCTTGGAGACACCCGAACGGCGCACCTGTACCCATCCGCTTTCTGTGCCCTGGAGACCGCGGCCCTGGACCTGTGGGCCAAAAGCCAGGGCCGCCCCGTGTGGGGACTGTTCACGGAGCGGCCCGCGGCGGAATCATTTGTCTACTCCGCCGTTCTCCCCCTGATTCGGGAAAACAACCTGCTGGACCTGCTCGGGCTGGTCAAAAACCTTGAAATCCGGTGGGTCAAACTCAAGATCAGCGACAAGGTCCCCGGCGTTGCCAGTCTGCGGCACGTCCGAAACATCCTGGGGGATTCCGTGGACATCCGCATCGACGCCAACTGCGCGTTCGACACCGCAAGCGCCCTGGCGTTCATCGACCAGGCCCGGCGCTACAACATCAGCTCCGTGGAACAGCCGGTCCCCAAGCACGACTGGAAAGGCCTCAAGGAGGTCGCGGACCGGTGTGGGCTGCCGGTCCTGGCGGACGAATCCGTTTGCACCCTGGCCGATGCCCGACACCTCGTCGAGAACCGGGTCTGCCACGGGTTCAGCGTCAAGCTTTCCAAATGCGGCGGCATGCTCAACAGCCTCCGCATGCTCGACTACGCCGCCGAACAGGGAATGATCTGCATGATCAGCTGCCACGTGGGCGAGACCGCCATCCTGTCCGCCGCCGGCAGGGCCCTTGCCGCGGTCCACAACGGATGCCGCCACCTGGAAGGCTCGGGCTCCAAATATCTGCTGGCCGAAGACATCGTGGAGACGGACATCTCCTTTGGCAGTCAGGGCCTGGCGCCGATCCTCAACGGACCGGGCCTGGGTATCGACGTCAGCGACGTCCGCCTGGCGCGCTCGTGCGAGCCGATCGATGAAACCCCCTGATAAGGAGAAAATGCTAATGCTGAAACAGAGTTTCCGCATGCTAAGGTCGACCTGGTCGCCGGGTACCGCTACCTTCGCTGGAATTTCGACGATCATTCGGTACTCGACAACATGTACCTCAACGGCCCGATGGTCGGCGTCAAGTTCCGGTTCTAACAATCATGGGCGAAGATGGTCGCCACCGCCCCCACGGCGGCCTGTCGTTTTGAGGACCGGGCCATGTCCAGCCTGCTGCACGGTCGCGACATGGTCCTGGTGGAACGGGCCCCCTGATTATCGGTCGGTGGACGCTTCGCGCACGGGCGATTTCGCCATCCGGCCAGCATCGCTCATGTCGTATGAACGAAGCTCCACTTTTTGACAATCTCGTTAAAAATCCTCGAATCGTCATGCCGGACCCCCAATCAAGTTGAGGGCAGGCTTGATACGGCATGATCGCTCCACACTTTTCCAAGTCCCTGAAGGAGACCCCGAAACCCTGGTGCTGACACATGTTTACCAGCCTCCGGGAAGTCGGGTGCCGCCCGAGCGGATGAGTTTAAAGGAATTCTTTCCCTGGGTGCTGCAGAAAGTCCTTGAGGGTGAAACGATCACGATCTCGAAAATGACCGACCTCCCGGCGGAAGCCGGCCGCGACCGGGAGATTTTTGAACTCTCCGGCACCAGGTCCGTCGCGGTCATTCCGTTGTCGGTAGGAAGAAGGGATGTGTTCGGCTTGCTGACCTTCGCTGTCATGCGGGAGGAGAAAGCCTGGCCCGAAACGCTCGTACAGCAGTTTAAACTGGTGGCGCAGATATTTGCAAATGCGCTCGCCCGCAAGCAGGCGAGGGAGGGCCTTGCAGGTAAGCGTTTACAGGGTGCTGCAGATGCCAGGCACCGGGCACGCAGACGTACGGTTGTACTTCAACTGCCCGGGAACGCAGCAGATGCGGGGCCCTGTGAACGCTTACAATGAATCGAAGTCTACGGAGGGCAGAATGGCATCACCCTGGATCGACGTTTCAGTACCGCTGAGAACCGGCATGGTTAGCTGGCCGGGCGACCCGCCGGCCCGTATCAGCCATGCCCTGGACATCGAGCGGGGCGACCCGTGCACGGTGTCGCTCCTCGAGATGGGAGCCCATACGGGCACCCACATGGATGCACCCGCACACTTTGTCCGCGGCGGCATCGGAATCGACGACATGCCGCTGGAAACCGCCATCGGGACGGCGCGGATTGTCCCCATCCGTGACCGTGAGTCCATCAAACCCGATGAGTTGGCTCGGCATTCCATCCGGCGCGGCGAGCGGATCCTGTTGAAGACCCGCAACTCGGAACGTTGCTGGGATACCGACGGCTTTGTCGAGGACTTCGTGTATATTTCGGCTGCAGGGGCCCTTTATCTGGCCGAGCGGCAGGTTCGACTGGTTGGCATAGACTACCTCTCCGTCGGCGGTTTCCGGGCCGATGGCCTCGAAACGCACCAGGCCCTGCTCGAGGCCGGGATCTGGATCATCGAGGGACTGGACCTCAAGCGGGCGCCGCTGGGGCGAGTACAGCTGGTTTGCCTGCCGCTCAAGATCGCCGGCGGCGACGGCGCGCCGGCCCGGGCGCTCGTACGCCGCATGGGCCCTTCGGGCAAGAAGCGGCGGTGATGGCGGCCCGGGAAGGAATTGGTTTTAACGGGATCCGACCAGCCGAACAGGCTGTTGCGATTGATTGTTGTTTTCCCCGGTGCCCAACAGATTGATGCATTCGCCTTCTACTTGTCGGCCTCCTGCTTCATCGCGTCCTTGGCTTTTTGGCGATCCTCGCTTTGCTCCACGATCATTTTGTAGGCCAGGTAGTACTTGTAAACGTTGCTGACGTACTGCACGGTCTCACGGCCCACTTTTTCCGCGGCGACGATTTCAACGTTATTGAACCACTTGTTGGGATCCAGCCCCCGTTTGGTGGCCTCCTTGCGAAGGTTGGCGACCCGGCCGGGACCCGCATTGTATGAGGCAAAGGTGAACAACCCCCTGTTGAACGGATCCATGGGTTCGTTGGCGTAGTAATGGTTCATCATAAACCGGATGTATTTCACGCCAGCATGGATATTGGGCTCTATTTGAGTGATGTCGCCGACCTTCAATTCATCGGCCGTGGACGGAAGCACCTGCATCACGCCGACGGCGCCCGACGGGTTCCGCGCACCCTGGTCCAGCCGCGACTCTTGGTAGCCCTGGGCCATCATCAGAAGGTAGTCCATTTCGTACTGGTCGCCGTATTTCCGGAAATACGCGACTGTCGCCTGGAACTTGGCGATCTCTTCCTTGGACGTCGCACTTTCGGCGAAATCCGTTTTTTTCAAGTATTTCTGCAGCAGGATATTGCGCGTCTTGGAGCCCTCGGGATAGAGGGCGAGGAATTCATCGAGCACCGCCTTCAACCGGGGGCTGTTCTTTCGAATCATCCAAGCGACCTCCCCCGGTTCGGACTGCCGCATCGGGGTGCAGGTCGATCCCCTCGAAAATCTGTTTCCAGAACTCGGCGATGCGCGTGTCGGCGATGGTGGCCTCGACGAGCCCGGCATTCACCATTTCCAGGATGTCCTCCGTTTCGAGTTCCTCGGGGGCGAGCCGAACCTTTACCGGCTCCTTGCCTTCTTGGACCAAGCTGTCGTTGAGCTTTTGGACACTCTCGTAGTGGCTCGACGACTTTCGGATGTATAGCTCCCTGCCGGCCAGGTCCTGCACGGTGCGAATCAGCTCGGCGCCAGGTCCGGTAACCACGATCTCCGAGACATTCCGCATGGTCGGGGCTGTAAAGTCCACCAGCTTTAAGCGCTCGGGTGTGATGGTCAAGTTGGCGGCGGCGATGTCCCCCCGGCCATCGAGCAGCGATGGAATGATCTGGTCACGGGCCACGGGAACGAACATCACGTGGATGCGTACAGCCTTTTTTTCGAACATTTTGTTGAGATGCTCTTCCAAATGTCGGAACACCTCATAGACGCCTCCCAGAATGAACCATAAAGAAAAGGGGACAAATCGAAGCCACAACGAAAAACGGCTTACGGGGCAGGTCCGTAAGCCGTTGAAATGACTTGGCTGAGGGACAAGGATTCGAACCTTGGTTAACGGGGCCAGAACCCGTCGTCCTGCCGCTAGACGATCCCTCAACGGTGTTATGGCGCAGAAAGATACCGGAAAGGCCCGCCGGAGTCAACAGGATTTTGCCGGTGCGGCCCGGATAGGCCGCGGCCTGGTGTCGTTTTTTCGGAGGGACCGTCGGCGCCCACGTCAGGCCCTGGCTCAAGCGGCCGCCGCCACCACGGCCATGGCCGCCTCCAACCGGGACAGGACCCGCGGTTTGCCGAGAATGGCGATGATTTCGAAGATGCCCGGGCTGGCGGTTTTTCCGGTGAGGGCCAGGCGCACCGGCTGGGCGATCTTGCCGAGCTTGAGCCCGGTTTCGTCCATCACCTCCTGAAACACCCCTTCCAGCGCCTTTTCCTCGAAAACCTTCAGGGCGCCGAGCTTTGCCGCGACCCGGCGCATCGGATCCAGGGCCGCCGGCTTGAAAAACTTCCTGGCCGCCTTTTCGTCGTACACGATGGCGTCCGTGTAATAAAACGCCGCCTGTTCGGCCATGTCCACCAGGGTTTTGCTGCGGATGACCAGGGTCTTGACCACTTCGTCGAGGTAGGGGCCGGGTGCTGCGTCGTAGCCCGCCTCCCGCATGAAAGGCAGGGCCATGGCGGACAGGTCCTCGACCGGGGTGGCCATGATGTGGTCTCCGTTGAGGGAGGTGAGCTTTTCCACGTCGAACACGCCGGCGGACCGGCCGATGCTCTCCAGGTTGAACTTCTCGACGAGTTCGCGCCGGGTGAAGAACTCCTGGTCCCCGTGGGACCACCCCAGCCGGACCAGATAGTTGACGAAGGCGTCGGGCAGGTAGCCCATGTCCCGGTAGGCCGTCACCGAGGTGGCCCCGTGCCGCTTGCTCAGCCGGGTCTTGTCGGCCCCCAGCACCATGGGGACGTGGGCGAACACCGGCAGCGGGCTCTCCAGGGCCTGGTACAGCAGCATCTGCTTGGGGGTGTTCATCACGTGGTCGTCGCCGCGGATGATGGTGTTGACCCCCATGGTCGACGTCGTCCACCACCACCGTAAAATTGTAGGTGGGGATGCCGTCGCCCCGGGCGATGATGAAGTCGTCCAGTTCCGCGTTCTGAAAGGCGATGTGCCCCTTGACCTTGTCATCCAGCACGGTGGTGCCCATGAGCGGCGACTGGAACCGGACCACGGCGCCGTCGGACCTTCGCCAGCCCCTTTTCCCGGCACGTGCCGTCGTATTTGGCCTTGCCGCCCTCGGCCAGCCCCTTTTGCCGCATGGCCTCCACCGCTTCCGGACTGCATGTGCAGTAATAGGCGTGGCCGGTGTCGATGAGCCGCTGGATGGCGGCCTTGTAGATCTCCATGCGCTCGGACTGGAAATAGGGGCCCTCGTCCCAGTCGATGCCCAGCCACTGCGAGCGCTTCGAAAATGGCGTCGACCGACGCCTGGGTGGACCGGACCCGGTCCGTGTCCTCGATGCGCAGAATAAACCTTCCCCGGGTGTTGCGCGCATAGAGCCAGTTGAACAGGGCGGTCCTGGCCCCGCCCACGTGCAGATAGCCCGTGGGGCTGGGGGCGAACCGTGTAACAGTCTTGTCCATGTGGTTTTTCCTCGACCCGGCGCGGATCGCGGACAACCGCGGCCCGGCTGGGTCTTGCGTTGGGGGATGACTGAACGGCGGCCGGCCGGTTAGCACTTTGGACGGCGGCGGCGCATTGACTAGTCATTAGTCATCAGCAAATTGCCCTGCCTGACGCCGCCCCGGCCCGGCGGTTTCGCACCCAGGCCGGCCGCAAAAAATGCGGCGCCGGGGTTCGACGGGGCCGGGCGGGCGACCCGATCTCATTTTAATTCCCATGATAACAGGTCGTTGTGCTTTATGCCAGGGTCACATTTTCTTGGGAAATTGGATTGATACCACATCGACTCCAGGAGGGCAATAGGCACGCCACAAAAAAAATGATGAAAACCCTTGACAATCCCTTTGAATTCAATTACTAAGAATCACCCTTGGAGCGCTTCGGTGATTCAAGGATTATTTTTTGAAATAACAGGCGCTTAGGAGATTACTCATGGCCGTACCGAAACGAAAAACATCTAAGTCAAAAAGAGACAAGCGGCGCACCCACTGGAAATTGGCCGCCCCCAACCTGACCACCTGCCCCCAGTGCGGGGAGGCCACCATGCCGCACCGGGCCTGCTCCGGCTGCGGGTACTACAAGGACCGGGAAGTCGTGGCGACCGACGAGATTTAACCGACCCCCGCGTTCGGCAAACCCCGGGACGACCGGAAACCGGAAGTCCACGCCCAGGGCTCGGGCGGTTTGCCGAAGCGGACGACCGAGGTGAGAATGAGCCAGGACAATGCGCGCACGATCGTGGTCACCGGGGCGTCCCGGGGAATCGGAAGGGCCGTGTGTACGGCCCTGGCCGCTCCGGAAAGCCGCATCTTTTTCAATTACTTTTCCCCGGTGAATCCGGAGGCCGAGGCGGAAGCCGCCCGGGAAACCGAGGAAGAGGTGGCCCGGGCGGGCGGTTCGGCAACCGGCGTCTGCGTGGATGTCACCGACGCCGGGCAGCTCGAGGCGTTCTTTGGAATGGTGGCGGCGGAAACCGGCCGCGTGGATGTTCTGGTCAACAACGCCGGGATCACCCGGGACGGCTTTCTGGTCCGGCTCAAGGACGAGGACTGGGACGCGGTGCTGGGCGTCAACCTGAAAGCGGCGTTTCGCTGCACCCAACTGGCCGCCAAGATCATGATGCAGCAGCGCAGCGGCTGCATCGTCAACATGGCTTCCATCGTGGGCGTCACCGGGAACGCCGGACAGGCCAATTACGCCGCCTCCAAGGCCGGGCTCATCGGGCTGACCAAATCCGCCGCCAAGGAACTGGCCGGACGGGGCATCCGGGTCAACGCCGTGGCGCCCGGGTTCATCGAGACCGACATGACGGCCGTGCTCCCGGACAAGGTCAAGGCCGCGATGCTGACCATGATTCCCCTCAACCGCGCCGGCCGGCCCGAAGACGTCGCCAACGTGGTGGCGTTTCTGGTATCCGAAAAGGCGGCCTACGTCACCGGTCAGGTCATCCACGTGAGCGGAGGCATGTACATCTGAGCCGGAGCACGGCGCAGCCCCCGAGCAAACCCAAGAAAAAACCGTCAATTGACAGAGGAGGACGAATGTCTGTGGAAGATAAAGTCAAGAAAATCATCGCCGAAAAACTGAGTGTGGATCTGTCCGAGGTTGTTCCGGACGCGTCGTTCGTGGACGACCTGGGAGCCGACTCCCTGGACCTTGTGGAACTGATCATGTCCATGGAGGAAGAGTTCGACATGGACATCTCCGACGAGGACGCCGAAAAGCTCGTCACGGTCAAGGACGCCATCGAATACATCAATTCCCACTGAGAGGAGTGTTTCTTGGGCCGACGAGTGGTCATAACGGGAGTGGGCCTGATAACCCCTCTGGGGATCGGGAAGGATGCCACGTGGGAGGCGCTGTGCGCGGGAAAGTCGGGAATCGGGGAGATCACCCGGTTCGACACCACCGGCTTCGACACGAACATCGCCGGTGAGGTCAAGGACTTTCATGCCAGAGGATTTTCTTCCCAAAAAAGAGGCCAACCGCTCCGAGCGCTTCATCGCATATCGCCGTGGCCGCATCCCGAATGGCCCTGGAAGACTCCGGACTGGTCATCGACGACGCCAACCGGCACCGGGTGGGCGTGCTCACCGGGTGCGGATTGGGCGGGCTCGCCTATCTGGAAAAGACCGCCTACGTGGTCAAGGAAAAGGGCCCCGGGCGCGTCAGCCCCTTTTTCATCCCCATGCTCATCGGCAACATGGCGCCGGGGATGATTTCCATCCATCTGGGGGCAAAAGGCCCCAACGCCTCGGTGGCCACGGCCTGCGCCGCGGGCACCCACGCGGTGGGCGACTCCTACGAACTCATCAAACGGGGGGCCGCGGACGCCATGATCGCGGGAGGGGTGGAATCGGTCATCACCCCCACCTGCATCGCCGGCTTCAACGCCATGAAGGCGCTTTCCACCCGCAACGACGCCCCGCACAAGGCATCCCGGCCCTACGACCGGGACCGGGACGGTTTCGTGGTGGGCGAGGGCTCCGGCATCGTGATCCTCGAACCCTTGGAGGACGCCCTGGAGCGGGGGGCCCACATCTACGCGGAGATCTGCGGCTACGGCATGTCCGGAGACGGCTACCACATGACCGCGCCGCCGCCGGACGGCGACGGCGCGGCGCGGTGCATGGCCGCGGCCCTTGCCGACGCCGGACTTCCGGGCGAGGCCATCACGTACATCAACGCCCACGGCACGTCGACGCCTCTCAACGACCTGATCGAAACCATGGCCATCAAGACCGTTTTCGGCGACCACGCCCGCCGGCTGGCCATCAGCTCCACCAAATCCATGACCGGGCACCTGCTGGGCGGGGCCGGAGGGGTCGAGACGGTGTTCACGGCCCTGACCATCCAAAACGGGATCATCCCCCCCACCGTCAACCTGGACAACCCTTCCGAGGACTGCGACCTGGATTACGTTCCCAAGGTGGCGCGAAAAGCGGAGGTCTCCGTGGCCATGACCAACAGCTTCGGGTTCGGCGGGACCAACGCATCCCTGGTGCTTCGGAAATACACCCCAACCCTGTGAGCACCGGCACCCGCCCGGGCCGACAGACCCAACCGTGAGATGCCTGCGCCCGGCGTGCCCGCGGGAGGAAACGCACCCCGCCCGCGAACCGCTTCCACTCCCCCTCGCCCGCCGCCCTGCCATGCCCGTAATGGACTGCCAAAGAAGGATAGGCAGGTACAAGGCCTGATATAGGGCAGACACATGGGTCTGCCCCTACGGGTGCCCGGAAAGATCGTCCTGGCACAAGGCCTGGCACAGAGGGCAGGCACAAAGCCTGCGACCGAATCGCGACCCAGGCCCTTGTAGGGGCGCCCAAAGGGCAGACACATGGGTCTGCCCCTATGGGTGCCCGGAAAGATCGTCCTGGCACAAGGCCTGGCACAGAGGGCAGGCACAAGGCCTGCCCCTACAGGGTGCCTGAAACGACCTTGACGGATACCGGATCTCCCGGCAAAACACCCTCGAAAAAAGCCGCCGTATGTGATAGGGAATCAATTTTACGCGACGGACCGCCATCGGGCATGGCCGGTCCGGCATCAGCCCGCAGGGGGAACGGCACCATGACCCAGGACGGACAGGCGGTCATCATCGGCTGCGATCACGCGGCATTTTTCCTCAAGGAAAAGATCAAGGTCTTTCTGTTGAAAAACGGCCTCCGGGTGGCGGACGAGGGGGTTTTCACCGAGGACGCCGTCGACTATCCGGCCATTGGCAGGCGCGTGGCCGAAAAGGTTTCCAGCGGCGCGTTTCAACGGGGCATCCTGCTGTGCGGCACCGGTCTCGGGATGTCCATGGTCGCCAACAAGTTTCCCGGGGTGCGCGCGGCCCTCTGCAACGACCTGTTTTCGGCCATCATGGGCCGGCGCCACAACGACGCCAACGTTCTGGTCATGGGCGGCCGGGTGGTGGGAGAAACCCTGGCCGAGGCCGTGGTCCGGGCATGGCTGGAGACCCCCTTTGAAGGGGGGCGGCACCAACAGCGTATCGAGCAGTTCGACACGCTGGACATTCTCAAGGGCGACTGAGGCCGGAGCCGACCCCGGCGCGGCGGGAGAACGACTTGAACTGGGAAGACATCCAACGCACGGACCCGGAGATCGCCGACGTCATCGCCGGCGAGCTGCGCAGACAACAGAGAGAACCTGGAACTCATCGCATCGGAAAACATCGCCAGTCGGGCCGTGATGGCCGCCCAGGGCAGCGTGCTGACCAACAAGTACGCCGAGGGCTACCCGGACAAGCGCTACTACGGCGGGTGCGAGTATGTGGACGTGGCCGAGAGCCTGGCCATCGAACGGGCCAAGCAGCTCTTCGGCGCCGACTATGCCAACGTGCAGCCCCACTCCGGCTCCCAGGCCAACATGGCGGTCTACTTCGCCCTGCTCGAACCCGGAGACACCATCCTGGGCATGGACCTGGCCCACGGCGGTCACCTGACCCACGGCAGCCCGGTCAGTTTTTCCGGCCGGCTCTTCCGGTTCGTGCACTACGGCGTGGGCAGGAGACCGGCACCATCGACTACGAGCAGGTGGCGCGACCTGGCCCGGAAGCACCGGCCCAAGATGATCGTCGCCGGGGCCAGCGCCTATCCGCGCATCATCGACTTTCGAGGCCTTTGCCGAGATCGCCCGGTCGGTGGACGCCTATCTGATGGTGGACATGGCCCACATCGCCGGGCCTGGTGGCCGCGGACCTGCACCCGTCCCCGGTCCCCCTGGCCGACGTGGTCACCTCCACCACCCACAAGACCCTGCGGGGCCCCCGGGGCGGCCTGATCCTGGCCCAGGCCGGATCTCGCCGACCGGCTCAACCGGGAAATCTTCCCCGGCATCCAGGGCGGCCCGCTGATGCACGTCATCGCGGCCAAGGCCGTGGCCTTCAAGGAGGCCCTGCACCGACGACTTCCGGGCCTACCAGACCCGCATCGTCCAAAACGCCGCGGCCCTGGCCGCGGATCTGACGGACGGCGGGGTCGACCTGGTCTCCGGCGGCACCGACAACCACATGATGCTGGCTGGACCTGACCGGCCTCGGCATCACCGGCAAGGATGCCGAGGAGGCCCTGGGCCGGGCCGGGATCACCGTCAACAAAAACACCATCCCCTTCGACACCCGCGGGCCCCTTGGTCACCAGCGGCATCCGCATCGGCACCCCGGCCGTCACCACCCGGGGCATGGGGGCGGCGGAAATGGCCGCCATCGCCGCCTGCATCGTCCGGGTGCTGCGGCACCCTGACCGACGAGGCGCCACATCCAGGGGGTGCGCGACACCGTCCGCACGCCTGTGCGAGGCCTTTCCCATCTACGCGGAGCTGCCCGCGGAGCCCGGCGCCGGGGGAAACGGATCGCGGCATGAGTGACCAGCGGAAACCGGCCCTCGTGGGACACCTATTTCATGGACATCACCGCCCTGGTGGCCAAGCGCTCCACCTGCCCGCGGCGGGCGGTGGGGGCGGTGATCGTCAAGGACAAACGGATCCTGTCCACCGGATACAACGGGGCGCCTTGCGGGCATCGCCCACTGCCTGGAGATCGGCTGCCTGCGGGAACAGCTGAACATCCCCTCCGGCGAGCGGCACGAACTGTGCCGGGGCATCCACGCCGAGCAGAACGCCATCATCCAGGCGGCCTACCACGGGGTCTCCATCCGGGGGGCCACCCTCTTCTGCACCAATCTGCCCTGCTGCATCTGCGCCAAGATGATCATCAATGCCGGCATCGGCCAAATCTTCTACCAGTCCGGCTATGCCGACGCCATGTCCGGGGAAATGCTTGCGAGGCGGCCAAGATCGACGTGATTCAGATGAACACCATCCAGGGGAGAGACGCATCCATGAAATGCCCATTTTGCGGCGAGACCGACGACAAGGTCATCGACTCCCGGTCGAGCAAGGACGGCAACGTCATCCGGCGGCGCCGGGAATGCCTCGAGTGCAGCCGGCGGTTCACCACCTACGAGCAGATCGAAGACATTCCCATCATGATCATCAAAAAGGATGGCCGCCGGGAGGTGTTCAACCGCGACAAGGTCCGGGACGGGATCCAGAGGGCCTGCGAGAAGCGGGATATCAGCATGAACATCATCGAGGAGTTCGTCGACGACCTGGAGCGGGACCTTCGGGAAACCGGAGAAAAGGAGATCCCCTCCCACGAGATCGGCGAAACGGTCATGAGCCAGCTGCACGAACTCGACGACATCGCCTATGTCCGGTTTGCCTCGGTCTACCGCGAATTCAAGGACGTCAACGACTTCGTCGACGAATTGAAAAGCCTGCTGAGCAAAAATGGATGACGCCGGTTTCATGGAATCGGCCCTGGACCTGGCCGAAAAGGGCCGAGGCTGCACCTCGCCCAACCCCATGGTGGGCGCCGTGGTGGTCCGCGACGGAACGGTGGTGGGCCAAGGATACCACCGCCGTGCGGGCGGGCCCCATGCCGAGGTCAACGCCATCGACGATGCCGGCGACGCGGCCCGGGGCGCCACCCTGTACGTGACCCTGGAGCCGTGCAACCACACCGGCCGGACCCCGCCGTGCACGGAAAAAATCCTTGCGGCCGGCATCCGGCGCGTCGTCGTGGCCATGGCCGACCCCAACCCCGATGTCCGGCGGCGGCGGCGGCCTTTCTCGAACAAAACGGCATCGCGGTCACCACCGGCGTGTGCGCCCGCCGGGCCGCCGACCTCAACGAGGTTTTTCTTCAAGTACACCACAACCGGCAGGCCGTTTGTCATCGCCAAATGCGCCGCCACGCTGGACGGCCGCATCGCCACCCGAACCGGCGACGCCCAGTGGGTCACCGGGCGAGGCCGCAAGGGGATACGTGCACCGCCTGCGGCACGCCGTGGACGCCATCATGGTGGGCATCGGCACCGTGCTGGCGGACGACCCCCGCTTGACCACCCGCATTCCCGGGCGACGGACCCAGGACCCCATCCGCATCGTTCTGGACACCCGCCTCCGCATTCCGGAAACGGCCCGGCTCTTTCGACCTTGACTCCAATGCCGGTACCCTTATTATATGTGGTGACGCCGCTTCAGCCGCGGCACGCAGCAGAATCGAGGCCGCGGGCGCAACGGTGGTCCGCGCGGAAGGCCCGGACGGGGGCATCGATCTGGGACGACTGATGGGGCGGCTCGGGCAAATGGAAATCACCAGCCTGCTCATCGAAGGGGGCAGCCGTGTGCTGGCCTCGGCCTTGCGCGCCGGGATCGTGGACAGGTGCGCTTTTTTCTATGCCCCCAAAATTCTCGGCGGAGACGACGGTGTGCCCGTTTGCAGCGGCCCGGGGCCCGACCGGATGGCCGACTGCGTGAAACTGACCGACGTTCACGTCCGGCGGCTGGGCGACGACATATCTGATCGAGGGTGACGTGGCTCACCCGGAGCCACGGTAAACCGACGGCCCGCGCAGCCCGTCGTCGGTTCCGGGGTGCGGCGACGCAATTCCGGGCGGACCCGGACCGCGGCCGGGAAGGGAATGCAGGATCGGACCATGTTCACCGGAATCATCGAGGGGTTGGGGACCATCCGGCGGATCCGGCCTTCGGGCGCGGGCAGACGCATCCAGATCCAGGCCGACTTCGTCCTGGACGGCACCGGGATCGGCGACAGCATCGCGGTCAACGGCGCCTGCCTGACGGCGGTGGACCTGACCTCCGGCCGGTTCGACGCGGACGTGTCCCCGGAAACGCTGGCCCTCACGACCTTCGGCAAGGCCGCGGTGGGCGACCGGGTGAACCTGGAGCGGGCACTGCGCCTGTCCGATCGGCTCGACGGCCACCTGGTGTCCGGTCACGTGGACGGCCTGGGCACCCTGAGCGGCAGGCGGACCGAGGGCAACGCCGTCGTTCTGACCTTTGCCGTACCCGCCGCGCTGGCCCGGTACATGATCCAAAAGGGATCGGTGGCCGTGGACGGCGTCAGCCTGACGGTCAACAGCTGCACCGACGAGCGTTTCGAGGTCAGCATCATCCCCCACACCGCCGCGGTGACCACCCTGGGAATCCGCAAGCCCGGAGACCCGGTCAACATCGAAACCGACATGATCGGAAAATATGTGGAGCGCTTCCTGGCGAGGGCCGGGACAGGACGGCCCGTCCGCAGTCACGGGTCTGCTCGACCGGGGGTTTCTGGAACGAACCGGGTTTCTGTAAGAGGAGCGACAGGACACAATGCCCATGCTGAGCATCGAAGACGCCATCAAGGAGATCAGGGCCGGCCGCATGGTCATCCTCGTGGACGACGAAGACCGGGAAAACGAGGGCGACCTGACCATGGCCGCCGAAAAGGTCACCCCGGAGGCCATCAACTTCATGGCCAAATACGGCCGCGGGCTCATCTGCCTGTCCCTGACCGGCGAGATGGTCGACCCGCTCGAGCTGCCGATGATGGTGGACAACAACACCTCCCCCTTCGAAACCGGGTTCACCGTGTCCATCGAGGCGCGCAGCGGCGTGACCACCGGCATATCGGCCGCCGACCGGGCCACCACCATCCTGACCGCCGTGGCCGAGAACGCCGGACCCGGCGACCTGGTCCGGCCCGGCCACATCTTTCCCCTGCGGGCCCGGGACGGCGGGGTCATGGTGCGCGCCGGGCAGACCGAAGGATCGGTGGACCTGGCGCGGCTGGCCGGTCTGAAGCCGGCCGGCGTGATCTGCGAGATCATGGACGAGGACGGCACCATGGCCCGGATGCCGACCCTGGAAGAGTTCAGCGAACCCACGGCATCGGCATCTGCACCATCGCCGACCTGATCGAATACCGCATGCGCACCGAATCCTTCGTCCACCGAGCGGTGGAAACCACGATCCCCACGGCCCATTGCCGGCGAGTTCCGGGTCATCGTCTACGAGAACGAGGTCGAGGACCTGCAGCACATCGCCCTGGTCAAGGGGGAGATCCGGCCCGACCGGACCGGTGCTGGTGCGGGTGCACTCGGAATGCCTGACCGGCGACATCTTCGGTTCCCTGCGCTGCGACTGCGGCGACCAGCTGCAGCAAGGCCATGGACATGATCGACAAGGAGGGCAGCGGCGTGCTGCTCTACATCCGCCAGGAGGGCCGGGGCATCGGGCTGGTCAACAAGCTCAAGGCCTACGCCCTGCAGGACCAGGGGCTAGGACACCGTCGAGGCCAACGAGGAGCTGGGGTTCAAGCCGGACCTGCGCAACTACGGCATCGGGGCCCAGATCCTGGTGGACCTGGGCGTCCGCAAGATGCGCCTGATGACCAACAACCCCAAAAAGATGGTCGGCCTGGAGGGCTACGGGCTGCAGCGTCGTGGAACAGGTGCCCATCGAGATCGCCGCCCAACGAGTACAACCGCTGCTACCTGGAGTGCAAGAAGCTGAAGATGGGGCATCTGCTCAACCTGACCGTCACCGGGGCCGAAACCTGACCCGGTCCCCGGGCTCGGTCGCAGCGGCCGCAAGGAGGTGCCATGCCGACCATCATCGAGGGAAAACTGTCCGCCGAAGGCAAGCGTTTCGCCCTGGTCGTCAGCCGGTTCAACGATTTCATCACCGACCGGCTGCTGGGGGGCACCGTGGACGCCCTGGTGCGCACCGGCGCCCTGGACGCGGACATCGACGTGGTCAAGGTCCCCGGTGCGTTCGAAATTCCGCTGGTGGCCAAGCGCCTGCCAAGGCCGGCCAATACGACGCCGTCATCTGCCTGGGCGCGGTGATCCGCGGCGCCACCCCCCACTTCGACTATGTGAGCGCCGAGGTGTCCAAGGGGGTCGCCCAGGTGGGCTTGGATTCCGGGACTCCCGTCATTTTCGGCGTTCTGACCACCGACACCATCGAACAGGCCATCGAGCGGGCCGGCACCAAGGCCGGCAACAAGGGCTGGAGCGCCGCCATGACCGCCGTCGAGATGGTCAACCTGATGGAGATGGTCGACCGGGCCTGAACGGCCCGTCGGCCGCCGCGCACTGCGCAACAGCGTCGGCCCGCCCGGCGGGGACGCGAAACGGAAACGATATGGGCAACCGCAGACGGTCGCGAGAACTCGCCCTGCAGGCGCTGTTCTACATGGACCTGAGGGGGGACGACTCCGAGGAAAAGCTCGCGCTTTTCCTCGACAACCAGGGTCCGGCGGCCAGGGCGCAGCCGTTCTTTCTGGAGTTGGTACGCGGCGTGGTGGACGCCAAGCCCCGGATCGACGGGATCATCGAGCGGTTCGCGAGCAACTGGAAGATCAGCCGGATGTCCGGCGTCGACCGCAACATCCTGCGAATCGCCGTTTTCGAGATGCTCGTGCGCGAGGACATCCCCGTGAAGGTGGCCATCAACGAGGCCATCGACATCGGGAAAAAATACGGCACCGAGGAATCGGGCGCCTTCATCAACGGAATCCTGGACAGCATTCACCTGGCGGCCGAGACCGACGACCTGCGGATCGCGCCCGAGGTCGGTCTGTCCCGGCGACAACCCGACCCCCTACCCGACCGCCCGGAGCAAACCGCGCCTCCCGCCCCTGAAGGACCCGGCTTTTCGCCGGTCAGGGGCAAGCAGGGGGTTGTCAAGCGGCGGACGGACATTCCCGTTTAGCGGTGCCACAGGAGGCAACCTTGATCGTTACATCACTGGCAGTAGGACCCATTCAGGCAAATTGCTTTATCGTCGGCTGCGAAGAAACGCGATTAGCGGCCGTGATCGACCCGGGTGACGAGGCGGACCGCATCCTCACGGCCCTTGCCGAAAAATCCCTGACCGTCGAAGCCATCATCAACACCCACGGCCACTTCGACCACGTGGGGGCCAACAAGCGGATGAAGGACGTCACCGGAGGCCAACTGATCATCCACGCCCTGGATGCGCCCATGCTCAACCGCATCTCCGCCAGCGCGGCGTCCTGGGGCATGTCCGGGGAAGACTCCCCGCCACCGGACCGGACCGTCGAGGACGGGGACACCATATCCGTCGGTTCCCTCACGTTTTCGGTGATTCACACCCCGGGTCACACCCCCGGCGGAATCTCCCTGCACACGAACGGTTCGGTATTCGTGGGCGACACCCTGTTCGCCGGCTCCATCGGACGCACCGACTTTCCCGGCGGCGACTACGGGACCCTGATTCTGAGCATCCAGAAGAAGCTGTTCATCCTCGACGAGGGCACCGTGGTCTACCCCGGCCACATGGGGAACACCACCATCGGCAGGGAAAAGCGCCACAATCCCTTTGCCCGTCTGCAATAGAAAACCAGGAGGTCCAGGAACGGTTGGCCGAAACGTCGTTTGGCATACAGCGGAAAAAGACCCACGGGATCCGGGTGGGACACGTGCCCATCGGGGATGGCGCGCCCATCGCCGTGCAGTCCATGACCAACACGGCCACCGACGACGTCAAGGCCACGGTGGCGCAAATCCGGCGCCTGGAAACGGCGGGGTGTGAAATCGTCCGGGTGGCGGTGCCGGACGCCGCCTCAGCCGAGGCCATCGCCGCCATCACGTCGGCCGTCTCGATCCCGGTCATCGCGGACATCCACTTCGACGCCCGGCTGGCCATTGCCGCGGCCCGGTCCGGCGCGGACGGGCTGCGGATCAACCCGGGAAACATCGGCGGCCCCGAACGCGTCAAGGCCGTGGTCGACGCAGCCAGGGACCACGGCATTTCCATCCGCATCGGCGTCAATGCCGGCTCCCTCGAACGGGACCTGGCCAAGGCCCACGGCGGCGCCACCGCCCCGGCCATGGTGGAGAGCGCCCTCCGGCACATCGACCGGCTGCGGTCCCTGGATTTCCACCAGGTCAAGGTCTCCATCAAGGCGTCGGACGTTCCGCGCACCCTGGATGCCTACCGGCTGCTCTCCCGGAAGACCGACCTCCCCCTGCACGTCGGCGTGACCGAGGCCGGCGGTCTGTTTTCCGGCATCGTCAAGTCCTCCCTGGGCATCGGAATGCTGCTGGCCGAGGGCATCGGCGACACCCTGCGGGTCTCCCTGACCCGGGACCCCGTGGAGGAGGTCCGGGTAGGGTACGAGATCCTCAAGGCCCTCAAGATCCGCCGGCACGGCCCGGACATCGTCTCCTGCCCCACCTGCGGCCGGTGCCGCATCGATCTTTTCGACATCGCCGAAAAGGTGGAACAGGCCTTGTGGACGCGGCCCCTGCCCATCAGCGTCGCCATCATGGGCTGCGTGGTCAACGGGCCCGGAGAGGCCAAGGAGGCCGACATCGGAGTGGCCGGCGCGGACGGCATGGGTATTCTGTTCAAGAAGGGCAAAGTGGTCCGATCGTTTCCCCAGGAGCGGTGGTGGAGGTGCTGTCTGGCGGAAATCGACGAAATGGAAGTCCGCCACCGAACAGCAAAGCAATATCAACCGTAAACCGCGGAGAAAACGATCCATGGCAAAACAGAAAACGGCGATATCCCCCACGCGGGAGGAAGATTACCCGGAATGGTACCAGCAGGTGGTCGGCGCGTCGGACCTGGCGGAACGATCTCCGGTCCGGGGCTGCATGGTCATCAAACCCTGGGGATACGCCCTTTGGGAGAACATCGTGGCCGGCATCGACCGCATGTTCAAGGAGACCGGCGACAGAACGCCTACTTTCCGCTGTTCATCCCGCTGAGCTTTCTCGAGAAGGAGGCCGAACACGTGGAGGGGTTTGCCAAGGAGTGCGCCGTGGTCACCCACCACCGGCTCGAAAACGGACCGGACGGCGGACTTGTGCCGGCCGGCCCACTCAGAGAACCGCTGGTGGTGCGCCCCACCTCGGAAACCATCATCGGCGACTCCTTCGCCAAGTGGGTCAGCAGCTACCGGGACCTGCCGATCCTGATCAACCAGTGGGCCAACGTGGTGCGCTGGGAAATGCGGACCCGGATCTTCCTGCGCACCAGCGAGTTTCTCTGGCAGGAGGGGCACACCGCCCACGCCACCCGCGAGGAGGCCGAGGAGGCACGCGCATGATGCTCGACGTCTACGCCCGTTCGCCGAAGATTATTTGGCCATGCCGGTCATCCGGGGGCGCAAGACCCCGGCCGAACGGTTTCCCGGCGCGGTGGACACCTTCTGCATCGAGGCGATGATGCAGGACCGCAAGGCCCTGCAGGCGGGCACCTCCCATTTCCTCGGCCAGAACTTCGCCAAGGCGTCCGGGATCCACTTCCAGTCCGCCGATGAAACCGAGGAATTCGCCTGGACCACCTCCTGGGGCTCGTCCACCCGGCTCATCGGCGGCCTGATCATGACCCACGGCGACGACGACGGCCTGGTGCTGCCCCCCAGGGTGGCCTCTGCCCAGGTGGTGCTGCTTCCCATCCTCCACAAGGAAGAGGACCGGTCCCGGGTGATGGCGTACACCGAGAAAATCGCCGCCCAACTGCGCGCCACGGCCTACCACGGCCGGAACCTGGTGGTGGAGGTGGACGCCCGGGACATCGGCGGGGCCAGGGGGTGGGACTGGATCAAAAAGGGGATACCGCTGCGGGTGGAGATCGGTCCCAGGGACATGGAAAAGGACGCGGTCTTCGTCGGCCGCCGGGACAAGGGCCACCGGGAGAAAACGTCCATGCGGCGGGCGGACTTCATCGCCGGCGTCACCGGGCTGCTCGACGACATCCAGGCGCGGATGTACCGCCGGGCCCTGGAGCACCGGGCCGACCACACGGTGTCCATCGACGATCCCGTGGAATTCGAGGGCTTTTTCACCCCCGAGGACAAGGACGCGCCCGGCATCCACGGGGGCTTCGCCCGGAGCCACTGGTGCGGCAATGCCGCATGCGAAGCGAAAATCAAGGGCGACCTCAACGTGACCATCCGGTGCCTTCCCCTGGAAGGCGAAGCCGAGGACGGCCGCTGCATCGGCTGCGGGCAACCCAGCAGCCTGCGCGTGGTTTACGCCAAATCGTACTAGCATGATCCGGATCACCGACATCCTCGACAAGGTCTCCGAAAACCACCCGGAAGCCGACCTGGACATCATCGACCGGGCCTACATCTTTTCGGCCCGCGTCCACGCGGCCAGATGCGGCTTTCCGGGGAACCCTACCTGTCGCACCCGCTGGAGGTCGCCTACATCCTAGCCGGCATGAGCTCGACGCGGTCAGCATCGCCGCCGGTCTCTTGCATGATGTGGTGGAGGACACCCAGTATACCGAGGACGATATCATCGAAACTTTCGGCAAGGAGGTGGCCCGCATTGTCGCCGGTGTGACGCAGTTGGGTACGGTCCCATTAAAAGGAACCCGCGCCAGACAGGCGGAAAATATCCGCAAGATGTTTCTGGCCATGGCCGACGATATTCGGGTGATTTTAATCAAACTGGCCGACCGGCTTCACAACATGCGGACACTCAACTACCATACCTCCCGAAAAGGAAGCAAAAAATCGCCCGGGAGACCATGGACATCTCTCGCCCATCGGCGGCCGCCTGGGAATCTACTGGATAAAACGGGAACTCGAGGACACGGCCTTCATGTACATCGCTCCCGACGAATACGAGACGATCAAGCGGCAGGTGGCGACGGACCAGTCCGGCCGGGAGCAATCTATCGAAAAGGTCAAACAGGTCAT
>CAVPYP010000020.1:0-45767 GCA_963710015.1 uncultured delta proteobacterium | reverse complement strand
TCAGGAAAATATTGACGGTGTGCCACTTTGAATGGGCAATCTTTGCAAACTGGAAGCAACGGGTTGCTTTTTCGTTGGTATCTGAACTCAAAACAAACAGAAAATTGGCCATGGTCTCTTCTCCTTTGCTAAATGTTTGATATTTTCTCTATCATCCATAAATCAAGATCAAAATCAAGACCACATTGTAGCCAAAACAGCGGTGAATTATGCAGGATTGTATCATAAGGCACTACTGCTGATTACATACTCATAACCTTCCGCTGTTGAGCTTAGACAAAACACTTGACGACCGTTTCTGATATACGTGTCTCCGTCTGGAGGAAATATCGTGATCAGCTGTAATTGCTGTTCATGAACAGCTCAAATTAACGATAATGACTGACCTCAAGCAGGTTGCCGTCTGGATCTCGGAAATATATCGAGTCCATTTCTCCAAAGACCCCGCATCTTTTTACCGGACCAACTTCAATATCGATACCACTGTCTTTGAGATGGTGCAGATAGTCTGAAATCGACGCGGGTGTGATAAAACAGAGATCTGCAGAACCCGGTGTCGGGTATTTTGCGCTGGGAGATAACTCTTCGCCGGCCTGGTGAAGATTAATCTTCTGATCTCCTACTTTTATAGCCATTCTGCCATCGGCAAAGGATATGATCTCGAACCCCATTACCGTTTTATAGAATGAACACGTTTTTTCGATGTCATGAACAGTGATAACCAGGTGATCGATGTTGCTGATCAGCATGAGACATTCTCCAATTAACTGCAGGGGCAAGAGATGACTGATGTGCGCTGTGAAAACAGAGGAAATACCTGATATTTTCAGAATGGCTGACCTGCTCAGGCAGCTGCCGCCTCACCGGGATTCTTACCAAGTATGATCATTCCGAGGACTTCATCCTCGGTTACCTCGGCGGTCTGCTGTGTTCCCACCAGTCGGCCATTTTTAATGACCGAGACCCGGTCAGCGAGATCGAATACATCGTGGAGATCATGACTGATAAGGAAAATTCCAATGCCTTCACTCTTGAGCTGGTTAATCAGCTCGGCAACCATTGCTGTTTCCTGGGGCCCCAGGGCAGCAGTTGGCTCATCCATTATCAGGATTTTGGCATTGAAATAAATTGCCCTGGCGATTGCCACCGATTGACGCTGGCCGCCGGACATGTTGCGAACAGGATCCTTGATGTTGGTAAAATTTGGATTAAGCCGGTTTATAACCTTCCGAGCCTCGTTTTCCATGGCACCGTCATCAAGGGTACCGTATCTTGTCATGATTTCCCGCCCCAGGAAGAGATTGGCGGGTGCGTCTAAATTATCGGAGAGTGCCAGTGTCTGGTATATACATTCAATACCTTGACGACGCGCATCCCTTGGCTGCTTGATCTCGGTTTTTTGTCCATTAATGAAAATTTCTCCGCTGTCACAGGGTATCGCACCTGACAGTGCTTTCATCAGTACCGTCTTGCCGGCCCCGTTATGACCAAGCACTCCGACCACTTCACCGGGCATGAGGTCTATGGAGACATCCTTTACCGCATGCACGCCGCCGAAGCGTTTGTGAATGTTTCGCATCTCGACGAGAGGGAGTTGATCGTTCACGGCGATGCTCCTATCGTTTGTTTTTGTTGTACATGACATCAAACCATACAGCCACAATAAGCACGAGGCCGATAATCACCTGTCGCATCGCACTTGAAACGCCCATCAAGACCATACCCGACTCAAGCGATTGCATGATGACAGCCCCCAGTATTGCTCCGGCGATTGTGCCAATACCACCTGCCAGAGAAGTGCCGCCAATAACTGCAGCCGCGATAACGCTCAGTTCAGCCATTGTCCCCATCGAGTTGGCGCCTGCATTGAGACGTGCTGTGGTAATAACTGCGGCCACCCCGCAAAGAATTCCCATGACCATAAAAATCAGCATGGTGACCCTGGGAACATTGATGCCGGATAGCTCTGCGGCTTCGGGGTTTCCGCCAATAGCAAAGACATAGCGGCCGAACTTGGTTATTTTGGCAATAAGCGTCATGACCACCACGACACCGATGAGGATCAATACGGGAATGGGGATGCCGCGGGGAATTTCAGTACGCGGTTTGTAGTAAGAGTTCATGATCATTACAAACCCGCAGACAAGACCTATTCCCAGGATCAGCAGAACAATCTCTGCCCAGAGTGCTTTAGGCTTGAAGCCGTACTTATTTCTGCGAAGACGATTTCTGTATGTGCCGATAAGCATAAGCAGGATGCAGACACCGCCAAATACCCAGCCCATGTGCCGATGGAACCATCTATGCCACCGCCGAGTAACTGATAGGTCTTATCCATCGGTGCGACAGTGCGTCCATCGGTGACCAGATAAGCTCCACCCCTGAAAATAAGCAGCCCCCCAGGGTGACAACAAAAGCGGGAACACCACGGTAGGCAATCCACCATCCTTGCCACAAGCCGACGACAGCTCCGAGCAGGCCGCAAAAAACGGTCATCGGCCAGTTCCAGGAGGCCCCCAGGGTAAAGACATGGACCTGGAGATAGGCGATAACCATCCCTGTAAAACCCATGAGCGATCCCACAGACAGATCAATATGGCGGGCGACAATGACAAGAACCATACCGGTTGCCATGATCCCTACGACGCTGCTCTGTACCGCCAGATTATAGAGGTTTCTGGAAGAGAAAAAGATGCCTTCCGTAAGAATATTGAGAATAATCCAGATCGAAAGCAGCGCACCGATCATGGCCAGCATGCGGGTGTCGATTTCCAGGGCGGCGCTGACACGATGGAAGAAAGAGTTTTTATCAGAAATTTCGGCTTGGGTGGCCATAATCTCGCCCATTTTCATAGAATTGTATTCGGTTTTACGCGCGACCTGAAAGAGATCACTGTAAAACGCAGGAACCGGTATCTCAGGCGGGATGGTCCTAAGCAGAACGATCCCGCCTGCACAGAGCTGCTCAAGAAATTTACGGACAGTTCCCTGTAACTCCCTGACAAAGGACATCTTTTTTGATCCAACCGGCGTTCACAACGGTATCGAGATTTGCCTTGGTAACAGGGACTGGGGCGAGAAGAATTGGCATCCATCTCGTCTACGCCTTTAGCTCCACCGGACCATTTGATGGTTCCCTGCGGAGTCTTAGCTGTAGCACAGTTCAACTGCAATTTTCGCAGCGGCCTTACCGAGCTCCCTTGCATCTTTTCCAGACACGGAGACGGTTTGCAGCCCTCTGGCTACACGGTTCAGGGCGGCATGATCTCCATCCTGCCCGGAGACAGGTGTGGTTCCTTCCATTCCCTGGGCGGTCAAAGCTGCCACAACGCCACCTGCTGTACCGTCATTGGAGGCAACGACAGCATCCACCTTGTTGTTTTGAGCGGTGAGTATCTGCTCCATGTTGCGCTGAGCCACTTCAGGTTTCCAACCGTCGGTACCTTGCGCAGCAACGTTCTTGATTTTTCCGGCCTTAATCGCTTCATCAAGAACCTCAAGCTGCCCTTCATAGAGGAATTCCGCGTTGGGATCTGTCGGTGCGCCTTTGATAAAAACATAGTTGCCCTCAGGTTTTACAGCAAAAACTGCTCTCGCCTGCATCCTGCCGACTTCTTTGTTATCGAAGGTAAGATAGAATACCCCTTCTTTTTCAATGAGACGATCATACCCGACCACTGGGATACCTTCAGCTTCAGCCTTGGCAATAGCCGGCAGAATTGCATCCGCATCCCAAGCCAGGATGATCAGGGCGTTGGCACCCCGTGCAATGAGGTTCTCTATGTCTGAAATTTGTTTTTCGGCGCTGGCCTGGGCATCAGCCATGATGTATTTTGCACCCATTTCTTCCAACTGACCTTGCATGGCTGCCTCGTCTGTTTTCCAGCGTTCTTCCTGAAAATTAGACCATGAAACGCCCACCACCAAATCTTTTGCTACCGCCACAGTGCTAAAAGTACAGAGTGCGAGGAGTACAACTGCAGAAAACACAATCTTTTTCAACATTTCGGTTCCTCCTTAAAACGTGAAGTTTAGTCTTGCAAAAATGGTGATCTTGATACGGGTGAATACTGACAGTTACTTGAAAAAAATTAACTGTATCAGCACAACGTAAGTACTTGCCGCTCACATACAATAGAGTTCAATAATTTCTTTTAAGTTAACATAATCATGTACATTCTAAAGTGCACAGTGCCAAACTTTACAGAGCATGGCAAGAATTATGTATTTTCAGAGGATGGTTGAAACTTTAAAACAGACAATGTTCTCGATACATCTGAACCAGCAGTAATTTCAAATAGAAAAATCATAAGGAGTATTTTAAACCGTAGCTGGTATTGTCGTTACATCTATTGATGATTTCGCCTTGGTGCAGAATTTTTGCACAGCCACTAAGAGATGACATGTAGCTATTTCTCCGTAAATGTTTATAGGTGGTGATATGAACATTTCAGTTCTTTTTTCAAGCAGGTATTGGTGAGTGCAATTTTTTCTGTAATGCAGTTAAACATCATCAAGAGGTATATTGTTTCTTACCGTGTAAACACCTGGAAATCAGCAACCGGTATTATCAGGCCCGGAACATAATCTATGTTCCAGCTATCAATAAAATGTATAAACCAGCAGAGGGGGATGTGATGGCAAAAAAAGACGAAAAAAAGGAAAAGAAGTCCCGTAAGAAAAAAGAAAGTAAAGCAAAGGACCTGAAAAAGGCTAAGAAAAAGAAAAAAGACAAAAAGAAAGACAAGAAGAAATAGTCTGTTCTGATTTTCCTTGCGAAACTAAAGATTTGATCTGGCAGCTAAAAACCTGCATATCCTGCACCTTGGTGTGCTGCCAGATCTGATCTGCCCGTTAGAGATTGCAGGATACGGTCGGAAGAGTGAAGAGAACGGGAAATGGTAATGCTTGCGTTGCAGCACAATTTCACATAATCAGCGGGCATAATGGATCTGCTCGCTCTGGTATTGAGTACTTGCTTGTTAAAACCGGTTGATCACGGTAACGCCGGTGTGGTCAAATTTATCCATTTCAACGAGCGCCTGGAGTGAATCTTCCAGCGTAATTATTTTCCCGATTAATTTTTCCGGCTGTAACTTCCCTGCGCTGATCATTCTTAGTATATCGTCAAACTTGTGAGCTTGAATGCCGTGGCTTCCAAGAATTTCCAGTTCATTAGCAACGACCTGGTCCATTGGCACTGACGGATGACAATGATCACCCAGCATTAGGCCCACCTGGATGTGCTTTCCGCGTTTCCTTAAATTTGCCACAGAATTGAAGCAGGTATCAGGATGGCCGAGGGCATCTATCGAGACATGAACACCGCCGCCTGTCAGGTCTTTTACCGCTTCAACCACATCAGGAACGGAATTGACATTTACGGTTGACGATGCGCCCATTGAGGAGGCCATCTGCAGTTTATGGTCATCAATGTCAATAGCGATCACATTTGCGCCGAGAGCGGCAGCAATCATTATTGCCGATAATCCAACACCGCCGCATCCATGTACTGCGACCCATTGACCGGCACGGGTTTTTCCCTGTGCCGCAACAGCTCGAAAAGATGTGGTGAACCGACACCCCAGGCTGGCAGCTGTGGTAAAGTCTATTTCTTCAGGCAGTCGAACCAGGTTAATATCGGCGTATTTAATTGCAACGAATTGAGCAAACGAACCCCAGTGGGTAAAACCAGGCTGGAACTGGTGGTTACAAACCTGATGATTTCCGCTGGCGCATTGTCCGCAAACCCCGCAACCGCATACAAACGGAAGTGTTACCCTGTCACCCTGTTTCCAGTTCTTAACCTGTCTTCCAACTTCCTGGACCACACCGGCCAGTTCATGGCCGGGCACGTGGGGGAGATTAATGTCAGGGTCATGACCCATCCAGCCATGCCAGTCGCTTCGACAGAGACCGGTGGCCTTAACCTCTATTACAACCCCATCTCTGTCCGGCGATGGGTCAGGAAGACTTTCTAGTGTAAGCGACTTTTGAAAGGCCTCGTAATATGCAGCTTTCATTTCAGCACCTTTAAAATAATGGTTCAGGAACTAGCGGTTCTCTGTGAGGAGACGCTTCTTAATCAACTCGGCCAGAGATGGAATTGCGGCCTTGATATCTTCAGGACTGGCCTGGGAAAAAGAAAGCCGAAAGGTGTTTTTCCCACTGCCGTCAACAAAAAACGAAGGCCCGCTGACAAAGGCGATCTTATTTTCTAAGGCATCCATTAAGAGTTCATCAGCATCCAGGTCTTCCGGCAGGGTAACAAAAATAAAAAAACCGCCGGAGGGCCTTGTCCAGGTCACCTGCTCGGGGAAATGTTTTTTCAGCAGTTCCAGCGCGAGATCGCGCTTTTGTCGATAATGCTCTCTGTTCTTTTCAATACCGCTGTAAAAGATACCGCTTCTGATCATCTCAAGAAGTACAAACTGGGACAATGTATTGGTGGCAATATCTGACACCTGCTTGGCAAGTTCCATTTTGGCAATCACATCGGCTGGGCCCACATTCCAGGCTATGCGCATTCCGGGCGAAAATGTTTTTGAGGCAGAACGAAAATGAACCACACAATCGGTTTCATCAATTGCCATAAGGGAGGGCAGGCGCTGTCCATCAAAACGCAGTTCACCATAGGGATCGTCCTCAAAAATGATGAACTGGTATCTGGCAGCCAGTTGGAGGAGCTTTTTCCGTCTGTTCAGGGTTAGGGTAACCCCGGTCGGATTCTGAAAATTGGGAATCACATACACAGCTTTTACTGCCTTGCCACCCTTTTGGAGTGCGGCAAGTTGTTCCTCCATCAGATCCGTTTGTATTCCATCTTCATCGACAGGTATTCCAATGGTTTTTGCTTGGTGGGAAGCAATTGTACCGGTTGCTCCAAAATAACTGGGGAGACCAACGAGCACAAGATCGTCAGGATCAAGAAAGATACGGCAGGCCAGATCCAGTCCCTGGGCCGATCCGGTCGTAATCAATATCTGCTCAGGAGAACATTGGATATCATCGTTTTGCCCCATCAATTCGGCAAGTACCTGCCTCAGTTTGAGATACCCCCTGGTTGAACCGTATTGCAGCGCATGGCCTTTTGGATCGGCCAGCAATTTTACGATGATATCTGATATTTCCCGCGACTGAAAAACAGCAGGGTCAGGCCAGGCGCCGGCCAGAGAACGCATACCCGGGGTTTCCAGCAGTTTATGAATTTTCCCGATAGCGGAGGGCTTTAACAGGTGGGCTTTTGCCGAAAAGTGTAGATCAGGGTTTTGGAATGCCATTTGAATCCCTTTCAATGAGATTAATGTTCATAATGTTTCCTTAGGGTTGTTCGCATCCATATCTGGCAATGCAAGTTCTTTCGTGCGCGCTGGTAGCATGGACTGGATTGTATCTGCATGTCAGCAAATTGCCAAGCTTAACCTTTGATAAAGGTACGGTTTTTTTTAAGGATATGATTTCTGCAGCAGAGATGTGATCTGATTCAACTGGGCTGATATTGGACCAGTTTTTTAAGGAAATGATGACAGCCCGAGAAGAAGCTGATTATCTCAGCTACTCTTTGACAGCCAAAATTTTAAGGATTGGAGTTCGAGCTGATTTTTCTGAGATAATTCGGGAACACTATTCACCAATAAGTGTATCGACGGCCTCATGGGTTCTTTTTGAGTTCCAATTGCGATATCCCATCGAACGAAAAGTGGCCTTGCCCTCTTTGTCGATCAGAAAGGCTGCAGGAATCCCGAAAACTGAGTATTTCTGACTTGCCGTGCCTTCACTGTCGAGCAGCACGCTGAATGAGAAATTGTTATGACGGATATAGGGTTCGACATTCTCTCTGGATTCCCTGGTGTTAATCATGAGAATCTTTAAGCCGTTGTTTCTATATTTCTGTTCCAACTGTTCGAGGGAAGGCATCTCCTTCCTGCAGCTACTTCACCATGTTGCCCAATATCCCAGAAGGACAGCAGAACCGCGATAGTCTTGCAGTTGTATGGTGTTACCGTCAAGGTCAAAAAGTGAAAAATCAGGTGCCGGGGGACGATTCTCCCGCGGCAGCAATTCCAGGGAAGACTCTGTGAAGCCGGCCAGGAAAGGCTGGATATGACGCTGCCAGACAAAACTGAGAGGTATGAGTGCGAGTATAAGTATGAAGATCGTTTTCTTTTTCATTGCCATTTATTAGAAATTTGGCTTTTGGATTAACGCTCAGCTTTGTTAAGACCGAGGACTTAATCAACATTTGCGGCACCGACTTCTACCGTGGTCATCATACCGGCTTCAGCATGCTCCAGGATGTGACAATGGGTGGCCCATATACCTTTATGTTCCGGGACAAGACCGATAACAACATTTTCCCTTGGACCGATCAACACGGTATCTCTGGTGAATGGTTCAACTGCTGGTGAGCCGTTTCTTTCCAACACTCTGAAAAAGACACCATGAATGTGCATTGGATGAAGACGGCTGCTGGTATTGTTAAAGACGATCTTCTGTGGAGTACCAAGCTTAAAGGCTGCTGTATCGGAATCCGGCCAGAGTTTTTGATTCATACCCCAGCCGATACCGAGCTCACCCCCGCGAAATGCGCTGAGTTCCCACGTCTTGGTCACGGGAACGTTATCAAAGATCCTGGCGGGGATGAAATTGTCAGAAATCGGCGGTTCAAAACGAGGAGTAGTCAGAGCTGGTTCGTCCTTCACATGTATGGCGGCTAAGAGATATTTTTTTTGCGGAAAATTATCGGTAACCTCAAAGGTCTTTCCTGCTGCGTCTGTGGGGATCACAATGTCTAGATCCAGACGATTTCCAGGGGATAGCATGAAATTATCAAGCGCAAAAAAACGTGACACCGGACGACCGTCGACCGCGATAACCCTGGCAGATAATCCCTGGAAATGTGGAGAGAAGACGCGTGCATTGGCCCCATTGATTACTCTAAGCCTGATGCGCTCACCAGGTTTCACCTTGAAATCAGGCTGGTATTCACCATTTATGGTGGAAACATTTCCCCAGCGGCCATCGTGCATTAAATCGTGGGGCGTGTTGAAATTCGGGTAGATGGTGCCGTCTTTTTGCAGGCTCCAGTCATCCAGGAGCCAGATTGTGTCACGGCTCCAGGGTAATTGTTCCTTTTCATCAACAATGAGTACACCCTTGAGACCGCGTTCTATTTGTTCACTGTTATTGAAATGCGGATGGTACCAGAACGTTCCGGCTTCCTCCAGCCTCAAACGGTACTCAAAGCTGTCGCCGGGCATAACAGGATCCTGTGTAACACCCGGAACACCATCCATGGCATTGTCTGTTCTCAAACCGTGCCAATGAATTGTTGTTGGCTCTTCAAGTTTGTTATTCAGGCGAACAGTCAGGATGGTATCTGCCTTGGCTCTCAGGACCGGTCCCGGTATTTGCCCGTTGTACTGCCAAACTGCTGTTTTGTCGTTAAAAAAAGGGAATTTAAAAAGACCTTTTTCAGCTGTTAAGGTCATTTCCTGTGAGAACGCCGCAGAAAGGGGAAAGACCAGGATGCTGGCTATGAGATAGAGAATAAACTTTGTCATTTGCACAAATACTCCATGGTAAAAATTCACATGTGGAGACAATAATCGGTTCTTCACATACACCTATAAGCCTGTTTTTCAAACTGTATAGTGGTTGTTTCCTTTTCTCTGCTGAGAGACGGTGTTTCTTTCTGATCACAATTGCCCTCAATCGTCTGCTTATTCATCCCTGAGACCCTGACGGAAATGAGTTGTCCGCTCTATGTATATTCTGCATTCAGATGCTTTCCCTGGAGGTCACTGTTACGCTTGAGAATGTAATTAATTTTCGTTCAATCTTACAATTCAAAGGCGAAGTGCCTAATATTTAGACACTAGCCTCTGGCAACGCGGTGCTTGCTGCCTGAATAATTGACACCGGACGTGGTAATTCAAATGAAATCGACTGTTTCCAGATTTCTTAACTTGCTTGAATTGCAAGAATATCGTCTTCTTTTTAATGCCTGCCTAATATCTGGCACATATTATGCTCTCAGGTTGTATGCAAAGCAAAAATAAAAAAGGAGATATGATTTATGTACGGTCAAGGAATGGGCTATTCAAACTGGTTATGGGGTGGTGCCGGGTTTATGCACGGGCCTGTTGGCATGATTGTGATGGTCCTGTTTTGGACCTTGATAGTAGCACTGGTTATCAAAATATTTCAGTACTTCTTCCCTTCAAAACATCAACATAACCAATCAAGAGCAATAGAAATTCTCAAAGAACGATACGCTTCTGGAGAGATAACTAAATCTGAATTCGACCAAATGAAGAAAGATATAGCATAGTGAGGAAAATATGAGACGTAGAACGCTTTTGAAAAGCGGCGCTGCATTGTTGGGGATTACCGCTCTCGGCGGTTACACCTTCCTGAGAGATACCGGTCTGGTCTATGCAAGCCCTGCAGAAGGTTTTAATAATTCACTTCCGATACCGCCACTTCTAGACAGTACTGTCGCTGCAGATGGGGCACGGTTGTTCACATTCAGTGTGGAAGAGGGTGAAAAGTCATTCATGACGGGATACACAACTCCGACACTCGGATATAGCGGTGATTACCTTGGCCCCACCATTAAGGTTCGAGATGGTGAACGGGTTAGATTCAAAGTTGATAATAATCTTAAGCAGGTAACGAGTGTACACTGGCACGGCCTTCATGTGCCGGCGCAATGGGATGGCGGCCCGCGCCAGGTAATCAGGGCAGGGGAAACGTGGAACCCGGATTTCAAGATAAAACAATCAGCAGCCACGCTCTGGTATCACCCCCATGCAATGGGATTGACCGGAGAGCACGCCTATATGGGCCTGGCCGGTCTTTTTGTTATTGAGGATGAGAAGTCAGACAGTCTCTCTATTCCCAAGGAGTATGGGGTTGACGACATCCCAATCGTATTGCAGGATCGCCGATTTTTCGATGACGGAAGTTTTGCCTACGTTCAGAGCATGATGGACGTCATGCATGGGGTTATCGGCAATTACATGCTTGTTAACGGCAGCTTGTGGCCAAACAAGGACGTGCCTAAAGGATTGGTGCGATTGCGGGTTTTAAATGGATCAAACTCCTCTGTATACAGGATATCATTCAGTGATGACAGGCAGTTTTTTCAGATTGCAACAGATGGCGGATTTCAGGAACACCCTGTAGCCTTGAAGAGCTTGCATCTTTCTGCTGGTGAGCGTTCAGAAATACTCGTCGATTTCTCAAAGGATAGCCTGAATTCAAAAATAGCCCTATTGGTCGACCAGTTGCCTGGTAATCGATTTGAGGCCATGCAGTTCACCATAAACACAACATCAGCCCACCCCTATACCATTCCTGAGAACCTTGTTTCGATTGATTGGTTGCAGGAATCTCAGGCAGTAGTTACGCGAAAATTCCGGATGGAAACAATGTCTGGAGGAATGGGCATGATGCGACGCGGCGGACGGCTGACGATCAATGGCAGGAATATGGACCTCAGCCATATCAATGAGCGGGTTAAACTGGGTGATACGGAAATCTGGGAAATTGAGAATTATTCAGCAATGATGATGCGTTTGCCTCATTCAATGCATCTGCACGATGTCCAGTTCCAGGTCCTGGATCGAAATGGCAAGAAACCTTCCTTAGCAGAGAGAGGGCGAAAAGACACGGTGCTCGTCCAACCTGGTGAGCGTGTCAGAATCATAAGTAAATTCGAGGATTATACAGGAATATACATGTATCATTGTCACTTTCTTGAGCATGAAGATAACGGCATGATGGGACAATTCGAGGTTGTGTCCTGAAAGGACAAGAAGGTGATTTTTATGGCAAGTGTGGTTGAGCAGGAGCATTGATTTGGTAATTCTCACGAATGGATAGAATGAAAGATATTAAAAGTCAGAAAACCAATATTTTCTCCTCACGCCAGACGTTCAAAGTCTCTCGAGCAGCTCTGGGGCTTATCTTGGCAACACTTTTTCTTGCAGTGCTGCTTACTTTTTCAACCCTTGAAAACATCAACCGTGCTCAAGGATTAATGGAGCGTTTCCTGCTGCAGAAGGGGGATACCATTATCAGAGCAGTTGAGGCAGCTTTAAGGACGTCGCTGATGCATCACATGGAGAGTAAAGGTGACCCTTTACATACGCTGCTTGCCGAGAGCGGCCATGAAAATGATATCGTCTTTATCATTATCACGGACCGCGAGGGAGATGTCATTGCTCAAACCACTAATGCTCCTGATGTTGACACTGTAAGAAGCGGCTAAGCTGATGCTTTGAGCGGAGGGGAGTCGGTAACTTTTGCATTAAAGTGAGTTTATGGAGGAAAGCTAGGCAGAAGGTGATGAACGGTGGCTCCTCTGGAAAAGGCGTGCCTGAAAAAGGTACTCGTTTACTCGGGGAGCCTATTCTTTTGGTTTCCGCATGGAATTTTTTGACCGTGATTCAATTACTCCAGAAGCGATTGGACAGAGACACGCGGAACCCTCCTGTTTCTGACAATCCCAAAGTTTACATCTTCTTCTTATTTCTTATTGTTTCATTGTGGGATCTCTAATTTTCAACGTCTAACTGGTGTCGATTAGATTGCTCGGTGCCAAACCAAAATCCCAAAGGAGGCTGATATGTACAAAAAAATCATGGTTCCATTGGATGGTTCAAAGCTGGCAGAATGCGTCCTTCCCCACGTAGAAGAATTTGTAACAGGTTTTAAGGCGGAAACTGTTATTTTTGTGAGGGTTGTAGAACCTACACCGGCCCGTTATTCTGAAATAAACAGCACTTCCAACCCACATGAATATGCAAGCATTCGCAAGGAAGTAGAGAAGATTGAAGAAGAGAGAAAGTTGTTCGCCAGAAGTTATCTAAATGAGGTGATAAGCAGATTTAAACAGAATGGGATTGAGTTCAGGGCATATGTCCTTGTAGGGCCGGTTGCCGACAAACTTGTTGACTATGTGGATGCCAACGAGATCGACTTGGTACTGATCGCAACACACGGGCGTTCGGGCATTAGTCGCTGGGTGCGAGGAAGTATTGCCGACAGGGTTTTGCGGTCTGCGCGCGCTCCGGTATTAATGGTTCGAGCAGATGGCAGTATGGGCGGGGAAAAAGTCTAATACGCAATTCGACATATCAAATTTTATTATTCACAGTGGTTTTACCATGAATCAATAAAACCGCTGATTATGCAGTCGGATCACACTGTTCATTGAAACTGTCAACAAACCTCATTTTCCGGCTGTTGATCCATGGAGATGATGCGCTATTGTTCGGCCATTAAGAAACAGTGTAGACGACATCTTGGAGCAGTTCTGCATGGCCTAACGGTTGATCATATGAGATGGGCCTTTTAGTCGGGTTTTCGCTCTACTGGAAGATGGTGTTTCTGGCCAAAGCAGGGAAGATGTGTTATTGTTATATTACTAGAGGGGCTATCCCGAGACTGGAACCTCCTATAAGAGACAATATAATTAAAGAAGCCGAGTACGACGGATACCCCTCTTTTCACAACCAGACCTGAAAATAAAGTTCAGCTTTTATTCCTACCGGCCTTTTGGCGTTTTCCAATGGAATATGCGTATTCCTAAAAATGACGATACCGGAAAATTATCAAGCCGGCATAGAAACTATGGACCACTCATCGTCAATTGTTATCTTGTGAGTATTGTCTCTTTTGTTATCAGAAGGAACGTTTACAAAAGACGGCTGTTGTCTATTACATGTCAGTTGTTTGCATCATTCAGGAGGCGTATGAGCAGATGAAATATCCGATAGAAGGTTCTTGTCAATGCGGGCAAGTCACCTATAAATTACTTGAAGCACCTAAGATAGTTTATGCGTGCCATTGTACAGAATGTCAAAAGCTATCAACAGGTCCGTTTAGTGTCACTGCGTTAGTAGCTTCTAATGCAATCGAGTTTCATGGCGAACTCAAGGAGTGGAGCAGGTTGGCTGATAGTGGAAACAGAAATAACGCAAAGTTTTGCCCTGATTGCGGCAACAGAGTTTACCACTATAACCCTGAAGATTTGGCTACAGTAAAATTGAAGTTGAAGCCCGTTAATATGTCCGACGACAGCGTATTTGAACCAACAGCACATGTTTGGGTGAGCGAAAAGCAAAGCTGGTATCAAATATCAGAAGGAATAAAGGTTTTTGACAAGCAGCCTTAGAGCATCGGCTAACAAGGTTGGTCAGCCTTGGTGTTTACGTATGATAGTTTCGATGAAGATCTGACTCCTCTCTTTGATAAAATCAGGGATACCAGTTTTGATAACGGTGCGAACCAAAAATCAAAACCTCAATACAAAACGTATCCATTTTGGTCTCGGTTTAACCAAATAAGTTGTGAGATACGGCGAGAAGATGCTGGAAATGTCTCTTTTTCATTACACCCATATTTGCATCAAGTGAGTCTCAGGAACTATCTAAGAACCTGCTAGAAGGCGAGTTTAAAGTCTTTAAGTATCTCTCGGGCGGTCTTTGAATGTAGAGACTTGCAGCCTGAATTCTTTTCAGCAGAGTTTTTAATTTCCATGCGCTTGACTATCAGTGAGTCGCTCGCGAGGCCATCAACAACATAGGAATAGATTAGATCCTCCAGGTCACTATTGTTGAACGCTGCAATTTTCTTCAGATCTTGAAGCATTTCTGCTGGCAGGGGCAGGCGAATATCGACGTGTGCTTGTTTCTCTTCTGGTATTATTGAATTCATGGCATTCCTCCTCTTTAAGAATCTGATATAACATAGAATGTTCTATGCTGAGCAGAAGACTCTCTTGAATAATCACAAGCATGAAACATGCCAAAAAACAGTATGGCTGGTCAGGTTTAATAAAGTTCAGGTATTATAGGTTTTTTTTCTTGAAGGCGGGAACTATTTTGTCGGCATAGAGCCCAGAAATTTTACATTTCAGTTATTCTTACATAAACCAAGTTGTTTAAAAGCGACGCATGTACCTGTTAGGGAATGCTGGATTTAAGGGTATGATATTTCAACAAATTTCAATATAAATCAAAGAAACAGTAACGGTGAATGGTAATTGCAAAGGTGATTGTTATTCATTTGTTCTTTGGGAGCGACATCAATTTTGGGGCTGCTTGAAATTTCTTCCTTCTGAGGCACCTATGGATAGCTGCTCTGTATAAAAACACGCATTTTCAAATACCGACTGCCATCACACTGCCTAACAAATGTACACCTCTCCTCCATTTCCTGTTTGTCTTTCTTTTTACGGACGATTTAGTCATCTGCTGTTCTCAGAAAGGATGCAATCAAGGGATGAATAAACGATTTATTCGGATTGAGTTGAGGCTGGAATAATGTTGCGACAAAAAAACGGTGATTGGGGATCTCAACAATTCTGACAGCACCATCGTGAGCGGTACCAACGAAATGTAAATCCGAATCCTCAAATTTAGTCAGATACATTTCATTCAAACTGCTGCTACAGTTATATGTTTCAAAAACCGAATCTTTTCCATAGATCTGGTATGCAAATGATCCACGAAGGATATCAATCTCCTGGCTCGCACCTATCAGTGAACATGACATCTTGGTAATGAGAAGTGAAAATAGATCAGCGACGCTATCTGTATTTTCCAAATGCAAGACATTCTTGGCATACTCTACCAGAGCATGTTGAAAGCCACTTCATGTACCCAGGTATGGGATATCATTTTCACGGGAAACTTGGATTGCATTAATAGTACCAGGCGCACTATCAGGGTCACCGGGAGCACCCCATATTCCATTATATTCCAGTAATTCTTTCAGGGTATCATTCTCCTCAAGACAATGCGTGGATATCCATTGCACCACAATTCGCTTGGAGAAAATTTTTTCAGCTCTTTGAATGCATTCAGTTGTTGCAATATGGGATTGGCGATTCTGATCGTAATCGCCAATTACTGCAATTCTCATAAACTATTTCCGTCTGTTTGAAATGACTATCGATAGAAAAACTCAAAGAGAGGTTACCATCAGCATTCACTTCAATCCAGGTATTTGTCTGAAGCAACCTTCTTCCTGTCCAGAACCGTCTGATGAAAGGTGGACGGTTGGCAGGTCGGACAATCCCGGGATACTGGAACAATTTTCAGTCTACAAAAAGAAAAGGCAGAGCCATATCTGACCCCGCCTTTGTCGTTAATTCATATAACGTTTACATCCCAGATGATATGATAACTGGAGTTAATCCATCAGGCCAAGACATAGATTGCGGTCCGGATAATTGAACCCTGGTATATTCATTATTACCCTTTCCGGGATAATATAAGTAACAACTTTCTTGAGTATCCCACGTCTGGCACATTGCTCCCACATCATTGATGTACCATTTACCGATGTAGATTTTCTCGCCAAAAGATCCCCAAATTTTTCCGTCAGCTGATCCATCGGCAGAGTAATGAAATTCACCCTCATATTTTGTCGGATGTTTCTCATACAGATTTGCATTAGACATTATTTTTCTTAGCTGAGCGCCAGATAGAGGTTCAACTCCTTTCGCCATCATTGCTCGTTCGAACTGATCTTTTTTAGACACAGCGCATCCCAAAAGTAGAAAAATAGTAAGGATGATTAATGTGGTTTTTTGTAATGGTGCAAATTTCACTCTAGGTTTCATGGATTTCGCCTATAATCTTGGTTGTCAAAGTGTCAGAATCTGAAGTCTCTATATCTTCAAGTTGATTTGGAAGATTTCTACTAAAAGAATAAATAGTAAAGTTTGATATACCATGAGAGACTTTAATCGTCTAAGGAATGCTGTCAAGAAGCGATCTCCCTTCAGATTGCGAAGAACCAAAGTGATTCTCTGCAGGTCTGGGACGATGGGAAATCTCAGGGGACTGCCATTAATCAGTGGGCTCACAGGAAAAGTATTAAGTGTTTCTAAAACTCAGATTCACAAATGAGCTTAGGTGAATCATGTCAAGAGTAGATGGATTCAAATGTTTTGATTTGTGAAGTCAACTCTGGACGAATGGGTTTGGAACGCTTTTAGTTCGTCAATTTTATAAAATAAAAATCTTTTACTGTAAGTACAGAAATAAGACACAAGTGTACGCCTAATTATCACTGTGTTGCCTAAATATACTACAGCGGCTTATGTCCCCAGGTACCAGGAAAGTCTTTCACGGTCTTCTATTGTATAGCCAACAGTGGATCACTATATTCTGTCTTTGATATAGCTGCGATTTTTGCACAGTAGGGCAAATCTATTGGAGAATATAATGAAAACACAGGTGTTTTTTATCATTTTGAGCGGCTTATCCTTTTTTTCGACGTTTACTTATGGAGCGGTTCGAGAATATAACCTGACCCTCGCTCTGCAAGATATCACCATAAGAGACAAATCTGCAGTTGGTATGACCATAAACGGTACGATCCCAGGTCCTACATTGTATTTTGACCAGGGAGATCTTGCTCGAATAGACGTTACCAATGCGCTGCCGGTAAGTTCATCGATTCACTGGCATGGCATATTGGTTCCTCCTAATATGGATGGAGTTCCTTTTATAACCCAGGCTCCGATAGAACCAGGGGAAACATTTGTTTATGAATTTCCGATCAGACAGACCGGGACGTACTGGTATCACTCTCATTCAGAACTCCAGGAGCAGCGAGGACTTTATGGTTCAATTGTAATCGGAGATGATAGCACTGGTATCGACAGGGATCAGGTAATTCTGCTTTCAGACTGGACCACTGATTTGCCGGGGTCAGTTATAAAGACTCTCAAGAGAGGAAGCGAGTGGTATTCGCTCCAGAAAGGTTCAGCTCAAAGTATTTTCGGTGCGGCAAAGGCCGGCAGACTCGGAGACTACTTCATGCGTGAACTGCAGCGCATGCCGGCGATGGATCTTGCCGATGTGGCATACGACTACTTTCTGTCAAATGGTGAACCGGTTGCAAAACTAGAAGCAAAACCCGGAGAAACTGTTCGATTAAGAGTAATAAATGGCTCGGCCACAACCTATTTTCATGTCAATTTTTCTGGTGGACCGATGACTGTTATCAGTGCTGATGGCCAGCTGGTAAAACCCTTCGAGAGAGATCTCTTTCTCATTGGCGTTGCAGAAACCTATGATGTCCTGGTTGAGATGCCGAAAGACGGATCTTATGAATTGAGGGCAACTGCTCACGATGGTTCTGGCTTTACTTCGACATGGCTGGGGGAGGGGAGACAATATCCTGCCCGATCTATTCCAAAACCCAATCTTTATGAACCCATGGAGCATGCTGCAATGGGCTCCGTTTTTGCACTCACCCCTGCAGGCAGTATGGGAATGTCTGATCATCTGGTCGAAGATGGTATCTTTGATGGGCCGGGAATGGAGCATTCAATCCATCAGATGCCCAGTGAGGCAATGCATGAGGGCATGAGTGGCCACCAGATGGCTGGCGAGATGAATGCAGATCCCGAAAAATCGCACGGGACCATGAAACCCGGAGCGCTCCATAGCCCTGCAGAAGGTGAAATGAGGGGCAGCATGGAAATGCCGGTCGACCATGGCAAGATGGTGACTTCAACCACTGCAGGAAGTTCAAGTCCGGCAGTGCCTCCAAAGACTCATGAAAAAATGGATCATGGACAGTCAGGCATGAGTCACTCTGAGACAATGACAAATCAAGGTGATGCCGGGATGTCTCCGGACCAATCCGGCGATAAGGCTGCGATGGGTTCTCATACCATGAAGCAGGTCGAGGCAACAGGTGAAAAAAAGAATGATGATGTCTCTTCGGCAAGGTCTTTTGGAAATAAATTCGGATTTCTTGAGACCGATATCGCCTCCCGACAAGATCGTGCGAGTGAAGGAGGAGTTGAACGGCCTGGTACACCCTATCAGTTTCTCAAGGCCCAGAACCCGACCAAGATGCCTTCTGGCGCAGCGGTTCGTGAGGTACGGATGACACTCGATGGCGATATGGAGCGTTACACCTGGTTCCTGAACAACAAACCACTGTCTGAAACTGATTCGATCAGGATCAGAGAAGGCGAAATTACCCGTTTTATCATGATCAACCGAACGATGATGCACCATCCCATGCACCTGCATGGTCACTTTTTTCGTGTGATCAATGGCCAAGGTGACTATTCTCCGCTCAAGCATACAGTTGATGTCGCTCCAATGACGACAACGGTGATTGAATTTTACGGGGACGAGGTCGGGGACTGGTTTTTCCACTGCCACCTGCTCTACCATATGAAATCAGGGATGGCTCGGTTAGTCCATTATGAGGGTTTTGAGCCCGGCTCAGATGTGGCCAGTGTCAGAGAGCGGCTCTATAAAGACCCTTTCTACTTTTATGGGATGGCTGACATCTCGAGTAATATGACAGAAGGTGCCCTGACCTTGGAGAACAGCAGGTATACCTTTGAGGCGCTCTGGGAGGCAGGTTGGCAACGGGTAGACGAGACGGAGTGGGAAGGGGTGGTGACTGCTGGTTACCATGTCAACCGATTCAGCTCTTTTTTTATTGGTGCAGATTTTCTTGGAGAAGGCTCGATTAGCGATGAAACGCGTGGTGTTCTTGGCGCGAGGTACCTTCTCCCGCTCAATATAAACTCTGCCGCCTGGGTTGACAGTGATGGGGGTGCCAGGTTCTTTCTCGAAAAAGAGTTAGAACTTACACCACGGCTTGGACTTCATGGGGAAGTGGAGTATGATACGCATACACAATGGGAAGGGAAGGTCGGATTGACCTATCTGATATCAAAAGACTTCTCTGTTATTGGTAACTGGCACTCTGAATACGGCTTCGGTGCAGGATTGCAGATACGCTTCTAGCTTCGACGGCCAAAAGATTAAAAGTTGTGGGATATGGAGTGAAGGCAATGAGTTTGATTAGGTTTTGCATCGTTGTTGTTATAGCTCTTGGGTTGCATGCCAATGAAAGCCTGGCGCATAAAGCAATGGATCCAGATATGTGGATGGCTCCTGAACAGGAGGCCCATGCCCTGAATCCGGTACCGGCTGATAACAACTCGGTCGCAAGGGGAAAAAAACTTTATCTCCAGAACTGCTCCGCCTGTCATGGTGAGAATGTCGAAGGGCTTGATGCCAGGACACTTGGACTTGAAAAGAATCCGCCAAATTTGAAAGAGCGAATCAAAATGCACCCAGATGGCGATTTCTTTTGGAAAATAAAGGAAGGAAGAGGCGATATGCCTTCTTTTAATGAAGATCTCACCGATGAACAGATCTGGGAGGTCATCAACTATATCAGAAGCGAGGGAAAATAACCAAGAGACTATCTAAAATTAACTTCTCTTTCTGCCTTTCGAGGTGATAACCATCCTCTCTCTGGCTTGGTTTGCGGTCAGTCTGCAAACCAAGCTTACCAGCAATGGCTTGATCAGTGAATGGCTATCGCAGTAATTATTCTCAAGCCGTGAACCGCAACATCCCATAACGGTTCCTCATTCACCATTCTAATTATCTATTTTGGAAAGAGAGCTGGTTCAGTGAATACCCAGTCGCGTTCCTCTACCGGAGTATGACATGAGACGCAGGATTCAGAGCCCTTGTTAAAAGGCGTTTGTTCTTCCCCGAGCCAGCGTGCCCAGCCCCAGCCATATCCTTCACTGAATTTTTGTGAATCTTTGAACATGAATTCGACATGAACTAACGCTGCCGGGACGACAGCTTCGTCCCAATCCGGCAGCCTTTTTTCTTTCCACACCACTTTGCCCAGGATTGCGTTGTCAGGCCAGGGATTGGTAGTACCGCTTCTGGCTGCCCGTACGGCGATATCATTTCCCAGAATGATCCGCAAGGTATTGTTGTCGATGCGGTGGGTCACTGCAATAGCCGCCCAGTTCTGCCAGCCTGTGGGGTAGGAAATGTTGTTTGAGGGTGCCGGGGTATTCTCGGCAGACAATGGCCCGGTGGTTACAGCAAGGAGTAATAGTAAAAAAAACCATATTAAAATTTTCATAGCGTCTGCTCCAGGTATGGCATGTTTTTGGTCAGAATTGATCCTCTCACGAATAAATGCCTAACGATATTGTTAAGTGATAAGCATAACAGATTGGATGTTTTTCTCCTATTCAAAAAAGGAGAGGATATGCTGCCGAGCGCCCGGAATAATAGTTTTTCGGAAGTCGGCCTTCATTTGTAGATGATCTGTCTGAGATCCAGACATGTTAAGTGATAAACAGTACCAAGGGCGAGATTGAGTAATGATGAATTTCAGGCTGATTTCCAGCCAGATCAAATACGGGCTGGAGGTTTTACACTATAAGGAGTGTTAAAAGATTTCTAAAAATCAGCTATTTGTGGTAGATCTTGAATGCTGAGTACATTCACTGTCGGAATAACAGAACAACAGGTAATTAGAAACAGAGGACATAGAACATTGGAATTTCCAGGTCTCAAAGAGCAGAAAAAAAAGATTGTTGAATCCCTGTGCTTGCAGGAAGATGTCTCTGAGGACAACATAGGCGTTATCGCCTCACCTTACCGAATCTGCCCGCTGGGAGCACACATTGACCACCAGGGTGGGGCGGTTCTCGGTATGACCATTAACGCCTTTACGCTGATGGCCTTTTATCCAAGCAGTGACGGTGAGGTGAAGCTTTGCAGTAAGAATTATCCGGGAACTGTCAGTTTCAACCTGGCTGACATTGCAGAATCTTCCGGCAGTTTCTGGGGTGTTTATCCAAGAGCCGCAGCGCTTTCCCTGCAGGAAAAATATGATATTAAAAACGGCGTAGTCGGTATCCTGGACGGTATGCTTCCCGGGTGTGGATTGAGCTCCTCAGCATCGGTTCTTCTGGCCTATCTCCATGCCTTCGCCCAGGTAAATTCACTTGAAATTGAACCGTGGGAGTATGTAGATCTTACCCATAACGCAGAAAACAAATACATCGGTCTCAATAACGGTATCCTCGATCAAACAAGCATCGTTTTTGGGCGGCGGGGCAGTCTCCTGCATATTAACACCAAGGGAAAAGTGGTAACCCACCTGCCTGACCGGTTCGGTGAGGACGGTTACCGAATTATCGTTGTATATTCCGGGTACTCGCGGGAGCTGACGACCATGGGTTATAATTCCCGGGTGGATGAATGCCGAACGGCCGCAGAACAACTCTCCCTCATGGCCGGAAAGGAGTCTGTCAGCCTTTTATCCGACGTGCCGTTTGAGGACTTCCAGCGTTTTAAACAGAGCCTTGAACCACATCTGGAAAGAAGATGTCAGCACTTTTTCAGTGAATCCCAGCGCGTCAGGGACGGTGTTGAAGCCTGGACGAGCAGGGGGATCGAAGAATTTGGTCATATGATGAACGAATCCTGCAAGAGTTCCATGGAAAAATATGAATGCGGAATTCAAGCCATTTACGATTTACAGCAGATTGTCAGCTCCGAAAAGGGTGTTCTGGGGTCACGGTTCATGGGAGGCGGCTTTGGCGGCTGTGTCGTCGGGTTTATAAGGCCTCAGCATGCTGCTGAGGCCGTTGCCAATATCAGAGCAACCTACCGTAAATTACACCCTGAGTCAGCCGGGCAGGCACGTGTCTATCTGGCTCATTCTGGAAATGGAATTTGTTTTATATGAATGCTGTTATCCTCTGTGCGGGGTTCGCTACCCGGATGTATCCTTTGACGGAAAATTTCCCCAAGCCGCTCCTTGAGGTTGCAGGGACACCAGTAGTTGATTACCTCATTGATCAGGTTGTTGCACTTCCTGATATTCAGGCAGTTCACATTGTAACGAATGACCGGTTTTATGAGCATTTTCAAAAATGGTATCTGAATAAAACGAATCGTGGTGAATTTGGCAGCGCATCCATACTCATTCACAATAACGGCTGCACCGATAATGAACATCGCCTTGGGGCTGCAGGAGATCTTTTTCTGGCCTTGGAGAAAATTGGGAAACCCGGCAGGTTATTGGTGTCTGGCGGGGATAATATATACAGGTTCCCGATAAAGCAGTTATGGGAGATATTTCAGAAAGGTAACGTCCATTGCATTCCTGCCTTGATCGAAACTGATCTGGCCAAGCTCCAGAGAACCGGCGTCCTTGAGCTGGCAGATGATGATCAGGTGGTAAAATTACATGAAAAGCCGAAGCTGCCGCCGTCAACATGGACATCCCCGCCGCTCTATTTCTTTCAACCTTCTGTCTGGCACCGACTGGAGAATTTTCTTGAGACCACCGGCAATCACGATGCACCTGGCTACTTTATCGACTATCTCAGTCAGTTAGAGTGGGTGAAGGCTGTCAGGCTGAACTCCTCGCGCCTCGATATCGGAGATATCATTACCTATCGGGAGGCTGACCGGCTTCTGCGCCAGACACCGCTTGATCTGGACAGTGTTGAATCTCTTTTCTGACAGTCACCTTTCTATTTTTCGCATTTATATGTTTTCATTATCATTGTAATTGTTGATTGAGTTGCATGTTTAGGCTAGGATACGAACAGCAATATCCCGGACCTCTCTGTGTTTTGGGATCCGTGGGTACCGTTCAATTCCTATTGGGTACTATCATTGATGACTGCTTCCACGATAATTTCCGGTTTTACCGATGAGGTGTCTGATGATCTGACTCTTCAGATCAAGGCCCTGAAAGAACTTGGCTGGGCACACATCGATTTGCGCACCGTGAACGGCAAAAATGTAAGCAGCCTAAGTGATAGTGAGTTTGACCGGGTATATGATCAGCTCACAGAGAACAATATAGAGATTGCCTGTTTCGGCAGCAGTGTTGCCAACTGGAGCCGGTCAGCTCAGGATTCTTTCGAGCTCGACCTGGCAGAAATGAAACAATCTGTCCGCCATATGAAAAAAGCGGGCGTTCGATTTATCAGAATCATGAGTTACAAGGTTGAGAATCCCAGCGAGCTGGGCAGTGACATAGAGACCGTGATTATTGAGAATATCAAACAAATCGTTCAAGTGGCAGAGGACCATGGCCTCATCTGCCTACATGAAAATTGTGAAACCTGGGGAGGGCAGAGCTGCCATCATTCCCTTCGTTTACTTGAAAAAGTAGACTCCCCGGCACTGAAACTGGTATTTGACACTGGTAACCCGGTGTCGATGAAATACATCTATGGGCCTGAACCGTATTCCTACCAGGACTCTTACAGGTTCTTTCGGGAGGTTCGCAAGCATGTTGCCTATCTTCACATAAAAGATGCCCGGTTGGAAAATGGTATGGTTCAGTATACCTTTCCAGGAGAGGGAAGCGGCGGGGTGAACGAAATTCTTGGCGTTATTGGTGAAAACGATATGGCGATACCGATATCCATAGAACCGCATATGGCCGTTGTTTACCACGATCCTTCCAAAAAAGCGTCCTTCGAGGAGCGCTGGAATAATTTTATTGACTACGGTAATCAGCTCGTTGCACTGGCAGAGGAGGCTGGGATTACTTTCAGCACAACAAAAACATAATAAACCTATCAGAGGAGAGTACTATGAAAAGCGTCACTAAATTCTTTATTGCTTTGGCCGTAACTTCCGGGTTGGTTGTTGGCATGCTGTCTGTTGGCGATGTATCTGCTGAGAACGCCTGGAAACCGAATAAACCAGTAAATCTTGTGGTTCCCTGGGGTGCCGGCGGTGCAACTGATGGTGTCTCCAGGCAAACGGCAATGGTTGTGGAAAAAATTCTTGGCCAGAAAATTGTTGTGGTCAATCAGCCTGGTGCTTCCGGCTCTGTCGGTACTAAAAACGTTCTGGATAAGCCCAAAGAGGGACTTTACTGGACCGCAGGCGCCGTAAAAGACCTTGGTGTCTATAAAGTGCAGGGATTATTGGATACAACGCTGGAAGACTGGCATCTGTACCTGAATTTCGCCATTCCCAATGTCGTGGCCGTCAACGCCTCCTCACCATATCAAGATTTTGGCGAACTTCTTGAAGCATTTAAGGCAAATCCCGGCAAAATCAAGGTAGCCACTGCCGGTGTTAACTCGGCAGGACATACCGCCATCGAAATGATCAAGTCTTATACCGATATTGATTACAAGCATGTATCCTATGACGGTGGTAATTCGGCAGTTATTGCAACGGTAGCAGGGGAATGCGATGTTGTTCCGCAACTTGCAAAAGAAGAAGTTGATATGCTCAAGGCCGGCAAACTGAGAGCACTTGCTGTACTTGCAGATGCTCCTCTCAGTATTGAAGGATATGACAAGGAAATCCCTTCAGTCAAAGAATGGATTCCCGATTTTGTAACAGCTCCGATTTATTTTGGTATATTTGTGCCCAAAGGAGTTCCGCAGGAGGTGGTGGACACGATGACCTCGATCTGGAATGATTCCCTGAAAAATGATCAGGGGCTGAAAACCTTTGCTTCCCAGAATGCCATGATTTTTGATCCGGCAACTGGTGAGAGCGCCATGAAAAAAGCTTTTCCGATGGTCCAGCTTGATGCCTGGCTGAAATTCGACAGTGGAGATGCCAGCATCGACCCATCAACAATTGGAATTCCTCGCCCATAAATCAATCCGTTGCCATGAGCGTTCCCGGTTACCCACATAACCGGGAGCTCATGGCAAATCTTTATATGTTAAGCAAACCCGGATGGACGACAAAAAGATGGTCAGGAAAGACTTTATTACCTCCATTATCCTGATTACTTTCAGTGTTTCAGTTATAGTAATGTCATATGAAATGCCGAGGCTCGAACGGCGTGGCATCGACCCATTCTCGGCTCCGGGCGTGGTTCCGGGAATGATCGGTATCGTCCTTCTTTCTCTTGCGCTTATCCTCTTCGTTCGCTCAATCCGCAGAGGCGGTTACAGGTTGTTTCACAAAGAAACCGGCATGAGTTCTGAAAACCAACATCAAGGCGCTGGATTCAGGGTACTGCTGACCCTTGTGATCTCGCTCATTTATGCCATCGGGTTTCTCGGTCGATTAGATTATTCATTCTCTACTGCTCTTTATATTTTCACGTTTATCTGTCTATTTGAGTTCAAAGCAGGAATTGCACTCCGGCGTCAAAAAAGAATGTTTCTCTTCGCCATGATCCAATCAGTGGTTGCTTCTGTGTTAATATCGATTGTATTTCAAAAGCTGTTTCTTGTTGATCTCCCATGAGGCTGGCATGTTTGAAGGGGTAAAATATTTTTTTGATGGCTTGCTGGGGTTTCTGACGGTAAGGACGATATTTGACATATTATGGAGCACGCAGCTTGGCATCATAGTGGGCATGCTCCCTGGTCTTACGGCAACAATGGGTGTTGCTTTGATGACCACGCTGACCTTCAGTATGCCTCCGGAAAATGCTATTTTAATCCTTATCTGTATGTATATAGGTGCTATTTATGGCGGGGGCAGAAGCGCCATATTGTTAAATATTCCAGGTACCCCTGCCAATGCTGCAACAGCTATGGATGGACACCCACTGGCGCTGAAGGGAGAGTCAGGCAGGGCCATCGGGATAAGTACAACCGGAAGTTTCCTGGGCTCAATTATCGGTATGGTCCTGCTGGCTTTTTTCACTCCGCTGCTTGGCAATTTTGCCCTTAATTTCCAATCTTTTGAATTCTTCTGGCTTGCGGTATTCGGAATTGTCATCTCCGGAAACCTGACTGCCCCGAAAGACCCGATTAAAGGATGGATTTCGGGTTTTCTCGGAATTTTCATCGCGCTGATCGGCATGGAAGGGATCCATGGTCATGTTCGATTTTCATTTGGCAACACAAACCTCTCAGGAGGTATAAATCTTATTCCGGCAATGGTTGGTGCCTTTGGGTTTGCTGAAATCCTGTCGATGATGAAATATCGTCATGTCAACGTGGTGAAAACGAGTATCAAGCGCATCCTTCCCAGCTTCAGAGAGATTTTCAGATACCGGAAAACAATCATACGTTCCGGGCTTATCGGTACACTGATCGGCGCTATTCCTGGAGTAGGGGAAGATATTGCGGCATGGGTGAGCTATGACTTTGCCAAACGCGGAAGCAAAGAGCCGGAAAAATTTGGCAAGGGAAGCGTTGAAGGGCTGATTGCCTCAGAAACCGGCAACAATGCCGCTGTCGCCGGTGCCGTTATCCCCGTTTTGTCACTGGGGATACCAGGGTCTGCACCTGCTGCAGTACTTCTTGCGGCCATGTTTATCCATGGTGTGCGCCCGGGTCCGCTCATTATGATAGAGTCACCTGACTTTGTCTATAAGGTGGTGGCCATGGTTTTCCTGGCCACCTGTGCGATGTTTGTTCTGGGGTTGTCCATGGTGAAACATATCGTCAAGATACTTCAGGTGCCCAGGACAAAATTAATGCCCCTTATATTCACCCTCTGCGTGGTGGGCTCATTTGCAATTCAAAGCAGAATTTTTGATGTTCGTGTAATGGTTTTCTTCGGTATCCTTGGCTTCGTCATGCTGGAAATGGAATATCCGGTTGCTCCGATGATTCTCGGACTGATCCTTGGAAATATGCTCGACACCAACTTCAGGCGAGCATTGGTTATTGCGGAGGGCGAGATTCTGCCGTTTATCTCAAGACCAATCTGTATCGTTCTTATTTCTTTGATTATTTTAACATTGATAAGCAAAGCCCGGTGGTTTCAGTCGGTTATAGCTCTGCTTAAACTGAACATTAAGATCCTGTTTAAAAGGAGAAGCGATGAGTAATTCTACAAAAAACGTACGTGCCGGAATAGTCGGATCTGGGTTTGCTGCACATTTTCATGTTGAGGCAATAAGAAAGGTATACGGGGTGCAGGCAGAGATCGTCGGCGTTTATTCCCCTACAGAGCAGCATTGCCTGAAGTTTGCAGAAGACCACAGGCTTAAATCATTTTCCAGCCTGGATTCATTGATTGCTCGGTGCGATGTTATCCATGTCTGTACACCACCGTCAACGCATGAAGCTATTGGTATCGAGGTACTTAAGCAGGACAAAAGCGTGATTATCGAAAAACCCTTTACCGGATATTTTGGTGAGGGTGATGCACAGTTTTCAGGTGATACTTTCGACAGGCAGAGAGGCCTTAAACAGGCAATACAAAGTGTTCAGAACCTGCTGAAGGCTGAAGCTGCAAGCAATGGCCAGATATGCTACGCCGAAAACTGGGTATATGCCCCAGGAATACAGAAGGAGAAAGAGATTCTTGAAAAGACAGGAGCCCAGATTGTCTGGATGCATGGTGAAGAATCCCATTCCGGTTCTCACTCGCCGTTTTATGGGATATGGTCATGTTCCGGTGGTGGATCAATCATGGGCAAAGCGGTACATCCACTCGGTGCAGTACTCTACCTGAAACAGATAGAGGGGATGGTGTCCCAGGGGAAACCAATTCGCCCGGCAACAGTATCGTCACGGGTTCATTCAGTAACCCGCTCAGAGCAATATCGCGATCAGGGATTTATAAAAACGGGCTACACCGATATCGAGGACTTTGGGGTGATGCATATTGTCTTTGAGGATGGCATGTTTGCAGATATTTTTGCCTCGGAACTGGTACTCGGTGGTGTCCACAACTGGATTGAGATAACGGCTAACAACCATAGGACCATCGTCAACATTAACCCGAATGATTCAATGAAGACATTTAATCCCCGGGGATCCCAGTTTAAGGATATTTATGTAGTTGAGAAGATCGAGACAAAAGAAGGCTGGTCGAATATTTCACCGGACGAAGATTGGTATACAGGCTACCAGAGCGAGACACAGGATTTTTATCAATGCACGGCCACTGGAGCCGCTCCTCAGTCAAGCAGCCTGCTTGCAGCAGATACAATCCTGACCGTTTATAGCGCATATGTGTCGGCCGCGGCTGGAGGAAAAGAAATAACAATTCCCAAGTTAGATTAATCACCTGTTGTCCCTGTCTCGCCCAGAACAGGTGGATTGCTGCCGGAACAGGAGCTCCACCTGCATCTGATTCGTCAGAATTTCCAGAAATAATTTGAAATGTAGTTAGTGGGACTCTCAATTAAGAGCTGACAAGACCCAGCGTGAGATACCTGCCATTTTCCGCTTTCGGTTGTCTTGCTGCCAGTGATGATTACGAAATCCTGGAAGAGTACGGGAGCTGAGGATTTCTGCAGACCGACTCTTAAATGATTATACTAAAGGGCACGTCCCCAGATAACAATTTGTGAATATTGATAATCTAGTATCGCATACGAAAAGATATGAATACATTTCTGTCTGAAACGCTGAAGGAAGCAAGGCTGCGTTTTATCCCCTTCCTCTCCTGGATCGGTGAGTTGAAAAACCCTGCCATACTGAAGGCAGATATAATTGCCGGTATAACGGTGGCGCTTGTTCTCATACCGCAAGCTATGGCCTACGCACAACTTGCAGGACTACCTCCGCACTATGGTTTGTATGCCTCTTTTCTGGTTCCCATTGTCGCGGCGATATTTGGTTCCTCAAAGCAGCTGCAGAATGGACCGGTTGCCGTCATCTCACTGATGACCGCTGCGGCACTGGCTCCACTGGCTTTGAATGCCGAGCAGACTATCATGTATGCCGCACTGCTGGCATTGATTGCCGGAGGAATTCAGTTAATTCTAGGCTTTTTGCGTCTGGGCATCATGGTTGATTTCCTGTCACACTCCGTGGTCTTGGGTTTTACCAACGCTGCTGCCCTTGTCATTGCGAGTATGCAGCTTGGCAAGATATTCGGCATCAGTGTTGATCCCGGTCACTATCTGCACGAGACACTTTGGAATCTGGTCAGAGCCATACCGGAACAGACAGATTTGATGACAATGTTCATGGGGCTTTTTTCAATCATCCTGTTAATTCTATTCAAACTGTTTACGCCGAAATTACCCGGAATTCTCTTTACTGTCGTTATAACTACCTTTGTCGCCTGGTTAACTGGCTATGCGGATAAGGGGGGGGCTGTTGTCGGTGATGTGCCGGCGGGGTTACCTTCGTTTGCCTGGCCTGAATATAACCCTGAACACATAAAGGATTTAATGCTGCCGGCAGGTATGATTGCCTTTTTAAGTTTTGTGGAAGCTTTTTCTGTGGCAAAAGCGGTTGCCTCTAAAACGCGCCAGCGTCTTTCTGCAGATCAGGAAATGGTGGGGAAAGGACTGGCCAATCTGATAGCTGGTGTTACCCAGGGTTACCCGGTATCGGGATCTTTTTCACGGACGGCTATCGCCTTTGATGCAGGTGCGAAAACCGGCTTTGCCGCAGTGATTTCTGGAGTCATTGTCGGCATAACCTTGTTATTCCTGACTCCATTGATGTATCACTTGCCGATCGCCACCCTCGCAGCTGTAATTATCGTTGCTGTTGCATCATTATTTCAGATAGCCCCTCTGGTACATTCCTGGAAAGTCAACTGGCATGATACCGTCGTGGCCCTGGTGGTGTTCAACACCACTATTTACTTTGCTCCGCATCTTGAAAAAGGAGTCTATATCGGCATAGCAATATCGCTGGCCTTTTATATCTACCGTACCATGCGTCCCCACTTTGCCGAAGTCGCCATGCATGAAGACGGCACCTTGCGAGATGCTCATTTATTTGGCATGGAAACCAGTGAAACCCTGGCTTTTTTTCGTTATGACGGCGATTTGTATTTTGTCAATGCGGGCTATCTGGAGAAACGACTGGTCAACGCTGTCGCTGATAAACCGCGATTAAAAGTTGCCATTCTTGATATCGAGGCGGTTGAACAGATTGACACAACCGGGGAGGAGATGCTGGCACATATGTCAGAATGGTTTAGAGAAGCAGGCATTGAGTTTTTTATTACGCGTCCAAAATTCAAGGTAACAGATGTGCTCAAGCGCACGGGATTGTATGACAAAATAGGTGAAGGTCATATTTTCAGTAAACGCCAGGATGCCCTCGCGGCAATTAAGCAAAAATACGGCGACCTCGTGGACATTGAACATCTAAGACGCCATATGCCGGTTGAAAACCCCGACAATCCTGTGGGGCAGCAGAATACGGCTGGAGAAACACCCGTAGGCAGGGAGCTGTAACACCCCTTTCGTCCAGGTTCATCGTGGACCGGTAATAGTGAATCTTGTTGAATGGTTTATTTCTGACATCGTAAATGGTACCAGTGTCTTTTGAACAGACCCTGCATGGACAACAGCAAATGGACATTTTCAAATCGATTCTTGATCAATTCTTCAGTTTCCAAGCATATGTAATGCTGCCATTTTTTATCTTTGTGATTGCAATGCTTGTCAGAATGAATGTCTCTCAGGCCTTTCTCTCCTCATTGAGAATGGGGGTAGGTTTTGCCGGGATTTTTATTATCTTCGCCTTTTTTGTCGAAAACATCAAACCGGCAGTGGAAGCCATTGTCCTCATTAGAAATCTTGATTTTCCAGTTTTGGATGTGGGCTGGCCGCCGCTGGCTGCCATAACCTGGAGCTCTTCTCTTGCTCCGGTTTCAATTCCGCTTATTATCGCACTGAATGTATTGATGATAGCAACAAACACCACCAGGACAATATATATCGATATCTGGAATTACTGGCACCTTGCCCTCGCCGGTGCATTCATTCTGGCCACTTCGCAGAACCTGGCTCTGGGTTTGACAGCCGTTACCCTGATTACGATCTATACCATCAAGATGGCCGATTGGTCGGCGCCGCATATAGAACAGCAGACAAATCTCAAAGGTGTGACCATTGCCCCTGTTTCGGTGGTTGGTATCGTGCCGTTTGCAGTAACCATGGATTATCTTTACGACAAGATCCCAATTTTCAACGCCTTGGAATTCAATCCTGAAAAAGAGAACAGACGGGTCGGGCTCCTCGGTGAACCGATGATCATTGGTGTTTTAATAGGTGTTTTACTTGGGGCAGCGGCTGGCTATTCAGTTAAAATGATCCTGGAACTGAGTATACACCTCGCGGCGGTAATGTTTCTTCTGCCAAAATGCGGGCAGCTGATAGCAGACGGCATCAGCCCTGTGTCTGAATCTCTCAAACAGTGGATTCAGCAGCGTTTCCCTGATAAAGAGGAACTCTATGTGGCGGTTGATACCGGTGTCATAATGAACCATAAGTCAGTGATGATTACTGGTCTCATCCTTATGCCGATTGCCTTGGCCCTCTCTTTAATTATTCCCGGAAACAAGACTCTTCCGCTGGGCGATCTGCCAAACCTTATTTCCATAATGTCGTTATCCGTTCTTGTGAGCAGGGGAAATGTGATTCGCGGGGTTCTGACAGGCATTCCTGTTGTGGCAACGTTCCTCCTTATTTCAAGTAATCTGTCTCCGCTTATCACCGCCTTGTCAGCAGATACAGGGATCACTGTTGGCGATGGACAGCTGATTACGGCCTTCACCGATGGCGGGAATCATGCACGATTCTTTCTGATCCACCTCTTTAAAGGTAACCTGATAGCCATTACAATTATCCCGCTTATTGCTGCCATGATGTATTTGAGTTACCGGAGAGCGAAATCGATGTCTTCCTCGAAGTAAGAGGCCCCGATAGGTGCTCCGAGCAGGTTTAATCTTTCATCTCTATTACTGGATAAAAATAACTGGAAACAGCTCGGTGAGAGTAGAGTACTAGTTACAGTGAGGAAATTCCGTGGATGGTCGTAGCGAACAACCTAACCGAGTGAAGAAGCTCTGGGGGCTGCATGATTCTTACTGGCATGCCACGGTTGTCAGGAAATTGGAAACGGTGTAATGAAAACAGTCAGATTGAAGCCCATTCATTCAATAGAGCTGAGTCTTGCGAATGGAGACGGCAGGTGCGTAATCAAATTCAGTTTTGAACAGAACTAAAAAATATTCGATTGTCTCAGATCAGGAGGAGCTGGAGCAGTAATATGAAACAGAGGGTCGTGCAGGAAATTAAAAAATTTGTGGCAGATTATCAGAACAGCCAGCGTCGTACAACCGAATGGGGTGAACCTCTTGTCGGTTTCGCCGATGGTCGTGACCCGCTTTTTGTGAAATTGCAAGAGGTGGTGATTTCAACACATGCGCTGCCTTCTGAGCTGCTTTCAGATGCGAGGAGTGTCATTGCATTTTTTCTGCCGTTTGCCAGGTCGGTATCAATAGCAAACAGCCGGCAAGGTCTGAGTTCGCGGGAATGGGCAGTCGGTTATATTGAGACCAATGAGTTAATCGCTCAACTGAACCGTCACCTGAGTGAACTGTTTGAAGCAGAAGGTCATCATTCAGCAACGATTCCCGCTACGCATAACTGGATCGAGGACAAGCTTATCAGCAACTGGTCCCACCGGCATATAGCCTTTATTGCGGGGCTTGGCCGTTTCGGGCTCAACAACATGCTGATTACCGAAAAAGGATGCGCAGGCAGGATCGGGAGTTTTATAACATCTGCAGCCATAGAAGCGGATAAACGTCCTGAGCGTGAAGCATGTCTTTATAAAGATGACGGCAGCTGTAAAAAATGCGTTCGCAAATGCGTTAACGAGGCGCTTTTTGAAACCTCCTTCGACCGCTTTAGGTGCTATGACATGCTCTTGAAAAATGTTGAGGAGCATCGGGCCCTGGGGTATGCCGATGTGTGCGGTAAATGCCTTGCAGCGGTGCCCTGTTCTGATGTCAACCCGGTTGAGAATAAACGACGGGCACAGGAAAAAAAAGGCAGCGAAATCTGAATCTGAACCTTCCCTGTAATTCTTGCAGTGCTGCGGTTTATAAAGGCAGAGAGGGCTGCAGGTATGAGAGCGGATATCTACATTCCCAGGGCAAACATTGACTCTAGGTCATGCCGGGAATAGGCCTTGAAAGCAAGCATTGTTTCCGTGTGAGTTATCCCGTCAATCCTGTTCATTTTTCCAGTTACCAGATCTGCGAGATCATCATTGTTTGCCACCCGTACAATTGCGATCAGGTCATAGGAGCCGCTTACTGAGTATACTTCAGAGATACCCTTGGTCTCCTGCAGCTGCTCGGCAATGTCGTTGATTCTTGTACGCTCCGCGTTTATCAGGATAATTGAGGTAACCATCTGTTCCTCCTGTTGTTTGTTGAAGCTATTAATCTTATAGTGAGCTGACACGATACCAGATATTTAATATGTTTACAGCTAATCAAACGGTCAGGTAAATGGTACAGCAGCTTAAATGGATGCAAAATGAAAAGAGTGGAACCCTATAACGGATTTGAACAGGGACCGATCAGGCCCCCCAGTGAAGCCGAAAGCCTGCTTATCCGAATTACCCGTAATTGTCCATGGAACAGGTGCACATTTTGCCCTGTTTACAAATCAAGTACATTCAGCCTTCGACCGGTCGAGCACGTGCTCAGGGATATTGATTCAGTGCGGTTTTATGCAGAGGTGCTCGATGAGGCGAGAAAATCGACAGGTACCATTTCTCGAGCAGACCTGCAGAGTCTGATCGATAAGGGCGCTGGCGATCGGCGAGCATTCCATGCTGCGTATGGGTTTGTTACGGGGGGCATGAAATCCATTTTTCTTCAGGACGGAAACAGCCTGATCATAAAACCAGAGGATCTCATCACCATCCTCCGTCACCTCAAACAGGCCTTTCCGATGGTCACCCGGATAACCTCCTACGCCAGGTCAAAGACCATCGCCAGGATCAGTGATGAGGACCTGTGCCAAATGGCTGATGCCGGCCTAAACAGGATTCACATCGGCCTGGAATCCGGCTCTGATATGGTTCTCAAACTGGTTAAAAAGGGAGTGGACAAAGCGACCCAGATCAGGGCAGGGCAAAAAATAAAAAAAGCCGGGATGGAGCTTTCGGAGTACTATATGCCCGGCCTTGGCGGTCATGCATTATCTCGTGAAAACGCAGTAGAGACTGCCGATGCCCTGAACCAGATAGACCCGGATTTTATCCGCTTGCGGACGCTTGCGATGCCCAGTTCTGCGCCGCTGACCGAACAATTCGAAAATGGGGATTTTGATAAGATGGGGGAGGTTGATACAGCCAGGGAACTCCTCTGTTTTCTTGATAACCTCAGTGGAATAACGAGCAGGGTGAAGAGTGATCATGTCCTGAACCTGTTCCCGGAAGTTGACGGAATACTTCCCGGAGATAAAGAAAAAATGATGGCACCGATACGTCAATTCCTTGAACTTGAGCCCCTGGAACAGATGATCTTCTGCATCGGCAGACGCACGCACAGGATTGGTAGAATCAGTGACTTGAAAAACCCCCAGCAGCGTGAATATGCTCTTCGGGTCTGTTCTGAGCTTGGAGCGACAGTAGAAAATATGGATCAGGTGATCGATTCACTGATGCAGCGCTTTATTTAATCTCTATCGGGCCCCTGATTCCTCTGAATTTTCTATTCTGCTGATCTGCCGGTCAAAACTGGTTTCATCCAATCCCCGGCCAAGATTTGCCACCAGGCACCTGTCAACAGCCCTGCCTAGGACTTCATCGTATTTTTCTGGGAAGTAAGGCGGCAGATCGATCTGCAGGGTTATTCTGGACTGATCAGGTTTGTCGCGGTTCCAGTCAACGAGTTGACGGATGGTAATTCCGCTGGTTGAGATATCTCGTTTCCGGCAGAATGCCAGAATGTCCATGGATGCTCACAAGGCAAATGCAGAAAAGAGTATTTTTACCGGGTTCATGGTTGTCCGCCGAACCCTTTTGTCTGCGATATATTCTGAGGTGATTGAACAGCCCTCTGCCTCTATGGTCACCTGGTCGTCACTGCCAAGTGTTATATCGAAATGAATCTGTTCATTGTCCGAACTCATTACAATTTCCTCTTGCGAATCGATTTGATGCGTATGCCGATTGACTGTTTGATGTGATTCAGCGGTTTTAAAATGTAAGCTTTGAGAAGCTGCCATCTGGTCAGCTCGTCAGGGCGATTCCTCGTCCTCCTTATTTTCTGTAGTGGCTGAACAATTATCTTCTTTCTTTTTCGCAATGGAAATAACCCCTACATCTGGAAGGTATTCCTTGAATGAATCACCATAAATTTCCCAGATAGTGATGAAAAGTGCCGCAATGATCGGTCCAATGATAATGCCAAGAATCCCGAACATGGAGATGCCGCCCAACGTACTGAAAAGGATGTAGAGATCGTGCATCTCAGTGTCTTTTCCAACAAGTCTCGGGCGGACAATATTGTCGAGGTTTCCGGCAATAGCCCCGCAGCCCACCAGGAGAATGATCGTTCCTGAAAAATTTCCCATGATCGCCAGGATTACCAGGGCAGGTATCCAGACAATTGCGGTTCCAAAAGCTGGAATTATTGAGGTCACAGCCATAACGGTACCCCAGAAAACCGGACCGTTGATACCCGCCAGGAAAAAGGAGAATCCACAGAGAGAACCCTGCATGATGCCGATTATAAGAGTCCCCTTAATCGTTGCCCGGGCAACAGAAGTAAAACGCCGAAGCAGCCGTTGTTCGTCTTTGTCATGCAGCGGCAGGAAATACAATATCTTTTTTAGGAGGATGTCCCCCATGGTGAGAAAATAGAACATTGTATAGAGCATGATTATTGATCCGAATATCGCGCTCATGGTCAATCTGGTAAACGATGACAGAGAGTTGATCAGAAACGAGCTCACGTTCCCGACAATTTCTCCGGCTTTTTCTATGATGATATCCCGATAGGGTAACACCTGGTCGTAATAGGGTAGTTTCTCAAGATATCTGCTCATTGCCGTCGGTTCATTGATCAGGTCCTGCACGAAGGGGGTGACAGACTGTCCGACGCTGATCGCCTGGGCAACGACAACACTTACCAGAATAGTAAGAGGACCCAGAATAAGGAAAATGATCGCTAGAATGATGAGGACTGAACCAATATTTTCACGGCCGCCGATCCGCTTGCTGAGCCATTGATGACCAGGGCTGACCATTGCAGAAACCAGGCCTGCCATGAAAATCGGCATTAAAAACTGATGAATCATGGTCAGGAAAACGGCAGATATGGTAACTACCAGGAATAAAAGGACGAGCCTGTTAACTGATTCTCGCTTCATGTTATTTCCACAAATGTATTCGTATGATTACGCGGCCCTGATATTCAGTCTGTTGGTTCAAATCGATTTCTCTCCAGATTTTTACGCACCTTACAGCAGTCAAAAATACGGCCGTTCATTGCAATATAAACTCCCACAGGGGCAGTCTGTACTGCGGCGAGACCGCAGCCGATATTAAACAGGGCATCGCTTGTTTTAAAAAGGGCAGGTTCGATGGCGCCGGTCAATACGACAGTTTTCTGCGTCACTCCAACCAGCGATTTCCCCGTTTCAACCATTGTGTCTGTGCCGTGGGTGATCAGGACCTTGTTTTCAGGGGCGCTTACAAGAGCTGCTTTGATAACCTGGCGGTCCTCAGCGGTTATATCAAGGCTGTCTTTTCTCATTAATGGCAGGATTCGGTAATTGATCGCGAGATTCAATTCAGATAATACCGTTTTTATATTGGGAGGCCCAACCTCGTATTCACTTTTGGCGTCAAAATAAACCTTGTCGATGGTACCGCCGGTTGTCAAAATTAATATCGTTTCCATAAAGGGATCATCAGCTAAAGGGTGACAGGCGACAGCTAACGCGACTTCAAGAGCTGACCAGTATGTCAATTAAAAGAATTGTTTATGTCTTTTATCCATGTTTATATGATTTGTTCAAGTTTAAAGTTCGCTGTCAGGTCCTGAAGTTTATGCTCAAGAGAGTTTCAGCACAGTGGGACGGATACTGTTATCATTCATTCTAGTAAAGGGAGCGTTGTCATGGAAGTTGTTGCATTTTGTGGAAGTGCACGAAAAAAAGGAAACACTGCTTTACTGCTCAGCACTGTTCTGGAGCCGCTGGCCGAGGCGGGTGCCAAGACCGAACTTGTAGAACTGGCAGGCAGTAGACTAAGAGGATGCACGGCATGTATGACCTGTTTTAAGGAAAAGGATGGCACCTGTGCAGTCAAGGAAGATATGCTCAATGAATGCGTTGCTAAAATGAGAACGGCAGATGCGGTAATTCTGGGCTCTCCGACCTATTTTGCTGATGTCTCAACGGAGATGAAAGCGCTGATTGACCGGAGTGGAATGGTGGGACGTGCCAACGATCACCTCTACAAGCGCAAAATTGGTGCGTCAGTGGTGGCTGTCAGGCGTGCCGGAGGTATCCACGCATTTGACAGTATGAATCATTTCTTCCTGATCAGCCAGATGATTATTGTCGGATCAAGTTACTGGAATATCGGTATTGGCCGAGATAAGGGCGAAGTTGCCGATGACCAGGAGGGTATGGAAACCATGAGACAGCTGGGCGAGAACATGGCCTGGCTGCTGAAAAAAATTAAAGCGTAGGATCTGACCGTGACTGGAGCAGACAAAGAGCCCACGATTCTTGTGGTTGATGACGAACAGGTTCATCGATACATGCTCTGCAATATGCTGAAAGAGTGGGGCTGGCGTTGTGTGGAGGCAGATGATGGCGATACCGCCGTCAAGGCAGTAGAAGAACACTCTTATGACGCTGTCCTGATGGACGTAAGAATGGCGCGGATGAGCGGCCGTGAGGCTTTTGACTACATCCACAGGTATAAGCCGGCCTTACCTGTGGTAATAATGACCGCCTATTCTTCGGTGGATGATGCGGTTGAGATCATTAAGCAGGGAGCCCATGATTACCTCACCAAACCGCTTGATTTTGATCGTCTTCGCCTGACACTTGAGCGTGCTCTCGATCATCACCGGGTGCAGGAGAAAAAACAGCAGATCAGGCCGGAAAGTAATGCTCTTGAAACCGGAATCATAGGTAATTCATTGCCAATGGCTGAGCTGCTGGAGATGATAAGCTACGTCGCCCCAACTGAAGCAACCGTGCTGGTAACCGGCGAGTCGGGTACCGGCAAGGAGCTCGTTGCCGAAGCGCTGCACCATAATAGTGAGCGGAGCAGAGGACCGTTCGTCAAGGTTAATTGCGCTGCGCTGGCTGAAAGTTTACTGGAATCAGAGCTGTTCGGTCATGAGAAAGGTGCATTTACCGGGGCGGATAGACGACGGGACGGCAAGTTTGTTCAGGCAGATGAGGGAACGTTGTTTCTTGATGAAATTGGTGAAACGACTCCTGCAATGCAGGTCAAACTGCTGCGGGTTCTGCAGGAGGGCGAATTGCAGCGGGTAGGCGGCGAGAACACGGTTAAGGTCGATGTTCGCATCATCGCTGCGACCAACAGGGATCTCGAGCAGGAGGTGCAGAAAGGTCTGTTTCGTGAAGATCTTTACTATCGGCTCAACGTTGTTACGCTCATCGTTCCTCCGTTAAGAGAAAGAGATAATGATGTTGATTTGCTGGTCGATTATTTTGTGAAAATCTTTGCGGAAAAAAACCGCCGCCAGGTTGATTCGGTAACTCCTGCGTGCATGAAACTGCTCAGGTCCTATCCCTGGCCGGGAAATGTGCGCGAATTGGAAAACGCCATTGAGCGTGGAATTATCCTGATGAGAGGGGAGCAGCTCACGGAAAAGAGTTTGCCGCTATCTATCCAGAAATATGGAGGAGATCAGGAAAACAACAGGCATGAAAAACCAGCGTCCCTTCAGGATGCAGAAAAAGTACTTATCCTCCAGACCCTCAAAGAGACCGGCGGAAATAAGAGCGAGGCGGCCAGAAGGCTGGGAATTACAAGAAAAACCCTGCAGAATAAACTTCAGAAATATGAAGTAGATCAATAGCGGCCGGGACAAAGCGGCGCTGTTAAGAGCCTCGGCGCATATATCCGGTTGTGGCGGATAAAGATAATAAAATTGCTGATACAATCGGTTTGTCCTTCACCCGGTCGCGAAAACTCACGGAACTCTACAGCGGTTTCAGCTGGATTAATTAACCGGGACCGGACGGCCTGACATTCTGGTTTGTTTACCTCAAGTGATTCATTAAATTAAGCTTCTTTGTTCTGTCCAAATAATTTTAACTGAGCTTGATTACCCCGCTGTGATCAGAGCGTGTTGCCACGGTACAGCATAGAATACTGGTATGGGCTGAACTGAAAGTCTCGCGAGTTCTGCTTAAAATACTGAAGGCAGTTGGCGTACCACTATCCGATTGATTCTACAGATTACCAAAATAGCAGTAAACATCGCTTAATTATCTTTGAGAGCAGACTTAAACTCAACCCTCATTGACAACAGATGAAGGTGTGACAAGCATAATATGTATGAGAGAAAAAAATATCCTGGAAGGAGTTTGCCGGGGAAGATCAGGAGCTTGTGCGGGTTGCCGTGCTCTATTATGCCTATGAAAATTGCCTGGTTGAGTTTGATGATCTTATCCTCAACCAGATTGAACATGGTGAGGATCTTTGCGATGTGCCGTTTGCCCGCCGTATCCTTGCTCTCCTGGGCGAGCGTGATTTTTCTACGGATCAGCCAGTCCAGTATCTCTCTTTCTATTACCAGCTGCGTCGGGCCTGGTATTTCATCTTTCAGGGCTTGATTGGTCAAAATCCCGGTTCAGATCAAGTTACTTAAAGTACTCGAGGAAAGAAACTTTACACCGGTCGGCAGTCATGAAAAATCACACTTTTCCGGAAGGATTATCGCTGCTACCAATAAATCGATCAATGCGCTGCGTGAAGGGGAGAATTTCCGTCAGGATTTCTATTACCGGCTGTGCTCTAATGTAATAAGTGTACCAACGCTCCGTGACCAGATCAGGGAGGAACCGTCCACTCTCGAAAATTTACTGAAGCACACTATCACCCGTATAATCGGCCAGGCTTCATTGGAATTAGAGAGCATAGTTCTGGAGGTGATCAATAAAGAAATCGGTCCAGATTACCACTGGCCCGGCAATGTCCGGGAGCTTGAACAGGCAGTTCGCTGTGTCCTGCTCAATCGCGACTATTGCAGTGAAATAGAGGGGTGGTGTGCTGTGCAGACCACCCCCCATGCAAACAGCCTGCAAAACGTTGAGGTAAGCGCTCAGAAACTCCTGTCAAACTATTGTGCCGTCCTTTATAGAAAATACAAAACCTATGGCGATGTGGCCAAGATCACCGGACTTGATCCCCGGACGGTAAAAAAGTACATACAGATCCAATCGCAGCAAGAATATGATAAATTGTAGAAATCGAGATCTGACCTGACATGGATCATTTCCAAGTTTCAAGCAAATCTGATCGAACTCGCAAATAGCAGGGTAGCAGTTATCCGGGTAGAAAATCCGGTTAGCCGGATCGATCTTTGATAGGCAGGAAACATCTAAACCGTCACACTTCGATTCAGCCGTTTCTGTTTACACGTGGTCGTTTACTCCCGTCCCGGGCTCGACCTTAAATCCAGAGATATTCCGTTCCATCTTGGCCATCTCCCATGGCGATATAGGCTCTGGTACCAAGAGCGATTAGTTTATTACTGACATAGCCAAGAGATAACAAGCCATATTAAGGCCTAGAGGCAAGATGCCAAACGTGATCCTATTCTTGTATCTCTTTTGTTCCATATAAACGCCCCCCTCTGTTCCTATTAAACAGCAGCTTCAGGAAGAAGGTAGACTGTGGCAACTGTTCATAAATGGTTTGGCCTGTTAATGAACACCTCTTCCATTTCGCGACGCTCGGTCACAATGGTTTGACCAGTATCGAAATTCGACATTGTTTTAAAAAAAATCACGGGTACTCACTATATGATAGCCCTGGTATGGCATACTAAAGCTGAAAATTGACGGATGTGGAGTTGAGAATAGCAATAAAGGAGTCACTGCAATGAATCCAGAGAAGACAGAAAAACTGTTTGAAGAGTATCCAGACCTTTTTAAAAGAGAGCTGCTGGCTCACAACTTTGATTGTCAGGATGGCTGGTTCGTTTTGCTTGAAGAGCTTGGTGGACGGATTCGGCAGTATTGTGTTCATCGTTCCGAAAACGAGAAACTCGAAATTATTCAAATAAAACAAAAGAGGGGAGCGTTACGGATCTATACTCGAGGCGCCGATAGAGTTATTCGAAAATTGATAAATGAAGCTGAGGATAAATCCAAATCCATTTGTGAGTTGGATGGTGATCCTGCCTGTGGACTATATGGCTGTGCTCCTAACTGGTACAGGTATCTGTGCAAATCATGTGCTGACCTGCATGACGTCATGACTATTGAAGATTTTCATCGCCAAAACATTGGGGTAGGTCCGTCACATAAACGGGCATAGTAATCGGTATTGCTTACCGATATTTGAATATTTCGGCCTAATAGAAAGATTAACCACATGGAGGATCAAAGAAAATGTTATCACAAACCACAGTAAATGAAATAAGTACCATTTTCGCTGGAGAATTGTCAGTAACTTCTACTAAGAAACGAATTGGAAAATGGGAGTGTAAGTTAACTGAAACACTGATTGGCGAGTATCTAATAACTCCATTGACATCAGCCAGAATGTTGAAATCAGAAGGATATTGGATGAATAATTGCAGTCGAGATTATACTCGCCAATGTGAGGAGATTGCATATTGCATTTTTTCAATACGCAGACGAACCGGTGAACGTCTAGCTACTCTCGGGCTTGCAAATGACCAGGGATATTGGAGTCTTTGATCAATGTTATGGTCCCTCCAATTCAGAAGTCCTGGAAGAGACATGTGAATACATTGATGAAGACGAGGTGTTGCAGTTTGATTGTAATCCAACCGAACTTTATTACGTTGCTCATGAAGTCGTTAGATTGATGAACTCAAAAGACAATAGCAAGGACAAATCATCTTGCAGTCAACAGTGAACTGACGATACTTCAAAAGCGGCTCTATAATAGAGCAATCGCACTCAGTCTGATACGTTACGATTATAGATTTCTATAAAATTATACAGTAATCGTTCACATCTCAGGTTTGAAGTTCACAGGAATCACATAAATTTTGTTAAATCCAAATTTTCGAAACATTGGTATTGACTATCTTACTATTATCAATTGAAAAACAGCTTCAGCTTTCCGATTCTTAAAAGGCATTACCAAGATGAAGTATGTTGCCCACAACATTGCGAGCTACGTTAATGTAACATTTACAGCTTATCCTGATATGCTCCTGCGGAGTAAGTCAACTCATAACTGTGGGAGTAAATCTCGATAAGATTTCCGAAAGGGTCTTCACAGTATACCATCCGGTACGGCTTTTCCCCTGGGTAATACTCCCTTACCGGCATTCTCTGCTTGCCACCATTTTCTACAATTTTTGCTGCCAGACCTTCAACATCAGGATCTTGCACACAGAAGTGAAATACACCAGTCTTCCAATATTCAAAGTTGTTTTCTCGTTGTTCTGCATTTTTAAATTCAAAAATTTCAACACCGATTTTGTCTCCGGTTGACAGGTGAGCAATCTTAAAGCTGCCCCAACCTTTACCGAAAACATCGTCACACATGATCCCAATTGCAGAATCATCTGACATTATCTCTGTTGGAGGCATGATTACGTACCAACCAAGTACCTTGGTGTAGAAATCGACTGCTTTTTCAAGATCAGTCACTGATAAACCGATGTGAGAAAATGTTCTTGGATATGTCATTAAAGTACTCCTCTAGATTTTATTATTGTTTGGGTGTTATCCCGAGTGCTGTGACACCATAACGCTTGGAAATTGAATAGCAAGAAGGCACGATTTTGTTCGACACGTACCAATAGGTTCAATTTGGAAATATTAAAAGAAAGCAAATCGCCGCACATTAAGGAGTTCCTGTATCTATTTCGGAACGTTTACAGGAAGAACTGAACCGCTCCGCGTTGCTGCGCGGAATAAACCTCTCCTACCGATAGTAGACCAACCCTTTCCTATCTGATACATGCCTCACAATTATTTCCGCAGTACCACCTTTCTGGTAAATAGAAATGAGCAGTACCATTCCTATTCATCTCAACAGGGAGGTAAGTTATGCCTAATCCAATCAAACAGAAATTCATCGAACATATGGAACTCTAAAGGCTCAGCAAAGAAACCCAGAAAGGTTACATCAGCGGTGTCCGCTGCCTGGCTAATCACTACAAGATGTTCCCGGAACACCTGACTAATGATCAGGTTCGAGACTATTTCCGGCACTTGCTGCTGAAGAAGAAACTGGCCCATTCGTCATGCAGGGCGTATCTTTCCGGCATCACCTACTTTTATCGGCACATCTGCGGCCGGGAGGTCGACGACCGGTTCGGTCTGCCGTCGCGACCGATGGGCAGGAAACTGCCGGCAGTACTTTCCATGGAGGAGGTAAGCCGGCTTCTTAACTGCATCGACAACCTCAAGCGCCGGGTTCTGCTCAAGACCATCTACAGCTGAAAAATCTCGTTTAATCCCCATAGAAAACATCGTTCGATCGTAACCCACCCCGCAGTTTAGTTCTTCCCGGTTTATCAATAATTGCAATATGTTCCGAGATAGGCTGGAAGGTCTGCTGGAGCACAACTATTGATAAACCTACTCGATGAGTGTTAACCTCTGTCATTCGCACTTTGTGTTAGGGTTGCCAAAGCCAATATTATAAAAATGACCTAATTATCTTACAAAAAGTGGAACTGCATATGGACTATTATGCGTTATCAACACTACTCGACTAGGAAGGACAGAAAACATCTCTTTCAATGTGCCTTAGCCTCAATGTAGCTCTCTTCTGTCGATGAATTATGTTCTCCAATTATGGAGTTTTTTCCTGAATTACGGAATATTTCGAATTTTCAGGAATACAGAAAAATTTGGTATTTATAAAAATGTTTATGATACCAAATATTAACCAGATCAATAACGAGGCGCATGTTAAGGATCATTTTTTGCATAATCATCCCGATTGAATAATATCGATAGAAAATAATGAGAAGGATCTATGAGTGACAGAGAATTAAATGTGTCCTAGGAGCGTGTCGGAGAAAGTCCTTTTTCCTCATCTCATCGTTATTGTAAGAAAATCAATGCTCGCAATAGTAGGCATATGGCTGCGCTTGATTTTCTTTCAATGCCTCGATCTGAACAAAAATTGTATTTCTCCGACACACTCCTAGGTAAAATTGGAGAATATACAGATATCATATTATGAAAACAGATCTTCCCAAAATACTTATCGTTGACGCCCTGCCAGCAAATTTGAAGATCCTGAAAGAGCCACTTGAATCCTTACCGGTAGAAGTAATTTGCGCAAATTCTGGAAAGAAAGCTCTGACTCTAACCCGTCAGCATGAATTTGCTCTTTGTATAATTGACGTGATGATGCCGGAGATCAATGGTATTGAGAATGCCCAGCTAATTCTGCAGAATGAAGAAACTAAATTTGTTCCTATTATTTTTATTACTGCACTGGATTATGATGAGAATCAGGTTTTTAGAGGTTATGATGTGGGGGCGGTGGATTATCTCTGCAAACCGATAAATGTCCATATCCTTATTCGCAAGGTCTCATTCTTCCTAAAATTATATCACCAGCGTCTGAAATTAAATGAAGCCAAAGAAGAATTGAAAAAACAGAAAGAAATCCTGGAAAAACTCGCTTCCCATGATGAATTAACCGGGCTGTTGAATCGGCGCTCTCTGAATATAACTCTAGGGCATGAATTTGCTCGTTGTCAAAGGTATCATACAGAACTGTCCCTTCTAATGATCGACCTGGATCATTTTAAAGATATTAATGACAAATATGGTCACGCTTTTGGCGATTTTGTTCTCAAGTCCTTTGCCGGTAGATTGATAAATACTATCCGTAAAGCAGATTTTGCCTTCCGCTTTGGTGGAGAGGAGTTCGTTGTTCTCTTACCTCAGACTGATATAAAAGGTGCTATCATATTTGCAGAGAGATTTCGCGAACAAAACTCACGAGAAGAGTTTGTTTCACCAACTGAAAAAGCTCAGGTGACAGTGTCTATAGGTGTCTCTTCATTTAGGGAATACCAGCCTAA
>CAVPYP010000019.1:0-38325 GCA_963710015.1 uncultured delta proteobacterium | reverse complement strand
GTCAAACCTTGTAGACTGGGAATTTTCAGATATTCTGGCTATGCATCTTCGGGAAAATGGTGTGCAGGTCTTCCTTGGTGAAGGGGCTGTTGAAATTGTTGCCGGTGCTGACGGCGATGGGTCGGGAGTTCGTACAGAAAACGCACCATTGACGCTGATCTGGTGATAATGGCGGTCGGAGTCAGGCCGAGATCAAGCCTGGCATCAGCTGCCGGTCTGCATGTTTCTGAGATGGGTGCCATTGTTGTTAATGATCATATGCAGACATCGGACCCGGACATTTATGCTGCCGGCGACTGTATAGAGATTACTCACCAGGTCTCAGGGAGTAAATTTTTTGCCCCGCTGGGCTCCCTTGCAAATAAGCAGGGTCGCGTAGCAGGTGATAATATCTGTGGTATCCCGTCAACTTTTACGGGCGGGGTGGGCAGCTTTATTATGAAAGCTTTTGATATGAGTATTGGATCGGCAGGATTGACTCTTGCATCAGCTCGACAGGCAGGATATGACGCCGATATCTCGCTGACGTCACCCATCGATCGAGCTCACTTTTTTCCAACCCAGGCAATCGCCTGCTTTCTGATGATATTTGACCGCCAGGACAAGAAAAGTTCTCGGTTTCCAGGGGGTAGGACCGATGGGTGACGGAATACTGGCCAGGATTAACGGGGCGGCACCTCTGCTTGCCGCCGGTGCCTCGATCGAGGATTTCAACAATATTGAGCTGGCCTATGCGCCACCATTTTCCGCGGCGATTGATTCTGTAAATGCGGCGGCACTATGTGGCTGAGAACCTCTGCGACAATCGGCTGCGCAAGATTGATATGAAGGAGTATTTTCACTTCATGGAAGATATGGCCTCACAACCGGATTGGATCATGCTCGATGTACGGCATCAGAAGCAGGCGAGCGCATGTGGAAAAATTTGGTTCCCATCAGTGGTTATCGCTGCCCTATGATGAAATTCGGGATCGTTTTAATGAACTTCCGAAAGACAGGACAATGATCATCATCTGTAATGCCGGCTCCCGTTCTTATGAGATACAGCGCTTCCTTGATCATCAGGGGTATCGTAACACTTTGGTGCTCGGAGGCGGTATCAATGTTGTTCGCAGGATGAGCGTAAACTGGCTCCCTCAGTAGTAATGGATACCTGCCTTCTTTTGCTCAGATATCTTTGAGGTCATCAGATAATCGTTTGAAATAGCGGCCGACCTGAGAGGGATGATGGGCATCTGAGCCTGCGACCATTGGAATTCCTCGTTTTTGGGCTTTCTGGGCCAGTTCGAGGGGAACGGCATATTTCGAGATACATACCCTGAGGTGTTCAGTTCCAGGGCCATATCCGACTGTTTAACCTGGTTGAGGAGTTTTTCAATGAGATCATGATGCTCACCGTTCAGGCTGAGGCGGGGTACATGTCTCAGACCAGCATGAGGTGACAGAGGACATCGGCAGGAATTACTTCAACCGCTTCAATCAGAGTAGAAAAATAATGGTTGAGCAGTGGAGAGATACCATGGGCGATAAATGCGTCGATATTTTTCTGTTTGCGACTGAGAAAATTTAAATGATGATCATTTCCCGGCAGCTTGCAAAAATGGTATGAGAGTCCAACGCGATCCCATTTCCTCCATGGACAAACGTTCCAGGATTGCATCAGATTTCTGTGAGTTGTAACCCACCTCTACCCCAAGCCCGATCTTTATCAATGCTGATTATTTATTTGGCACATATCCCCTCTCAAGATGGGTGATCCAAATTCTGCTCTGTCAGCCAGGTTCTCTCAAAGTAATCAATCCCCTCTTCGAGGTGCTCCAGGAAAACCATGTGGCTGAAGCCCTTTGTTGATTGCAGACTTAACGTACTACTTCCATAGTGCCGGACGCGTGCCTGCAGAGCTGTGTATGTACGTGACCATCCGGAGTAGATAATACACTCATATGGAGACCAGGCAGGACAGGATAAAAAAGAAAAAAGGAGATTCAGCCGAGGTCGTAGGAAATGGTGTATGCGGGAAGACGTCTCAGGCATTTCCTTTGGAAAGAAATGCAGTGTGCCATCAATATCAGAGGTGTCGCAATAATGTCCCTGCTCCAGTTCAAGATCAATAAACTCCTCAATCCCATCAACGTTGAGTGACAGGCTTGGGCCATCAGGAAGATGGTAAACTATTGTATTGACACTGGTTAAGTCAACGGGACGAACAAATAATTTCATAAACACGACCTTGTTATTCAATAGAACCTGAAGTCCGCTGGCTGGCAACGGAGATACGATTCCTTTCAGTTTGGATAGAAACATAGGACATTTTCAAGAAACTGCAACAAATATGCAGGGGATGACATCACTTTAATATTATTTGTATGTTTTTCCCTTGATTTATAATGGCATAGAAAAGAGCGACAATTCAAGTAGTAAATCTCGTTTGACATGATGACCGCTTCGGTTTAATATACTTGGTCTTGCGAGCGGCCACAATGTGGCCGTTTTATAATTTTATTTGAGGTTGCAAAATGAGTGATCAGGATATGAGTGCCAAGGAGCAAACGTTATTTGGTAAGGAAAAAAACCCATCGAATATCCAGCCGGTCAAATTGACCATGGATAGCAATATACAGTTTCGCTGTCATCCCGGCGTCAGCTGTTTTACCGCCTGCTGCGGGAGTATTAAAATTGTTCTCACGCCATATGACATTCTGATGTTGACAAAACGACTTCAGATTCCAGCCCACGAATTTTTACATCTCTACACCCAGCCGACCTACCTTGAGAAAACAGACATGCCGGGCGTAATGATCAAAATGAGAAAGAGGATGATAAATGCCCCTTCGTGACCCCCGATGGCTGCACGGTATATACGGATCGACCAACGGCCTGCCGTTATTATCCGGTGGGTATGGCTCATTTCCACGAAGGCGGCAGCAGAGATGCCAATGGCAAAGAAATAGTTTCAGCAGAGGAGAAATTCTTCTTCCTGGTCAAGGAAGACTATTGTAAAGGGCATGAGGAAGACAAGCAGTGGACTGTTGGGGAGTGGCGGGCAGACCAGGGTGTCGATCTTCGCGATGAAATGAATAGAGAATGGCTGCGTCTTGTCATGCGCAGAAAATCATTCGGGCACCAGGCAACCCTGTCCGAACAGGCCAAGCGCATGTTTTTCATGGCTTCTACGGATCTCTCATTTCAGGCGCTTTATTTTCGAGAGTTCGTTTCTGGACACCTATGAGCTTGATCCTGAGATCATTGAAAAGATCCGTGAAGATGATGTTGCACTTATGCATTTCTCGTTCGATTATCTGGCAAACAGTCTTTTTGGTACCCAGACCCTGAAGTTAAATGAGGATAAAGTGAAGGCCAAGGTTGAGGAGATCAAGCAGCGACAGGATAATGCGGTGATCAATGCTGTTGAGGAATATGAGGACTTAAAAAAGAGTTAAGCGTTAAAGAATAGCTCTGTATAGTTCCTGGAATAAATCTGAGAAAAAGGCCGTGGGGTTATCCCCTCGGCCTTTTTTGTGTGCTCTGCTGAGGCTGGTTTTTGAACGTTGGGGCTTCAGAAATTGCAGATGTCATGTTTTCTGTTCAGGATAACCCAGTTTTTTCTTATCGATAACGGTCAATTATGATACTTTGTAAATGCGATTAAGAGAACCCACCGCGTTTTAAGGATTTCCTCTATCTGAGTGGAAATGACCGGAAATGAGCTATATGACTGGGCGCCCTTTCAGAACTATTTTGGTGATCTGGCGGATCACGATCACTATGTCTTTCTTGATACCTCCCTGCCTGATTAATAACCGGAATCACTACTCTTTACCAATCCGGTCAAACATCTACGCTACAGGTCCGGTGAAGATCGAAACCTCTTTTACCGGCTGCTGCACTAGCTGCGTCAGGATTATTATCTTGCCGGCTGGTTTGCCTACGAATTTCTCCATGACTATCATCCATCCCCTGCATGGATACAGAAAGCGTTTCCGCCGGCCTGGGTGTCTATCGCGAGCCGATCATTTTTCGCCTAGCCGCAGTGACAGCCGGCTTCCGCCCCGAAGAATTGTCCGCCATATCGGCTCAGAACCTGACACGAATGACCCGGGAGCATTATTGCCAGGCGATCAGGACGATACTCGAATATATCGCGGCAGGTGACACCTACCAGGTAAACTATACCTTTAAATTTTCTTTTGATTTCAATGGCTCAGCCTCGCGATTCTCTACCTGACCTAAGGCGGAGCCAGCCGGTTCCGTACGGCTGTTGCATCCAAGACGGTGACCACCACATCCTCTCATTTTCGCCGGAGTTGTTTTTTCGTCTCGACAAAAACCCGATTGACGCAAAACCGATGAAAGGTACGATGAAACGTGGACGGACAAGTGAAGAGGACCGCCGGCTCGCGCAATCGTTGAGCAACGACGAAAAAAATAGAAGCGAAAATGTGATGATTGTCGACCTGCTGCGCAATGATCTGTCCCGCTTGTTGAGGCAACCGGAGGCGGTATTGTTGCCGTGGCATCGCTGTTTGACGTTGAACGATACAAGTCTGTTCTGCAAATGACTTCGACGATCGTTGCTGATCGCATGAGAAATAACCGGATTGACCCGGAAGAGATGCTGGATGCCCTCTTTCCATGCGGCTCGGTAACCGGTGCCCCAAGATCAGAACCATGGAAATTATTGATGAGCTTGAAAAGCAGCCAAGCGGGGTTTACACCGGCGCGATAGGCTACTTTTCTCCTGAAGGAAAAGCTATTTTCAATGTTCCGATCCGAACGATTGTCCTGAATGGAAGGAAGGGTGAAATGGGAATCGGTTCTGGCATCGTCGCCGACTCGTCGCCAGATGCTGAATGGCAGGAATGCCTGCTGAAGGCCCGTTTTCTGACCAGTCCGCTGCCCGAATTTCACCTGATCGAAACTATTTTTCATGACCGGGACGGCTACCTCTACTTTAAGGATCACCTGGACCGTTTGTTGGCCTCTGCATCCTACTTTCAACTTTTGCTCTCAGATAAAGAGCAGATGCAACACCTCTGGCACTTTGGAGGGACTGTGACCTCAACGGGTGCTGACGGGCGCTGGACGTCTCTTCGACGTAACGGCGGGTTACAGCTGCCGGCCGCGGCCCTGCTCGATTTCTGCTGCCCGACAGTAGCTGAACGACCGTGACTGCACGTTCTTGTCGATTTTGCCGATAGAATCCCAGGACAGCTCAGAACCGTGGCTGTTTCATAAAACCACCAGAGACGCACTATGACAACGCCTATGCACGGGCCCAGGCTGAAGGGCTATTTGACGTCATATTTTGCAACGAGCCCGGCGAACTGACCGAAGGATGTATTACCAACGTCTTTATCCTCAAAGAAGAATCTTACTCTACCCCCCCCCTTCAATGTGGACTCTTAAATGGTGTAATGAGGAGGCAGCTGCTGGGTCCAGCTGGAAAGAGGCCGGTTGTTGAACAGGTTCTGAATAAAGCAGATATCCTTGAAGCCGAAGAGATATATCTCTGTAATTCAGTTCGCGGGGTTATCCATGCCCAAATTCGACATGAGCGGCTCGTCCTCGGCGAGCCCTTAGTGAACCATCGCTGAATCGTCCTCCGCTGTAATCTGCACAGGCGGTATGATCAGCTGATACTGTTCCCCGAGACCTCTTACAAATGTCATGAAGACGGAAGGCAGAGGGATATCCCGGTCTTTCAGCAGGATCCCCATTTTATCAGCAGCTGTCAAGAACATGTCGTGTTATTTGAGCCTTCATGGCTGTCACAGAGTGTCTGGACTCGTAATGCATCAGTGATATACGGCCTTAATTGCGCCAGGTTTGCAGCCAGTCCGAGCAGTTCCTGCTCTATTACTGCCCTGTTATTCTCTCTGAACTGAACGAACCGGGTCTCCATATTCTGGGTGCCGAATAGTTCATTGGTTACCGCCCCGGTGAGCATGAGTTGTTCTTTTTGTTCAAAATCAGGATGACGTTTGACAACCTGACATCGCAACTCCTTGAAAAAGACCATTTGAACAACAGCAACCCCTTCACGAAGTGCTGCGACGATTTGTGATTTCTTCTGGTACTCATTGGCAGCCATTTAGATCACCATTTTGACGGCAGGGTGTTTTTGAATACGCTCAAATATAGTCAGTCGCATTTTTTCGTCCTTAACAGTAAGCGTAGCATTCAGGCTGTAATACGTGCCGCTGGAACTGACATTGGACAGCGCTATGTCAGGGACAGTGGGCGCGCACGCTGCGATGATGATTTCAGTCAGGGTCTGCTGCTCCTCACCGATAACCTTATACTCCCAGAGGCAGGGGTATGATATGTCAGGTTTTCTCTGGCAGAAAGAGGCGGGGGTGTTTTTCTCAGTCATTGTTTCTCCTTGATGCTGTGTTGTAATGATGCAAACAAATAATGAGAAGATGACAAAAGTCAAGAAAAAGGAGCGGGCCCTTAGGTTGCAGGTAGAAAATATAGAACGATGATGATATAGTTCGAATATGTAACGATGCTTTTATATTTTCATTGGCTTTGACTATCGTCAAAGTAAAGACAGGCCACTTTTCCGGAAGGTAAGGATAACAGGAACAGTTGATGGCGGTTACACTTTCTTATCAGCAGGAGTTGATAGACGCAATTTCTGTCCCACTTTTTTTCCTCGACCTCAACGGCGATTTTGTCGGCGCCAACGATGCCTTTACACGGTTCATCGGAAGACCTGATGACGAAATTCGAGAGTCCGGGGTCTATAACCTGCTGCTTAACGGCAGTTCAGCAGACCATGAGAATCTTGATCGGATACTTCTTGAAACCGGGGCGGTTGAACCTTTTGAAGATGAGGCAATTGGCCCTGGTGGTCGGCGCCATTCGGTCATCTATCGTAAATCACTGGTTTGTGATGCTGAAGGGAACAATACGGGCATCGTTACGACCATCGTCGATCTCACCGAGCTTAAGGGTGTTGAGCAGGCCCTTGTCACCAGTGAGTCTCAAAAGAAAGCAATACTGGATGGTTTCCCGGGTATTATTGCCCTGTTCGATGTAAGTCTTTCAGCAATCTGGGTAAATGATACGGTCTGGCAGAGTATGGAGATGCCGATCGGAAAGCTCTGTCATGAAATAATCTGCAAAAAATCGGCTGATTGTGAAAACTGTGCCGTTCCAAGGAGTGTAATAGATGGTCAGGTCAGGATTGGTACTCACCGGATCGAAAACGGAGATGATGGCGATGACAGTTTTTACGAGGTTATTGGGACTCCGGTCAAGAATGGCAATGGCACTGTCGAAAGTGTTGTTGTCATCGCCCGCGATGTAACGGATCGTTTCCAGTTGGAGAGACAACTGCGCCATGCCCAGAAGATGGAAGCGATCGGCACCCTTGCGGGAGGGGTTGCCCATGACTTCAACAATGTCCTGACGCCCATCATGGGATACACCGAGATTATCAAACTGAAGATGCGCCAGGAAGGGTTTGAAGATCAGTCCATTATTGATTATCTCGGAGAAATATTAAAAGCAGGGAAACGGGCCAAGAGTCTTGTTGATCAGATACTCGCCTTTTCCCGGTCGAATGAGCAGAAAGAAAGCCTTCAGTATCTTCATCCGATCGTCAAGGAAGTAGTCAAGCTGATGCGGGTCACACTGCCTTCTACAATCCAGATCGATCAGGATATCGACCAGGATTGCGGGACTGTTTTCGTCGATCCGGTGCAGATTCATCAGGTTCTGGTTAATCTCTGCACAAACAGTGCAGAGGCAATCGGCAGCGACCATGGCACTCTGGTGGTCAGGCTGAAAAAGGTTGAATATCAGCCGGCCAATGATCGGGGGTGGGTGCAGCTTATTATAGAGGACAGCGGCTGCGGCATGAGTCCGGAATTGCGTGAGAGGATCTTTGAGCCTTATTTTACAACAAAGGAAAAAGGCCAGGGGACAGGTATGGGGCTTGCGCTCGTACACAGTATTGTCAACCAGCACAGGGGCAAAATCGAGGTAGAATCTGAGGAAGGTTCAGGTACAAGGTTTACTGTCAGCTTCCCGAGAGCCCATAAACTAAATCCTCTTCATCAAATTGTAAGCAGTGACGAACTGGTCACAGGAGAAGGGCACGTGATGCTTGTGGACGATGAGCCCCAGGTCGATGCAGGTTACCAGCGAATTACTCCAGAGCCTTGGCTACAGGGTGACCAGCTGGGTCTCTGCCACGGATGCTCTCAGGGATTTCCGTGAAGCCCCTGAATCCTTTGATCTGCTCCTGACTGATCTGACCATGCCAAAGCTCACCGGCATCGAGCTCTGCGCAGAAGTCAAAAAGATTCGTCAGGATTTACCAACCATCCTGTTTACCGGCTATTCTGAAAAGGTCAGTAGAAAATCAGCCAATAAAGTCGGCATTGACGATTATTGCAAGAAACCGGTTTCTCTTAAAGAACTCTCTCAGGTCGTCGGCAGGTTAATCAATAAATCTGTCAATTGATCAGGGATTCCTTTTTCAATGCGGCATGATTGATCAGGCTGATCTGGCTGTTTAAGGTCCAGAAATCATAGATGATACCGACACCGAAAAGTCCCAGGGTCAACAGGTATACTAATCCGGTGCCCCACTTGCCGCAGTACATTCGGTGAATTCCGAAGATTCCGAGAAAGGCCAGAAGCAGCCAGGCTATATTGTAATCAACCGGGCCGTCAATAAATCTGAAGTCGGCATCGCGGTTCATTGAAGGAATCAGGAAAAGATCAACAAACCAGCCAATAAAAAACAGACCGAGCGTGAAGAAGTATATGGTTCCCGAGATCTGTCGGCCATAGTAGAACCGGTGAGCTCCCAGAAATCCAAAAATCCATAGAAAATATCCAATGAACACCTCGTGGGTTTTATTGGCACTTGTCATCTTTTAGTCCCTGATAGAAAGTTTAAGTTGACGAATTCTGGTCAGCGCCGAGCGGATTGTTTCTTCACGCAGCGTTCCAGCTTCCATACCGTACCAGACAGATTCAATCGCCTCGTTCAACAGTGCAGTTCTGTGATCAAGATTATTCCCGATGACGATCATGTCAATACCTGCTGCCAGAGATTGGCAGATCGCCTCGCCGAAACCATAGCGATCGCTGATCGCTTTCATCTGCATGTCATCTGTTACGATAACACCATCATAGCCGAACTGGCGGCGGAGTATTCCAGAGACGGTCAGGTATGACAGCGTCGCTGGAAAGACTGGATCGAGATTGTGGTTATAGAGGTGACCAACCATTATCATGTCCGCCATGTTTCGTGAGATAAGCTGACGATAGGGGCGGAGTTCATCTTTGTGCCAGCTGCTGCTGATATCAACAAATCCCAGATGGGAATCCGCGGCTGAGCTGCCATGGCCCGGAAAATGTTTGGGGCATGAGAGGATATTGTATTGTCGATGACAGGAGATCCACGCCTCAGCACAGCGAAACACCTGGTCAGGATCTGATGAGAAGGAACGTTTTATTGCACCGATAATTGGATTGCTGCTGTTGACATTGAGATCAACAACCGGCGCAAAGTTAACGTTTATTCCTGAGTCAAAGAGATTTTTCGCTGTGCGACGGGCCTCGGAGCGAACCAGCTCGAGTGTTTCGGAGCTGCCCATTTCCTCAGCGCTGCAAATATCGAAAAACCCGTTGCCGCCGTTGAGGCGCTGTACCAGCCCGCCTTCCTGATCAACACAGATAAACAGCGGCACAGAACTGAGCTCGTGCAGATAGGCGGTGAGTTCCTTGAGCTGTTCGGGAGAGCTGATATTCCCACCTTTTTCAGGTTCTGAAAGAGAGCGGTTAAAGAGAATAAAACCTCCCGGCTGCCCAGCCTTGAGTTGATCATCCAGTTCACTGCCGGGTTTGATTTCAGCTCCATGAAAGCCAATAATGAAAAGGTCGCCAAGTTGGTTTTTCAGATTCATCGCAGTACCGAAAGCAGCACAGGTTAGTGTTGAGAAAATGAAATAATCACTATGCGTTGTACCCTTTTTTAAGCGACAGGGCAACTGCCTGACTCAAGTGATCGGTGGACCTGCCAAATATTTGACACTACACCGGGTCCTGTTAAAATTATTTGGACTCATTAGGTTGCCATCAGCGGGCATTTATTCGCTTTTGTTTTTGTTATATTGGTTTATTTAATTAGTTAAAACAATATTTTATGTCCTTTTTGCTGGCCGTAGGGTGGTCGTTTTCTTTGTTTGGCATGTTATTTGCTATTTTATTCTAAAGATTTAACGGTTTATACCGATATGTATAATGAAGGACCTCGAAAAAAAGATTTTAGAAAAGGAATAGGATAATGAACATTTTGACTGAACAATCTGATATGACGACACTGATGGCTGGTCCAGAGGATCTGAACCAGGTTATGGTCGAGCTAGATCAGTTGAAACGTCAATCTGAAAGGCTCGATCTGATTAACCGACTGCATGGTAGAATGTCAGGCGTTCTCAGTATGACGAGTATGATTGAAGCATATTCTGTCTGGCTGATGCCGATCGTAGAACATGAATTAATCGGCTATAATAATAATATCCGCAATCGAAAGCACCTCTTTTGTTCCGGGCACGGTCCGAGTCGCAGACGGGCAATTGCATTTGCTGAACAACTCATCAAGAATGTCTCCGACTCTCGTCATATTGTTAAGAGTGATGAAGGTCATTTCGGCCATAAATGGATTTTTGAGACCGTTGATGATACTGGTATCCTTCTGATACTCAAAGAAGGTAAAGAGCTCAGTGAAAAAGAACTTGATATCATAAATGATTCACTCGTCGTTCTTGCAGAGTCGCTTCACCGGGGACTTGAGTATGAAGATCTGTTTGAGCGAGCAAGCTCAGATGCGCTCACCGGACTTGCCAATCGTCGTGTCTTCGATGAGCGTATTGGTGCGATGATGGACAGTGCAAAACGTTATAACCATCCACTGACCATGCTTTCCATGGATCTGGACCGATTCAAGGAGATTAACGATAATCTGGGGCATCAGGCTGGAGACAAGGTCTTGAAATCTGTAGCCGATGTCCTGGCTTCTGCGGTGCGGTCCACCGATCTTCTCGTCAGAATGGGAGGAGACGAATTCCTGATCATCCTCGATAACACAGATAAAACTAATGCACAGATCCTGGCAGAGAGACTGGTCAAGAAAGTCGATGAACTTGACGTCTGGGCTGATGAGAAAACTAAATTAGGCGTCTCCATCGGGCTTGCTCAATTGAAAAAAGAGGAAAGCCTGCGGATCTGGATGGAGAGAACTGATGATATTCTCTATCATGCAAAAGCCGAGGGACGGGCGCGGGTGGCAATTATCTGAAGAATGTGAGTGAATAACGCCAAAAAGCGAAGGGCCGACTCATTAAGAGTCGGCCCTTCGCTTTTCAACACCTTAATTTCAGGCAAGTTCTATTGTCAATGGAATGATATGAAGAGCCTGGCTGTGCTGCTGGGTAAAACCCAGCTGCCAATCGCCGGTATGGGCTTTGTCTCCGAGAATTACATCAACCTGTTCAACGATGCCTGCAACATCAATAACCGGATGTCGTGAAAATACCTGCGGCAGTCCCTGGGTGAGATTACAGGCGAGGCAATGGCCGGGCCGCTGGTGCAGTGCAATCTTGAATGACAGGCTCTTTTCATCAGATCCGTCAAAAATCAGTTCTATGTCATAGGATCCTTCTGAGGCATCGCCAAAAAGTGCTTCAAAAAATTGATCCGTTTTTTCGGGCGGCAGCATTTTGCTGCAGGCTGTTTTGTCAAACAGCAGACTGAACCTGTTGTCATTCATGTAGATCCCCTCTAAGTATCAGTAATTATATACTAAATATCTGGGCAAGTTGTGGTTTCGTGAAAATATTATAGCTTCCAATCACTCTTTGTCAACTGGCGTTGCGGTGTACCAGTGGCTATGGTACATTTGCGACCTATGAAAAATCAACCATCTTACCAGCTAGACTTAAATGATGCTCAGTATCAGGCTGTGGTCCAGACTGAAGGACCGGTCCTCGTTATAGCAGGCGCGGGCAGCGGCAAGACCAGGACCCTGGTCTACCGGGTTGCGCATCTTATTAACAGCGGCGTAGATCCGGAAAGTATTTTGCTGCTCACCTTTACCAGAAAGGCATCCCAGGAAATGCTCTGGCGGGCAGGCGTGATCCTCAATGATTCCTGCAGCCGTGTGACCGGCGGCACCTTTCATGGCGTTGCCAACATGCTGCTGAGGCGGCATGGAACTCATCTTGGTTTTGGGCCGTCCTTTACTATTATAGACAGGGCCGACGCTGAAGGTATTATCAATCTGTTAAAATCTTCTCTGGAGCTTTCCGGTCCGAAAAAACAGTTTCCCTCAAAACGTGCAGTGATCAATATGATCAGCGGGTCGGTCAACAAGGCACGGTCCCTGGAAGATCTGATTTTTGATCAGTATAATCACCTGGCTGAGTTTATCGACGATATACTGCTCCTCCAGAAACATTACCAGGAGTTTAAGGTTAATCATGGCCTGATGGATTATGACGACCTGCTGGTGAACTGGAAACGGCTGATGGCAGAAGTGATTGAGGTGCGCCAGGAGATCTCGCTGCGTTATAAATATATTATGGTTGATGAGTACCAGGATACCAATCTTATCCAGGCTGATATTGTCAGGCTGGCCGCCTATCGACATGATAATGTAATGGTGGTTGGTGATGACTCGCAATCAATCTACTCCTTCAGAGGTGCTGATTTTTATAATATCATGCGCTTTCCGGAGACCTTTTCCGGGACAAAGATAATTAAACTGGAAGAGAATTATCGTTCAGCGCAACCGATCCTTACCCTGACCAATGATATAATTCGGAACGCCACTGAAAAATATACCAAGACCCTGTTTACCAAGATTGAAGGATCGAGAAAACCATATCTGTTTGCTGGCAGGGACGAACGTGCTGAGGCTGACTTTGTTGTTCAGAAGATTCAGGAACTGCAGAATGACGGGATCAGTATGAGAGAAATTGCCGTTCTTTTCCGTTCCGGTTTCCATTCATATAAGTTGGAGCTTGAGCTGGGGAGCCGCTCGATTCAATTTGAGAAACGAGGCGGTCTGAAACTGACAGAAGCGGCGCATATGAAAGATGTGCTGGCCATTCTGAGACTGCTGGTTAATCCACTGGACAACCTCAGCTGGAATCGCCTGTTGCTCAGTATTGACAAGGTTGGACCGAAAACTGCCCAGAAAATAACCGCAGCCATCTCTGCAGCAGCTGATCCATTTGAGGCCCTCTCGGGATACCCGTCGGGTAAAACCTGGAGGGACGGGGTGGTAAGGCTGGCACGACTTTTTGATGATTTACGTAAATCAGACCAGAAGCCGGCGGAACTCTGTGAGAGAGCACTTGACTGGTATCAGCCGGTCTTCGAACGTTTATACAGTGATGATTACCCGAAACGACAGAAAGACCTGGACCAGCTGAAAACCATCATCGAGACCTACGAAGACCTGCAGAGTTTTATCGATGACACAACACTGGACCCGCCTGAGAGTGATCAGCAGGCCTACGGCGATGACGCTGATACCCTGGTACTGTCAACGATTCATTCGGCCAAGGGGCTTGAGTGGGAAGCGGTCTTTGTCATCGGCCTTGCTGATGGCAGATTTCCCCATGCCTCGGCATTTGCCGGAGAACAGTGGGAGGAAGAACGACGACTGCTCTACGTCGCGGCCACGCGCGCCAAGCAGCATCTCTACCTGAGCTATCCGCGCGAACTTATGACGCCTGACCGCACGTTTAAACGGGTCGGGATGTCGCCGTTTCTCGCTGAACTGACCCCCGGCGGTTATCAGAGAATAGAATCACAGCCTGACCGTCAGGAATCTTTTCTAAGACCATCTCTGCCGAAACGATCCAAATCACCGGCTGCAGGGAAACGAAAAAAGCTGGCTCTGGAGGATTTCAGCAAAGGAGTGCGGGTAAATCATCCTTTTTTTGGAACCGGAACAGTCCAGAAAACAAAGCAGCCGCGCACGCTTGATATTGCCTTTGACCGCCATGGCATTAAAACCTTACACCTCGATTATGCAAAGTTGACCTTAATCGGCTGAGCAGTCGTACTCCTTAATACTACATGTGATTGATGCCGTGAATAACCGGATTACTACCTATCAAGAAGCCTGCCAGTATCTTGACGATATGCAGATGCATAAGATCAAGCTGGGCCTGGAAGCGATGCAGACAATCCTGGCAGAGCTGGGTTCACCGGAAGGGAGCTGTCCGGCAATTCATGTAGCCGGAACCAACGGCAAAGGATCTGTCTGTACAATGGTGCGCTCGATCATGACGGAGGCCGGTTATAAAACCGGTCTCTATACGTCGCCTCATCTCAGTTCCGTTCGGGAACGATTTCGTATTGATGATCAATATATCTCCGAAGATGATTTTACCCGGCTTATGGAGAAGATCAGATGTGCCCTGAAAGAGCGGACAATTACCTATTTCGAGTGCGCAACAGCCCTTGCCTTCAGCTGGTTTGCTGAACAGAACTGCGACCTGGTTGTTATCGAGACCGGACTGGGCGGCAGACTTGATGCGACAAATGTGCTGAAACCATTGGTCTCGGTGATAACGAGTATCAGCCTTGACCATGAGCAATACCTGGGAGACAGTGTGGAATCTGTAGCCTTTGAGAAGGCTGGCATTATAAAGGAGAAAACACCTGTAATTTCAAGTGTTCTAGCAAATGGTCCGCGCGCTGTGATAGAGAAAACCTGCAGAGCACGCCAGGCACGGCTCTATACACGCAATGATGACTATTTTCTCGAAAAAGCAGACGACAGCAGCTGGTGCTGGAGAGACAGTCATCATTCTTTGATTAGTGGGCTGTCTTTACCCACAGGAGGTGTGTGGCAGATTGAAAATGGAGCATCCGCGATAACTGCGGCTGTTTTATTAAGGGATTTCGGGTTCCTGATTCCCGATGATGCAATTCGGCTTGGATTGAAGAAGGCTCAGTGGCCCGGCAGAATGGAGCTGCTGGAGTTTGTGCCTGGTGGGCACGATACAGATCCGGCTGAGTCCGGCTCAGGAGGAGTTCTTCGCTTCTTGCTTGATGGAGCGCACAACGAGGCAGGTGTCAGTTGCCTCGTCGAAGCGCTGCAGACATCTTTCAGTTACGACAGATTACTGGTGGTCTGGGGCTCCATGGGTGATAAAAAATATGGCGATATGCTCAACACTATTGCCCGTATAGCAGATTATCTGATACTGACCAGCCCGGACAGTGAGCGTTCGGCCTCTCCTGAAGAGCTCGCCGCGGTGCTTGACGCTTCACTGCATAAGCCGCACGTTTGCATGCCGCGGGTTGGCGACGCATTGGAAACGATAAAAAAGGAGGCAGCAGCCGGTGATCTGGTGGTTGTGGCCGGCTCACTTTATCTTGTAGGAGAATTTCGGAAACTGCTTATGGGTGAGGTTGTCTCATGACAGACGATTTTTTCTGGCTGGATGGGGTAAGTGATGAGGATATCAGGCGAGAGCGGGGAAAGGCTCGTGACCTGAGAAAAACGAGGTGGTGGCAGAGGAAAACGGCACCGGGGAAATGCTACTACTGCGACGAGATCGTCAGCCATCAGGAATTGACGATGGATCACCTTATACCGCTGTCACGGGGCGGTCGAAGCACAAAGGACAATCTTGTGCCCTGCTGCAAAAGCTGCAATACCAAGAAGAAAACCATGCTTCCCGTGGAATGGGATGAGTATGTTAATAAGACGTAATTATTCACCTATTAAGATGACTTTTGAGATAAAGGGCAGACATTAAGTGCTATTGGCCATCTCTTAAAGCACTGATTTTGACATTCGCAGTAGATTGCAAGGCAAGGGACCAGAGTTGCTCTCAGAGATGATTATCGAGACCCTTAATGATCGGAAACGGATTATTGAGATACCGGTACATTATTTCAACAGGAGTGAGGCTCTGAACAAGAGGTATCGCAACCGAAAAACCTTTTTGAATATCTTGCTGATGATAAGCAGAAAGAAAACAGCCTCTCTCTTCCCACACAGCAGTAAATAATTGTTGATCCTGGTGGGTTCTTAAATTGCTTTTAAATAGCAGCCCGACGCGGAGATTACAATAGTTCAGGATTTTTAAGAAAGTCCTTTTTTTTAGATTGCCGCCAGTAAAAATCACAGCTACCATTAGAACCAGGTGGTATGTCCGCCAAGAGACGACTAACTGTATGATTTTAATTAGGAAATAGTACCATCTGCCCGTGGCTGATAAGTCAATACCCAATATTCTTTGTTCCATGAAGGAACCAATGGAGATAAAAGATTCAGACAAGGTGCTGGTTAGTTTTCCCGGCCTTTGTTTTTATTCAAGGAAATGCTGTGTTTTTAGATTAAACTATCGTAGTTGAGTTACCGAGTCGCCAGAGAGCGATGGAGCCAGATTCGCCGGGCGGCTTATCACCATTATTGAATAGTACTGATTTTATAAGATATTCCCATTAATGCGTTTGAGTTCCAATCAATAATTATTCGGGAGGTACTTGTGATTCATCAATTCGATACCGTAATCGTAGGTTCGGGCGGAGCTGGACTTTATGCCGCCTTGGAGGCAAGTAAGAAGTCAAAGACAGCAGTTCTCTCAAAACTCTATCCAGTGCGCAGCCATACCGGCGCTGCTCAGGGCGGTATCAGTGCCGCTCTTGGAAACGTTGAAGAAGACAAGGCTGAATGGCACGCCTATGATACCGTTAAAGGCGGAGATTACCTCGTTGATCAACAGGCTGTAAAAATATTAACCGAAGAGGCTATCCAGGCGGTCTATGATCTTGAGAACCGGGGGTTGCCTTTCAACAGAACTCCGGAGGGACGAATCGATCAGCGCCGTTTCGGCGGGCATACCAGAAACTTTGGAGAAGGTCCGGTAAGACGAGCATGCTACGCGGCGGATCGCACTGGTCATATGATTCTTCAGACCCTCTATCAGCAATGTATAAAAAATAACGTTTCATTTTATGATGAGTTCCAGGTCGTTGATTTACTATTAGAGGGCTCAACCTGCTGTGGTGTTGTCGTGGTGGAGTTGTCCACGGGTGAGCTCCATATTTTTGCTGCCAAAGCGGTGCTTTTTGCCACGGGCGGTTTCGGGCGCATGTTCAAGATAACTTCAAACGCCTATGCAAACACCGGTGATGGTCCTGCTGTCTGCGCTCGACGGGGTATTCCGCTTCAGGATATGGAGTTTTTCCAGTTTCATCCCACTGGTATCATGGGACTTGGTATTCTTATCTCTGAGGCAGTGCGGGGAGAAGGGGGTATTCTTCGGAACCGTGACGGTGAACGTTTTATGGAGCAATACTCACCGACACTGCTGGATCTTGCACCCCGTGATATCGTTGCCCGTTCCATTCAGACAGAAGTCCTGGCGGGGCGGGGCATACGTGGGGATTCAAAGATAGACGATTATGTGCATCTGGATGCGACCCACCTGGGAAAAGATGTCTTAACGACAAAACTTCCCGATATTACCGATTTTTGTCAAACCTATCTGGGCATTGATCCGGCAGAAAAACCAATTCCTGTGCTGCCGACGGCACATTACGCCATGGGAGGAATCCCAACCGATATCCATGGCCGGGTTCTGCTGGATAATAAAGACACGATTGTTGACGGGCTCTATGCCGCCGGCGAGTGTGCCTGCGTGTCTGTCCATGGCGCAAACCGGCTGGGAACCAACAGCTTGCTCGACCTTGTTGTCTTCGGCCGCAGGGCCGGAAAGCATATTGCAGAATATGTCAAGCACGCAGAGATGCCTCAACCCAGTGATGCTGTCGCTGAAGAGGCTCGTCAATGGATCAATCATCTTACCGACGGTTCTGCCGGACCGCATGGTGGACATATCTCTGAAGAGATGCAGGTCACCATGATGGAAAAAGTAGGTATTTACCGCAGTGAAAAGATGATGCAGAGCGCTGTAACAGAAATAAAGGAGCTGAGAGAGCGCTATCAAACCGTTCGTGTTCAGGACACCGGAAAACAGTTCAATACCGATCTCCTGGAAATCATTGAGCTGGGTAATCTTCTGGACCTCTCGTTGGTCACCGCTGCATCAGCGCTTAATCGTAAGGAGAGCCGCGGGGCTCACAGCCGGGAGGATTATCCGGAGCGTGATGATGCGAACTGGCTTGTTCATTCCCTTGCTTACCTGGAGGGAGACTCAGTACGCCTTGAAAGAAAGTCAGTGGATACGTCTATCTGGGAACCAAAACCGCGTAAATATTGAATCAACGGAGTCGATAATGAAGATCACCCTTAAGATACAGCGCTATAACCCATCTGTCGATGAAAGCCCTTATTACCAGTCGTTTACCGTTGATGTTAACCCGAACGAACGACTCCTGGACGCCCTTATGCAGATTAAAAGATTTCAAGACGGCAGCCTCGGTTTTCGTAAAAGTTGTGCTCACGGAGTATGCGGATCTGATGCCATGCGTATAAACGGCAAAGACGGTCTTGCCTGCAAAACCCTCATTAAAGAGGTTGCAGAAAAGGAGGGGGATGTTGTGAGTGTAGAGCCTCTGAGGTACATGGACGTTCAGCGTGATCTTATCGTTGACCAAAGTGAATTTTTTCAAAAATACCGTTCTGTAAAACCATTTTTAATCAACGAAGAACCGGTAGAGGAGAAGGAGCGAATTCAATCTCAGGACGAACGGCTGCAATTTGATGATACCACCAATTGTATTCTCTGTGCCTCGTGTTACTCTGCCTGCCCGATTCTTGAGGAACGTCCGGGGTTTGTTGGACCGGCAGCCATTGCCCAGGCATTTCGATTCAATGCAGACTCACGCGATCGAGGATCGGCGGAGCGTCTGGCAGTGCTGGATCACCCAGATGGTGTCGACCTGTGTCAGAACCATTTTAAGTGCACACAATCTTGTCCTCGCTCAATTCTCATCACCAAAAGGATCAATGAAACAAAACGGATGATTAAGAAGAAGAAAGAGGAATAATAACCTGCGGAGGCCGAAAGGGCAGGCCTCATGCCGGCGGATTAAGTAATCGTATCTCTCACGTACTTGGGTTATTCCTCATTAATGTGGCGTTTCGTAGGAATCCAGGAACATCTCCTGGCGGTCTGATTTGTCTACCTTTATCTCCGGGTGGGTGTTCAGAATTCGGGCACAGGAGTTCCAGCGTAAAATTGCATCCTGGTTTTTTGGGTCACAGACGGTCATGGCCTCATTGAACATATCCATTGCCTTTACAAACCAGTCATAGGCTGAAGCACCGGCACCAGGGCCGCCCTGTTTGAGATGAAATTTTGCCCTGCGTTCGTAAATAATCCCCATGTAATAGGATTTGCAATAAGAGGTGTCCAGCCGGACCACAATTTCTTTCGCCTGGTTAAAGGAAGGGGTAAGGCCGCTGTGGGGAAACTTATCAGTCAAAGACAGCAGTAATGTAATCAGGGCCTCCTGGTTATCTGGTTCTGTTGCCAATATGTCCAGACATATGCTTTCGGCATCATCTGGCTCACTGAGAAGTCGGTAACGCTTGGCTTTATCAAGAGCGAAGGAAATTGCTTCGGGTTTAAGTGTCTTTAATTCGATCATTTCGACCTCCATGTATATTTAAGCGCTTCGGTCACATACGCCTATCTTGCGCGTATAAGAAGAACTAATCACTTTCACCGAACTAACAAGACAGGATTTATACTTTTCGCCATATTCGAATAACAGTACTTCAAGAACTTACCACGAGAATCCTTGATTAAAGGCATTCGATCGCAAAGTGTCTGAAAACTCCTGACCGATTCCCATCCTGCTATCTGTTTTTCTTCATTCTCTCCATTTCTTTTCTGAGCTTATCCTCAATAGTGCCGAACATGTCCTGCTGCTTCTTTTTCAGATCCGCTTTGATTGTTTCGACTTTTTTGTCCATATTTTTCTTCTTTGCCATAAACTCTTCCAATTCTCTGGCGAGCTTGTTCTCTTCCTTAACCTCTCTTGGAAGTTTTTCAATTTCCAGATGATTTGCAATGGCAAGTTTAATGGAAAAAGGGTCTTCGGACATTTCGATAATGCCAAGTTTTTCAAGGGACCGGCAGGTTGGAAGACCGGCCTCAATTGAGATGTTGAGGGTGGAGCAGACTTCGTCGATAGTCGGAGGGGATTGTTTTTGATGGTGAACAATCCTGATTGCTGCAGCAAATAGATGGGCTTCGCTATATGGATCCATGGTCGAACTCCCCTGTCGATAAACTGATAATAATTGATATCCCTTGCTGAAACTCAAGGGCCTTGCCTGGCATAAGATAATAAGTTCTTTAAGGAGCTGCTATTATATTTTAAGGACGGAAATGGGGTGGCATCTGCCAGGAATTGCTGGGAGGGCTTGATCCGCACCCCCCCGGCTATAACAAAGGTCTTATTGAAACCCGAGAGGAGTTGCTGGCCAGAATATCCTCTCTTTTTTGTATTTGATAACGGGTTATTATGGCATACTGTTGGACGAATCGGAAATGGTGTTTTCCCGGCCGATTAGCTTAGTGACAACAGCTTGTCCAGCTGAGCGTTGGCTACCTGCTCCAGGGATACGCTGCCAAATTTCCTGATATCAATTTCTGGAAAGCGCTCGGTAATCATTTCCTCAAACGACATCGTTTTTGCAAGAGCCAAAACTTTACTCCAGTATTGGGTGACATCTTCCAGGTATTCATCGGTTTGGAAGGCACGGGAACCTGCGTCATAAATGGTACATCTTTCCAGGGGGTAAGATGGTGCCTCGAAATTAGATTCTATAAACTCTGGTGCTAACAGCGAACTGCAGCGCATTAAATCGGTGCCGGTTATTTTGATTGAGAGCTTTGACTCGGTTGTCGGTACGGAGAAACGCCCTTCAATATAGCAGACATGTGTGCCCTCATAATGTGGAAAGTGTCTGCGACAGGCTGCGTCTGCCTCAATCAATCGTTTCTCACTCATGGGGCCGCCTATGGTGAAGAAAAGAATTGAGCTCAGCTCTGTCTCCTGCTTTACCGCCTCTTTTATCATAATATCCAAGCCATGTTTGAGGCTGGTCCCGGTTGCAACAACATCACCGATAATGATCTGGGCTCTCTGTGGAAAGGTTATCTTTTTGTACTCATCTTCTGTTATATGCCAAAGCTCTGGACTTTCCGTAACTCTTGATCGCTGGGCTGTGACAAACGAAGAACTATGATTATTCCAACCAAAAGCTCTTGCCAGTGAGCCGCGAAGGCCAAAATTTAAGCCTCCCCGAAGGATATTGAAAACGACTGAACGCTTTTCCTGGAGTCCCAGGGATGTGTGTTCTTTGGTGAGTCGGAGGAAGGCTGCACACGCCTTCTCGAGCTTTTCCGTATAGTTGTAGCCCATTACCAATGGATCATTGCAAATGGCTCTGGTCTCAGGAGTGGAGAGAACATAACGGTTAACCACAGTTTCCAGGTGATCCTCGATCCGATAGACAACGCTCCTCTCTTCTCTATTTATTTCTTTTAGCATAATGAAAACAATATATTTAAAACGAAAGGTTAGGTTTCGATATGGGCAAGTCTAGAGAAAATAAAAGATAATCTTGCTTTGGCCCGAGCTATAATACGGGCAAGACTATACCCACTTTGCAGGAATGTTGCACCCTCTTGTGCTGAATTTATCTCAATTATTGAATGCAAAGAAATAACAATTATTTGGGTTCGATTGAAAACACGTGGAACAGAGGAAGCTTATGTTCCACGTCAACCGATATAGAGGAGTTGAAAGTGAAAATTGAATACAGGACATTACCTGCAGGCTCAACTTCTGTTCGACAACAATCACTTGAGAAATGCCCTGATAGCGAATCGCTGTAGCTGTTCACGATAGGTGCGGCAGGCCACCCGAATTCTGCCGGGAAAAGACGTTACTGGAAACTGGACCCCGATTGAAGTGACACATTCTGTTTTATCTTGCCTATATATTGTGGCAGGTAGCGATTGAACCCATAGAGAAATGGAATACACAGTAGTAGGCTGATAACAGTGGTTACTACTCCTGAAACAGTGACTGTAAAAGGATTTCCTCCAAAGTTAGTGAGTACCCACTTGGCAAGCGGCTGGTTGATATAGTGGTAGAAAACACCGTTTAAACACATAAGAACCAGCGTATTCTGTCCCATATAAACGATTATTCTTGGAACTTGACTCATTGCCGCGAGGTTAAGAATCAATAAACACCCGGCAAATGCAGTGAGGGGGAAGAGCAGGAGGTGGCCATGTGAGGCGAACAAGATGATTACTGCATCATATACATTAAAATTAAATGGCCCCTTGTTGAGTTGATACGTAAAGAGCACAACAGCAAAAGCGATGAGGGCAGTTGTGCCTGCTGTCTTTGCGGAAATGGGGCTTGCAAAGTGGCCCTTGCGTCTCATATAGATCCCGACCAGGTAGAAACTGTATAAGGTGACAGCTTCGTGGATAAAAAAATAGTTCCAACCGACAGTTCGTCCTTTAAGAGGGTTAAATATATCGAGTTTCAGGTTAATAAAATAGCCGACAAGATAAAACACGGCAGCAGCGCTTAATATCTTCCTGTCTGAATCTTGTAAGAACCGGAAGACACTGTAGTGAACCAATTCCACACCTATGATCAACAAAAGGAACCAGGACGGAACACAGAAGAGCGGAAGGCCAAAAATCGTGTCAACGAGCCCTTTTGCATAACCCGTAAAACTTGGCAGGTTCAGATCAAAGAATTTGCCGTTGAAGAAAAATGTCGGAACTATCATCAGAAAAGTAAAGAAGATGAAAGGTAACAGACGGCTGAAAAATCTGTTCCTGACAAACTCTGTAAAACTGGATTCAACGGCCCGCTCCCTGGCAACGTATCCCGCCAGGACTATAAACAATACCATGTGGAACGAATAGATGAATTTGTAATGATTCGCTGCTATTGGGTTCTGCAGAAGCATTAATTCTTCGATAAAATGCCCATAGAATACCAGCACAATTCCGTAGCACCGGGCAACATCTATAACTTCAAACCTTTTAGCACTAGATTTAGCTTCCAATGAACAGTTCTCAATTGAAAAATTAGATAAAAATAGGGACCATTTTTTTTAATAACTAAGACTAGATATCATATAACATAAATTATACGTTTTTTCTGAAGAACATCTGGAATGCCTGAATTGGCTTGTTATCAAAAGAGATATTTGAGTGTCTGCCACTATTGATGAAATAGCAGAGACAGGACACAAAGGCTGGTTTGAAAAACAGAAGGCTCCTAGGAAAAAGGTGATGAAAGGTGTAGGGTATTTTGGTAAGAAGAGCTATCTAATGTTTGCTGCGCTGGACAGAGTGATGAAAAGCTTTTCTTGATATTGCGCAAGACTGAACATGGGCGGGTAGCTCAGCTGGATAGAGTGTCGGCCTCCGAAGCCGAAGGTCGCGGGTTCGAATCCCGCCTCGCCTACCATTAAGAATCCCAGTAGAAAAGCAGTTTGAATCGTTAAATGCCCTCTGTTGCTCGAATGTGACAGAGGGTTTTCCTGATTTGGGAAACACTCGGGGATCACCTGAAGTGTCAGATCAAGTCAGAACTATTTTCTCAGTTTGAACTTCTTTTCAGGGTTTTGGAACAATATGTCACATACTCGAGCCGTATCTCTGATGATCTTAACAACCTTGCTATGGAGTATGGCAGGTGTGATAACGCGCCATTTGGATTCGGCGGCGAGCTTCGAGATAACGTTCTGGCGCAGTGCTTTTAGCAGCTTGTCTCTCGCAGTTATTCTGAGTGTGATGCGTGGTCTCAGTTTTTGGCGCAGATTACTGCATGCTCCCAAGGTGATCTGGATTTCAGGGGTATGTTGGTCCATCATGTTCACTGCTTTCATGATTGCAATCACCCTGACCACGGTGGCGAACACCCTGATTATGTTGGCTCTTGGTCCTTTAATTACAGCACTCTTTGCCCGTTTCTGGCTTAATCATCGACTGCCAGTGTTTACGTGGCTGGCAATTGCTCTTGCAGGCATAGGGATCGCCTCGATGTTTATGCATGAAGGAGATGAGACACTTTCCGTGGTTGGTTCGCTCGTCGCTCTAACCGTGCCATTGGCAGGGGCAGTAAACTTCACGCTCTTACAGCACGTTGGCTTGGGCAAAACTCGTAAACCGGCCACTTCCGATGATCAACCTGTCCAGGATATGCTGCAGGCTGTACTTATCGGTGCTGTACTCTCAACCCTTTCAACCCTGCCGTTATCCCTGCCAATCCAGGCCTCAATCCACGATATTGGCCTGCTTTCCATGCTTGGCGTCTTCCAACTCTCCATACCCTGCCTTCTTGTTGTTCGTCTGAGCAGAGAATTGCCTGCTCCTGAGATCTCGTTGCTCGCCCAGCTTGAGGTTATCTTCGGTGTGACATGGGCGTGGCTGTGGGCAGGAGAAAACCTCTCAGTGAATACCTTTATCGGTGGTTCTTTGGTGTTGGGCGCTCTAATCGCAAATGAATTAGCCCGGATGTTTCGAAACCGTAAGGCAAAGGCTGCGAGGCTGAACTATCTCGAGCCAGTTTAGTTCAGACAATTGCCCAAATAAAGAAACAGAAGTGATTTGAGGTCTGTTGTCAATAGTGGCAACCGATTCGCTCAGGTGACTGTTAATCGGGATATTTTGTTTTTTTTATAAACACTTAGGGAACATCTGAGATCTAAAAGCTTATATCTGAATCTGATGGTTCAGTATATTAATACTAGCAGTAATCTCTGGCTTCGAACTTGGAATTCGGAGAAAGCTTTTAGGGTAAGTCAGAATGCTTTAATTGCAGTAAGTGCCGGAAATAGTCCCGCACCTGATCATTGCTCAGATGTTCCGGGGACATCTTGCAGTGATTGGCCAGGCAGCGGACACCGCCGATGAAACCCTTCTGAGTCTCCTTGCTGAGTCGGTAAAGCTCCATGTGTTCGATGAATTTCTGCTTGATTGGATTAGGCATAATTTACCTCCCTACTAAGAGAATAGGAATGGAACCACTCATTTCTATCTAACAGAAAGGTGCGCTTAGCAGCCTTAATTATGAGGAAGGTATTGGCTAGGATTAATAAAATCTATTACCGAAGACGAGGTTTTTTCCGTGGAGCGGTTCAGTTGTGCGTAGGCTGGGCGATTATGGTAGTATCGGAAAACAGTATGTCAAAATAATCAGAAAACACTGTCAAGATAATCAGACAATTACGTTTCTTTTAATGTGAGAAACAACAGGAGCGACCGGGAAGAGATAGAAACCTATTCAAAGTACGATTACATCTTTTTGCCAAAGAGTACCGTGCACCAGATCACTGCTAAAGAGATTCCCGTTAAGTTAGTCATTATCCATCCTGACAGGCAGGAGTAGAAAGCTCAGGTTAGATTGTGCCTGTCTGGTAAATGAGGCTTGCCGAGGATGAGACGATTCTGAAGGGATAGACATAAGCTTAGTTCCTTCCCCAACCTAATTCCTGAAGGTGTTCATAAATAAGGTCAACATAGTAATTCGGTGATCCAATCTAATTCAGCAAGAGCAACTTTGAGCGGTTCAATATCTTAATTGAGACTTACCGGTTCAAGTTCTAATTGCTGCATAATTTTCATGCTATCAACATACAGCTTAAGGCTTATAATAATTCCCTCTTTATCATAGCGGGTTAAATAGCCTGCTTTTAAATCAATGGTTTTTCCAGTTGAAATATTATTGATATAAGGACCAGTATTTGTGCCTTTTAATTCTATTTCACTGATCGCCCAGTCATCACCTGTAAAAGTTCGTATTGCTGTAATGTTGAGGTCAGGGAACGCCTTGAAAAAAGAATCCTGCCAGCCAACATACTCACCCCTGCCCACTGGGCTAAATAAAGGTGACACTAATATTTCTGCATCTGCGTGCAACATCTCAGCTAGTTCTGCCAGATTTTGCTCGTTCCAGAGTTTCAAAATTTTAGCTTGAGCTTCCGGCGGTTTCAAACCTTGAGGTTTTGGAGGAGGCACAGCGATAGTTGCCATTTTGGGTTTTAAAAAAGGAGGCTCAATTTTATTTAGGGCAGCTTTCATCAATGCTCCGTCTCCGAATGACCTTTTAACCCTCATTTTGTGGCCCTCCATTTCAACAATATCCATGTGGAAGATCTTAATGGTTTTGTTGTTGTCAGGAAATGGGATTTCGAAAGTACATTCGTCAAATACTAGATAGTTTTCATATGGCAATAAATTCTTTTGGTAATTGCGTACTCCTGGAAATGCGTTAAAAAAACCTTCAATTGTTTGAGCAAACTGCTCTTTGTTAGAAGGTGGTTTACTAACGTTCTCATGCATGAAGTCTTCTGTAAAAAATGATAGATACTTTTCAAGATCGTTATCACTAAATGCTTTATCAGCACTATGTACTGCTTCAATCATCTCATTAGTCAGATCGTCCATCTTGCTGCCTGCAACAACTTCGAAAATTAGAAATAGGTAGGTAAAGGTGATTGAAAAGAGAGAAGTCAATGCGACTGAATAGAGACTTATTTTTTTCATGACACTCCTCCTTCATTAAACGACAGAATGTCGCTTTTAGCATTTGAATAAAGCGTAATAATTAGAAGTGATTTAAAATAAAATAACCACTATACCTAACTGGTAAATGTAACAATGTGACGCTACACTGAATTTAAACATATGATGAACTAGCCGTGATCTCTGAATTTACCTTAACGGTGGCCTATTGCGCTCCGGTTGAAGCTATTGTTAGGGGAATCTATCTCAAGCAAGGGGCCCATACAATTTTACTATCCAACACTCGCCAAGAAGTTTCTCTCACGGCTTCAGGCGACTGGAAACCCAATCAGTCATTATTTTCAGAAAACCTTCAGACAACTTGTTTGTATGATACAGCAATTTCCAATAGGGCTTGTCAGTGAATCTACTGTCTATGTCCTCAAGGAACAAGTGGTTGTGGTTTGGTAGGATTCTGATTGTAACGTCTGCATTGCCACCCGCACGCATCGTTTCGGCCAAAAGATGCGCGTGTCCCACTGGTACGTTGGCATCCCGATTTCCATGAATGATTTACGTGGGACAGAGGACGTTTCGCGCTGTTGGAAGCGGGTCGTAGTCAATAAAGGTCTTTCGCCTCGGCAATGTACTTTTCAACATCCATCATTCTTTGTTTCAGAATACGACTTCGGGCCCTGTCAGTTACTCCCTCAATTAGAGCAGTGTCATGATGAACCTGCCACTCTAAAACTTCTCTTCCATTCGCAGCAGGCCCAGCCATAATAATAAGAGCGCGAATCGATGGATCTTCGGCAGCAATCATTGGACCAATGACTCCGCCTTCGCTTATTCCGAGAAGCCCAAGCCTAAGTTCATCAATCTCTTTGCGACCCTTAAGGTAACGAAGTTCTGCTTCGATGTCTTTGGCCCTCTCGAATATTGTTGCGTCATTAATATCGCCACCCTCTGAGCAACCAAAGCCTCGATCGTCCATCCTCAAGACAGCAACACCTCTGCTTGACAATGCGTCAGCTATTTGCCGAAACGGTCTGTATCTGATAACTGGTTCAGCTCTTGAGCTTAACATATCCCGGTCTTGTGGATGTGAACCTGTTATTAGAATAACAGCCGGGTATGGTAAGAGAAATCAGGCGGAATCGTTAAGGTTCCCGCCAGGTGATACCCTTCTTTCGTTGTCACTCGGACTTCTTGGGCTGTGTATGACGCCTCAGGATCGGGGTCATAGTAGGATGGAGGCATGCATGGAAGTGGTGAGCATCCCAAATGAAAAAAACAGCCGATGAGAAATAGATTCACGAACCGAAACATATATCTCCTCTTCTATAAGACCCAAAAAAGGTCGATTTGTCTTTGTCAAACCAGTAATTATTCAGAAGACTGAGTAAAGTCCCCCATACGGTGGGCTTTATGCTTTGAGATGCTTTACTAAACTTATTAATATATGTGTCATATTAGCTAAATAGATTGTGTTGTTCAGTGCAAATGTTTTTTACCATCTTATTTCCAGGTAACATTACATAAAAGAGTGTTGCAGGTAAGTATATTTAAGGATTTGGAGGCTAGCACTAGCAATTTTAACCATTTAAGAAAATCCACAAGTTCACCATAATCCTGTTTATATCCGTCCACTCATTAATAATCCGGCCCCTTGACGTACCACCTTGTGATATTAAGAGTATTATATCTAGTAGAAGCAATTTATATTGCCTCTACAGGCATGAATGATTCATTATCACTATAGAGAGGTTCTCAAAATGACTACGGTAATCGCAGTACATGAAGTTGATGATGTCACTCACTGGCTGAGTTCGCCAAAGCGAGTAGATTTTTTTGGTGCGCACGGGATGACCGTAAAGACGTTTGTCAGTCCCGGCGGGGGACGCCGAGTGGGTCTTATCATAGAGAAAGTGCCTAGTCTCGAAGCCCTCACAGAAGTCCTTCAGGGCGCTGATGCAGCCGAGGCAATGAAGCACGACGGGGTGATTTCGGACACGCTGGAGCTCTTCGTAGCGTCCTAGCTAGCCAGCATGCCTGCCTAATAATGCATACCAGTGAGTGTCCTGCAGCAAGTGAGGCTTATTGTGCAGGGCACTCACTGAGATTCGTCGTTAGGATTAGGCTTACAATGATGTTTATTCCTCCAAAGATTTTCAAATAAGGTTGTTCCTATTCAGGTAATAAGTTGATAGGTAGGAAAAGAGAACTCACCGCAACTGGCTTATAAAAACAGGAACTATACGTAACTTTTAAGGAGATTATGAATTTCTTGAGATTAAGAGTGGCAGGTTCAACGTAGAGTTAACCGGCAGCCGGAAAAGGATTCACCGGAGTGATGGACACACTGCCCTTTATTTGGACCCCCCACATATTTTTGTCCGGTTTAACGACTGGTTAGCTGCTTTATTTCTCATTTTCGACTTCAGATGTTGATTCTTCTTGCTTTGAAAGCAACTTTTTTCTTTCTCTTTGGTATTGATCATATGTTGGAGGTTCTTCGTAAGTTGGATCACCTAAGCTCTCAATACGTTCCTCTTTTACTTTTTTTTCATAAGTATCCCTGGCAACATCATCCATAACCCCTATCACTTGCTCTTTTGAACAAGCTGATCCACAAATTAGTATGAAGACTAAGTAACATAAGAATTTTAGTTTCATGGAATTAGCCTCTTGTTTACAGCTAACGTTCAGCTAAGTTGCAAAAAGCATAGCAAAGAAATGGCAGAATGAAGATACTTTCGCACTAATGTTAACTTGGATATACCAATTCGCCGCACTGCTTTTTGTCAGACTTGAGCGCCTAGTTAGCTTGTAATTTTTTGTTTAAATTCTTTCCATATTGTTTCAGTATCAGTTCCAAATGCTTTAGTGAATGCAGATTTAAAAGCACTCCCATGCTCTAGTCCAAGTATAAATTTCTTAAACTCATTGGGATGTTTTTTGTGAATATATGAGACAAAAAGCATGCACTGTCGATAAAATAAATGGTGCTTGTTTTCATGTTCAATTCCCCAGTAACTTGCGTAACGTTTTACAAATAAATCTCTTAACCCTGCAGTATCATGGGGATGAAAATGATTACCAGAGGATATGGATATTTTTACATCTTCATCAGTGACTTTTTCCGCCCCACCTCCATTACTAACGTAGGAAGCTAAGCCTTCGGTAAACCACGATGGAATTTTTATATACTTATATCCACCAATATGTTGATACAAGTGCAAATGAGATAACTCGTGAGTGAGGTAGGTTTTTACAGTTTCTGGGTTTTCTAACAGCTTTGGTGAAAGAAAAATGCTTTTGCGATAAGCCAATGCTGAAACATTGGCGCCTGTGTAATTATGAAAACTCTCCTTACTTTTGCTGGCGTAAACTACTACGTTTCCAGGGAAAAAAGAATATTGCTTTAACTCTACGCTTTCTACCGACTCTGGCAAATGTAAGTAGATTGTTTCTGCAAAAGTATCTGCGCCTGGCTCAACTAATATTCTTGAGTCTTTTGGGTGGGGCTCAAAGTGATCTAACGATTTGAAACCATTTTTGAGGACTTGAAGAGATGAGCACCCTGCAAAAGAATACAGAGAAACCAGAATGAAGATAACCTGAATATACTTTTTAGATCTTTTATTCATTATCAAGAAATTAAATAGAATGCCCTCCAGGTAGATTGTGTTGTAAGATTTTTTTGCCGAAAAATTTCCCATCACAATTACCAAAGAGGGCAAACACATGATAAAGGTAGCAAGCTTGTTTAGTCAACTTCTTCATCACTTTCCGCGCACTGAATTTGCTCATCTGGTTGCTAAGCATCAAGCAGAACGACGAGCAAAGGGCTTTACCTGCTGGACCCAGATGGTAGCAATGCTCTTCTGCCACATGGCCCATGCTGATTCCCTCAGGGAGATCTGCGGAGGACTCGCTTGCTGTCAGGGCAAGCTTCGTCACCTTGGTATCGGTAAAGCTCCGAATAAGTCAACGCTTTCATATGCCAACCAGCACCGGCCTGCAGAATTGTTTGAGGATCTTTTCTGGACCATGATGCACCGCTTCCGTACGTCCGGTGGACTTGGCAACCGAAAACGTAAATTTCGTTTCAAAAACAAACTGCTCAGTCTCTGGATTCAACTACCATTTCCCTTTGTCTCAACCTGTTCCCATGGGCCAAATTCCGGCGAGCAAAAGGAGGAGTCAAAGTACATGTCCTTGCTCGATCATGACGACTATATGCCGTCTTTTGCTCTGATTACTGAAGCAAAGCGGCACGACCGAACCGTTGCCCGCAGGTTCACTCTCAAGCCTGGGTCGATCGTTGCTTTTGATCGCGCCTATAACGATTACACGTTATTCTCTCAGTGGACAGAAAACGGTATCTACTTTGTCACCCGGCTAAAAGAAAATGCTGTTTACAGGGTAGTTGAAAACCGTTCTGTTCCACAAAACCGCAATATTCATCGCTGATCAGATCATTCAACTTACCGGTCACAAGGCAGAAGAAAAATGTCCTCATCTACTCCGGCGGGTTGTTGTCTGGGATGAAGCCAACAACCGCATCATCTCTCTTATTGACCAACCATCTCAAATTTGGTGCTACCACTATCTCCGATATCTACAAGGACAGATGGGAGATAGAGATCTTTTTCAAAACCCTTAAGCAGCATCTCAAGGTCAAGACCTTTATCGGTACCAGCGAGAATGCCTTGCGAATTCAGATTTGGACAGCCATGATTGCATTGTTGCTACTCAAATATTTGCATCATCTCTCCAAGTTTGGCTGGTCGATGTCAAATCTGGCGACCATGCTTCGCCTGAACCTCTTTACCTATCGGGATTTGTTGAAATGGTTACACGATCCGTTTGGGCAACCGCCTGCCCCACCTTTGGTTCAACTGAGGTTGCCAGGTATTGGACAGCCGGTTGCGGGTTAAAATAAAAAATAGGGAACCTGGTACTGGAAAAATGATTATTCAAGCACTAAATCCCCGTAATATCGACTTGCAATTTGCAACTCTGTCCTATTTTGGACAGTGAAAGCTAACGTTGCAACTAACCGGTGCAAATCGAGCGCAGCGGAATTTGCATCCGAGTTGATTTGCCTTGTTATGTGATCTTTTCTATCATTTCCCACCTATCAGTAGGTTCTAATTTCTTATTGCGATGGTAAGTTAAGGCCAACGCTATACACTGTTTTAATTCCTTTTTTGGGACCTTCTCGTTCAATTTAAAATCAATGCTTCTTTTCCCTCCAAATGTAAATATGTCAGGAAATCTCTCCTTCATGGCGGGAATTAAATTCGCTGTACATTTAAAAAAAATTGAGTATTGATTCTTCTTTGTTTCTTTCCAAGCTATCCTGATTGTACTTCCCGATTTTGACTTTGGTGTTAAATAGCTTGGTTCTCCCCATTTTAGAGTTTCTTCAATCTCTCCGACACTTTCGATCTTAGCAGCGGTTTCAAGTATAATTTGCCTTAGTTCCAGCAATTTTCTCTTGAATTCATTTGGATATGAATCGAATGTGGTCGCGACCTCTGGTTTTAATTTCATTTCAACCTGTCTTTCACATAACAAGTTATTCTCTGGTTTCCTTATAACTCCAGAGAGGAATAAAAATTGACTACATGAAATCAACAGGATATGGAGTATTCTGCTCTATATCACGCATTTTTTGCTGAATATCAAGTTAACAGGATATCCACCTACACAACGTGTATCTATACCAAAGAAGTATCTGTTAGGCAAGATACAAGCAAACTACCACATCGCTATCCGCTGCCCCAGAAGATGAAAGGTTGCCCTGCTTTCATAACAGGTTATCAGCATTGCATTAATGAGATGTTTCCTGTATCCAGAAAATTTGGCCAGCCCTCAAAACCTAACAACAAAAGTGCAATCAGAGATGAGAGCTTGTCCATGACCATTTTGGACGAAGGTGCTCTTTGGTAATCTATAATTTACAGTTGCTCTATTTTTGAATAATTCTCACGATATCATGAGGTTGAACATCACAGGAATAACGTTAATACTTGAGAAAGGTACAAGATTGATATCTTGGACTTGGCAATGTTAATTTCAAGGATCAGGTGCAGAAATTACCTGATCTTTGGTAAGCTCTTCTTTGTAGTTGCTCCATTTCTGATCAATTTCAATTAAATAGTCAGGTCTGTTTACTGTGGTTAAAGTTACCATTTAGTTAAGCACATTTTAAATGCAACAGCTCAAAATAATGAGTTGCATTGCGGTTGCCCCATGCAAATAATGGTGGTATGATTAAATCATACTCAAAAGGAGGGCAACACAATGCAACAAGAAAAAGCGGAACGAATTACAATTACTCTACCCCCGGAAATGCTTTCCTCAATCAAGCAAAAGGTGAAATCTGGTTCCTATGGCTCTACCAGCGAGTTGATAAGAGAAGCGATGAGGCTCTGGCAAAAAAAAGAAGAAGAGCATGATGCACGTCTGGCCCTCATACGTAATCGTTTGGAGAAATCCAAGACTAATGGTGAACCAGTTCCCATTGAAGAAGCATTTAGCAGAATTGAGGAGTTACACAAACGAAAACTGAAAGGGGACATTTGATGGATAAATATCGTGTCTATTTTATGCCGGATGCGATCAAGGACCTTGAAGATATTTATCTTTATATAGTTGAGCAAAGTGGTTTCCCCGAAAGGGCTTGGAACTATATGGAAAGGCTCAAGTCCAAGTGTCAGGAGTTGGAAACTTTTCCAATAAGAGGTCAATTGCGGAGTGATCTGATGGACGGGTTAAGAATTTATCCTCTTGATAACAAAGCTGTTGCTGCATTCCTCGTAAATGAAGCAGATTTGACGGTACAGATTCTAAATGTTTTTTATGGAGGGCGGGATTATGAAGCCCTCTTTGATTCGTGATATCCTTATCTTTGGTTATCTCTTCTTTGCAGTTACTCCATTTCTGATCAATTCTCACGATATCAGTAGGTTGAACATAACAGGAACAATGTCAACTTTATGTTTTGCTTAAATTATTGAGATTGGCAAGGGACATCTTACCTCTTCTACTGAATTTTGAATTTGGCCACAATTCACTTTCTGTGGGTTTATACCCCTGCCATGATTGGAAGTATCTCCGAGGTTAGAAATATCCTAATAGGGAATATACAGTCTACTGGTATATCAGCCTTGCTTGATCTCCAAATCACAAGATTCTCACTCCAACTGAAAATCCCTTACTACAAAATGCTATGTACTCATATTGAAGGCCTGTTTCGCTAATAAACTCTTGAAATGCCAAAAATTCATGCTCCTGCCATCCTGGATAATTGAAGTATTCATCAAAGACAATTATTGTACCTTTTTTGATTCGTTTTTGTAGGCTGAATAGTACAGTATGTGCGGAAGAATATAAGATGGAATCTATATGTAGAAAGGCAACATCATCGGAAAACTCATTCTTAAATGGCGACAAGGTATCTTCAAAATAACCTACATGAAGTTGCACATTCTTTGCAACATTAGGCAATTCTCCGTTCGTAGAAAATGTTCCTTCTGGTACACTGTTCCAAGCTTCCGGTATTCCTCGGAAGAAATCGAAACCATGAACTAATTCTTCTGTCTTTGACGCTATGTGATTTATTGAATTTCCTGAGAACACACCAAATTCAAGGTAAAGTCCATCTAATTTAACCTCGTTGATACAAACAGACAGCAAGTCCATAGGTGAAGGTATTCCATACAGGTGTACCATCTTGTTATGAATATATTCTGCGGAATGTTGGGCTGCGAGTCTGAAGGATTCCTCTGTTAGGTCATTTGGAAAGGTTGCATATGAAAATTCTTGCGTTTCAGCAGGTCTAATATTTGAACTTTTCCAAAGTTGCTCATGTATTCCTTTTTCTCCTATAATTTCGACAATTATGCCTTTAGATTTGTCGTCTGTGAGGATTTTATTAAATAATATACTGATTTTGTTTTGAAGTCTGACGATCAAGAAGGTTGCATATGGCACGAGCCATTTTTGTCTTTAAATATTGTTTTATAATTCTAATCATAGGATGCTATTTTGCTGTGAAGGATAGAACATATCTCAAGGAGTCATTACAAAAGTTTCTACCATACAGAATTTTAGGAGTAATGGCAATTATCTCGGCAACAATACTCTGTGATGTTGGGTTAGATATTACATACTGCAGTAAGAGCATCCTCCCTCCTTCTGTCAGCGAGAATTATTTTAGCACAAAAGATTGTTCAAGAACATAAACGTCCGTGAGGCTGCCAGATCAAATCACAATGAAATAGACAACCCCTCTAAACTGACCTTCTTCCTGTGCATCCTCGGGTGAAACATGATCTGTGTAAGAGCAGGGCTTGAAAATATATAATCCTGATTGTAATCAGCGGCGTAAAATCCAGCCAAAATCACCGGATAAAAACCAGCCAGGAATACAGTAAGATGCACTTCCGCGCTTCGGAAAGATTACCGGCCAATATTTCCTCTATGGCTTGAGCAGATTAATTTTTTACTCTATGATCTCTTTCGATAACTTTTGCCCTCCATAACAAGGACCTCCGAGTTGTAGACGAGTCGGTCGGCAATCGCCGTGGCCACAGTTGTGCTGTCAAAGATGTTTCCCCATTGAGCGAAAGGCAGATTAGTCGTTATGATTGTCGACTTTTGTTCATGCCTGGCGCTGATCACCTGGAAGAACAGATTTGAGCCCTGTTGGCCGAGTGGAAGATAACCTATTTCGTCACAGACAAGGACGTCCGGAGTTTGATATGTTTTGAGTTTTGCCAGTAAAGTATGGTTTTCCTGAGCGGCCACCAACTGGTTGATCATCTCCATTGTCGAGGTAAAAAGGGTCTTTATCCCGGCCTGGGTTGCCGCATAGGCAATGGTCTTTGCCAGAAGGCTTTTGCCGAGACCTGGATTGCCGATGAAGATGACATCCATTTTCTTTTCGATAAATTCAAGATCCAACAGGTGAAGGACGGTTGCTTTTTGTTTGCTTCGTGACGGATGATATTTAAAATCGAACTGGTCGATAGTCGGTTGGTCCATCAGCTTCGACTGTTTGAAGCAACGGTTGATTCTCGCCAGATGCCTCTGTTCGATCTCAAGGTCGAGAAGATCGTTGATAGTCTGTAATGGTGAGCAGTTTTTCTTAGCTCCCCGCTCAAGGAAAGTTTCAATGTTTTCCGCACAATGCTTCAGGCGCAGCTGCCTGAACTTTTCCTGAACCTTGTTAACCATTGTGTTTTCTCCTCTTGAGGACGACGGCGTCATATTCTGCCAGAGCCGGAGTTGCAAGGGTGATGTCATTGAGCTCCTCCTGTTTGAGCCTGACCGGAAGGTGGGTGGTAATCGGTGTTGTCTCCTGATAGAGGATATTGCGGACATAGTCTGCGCCGATGACTTTTTTTTCCAGGGACTTTTCCAGGCCGTAAATCAGAGAGGTGTCACCATATTCATCCCGTAACCGCAGAAGAGCATTGATGTTCTTGCGTATCACCAGGTTTTTTGCAGTCAGCTGCTCAAGATACCGCAAGGCTACCTCCCCCAGCGACAGGAAGACCACAACCTGCCTGTCCCGGAGCAGTCTTTTCCGGATCTTTTTTACCTGCTGCAGGTGACCGGGCAGTTCCAGTCGTTGTTTCTTACTCCAACTCCTTTGGTGACAGGCGACAAGCTTATCCCTGAGATAGATGTATACGCGAAGTTCATCTGCCTTGAGGGTAACCGGTTTGCCGATTGTCCAGGGAGGTACGCTGTAGCTGTTGGCATCGAATCGCACTGCAAAATCCTTGTGAACCAGTGGCGAGCAGGTTTGCCTGGTGTCCGGTAGCGAGTCGGGGAGAGGTCGCAACCCATGTAACAGGTCGACTGGTCGTTTGCCGGTGGTGGCATGTTTGCGTACGTTGGCCACATTACCCAGCCAATGGTGAACCTGACGCCGGACATCTTCGAGATCGGTAAAGTTCCTGAGCGGCCAGAAATTGTTGCGCAGATATTTGATGGAGTTCTCCACCTTACCTTTTTCGTGGGGAGAACGGATGGTACAGGCATGTGGTCGGATGCCAAACGTACTAAGGAACTCCAACAACGCTTCGTTGAAGCGGATTAACGAACCGACCCGCTCGGTGACGGCGGTGAGCATATTATCAACTACGATTTCACTCGGGGCACCGCCAAAGGAGCGGAACGCATCCATCAACCCGCGGTGCAATGCGCTCTGTTCCTGGCTGTGGGAGAAATGGACGTAGAGCATGCGGCTGTATCCCTCCACCACGGCAAGGGCGTACAACTTTCTTTTGTAACCGTCGTAGCTGATACCGGGAAAATGGCCCCAGTCTACCTGGATCTGCTCTCCAGGTTTGGTTTCAAAACGGATAAACGGTTGGCGGGTTTTCCGTTGGCCGCGAAGTTGCCGGAGAAAATCCCGGACAATGGTGATCTGCCCGTCAAACCCTTTTGCATTTATTCTTTGTAGAATCACCGGCGCTTTCACGTCCGGGCAGTCGGCAACCATTTCCTCTATCATTGCAATGTATGGATCAAGCTTTGATTTCCTTGCGCTTCGCCTCTTTGGTCCGAGGTGCTCGTCGGTGAGGTATTTAGCCACGGTTCCCCGGTCAAGCTGTAGTTGCCTGGCAATACTACGCTTGGAAAACCCCTGTTCCTTGAGTTCGATAATCTCCAATATTGTTCTTCTATCGATCATTTTTTCTCTCCAGGGAATGCTTAATAATCCGGGAAATCGTAGCCGGGTCTTCCCGTTTCATATCCTCTTCATCGACAAGCAACCGGTTGTGCCGGACTGGTTCTGCAGGCAAGGCCAGTACTTGGAAGAACGTGCCGTCAAAGGCCAGAAGGTCCTTTTGAATCAGCAGGTCCCGGGCCATGATATAGGAGTCCAGATCAAGACCAAGGCAAGAACAGATCTTGTCGTAACTGTAGAATGACAGGCCCTGGCGATCACCAACCAGGATCAGGAAAAAATAAAGCAACAACTCGTTATGAGAGAGGCTGGTCCAGAAGCCGTGGCGAAGGAACCGGTGCTCAATAAAAGCGAAACTGCCGTTGATTGCCCTTACCCGGTCCGAAAGAAGTGGTTTTCTCATGATACGCCTCCTTTTTGGGAGAACGGTATCGCATCCAGGGCCGCAAAGCTATCGAGTCCTTGTTTGCAAGATTTGCTATCCCGTTGAAACAGGGATGATTTTCACCTCTAACGCGTCCATCTTTACACGATTACCTGGTTCGGGTGAAATCAGATATGTCGTTGTAGTATCGTTGAATATTCGATTTAACGTGTCCATCTTTGCAAGATTATCCCTTCCCCGTTGCAATACCCGATTGCGTCGGCGGTAATTCGTATTTTTGCAGCGATACCACAGCCAGTAGTCAGGATTTCTTTGTTGCCAGGATCGTTGGCTTTCCCTCTGATTGGCCCGATAGTCTGGGTCCGTATCCATCTTCTCCCGCTGCCATTTTCTTTTCCTTGCTCTCTGGCAGTCAGCGGCTCCACAGTATTGCTGATTTTTGACCCTCGGGTTTCTCGGCAAAATCCGCCTGCAACAGGCGCATCGAAAAGTGACCAGTTTCACTCGCACCTCCCCGGCTGGAGGAATCTATTGGCTGAAAAGAAAGAACAATATGGAAATGAAAAGAAAAAAATGGAAGAAGATCCACTTTATGCGCCAGGATTCAAGAAAAGAGCAAAAAAATGAAAAAAATGTCTGATGGCGGGATTTCCGCCGCTTATTGAAGGGGACTTTCAGGCCGGTGATTTTGGCTGGGAAGTAGAACG
>CAVPYP010000018.1:0-14770 GCA_963710015.1 uncultured delta proteobacterium | reverse complement strand
GGAGAAAATCGCAGATAACTCACCTACGGCAGTGCAGGCGGTCAAACGTGCTGTACAAATGGGACAGGGCCAACCTGTAGAGCAGGCTGTGGCGATCATGATGGATGAGCACTGGCGCTCGGTAGTCCATCCCGACCGGGTCGATGGCATCCTTGCGTTCACTGAAGGCCGAGATCCAAGGTTTCCTGATCCAGACTTCTGATATGTGCACTGCGGGGGTATCCCCTCAAGTACCCATCGGCATGGAAAGGTACTCAGGTGATCAACTCAGAGCAGGAGAGCAAGAAGGTAGATAGTTCAGAGAAGTAGATCGATTGGACAATTGATAGGTGCCACCTTGATAACGGACCTCCATTGGCAAGCTAAGTTGAAGTTGGTCCTATTTCAACAACCAACCAATTGGAGTCAACTAAAGTCTGTGCTCTAAAAAAATCTTGTGCAGAAGGCATGATGAGACGGGTTTACTCTCAAAAATCAGCTTGTCTCCTTAAATCGATCCAATTTTATGTTATTCAACAAATATGAAGATTAGGCGAAGTTACGTAACTCAAAAACAAACACCATTCACCATACGAACGTATCTGTTTGAGGTTACCGTAACGTTTTTGTGTTTGATTCTGTTGGCTGATTGTACCTCTCTACCGGACAAGGAGCCCGGCACGCCCGCGATTCTTCAGGAGCACGATCGAACTGCGAGGCTGGCCACAATTTTTGATCCTGCAGTTATCAAGCATAGCGACGACTCGGGCTTCATACTTTTGAGAGATGGGGATAGAGCCCTGAGAGAGCGCCTGTACCTCGCCGATATGGCTGATCACTCCATCGATGTCCAGTACTATATATGGAACAGTGACATGAGCGGTAAACTGCTCGCACGGAAACTTATCGAAGCAGCCAACAGAGGTGTATCGGTGCGTATACTTCTCGATGATTTCAGCGTCGGCGACCGTAACGAGCTATTGCTGACGATAAACAGCCACGCCAATATCCAGATCCGCGTATACAATCCCTTTGTCTATCGCTCTGGTGCGGCAAAATGGCTCAACTTTGCCTTTGATTTCGGTAGACTCAACCGCCGTATGCACAACAAGACGTACAGTGTTGACGGCATGGCTGCGATTGTTGGCGGCCGCAATATCGGCGACGAGTATTTCAATCACAACGAGAATCTGAATTTCATAGACCTCGATCTTTTCACCGTGGGTTCTGTCGTCCGGCAGGTGTCACGGAGTTTTCAGGAATATTGGGCTAGTCCCTGGGCTATTCCCATTGATAGACTGGTGCCGTCCGATTTTGAAGAGCCGGGTAATGATCGAATAGCTGCACTCTTTGATGCGAACAAGACAGCGTTGGCAGGGGTTCTTAAATCAGGTCAATCAGCTTCTTCGAAAGCCCATTTTGCAAGATCAGTAAACGAACTTGTTTGGGCTCCGGCGATGTTTATCTACGACCGGCCAGGTGAAGAAAACAATGACGCATATCAGCAAGGACCTAAGCGGGTCGCCAGCCACCTTCTGCAGCTGGCAGCAGACAGCGACCGAGAGATTCTGTTGGAATCGGCCTATTTCGTCCTCGATGAATCTGCCCTGGCGCTTGCCGCTGGTCTGCGTGAAAAAGGGGTAGAAGTGCGCGCGCTCACTAACTCCATGGCCTCAAACGATGTCCTTCCCAACCATACAAGCTATGCAATGGTGAGAGAAAATATGTTACGACAAGGAATCGAACTGCATGAGCTGCGACCAGATGCCCTTTTATGCCTGGAGAGCGTCGGCCGGGAAGAGTACTGCGATCAGGACAGTTTCCTCGGGTTGCATACGAAGGCGGCGGTCTTTGATCGAAAAACCGTCTATGTCGGTTCCTGCAATCTCAATCTTCGCTCCGCCTACCTGAATACCGAGGTCGGCATGTTTATAGAAAGCCCGCTGCTAGCCGAGATGCTTGCCGAACAGATAGAAGCGTTTATGACACTTGAGAACAGCTATCGCCCAATTTTAAGAGACGACAATGTCGTCTGGGTAACCAAGAGTAACGGCAAGGAAGAAATTATACTCCATGAACCGCAGACGAGTTGGCTTGAACGTGTTAAAGAAGGGATCCTCACCCTGGTTCCTGGAGCCCAATACTACTGATCAGTTAACGATAAAAGGAAATCAACTTGCAGAAATCGAGGATTTATGGGTTTTGGCAGGAGAAAAATGGGGCAGGGTGTCAGGTTGTGCGGAGAAATAAAAAAATGGCAAATTTTTTGAATTTGTGCCGAAAAAAGAGATACAGAATGGAGAGGATGGAAATTTCGGGGCGCGGCTCGTTTTTTTAGTAAGCCCTAAGAAAGCAATTTCTTATCACTGATAAATACAGATATAATTGCAGGCTACTTAAATTGCTTAAGCGCTCCGAGTCATATTCCGCAACGCATACCCACCCAACGCTAGGATCATCTCTATGGAATTCATTATTCACACGCTAATTCTTGTGTTTGTTACCTCAACCATGTTCGGCGTAGGCCTAATATTGGACATTCGCGATATCGTCAAGGCAACAAAGGACCGGAGCTGGATGATCAAGGCCCTGCTGGCTAATTTCATTATGCTTCCCGTTCTGGCTGTTACTGTTTCTCGTGTACTACAACTGGATGAAACACTAACAGCAGCTCTACTGGTCTTAGCCACCGCTCCAGGCGGCCCAGTACTGGTAAAAATGATTATGTACATCAAAGGCAAAGCAGCACTGGCGGTTGGGCTTTTGGTGATATTGTTATTGTTAAGCGTGGTTACTCAACCATTGTTACTACCGCTGTTACTGAACGATATTCAAGTAGCCCCAAAAGCTATCGTAGTCACACTATTCAGCACTATATTATTCCCCTTGCTGGGAGGGTTATTATTAAAGGCTCAACTCCCAGTAATGGCAACAAAACTTCAATTACCGTTACAACGAATATCTAGCCTCAGTATGGTATCTATTTGGATTCTGTTGCCGATACAGCATTGGCAGGAACTGCTGACAATGTTCAGCGGTGCAGCTTTTCCCGCCGCCGCCTTGTTTCTCATTCTGGCCGTCATTGGCGGCTGGCTAATTGGCGGCCCCAACGCCAGCCAACGACGTATGCTTTTTCTTAATTGTAGCCAACCCAACTTGGCCGTCGCTGTGTTGATAGCCACTCAAAACTTCCAAGATCCTCGCGTGATATTAATGCTGTTAATCGTGATGCTCATGAGCATTCTTATTGTGCTACCACTGTGTGTGATATTTAACCGCCAAGAATACGCTCTCGCAGTTAATTCAGAGCTCGAGGGTTAGAGTTAACGTAGGGTTTACTAAAGTAGCTCAACGATTGGTAAAGAAAAAGTATTAACCGATGCAAAAAGAGGAGGGAGTCATTACATTGGCCTCCACCTCTTTAGCATTGGCAGTGATAAGGTTCAACATTAACGGAAAAACAAGAACAAAACCTTCTTCCTGTGCATCGCTGATCTTGCATCTTCGGGTTGCAAACCCTGTTTCTACCTCGCTATCCTGAAGAGCAACAGGAAACACCCTCACCTCGCTGACGTATTGTCGGTGAAGACCTGCTCAGGAATAAGATAAATTTTCAAATATTCTTAAATAGTTAATATTGCCAATACTAGCCTCTTAGATTGCACTGTGTCTGACTTGTCGGGCTTTTATCACTGAAAAAACCCGTTTTTGTCAGCTGAATTGCGTATAATAAAAAGATATAATAAGAGGTTGTTTCTCTGAACTCAGAAACATTTCCCTCCAAGAAGCCGTCTCGACCGTTAATGATACCTAATCCGCTATCTTCGAGGTAATGGGCAACCGATGAACACAAGGCTGAAACAATCAATGCGGGAATAAACCACAAGGAAGGAATTAGGGGGTTGAAGTGTTTGAAATTTATTTTCAATCTGAGTAGTGGCATTACTATAAATAGGATGATACTTAAAAAATCGCTGATCTTTCTGAGGTATCTGCCATTTTCATAATCGCTAAAGGTATGCTGATTGTGCCAATTCAGACGGGGGGTTTCAAAAATCCCCCCAAAATAATAATGGTAAAAGTGCAATCCGTAATCAACTTCCTCCAGCAACAGGAAAAGCATAATCAGCGAACCTGACAGAAAGATCAATCTTTCAAATACCCCTGTTCCTTTTATAGTGGCTATTGCAAACAGAATGACAATCGCCAGAAGAAAAATGTTTTGCATCTGCTCCACGAGTCCAAATTCACGATACGACATTGGAAGAAGACCAGGTATGTGAGGAGCTATGATTTGCTGAAAACGGTCTACACCGGAATAGTAAAGACTTAAAGAGAGTGCATTAATTACTATTGGTATAAGGATAAAAAGAGTAATCCCCTTTTTTATGTCCTTCAAATCAGGTATTGCCATTTTTCTAGTGGTGTATTGGGATTTTACAAAAAAAATATGCCTTTAGCCGAGATCAACGTCGACGATTGATCAAAGCAAACTTTACCTTTGAAAAGTAGGTATCAAACAAAAATGAATAATATTGGCAAGCCTTTTGTTTAGAGATGTCCTCTGGAAGTACTATTTATTTATTACACATTGGAACTAATGGAATATCCAAACGTTTGGATATTCTTCGACGTCATGCAGCCACCTATGCCTCACGGTCCGGCACTCCCATTGAGATCGTTAGTATTATGTCATTCTAAGGCATGCCGACCTATCAACAACGCAGAGATATCTGGGTAAGGTGAATGATACGGAAGCAATCAGGTGGATTGAGACGCTTTATGGGTGATTAGTGATAAATGTAGACGGGGGAGGCATTGCCACGTCTCCCTTGTACCGTTTCAGTAAATACGTCTTCCTTATAAGCACAGTAGGCACCTCAAGTTGGAGTTCTGTTGAACTTTTGAGAGGTGTTCTTTGGTTATCTCTTCTTTGCAGTTGCTCCATTTTCAATCAATTTTGAGTATTTAGCCGAATCTACCCGCACAGGAATAACCATCAATGGTAACAGGCTTAAACAGCCCATGGTTGCCAGTAGAAATATCTTGGTTCGACAATTCTCGGGGTAGAGCACTCAGTATTCTGATTTTATGAGAAGATGTTCTATCGATATAGTGCAGCATTATACACCTCCCTTGCTGAACTCGGCGGAACATTAAAATATCGCTTAAACTCTCTGCTGTAATGGGAGACACTTTAATAACCCACCTGAGTTGCTGCGGCACTTACGCGAAATCCTTCATGGGCGATCCGGCGAGTTAAGCGAGCTTCACAGGAATACGGAGAAAGCCTTCCTGTTCGTCCGCCCCATAGAATGTGCCGGCGTTTATATTCACCTGAACGCTTTGAAAGATGAGTCTCGGCATTTTGAGTGTTGCGTCTCTTGTAGATCTGAACTCAACGAATTGCTCTTCACTCCTTCCGTCAGGGAGCTGAATGTTGCCTGTCTTCTCTGCTGCAATCGTTGTCTCGAAGGCCAGTTCTCTCCCCTGTGGCTGATAATCGTGACCAACAAACGCGCGGGTCGTGTCAGGAAGCGTATAGAGCTTCTGTGTGATGGATCGATACAGATCCGTTGCACTTCCGCGCGGGAAATCGCAGCGGCCGGTCCCGCTGTCAGGCATGAACAGCGCGTCTCCAGTGAATACCTTATCGCCAATTACATAACTCGAACAGGCGGGTGTGTGGCCGGGAGTATAGAGGATGTCTATGGCGAGACTCCCTGCAGTAACGCGGCGGCCTTCTTTGAGCAAGAGATCAAACTGGCTTCCATCGGTTTTGAATGCTTCTGGCAGTCCAAATACCGGCTTGAAGGTTTCCTGAACGATTGTTATGTGCTCACCGATTCCCAGTTTCGCTTCGGGGTATTCCTTCTTGAGAAGCTGAGCACCGGACAGATGATCTGCATGCGCATGTGTTTCGAGGATCAAATGCGGTATCAGATTCTTCGTGCTGACAAAATCGATAACCTTCTGCACAGATTCTGAAGACATTTGGGATGCAAGGGGATCGTAATCCCATACTGGATCAATGATGACGGCGTCTCTGGTTGTTTCATCATAGACAACGTAGGTCAGGGTGTAGGTCGCGTCATCAAAAAATGTTTGCACGATAGTCATGTCGTTCTCCTTGGCGTCTGTTGATTCACGGGTTCCCTGAACAGACTATTAATGGGAAAAGACTACTTTGTCAGCAATAGAAAACAGCCACATGCCCGCAAGCATGGAGCCGATAAAAACCAGCACGGGAGTGATTCCTCCACCCGCGGCAACGAGGGCTGGTGCGGGACAGTAACCAGAAAGTCCCCAGCCGAGTCCGAAAAGAGCACTTCCGGTGAGGAGCCGTGGATCAAGATCCCGACGTGTTGGAATGGAGAATTGCGGTGCAAAAATCGGTTTGGTCAATTTCTTGGAGATCTGAAAAACCACCGCGTACATGATCACCGCCCCAGCTATGGTGAACAGCAAGCTTGGATCCCAGCTTCCAAAAAAATCCAGGAAACCCTGTACTTTTTCTGGCTTTGTCATTCCTGATATGCCAAGACCGGCGGCAAAGAGAATACCGCAGAGAAAAGCAATGAGCGTGTTTTTCATGTGAGACTCCTAAGCCAGTGTGTTGATCAAGAGAACAGCGAGCGCACCAGCGCCGGTGAACGTAACGGTAGCCACTATCGATCGTGGTGAAAATCGAGCAACTCCGCACACTCCGTGCCCACTCGTACACCCATTCCCCAGTCGTGATCCGAAGCCAACGAGAAGTCCGGATGCGACCAGAATCATCATCGATGGGGGAGGAAGCGTCGAGAACGCGTCAAATCCCATCAGCGCCAGCGCGCTGCCGCCAGTGATGAGACCCGCCGTTGCCGCGACTTTCCACGAAGTTTCACCGGAAGCGGGCTTGATCACACCTCCAAGGATTCCACTGACACCAAAGATTTTTCCGTTGAAGATAAGAAGGATACCGGCTGCGATGCCAATGAGACAGCCTCCAATAAGCGACCAGAGGTATGTTGTAATCATTATCAGCTCCAGAGGGAAAAAAGTTATTCATTTTCTATGAAAAGACTCTCAAATGGTATTGTTCTTAATAGGGAATTGCAAAGAAATAATTTACCAGATTGTGCTGCAGATACCCCTGGCCGCGTCCTGGCCATCACTGATCATCGCAATCCTACTGAAGGCAGTTCCGATCCTTTCGCCCAGAAATCCCGCAGATTCGTTCGTTTCACCCTTCAGTACAGGGGTTCTTGCTGATCATTTTTTCCCCGTCGATTTCCCACTGGGCCGTTTTCCTGCACATATCTCTTCATTATGACAAAACCTTAGAGGGAAGTTACCTATTGTGACTACTTGATCAGGCCTTATCAGATTGAACTGCTCTGGTTTAATTTGCTGACTATGTGTCACCGAGTGAAAAAATTTTATCATACTACTGATGTCTGTGATGGTTATCTCAACATCATAGACTGGGAAATTACCTACATTACGTGCATTCAATGGAACTTTGTCTAAATTTGGTATTGAAGATCCAACTTTCGCAAAAACAGTAAACCACTCTGGTGGTTCAATAATTAGATATGAGTCACCTCCAGTTATCATTCCTCTAAAATTCGCATCGGACTCTTGCTAGATGATAAGAATATTTAGGCTATTCCTGATATCTTTTTCTCAGTGGTTGAGCCTTGAACTGAATATTACCAAATCGAAGATCAACAATCCTGAATGTCACTTTAGCTTGAGATTTTACTGTACACCTTCCACTTCTATTGAGCGAGTCGTCCAATCCGTTTAAGTAATAGATACAGCAAGAAGGTTGTTGCAGTGCAGCACGATAATAATAAAAAGGGATTAAAAGTCATACAAATTCATAAGCAGCAGGGAGAGAAGAGGCCGGGTCAGCAGCGGCTCTGCCTCTTCGCGTTTATTGGAGTCAACAGACTAAGCGTTAGGCCTCATCTGGCCCGATACGGTGCGGCAGAGCACTGTATGAGTGGGTCAGAAGGGCAAGACTTGTCCACTGGTCAAGACAAGAAGGACTCCAATAGCTAGATCCTACACATTAATACTAGTTCTTCAATTCTTATTTAATTGTCAGATCAAGACAGAACTTGATAGAAATGTAGAAATAGCGAAGCAAAGGAAATCTGAAATTATGTCTGTAACAGAAGAACTAAAAACTCTCTCCACGGCCTTCTGGAAATAGCAAACTAGAAACAAAAAAAAGGACTGGTCAATTTAGGTCAATTTTAAAATTAACCAAATCTCGCACCCCCTTTATTCATGGTACGCCCGACAGGATTCGAACCTGTGACCTACGGATTAGAAGTCCGTTGCTCTATCCAGCTGAGCTACGGGCGCTTGCATTCTATTTATACGCTGAAATATGCATCATTTTTCGGAAGAGTGCAATGCTCCAGAAATTAAGACGACATATATTACAAAAAGATCGATAAAAAGCAACCGGATTCTCAGACACCCTCATCAATCATCTCTCAGATCTAATCTCGGCTTCAACAGGGAGTCGTTATAGCGCTGATCGTCCTACAAAAATCTTTGTTTCGGTGCTACGAGAGCGGCGCGTTGTCTTTCTTGAAATCCTCCTTTCTTAATCCAAGTCTTTTCATTTTGTTAAAAAGACTTCTTGTGTGAATCCCGGCAATCCGGGCTGCCTCACCGATTCTGCCCTGGGTCTCCTCGAGGACCATTTTTAAATATATTCGTTCAATCTTTTCAACTTCAGCTTCTTTTACCTGAGCCAGCGTCTTGCCCTGCCATTTTGCAGCTATTTGGTTGTCGGTGGGAAACCAGCTTATGTCATTACCCAAGCTATCCTGGAAAACTGTCGGTAAATCCGACACGGCAATTTCAATTCCCCTGCAGATCAGCATAGCCCTTTCAATGACATTCATCAGTTCCCGGACATTACCGGGCCAGTCATAATTACAAAGGGCGTTCATGGCTGGAACATTTATGTGATTTACAGAGCGGGCAATAATATTTTTGTAGTGGGAGATAAAACGCCTGGCTAAAATCGGAATATCTTCCCGGCGATCTCTTAAGGGGGGAATGATCAAGCTCATTACACTTAATCGATAATAGAGGTCTTGCCGGAAATTACCCCGTTCAATTTCCTGCTCAAGATCGCGATTGGTGGCAGTAATCAGGCGTACATCAACCATAATGGGATTTTCGGCCCCAATCGGCTTAACTTCAAAATCCTGCAATACTCTTAAAAGTTTAACCTGAAGATGGGTAGGCAATTCACCGATCTCATCAAGAAACAAGGTGCCGCCGTGAGCCATTTCAAAGATACCACGGCGGGATCGAGTGGCACCGGTGAAGGCGCCTCTGGCGTGGCCGAAAAGTTCACTCTCAAGGAGTTGCTCCGGAAGCGCGGCAACATTAATGGCGACAAACGGACCTCTTGATCTGCCACTCTCCGCATGAATGGCCTTTGCAAGATGCTCTTTGCCTGTTCCTGTCTCTCCAAGCAGCAGCAGGGTCGAGTGGGTATTGGCCACTTGATAAACATCATTGAGGAAAAGCTGCATAGCTTCGCTGGGAAGAGCAAAATCAGTTAATTGAGGATGAGATTTTCTAATGTTCAGTCGATCCTGCTGTAGATAATTTCTTCTTGATTCCAGCGCCGATTCAATTGTTGCGAGAATATCATCAATGGAAAGGCCTGAATAAAGCACGATATCAGCACCTGCAGCAAACAGTTTTGCATGTTCCTCATGGGAGGTGCTTCCATGAAGGATAATAGAGGTAGGATTCTCCGGCAGGTTGTTGAGTATTTCCAGAGCAGACTCAACTGGACGCTGCAGCAAAGATTCACTGATCACCACCACGTCACCACAACTTTGGACGAGCTTCTGCCAAAGGTTTCTCTTGGCCTTATAGCTTACAATCTGAATATCTGAATCAGAAAGCGCCCGCACAAGGCTGTCTTGAACCTGCCTGTCTGCCAGGCTAATGACTGTTCTTAATAACATGACACCTACAAATAAGAAAAAAAATACTGATACCGAACAATTTCTTACGAAAATCAGAAAACAACACCCTGATTTACCGCGATGATAGTAGTAATTTTACAGTTATCAGCTAATTATTCGCCTAATGACTTAATTAAATATCTAAAATTGCATCAAATAATAACAAATACCACAAATCACTCGCTGGACAACCATTGATCAGAAAAAAAATACTCTAATTCCCCCAAAAAGAATATGTTTTTTATGGCACTGTCGTTCCTTCCGGAAATTTATTTTATTTGCACCTAATATCAGCAATTTAACAATATAAAAAAGGCGTGCTTTGGTTGGCATGATTTGTGCTGAAGAGTAGGCCAGAAAAGCTGGATCTTATTTCAGCCGATCACAGCCCGCGCTAAGCGGTTTTTACCAGCCAGTCTGGGCCGTGGCCGCACGTGCGGATGACTTTTTAGGTTAACGAACAAAACGCAAACAATGGGACGTTCAATGAGAGACAAACACGCCGTAGCAGAACAATTTGAGCTAAACGGCCTCCGTGTGGTATTCGGCGGTAATGGGCCACGTAACAACGATGAGGTTTTGAAATGATACAATATAGATCCAGTGTTGATTTAACAGAATGCGAGCACGTCTGGCGAAAAATGTGGCCAGAGACCTGCCTTTTCGATCTCTGGCCGGTACGAACCTGTTTTGCCTCAGCCTACAAATCGACTCCATACTTTATTATAGCAGAAGACCATGGTGAAACAGTTGGCCTGCTTGCCCTTTCGAAAGTTGCCGAGAGCGATTGTTACGGTTTTTATCCGGCTGAGACATGGCAGCAGAAAACCTGGCTCGAACGAAACAGAATCCCCGCCTCATCTCCTGAGGTCCTGCTGGGGCTCCTTGAAGCGGTTCCTGAGAAGACGCATCTTCGATATATGGATAGCAGTGTCGCCGTTACCGCGGATTTTCCGCTTATGGTGGACGAGCTGAACTATCACTTTTTCCCGGGGCGGGTAAACTATTCTTTTGAGAATTATCTCAGCCTTTACCCCGGCAAGTCGAGGAAGAAGATACTCAAGGAAACAGAGGTGCTGCAGGGCCATGGAGTTTCATACCATCTCAATAACTTCGATGATATTGCGTGCATGTTCGAGATGAACCAGGCAAATTTTGGAGCATCTTCATATTTTGCCGACCCCAGGTTTGTGAAAGCCTTCACAATGCTCTCCGAATGGTTGCGTGATCGCGATATGCTGAGGGTAACAACCTTAAAGTTAGGCGGCCAAATAGCAGCAATTGATCTCGGCGCAGTGTGGCGCAACAACTACACCGTAATGGCCGGCTGCACAAATAGCGAGTTTCTCGGCGTGGCAAAGCTCATCAACCTGCACCACCTGGAAACAGCCTGTAGAGAAAAAATGGACTCGGTTGATTTTCTCTGCGGTGATTTTAACTGGAAACGACGCTTTCGCCTTACAGAGACCCCCCTGTTTCAGATGAATATCTTACCGAGCTGGAGAGGACAGCAGCGTATTAATGAGTCAGCAGTGACGGTCGCTGCCAGTGGCTACTGAGAAAAAGGTCCTGGTTGTCGGGACCACTTCGGATTATATCGACTGGATCAGAACTGCCTGCCCCGGATCAGTGGTATTTCTTACAGATCAAAGTGCTCGGAGCAATGCTTCTGAACCTGTTCCTCATCCTGGTGAAGAACTGCTCTGCCATCTGGCAGAGACAGAAACCGTCCTGCAGCTTCTGCAGGACTTTCTACTGCACGGGGAGATAGACATAGAGGGCATTGCCTGTTTCGACTGTGAATATCTGCTGCTCACTTCTATTGTTGCTGCAGAACTTGGCTCTTGACTATCCATCGTCCCAGGCTGTAGAAAACTGTCGCGACAAATATACGTGCAAGGTCTTATGGAAAGAAAGAGGTATTGACTGCCCTGATCATCAAGTAATTCATTCGGTTGAAGAGGCGGAGGCATTCATTGCTCAAATCGATGGACCGTGTGTTCTCAAACCAGTGAGCGGCAGCGGCAGCGAGCTGACTTTTCGCTGTCACTCCAGGAGTGACTGCAAGAAGGCTGTCAGCCTCTTCAAAGGCAGGAAACCAGGCGGCGGTGATGATGGTGCCCCTGTTGCTGGTAATACGACCCAAATTCTGGCGGAAAGCTGGGTTAGAGGCAAAGAATACAGTTGTGACTTTCTACTCCATGAAGGGCGGGCGGAAATAATCAGATTTACCGCCAAAATCAGTGCCCCTTCTGCACCCTTCGGCACCACCCTCGGATACCAACTGACCTCACCTCCTCCGGAGATCGCATCTTCTTCTTTTACAGACAAGCTGTCACGGGCTGCTGAGGCCCTTGGAATCAAACAGGCAATCTGCATGGTTGATTTCATCGTGGCTGATGAGGGCATCTTTTTTCTGGAAATGACTCCAAGAATCGGGGGAGACTGCCTGCCTCATCTTATCCGCAGGATATACGGTGTTGATATGCTGAAGCTTGCGGTGGATTACAGCCGCGGGCTGATGCCTGGCAGATCACTGGTTGACGACCGCAGGCATGGAATCGGCCTTCGGGTCTTTGCCCATAAGAACGGTATCCTGCAGAGCATCGATACCAGTGAACTGGACGGAAATCCAGGTATAAAGGAAATACATTTTAGCAAAAAAGCCGGTCACCGGATTTCATTGCCGCCTGAAGACTATGAATCATGGCTTCTCGGTTATATTATTTTTATACCCCTGGCTGGTGTCGACATTGACTTGCCAGTGCAATGAGATCCTTGACCGTATCCACATGGAGATAAGCTGATGTCGCTGATACCTGATGAAAACGAGCTTCTCAGTCTGCTGATGAAACGGCTCTGCGATAATGCACCGTTGCTGCCGAAAACTCATCTGCACCAGTTCGTTGAACATTTTTATTCTCAAAAAGAAGCCTTTTTAAATCTGGCAGACCGGCACCATTCCCCCATCTATGTTTTTGACAGGTCACTGTTGGAACAGAGAGCGGACAGGTTTCGCGAGGCCTTTTCCAGTCTCCTGCCGGAGACAGCGTTTTATTATGCGGTAAAAAGCAACAATTACCCCGGGGTATCCAGATCATTGATGCAGGCAGGCTTTGGGCTGGATGTTTCCAGTGATCAGGAGCTGAATCTCGCCCTGTCAATCGGCTCTGACAACATCGTCTTCAGCGGCCCGGGAAAAACCGACACTGAGCTGAATCTGGCCGCAGGCAACAGCGACAGGGTGGTCGTTCTTATCGACAGTTTTAATGAACTGCATCGACTGCAAAAAATCGCCCAGGACAGAGACAGCAAGGTTCGGGTGGGCATTCGTTTGTCCACCAACTCGAGCGGCTTATGGCAGAAATTCGGCATCCCGGTCCAGGAACTGTCGAGGTTCTGCACGGCAGCATCGACGTGCACACACCTGTCGTTAGAAGGGATACAATTTCATACAAGCTGGAATCTGAATCCGGAGAAACAGGTTCTCTTCATCGCTGAGCTTGGCACGTTACTTTCCGGTCTGCCATGGCCGGTGCAGGATTCACTCAGGTTCATCGATATTGGCGGCGGCTACTGGCCTGAGCATGGTGAGTGGCTGCACCTGGCCGGAACCGAGAAAGGGAAAGTACTCAAGGCAGCCGATATGCAGCCGAATCATGATAATGTCCACTATTGCCTGCCAGCCCAACCAATTGAATATTTCGCAGAAGAATTGAGCAAAGCGATCCACCGGCACCTCTTTTCCAAAAAGACCTACCGAATCTGTTTTGAACCCGGACGCTGGCTATGCGACCATTCGATGCATCTCCTGCTGCAGGTGATAGATATAAAGGGCGAAAAAATTGCCATCACAGACGGTGGAACGAACGCTATCGGCTGGGAACGTTTTGAGACGGACTATTGCCCGATATTGAATCTCAGCAGGCCTGCCCTCCAGGAACGATCATGCAGGATAATGGGTTCACTCTGCACGCCGCACGATCTCTGGGGATATGGGTACTGGGGTGAGGATATTCAGCCAGGCGACATACTGCTCATTCCGAACCAGGGAGCCTACACCTACAGCCTGAGACAGGAATTTATTAAAGCGGTGCCCCAGGTTGTAGAGGTTAATGGCCAGCTCAGGCCTTTTACTAGCAAAAACAGGTAAAGAAGTATGAATGCACCTCATTGCCATGCACCCGGCGAGCTTGCCGATGTCGTTGCCTGCGTCGCTAGGAATTCCAAGAGAACTCTAACTCCGGTATTTGCCTAGCAGGGCTGTCGCTGACAGCCCACATCCTTAAACAGGAAGACAATCGGCTTATTCGGCCAGCCGCCCAGTACGGCCCCTCAGCCCCGTCGTTTAAAGATATCGGCTCAAGGACACCCTGAACAGACAGCCCGGCGCGAAAAACGGATAACCAGCATCACCTAGTCCTCCACCGTATCTGCTACACGCTGCCAGACAGGGCCGTTGGCCGTATCGATTACTGATATACCTCGCTCAGCAAGTTCATTTCTAGCTTCATCGGCGGTCTTCCAGTCCTTCTCCACCCGGGCTTTTTCACGCAGCTGAATGAGAGCATCAATTTCCGGCTCAAGAGGACAGCCCTTGAGCTTGAAGATCTTCAGCACCTGGTTAAATTTCTCAAGTTTCTCGAGGATATAGCCTTTCTGATCAAGGTCGAGATGATTTACCTGCAGGATAGGATTGGTTTTCTTGATAAAGTTATAAATTGCAGCCATCCCCTGTGAGACATTCAAGTCATCATCCATTGCCTTGTAGAACTGCTCCTCCATTGCTGAGACAT
>CAVPYP010000017.1:0-6611 GCA_963710015.1 uncultured delta proteobacterium | reverse complement strand
CTCTATCTCTCGAAGAGAGATAGGAATAATCATCAACTGGTGCTTATGCGATACACCAAATCTAACCTAATTTTCTATCCTGTCTAACTACCACATTGTTCCGTTTCCTAGTTGTCATTAGTGGTTATTTTTTCTGCTGTTGTACGACTCGCGCATGGTGATTAGAAAGAGTGTAGTGGTTAGATATGTCACGCGCAACTCGGATACCTGGATAAAGTTTTGATTAGCTTGGTCATATCGCTTGGAGATAATCAAATATATGGGAATCACCAAGAGTCAAAGACAAGTGCTGTATTTTCTGTGTTCATGGATATTTCTCAACATGTTCATGAATTTTAATTACCCAGCACCGATGGTCGCACCATTACATATACTGATGCCATCTCTTGAAGTATGGGCGGTACTGCTTTTCATCTCTTTACTTGCTGTTTATTCAATCCCATTCACGTTTCACATCTACATTCCCCTGATAATCTTGTTTATCGTACTGCGAGTGTTTCGCTTTGGCGATGTCCTCATGCCGCTCTATTTTAACCGGCCGTTCAATCTCTATGTGGATACAGGATATTTACCGGACCTTCTGCGCCTGCTTTATCATTCCTTATCCCCACTGATGCTAGTTTTTTGGGGCTGCGGATTACTGATGTTGCTGATCTTTTCAATCTGGGGAATAAACGCCTCTTTAAGGCATATCTATGCCTGTTTTTCAGCGACGCGAATCCGCTATGTTTTCTGGGCGGTTACGGCTGGACAGGTGTTGTTGGTCAGCAGCTATCTCAGCAGCAATTACCCTACCGGTTTTTTTCCCCCAGCAACGTCGATAACCCAACGTCTTCTCGCCGAGGCGAAATTTATCAGCAACATTCGCCAAGTGAAATCTGACGAGCTGTCGGCAGTGCAAATGTCCGCTACCCAGGTTCTTTCTTTTGAGGCGCCATTGAAGAATCTGGAAATATCGATGTGCATTTGTTTCTTATCGAATCGTACGGCTATACACTGTTTACCAATCCTCAGCATAGCAAGGGATTCGCTCAAACTGCCGACCGTTTCTCAGCAGATCTGCGAAAAACAGGGTTTCATATGGTCTCCCATTGTCTTCGTTCGCCTACTTTTGGGGGAGCATCCTGGCTGGCTTTTGGAACACTTGAGAGCGGAGTGTGGGCAGCGAATCAGATTCAATACAATTTTCTGCTGCACAGTGAAGTCCGACCATTGGCCAGTTATTTTAATCAGGCAGGATACCGGACGGTATCGGTGATGCCCGGAACCACTTTACCCTGGCCGGAAGGTGAGTTTTTCTCGTATGTCAAGAGCTACTATGCAAAAGATTTTGCCTATCGAGGTCCTACCTTCGGCTGGTCGCCGATGTCTGATCAGTTTGTACTTGAGTGGGTATACCGCAAGGAAATACTGCAACGAGAACAACCGCTTTTTGTGCGTTATGTGTTGATTAGCAGCCACGCCCCGTTTCACAATCAGCCAGTATACATCGATGACTGGAAAGCAATAGGAGACGGCACGGTATATCATCAGGTCGACCCGGTAACCTTTCCAATCAACTGGCCTGATCTCACCAATGCTGCCGAAGCCTATCTCAGGTCCATCGATTATGAATTCAAGGTACTGGGTGAGTACATCTCTAGATATCTACAAGAAGATAGTCTTGTTATCATTATGGGTGATCATCAACCCAACGCTCAGATTACCGGAGAAAACGCTTCGTGGTTGGTTCCGGTGCATATAATAAGCAGAGATCATAGATTACTCGAGCCCTTTAAAAGGTTGGGCTACGAGGAAGGCATGACCCCCCATGAGCCTCCTGCATATCGCCGTATGGACACATTTATGTTCGATTTTCTTTCCGCTTACAGCAGGTAAAATTAATTATCTGGTTCTCACTTAAAGGCAGGGGAAAGACAGCCACAAGAAGACAGGTTGCCTGACGTTGATGGCTAATGGAAAGGAATTTGCGGAGAAATTGGGGACAACTTACAAAGCAATGTCCTGTCATCCTACAGTATCAAACCCAGAGCAAAGAGAAAGCTGAACAGAAATGAGAACCTGGCGGCGCGTGCCAGGCTCTCTTTGAGTTCTTTTCCTGTCGCAGTGATGATTTCACGATGCAAACGCCAAGCACTGAAAAGCCAAGTCAACACAAAAGCAGTGTAAACAATCAGCTATGAGGACCGGTAAATGCTATTGGCATGGGGGAAAAGCACGGGGCTCCCGAAAAATAATACCAACCCTCTGAAGCACGGGGATTACACAAGAGAAGCCAAAGTCAAGAGGAAATTGATTCGCAAACTATTAAAAGAATCGGCTGATTTAATTGACCATTGCGCAAGGGAGCTGCTACAACAGGAAACGTTGACTGAACAGCAATTGCTTGACATGACAAGGAATATGTACCGAGCAGAGGCAACGTGACGGCTTTGATATGTTGGTGTAAGACTTTCGAGGGCAGTGATGTTCATTCTTGAATTAACTGAGGTTGTTATTACTATCTGCAGATGTTCGTTAAAAAAATACTGGTGGTAAAGAAAATGCTGCTGTTTACAAAGTAATGTTGTTATGAGCTCATCGACAAAAAGGAATTCCCTTCTCTGCCCAAATTGCAGAAGGCTCGTCAGCAGATCAGCATCGGAGTGTCCCGCATGTGGTTTGAAAAACCCTGGATCGATTTGGAAAGATAATATATTCACCAGGAGTGCTGGTGGAGAACATGGTATCCTGAAACTGATCCTGGCGGCAAATATTGCGATGTTTTTTCTGTCGATATTGATTGACCTAGGCTCTACGGCTTTTTCCAGTAGCCCGTTCGCGTTTCTTTCGCCAAGTAATAACAGTCTCCTCGTGCTCGGCTCAACGGGTACAATACCATTGTTCCAGTTAAATCGATGGTGGTCGCTTATCTCGGCAAGCTATCTCCATGGTAGCCTGCTGCATATCCTCTTTAATATGATTGCCCTGCACCAGCTCGGGCCTCTGATCATCAGGGAATACGATACACCCAGAATGGTTGCCATATATACCCTGAGCGGAATTGGAGGTTTTTTTGTTTCGGCACTGTTCGGGGTGCGTTTTACCATCGGAGCTTCAGCTGCGGTATGCGGCCTGATCGGTGCCGCCCTCTACTACGGTAAAAGCCGTGGAGGTACATACGGTAAAGCAATTTACACTCAGGTTGGCAGCTGGGCCGTTGGAATCTTCATATTTGGTTTCATGATTCCCGGTATCAATAACTGGGGCCATGCCGGAGGTATGCTTTCCGGAGCACTTGCCGGTTATCTTCTCGGTTACAAAGAGCGGTCACGCTTAAATGTAAGCCACAGTGTTCTGAGCACACTGTGCATAGTCTGCACCGCTCTTGCACTGATCTGGTCTCTAGTAAATGGTGTGTTTTTCGCCCTCTCGTGACGGCGACGGCAATCCGGTAAAAAACGATGAGAATGATCTAACAGGTGGTGTACATGAATAATCCGGATATCAGACCAGACTTCCTTTAATTGTAGAAAAAGTAGATTTATCCACAACCCGATTGTACTGAAAATTCGATCCAAAAAGATACCATTCGATGGATTAAATGGTTGTAGGTTAAATGTACATAAGCCTGAATATATCTCATTAAATCAAAAATCCACGCAAATATTAGCCCAACCTGACTATCAACGGCGAGACATCCAGACGGAAGCAATTAGGACGGCTTGCATTAACGATACGAGCTCCGACGCAATAATTACCTGCCGCAACGAAAGGACTACTTGGGCAAGCATAAGCGGGACGACGATCACGGAAATTCGTCGAGTATAATCCCTGTGCAGCTCTGCAAAATTGCTGTTGACCCAGGTGTACATCCCTGGATAGATAATAATCTGAACAAGCCAAATAACTACGAGCAGACCTGTATTTATCGAAGGGTAGAGAACAGAAATCTCAGAGAAATCGGGTTCCAGGTTTGTAGCCTCCTTTTAGCGCCGTGAGGCGATTGAATCCATTTGATGGGCTAGATCGAAGTCTTTTTGAGTAATCCCTCCAGCATCGTGTGTTGTTAGTTGAACCGTGATCCGGTTGTAAACGTTGCACCATTCCGGATGATGGTTGCTATTCTCGGCGACGAGTGCCACCTCCGTCATAAAACCAAAAGCCTCCCGAAAATTGCGAAAGGTGAATGTGCGCTGCAGCATGCCGTCAGCGGCAGTCCAATTTGTGCCGTATTGGAGGAAATTGTCGATCTCTGCTGAAGTTGCTTTAGTTACGGTCATGGTCTTCTCCTATAGCTATTGTCAGATTGAGAAGGGATAAATTCAGCGATTAGTTGACTACACGCTCAGATACCAGTCAATTATAGAGTAGTTCATCCCGGAAATAAAGCCAGGCAGGATTAACGATGGTTTAACCAGTTTGGAGTCCAACAAACGTGTGTACCTGGAGCGGGTAAACAAGGGACAAAGATCTGAATGGGTCGAGCAAGTAATGGCAAAAGCCCAAGCCACAGGTATTGAAATTATTACGATCTTCTCCCGTTAAATAGACCCAGGTTTGTGTTATGCAACAGGACCACTTCAAAGGGAAAGCCTCGACATAAAACATGCCTCGAAGACATCGTCGTCAAACTCAAGAAGTGAATAGTTTCCTATTATGTCTGTACATATCCAAACTGATATACAGGAACAGGTCAAATCGTTGGTCTAGCCTGCCTATTCTCATTGGTAGTGGAAATCTCTATCCGGTACTGCACGATCCTGTCGTGGTATCTTGCTGATTGCCTAACGCTCATCCTAAAATGAGCAGCGAAGAAAATCTGGACCAATTTCTTTTTGTATCCTTGTCATCCTTTCTTTTTATTCTTAATCTTTGAGAAACTTTGTTTTTGACAATAGAGACATATCACATACAGGTTTCGTAATATCCTGTTACAAGCCTGGTAATTCAAATGAAGTAATGGTGAAATTATGAGTGAAAAACCACAAACATCTGCAACAAAAAACATGGATCCTTTTTGGAAATGCTTAGGATGCGGGAACACCATTCGAATCCCAACCCCACCAGAGATATGTCCAAGCTGCAAGGAACAATGTTCCTTTAAAGATGTAAGCTGTTACACCCCTGATTGCGGTGGACCTGGACATATTGACCCAAGGCTCTGATTACCAGAGGGGGTGGCATATTTAGTGGGCGACTTTGAGAGCTATCTCCCGCTCCAAGTTTTTACAAAGTTGATATCCCTGATTAAAATATTCTCTATCAGGGTATCCCCCAGAATCATTTAGATTTGGTTTTATAGTTACGAAAGAGATCAGCATAGTCCAAACAAATCAGTAGATTCCGTCACAACAAAACGCTGAACTTGACGCTTGGGGTTCGCCGTTTTCAACGTTTAATGTTGATTGTGAAGTCTTCGCCCTTTTCTATACTCAGTGGAATCCCAAGCGCAAGTTAGCCAAACGTTATGTGTTGCAAGATTTATCAATAAGGGAACACTTATGAGCGACTGGAATCCAAATTTATATATGCAGTTTAGATCAGAAAGAACCCAGCCCTCAATTGATTTGATCTCTAAAATTAATTCAGTTGAACCAAAAACAGTTATTGATGTCGGTTGTGGACCAGGGAACAGTACACAAGTCTTAGTTAATCGTTGGCCAAAGGCCAGAATAACTGGTTTAGACAAGTCATTGGCAATGATACAAAAAGCGAAACATGATTTTCCGAACCAAGAATGGATTGTAGATGATGCATTATCCTACGAGTCTGAAATCAAATATGATATTGTTTTTTCAAATGCAGTGATTCAATGGATACCAAATCACGAAAAATTGCTTAAAAAGTTTCATGGATTGGTCTCAGATGACGGTTTAATTGCAGTTCAAATCCCGCTTTTCTGGGACATGCCGCTTGGAAAGGTTATTAATGAAACAGCCAATGATATCCGCTGGAAGGATCTAATGGAGGGTATTGCGGATCTTTTCACAATTCATAATTATTCATTTTATTACGATCATCTATCCAGCCTATTCAATTCAATAGATATTTGGGAGACAAGCTATTTTCATATACTCGATAGCCATATAGCAATGATTGAGATGATGAGAAGCACAGGCCTGAAACCGTATTTAGAAAAGTTTGATAATGATTTGGACATCAATCAATTTGAAAAAAAAGTTTTAACGGGAATCGAAAAAGCGTATCCAACACAAAAAAATAGAAAAGTCTTACTACCATTCAAGAGATTGTTTTTTATGGGATACAAATCACATAACAAGGCTAATTCAGCCGACGCAAAGAGACGCGCGGCTGATGAGTAGCAGCGTTAACATTGCCACATCGAAGTTCTGAATATCCTACCAGAACCTCTGCTTGAACTTCTTCTTGTATCTCCATGGTCACCAGCGAAAAAATCATCCGGTCCCTATTAATCGGTATCCTCACAGCAGCAGGCTTCCACATGAGGATGATAAGTGTGAGGCCTCCTCATAAGCCTTAGAGAACTCCAAAAATCGCACTACGACCCAAGAAATGTTGCTGCCAGTCGGCCGAACCTCACAATAGTATAATGCAGTCTCAACGCGAAGATTAGTTCTGCCAATACCAAAAGACTACCACCTTTTCAA
>CAVPYP010000016.1:0-48135 GCA_963710015.1 uncultured delta proteobacterium | reverse complement strand
CTTCCACAAATCCATTCTCAATCATCTGCTGAGGAAAAGATTGCACTGTTCAGACAACTTTTCCGTGGAAGAGAAGATGTCTATCCCAAACGTTGGGAGTCAAAGAACAACAATTCTGGTTATTCACCGGTTTGCAGCAATGAATGGAATCCAGCTTACTGTGACAAACCTCGTGTAAAATGTAATAAGTGCCCAGAACCAGCAATATGTAGCTTTTCCGAACAAGTGTATATATGACCATCTTGCAGGAAAACAGACTATCGGCGTTTACCCTCTATTACCAGGGGATTGTGCTGGTTTCTTGCTGTTGATTTTGATGGTACTGAATGGGTGGATGATGTTTCAGCCTTTTTAGAAACATGCCATGCTCTCAAAGTACCGGCAACTCTAGAACGATCTCGATCAGGTGACGGGGGACACGTTTGGATTTTCTTCACTGAACCAGTACAAGCATCACTTGCCAGACAACTCGGCAGTGCCATACTGACAAAGACAATGGAAAAACGGCACCAGATTGGGCTCAAGTCCTATGATCGTCTATTTCCTAAGTCAAGACACAATGCCCAAAGGAGGTTTTGGCAATCTTGATTGCTTTACCTCTACAAAAAGCTCCAAGAGAAAAAGGAAATAGCGTATTCCTCGACAGTGACTTTCAACCATTTCTGATCAATGGGCGTACCTATTTTCGATAGAGAAGTTAACTCCCAAAAAATCGAAGAGCTTGTTGCTGAAGCAATCAGAGACAGATCAATACTTTGCATAAAATAAGCACACTTGAAGACGATAATACGAAGACCCATGGACACTGCCACCGTCTGGTGTCAAAAAACAACCTACCGTAAACTATCTATCGAGTACCGAAACAGGTATCTGTCGTCCTTGGAGATATGATCTATTTTGAAAAAGAAGAATTACCCGCTGGGTTACAAAATCAACTCATCCAATTAGCTGCATTTCAAAACCCTGAGTTTTACAAAGCTCAAGCAATGAGGAGATCCACCTACAACTTAAGCAGAATCTTATTTTGTTCAGAAGAATTTCCAAAACATATTGGCTACCACGAGGTTGTTTGCCAGATGTAGAAAACTTGTTTAACAATTTGGGAATAGAAATCAAGTTAAAAACGAACGTTTCAAAGGAAAACCTTTAAGGGTCGGATTCAAAGGAAGAGCTACAGGGCACAACAAAAACTTTCAGTCAAAGAACTTCGAAAACATGACATCGGGGTACTGAGCGCTACAACTGCATTTGGCAAGACCGTTATTGCAGCCAAACTCATTGCTGTAAGAAAAAGAAACACACTTATCCTCGTCCACCGAAAGCAATTGATGGACCAGTGGAGAGAAAAACTATCCGTATTTCTTGGAATTGACCCAAAAGAGATCGGCCAAATCAGTGGCGCCAAGAAACAGATTACAGGCAAACTGGATGTTGCTGTCATCCAGAGCTTATGCCGAAAAGGTATGGTTGACGATATTGTCGCAGAATACGGGCATGTAATCGTCGACGAGTGTCACCACGTTGCAGCGCTAAGCTTTGAGCAATTAATGAAAAAAGTAAAAACCCACTACGTGTTAGGGCCAACTGCGACTCCGGTCAGAAAGGATGGACACCATCCAATAATTATCATGCAATGTGGACCAATCAGATACAGGTATAGCGGAAAAGAAGCAACAGCTGATAGTTCTTTCAAGCATGTTGTGCGTGTTAGACCGACTGGTTTCCAGAATGCACCTGAGAATGATCAGCCAGCTCTCTATGAAATTTATCAAAACCTTCTTGTCGACGAAACCAGGAACGGACAGATCTGCAAAGACATTCTTGAATCGCTTAAAAGCAACCGGTCTCCCTTATTACTCACCGAAAGGACGGAGCACCTGCACATCATAGCCGACTTATTAGCTGAAAAAGTCAAACACATTGTCATTCTCAAGGGAGGAATGAGTAAGAAACAAAAAGATAACGTTGATGAACAATTGAAAAATATCAGTAAAGACGAAGAACGTATCATCCTCGCAACAGGGCGATATATTGGTGAAGGTTTTGATGATGCCAGACTGGACACTCTATTTTTAGCACTTCCAATTTCATGGAAAGGTACAATTCAACAATATGCTGGGAGACTTCACCGCCAGTACGATGGCAAAAAGGAAGTCCGTATCTATGATTATCTCGACGAATCGGTGCCAATGCTAGCGAGAATGTACAAGAAAAGACTCCTTGGTTACAAATCCATCGGATACGAAATTATCGAACCTGCTACAACAACCCCACAAAAACAATACAAAGCCAGACCTCCTGCCTCGAATTTCCATAAAAAAAGAAAAAGCCAACCACTATGTAAGTGATTGGCTTTTATACGAATATGTGGTCGGGGCGGTAGGATTCGAACCTACGACCTCCTGCTCCCAAGGCAGGCGCGCTAACCAGGCTGCGCTACGCCCCGAATCGGTTCTGTCGGGTGATTGAATAGAAGACGGTTTTATACAACACTCACGGATCAAATGCAACATTTTTAGCTATTGGGGATGTTACGTACGCACCTGACCGCGGCACCGCCGCTGAAATTGATTTGATCGCCAACTTCACCACCATAGATTTCTGCGCCGTGAGGAGTACGCGCGTAGCCTCCGATAGCAACCGCTGCTGTGCAACCTGGAAAGGTACCCCAGAAGTTTAAATCAAACGTGTAATCTCGATCTACTGCCTTGAAGAATTGTTGCAGCTCCAAAAAGTCGGGAAGCCGCCAATCCTCATAGCCGTCCAGTTCTGATTGATTGCAGTATGTTATTCCCTGCGACTGCGTCCCAAAGACCAGGGAATAATCCTGCCACATGAGCTGACGACTTACATCAGTCACCAGGTGATTATTGACACTTCTGGTGAAGTAAAGACCAGATGGTGGGCTCATTCCGGTAAGTACCTGAAGTGTGTGAATCGTTTCCTTCAACGTATGTTGCTCTATTGCCAGGACCGCATCTTCAAGCGTGTCTCTGCCGTCGCCATCCGAATCATAGGCGAAACAAATACCGGTTAGGCAGAGTATAAAAGTCAAGACATTTAGACTCATCTGAGTTTTCCCTGTCATAACAAGAGCTGCAGCCTCCTTGCAAAAGGGTCGAATATTTGCCAAAGGATCTGGTCACCATCTCAGAGATGCCCAGAAATGATCTGAAGTGCTTCAACCAACTCCTCCAGACCCATTCTTCCATCACCGTTAACATCGCACTCAAAGTCTATTCCAGAGTGGTAATCTGCGGGGGTAATCAAACCGTTTTCACAGCTATCGCCAGCCTCAAGACCCTCAGTACATACTTCACCTCCCGACTCATACGGGTACGCCCCCCACCAGTTGCCGGCAATATAGAAGTTGCAGACGGTATAAATCAAATTCCAGCTGTTAGAAATTCCCGTGCAATTAATAGACGGATCACACGACCAGGTGTAACTGGGACACCATGCCTGGCCGCATCCGACCTCAATCGTATCCGCCCAGACATGCTGGGTAAAATGACCGATACCGGAATTCCAAGAATTATTATTTATCGTATCGTAGTGCCAGAGATCATGCTCACCATTCCACCCTGAGAAGGCGCTTTGCAGCGCAGCTATGGCCGCTGATGAACCAAGCGAGCCGCTGGTCCACTGTGCGGCGATATTTTCTCCAACCGAGGGATCAGGCATACCGGTCAAGGCGCCGTAATCTAGCCCCCGGTTATCATTATGACCATAGACACATTGTGATGCATAGTTCTGGGCAACGGTTGCCAGATCAGCGTTCCATTTCATCCGCTTCATATTGGCCGCTACCGGCCATTGCCCATTTGTGCCGTCATCTGCAATCGTCCCTAAGGCAAGCTGTGAGCGAATCTCGTTGATCCTGCACAAGATGTATCGTTTTGCCGCAATACTGAGATTGCCTGATTCGATTATTGTGAAATCGGGTTCACCACAATCAAGAACCTCATCACTATCAGCTGCGAATGCACCGGAAAAATCCTGCAGTATATACAACGCTTCTTCCAAACCCAATTTCTGATCGCCGTTAACGTCACAGGGGTATGGATCTGCAGAGCCCGTAAGCGGACTCATGAAGGTGAGCATCATCACCACTACTGGTAATGGATATATAATTTTCTGAAATGTACCTCTTTTGAAACGTAAGATAATCATGGCGCTTGTAACCTGAATTATAGTTATTGTTCACCGTTCGGATGGCTCCCAGGCGATTACGATTTCGTAATTAAGTATCATTTTATCAATCGGTAGCAGGAGATACCAGAAAAATTTCTGGAAATATGACTATTAAGAAACATTCAGCCATAGAATAATGGCTGCAAATATGAGCAGTCAAACCTGGATATTGGCACGTTTCTTTTAAGAATGCAGTGGACAAATGAGAATGAAAAGGCCTGAAACCTGAACCCTAAAAATGAAATAAACAAAGGTACCTGCGTCATCTCGGCGGGGTGGACCAAAGCCGGGTCTACCAAGGCCTTGGCGCTTTACCTTAATGGGTCAGTGCATATAACAGATAATTGATTCCGAGTCGATATGCGAGGTTAGCGTATTTCGTCGGGTAAATCTCGTCGTAGGTATGTTCCCAACCATCTCCCATATCTGAATTCCAATTGATCAAAATCATAATCCGTCCCGTGCCATCGAGAATTGCCCAATTTTCCGGATTCATATGATCATATGGTGCATTTCCATATAAAAAATAAATACCGGGGATCCGTTGGGCGCCATCGATATCATAATAGATATGGTAAATAGGGTGATTTGGATCTAGTTTAATCCACTGACTAGCTGGAAAGATTTCTTGAAAGACCTGACGAAAAACCTGCCATCCAGCCTCACCTTTAAAGTCATCAATTAATAAAAAACCACCACGCAGAAGATATTCTCGTAAGTTTTCAACCTCACGATCTGAAAAGTCCGGACCACCGCCTAACCCAATTTCTACCAGGTATAAAAAAGGGAACTCGAAAATCCGGTCATCATCCAATCTCAAAACCATGGGATCGGCATGAATGTGGATCCGTGACAAGCGGCTGACGCCACGCAAAAAATTAGTTTCCGCCTCCGGATAATCATGTGCCCATGCACCACTCCCCCAGCCCTGTCTCTTCGAATCAAATTGTACTCGAATAAAAGTAAATTCATCTCCCGCCGAGCCGATTGGTGCAAATTTCTCTTGAGCAGAGGCAGCAAATGCAAAAAAAAAGCAGGCGAAGCATGTTCCCAACACTCGTAGCAAAAGGTACCTCCTTTTTACATTGGCAATTAATTATCTCGGGTTTTTGTACAGATAATTGATTGTAACATTTATTCACAGCAGTTTTACCATAACCCTCCAAAACCCGCCGGCTTTGCCGGGAATTAAAGCCACACGTTTTAGGCGTGGTCGTTTATTAATTATGAGCGGTACTAGGCGGAACAGAGGATAGCGCTTCTTTCTTTACCTTTCGAGATCGTTAACAGGCCGTTTTTCACCACTCAAATTCGACAAGCAGTCTTCCATGCAGGCGCAGCAGCCGGTGTGATGTTCTCTCCAGCTAAATCATCGACAGTAAATAGACGCTCAGAAATCAACAGAAACGCCTCCTGAATGATCATTACATCATCTTTATGAACGATGTCTATTGATTTCTCACTTCACGCATGAGTTCAATCTGGTAAAGAGTATCAAATTGAGCCGCTTGCAAAACGCCCTTTTCCGCTCAACCTCTACGTTATGCTTAAATTTTAATCCTCGGAATATCAATTATATGCCTGCGGTAAAAATTTTTCACATGCCTTGACGTTGAACGAAAATCATCATTTTGCAAAAGGCTCAAATTATCTATTAAAATAACCACTGAAGTAGAAATGCAAAATGCTCGAAACTGGCGAATTTGCTCACAGGATACCGAAGAAATGCAGGAAACATTATAAACCTGTACCATACTCAATTTGGAGACTGATACGAGAAATTTCGTGTTGAAATTCAGACACAATGTATACGCAGGTAAACGGGGTCAGAGTAAAATTACGGATCCATAAAATAAGTAAATGGAAAAAGTGATATGTAACCGCTTTCTTAACAGAGACTATTGTGACAGATCATTCCTGACCGGAGTGAGTAGCCAAATTCGTGTACCCTCGCACCTTTTGGTTGGCGCAAATGATATCTAGTTGTTCCGACAATCTGATTTTATTCGATGATTTTCAGTTCAAACATGAGGTGTTTTAGCATTCTTTAGAAAAAGATCTTTCTCCGACAGGCTTAATCGCCTGGTGCTGCAGTTATGCTCTTTATTTTTCTGGAAGTTCTGGCAAGATCGATCAAAAGCACCTCCATTTCCTTCTGGTATGATTCCTGCGGCAGCTCCGCCTTGCGGTTTCGCAAGAGAAAGACAGAGCGCTCAAGTTCTCGCAGGTGAGCAGTGAGATCCTGCATCATCGTCATATTTGCTGCTGTTGATTTTTCATCGCCAGCAGGGTTTACCGGAATGAGATCGAGATATGCTATCTGGGCAAGCAGACCGTCGTCTTCGTGCGGGTCAGGATCAACGCTGAAAATACCGTCACCATTATCATCGAGCACGGCATGCTCGGTTGGTATGCGGCTCTGGTCGGCATACCATTTTTCGACGTTTTTACTGGCAAACCTGAAAGCTTCCCATATGGAAACACGCCGGTTTTTATCCCTGTCGCCAGCATGACCCTCCAGAGCAGCCAATGAAGTATTGGGCAAATATGGTGTTATATCTTTCAGCCCCGGATCGAGTAGCAGAAACAATGACACGTCCCGGTCCGGAAAGCACTGCGCAGAACGGATAACTCGAGCTGGTTGCATTTACCAGAACAATATCCTGCTCGGAGAACGTTTCTAAAATTGCTGCTACCTCCTGGGCAGTGATATCTGCTCCAGTAACAACAAACTTGGCAACCTCCTCGTTGCTGGTGCCGTGACCCAGTAAAAAAATGAAAACCTGATCGCCGGGGTTAAGAACTGCTTTGAGCTCTCGCAGCTTATCCTTGATATTCTCGCCTCGACTGGACCCGGATATTCTGGCGTCTTCCGGATCGGCCTGATCCATAAGCAAGACGATCTGATCAGCCTCATAGCGGTAATCTTTCGTCAGGATATCATGCAGGAGCAAAGCCCAGCGCTTGATTTGTTCTTTATACTGTTCTTCGATTGCCGCTCCTGCAAGGATTACCGCATATTTCTGCACCGAAGGTTTCGGCAGAAAATAGTCGCGCTGCTGAGCCGACACCAGAGAGGTGAGGAATGAGACAGGCTAACATTACCTGGCATACATATGCATCTCATGACAGTCCCATTCTCCTTCGCAGCAGCCATTCCAAACTAAAACATGCGAGCAGCATGAAAAAGACAATCGGTATATTCCAGATATCCAACTGAAAGGTGACGGTGTGGACCTTCTGGTTGGTATTCAGGTCCTTGACAAGCAGATCGGCTGTTCTGGGTTTATAGTAGTTACCGCCTCCGGCCTGGGCAATTTTTTCCATCAAATTCTGATTCATTGCTCCACCGCGCATCTCATGCAATGAATTGACGGCCAGAAAACTCAAGGATGCAGAACCTGTCTGAGAGAGCCCACCTGATGATGAAACTTCAAGGTGATGGACTCCTGATTTCGAGGTCGTGAAAGTGGCACGGTGATCACCGGCCTGGGCAATGTCCGCCGGCATCTGAATATCTGTAACTGCACCATCGGGATCTGTCAATTTCAGCCAGACGGTGGCATCGGAAACCGGTTCATAGACTTCATCATACACCCGAGCCCTGACCTTAACATCATCACCGGTACTTATTTTATTGTGCTCGAGAAATATCTCAACGGGGGTCGGGGAGCTGGCAGTCAGCCAGCGCAGAATCTGCCGCCAGAATCTTTCATGCGAGGTGTCCTCGTGAGGCTTGAGCATCTGCCATCTCCAGGTCGTCGCGGTCATGAGTGACATCGTTCGGCCGCCACCGTAGCGCTCATAGGCCAAAACCGGCAGAGGTTCTCCTTGAAATGTGAGCGTGGGATGAACGGCCAGCACCGTTGTACCCGGCTTTGCACGTCCGGTAACATTGATCCCTTGAAGCGGGGGCATATCACGCCACAGCTCTCGGTTAGATTCATCGTCAATATCCAAGCGCAGCATCATGGATCGTTGTCCTTCGGTGGTCAGGCGCAGAGCGAACGTCTGGCCGGTAGGATGATTACCCTTCCCCACTCCACCGCGCAATTCTGGCGGTAGATAATTATCATTGACCAAGGAAACCGGCAGGAGATCCTCGATAGGAGTGCCAATAAATCCAGGATCAAATGCGGTTGTACCGCCAAGCATCAAAAAGCCTCCTCCACGTCGGGAGACAAAATCCCGGGTCAAGGCTAATTGCTCATCGGTAAAAAGATTCCTGGTAAGATCACCGAAAATGACGGCGTCGTATTTAAACAATTCTTCTTCACGAGCTGGGTATCCGCTCGCCAATTCCATGGTCGAATCGATACCCTGACGAAGGAACTTTTGTGGGCCTGTCATTAAGTAGGTTTTCAGGCGTACGGCAGTATCGGTCTCGGCTGCCCGGCGGATGAATTTGTACTCGTTTCGCGGATGCCCTTCGATATACAAAATTTCAACCTTTTTCTCCGGATTGTCCACGAGAAACGACAATTGATTGTTTTCCTTTACAATTTCATCTTTCTGCAGAGGGATTCGGGCGGTGTAAACCTGAGCCCCCTCTTTTAACGGAGTCAAATAAAAGGTGTATCGCTGCAGCGTATTGTCGGGTCCCAAGGTGATTTTCTTGGTGGAAACGATATCTTCACCGACCTCGATCAGTAAGTCAGCTTCCCGACCTGTATATCCACGGCTCTGCACCGTGATTTGCACCTCGAAGATTCCCGCTTCCATAATCGATCCAGAGGTGTCGACCTGGCTGATTTCAATATCGTTGGCGGCCGTATCGGCACCGATGCCGATGACATGAACAGGCGTGTTACCAGCATTGATGATGCTCGCCATTCGAAGGGGATCTTCACTGCTATTGTCGACTCCATCTGTAACCAAAATCAAGGCTTCAAAGGGCAGACCTTTCATCGCTTCAGCAACGTGTTGCATTGCCTTGGCCGTATTTGTTTTGGTACCGGCAAAAACCAAATCATCAGGATCCAGAAGAGGTCGGGTATGACGGTCGAAATCGAAAACCCTCAACGTGAAGTTTTTCTGCAGCCGCTCGATCAAGCCATCCTCCCCGTATAACATATCCGCCGCCGCCTCACCGCGTGAGAGTGATTGCTCCATATCGCGGATGCTCATGCTGCTTGAGCTGTCGATGAGAAGGCCGATGTAACTTTCCCGGGGTCTGGGGGATGATATCGTCACAATGGGCTGCAAAAGACAGAGCAGAAGGATGACCAGAGCCATCGATCTCAGCAGGATCAATACTGTTTTCTGCCTGAACGTTGCAGGGGCAGTTGTCTGCCGGTAAAGGATCACAACAACGAGAATCAGCAGAACGACACCACCCGCTATGGCAAATCGTCCCAGGGGTGTCTGCAAGGCAAAGTTCCCTTGTGTCCATACATCTGCCGTTTGTCCAAAGAGAAATTCGATGATTCCTGCCATCTGTTGTCTACTCTCTTTTTTTGGTTATTTCGGATAGTGATCTGTAATACGTCTCAACCTGGGATTCATAGTGTGAAGGCGGTGCCTGTTCTGCAGGAGAAAAGGAGTTGTTGCTGAACCGCTCCATCTCAATCTGCGCCTGCAGCGCAGAAGCCAGTTCGCGCGCAGGCTCAATAAGAGTTTGCCAGAGAGCAGGCTGGTTGATAAAATCCTCGATTTGCGAGCGGGTCAATTCCCGATAAAGAGATCTGGCATCCACCGCCCAGCTTTCACCCAGAGCCCATGGTTCCAGAAGGCCTTCGGCATATCTTCGGCTGCGCGCGAGCCCATCGCGAATCGTCTTCAAATCGGCTCTATGACCAGGGCCGGAGTCCTGGGGCTGAATTCCCGGCTCACCCCCTGGCTGCGAAGAGCTCTGTTGCCGTAATCTCAGGGCTTCAACCTGCTGCTGCAGGCTTTCCAGTTCACGCGATAAGGCAGCAGCTTTTGCAGCGGCCTGTTGATTCTGTGCAACTTCGGTTTGGGGGGCGAGCACGTCAAATTCACCTAATCGATCGCTGAGGCGGCGGATGGACTGTTCGATTTCTCTTTCCATGTTCATTGCATCCTCCAGCTGTCCGGCGAGCAAACCAGTTTTACTTGCTTCAATGTGCTGTTCTATGTTCTCAGCTTTCAAAGACCGCAGTGTTTCCAGGGCCTTTTGCTCAAGCTCAGGTTGCGATTGACGCCCTGCGGCACCAGCCGCCCGAATGATATCTTCGGTTTCCTGGAGCATCCCTTGTAAGTCGTCCTTGTTTGATATGATGCTGTTGATCCCCTCTTTATTTCCAGACGTCGAGGGTTGGAGTCCTTGCATTTGAGCAAGAATTTCATCTTCCTGCGCCTGCAGCTGCACGGCCTTTTCACCGAGATCTCTTACGAGATCACCACTGGAAGCCCCCTGCCGGCGCTCGATACGTTTTTGCTGATCGCGCAGATTCTGCAATGCCTGACGGCCGCTGGCGGCGGCAGTTTCGTGATGGCGTTGCCCGAGATTGCGCGCTGCCTCCCGCATCTGGCTGACCGCCTGTTCAAGGGAGCTGAGCGAGGATTGGGTTCGATTAATGCCGGCCTGCTGAGACCATTTCCGGGCAAGCGCCTCAGCCTCACGGCTCAAGGCTTCCTGTTCGCGTCGGAGTTCTTCCAATTGACGCTTTTGCTGTGCTTCAGTCAGGCGGTCTTGGCGGCGATTAGCATCCGATTGGGCCCGGTTCAACCGTTCTTGCCGCTGCGCCAGCTCGCGCAGGCGCTTGAGGGCGTCCTCCTGTTCGTCACGCCCGGTTCCTGAGGCAGCGGTGGGCATCTCGTAGCGGTTTTCCAGGCGACCCATCTCCATTTCAAACAATTCACGCAGATCCTCCCGCTCACTGAATGAACCACTTCCCGCTCCACCAGAGCCGCGTTGGGAGGCCGCCTGAATCGCGGTTCGCCGATTCTGGGCGTTGGCTTTGAGAATTGCCTGCAAAGCTGCCTGTTCCGGGCCCAAGGCTTCTTGTAATTGTTCGGAAAATAGTTTTTCTGCAGCTGCCTGCATATGCTCGACCGCTTCGCGCAGATGGGTGACGGCAAGGTCATAGCTTTCATCTGCAAAGGAAAACCTTTCATTCAGGCGACTGAGCGACATTTGCGTCCGCTGGGCAATGTCCCGTTGGGACTCGGCCACGGTTCGTACGTCTTCGGCAAAGCTCTCTTGTGGAATCTTTTTCTGTCGGTTCAGCAATTTCCAGGTAGCGGCAATAATATTCTTTTGGTTTTCCAGCAAAGCGCTCGGCTGTTGCTGCTGTCCAGACTGCCCCCCGCCCCCGCCTTGCTGGGAAGCGCGTCGAAATTCTTCGTCGGTGCTGATCACTTCCAGGAAATAGATATCGGAAAGAACTTCGGAAGGACCGACAACGTCATTATTATCCTCAGCCGTCAGGAAGTAGGCGATGAAATCTCCCGGCGCCACCTGGAGATCTTCTAAATAGAGTACCATTTTGCTATCCAAAACCCGAGGAGCAGCATTGGTTTCAGCATTGAGAAAATTGACATTTTGCTCGAATTGACCGGCGACATTGTAATTCAGGGCAAGTTTGGTCATGCCGAAATCATCTCTGGCACTGACGGCGATACTGACTTCTTCCAGTGCCATTACTTTGAGGTCTCTGCCAGGCATGTTGACCGATATCTCTGGGGGTAGATCCGGCGTGGAGCGGACCAGGTATTCCATCGGGTTCTCGATCTGTCTGCCCTGTTGATCAATGGCGTCAACAATGTAGGTACTATCCCTGTCCACAGTGAAGGCGCCGGTGGCAACGTTATCCGAATGGCTCAGATCGATCAGTCGTGCCATCCTCAAATGTGAGAATACCCTTCTGAATGGGTCCATTGAAAGTTATATGCAACTGAACCCTGGTTCCTGCGGGCGCGATAATGTCGCCGCCATTTTTTTCCATCTTGTCTTCTATTCCGGTATACTCCGGATAGTTATAGGCTACATCAATGGTTTCAACCTGGGTCAGATCAAAGACCTGGATCTGGTAGTGTCTTGATTGGTCATTACCGTTGCCCACATAATAGGAAATATCAGTTGTAACTCCAGGCAGATAATAGAGGTAGTCAGCTGTTGCTTCATAGATTTGCATCGGAACGCGCTTCCATGCCGAGGCGTTCTCACGAAGATAAAGAAATACATTTTTTGAAGTGAGATCTTCTATCGTCGCCGTGATGGCTACGTCTGATCCGCGACGTATGAGAATATCCCCCGGGTTAATCCTGAAGTTTTCTGATTGCAGCCCGTCTGCAACCGGAATCGACCAGGGCCAGGCCACCCGCCGTGCTGCCCCTGAAAATTGCGGCGAATCCCAAAGTGCACCAACCAGCAGACAGATCAGCAGAATGGCTGAACCAGCAGAAAACCACGCTGGTCTGGCGCTGGTTACCTGCTGAACATTGCGGCTGTGAACATGGGCAGCGGTATCAAGCCATAAGGATTCTACCAGCTGAGAAGGAGAATCCGTTCCCTGTTTTTCCCAGGAATCCATGGAGGTGATGAGACGCTGTTCAAGACTCGGTGTTTGCTCATCAATGTAGTGTGCCAAACGTCTATCATCACTATCGAATCGCTGCACCGCCCGCCCATACCACCAGCATACCCCCGCTGTTGCACCCCCTAAAAGACAGAAGAAAAGCATGCTGACATAGGTGGGAAGATCCAGGCTCATTTGCAACATACCAAAAAAGATGAACAAGGCAGCCAGAATTGCCAGACTCCAGCTGATATGCTGCACATGCAGAATCAGGTTACGGCGACGTCGGACCCGTCTGATGGCATCGCGCAGTTCTTGTATTGTTGGCGAATTCATTTTGATCTCCCTACCTGGTACATTTTCTTAGCCATCGAAAACCACGTAAAAGGTGTCAGCGATAGGTGCGGTTTGCTAAAAAGATCTCAAAAAGAGTCAGCACGAGAACCAGCAGCAGTATCCACCACCAGGACTGCTGAGATTTTTCCAGCTGCACCCTCAACGAAGAGATTTGCTCTGCAGCAGGTGCTGCCTGCTGTATTTCGGCATCGGACATGCCTGCCTGCATATCATCCACTGCAATGGCAGTAAGATCAGACTCTTGAGCAGATGCATTGACGGCAAAATTGTCCAACCATTTACCCGATCGTGTCTCGTAAAAACCCGGCAGATCAGTTGCCTGATAGAATACAGGACCTGCTGTTGTGTTGCGCAGCAAGGTCTCTTCACCCCGCGGCGATACAACTCGTGCAGCGCCTCCCGCTGCTATGGAGAGGGGAACGAACTCTCCGACCTGGAAAACAGACTTCTGGATCTGGCTGCGGGCCAGATAGCGCATAGCTTCGTGAAGCAGCGGCAGGTACGTCACCTGGCGAGGAAAATCGTTCCACTCAGGGTCCAGGGTGGAGGCAAAAAACAGTACGCGTCCATTGCCCGCGCTCTTTTCAACCAGGGCCGCAGCACCATTTTCGAATCTTAAGATCACCTCACTGCCGGCTGCAGGCTCAGATCGCCAGTATCCATGAAATCGGGCAGCGCTGAAATCTATTGACTCACCGTTGTGCAGTGATCTGACCATGGAATGGTGGTTTTGCACCTGGGTAATAGCCAGCGCCTTGTCTTCGCTGTAGACCTCTTTGCTCTGCAGCAAAGCCGGCGATAATTCTTTATAATCATTATTAAATTTTACAATATCAGTCCCCTCTGCCGGTGCCAGAAAGAGCCCACCACCACCCTTCACATAGGATTGCAGCGCATTCATTTGTACCGGAGCCAGATTACCAGCATGCATAATGACGACAACCGAATAGGAAGCCAGGGCCTCAGGTACCAGTTCCCGGGGATCAATGACTTCGACCTGAAAAGGTGTGGCAACCTGCTGGGCAAGAGCTGAACGCAGCCAGTACGCTTTGTCCTCCTGGCTGCTGCTGGATCTGCCAGAAATGCACAGGACCCTTAGCGGCGGCTCAACACGAATGGTAAAATAATGCGTGTTATCGGCTTCAAAACGGTCGCCGGCAACACGCAAAGAGCTGCGATGCAGTCCAACCTGATTGAGCTCTATGGGAAATTCCACGACAATCTCCGATCTATCCCCCAGATTCACCACTTTGCTGGCCGCTTCCGAGCCATCGATGGTGAGAAACACCTGGGCTGCGGATATGACCTCACTGCCAGAGTTTTTGATACGTCCGACAATAACGTGCGTTTCCTGGTTCTGGGCGGATAGCTTTATCGTACGTACTTCCGTTATCGATAGGTTTTCAGTCTTTGCGTCTCCAACCTTGATGGTTTTTAGTCGAATGTTGGGACGTAATTTCCATGCAGAACTTTGTGCTGGTGCGGCGCTGCGCTGATAATCAGAAACCAGCACTATAGTTTTCTTCTGATAATGCGCTGATTGCAGAACCTGATCTGCCAGATGCAGCGCGGACAAGAAATTGGTGGAGCGATAGCCGGGCGCCGGAATGGTCTGCACGAAGGTTTTTAAGGCTGCCAGATCAGTTGTCAGGAGCTGCACCGTTCCCGGGCTGTCCGCGAAGGTGACGATCGCCGCCTCATCCCCTTGCCGCAGCGACGCTAACTCGCTGATGACCGCCGCTTTGCCTTGGTCGAATCGATCTGCATACTGCATGCTCATCGATGTATCCAGCAGAATCACCAGTGATTGCGGTATGGCACCTGCCAGCTGCGAAAAGGCTGCGGTGAAGATAGGCCGTGCAAAGGCTAAGGCCAGCAGACCTGCAATGCCAATCCTTAGTGCCAGCAGGAGCAATTGTTGAAGTCTCTGAAAATAAACCTGTTTCTTTGGTGCCCGTTGCAAAAAACGTACGGTTGGCAGTTCAACACGCTCAGCTTGCTGCCGTCGAATCAAGTGGATTGCCAGAGGGATGCCGATTCCCAGCAGACCCAGCAAATACCATGGTGATAAGAATGACATGTGTGAATTCCTAAAAGCTCCTGGCACGCTTTGAAAGATATGAAGCCAAAGCGCTATCTAGAGGTTTGGAGGTGTTCAGCAGACAATAATCAATTCCGCCGGACCGACACTTTTCTTTGTAGGAGTCGCAGAACCGCTCAATTTCCTGCAAATAGCTCTCACGGACGCGCTGCGGTACGGCTTTTTGAATCTCATGGGTCTCGCTGTCTTCAAAATCAGCAATGCGCTGAAAGGGAAAGGTCAGTTCGGCATCGTCCAGAACATGAAAGACGATAACGTCATTGCCCTTTGCTCGCAGCTGCTGCAACCCTTTCATGGTGTTTTCGTTTTCGTCGAGCAGATCGCTGATCAAGATGACCAGCCCCCTGCGAGTGAGCGAATGGGCCAGGCTTTCAATGGGCTGGAGGATATCGGTTACATCGCCAATAACCGTCTCCATCAGGGCTCTGAGAATACGCATGAGGTGTCCCTGGCGATAACGGGAAGGCAGATGCTGCTGAATCTTATGGTCAAAGGTAATCAGTCCCACGGCGTCCTGCTGGCGGCTGATAAAATAGGCCAGTGCCGAGGCCAGGGTACGGGCAAATTCCAGCTTGGTCACCGTACCGGACCCGTACCCCATGGAAGCGCTGCAGTCCATCAGAATGTAGCAGCGAACATTGGTTTCATCCTCGAATTGCTTGATGTAGAATTTACCTGAGCGGGCGTAGACTTTCCAATCCACATAGCGCATGTCGTCGCCCGGATAATAATGCCGGTAATCAGAAAATTCCGAGCTGAAACCTCGATGCGGACTCTTGTGCAAACCGGCTAGAAAGCCCTCCACAGCAACCTTGGCCCGAAGCTCGAGGTCTTTTATGCTTGCCAGGACTGCCGGATCAAGAATAGTGTGTTCAGACTGAATCATCATCAATTTGCTTTTCAGCCTCCTATAAACCGGAAGACGGCACCGGTACGGCTGCCAATAACCTGTCGATCACATGGGAGGTGTCAATTCGCTCCGCATGTGCGTGAAAATTGACGATAATACGATGCCGCATGACAGGGTGAGCTAAGGCGCGAATATCTTCATAGGAGACATTAAAGCGCCCATTGAGGAGTGCCCGCACTTTTCCCCCCAGCACCAGAAATTGCGAGGCCCGCAACCCGGCACCCCAACTAACCCATTTGTGGACGAAATCAGGCGCAGAATCATTTCCTGGCCGGCTTGCAGCCACGAGACGTACGGCAAAACGGGTAACCTCTTCAGCAGCCGGGACTTGTCTGACAATATGCTGGAAATCAAGGATATCCTGGCTGGCCAGGAGCGGCTCTACGACTATGGAGGATACGCCTGTGGTATTGTTGACGACGGCGATTTCATCATCTTCCGCTAGGTAGTCAATCATTATCTTGAACATGAAACGGTCCAGCTGGGCTTCCGGAAGTGGGTAGGTCCCCTCCAGTTCGATGGGGTTCTGGGTGGCTAGCACGAAAAAAGGAGCATCCATTTTGTAGGTAACCCCACCGGCAGTAACCTGTTGCTCCTCCATTGCCTCGAGCAGGGCCGATTGGGTCTTGGGAGGCGTTCGGTTAATTTCGTCGGCCAACAGAATGTTTGCAAATATAGGGCCTTTGACGAACTTCAACTGTCGCCGCCCCGTCAGCGGGTCTTCCTCCACGATTTCGGTGCCAATGACATCGGCTGGCATCAGATCAGGGGTGAATTGAATCCGACCGAAACTGAGCTGGGTAATATCGGCAATCGTTTTGATGAGAAGGGTCTTGGCCAATCCGGGAACACCGGTTATCAGGGAATGTCCTCCGGCAAAAAGTGCGATCAGAACTTCCTGAATCACATCATCCTGACCGACAATCACTTTTCTGAGCTCCCGAACTATTTTTTCCCGGCCTGCCTTCATGCGCTCCACCAGCGCAATTTCATCTTCGGTATCGACGAGGGGCTTTATTTTTTTTACCTTCGTTTCAGACATTGATGCTTCCTCCATGGTCATTTTTCGTGACCTGTTGCAGTGCCAGAGACGGTAACATTACTCATGTCGTGCCAGGCATAGGTATAAAATCATGGTACGAGTCTTATGATCCAGGCCTGTCTAAACGGTTAGTGGGTCAGCGCGTACAGTAAGTAATTTATCCCCAGCCGATACGCCATATTGGCATATTGGGTCGGATAGACGGGATGGTACGTATGCTCCCAACCGTCACCGATATCTGAGTTCCAGTTCATCAGTACCATTACCCGGCCGTCATCATCGAGGACCGCACGGTTGATGGCGACATCAACATCCTGTTCGGGATAATTATCAACATTATGGACTCTGGGGATCATCTGCGGACCGTCAATATCATAGAAAGAGTGGAAGATCTGATGATCCTTGGAAAGTTCCACGACAGATTTATCCGGAAAAACCTGTGAAAAGGTTTTATAAAAATTAGACCACTGCCAGGTTCCCCAGAAATCGTCGATAAATAGAAAGCCTCCCCGCAAAAGGTATTCACGGAGATTGCCCATCTCTTTTTCCGAAAATTGAATTCCCTGCCGGCCAACTTCAAGCATGTATAAAAAGGGGTATTCAAAAATCCGATCATCATCGAGCCGCATGACGATCGGTTCCCTGTTGACATGGATATTGGTCAGCCTGCGCACACCACGCAGAAAATTGCGATCAGCCGCGGGAAAGTCTACAGCCCAGGTTGAGCCATCCTCCCCACTCTTCATCATCATGCCAATTGCTGCTGGTTGTATCATACTCTATGCGGACAAAGGTAAATGCATCACCTGCTTCATGCAGCTCCAGAAGCTGATCGGTGGTTAGCGAGATTTCAGCTGCACTGTCTGCACTGATCAGGAACAGCCGGCAGAGAAGATACAGAGCAGAATGTTTGTTTTCATATTAATGGCTCATGGCGTGAATAATATAGTTGATGACCAGCTTGTAGGCTTCGTTACAGTAGCGGGTTGGGTAAAATTGATCGAATGTATGCTCCAGTCCGTCACCCAGGTCAGTATTGAAATTGACTACCATCATCAGCCTGTCTTCGTCGTCAAACAAACCGTGCACCGAGGTTGGGTAGTCTCTGTTGTCAAGGGTAAATCCCCAGCCAAAATTCCAGGTAACTCCCCGACCGGGCACCTGCGTGATTTCATCGATATCAAAAAAACAATGAAATATCGGATGGCTCAAAGCCAATTTGCGCGTCGTGCGCTCGGGGAAGATTTTAGCCAGTTCAACAAGAAAATCCTGCCAGTGTTCAGGACCCCAGAAATCATCCAACATGACGAATCCTCCCCGCAGCATATATTCTCTCAGGGCGGCTGCTTCCTCCGCGGAAAAGTTGGGGCCGTTGCCGGAGTAAAGCGGCACCCGCTTCATGTTGATGTACAAAAAAGGGTGCTCAAAAAGCTCCGGATCTGTCAGTGACAGCACTTTAAAGCTTGTACTGGAGGTATCAATTGAGGTATAGCGCCTCAAACCCCGCAGTAGATTGCGATCGGCACCGTCAAAATCTGTCTGCCACCAGGCGCGGTTTCGGGGGCCGCCTCGATATCCCGATGCGCCCGTTTGATAATTGGCATATATCCCTCTTAATAAGACGAATTCATGCTCACCACGTTTTCTCTGTTCCTATACTGGCGAGCATGTCTCCGCACGATAATCCGGCAAGCATGAATGAACAATCAAAGAGTCCTGCCCCACGTTGTCAACCTCAGTGACGTGCAGCAGAAGCTACATAAGATATGAGATATCAACCCAAGATGTCTCATTGCCACCTGTCGGATAGTGAGAGCTGAACGCTGATCTAAGATTGTCTCACGACAACCTCATTCTATCCGGACTGTATCCAGATAGAATATCCTGGGCCCGCTCAAACATCGGGGCAATTTCTAAAGCCGCCAAGGCATAGCGTTTTGCCTCTAATTTATTGCCGTTACGCAGGAAGGCCTCGGCGAGATCTGTATTGGCCAAAGCCGGGTCTGTTTCATCCAAAGCTAACAAAACGGAGTATTCCCGAATGGCCGTTGGATAATCCAATTGTTGCATGGCAAGAGCGGCCAATGAACGATGCACATCCTGATCGTATGGGTTCAGGGCAATGGCTGTTTCCAAATAATAGGCGGACCGGTCATATTCGTCGCCTGACTGTGCCACCTGGGCTAATTTCAGGCAGGCCTGAAAGGCATATGGATGAACATGCAACAGGGCCTCCAGTTCACCGGTCATGGCCTGGATGTCCCCAAGTTCCTCATATATCACAGCCAGGATCTGCCGAGGATTAGGAGAGTCACTGTATGCGGGAAGCAGCTCGCTGGCTATGGTCAGATGATGTAAGGCCCCGACCAGCTCATCTAAGGCATAAAAAATCAGTCCCAATTGCAAATGAGCATAGAAACTGCGCGGGCTGGCTTCAATGTGCTGGTACAATGCTTCTATCAAGGCGTTCTTCTCGTCCTCCGAGGCCACCAGGTCTTTTCCGTTATCTTGAGCAGAAAACGAACCCAGATTGTCAAGCACAGCTTGATCCACATCGACATCAAGCATCTCTACCCGTTCGGTGATCCAGGAAGAAAACTGCCCGTCAAATTCTTCCAGAGTAACAGCAAAAACCGCACTGAAAATATCGCTCATATTCTCCTGGCCCGCGAAACGATATATAAGCTTTTTGAGCGTTTCAAAGCCATAGCGCTCGACAATGAACTCAACCAGAAGGGAAGACTCGTAGTAGGCAAAATTTAGATCCGCAAGGGATTTGGCCCGGGAAAAGCTCTCGTTCAGGCCGTTGAGTCCGATAACCTTGTTTTCCTGGACTGCCTTTATAAGCTCCATCTCCTGGCGCCGGCCCCACTCTGCCCGGCCGTTTTTTTCTTCAAAAACAGAAATGCCTTCGGAGAGCCAGCGTGGTATTTTGTTGTTCGTCATCTGCAGGGTAATGACATGGGCAAATTCATGCCAGACGACCTCCTGCCAATTGATCGAACCGGGCGGTTTGTGACCCCTCGGGGAACCAAGCGTGATAACACTGCCAAAACACACCCCCAGGAGATGTCCGATGTTCGGCAGCCCTGAAGTGCGCACGGAGAAATCTTTGTAATCATGAAATAATTCAATAAGAATAGGTCCCTGAGGGGTGAAACCGTATTTGGCAGAGAGTGTTGCCCAACTATCTTCCAAGAGCGGCTTCAGATAAGGCCAGAGAATATTTACCTCAGAGGGATGCATGCGCACCACGAAGTTATCAGACATTCGTGTTTCAAATCCGTCAAGAACATCGAGAACTTTAAGCAGATTCATCGCCCAGACGTTAAATGGGTCTCCCCGAAAGCCCATTTCAAGGTGATAAAGCGCCTTGTTTTCCTCTCCCTGTCGCAGCAGGTTCATACCTAAAACAGTGTGTCCATTCCAGTGCCGGGGATCGAGCGCTACGGCTTTCTGGGCCATTTCAACGGCTTTGTCAAAGCGATAGCTGCGACCGCAAATTTCAGCGATGCGGGCATAAAAGCCCCCATTTCCGGGGCTCAATGCCGCTACTTTTTTTTCTAGTTCCTGAAGCGTCTCATCATCGTCTTTCAGCAAGGCGATGGCTGCCAGAATGGCCATGGCATCAATGGATTCTGGATTGATCTGCAATACCTGCTGGAGGCAATCGATCGCATCATCATAGCGTTCATCCTCGCTGAATAAACCTGCACGGGCTACAAGTGCCGGTTCGGAGCGTGGGTTAATTGTAAGTGCGCTGTCCAGAAAAGCGTGAGATGCCTGTCCTCCCTCCGTCATCGCCATTCCCACGAGCGCGGGAACATAGTTTTCATTGAGCTTGAGAATGTCCCCAAAGGAACGCTGTGCTTCGGCTATATTATATTTTTCACGGAAGAGATCTCCCCAGAGCTGGTGAATCTCTAAGCTTTCGGGATTGAGTCGTACGGCCTCACGAAACAGATTGTTGGCATCATGGAACCGCTCCAGCTCACGGCAGGCCACCCCCACCCAGGCAACATCTTCAGCTTCGAAAACCAGCCCGCGATCATAATAGGAAATTGCCTGCAGGAAATGGGGTTCAGCTTCAGATCGTCGTCCATGTAATCTAAGAACTTGACCAAACTGAACCAGAATTCGAACACTGGCAGTCTGATCATCAATGAATGGTTCCAAAATCCTCAGGGCGTCGACTGAACGACCAGTCAGTGTGAGTATTTCAGCCAACTGGGAGCTCGTCGATTGATGTCTCTCAGATTCTGCCAGCAACTGCTGTAAAGATTCCTCCGCCTCACGATAATTTCCGGTCATAATCCGGGTGCGATTTGCACCAACAATCGCGGCAATCCGGTCCGGGCCTGAGACGAGGTCATAAAGGCGCAGCGCATCTTCGTAGTTTCCTTTCTGGAAGGCTTTCTCAGCCTGATCGAGAGGGGAATTTTCAGAGTTGCCGTATGCAGGTCGAAGCAGGATGAGAAGCCCTGCAATCAATGCGATGAGGCAATGTGTTGCTGACAGGTGCTGCATGTAACATCTCAAGCCAACCCCATAGCCTCCACCCCAACCTCGCTTCCAACCTTCTTGCTGAAGACATGTAAGTGCAGTTACAGGATTTGATCGTTAACCGACTGAAGTAAAAAAATAGGTATGAAAAATTGGAAAAGCAAGAAGGTATGCCATTTATCAAAAATGATTACTCATAACTCCTCGATGATAAACATCTTCCTGGAAAAATCACTTAAGGACTCAGCACCTTCGTTGGCGGGAATGTATCAAAAAGGTGTGGGAGGTCGCCCCGCTTAGCTGCCCTCAATGCGCTGGAGAGATGAAGATCATCAATTTCGTCTGTTCGAACTCGATCTGGAAGGATGGACGCCTCATTTCCAACTACCACCAACCCTTTGGCATTCTTGTCGAAAACAACCTCTCCCACAGAAAAGAAAAAAGGGCCTGCTTTTCCGAAGAAAAAAGGCCCTTTTGATAACTGGCTCCCCGGGACGGACTCGAACCGCCGACAGGGTGGTTAACAGCCACCTGCTCTACCAACTGAGCTACCGAGGATTAAACAAGATCTACAGTCTATGTACCCCAGACGATGAGACAATACAAGTACAATGAAAAAAGTGTCCCGAGAATCTTGTAGCGCGAGAATATATACCGGTGTCAGACGAGTGTCAACGCTTTTTTTAAGCCAAACTCAATTCCAGTTAGGCAGTCTGAAAGAGCTAATGTACCATTACTATTTGTTAACCAAATAAGATGAGCACAACTCCAACAGTGATTTCTGGATCCCCTTCAGATACATGATTAACCGGCCAACAACAATTCCCATTCAATCCGGTTATAGTGCCTGACTGTTGATAAGGCGAATCACGGGGGAGGGAAACCTGCCAGAATCTGGGTCACTGCAGCATTGAGATTCTGGATTACCTGTCTCTCTGATTGATTTTCCTTGAGCGTGTCACTGCCGATACCTCGCCACAACAAGGTATGGGTCCCGGGGTCCAGGAAGTCAAATATCAGGCTGCCCTGTTCGTATTCGCTCACGTTAACTGTTGTCGGCTGAGCGTTCCAGTAAGGATCACGGTAGAGCGTGCCATAGCCATACGGTCGATAAAAATGGTCAATATTCTCTGATTTTATCTTCTGCTCAATGGCTCCGAACCAGGCTATGACAAAATCAGCCTGGCCGTTATCAACTCTTGTAAACCCTTTGGTCTGCAGATCTTTTTCAACTGCAGCCCGGATCGTATTTATGACAAACTCATTGTTTATCCTGACGTCATCACTCGGTTTGTCATTACTTTTCAGCCACTGATACGTTTTCAGGCGAGAAAAATCCGTTTTGGGATTAAAATCACTTTTTACCTGGACCGTCGAACATCCTGCAGTAAAAGACAGGACGAGAAGTAATAAAAGGTTGATTCTCAACATAATTTTATCTCCCATTGTCTCCAGATCAATTCCCGAACAGTTCTTTTAACGCTTTCATGGCCTCTTCCAGCTGCTGCTGTTCTTCCGGTGATATTTCTTCACTTTTCCCAGGTACCATTTTCATAATAGAGCCCTGGTTCTTTTCCTTGAAGGCTTCCGGGTCTTTCAGCATGGAGATCGACTGCTCAGCCATTATCTGTGCCATCCGGTCAGCCTCCGGGTCAGGTTCGGGTACAATTCCTTCGGGGTAATGAAAGTATTTCTCCGGGACCGCTCCATTATCGATCTTTGTGGCAACGCTTTTGACCGTAACACCCATGATATTTGACTCGGTGTGCAAGGCAATTGGGGTTCCATGAATCGAGTAGATTGTGCTCCCCATTACCGTAACCTTGTCACATTGGTAGCCAAGAATTGTTTTTGCGTTTTTCTCGATTGCCCCCTGCATACCGCTCATAAAACCAGTACCCATCTCTTCAGCATTTGCTAAAACCTTCTCCTGGTCGGCCACTGATAGTTTTTCATATTCTTCAGTCATCACTTTTTGCGGGTTTATCGATTTGGTCCCGCTACCTTCCTGCAGATCAAAGCTGTAAATCCAGTCAGGAGTCATGATTTCAACACTCCTGTTTATCATGGTCATGCCGAGCATCGACGTCTTGGTTGTCCGGTATCTGGCAGATTCCTTGCCATGCTTCCTGATATAAAGAACTTCTTCACCTGTCTCCATACCGCTGAGTGTATAGGTGATTGCGGCATTTTCAAACGGCAGCTTTTTTTCCCATGGATTTTCCGCACCTGTTGCGACATACGGCACTACCCAAAACAGCAGCGTCAAAACAGCAGCAAGCCCCCTCTTCATGACGTTCTCCTCCTTAAATTTACCGGTGAGCAAAGATCTGTTAAATGGAATCTATGCCATATTTTACTTCACTTCACCAGGCATTCAAAGACCGAGCTGCTATTTTGTGCAACATTCATTGCATACAGCTGCTGCTTCAATAACTTCTTCATCATCCAGATAAAAATGCGGAGCCAGCCTCAAGCAGCCTGCCCGCTCTGTAATCACAACTCCTTTTTCAGCCAGTTTCATTGCTGTACTCCGAGGCTCTTGCCTGGATAAAAAACCAATGATACCGGAACGATTCTTTTGTCCAAAGCGCTGTACCCTGAAATGATCAGGGTCAAGATGATCCAGGAACAGGTCCTGGAGCCGGAAGACCTCGTCCCTTATTTTTTCTATGGGATAGCGGTTGAAGACATCTTCGATCACCACCGTCAGAGCGGCGATATGGTCCCAGGGAATGGTTGAATACTCGAACATCCGTCCGTCGGAAAACGGAGCCCAGCTGTGATCAAGATAATCATACATCTGTCTCATCATGCCCGGTCCGGCCATAGTTGGTGTCAACTTGCTTCTCAGCTGTTCACTGGTATACAATAGTGCCGCCCCTTTCGGGCCAAGCAGCCATTTCCATCCCGAGGCAGCCACGGCGGCAATACCATACTTCTCAGGATACACAGGCAGACACCCAAGGCTCTGGGCGCCGTCAACAATCAGGTCAATATTTCGCCTTCTGCAAAAGTCGCCCAGCTCAGCGAGATCGGCAGCAAAGCCACTGGCAAACTGAACATGGCTGATTGCAACAATACGGGTACGAGACGTGCAGTGCCGTTCAAGGTCTGCCATCGACCAGCCCCCGGTGCAACCGAAGCTGTCAAAACCGTCACGATGCTGGCTGTCCGGTAGCAGGATGAGCTCAACTCCGCGCCTTTTCTGCATCAGCCACGGATAATGATTGCTGGGGTACTCATGGATATAGCTGATAATCTGGTCCCCGGCTTCGAACCGATAGCCGTTGGCGATCTGACACATTGCTTCCGCAGTCGAATGAACAAATGAAATATTTTCAGCAGAGCTTTTCATGAAGGAGGCGAACCCTTCCCTGAACCTCGGCAGCAGGTCGCCAAATTCAGCCAGGGCTGAAATACCCTTCTTAACCATACTCCTCTGGAAACCGGCAGCTGCAGAAGCCGCTCCAACGTAAAGCGGTGAGACAGCGCAATGGCTCAGGAAACAGGAATGGCGCTTGGAGGGAAACAGAGTTGACCGTTTATCAAACATGAGATACTCCTCCCGGCGTTTACCTTAGAATGCTCCGTTCAATGGAAATTATTGTTAATTCTTTAATCACTTAGCTCACCTATGTCATAGTAAGGTCAAATAGTGTAAAAACAATCGGCGATGATGATAATTTCACCTTTATGCTTATCTTTTTTGTTAGATGATTCTTTATTTTCTCTCTTTTAAGTATCGAGAATTTTAATCTCCATATCACTTTCAGGAGGGTCATTATGAGAAATATTCACTCTGCGATTCCGGTAACTAACCTCAGTATCCCGGCACTTTTCCAACAACGGGTCAGGGACACGCCATCATCTCCAGCCTATCACTTTTTTGATTACCCAAAGTCCCAATGGCGAACACTGACCTGGGCGGAAATGGAGAAAAAAGTGAGCCGCTGGTCTGCTGCCCTTGATTCTGAGGATTTGCGACCGGGAGACAGAGTCGCCCTGATGATACCAAATGGAATCAACTGGGTCTGTTTCGACCTCGCGGCGCAGTCACGTGGGCTCATTGTCGTTCCGCTCTACGCCAACGACAGACCTGAAAATGTCCTCTACATTCTTGAACATACCAGGAGCAAACTGCTGCTCTGCAATGCCCCCGCCTTTGTGCAGGAGCTCAGCCGTCTGCGCAGTTCAGGCAGTAAGAAATTTCCTGAACGAGTTATTATCGCAGAACCAGGCGATACGGCACCCCATGGCCAGGGAGTCGTCGATCTCGATAAATGGTTGGTCGAATCTGCCGCACCTGCAGAATACAGAGGAGCTGCCCCTGACGATTTGGCAACCATCGTCTACACCTCAGGGACAACCGGAAGACCAAAGGGCGTTATGCTCAGTCACCGCAATATGCTTGAAAATGCCGCCGCTGGGCTGGCAAGCATCAGGATACTGACTGATGATGTTTTTCTTTCATTTCTTCCCCTTTCGCATATGCTGGAGAGAACCGTCGGCTATTATCTGCCAATGATCGCCGGATCCTCAGTCGCCTATGCCCGCTCAATCCAGGAGCTTTCAGATGACCTTGTTTTCATTAGACCAACGGTACTTGTGGCAGTACCAAGAATCTTTGAACAGCTTCACAACAAGCTGATGCTCCGCGTCAGCAAGCAGTCAGCATTAAGACGTCGGTTGTTTCAACTGGCAACCACGATCGGCTGGCGCTCCTATCTTTACCAGCAGCACCGGCAGAACTGGTCACCCGATATGCTGCTCCAGCCCCTCCTGAACAGACTGGTCGGCAGGAAGGTTCAAGCAAGACTCGGAGGAAAACTGAGAGTAGTCATCAGCGGTGGGGCCGCACTGTCTTATGAAATAGCCCAGAAGCTGATTGGTCTTGGATTACCAATCTACCAGGGATATGGTTTAACTGAGTCAAGTCCGGTCATCAGCGTCAACAGGGTTGATTCCAACTATCCCGATACGGTAGGGCTCCCTCTACCGGGGGTTACTATAAAACTATCTGAAGCCGGTGAACTGCTGGTCCGGGGATCATGCGTTATGAAGGGCTACTGGGACAATCCGGAAGCAACTGCGGAGGTGATTGATGATGACGGTTGGCTCCATACCGGCGATGTCGCAGCTTTGAGAGGGGAGCACTTGAAAATAGTCGGCAGAATGAAAGACATCCTGGTATTAAGCAATAGTGAAAAAATTTCGCCAACTGATATGGAAACGGCTATCGGCAGTGACCCGCTTTTCGAGCAGAGCATGATTATCGGTGAAGGACGGCCCTACCTGACACTTCTGGCCGTTCTCAACCAGGAAATGTGGCAGCAGCTGGCCACAAAACTCGAGATCTCTTCAGAGGACAATTCTCTTGCCAACGAACAGGTGCGGGCGGAAATAATGAAACGGGTTGAACAGTGCCTGCAGTCGTTCCCCGGATACGCCTGGATAAGAAATATATCCTTGAGCCTGAAACCGTGGACGGTCGAGCAGGGCTTGCTGACCCCAACCATGAAACTGAGAAGAAAAAATATTCTCAGCGCCATGGAGGATGAGATAGACAGGATGTACCAGACCTGACAACCAGCCGGTAACGAGCATCTTCTGGAGAAAACAGGATCAGCGCTGGTACTCCAGACAGTCCTTGATAAAAGAGGAGATGACCGCCCTGGTTCTGCCGCCCTCGGGTCCATAGATTATGTTGTGTCGCGGGCTTGAGATGACCAGGTGCTCCTTATCTTCAGAGCCAAGGTGTGAAAACAACTCCCGGCCGCTGCTCTCTCCAACAACCTGGTCCTGGTCAGCAGAGACAATCAGTGTCCGATGGCACTGCTTCGCAAGCCCGGCCTTACAGGCATCAAGCAGTTTTCCGATTTCAATCACTCCGGCAATTGGGTTTCTGGAATAATTAAGGTCTTTTATTTCCGGATCGAAAACGACAAACTCCTGACTCATGTAATTGTCTTTCCAACGAGCCAGCAGCCGGTTCCATATATGTATCGGAGGCATAAACCGTTTTGAGTAATCCTGCAATACATACGGCGGACAGACGGCAACGACCCCGGCGAGCCTCTCGAGCCTTGAGGCAAGCTCAAGCACCAGTGATCCACCCGCCGAAAATCCCACCAGAATAACGTCTTGACAGAGTGAATCCATCAGCGCGTAGCCTCGTTCAACGGCGGTCCTCCATTCCTCCCACTTTTTTGCTGCAAGTGATTCCGGGCTGGTTCCGTGACCCGGCAGTCTGACGCCATATACCCACGCCCCCTTTTTCCGGAACAACTCTCCGCACTGTCTTACCTCCTCAGGAACAGAGAGATAGCTATGGACAAGGACCACACCGAGTCTGTTGCTGAGTGACGGCAGAACAAAGGGCGAGCCGGGCTGCGCTTCAAATTCAGCCCGCTGGCCGCAGCTTTCACGTTCAGTCTGATATGATTTTTTATCTTTTTGAAAGAGACGGCGGGCAATAATCAAGCGGATGGCCAAATCGGGCAGTGCTGAACTCAAGCGTATATACTTCTGCACCCTGCCCAGCGGCTCAATTTCGTTGGCCATGACTTCAATCGGGTTACGGAGCCGCGCTTTATGAAACAGCGGCCGACGCTTCCAGTATGATGACTGCTTTCTCAGCTGCTGCTGTTCCCTGGCGAGGCTTCCTGTGGACAGGGCAAGATCGACAAAACCTTTGTACTTGCCGTAGCGGTCGTCAACAAGCAGATGCAGCTGCTCTTCAGTAAGAGCCGAGTGCAGATTTTTCTTCAGGTCATGCCTGGACTGCAGGTAATCACTTACAAGATAAACGGAGCGTGCGAACTGACGCGGCGTAAACGGACGGAAAGATCGTCTCCTCAACATCGATGCAAAGAGATGATCATGATTGACTGTTGTTGCTGAATATATCCGGTGCATGTATGTCCGCATCATACTGCCGGCAGTCTTCTGGAGATGACTCATTAGCGGCTCGTTGTCATTAAAAGTGGTCACAACAGGGCCGTCCAGCAAGACCTGCACAGACGGAACAGTGAGTTCATCAGCCGTATCGAGCGGACTGCCGAACTGCATGTCGATATCAACCCCCTCCAGCAGCATGGTTCCTTCTGTCATCAATTCCTCGAGCATTCTCTCGGAAGGAGCTTTGACATATCGGCTGGCAAGCTCTGAAAGGATATTATCATGAGCCCGGATCGGATAGTACGTGAGGTTAACCGGCACAATCTTGACGCTCTCGCGAGCTACCTTCTGGTCAGGATCAAGCTCAAGAAAGTCAGCCAGCCCAGCTCTTCCGTCATCGCCATCAGCACGCTGCAGAAAACGACGAAATATCTCGGACCGCAGGGCCAGGAAAGCCGCGCCAGTATGGGGTGTCCGGGCAGTATGATCGTCTGCGATAACATACTCGCCGTTACTGATGAGTTTTTTGGTCTTGACCATCCTCCCCTCGGGAAAAATGATCCAGTGAGCCGTACCGCTCAGCAGTGTTTTTATAATGAGCCTGTCGCGCTGGGGATCCTTCGTCGATATCACTCCGACCTTGTCCAGGTAGGCCTTCAAAGCGCCCTTGTTAAAGAGGTTATCGCTGGCAAGAGACCAGATCGGTGTTTTGGTGAGGTGGAAAAGATAATACGGGAGCAGCAGCGTCTCAAGACGGGTAAAATGATTAATGACAAAGATTATCGGTCCAGCGGGGATATTATCAAGGCCATGAAAGACGGTCCTGGCCTTGAGTAGTTTTGACAGCGTCTTGATGGCGATATCGGTGGTAAGGTAAGCGGTACGATTCATTCGTTACCCCCCATCATAATGCCAATTTTCGATAATCAGGAACATGATTTCAACTGAGAGCACATCGAGCGGTGCCTCCCATGGTAGCGGAGATTACGCGCTCTTTTGCGGCGAAATATTCTTCAGCACGATATAAACCGCCCATTACTCCTGCATATCAGCGATAAAAGCATTTGACGATTCAATCGCTGTACTCATCCTGGCTATCAAGGTGTCAATTTCCATTTCCAGGTTGGCAAACTCGTCCTGCAATGAGCCGATGGCCTGGGCGTTCAGGTTGTGCTTGAGAAAGAGAACATTGTCCCGAAAAATTTTCAGAACCGGATCCATACTTTTTTCGGCACGATACATATGGCTGATCATCTCATCATAGCGAGACCTGGTTGCATTCAGTTGTTTTTTACTGGCCCTGGCAAGATCTTTATTCTCATAGAGGTCCAGCTCGTCCTGCCATTCCCTGAAAAGGGCTTCAGAGACTGATTCCACTTTCTCAATTCGCTCAGAGACCTCAGCCGCTGCCGCTGAACAAGCTTCGTACTCCTTGTTCAAACGGTCATAGGCTTTTTTCAAATCAGTCTCCTTGAGCGTGACAACACTGTTGAACTGGTCAAGCGCAGATTTAAACTGCTCCTGGGCCTCAGCCTGGGAATCCCTGGCATCTGCGACCCTGTCCACCATGATGTCACGTTTATGGATGCCGACCTTTTCCATCGCTCCATAATAGGTGCTGCTGCATCCGGTTAAAAGGATAATTACAACCCATACCGGCAGGCAGGGTACCAGAGAGACATACTGTTTCATAATCGACCTCATCTTCAATTCTTTGTCATATTCAGCAATGCTGCAGGGCGGTCATCCCGGCAAATTTCATACCTTTACCCTATCGCTGGAAGCAAACCGGTGCAAGCGTTAATTCGATGTCCGGCTAAAATCGCCATCCATTCCCAAGGCTCCTGAACCTGCCGGAAACGATTGTAACTACCCAATTGTCGGGATCTGGCCTGGTGATTGTTTTGTGCGGATTCATCTGTCTGCTTGACATGTTTTACATCTTCGACAAAATTACCCCGATAAGGGCATTAAAACGAGCTCTCAAAATCCTCTCGATACACAGACCATGAAAAATACATTACCTGGACCTCATCGTCGTCTCATCATCGGCTACCCGAGTGCCGTTCTGCTGCTACTCATCTATCTGAATATGTTTCCGGTGGTCAGATATATTGTCCAGTCCTGGGGTACAACCCCTGTCCTGGTTCTTCCTATCCTGATCACCCTTATTGCCCTGGCGGTTATTGTCTCATTATTTCTAAAAACCCGGCAGATGAAGCAGCCTCAGACAAGAATTGTTTCAATCACAATCGGGGTAATCATCTGTCTTGCGGCGCTGGCAGTTCCTGACCCCCAGGCTCCGGTTAAGCGGATTCATGTGGTGGAGTACATGCTCCTTTCTCTGTTAATTCGATATATAATGTCCGTTCGGCACCAGGGAATCCCGCTGCTCGCCTTCAGTATTTTCTTTGCTTCCCTGCTCGGCGTTCATGATGAACTGCTCCAGGGCCTGCATCCGCTGAGAACCTATGGAATCCGGGATATTTTGGTCAATGCTCTGGGCTCAGCCGGCGGCGGACTGATCTGGCATGGCTTAAAGCTTTTTGAACAAAGTGGGGAAACGGTGACACAAACCGGCAATTCACCAGGATTCACCTATTTCTACCTGGCCTGGCTCTTCTGTTCCGTGGTGACATTTTTTATTCCGCTCTATTTTTTCAGGGAAAAAACCCTGCCCCTCTGGCCTGCTGTCCCGCTGATAGTAAGTCTGATCCTTTTCGCAGCTGCAGGGCGAAAATTTGTACCGCAGTTCGATCACGGCATCAGGGCGGTAAGTTACGCATCCTTTTTCCTGCTCGCCTACCTGATCGCAGCCCGCCTCGGCTCTTTACCTTTTTTCTAGCCCGGCCCGGTTTTCACCAGACTATCTGGAGAATATTTCCTGTTCATGTGGGAAGCACATCGGCCAATCAACCTGAGCCACTTGCAAAACGCCCTTTTCGCTTAACCTCTACGTTATGCTTAAATTGTTATCCTCGGAATATCAATTATATGCCAGCGGTAAAAATTTTTCGCATGCCTTGACGTTGAACGAAAATCATCATTTTGCAAAAGGCTCAACCTATTAATGATTTATCTGTTGACATTGCCTCCATTCCATTGCAGATATGATTCTTAGTCAACCATTCTAACCATAACGAACGATTCGGAGACTCATCCTGGAGCCTAATGATCATGAAAATTTCCGTCTTTATTTCCAGCTTGTCCCTGCTGCTGCTTACCGCGTTTACTGCAGAATCAGCCATAACAATGAAACTTGGTGTCGTCACAAAACCCGGTTCGGCACAGAACATTGTAGCTGAAAAGTTCAAGGAACTAATTGAGCTGAAGTCGCAGGGCGAGCTGCAGGTAAAGATCTTTCATTCCGCAGCGCTTGGCAATGAGACTGAGATCCTTCAACAGATCCAGCTGGGCACCATACAGCTTGGTATAATTACCTCAGGACCGTTTGACAGCTTTGACCCAATTGTCCGGGTTATCGATTATCCCTTTCTTTTTAAGGATAACCACCAGGCTGACGAGATACTCGATGGTCCGCTTGGAGCTGAAATACTGAAATCGCTGGAATCATCAGGATTCAAGGGACTATGCTTTTCAGAGAATGGTTTCAGGAATCTCACCAACTCCAGGCATGCCGTGACGAAGCCGTCAGATATCGAGGGCCTTAAAATCCGAGTCATGTCTTCCGCTCTTCACAAGTCAATCTGGCAGGCCCTCGGGGCAAACCCGACACCGATGCCCTGGCCCATTTATACAGAACTTGAACAGGGTGTAATTGATGGCCAGGAAAACCCGCTCTGGGTACTCGAGGTATATAAGTTTTATGAAATTCAGAAGCACATGACCTTGACCCGTCATGTCTATTCTGCTCATATCGACGTTGCCTCACTGGCCTGGTGGAAAACGCTTGACCAGGCTCAGCAGGAGATGATTCAGCAGGCCATGTATGAAGCTGCGGTCTACCAGCGCGCTGATAATCGGGCTAAAGATGACGCCAGGTTAAAGCTGTTAAAAGAAAAAGGGATGAACGTCGTTGAAGATCCAGACCTGGAAGCCCTGAGGGCTCAGGTTGCCGATCTCAAGGACATTGATCTGTTCAAGGAAGAAAAAGTCCAAGCTCTCCTCCTCAAGGTACTCGAAGCAACCAACTAGGATATTCTGAGGAAAACAATGACCAAAGCTGAGAGCCTCAGCCTGGCCTGTAACCGCCTTACCGAACGCACGCTTCTCGCGCTCGGACTGGCCATGTCGGTTATTGTTATCGCCCAGGTATTTAGTCGATACATCCTCAATCATTCGCTTTTCTGGTCAGAAGAGCTGGCCCGATATATTCTGGTGTGGCTGACATTTCTGGGGACCTGTGTCGCCTATTACCGGGGAATGCATCCAGGGATAAACATCATCTATAGACGGTTGCCGCGCCATCTAAAAAGGATCTCGAAGATTCTTGTCCTCTTCCTCTCTCTTGTCTTTTTCTCGGTGATGGTCTGGTATGGTCTTCAGTTTTCGTTCTTTGTGAGACTGCAGACCACCGCCGCCTTGTCTCTTCCCAAGTGGATTATCTTCTCCATCATCCCCATAAGCGGAATGATACTCTCGCTCCATGCCGTTGCCATGCTCTCAAAGGAAATCACTCACCGGGCAAACCCGTCATGAGCAGCACACTGCTGTTAATAACCCTTCTGGTGCTGCTCCTGCTGAACATGCCGATTGCAATAGCGATCGGCTTCGCATCTATCACTATCATTGTCCTCAACAGCGATTTTTCCCTGATGGTTGTCATCCAGCGAATGTTCAGCGGCACCGACTCGTTCCACCTGATGGCGGTACCCCTCTTTATGTACGCCGGGCTGATCATGGAAAAAGGCGGGATCAGCAGGAGACTGATCGATTTTGCCAACGCCCTTGTCGGCTGGCTGCCGGGCGGACTGGCTGCAGTTACTATTGTTTCCGCCATGTTTTTTGCCGGCATCTCAGGTTCTGCCGCAGCAGACACAGCCGCAGTTGGAGCCCTGCTCATTCCGGCCATGAAAAAATCAGGCTATGACGGTGATTTTGCCTCGGCAGTTCAGGCTTCCGGCGGATCGATCGGAGTTATAATTCCGCCGTCAATTCCGATGATTATTTTTGGTTTTCTGACCGGTGCATCCATCGGCCAACTCTTTGCCGCGGGTATTCTTCCAGGCATTATGATCGGGCTGTCACTGATCGCCGTTTCAACCCTGCTCTCAAAAAAACATGGTTACAAGGCCGCCGCCCCCTTCAGCTGGAAGTCGGTTGGCAGGTCATTTGTCGGCGCCCTCCTGCCGCTCGGTGCCCCTGTTATTATTCTCGGCGGTATTCTCGGAGGCATCTTCACCGCCACCGAATCAGCTGCCGTAGCCGTTTTATATGCACTCACCGTCGGCATCCTGATCTATCGCCAAATCACCTGGTCTGATCTGTCTACTATTTTTATCGAAGGATCGATCATCGCTGCAATTGTCATGTTCATCATATCAACCGCCTCAATTTTCAGCTGGATTGCCGCCATAGAAGATATTCCCGCCCAGCTCGCCGGCTCACTGCTGATGATCTCGGATAATCCGGTCATCCTGCTGCTGCTGATCAACTTGATACTGCTCATTGCCGGAACATTTGTGGAAACGACGGCCGCCCTGATCCTGCTCGTTCCTATGATAATTTCCATTTTACCGGCTCTTGACATTGATCTGGTTCACCTCGGCGTTATTGTCGTCACCAACCTGGCCATCGGCATGCTTACCCCCCCCATGGGTATCTGCCTTATCGTCTCGGGAGCAATCTCCGGAGAACATATCGGGGCAATCAGCCGTCGTATCATGCCCTTTTTATTTATCTTGATTATCGACCTGTTAATCATCACCTTCTATCCGCCGCTCACCATGCTGCTCGCCGGGTTCGTCGGGCGCTAGACAAAAGGAAATCATTCCCTTATTTTACAAGAGATATGGACAGAAAAGACAAGCGAGACGTTGAAAAACGCATCCATGAGGAAATTACCAGGGCGGAACAGGATATAGCCAGACTTGCCGATTCTGTAAGCCCTGTTTCTCCCGATAATGCCATCGGCCGAATATCAAGAATGGAAGCAATCAGTGCCAGAGGAGTAAACGAATCCGCCCTTTCTCAGGCGAGGAGCCGGCTGGCAGGATTAAAGAGCGCCCTGGCGAATCTTGGTGAGCCGGAATTCGGCAGTTGCTTTGAATGCGGCGAAGAGATCCCTCTCGCCAGAATTCTGCTGATGCCACAATCAAAAATGTGTGTCACCTGTGCCGAGAACGCTGAATAATCATACATCACAAGTTATGGTGAATCTAGAGGCCGAGGAAACACCTACAGAACAAAGCACATGAGACTTAAATCTTTAACATATTTACCTAACTTAATCTGGTAACAGTGATGATCATTGTCTGATTCGACAATGCGAAAACCATACATCCCCCAAACTGCCAGGCGAGCGAGAAGGCGTCGGAGCAGTTTGGAAATCGCCCAAATTTCAGATACCGACTCTATCCTGCTGGATTCATTACAGCAGCCAGAATAAGGCCTTAAGTGGAAAATAGTGGAAACACTTTTAATAATGAGAAAATAGATGAGCACTACCACGACAATCAGTATTGATGAAGCAACCGAACTATGCAACCGGGCGCTGGCCGCTGCCGGCACACTTGAAACCAATGCGGCAATGGTGAGTAATGCGCTGGTGCGCGGTGAGATTGACGGACACAAAGGCCACGGGCTCTCCAGATTGCCATCCTATGTGGCACAGGTTCGATCAGGGAAGATAGACGGCAGGGCCATACCACGCCTCGAAGATGTAAAACCTGGTCTGATACGTGTTAATGCAGGCTTCGGTTTTGCCTACCCTGCTATTCAGATTACACTGCCCGAACTTGAGAATCGGGCCGGAAAGACCGGAATAGCGGCTGCTGCGATTTATCACTCTCATCATTTCGGAGTGGCAGGCCATCCCTGTGAGGACCTGGCCCGAAGAGGCCTGATATCGTTCATTTATGGGAACTCCCCAAAAGCAATTGCACCTACCGGTTCAAAAGAGAAAGTGCTTGGGACCAACCCCATTGCATTCGGAGCTCCGCTTGATGATGACCCGCTGATAATTGACTTTGCAGTATCGACCGTGGCCCGTGGTAAAATACTGGCTGCCAGGCAGCAAAGTCAGCCTATCCCTGAAGGGTGGGCAATCGGCCCGGACGGGCAACCGACGACCGATCCTGAAATTGCCCTGCAAGGATCAATGCTGCCAATTGGCGGAGCCAAGGGGGCCGCACTCGCCCTCATGGTAGAGGTTATGTCTGCTTGTCTGGCCGGAGCCTCGCTCGGTGTTGAAGCGAGTTCTTTGTATGAAGCGCAGGGACCTTCCCCTGACCTGGGCCAGGTAATTCTTGCAATAGACAGTGTTGCGCTTTCAGGCGGCGCCTTTTCAAGCCGAGTGAGGGCATTGGCAGACGTCTACCAGAAACTGGAGGGAGCACGATTTCCCGGACTTAGTCGACTTGAAAATCGAAAGAAAGCAGCACAGGAAGGTTTGATAATACCAGCTGTTCTGGAATATAAAATCAGGAACCTGGCTCAGTAAATTAAATCACAGAGTGTTATTGATGCCTGCGCCGGCAAGAAAATCAACCGGCTTAATATTGAGTTTTTTCATGCGATACTGGAGGGTTGAGCGGGGCATTCCAAGCAAGCTGGCCGCACCTTTTTTTCCGCCGACCATGCCTTTGGTTGTCATTAAAGCTTTTATGATATGATTTCGCTCCGCCTGGTTCAGTGTGCTAATACCACCAGGTTCCTCTGATGGTGTTATACTGAGTGGAAATATTCGCCGTATGTCGTCTGCATATATTGGCATACCCGGATGCAGAATGATAAGCCGCTTAACCATGTTCTTGAGCTCTCTAACATTACCTGGCCATTGATACCGTGAGAGCAGTTCAAGAACATCACGGGTGAAAACAGGAGCCTCCCGATTCATTCGCTCGGATTCATTTTTATTGATATTTTTTATCAACAGCGGAATGTCTTCCGCACGTTCACGAAGCGGAGGAACATTGACTCTTACTGCTTCCAGCCGATAAAACAGATCCTGCCGGAACCATCCGTCTCTCACCCCTTCCATGAGATCTTTGTTGGTTGCAGCGACGATACGAACATCAACCGGTATTGAAGTACTCTCACCCACACGCTCAAATTTTTTCTCCTGGAGAACCTGCAGCAGTTTTGCCTGTAGGTTAATAGGAAGTTCTCCAATTTCATCTAGAAAGACGGTACCTTGATCAGCCAGTTCAAATCGTCCCAGCCGCTTAGTTTCAGCACCGGTAAACGCTCCCTTGGCATGTCCAAAGAGCTCACTTTCAAACAGTGAGGATGTTAAGCCCGGGCAATTGGTCTTGACAAAGAGATGGTCATGCCGGGGACTCATCTCGTGAATCAGCCGGGCCAGATAATCTTTACCTGTGCCGGTTTCACCGGTCACGAGAATTGTTTCATCGGTATTTGCAACCTGCTGAATAACCTCCATCACCTGCTGCATCTGCTGGGATGCAAAAAAGAACCCGCTAACCTGGTGATCCCGCTCACTGGACAGCAGGTATTCCCGTTCTCCCTGCAGGTGTTGGTTAGAGTTCTTCAGGGTTGTATAGGCAAGCATGTTGTCTACCGCGATGGCAATCTGCTGGGAGGTAGCCACCAATACTTCCGTCAGTTCAGTCAGTGCTTTGGGCTTCTTTCGGTAACTGAAATGGATGGTTCCCAGGATGCGATCACGAACAATAAGCGGAAAAACCATCGTCGAAATAAGACCAGCCTTTACCAGCTCTCCCACAGAACTGAGATCGGTATATTTACCCAGGTCATCGAAAATTGCCGGTTGTCCGGAATTAATAGCAATACGGGCAATAGCTCCATCAGCAAGCGGTCTTGATTTGTGGGCAATTACTCCGCCAGGCTGTATGCCATCCGCCGCAGCAAAGTATGTGATTACTTCCTTTTCTGAATCATAGAGAATGATACTGAGTCGATCATACGCAAAGTATCGATACAGTTCCTTCGATAGCGAGCTGAAAAGGCTCTCACGGCTTTTTCGAGTGGCAATGGCATTGTTGATTTCCAACAACAGCTTATATCGGGTTTCTGTGCTCCACGTCATGATAAGGATCCTGTATTCGATAAACTCAGATGGATATAGCAAGAGGTAATACACACAATGTGCCGAAAAATCAAGCCCATTATTGGGCGCGATGCCCAATAATGGGCTTGATTTTTCGGCACGCCACTGCCTCCAGAAACACATACTGTTTAATTTTAGATACTTAAAATCATTATTCAACATGGTCTGCTAATTGCTTCGTTTGAGGGTTCAAACCAAGAGGTGGAAAATGGCAATTGAGTTAAAGTACGGCCAAGGAACTGTCAGCATAGAATTACCGCAATCTGCAGACGTTGATATCTTAATGCCTAACCCGGTTCGTCCTGTTTCCTCTGTCAAGCAGGCGTTGACCAGTGCATTTGCCAACCTGGATAAGAACAATGCCGACCTGCTGCCTGAACTCAGGCAGAAAGAGACTGTCGCGATTGCCATCCCTGATGAAACCCGCCCACTTCCTGTAATAAAAGTACTTCCAATCATACTTGACTGGCTTTTCACCAAGATCTCCGACTTAATCCCCGAGCGAGTAACGATTCTGGTAGGTGGCGGATTACATCCTCCCGTTGACAAGGAAACACTCGAGCGGCTTGTTCCTCCCAAAGTTGTTCAAGGTTGCCGGGTTCTGGCCCATGATGCCATAAACAGTCAAATGGTTGATTATGGGACTACCGAACGGGGAACCCCAGTACATGTGAACAGTGCCTTTGCGACTGCCGACTACAAGATTGTCGTTGGCCAGATTGACCCACACCAGTTCGTTGGTTTTACCGGCGGGTCCAAAGGGGTCATAATTGGTTGCGGAGGAGAAGCAACCATCGAGCACAACCACAGCCTGATGTTTCATGACGATGCCCGGGTTGGTCTTCTTGACGGTAACCCGGTCCGCGAGGATTTAAACGAAGCGGGAGAGATGGTTGGCATTGATCTTTCGATTAATTTCGTGCTGGCACCGAATAAAGATATGGTGCAGGTTCTGGTCGGCCGTCCTCTGGACACGCTCAAGGAAGGCGCGCGGACCTGTGCAGCTCTGTATGGCGTGGGTATTACTGATTCATACGACATCGTGGTTGCCAGTTGCGGTGGTTATCCGAAGGACATCTGCCTCTACCAGGCCCAGAAAGGACTTAATCTGGCATCTCAGGCACTTAAAGACGGGGGTAATATTTTATTGCTTGCAGCATCACCCCAAGGTGTCGGTGATGATGTCTATTTTGATTACGTTTCACAATTTACCAGCCCCGAAGAGGTGCTGGCCGATTTTAGAAAACAGGGATTCAGGATGGGTGCTCACAAAGCCTACCTCTTCGGCCGGACCCTGAGCCGGTTCGATGTGGCGGTTTTTTCCGAGCTTGACCCGGGTGTTCTGCAGAAGTGTCACCTGCGCGCTGCCGATCCCACAGAAATTATTAACGAATGGGTGGAAAATTTTGATGGAAGGCCGAGAATCGGTATTATTCCAAACGCCAACACCACCTATTTTTATAAACAAGAGCAACAATAGGATTCTGATCTTCGATCTCATTGGAACAGCCTGGGGTGACTGCCCCAGTACAATGGCAAATCGCAGAAATCAGCGTCTTTGGAAACAAATAGTAGGAAGAAGAACGTGCAGTAAAGAGGCGAACCAACGCCGGGAGTCCGGCACACGAGCAGACAGTTTTCCACTGAATTTTGCCCGTATGATTCATTATTTATTTAATTTTGTAGGAGGTATACATGGTACCTGATTTTTTAGTACACGAAGCTGCGGATGGAGTAGGCGTAGTGGTTGTCGAGGATCTGAAGGCGGATCAGGAGATCAACGGCTGGGTCATGAAAGAAGATCAAACTGTTAAAATCAAAATTTTAAATGACATTCCAATTGGTCACAAAGTCGCACTGAAGGACTTTGCAGTCGGTGACACCGTCATCAAGTACAACACAGATATCGGAAAGGTCGTTGCTCCGATTAAAAAAGGCGAACATCTTCACGTTCACAACGTTAAAACAAAGAGGTGGTAACAAATGGAAAATAAATTTTTTGGATATCGTCGTGAAAATGGTCGGGTTGGTGTTCGTAACCATGTTATCATCCTACCGCTGGATGATCTGTCAAACTCTGCCTGTGAAGCAGTTGCCAATAACGTCAAAGGCACCATGGCCATTCCCCATGCCTATGGCCGACTGCAGTTCGGTGAAGATCTGGACCTGCATTTCCGCACCCTGATCGGTGCCGGCTCCAACCCCAACGTTGCCGCTGTCATCGTAATCGGCATCGAACCACTGTGGACGGATCGTATTGTCCAGGGTATTGCCAAAACCGGAAAACCAGTTGCCGGCTTTGCCATTGAGAAGAACGGTGATCTCAACACAATCTGTGCCGCTTCCCGAAAGGCCATGGAGTATCATGCAGAAAGCCAGTGAGGCTCAGCGTGTTGAATGCGACATCAGCGAACTCTGGGTTTCAACCAAATGTGGTGAGTCCGATACCACTTCCGGAATCGCAACCAACCCAACGGTTGGAAATGCCTACGACAAGCTCTACGAGAAAGGCAACACCCTGCTCTTCGGTGAAACCACCGAATTGACCGGTGGCGAGCATCTCGTCCTCGAACGATGTGTAAATGATGAAGTTCGCAAGGATTTCCAGTTCTATTTCGACCGCTATGCCAAAGTTGTCGACGACAACAAGACAAGCGATCTTTCCGATTCTCAGCCAACCAAAGGTAACATCGAGGGCGGCCTGACCACGATCGAAGAGAAAGCGCTTGGCAACATACAGAAGATCGGCACCAAGCCTCCTGTCGTCGGTTGTCTTGAGAAAGCTGTCGAACCGACTGGCCCGGGCCTCTGGTTCCAGGATTCCTCATCCGCTGCAGCAGAGCAGGTAACCCTCTGTGCTGCCTCCGGCTTTGTTGTCCATTTCTTCCCCACCGGTCAGGGCAATATCATCGGCAATCCGATTCTGCCGGTTATCAAGCTTTGCTCAAATCCACGAACCCTGAGAACAATGTCAGAGCATTTTGATGTTGATGTTTCAGGACTTGTTCGACGTGAAATGAACCTTGATCGAGGCTGGAGACAAGCTACTCGACATGATGGTTCGTACCGCCAACGGCCGCATGACTGCCGCCGAAGTACTTGGTCATCGTGAGTTCATCATGACCAAACTTTACGAGAGTGCTTAGCAGCAAGAAGATGCAGTTGTAACCCGAAGATCTTCACAACAGGTCTTCGGGTTGTCTGGTTTCTTGTAATCAAACACAACAGGAGGCACTATATGCAAACGACTCTGAAAGTATCAGCAATGCTGGCACTGGCATTGATTTTTTCGATCACGGCAACAAACGTTCGGGCAGAGGGTTATCCCGACAAGGGCATCAATTACGTCATTCCCTTCGGCCCCGGTGGAGAGTCAGACATTACCGCTCGTCATCAGCAGCCCTTCTTCAAAAAGATGTTCGGAGAAGACCTGATAGTATCCTACAAACCGGGCGGCGGCGGAGCGGTCGGCTGGGCCCAGTTGAACACGATCAAGGGCGATGGTTACAACATCATGGGTATAAATCTGCCCCATATCATTATCCAGCCGGAGCAGAAAGATGTCGGTTACAAGACCGATGACATCGTCGGTGTGTACATGTTCCACTACACGCCTGATGCTATTGTCGTGGCCAAGAATAGTCCTTTTCAGACCCTGAAGGATCTGGTTGAGTTTGCCGCTGCTAATCCCGGGAAAGTCACTTTCTCTGGGTCCGGCAAGGCTTCTGCAAATCACCTGGCGCAGCTCCGCTTCGACAAGATGGCAGGTATCAAGACCACCTACGTTGCGTTCAAGGGTACCGGTGCCGCAGTAACTGCCCTGATGGGCGACCAGGTCTCGGCTGAATGGGGTTACACCTCGGTTGGTGCCCAGCAGGCCGAGAACGTGCGCATGCTGGCGGTGGCCATGGAAAAGCGTCACCCGAAATTCCCGGATGTCCCGACCTTCAAGGAGCTCGGTTACGATCTGGTCTCCGGTGCCTATCGCGGTATCGCTGTACCCTCATCAGCGCCAGAGGACATTCGCCAGAAATTGTCGGATATGATCGGCAAGATCAATGCCGATCCGGAATTCATCGCGCGCATGGAAAATGACGGGATGGCGATGCTGGATGTCGACTACAAAGCCTATCCAGAATTCATACAGAAGATGAGAGCCATTTATCTCGAGGCTGCCAAAGAAGCAAAGATTTTAAACTAAGTTCAGTCAGGGAAGAGCGGGAAGACAACTCTTCCCGCTTGTTCCCTTTGCTGATTGACACCGATGCAGCCAAGAGCGCTGCTGCTGAACGGGCAGCGCTCATTACCCTGGCGGGTTGGCTGGAGATGGCGGTGAATTCTCCCGGTGGAATAGTTTATCCACCTGCCGGGTAACTGATTGTATCGTTTTTTGAACCGAAACGAGGGTACACATCATGCCGGGAATCGATTATATATTTGCAGCACTGACGCCGGTCAATATTCTGCTGGCTTTGCTCGGCGTAATTGCCGGCACGGTGATCGGGTCGTTGCCGGGTCTTACGGCAACAATGGCTGTCGCAGTTCTGGTACCGCTTACTTTTTCGATGGAGCCGGCCTCTGCGCTCATCATGATGGGAGCCATTTACACCGGAGCCATCTATGGGGGCGCCTATTCCGCCATCCTGCTCAATACGCCGGGAACTCCTTCGGCAATTGCCACGACCTTTGATGGTTTCCCGATGGCAAAGCAGGGCAAGGGGGATCTGGCCATCACCGTTGCCTGCATCGCCTCGGTCACCGGCGGCCTGGTCGGAGCCGCCTTTCTCCTGATGCTGGCGCCGCCCCTTGCAAGAGTCGCCCTGGCATTTGGGCCGGTAGAGTATTTCTGGCTCGCCATTTTTGGTCTGACCCTGATTTCAGCGCTTTCGGAAGGCAATCTGATCAAGGGCCTCATCGGAGCCTGCTTTGGCCTGCTTCTTGCGTGTGTCGGCGTTGCAGAGATAAGTGCCGATATACGCTTCACCTTTGGCAGTCAGGTCCTGATTGGCGGCATTGAGACCGTATCGGCCTTGATCGGACTCTATTGCGTACCGGTATTGATTGACCTGGTGGCGACGCCGGACAGGCACCTGAAGGTGACCCATGAACCCCGGGGGTTTCGTTTTCTCGAGGCCTCAGCGCTTGCCTGGCGGTCAAAATTCAGCCTGCTTCGCAGTTCCGTGATCGGCACCCTGGTCGGCATACTGCCCGGTGCCGGCGGTTCAATCGCCGGGTTGGTCGCCTATTCGGAAGCCCGACGCTCCTCGTCCCGAAGCGAAAATTTCGGCCATGGTGAGCCCGAAGGTGTCATGGCCACGGAATCGGCCAACAATGCCACTGTCGGAGGCGGCTTTATTCCGACCCTGGTACTCGGGATTCCCGGAACACCTCCCGATGCAGTCATCCTCGGGGCCCTGCTGATCCAGGGGATACGCACCGGCCCCAGCCTGTTCGCTGAGGGTGGTTCGATTGTCTACACCTTCATTTACGGATTGTTTCTGGCAACGCTGTTGATGCTTCCCGTGGGACTCGTCATCGGGCGCTATGCCTACAAGGCCATTATCACCGTGCCCAAAGCGATGCTGGTGCCAACGGTGGCCTTTATGACCATTATCGGGACCTATGCCATCCGCAACAGCATCTCTGATGTCGTCATCATGATTCTGCTCGGCTCTGTGGGGTGGGTTCTAAATCGCTTCGGCTTCAGTCCGTCGCCGATCGTTCTTGGCCTCATCCTCGGCAGCATCGCAGAGCAGGGATTCGTGCAGGCATGGACCATTGGCGCAGCAAGTGACGCCTTGCCGAAAATGTTTTTCGGCCGGCCAATCAGCCTGGCGATCATCCTGTTTATTCTGGTGTCGTTATTCTATCCCCTGATCCGCAAACTCTGGATCAAACGCAGACGGAGAACTGCCAATGACAACAACTAACGAAATTACCCCGGCAAGAGATACGGCAAGTATCGTCATGGCCTGTTTGTTCATTGTTCTGGGATCAGTTGCCCTGTGGGATACCACCAACATGATGGACTCGGATTCTTCGGTCTTTCCGCGCGCCATAGCCATTGTCATGATTCTGCTGAGTCTTCTGCTGATTGTCCAGAAACTCGTCTATCCAGCTGCCGCGAAAAATGGAGCTGATGCGCGCGCCTCCACTCCTCGCCGCACTGTCCTGGTTGCCGTGATGCTTCTCAGTTGCGGGCTCATGCCCTGGCTGGGATTCCTGATCTCCGGTATCGCCACCTATCTCCTGCTGATGATGGTTGCGATGTATGACACCTGGACCCCCGTAAAAAAAATCATCTACCCGCTCATCGCCGTTGCGGTTGTGCTCGGGTTCTATGGCCTATTCGCTCATCTCCTTCAGGTGCCGCTGCCTACAGGAGAATTGTTTGATTAACGAGAGTACACTTATTGTTGCTACAAATGGATGGAGGAAGCAAATGCCAAACGGTTATAATGGAAAAATCCTGTATGTTGATTTGACGAAGCAAACCCATGAAGTAAAAGCTCCAGATGAAAAATGGTATCGGACCTATTTTGGTGGTACGGGCATAATCGGGCACACCCTGCTCACCGAAGTCTGCGCCCGACGTTGATCCGCTGGGACCTGAAAACGTAATGGTGTTTGCCTGCAGCGTGATCACCGGCGCTCCACTTGCCGGTTTCAATCGCTATTCCGTCGGTGCAAAATCCCCGCTTACCGGTGGATTTGCGCGCACCGAAGCTGCCGGTTTCTGGGCACCGGAACTGAAGTTTGCAGGATATGACGCGATCATCATTAAAGGAAAAGCAGATCGGCCCGTCTATCTGTGGATCAAGGACGAACAGGTTGAAATCCGCGATGCGGGGGATCTCTGGGGCTTGATAACTGGGAAACACTTGAGAGACTGCGGGAGACGAGGGTGATACCAAGGTCCGCGTTGTCAGTATCGGACCTGCGGGAGAAAAGCTGGTTTCATACGCGTGCCTGCAGACAGACCTTGAGCATTTCAACGGCCGCACCGGGATGGGTGCCGTCATGGGTTCAAAAAACCTCAAGGCAATTGCTGTTCGGGGAACCAATAAACTGAGCTTTGCAGACCCGGAAAAAGTCAAAGAGATTGCCAAATGGCATCGTGACCGGATTAAAGTACACCCGCCCAATGTCGGCCTGCACTAAAGTGGGAACTCCCGGCCTTGTCCAAGGAGTCAATGACTCAGGATTTTTCCCGACACGCAACTTCAAGGAAGGCCAGTTTGAAGGTGCGTCAAAACTTGCCGCCGGGATTTATCACGACACCATTTTTCACTCTCGAGGCACCTGTTACCAGTGCACGGTGGCATGCAAGCGCAGGGTGTCACTCCGACGATGAAACCTACCCGCTTGACAAACGATTCGGCGGACCGGAATACGAGACGATCGCGGCATTTGGCTCCATGCTGGCAATTGATAACCTGCCGGCGATTGCCTATGCCAACCAGCTCTGTAACCTGCTCGGCCTTGATACAATCTCAACCGGTTGTGTAATCGCCTTTGCCATGGAATGTTTTGAAAAAGGAATCCTAACCGAAGAAGATACCGGCGGCAAAGCTATTGGTTTTGGCGATGCAGAGGCAATGATCTGGCTGGTTCGACAAATAGCTGCAAAAGAAGGAATTGGCGAAATACTGGCTCTGGGAGTGAAGAAGGCTGCAGAAAAGATAGGACGGGGCTCTGAGCGCTATGCCTTTCATATAAAAGGACAGGAACTCGGCCTGCATGATGGCCGCGGAAAGACAGGCATGGGGCTGGGATTCGCCCTCGGAGCAACCGGCGGCGACCACATAGAGACGCCTCACGATGTGGCGTTTATGGGGGAAGGCATCAGCAAATTGCACCCGATGGGACTGCTCGATCCGGTTGATCCACTCAAAATGGATGCCGCTAAAGTGAAATTCTTCTTTATCGGTCAGAAAGCCTGGGGCATCAACAACCTGCTCGGACTCTGCAACTTCTGTTCGGTGCCAATCCATGCCCTGACCTTTACCAAACTGGTAGAAGTTGTGCAGGCCATAACCGGTTGGCAGACCAGCCTCTATGAAATCGTAAACGGTGTTGACCGCGCCAACGTCATGGCGCGGGTCTTCAACAATAGATGCGGCTTCACCCCTGATGATGACACCCTTATCCGCCGGTGGTTTGAGAAGATGCCGGACGGACCCCTGAAAGGGCTGCGGTTTGATCCTGATGAGTTTCCGGACTGGGTTCAGTTGTACTATGAGATGTCCGGCTGGGATCCAGAAGGACGGCCGACCAGGGGAAAACTGGTCGAATTGGGACTGGACTGGCTGATTGATCAATAAGAAGCCCTGAGTACCAAAGAATCGGTGAATCAACCTGCCCGTTTAACGGGCAGGTTTCCCTTACCTGTTATTTTTTAGAAGAACAGGCACTCGTTAAAGAACTAAATTGGAGGTTTATAATGAATATTGGTTTTGTTGGAGTTGGTTTGATGGGGGGCCCGCTGGCTCGCAATCTGATCAGAGCCGGAAAAGAGGTCTTGGTGTTTGACCTCAGCGCGGACGCTGTCAAAAAAACACTTGAAGCAGGCACCAGCGGTAAAGCTGCATCATCCCTTGGTGAGCTTTCAGATTGTGATCTTGTTTTTACAAGTCTGCCGATGCCCCAGCATATCAAGGGTGTCATGCTCGGAGACGAGGGCCTGCTGAATATTATGAAAAGCGGTGCTACCCACATTGAGCTGAGCACCATTGACCCAGGGACGTCCCTGGAACTCAGAGATGCTGCCGCCGAGAAAGGCATCAAGTTCATGCAATGTACCCTTGGAAAAACGCCTGCTCATGCTGAGAAGGCCGAGGAGCCACTGTTTATTGGTGGTGATAAGGATGTATTCGATGCAGCTTCGAGGATATCTGGCCGATTATTGGTGAACCGGCCTACTACATGGGCGGCGTTGAAGCATCCTGCGCAGTGAAACTGATCAGCAACATGGTTGGCATGGCAAACCTCGCCGTTCTCGCTGAAGGGATACGGGCTGGAGAAAAAGCGGGTATCGAGCGCAGCGTGCTCGTCGAACTGCTTCAGGATACCGGGGCCAGAAGCTTTCAGATGGATGTTCGAGGACCATGGATCGCAGCAGGTGACTTCGAGAATCGCTTCGGACTCGACTTGGCATTAAAGGATGTCAGACTCGGCTGCGAGATGGCCCGGGCCTGGGGGCTCGACCTGAAGACCATGGAGGCGGTTCTCGACCTCTATAAAAAGGCGTCGTCAGCCGGCTCGGCAAGGAAGACTGTAATGCCGTGTTTAAGGTGGTTGGCTCCTGATGCTCATAGCAAACAGGAACTGATGAGAAAAAAATCAACTGTTGAGATCAGATATGACAAACGGACAAAACCATTCCGATCATAAGTTGGGGTCTCGGATTGCCATTATTGTGGCGATTTTATCATTCAGTCTTTATGTGGTTAACATGCTGATTGGCAAAGCAAACATCGTTTATGGAAAGCAGATGTTTCACATCGGAGACATCGGTGAATTTCTCATGATGTTTGTTGCTTCAATCGCATTTATCGTAGCTGCTCTGTTTCAAGAAGTAGACTACAAAGCAAACCTCGAAACAAACAACAACTAAGACAGGAGAAAAACATGGAAGAGCGCAATGAAATACAAGACGTAAAAAACAAAGATCGTCGTCGTTTTATGGAACTAAGTGCAAAAGTCGGCTTCACTGCTGCAGTTGCCGCGCTCGGCAGCGGTATTCCGTTGAATGCGGAAGCTGCAGCCCCGACGGCTAAAGAGGATCAGGAGCGCCAGAAAGCAGCCAAGTATCACGATGAATGTGGCCACCGCCTATATCCTCGGGGCATCCAGAGAATATCCGATCATGCAGTGGAATTTCAAGGATAATATCGAAAATGCCACCAACGGTCAAGTCTACGTCAAACTCGCCCCGGGCGGCCAGCTCGGTGCGGGCAGCGCCCTGGTCCAGAAGGTGCAGGGAGGCACGATTCAGGCGGCCCAGCACTCGATTTCCAACTTTGCTCCATTCGCACCTGCGGCCGATGTCATCAACATCCCGTATATGTGTGGTGAGAACCAGCAGTTCATCAACCTGGTGACCTCTGAAGCGTGGAAGGCTGAGATCAACCCGAAAATCGAGGCCAAAGGATTCAAAGCACTCTGGTATTGCCAAATTGACCCGAGAACCTGTGCAATCCGCAAAGGCGTCGATGGACCGATCAAGACCCCGGATCAGCTCCAGGGCATCAAGTTCCGCGTACCGGGATCAAAGATCCTCCAGCAGTTCTACCAGCTGCTCGGTGCTAACCCGACCCCGGTCGCCTGGGGCGAGACCTCCTCCGCCATCAAGCAGGGTGTGGCGGACGCCCTTGATCCTGCTGTTGGCGCCCTTTACACATTTGGGTTCAAGGAGATCCTCTCCTGGAGAAC
>CAVPYP010000015.1:0-127046 GCA_963710015.1 uncultured delta proteobacterium | reverse complement strand
GGCGGCTGAACCAAACTGAACCAACTATTTTGGAATTCAACACAACACTGATAGATGGATTATAAACTTCGTCGTCAGCGGCTGAAAAAGAAACTGAGACGCAATAAAATTGATGCGCTATTGGTGAGCCAGCCGGAAAACCGCAGATACCTGAGCGGCTATTCCTCCCAGGACCACACGATTAGTGAAAGTTCTGGTTTTCTGTATATACCGGTACGTGGAAAATCCATTCTTCTTACCGACTTTCGGTTTAAGCTCCAGGCCGAAAAGGAGACTGACCTGCCGGTTCAGCTCTACACCAAAGGCATGGTCTCCCTGCTCAGGCAATTGATTTCTGCATCCGCTCTCAAACGATTTGCTTTTGAAAGCCACTATACCCTCCATTCGCTCAGTGTCGAGTTCAATAAAATCGCTAAAACGCAAAAAATTGAATTCGTACCGCTTTCGAATCTGGTAGAAAGTATGCGGGTCATCAAGAGTGAAACAGAAATTGAGGTGCTCCGCTCCTCCGTCAGGCTCAATGAAAACGTCTTTAAAGGAGTCTTTCATCAACTGTCTCCGGAAATGAGGGAGGTTGACGTCGCCATCGAACTGGAAACAGCCATGCGCAGGGCAGGGGCCGAATCACCCAGTTTTAACACCATCGTTGCAGCCGGAAATAACGCTGCGCTGCCCCATGCCGTCCCGAAGACCAGTCATTTGGGAAATGGTAGATCAGTCATTGTCGATATGGGCCTCAAATTATCCGGGTACTGTTCAGACATGACCAGAACCTTCGTACTGGGCACGCCTGATAAACGTTACACAGAGATCCACCGATTAGTTAGAAAAGCCCATAAAGCCGGGATCCAGGCGGTAAGAGAAGGGGCTACCGCCAGAGAGGTGGACAAAGCAGCCCGCAAAATAATCAGCGATGCGGGATATGGCAAATATTTCGGCCACTCGCTGGGACATGGGGTGGGCCTTGCGGTCCACGAGGACCCCCGCGTATCAGGTCGAAGCAGAAGAAAATTAAAAGCAGGCATGGTCATCACCATAGAACCCGGTATTTACATTCCTGGCTGGGGAGGGGTGCGGCTGGAGAACATGGTTGTTGTGCGTGAGGGTGGTTGTGAGGAGCTGAACAGGGATGCCACCTGGCTCGACATATAATTGTCGACCCAGGCTGGAAACCGTTTATTGGCTTCAGACATACTACCAACTCGCAACAGACACTGAAAATAGAACAATCTACAATTTCCAAAACTATGAGACAAATTGTAATTGATCAACTATCCCCTCTGGAACGGGATAATCTCGACTCTTTCCTGAAGCGTGCCCTTAAACCGGGACCGATTGTTGGAATCTACTGGTTTGTTTTACCTTCAGATCTTCATTCAGATGCACAGCAGGGGCATGATGACTGCGGGCCGTTCTACCTCGCCGTTGAACTTGAAGCATCGCGGCTCTGTTTTGAACTGTTGGTACGAAGTACAACAAATCTTCATTGCAGCTGCATTGCCTACACAACACCGGTGCAGAGACAATTTGTTCTTGATTTTATTGATAAAATGCTTGAAGAGGAAATGATACAGGCCTGACCTTGCAATGACTTGGCTGAATCCAGAAACGTGACCACTTCGGGGGTAACGGCCATCTGCTCTAACCTAAACCTTCTGATTCCCTTTTATGTGATGAATATTAAACACCTCCTGCCATTATTAGTTTTAATTATCTTATCCGGCTGCGCGACCAGTCCTACGGGACGATCTCAACTGATGCTGGTGTCACCTGATGAGGCGATATCAGCCTCAAAACAGGCCTATCTCCAGACGCTCCAGCCTCTGGCCCGCGAGGGCAAAATTGATTCCGACCGCCAGATGGCAGAACGGGTTCGCTGGATCACCGGTCGCATTATCGGTCAGGCAATCGGACTCTATCCCAATACTGCAAACTGGGACTGGTCAATCAAGGTGATTGATGATCCGGAGGTTGTTAACGCCTGGTGCATGGCCGGCGGCAAGATGGCTATTTATACCGGTCTGATCAACAAGGTGAAGCCAACAGACGATGAACTTGCCCAGGTATTGGCCCATGAGATATCACACGCCCTGGCAAACCATACAGCAGAACGGATGTCGGTCGCGCTCGCGTCCCAGCTTGGGATCATGACTGTCGGCATGGCCACCTCAAACAGCCGTTACGGTGGAGCCGCACTGTCCGGCAGCGCCCTTGCAGCTGCCGCTGGCCATTCAGCTCCCCAACAGCAGAACTGCGGAATCAGAGGCCGATGTGATAGGGATGGAACTGGCGGCTCGAGCCGGGTACAACCCCTATGCCGCGGCGACACTTTGGAAGAAAATGGAAAAGGTTGGCGGCAAGGGACCAGTCGAATTTCTCAGTACCCATCCAGCGCCGGTCAATAGACAGACAGCTCTGAATAAGCTGGCGCCTCGCTATATGTATCTCTATCAGCAAACCGGAGTAAGACCTGTCTACCAGTTCAAAAATTAATCTAACGCAGCTATCGCTGGAGCCTCCATGCACATCATCACTACCCATAAAAATACCGATTTTGATGCGCTGGCATCTGTTATAGCTGGGACCCTCATCTACCCGGGAGCTGTAGGAGTTATTCCCAAATCGGTGAATAATAATGTTGCCCAGTTCCTTTCAACCCACAAGACAGCCTTTAATATCATTCTGCCTCATGAGGTTGACTTTGAAAAAGTTCAGCGACTCACTGTTGTTGATACTGATCAATGGCGAAGGCTTGACCGCATGGAGCCGCTCAGGCAGCGAGACAATATAGAAATAGCTCTTTGGGATCATCATTGTAACGGCGGCGATATCGATGCCGATCTGATCTGCCAGGAAGAAGTTGGTGCAACGGTTACCCTGCTTGTCAGAGAAATGAAAAAGAAAGGGATGGAATTGAATCCGCTCATTTCAACCATATTACTCATTGGCTTGTATGAGGATACCGGGCACCTCAGTTTTCCCTCTACCAAGGCGGAAGATGCGTCTGCTGCAGCCTACCTGCTTGAGCATGGGGCGGACCTTAATGTGGCAGCCGTATTTTTGAACCCGCCCTACGAAGAGATACAAAAAGATATTCTGTTCACCATGATGCAGGATACCGAAAAGGTAAGACTCAACAATTATACCGTCGGAATCAATGTCATTCAACTTGAAAAAAAAGTACCCATGCTGGCTGCCGTGGTCAGTATGTATAGAAAAATCATAAATGCAGATGCTGTTTTCGTCATATTCATTAATGATGAGAGCAGCTCGACCGTTATCGGCCGCAGCGGTGTTGACCTCATTGATATTGGCGCTGTACTCAGAAAGGTGGGCGGGGGAGGCCACCCTGCTGCCGGCTCCGCAACCGTTAAAAGCAGCATCTATACGCCACAGGAGCTGAAGCGGAAAATCGTCGAGGATATCAAAAAAATCAGATCAAACGGGGCAATTATCGCAGACCTGATGTCATTTCCGGTTACCTTTATTTCACCAGACACGCCGATGAAAAGAGTGCGTGAGCTTATGCAGGAAAAAAAGATCAGGGGCATTCTGGTCGGCAGCGAAACAGACCTTCAGGGAATTATCGTGTTATGGGATCTTAAAAAGCTAAAATTGGAAAAACAGTGGAAAAGCCCCGTTAAAGCCTTCATGGTAAGAGATGTCGCAACCACTGCGCCAGGACTGCCACCGGCACAGGCTGCTCAGTTCATGGTAAAGAAAAATATCGGTCACCTGCCGGTTAAACATGATGGCAAGATAATCGGAATCGTAACCCGAACAGATATTCTCAATTATTTTTATGGAATGCTTCCGGAATAAGGAGGCTGACTCTCTTCAGGGCAATTGCACTGACATCATCAAACATTTTAAATCGAGGATAGCGATAGCAGCGAGGATCTTTTCTCTGTATGCACCGTATGTGTTTTTTTATGCCATTGAGTCCGACTCGAGCATAAAGCGCTGCCATGACATGGGGATCGAGCGGCTTTTCAGGCAGCCCGCTGGGCAGCCAAAGGCCGTCGCTGAACAGGATAATGTCCGTCACTGTGTCCACTTTCTTTACCCCGTAGTTTACAAAATCAAGGGCTTCCTGTTCACCGTTAAGGACACCATAGTCTCGATTCATTCCTCTTCGGACCTCGCCAATCTCCCGGGACAGTACCTGGTGAATGGTGCCATTCTCAAACGGGCCGATTTCTTTCCAGCGCTGCAGTGTGGCGATGTCATGTCCGGTTTGCTCGGTTAACAGCTCAGATGAGCCATCCTGATGGATGAGCAGGATCATGCAATCCCCTGATTGAGCCCACTCAATGTGCTCACCTTTGAATCGAAGGGCTGCAAAACTTGTCGACCAGAGCGCCTCCCTGTCCTCCAACGCAGCCGATGATTCAGACATTGCCTGAAATATCTGGTTGTTGGCCTGCTCGGCCATGGCTTCAAGGGAACCGCGGTTTCTAGAAAAAACGTCTGCTGTTATTGCTGCCGCCTGCCGGCCGCCGCTCACTGAGCCGTCGGTTTGAGCCCCGCTAATGGTGGTGGCTCCGTCACAGACGATATAGAGCTCGTTGTCAACAGAAAGGGTATCCTCATTCTCACCGCCGCTTCCCTGTTCAAGCACCGTCTCATGCAGACGGAAAGGCCCGGGGCTCTGGAGATTTACGGAGAAACAGCCTTGATTTGGATGCACGTACATAATTTTACCTGATCATAGTTTTAATTCAGGTGATAATAATAAGGAGTGCCTCCTGAATCAAATTGATTAATCAGATATGTCTATTCATTTCAATCGGCAATCTCTATAGCTTCCCGATAACAACCAAAAAGGGCCTGTGATCAATCATCTAATCACAGGCCCTGGAACGTTACCCTGTTCATCTGTCGAAGTTTTTTTTGCCCCTCATCAACTCGCTATCATTTCACTTTTGACCTTTGATTCTTCTTTCTGCACGCTGGGACAAAGCCCCGCAAACTCTACTCTGAATCCGGCTATTGTATACCCTTTTGATGACGCTGCAGATGGTGGCTGAACAGAGTTACGGTCCAGTTTAATATTATCTACCCGGTGACATTGAACACAATAGATATGGTCGTGATCGGAGACATCATAGTCAAAACGTTTCTGGCGGCCGCTGATTTCCAGCTTTCCAATCACACCAGCTTCTGACAGAGTCTCAAGGTTTCGGTAAACGGTGGCGAGGCTGATTCTCGGCATTATCTTCTTGACGCGCTCATAGAGCTCATCTGCGCTCAGGTGTTTACGACTCTTCTGCAGTTCCTGAAGAATGAGTTCACGCTGGTTTGTCATTCTCAAATGCATCACTCTACTCCTCTAACAATAATTACTACTTGTAATTGATAATCATTCGCATGTCAACCAGTATCAGCTCCAACTGCTGGCTAGTAAAGGCACTTCAGCGATCTTTAAGGTAGCTTGATTTTGTGAGGCGATTACAACTTTTTCAATCTAATGCTCGATATGATTCACGTACCTGCTTATAATGGCAGAATGGCACTTTTATCGGTAAAGAACCTGAGAAAGAAGTATGGCAGACAGCGTTGCGGTCGAGGACATCTCCTTTTCTGTCGGCAAGGGGACATGTTATGGGCTGCTTGGTCCCAATGGCGCAGGTAAAACGACAACAATGGAGGTCGTTGAAGATATCATTCCCGCCACAAGCGGAACCATTCTCTACAAGGGCAAAGCTCGAGATCTACATTTTCGTGAAGAAACAGGTATACAGTTCCAGCACACCTCCCTGCTCAATTTCCTTTCAGTAAAAGAGACACTGCAATGCTATCAGAAATTGTTTAAACATCCTGAAAAAATAGATACGCTCATAGAGCGCTGTAATCTCTTGTCGATTCTGAACAAACGGAACAACCAGTTATCGGGCGGCCAGCAGCAGAGGCTCATGCTGGCGCTGGCGCTGGTAAACAGACCAGATTTAATCTTTCTGGACGAGCCTTCCACAGGGCTCGACCCGCAGTCTCGAAGATATTTGTGGGATATTGTCGAAGATATTAAAGATGACGGCAAAACCATTGTCATGACCACTCATTCGATGGAAGAGGCCGAATTTCTCTGCGATACCATTGCAATCGTTGACCAGGGTTCCATAATTGCCGAGGGAAGCCCGACAGAACTCATTTCAAAACATTGCAAGACCAATACAATCACCCTGCCCCTGTCAGCAATTGAAAATAAACTTCCAAACCTGACCGAAGATTATAGTTTACATGGTAATTCCATTGTTATCCGTTCCCTCAATGTGGAAGAAACATTGCGGACACTCATGGCCGCTGACATCGACCTCAAAGAAATGGTTGTCGACTCCCCTGACCTTGAGGATGTATTTCTCTATCTCACCGGAAGGACACTGAGAGATTAGCATGATGGACGTGATGCAGCTGAAACGAATCTGGGCCATGTTCAATGCCAGGAACAAGGAGTTTTTCCGCGACCGTGCCGCATTCGGCTGGAACTTTGCCTTTCCGTTTCTGATAATTGTCGGATTCGGAATCATCTTCGGCGGTGAAACCCTCTCCACCTTCAAGGTGGGGGTCTTTCCTCATGATGAAATCTCCGCGATCTTTGATGAAACCTTCATTCCTGAGCAATTCCAACAAAATTCTGCGGTCAGTTTCATTGCCGTTTCGACGCTTGAAGAGGGTCTTGATAAAATTCATTATCACAAGACTTGATCTCCTTATAGACGGCAGATCATCAGGAAATCGTTATTGGATTAATGATTCATCGCCCAAAAGTTATATCACCGAACAGATGTACAAGGCAGCACTGCTGCCGGAAGACAGTGTTGCCCTTGATCGGCAGGTCGTCAACGGCGAACAGGTCAGATACATTGACTGGCTCTTCCCAGGAATTATGGCAATGAATATGATGTTTTCAGCACTCTGGGGGGTTGGCTATGTGGTTGTTAGATATCGAAAAAACGGGGCACTCAAACGATTGAAAGCGACTCCGCTGACCGCATTCGAGTACCTCAGCGCCCAAATGCTCTCACGTATTTTCCTGCTCATGTTCACCTTCACGGTCGTCTGGATCGGCTCAGACCTGATCTTTGATCTCAAAATCCAGGGTTCCAGGCTGCTCTTCTTTCTCACCTTCTTTCTTGGCGGTTTGAGTTTATGCTCAATCGGACTTTTTCTTGCGGCCCGCGGCACCAGCGAAGAATTCACCTCGGGCGCCTTGAATTTTATCTCCTGGCCGATGATGTTTCTTTCAGAGGTATGGTTTTCACTTGAAGGGGCACCCGACTGGGTGCAAAATATATCCTGGCTTTTTCCGCTCACCCATATGCTCAAAGCAGCAAGGAAAGTAATGAATGAAGGGCTCGGATTTGCGGATATCCAACTGGAATGCAGCCTGATGCTGGTGACAACAATTATCTTCCTGACCCTTGCCGCCGCCCTTTTTTCCTGGAATGAATGATATGGCCGCCTGTTATATCGACTCACATCTTCATCTTCAGGGTGAGCCGTTCTCTGGTAAAACAGGAATAATAATTGAAAACGCCGCACATGCTGACGTCACCGTTCTTTTATGCAATGCGGTAAAAGAAGCTGACTGGCCGGTGGTTGCCGAGCTTGGACAGCATTACCGTTCTGTAGTACCGTTTTTGGGAATCCATCCGTGGAAGGCCGGCAGCGCAGCACCTGGCTGGGACACCCGGTTGATTGATATATTGGCAGCGCTCAATCAGGCCGCCGGCGTTGGAGAGTCTGGGCTGGATAAAAAATGTTCGGCTGATTTTGCCGTGCAGCTCGAATTGTTTGAGATCCACCTTGAGATAGCCAATAGCCTCAGGCTTCCAATCGCCCTTCACTGTGTGGGCTGCTGGGGTAAATTTGTCGATATCCTCGAGTCATTTTCGCGCCTCAACAGGCTGCCGACAGCAATGATCCACTCCTTCAGCGGCTCGTATGAAACCATGAAACGGCTCACAGACATTGGCTGCTTTATTTCCTATTCATTAAAAATAATGGATCCTCGCAGGAAAAAGATCAGGGAAGTCTTTGCCCGAACACCTCTTGCGCAGCTTCTCCTTGAAACGGATGCTCCAGCTGGGCTCAGCCCAGAGCTTTTGAGCAACAGGCAGACAGTGACAACCTATAGTGAACCGGTTCTGATTCCTGCATTCTATGAATGGGCTGCTCAACAAAAAAATATTGAACTCTCAGATTTTAAAACACAGATATGGCGTAATGGACAGATTTACACGAACCAAACTTTTGCTGGGTGAACGATCATTTGCAAAGCTGTCAAGCGCTCATGTGGCAGTGATCGGTCTTGGCGCTGTCGGCAGCTATGCCGTCGAGGGGCTTGCGCGGGCCGGTATCGGCACACTGACCCTTGTTGATTTTGACGATATTCAGCAGTCAAACATCAACCGTCAGCTCTATGCCCTGGAGTCGACAATCGGCAAAGCAAAATCAATCGTCGCCCGGAACCGGGTCCTGGACATCAACCCGCGATGTCAGGTCACCTCGATCCGGTTGTTCGCCGATGATAAAAGTATCCTTACGGTTCTGGCTCATAAGCCTGATATCCTCATTGATGCAATCGATTCATTAAATCCCAAGATCCAGGTATTAACCGCCTCTGTCAATCATGGTATCACCACATTTTCGTCGATGGGCGCAGCTCTGCGAACTGATCCCGCCCAGATAAGAATTGACGATATTGCCAGGACAAAGAACTGTCCCCTGGCCCGACGTGTCAGAAAGCGGCTGCGCAGCAACGGCATTGAAGAAGGCATTACCTGCGTCTATTCTACTGAAAAGGTTTCATTTGAATATACTCTTCCTGAAAAACCTGACCTCCAGATCCCCGAGGCAGGCAGAGGCCGGGAACGGCGAACGCTCGGCAGCCTGCCCACCCTGACAGGAATATTCGGACTGACGCTTGCCAACGAAACAATCATGAACCTGGTCAAGGACAGATAATGAAAAGGATTTTTCTTGCCCTCAGGCTGGATGACATGACCCGTGCGCTCCTCTCAGGGCTCGGCGGTCAGGTCTCAGGGGGCTCGTCCGGTAACAGCTGAGCAGCTGCACCTGACACTGCGATTTATCGGCGATGTGGATGGCACCACGTTCCGGGATATCAGAGAGCAGCTCCGGGAGCTGTCGGCACCGCCCATCTCATTATCAATCAGCGGTGTCGGCCACTTTCCTCCGCGGGGGCAGCCGCGCGTGCTCTGGGCAGGAATTGAGCACGTCAGGTGAACTGATCATCCTGAGAAACAAGGTGAACCGCATCCTCACTCTCTGCGGCATCCCTCCCGAACAGAGGAAATTTCATCCCCACGTAACCCTTGCCCGCCTGAAAAACAGCTCACCGCATCGAGTTGCCCGCTTTCTGTCTCAAAACAGCTTGCTGAGGACTCCGCCCTTCAGCGTTCGGCAGCTGACCCTTTTCTCAAGCATTCTGTCTGCCAAAGGGGCAGTCCACACCATTGAGGAAGAGTATCCCCTGCAAATGGATTAGATCCGGGCCATCATCAAGTGCATGAAGCGCCAGCAAAACGATGTAAATGCTTTTGATCCAGACAGGCTTATTTGCTCAATCTGCCTTTAGTTTTCTTTTCAAGTCTGGATCTGTTTTTCTCAAGAACCATCGGCAGGCTGGTATCATAACCGACGGGGAAGCGATACATTTTGGCCATCCCTTCACCCCAATATTCTTCAAGGCCGCGCTCCAGCGGGTCTGCGTTGAAAAGCAGCAGCAGCAACACATCGGTGCTGACCCACGGATGATTGTACCAGGAGTCGTGAGCCTTCCCGAGATTAAGGGAGGCTGACCCGCCCACATCAAGTATGTCCAGATCATCGCTTTTCATTGCCTCGACCATCACCTCAATCTCGCTGTCATTTAATTCAGAAGGGTCAGGCCTGCCAAGCCGGGTAACACCGGTCTGAAATGCCGATAATTTGAGGATTCCATCATTTCTGTTAAGGTTTATTGTTGTGCGCTCGACGATATCATTAAATTTCAGGTAGCGCTCAATAAAGGGTTGAAACGCAGTATCCGGAGCAGCAAGGTAAACTTCTCCGATACGCAGCCGTTTCTTTAAATCAACTGCTGTTTCATCTGGATACCGGTCACGAAGGTAGGCAAGCCCGGGTGCAACGACCTGAGCGCCTGCACTGTAGGCAAGGATATTGATATTCCGTGCCCTGGTGTGCGTTGCCAGGAGTTCAACAAGTCGCGCAAAGGCAGGGATAGTTTGTCTGGCATGGAGAACATCTGTTTTATATTTCAGCATATTTCCCGCAGAAGGCCAGGAAAAAGTCAGCACCACTGAGTTGTGACCGGTAAAATGAAAAAACTGGGCACCCTGGGATGTGGCGCGATAAAAATTGCTGTTGGCCCCGTGAACATATACCAGGATATCCTTGTCAAAGGCCCGCTCAAGAATCCGGTTGACCTGATCAAAGAAACCGTCCGCCTGGGGAGATGTCTGCCGCAGGCTGTCGCCGATATCATAATGGGCAACTTCCCTGACATATTCCTGCGAGATAAGCAATTCTTTATCCCGGTCTTTTGACAGAGATTGCTCGAGAATTTCCTCCCAGCTCATCGGTTCATCTCCAACACGATGGACGGTAAAACCGAGCCTGAGCGTATCTGAGGGAAATATGGTGTAGAGATTACCGTTACGGGAATCATCAAACGGCGTCCGGTTTGTTGCATAGAGGGTGTAAAGCAGATTATCGTCCTTGCCGCCTTCAGTCAGGTCATAGAGCTTAGCGCTCCGGTTTAAGGCCGACGGGAGAGGGCATCAGGTACACCTTCGGCTGGCAGCCGGTTACCAACAGCGCGGCAAGGCAGATTACCAGAAGGCCGACATGTTTTAGCAAACCCATGAAACACTCCCGTTTCCTCTAAACAGTTGATGTATTCCAGCAGCGTGCGGACAAACACATTCTGATGCCTTTAGAGCCGGATTCATCGGGACCTCAACGCATAAAAAGGGTTCACCTACTCGATTCGATGTTTCTATTGCCTCTCAGCTTAGCATATTAGCTTGTCTATACCATTGCTTAACGAGTCATGTCAACGACCGGATTATCGTGAAACGCGGGCAAAGGCAGGTTTGTCAGCGCCTACCGTTCAGCCGAAGCAATGCTGTTCACCGCACCTTAGGACGGTACGCTATAACAGGTCTCCCCTCTCCCGTGCTGCCGGCTGCTGCTCGGTACGCTGCAGAAAGAACATGGCGATAAGGATGACTGCAATACCCGGCAGGACCCGCAACTCGGGCCAGCCCCGACCGATAATGATTTCAATCACCAAAACCAGCCCGGGGTAGAGATATGAGTAGGCCATTACCCTGGTGGGACCGATAAATTGAATGGCGTATTGAGTCAGGTAAAAGGAAACTACCGTCGTGAAAAAGGCGAGGTAGGCAATCCACCCCCATGTCCCTGCAGAGACAGCTGTCAGGTCGATACGAAGCAATTCCAGGCCGCCGACAGGCAGCAGCCAGAAGCTTCCGGTTATCAAGATCCAGAAGGTCATCACCTCCATCTTCTCGCCTCGATGCATCCGTTTGACAAGCGGTGTGTAGAGTCCCATGGCAAGACAACCGACAAAAAAAATGATATCACCACGATTCCATTGCAAACCCAGAAACAATGACAAATCCCCGCGAAATATTACCCAGATGGCGCCGAGCAGTCCAAAGCCGAGGGCTGCGATTGTTGATTTGCCAAGTTTCTCACCGACAATAATCACCGAATAGATGGCAGAAAATGCCGGGACCAGGGTAAACAGCACGCTGGTGTTCAAGGCCGTTGTATACTGCAGGGAAAAGAACATACACCAGAAAAAGATAACAAGAGAGCTGCTTACCAGGCCGTATCGACCAAGTGACTTGAGCCCGACTCGAAGACCAAATTTACAAGAGATAACAGGAAATAAAAAACAGGCGGCAAGAACAAACCGAACAAGGGTCAAGGCTGCAGGATCAAGTTGTTTGGCGATGTGCTCCCCGACGATAAAGGAAGTCGAGACCAATGTCGCACATAGGGCCATAAGCAGGTGCACACGTCTGTTTTTATAATCAGTAGAATTATGCACCGTGGCTTCTCACAAAACAGAAGAGATGAAAAATTGACCGGCAGCGCCAGCAATCCTGGCGAAATCAGCAGGCAAAACCGGGATCGTGCCCGCTTTATTACTCTTCATCCTGACCGAAGAGCACTCGATAAAGAACCGCTGTCAGTATAAAAAACATCGGCACTGTCCAGATCATGCCAAGCCCGAAAGGAATCATGGACAGGATGTAGAGCAGATACATCAGCAGATAGGCAGCGAAAACCTGCCACCACTTATCATGAACCGCCTGACGCGACATCTCCATTGCCTTCCAGGGGCCAACCCCCCTGTCCATTATCAATGGCAGGGTAAGTGAATAGCCGACGGCGAGGTATATGCCAGGCAAAACCAAAAGAAATAAACCACTGACGATCAGAAGTGACATGAGTAACCCGGCAACGAGGATCGAACCCAGTCGTGAAAAACCGCTGAAAACCAATGTCCATGAAAACGATTGTGACCTGACCCGCCTTATACCGATATTGATCAATCCTGATAGAAAAATAATGGCTAAAACCATACTGAACAGCTGGCTGATCAGGTTCAGCCAGGCAGCACCAACATAACCTGCCCGGCCACCCCAGTGAGAGAGTGAATAGACAGTACCAGCGCCCAAGGAAAACAGCACCAGAAATATGACCACGATACCGGCCCAGAGTGAACCCTTCACCCCTTTGGTCATGGCCCAGGACTCTTTTATCAGGGCAACGGCTGAAACATCGTCAGGTCGTGAAAATCGACGAATTTTCGTGCCTGATGCTCCTTCCGAGGAGTATTTCCTGCCAGCCACTGCGGCACCATTTTCGACTCCGGCATCGTTCAATTCCTGCCGATCAAAATCTTTACCAAGACAATTGTCACAGCACACAGCTCCAGATCCGCCATCCTCCGGCCCCTCGTCTACCGCCTTACCGCAGACTACGCAGGTACCGGCCAGCAGATCCTCAAGCTCTGCCCGGAGTTCCTCTTCAACAGCTTCTGCAGCCTGCGGCTGATCCTGGACGGGAGAAATGGCACCTTCACCCATGTCATCAGATGATGATTGAGTCTCCAGGCCAGAATCTGCCCTGCTATCCGTCGTAACTTCAGGCTGATGCACCTGCTTTTCAGCCTCTTCATTATGGTCAGACAAAAAGGGGGCGTTACTGATATTGTTCTCACCAGCCGAGTGGTGCCCGGCTCCCCCGATCCCGTCGACAGCCCCTCCCTGCTCAACCACCTCATCAGCACGGGGACGAGCAGAGCTTGTCTCCGCTTCATCTGCATGATCAGCGTCTGAGAGGCGGGGAGATGACAGCCTGGTGCCGGGATGTGGAACCAGAAAAATGGTACTGCACTTCGGACAGGCAACCTTCCGCCCGCTCAGGGATCTGTCCGCATTACCGCTCACCCCGCAATGGGGGCATTTAATTCTCATCCCGGCCCTCCAGCATATCCTTCCAGCTGATCTTGTTTCTTTGCCGCATTATCGCACTGAATCCTGACCCTTCAGTTGGCACAGACTGGACAGATTTGCCGGCCGTCGATGACCCTGATAAAATCGCTGCTAAAACTAAAACCGCAGACCGCACACTCTTTTAACCCCGAATCCTCCGGTATGGACTCAAGGGCTTCCGATCTCTCGTTATCACCCGTTTTTCCTGGGCTATCTGCTCTTCTGGCGCCAGCATCCGGCGGGGCAACCTGAGCTGCTGGTTGAGGAACGGGATCAACAGCAACATCTTCTGTAACCCTGAAGACCGTGCGACAATCGGGACACCGCACTATTTTCAGGTAATACTCGTTTCCAACCGTGCCTCCCAAACCGCAGTGGGGACAGATCATCCTCATTATTAGCCTCCGCACAACTCTTGTAAATTGAATATTAAAACCTAATCGTTCTTAACAACTGAGCCATTTAGTATTATTAAAGAGAAGGTATCATATATAGACATTTTTTTCCAAAATCAGCTGGAGAACCATCATGCCCGAATTCATTATCATCGTAGCCATTGCTCAAAATGGGGTCATCGGCCGAAATGGCCAGCTGCCCTGGCATCTGCCTTCAGATCTGAAACATTTCAAGAAGACGACAATGAACTGCCCGATCGTTATGGGCAGAAAAACGTTTGAATCAATAGGCAAACCTCTGCCGGGCAGGGATAATATTGTTCTCACGCGTGACACTTCCCTCATACTGCCCGGCTGCATCGTTGTACATTCAATTCAGGATGCACTGCACTGCTGCAGGGCTGAAGAGAAAGTCTACATCATCGGCGGAGCAGATATTTTTAACGAAACCTTACCAATTATCGACACCATCATCGTTACTGCCCTGGAACGTGAAGTTGACGGGGACGTCTATTTCCCCGACATCGACCCAGCCGTCTTTCAACAAACCGATTCTACACCCTATAACATTGAAGAGCCATATTCAATCATCCGCTATGAGCGGATAAAAGACTAGTGTCGCCATCGTGACAGATAGCCGTTTAGCTCAAGCTGCCGCCTCAGATCATTTCCTTGTTGTTCAGTGCTCACGTGCAGCGACGCCGATATGCCAATTTTCTCTTAATATATTTTTCCTATGAATACACTTCTTGTCATCGACCGTGACGCACCAATCTACGCTGCAGAGTTAAAAAAGAAAAATTTACCTGACCTGGTCATTCATTCTGCAGAGGGGCAGGACGCCGTCGGAGACCATATTGAACATGCCAATATAATCCTTGGCCAGCCAGCTGAGGCTGCGCCCCTGCTCGTACGAGCCAAAAAACTCCAGTGGCTGCAGTCGACCTTTGCGGGAATTGAGCCCCTGTGCTCAAAAACCTTAAGAACTGACTATATTCTGACTGGCGTAAAAGACGTTTTCGGCCCACTGATGAGTGAATATATCTTTGCCTATATTCTGGCAAAAGAGCGCAGCCTCTTCGAAACCAGGAGAAATCAGATCAATAAAGAGTGGTCGCCGATTCCATATCAGGGTCTTAGCAATCTGACAATTGGAATCATCGGACTTGGATCTATCGGTAAAAGCATCGCAGCCACCGCGCATCACTTCGGCATGCAGGTCCTTGGCATGAAGCGAACCGTCGATGATGTTGAAAATGTAGACCAGCTTTTCCTGGTGTCTGAGAAGTCGGCCTTTCTCCCACGTGTCGATTACCTCGTAATAACACTTCCCGCTACCGAACAGACAACCGCTTTCATTGGCCTTGCTGAGCTGAAAATAATGAAGCCGACAGCCATTGTCATGAGTGTCGGAAGAGGCTCCAACATAGATCAGGACGGTCTGATTAGAGCCCTGCAGGAAAAACATATTGGCGGGGCAGTCCTGGATGTTTTCGAGCAGGAACCGCTGCCTGCGGCAAGCCCGCTTTGGGATATGCCCGATGTATATATCACCCCCCATAATTCTGCATTTTCATTTCCAGCCCAGATAACCGCTCTTTTTTGCGAAAACTATGTTCGCTTTGTTTCGGGAAAGACGCTTAAGTACATTGTTGATTTTGAAAATGGTTACTGACGTGTTAAAACCTTTGTCCTGCAAAATCGGTGGTTCAGTTTCAAGACAACTTCCAGGTAAAACGGTAACCTGAGCTCTCTTCTCTTTTATAAAGATTTTATAGATAATGGATTCCCAGCAATTTGATATAAAAAAACAACTCGTTCCTGCCGTCGCCCTTGTCAGACAGCACACGATCATCCTCTGGTGGCTTGTCTTTATTGGACTTATCAATACCACAGCGACACTCATAGACAACACCGAGCTCTCCCGGGTAGTGGGGATAGTGTCTTTCGCTCTGTCAATCTGCTCGACACCTGTTATCTACGGCATTTATTATGAGCTGATCGAGGATAAGTATTCATCAATCTCCAGGTATCATCAGATCCTATGTTCTGCCTTACCTCTGGCTTTTAATACGAATGTATCTCCCGGTACTATTTCTCGCCTGGCTGCCAATGATGATCGCCCCCCAGTCTGCAGGTGGGGGATATTTTCATATTATTCTGGTCTCCTTCAGCCTTTTATATCTGTATGTTCTGCCATTTTATTATTTCACCGGAAAACAGCAGGGATCAATACACCTGGGGATATCCTTTCTGGTGAGACATATCTCCGCATCGACGCCGCTCATAATGATCGTCCTTTTGCTGGAGACATCGATGCTCATGGTCCAGTTCAGCAAACCAGCCCTTCTGGCCCGAAGCACCTATCTTTTCACCATTCTTGATTTCAGCAGTTATCTGGTCGCTTCAATAATCGATTTTATCCTCTTTATTGTCTTAATATTAATATTAAAAAATGAATTTGGTAAAAGTTCTTCCAACGCTTAACCGGGAAATCCACCCTTCAGATGAGACACACTCCGAAATTTTTAAAATTCATATTAAATCTCTACGGCCCCTTTCTCGGTGCCGGTATAAAGGTCGATTATATCAGTGATGATTGGAGAGAAGTCAGGGTCTCGATGCGCCTGCGCTGGTATAACCGGAATATTTTCCGTACCCACTTCGGTGGAAGCCTCTACTCAATGGCAGATCCGCATCTTGTGCTGATGCTGATGCATATACTCGGTGACAACTATATGGTCTGGGATAAGGCGGCTGAAATTAATTTTCTCAGACCGGGAGCAGGACGGGTGTCGGCCATCTTTCAGATTAGTGATGCTGAACTTCAGACCATAAAAGAACAGACAGCCCTCCATCGTAAATACCTTCCCGTCTTCACGACTTCTATCCTCAACGAGGATGGTAAAAAAGTAGCCCAGATTAAAAAAACACTGTATGTACGGATAAAAAAGAGGGTTCGGGAGATAAATTAAACAGGACACAGGCAGCTGACCTGACTGATATCTCCTTACGGTCCTAAATGGAACTCAAATACACACCCATGTCCGGATATTCTTACCTGCATCGTGAAGCACAAGCTACAGAAGGCTCTATTTTAAAAATACCTATGCATCATCCAGCATCCATAAGAAGTGAGTACCGGGCAGACATTGATGGTTTACGATCCGTGGCAGTGCTCTCCGTTTTCCTTTTTCATCTCCAGCCCGCACTGCTGCCCGGCGGTTTTCTCGGTGTGGATGTCTTCTTTGTCATATCGGGATATTTGATCACCGGTATCATTTTGCGAGAGCATCATCAAAGAACCTTCTCTTTCACCCATTTCTATGCCCGGCGAATCAAGCGAATCTTCCCCGCATTATTTGTGGTTCTGCTTTTTTCTGCCCTGATCGCTCTATTTCTGCTGGTACCGGAAACGTATACTAACTTCATGCAGTCCGCCCGCTATGCCGCAGCGCAGCTGGCGAACTTCTTTTTTTCCCGGAAAGTTGACTACTTCAGTGAAGGTTTTTCGGGTCAGCCCCTGCTCCATACCTGGTCACTTGGCGTGGAAGAACAGTTTTATCTTTTCTGGCCGCTGCTGATTTTCATCTGTTTTCGTTTTTTCAACAACGCTGCTATTCCTGACAGAAATCAATCACGTCAGCAGCCTGCTGTCTTGAGTGTCAATAATCGCTCGTCCAGGCCGGTACATATCAACGACCCCGGATATGAGCAGCTCGTCAACAGGAAAATAGCCGGGGTTTTGTTGCTGATCTCGGTGGTCTCATGCTGGGCCTGCTATGTCCTGGCTGCGACAAACTATAATCTTGCCTTTTACATGTTTTATACCAGGGCCTTTGAGTTCTGCATCGGCGGGTTTATTGCCTTGCGGATGGTAGAGTCGCCTGAAGCAAAATCGGCGAATGGGATCACAGGCCTGCTGGGTATTCTCATGCTCTTTTTCAGTTTTTTCTTTATTAAGGAAGAATTCATGGGAAGACCTTTTTTGCAGGGCAGCGTCATTATCCCCTGTATTGGATCTGCCTTGATTATCTATGCCAATAGCCGCACCGGCTTTGTTAACCAAATACTCGCAACAAAAATTCCTGCAGCAATAGGCAAGATATCCTACTCACTGTACCTGTATCACTGGCCGGTCATTATCTTCTATAAATTATTCTCTGACACCACTGAGATCGGGCTTGCGGCTTCAGCTGGCATCATCGTCATATCCTTTATATTATCCATTTTAAGCTATCTGTATGTGGAACAGCCCGCTCGAAAAACAGGGCTCGGCGACTACCGTGTTATCACCCTGGCAATTGTTGTCATCGTTGTTTTCGCTTCCACATTCAAGAATTTAGAGCAGTATGATACGGCGACCTGGCGGATCACCAGATACGATGAAATGGCAACAACAGAACTGCCAACGATGCAATTTGCGGAGGAATGCCAGAAACGAAGAGAGAATGGTCTCTGGTATTTTCACTGCCAGCAGACACCAGAAAAAGATACCCCCATAATCGCCCTCGTGGGTGACAGCCATGCTCCTCATTACATCCTCGCCGTCACCACGTGGGCCCTAAAGAACCGTTATGACGTTAAATTTCTTGCCAGGCCCGGATGTCCAATGCTCCTTGGTGATGTAAGGATCGAGCAAGGTTTGTTTGATGACAAGTATCTCAGACAGTGTGAAAATGCACTGCCATCCTTGCAGGCACACATCGTCGACGATCCACGAGTTGCCTTCGTTCTGGTTGCCCAGCGTTTTGATCTTTTACATGACGGTAAAGTACATACCAATCAATACAAGGTGATTTCTTTTAAAGACTCAGATGACAAAATAGTCGAAGATCATACCCAGTACTACCGGGATCAGCTGGCCTACACACTCGAACAGATAAGGAACGCAGGAAAGGAGATGGTGATCCTCAAGCAGGTCCCAATTTTTCCTGATATTGATGCCTGCAACTGGGAACCGGGTCTCAAGAAATTATTTTCACGCCAACGGCTCTGTGAATACAACACCGCCTTTAACGACAAATGGCTGAAACCGAGTTCTGATTTCATTGACGAGTTCGCCTCAACCCACCAGGTGGAACTTTTTGATCCGCTATCCTATTTTGATTCGCCATTGCAGAACGGCCATAATACCTACCATGATACCGATCATCTGAGTGAGTATGGTGTTCGATTTATGGTACCTCATTTTTCAGAAGTAATGGATGGTATAATAGAGCGGCAGAAAGGACCGCAACACGCTCGGATACCATAGACCACGAGCATGGGCTGGATCGAACTGATGTGCCCAGTGAAGATGAGCGTTCATTTTTCTCATATGGTGACATTTTCACTTGATCTCTCACGTATTTTATCTTTGGATTGGCATTAGAATGGGTATCTCCAATTTTTAAAACGGACTCTTGAGCGTTGGTTACAAGAAATTGGCCATTCCCGGTCATCCCTGTCATCAGCCATATATAATAATCAGCAAGGAAATTGAGGTGCAGTATGGATTGGTTTAAAAGTGTTTCGGCTCCCCTTCACTACTTATCAAAGAGAAGAACAGAGAGAAAACGGGCGAAATACGAAAGAAATAAATTAAAAAAAATAATTAAATTCTCTGAAAAGTACGGGGTAAAAAAACATCAGGACTACAACTTTGGCTCAGATCATCAAAAAAACGAATATCTGGAACTATTAAAAAATAAGATCCTAAAAGACAAAGTATCAATGCTCGGGAAGCATAAGCTTGATACACTTCGATATTGCACCGAAGCGTGCTTAAAGAACAACATTGACGGGGATATTATCGAAACCGGAGTCTGGAGGGGGGGGGCAACTATTTATCTGGCCGGGATCCTGAAGGCAAATGGCAATTCGAATAAAAAGGTGTTTGTCGCCGATTCATTTGACGGCCTGCCGCCTCCTGATGAAGAAAAATACCCGCTGGACAGCGGGGCAAAACACCACATGCTGAGAGATCTTGCCATAAGTCTTGAACAGGTCAAGGCAAATTTTAAGTCGTTTGATCTTCTCGGTGATAATATTGTTTTTGTTGAGGGTTTCTTTGAGGATTCTTTGAAAACTGCAAATATAGGGAAACTGTCAGTTTTAAGACTCGATGGTGACATGTATGGCTCAACAATGACCGTTCTCAGGCAATTATATCATAAACTGGAAGTCGGTGGTTATCTGATCTTGGATGACTGGCTGCTGACGGGTGCTCGACAAGCTCTTCTGGATTTCAGGGCTGAAATGGGGATAAAGGAAGATATATATGAGGATTTTTCAGGAGTTTTCTGGAAGAAAACCATGGCTACCGGGGAGCCCGCGCAGTAGAACAACTCTTGCTACAAAAATTCACTTACTGACCGAGTGACTGGTTGAAATCAAGGGGTACTCAAGCCGGCAATACACCATAATCCTGCCGGCTCAAGCTGTCCCTGCACCAGACAATGGCGCCTCAACCTTCCAGAACCTTGCGGAGTTCATCCTCCTTGTCCTTGGTCAGTGAAGTCTGTATGACCTTACCTTTGAACCCTTTTAAACCTTCAAGTACCTTGTCAGGCGTTGCTTTTCGCACAAGCACGAAAAGAGCAGAGGTTCCAGGAGTAAATGTCTCTCCAAGATCTTTCATGAATGCATCATTGATACCAATGTCGGCAAGTTTACCGCTGAGTGCGCCGGCTCCGGCTCCGACGGCGGCACCGGCAAGAGGGTTAAGAAAAAGAAAACCGATGAGCATGCCCCAGAAAGTGCCGCCGACCGCACCAGAAGCCGTCAGGTTAACGGCTTGATGCAGCTTAACTTTATCGTTATCATCCTTGGTCACGACAACGACGTCTTCCATCTCGATCAAATATTCCTTTTGCATCTTGACCAGTTCAGCCCGCATGGAAAAGGCGGTGGACTCGTCATCAAAGCCAATCACGACCAGATTACTCATAATACGCTCCTTTGTTTCATTAAAATTCATACGTTACACATAGAGAAGATAGAAATGGTGGATGAACGAAGCACATTTCCTGATGAGAGAAGTGTAATAATTCTTGGTTCACTTACAAGTCGATTTGCCGGGAATTTCCTAAACAACAGGTCGATCGCTGTTTGGCAATGAGATAGTGAGCAGGTGGGTAATTGTCCGGGTCACAAATCTTTCGATATGGTGTAGAGTGATTGTTCACAATCGTCTAAAGCAGCAAGACTAAACGGTATGCAGGAGGAAACAGCAATGTCTTCAGGTTATCGATGGCTCAGTGCAGTAACGATCATACTGTCCGTGGCGCTGACTCTTGGCTCAACGGGGCTGGCAGGAAATAATGAATTCGCGACCCCTGACATGCTGGCAATCCAGGGTCGCTGGGTCCGCACTGATGCCCCCTATGTGATTGATTTAAGGCAAAACAAGAACAATACACTGGAAGCAACTTATTTCAATCGCCGGTTTATACATGTCGAAACGACAGAAACTGCGGTAAAGAATGAACTTCTGTATATCATGATACGGCTGCAGGATACCAACTACCAGGGCTCCACCTATCTTCTCAGTTATGACCGAAATCAGGATGCACTCCATGGGATCTATATCCATGGCGCAAGCGGAAACCGGTATCAAGTGAGTTTTTCCAGACAGGTTTCTCAATAAGAAGAAAAGCCAACCATTAAAAGCGCTTATTTCGTTTCAAGATAAGCAAGACGGGAATAATAACTCCGCTGCGATCGTTTTACCCATATTTTTCGTAAATTAACTAGACAGTTATAACCTTTTTTTATTGCTCTTCAGACCATGGCTACAATCTCGCTGACATGTATGTATACTGCTGAAAACAATGCATATTTACTAGCCGGCAAGCGGTTTGATCACAAGGCCGATCCACAACCTAAAATCTCAATTTCTTATAACAGAGGTCTGAGTATTGGATTTTACTTGATTTTTGAATTGAGAACATGATAACCTTTTGTCATTATCATATTGTTTTGGCTAAAATTCTATACATACCCGGTAATAACAGGTGCCCATCATATTTACCAAGCGAGGTCTCGTATGAAAAAAATTCTCTCTATCCTTTGTGTGTTAAGCATTGTTGCTCTTTTATCAGCCTGTGACAATGGTGACGACAAAGGGGGAACAACTGGTACAACTATACCCGAAGTCAGCTGGGATCTGTTTGATACTAATGACTGGGTAACCTGCTATAATGCGGATAAGAGTGTCGTAACCAATCCGTATCAGACCTGTGAATGGAATTGCGCAACACTGGACGGTTCGCTCCCTCGTTATTTCAAAGTGACTTTTCTCTACGATGAAGCGACTGGTGATTATTCGGTAGAAAACATCAGCCGGAAAGCCTGCAGATTATAGCTTCGAACGTCCCTCAAACCAGCCAGAAAAAAGTAAAAGGGTATTCAGCGGTTATCACTGCTGAATATCCTTTTTACGTCTTCACTTCCTACCTGGCGCATGACCCGGCATCCGTGAGCGCTTAATAGTTTTCTGAAATGGAAAATGGGCTGGATGAGACAATATTTTCGCCCAAAACTGCTTCAGCACGCCAGTCGCCCAGATGCCCCGGATAGAAATCCTTGTTGGTAAGTGCACTTTTTATAGGTCCCTGCCTGGTCAGTTTAAACCAGAAATAGGCAGTATGGCCGGCTCCCTGAACATTTATAGAAAAGTCCTGTTTTTCGGTACGTACAATTCCGACCTTTTGATGAACCCAGTTGACGTAGAGCGTGTAGTCTCCAGCATCAAGTGTGTCGCAGCTTATCTTGACAAAGATTTTATCATAGGGACTAAAATCAGTCTGCGGTTTCTCAAACGATACTTGACTATATGTTTCACTTGTGCACTCCGCTCCCGCAGCGGCAAGAACAGGCAGGCTGTTCACAAGCATAAAAACCAGCAGATATTTCAGGACAGGACATTTTTTCAGGATACTGTTATGTTTTGATTGGACCATGTTTAATCTCCTGGTGGTTTTAACAATAAGCAGCTATTCTAATAGCTTTTATGAATTTTTGGTACTGCTGCATCCTCATCCAACACGATTATTTTAGTAACTAATTTCATGGCTCTTCCAAGAAAATCTTTAATAACGCTGTTCTCCGCCTCTCTCGTTCTTCTGTTTACCGTTTTCTGTCATCCGCTTTTTTCCGATGCCGCCGATGAGCAGAACAAAAGAAACCTGGAACCTGAGCAGGCACTTTCGCTGATATCTGCCTATTCGTGGACAAATACCCTGCCTCGAGAGTTGATTGATCTTCAGAACGAGGTGGAAACAACTGCAGACCTGGAAACAGTTCAAAAAAGAGCTGCCTGAAGTCTCAAAGCAGATAGACAGCCTGGAATGGGAGGCAGTATCCCTCAAGTCGGACTCGAATCTCACCTATCATGAACTGAATTCGTTTGAACCAAACTCGTTAAAATCAACGTAGAACTGGAAAAGATCAACAAGCCGATACAGTCTCACATTGTGCATCTTGAACAATTATACAAAACCTGGCTGGAGAAAGAAAAACAACTGCAGGCTATTGATAGAGCAAATAACGGCCGACCCGGATCTCCACGGCTCCTTTCCAGATGTCGATTCTTTGATCGAAACCGTTGATACTGCAAAAAACCTCATAGAGGAACAAATTAAGCCGAACCTCCTGGCAGGACAGCAGGTTGGCCAGAATCAAACCCGTGTTTATGTGCTCACCGATATTGTCAGGGACCGGCTCAATGACATCAAAAAGGCAGGTGCCCAGCAAACCTCTCCACCGATGCTGTCCGCTGATTTTTACAAACAGATCAATGCCCAGATTTTCAGGAATGGCTGGCAAAACATCCGCCTTTTCATGAAATATCAATGGAGTTATGTCAGGCAGCACCTCGGTAAAATGCTCCTCTGCACAATTCTTATCCTTGGTCTGGCATGCTTCATTCATTTCAGCCAGATTTTAACAAACCCATCAAGCAAATGGTACCCGTTCACAAGAAGACCACTGGCCTCAGCACTCTTCATCCTCGGAACTGGATTCCTCATCCTGGACAACCTGGAAATAAACATCAATCTGCCGCCCGACTGGGGTACTCTGCTCTATTTTCCGCTTATCATGGCGCTGATCTTTCTTATTGATCTGGTCTGCAAAAAAAACTGGCAAACCAACTTATTGAAACAGCTTCTCATTTTTCTTGGCATTACATTTCTGATGGCAGCCGTTAATCTTCCGCAGCTGCTTTCCTACCTGCTGGCATTCTATCTCTGTGCAGCGCTGCTCTCCTATTATTTTCTGCTCTTTGCCCGGCGCATGATGGTCCCTTCCGAGAGGACTATTACCTGGGCCATACTGCTTTGGGCCATTTTTCCACTGTCCGTCATCATTACCGGAATAGCCGGGTTTGATCAGTTTGCGGTGGTTATCTTCGGCAAGGTGCTTGCACTCGTTGGTGCAACCCTGGTCGTCTGGCTCCTGGTGCGATTGACATCAGGGCTGCTGGAGCTCGCTCTGACCAACATTCCCATCAAAATTATTAAGCAGAATGCAGATACCATCGTCAACGGCATAACCCCGGTAATCGTCCTTGCCCATGGGCTGCTATGGCTGACGATAGTTCTCGACATCATCTGGCTGTATCCGACCTTGAATGCATCGTTTGCGGCAATTACATCACTGCAGTTCTCATTTTTCTCACTGAGCATAACACCAGGGTCAATACTCGCTGTCGTCTTCATTATCTATTCATCACTCTTCGTTTCGCGTGGGATCAGAGCCTTTCTTCAACAAGAGGTTCTCCCTCGATATAAGGTTGACAAGGGCGCCCAAATTTCGATTAACAGACTTGTTCATTATGCCATACTTTTTGTCGGATTTATCATCCTGCTGTCCGCTCTGGGGTTCGGTCTCAATCAAATAACCATACTTGGCGGTGCTCTTGGCGTCGGTATCGGCTTCGGCCTCCAGGCCATAGTAAATAATTTTGTCAGTGGCCTCATACTGCTCTTTGAACGGCCGATCAAAGTTGGTGATATGATTGAGGTTGGTGCAGATGTCGGAGAAGTCAAAGAACTCGGTCTTCGTGCAACAATAGTGCAGACCTTCGACAATGCTGAGATAGTTATTCCCAATTCCCAACTCATAACCGGAAGCGTTATTAACTGGACCCTTGCTGAGAAGAAAATAAGGGTGAAGGTACCGGTTGGCGTTGCCTACGGATCTGACATTTCTACTGTTCTTAAGATTCTGCTGGACTGTGCAGAGGCAAACGCAATTGTCCTCAGTAGCCCCAAACCTGTTGCTCTCTTCCTTGCATTCGGTGCCAGTTCACTGGACTTTGAGCTGCGGGTCTGGATATCGGATTTCAATGACAAGCTCATCGTCCTCAGTGAGCTGAATCAGGATATCGAGTACGAATTCAGCCTCGCCGGTATTGAAATTCCTTTTCCCCAGTCTGACCTGCACCTGCGATCGGTTGATAAGGAGGTTATCGCAACACTCTCAGATCAAAAAACGATCGCTTGACAGGAACGCTACCAAACAAGATCAGGGCCAGAGACTCCCGGAGCGGAAATTGAATGAGAACGCTCCTGGAAGACGGAGTTCATTGGTTCGTTTTATCAGGAGTGAATTTCGTTTTAATATTATCCAAAAGCCCCTTGGCAGCCTCTTCAACCTTCTCTGTAATTTTCCGTTCGAGTACCGCTTTCAGGCTGCTTCCTATGATAGTTCCCAGGATGACTTTGCCAACTTCAGCGGGAGTAATACCTTCCTCCCCTCCAACATTTTCCATGACGATATCGGGAATGACAACCGTCTCAGGTTCTTTTCCGGGGACAACCGCGTTTACCGTCACCCCGGTAATCGACAGCTTGTTAAACCTGAGTCGAGCCGCTTCACCCTTCTTTGTGCCCTCAGACTCGGGCTGTGTCTCCGCAGCCTTCTTGTCAGCCTTGGCGCCGTTCTTGTCAATATTATCAAGAAGTGTCTGGAGATTTGTGCTGCCGTCTTCTTTTACTTCAAGTTCGATCATCGGACTTTGAATTGTCAACTCATCTATCACGGTGGGCTGACTGCCCAGTGAGCCGAGATCGATTCCAAGACGAATCGTGTCCATCTGAAAACCATTTTTGTCTGCATAACCTGGTGGATTCGCAATACTGAAACCTGTAATCTGACCAGCCCCGCTCTTCAGCTCAAGCTCAACTGCCTCTACCGCAACGGGAACGCCGAGTAATTCTGAGCCGACACCTTCCAGTGCACCCTTGATTATTTTATCCAGATTGCCGACCAGCAGAAACACAACGGCAACTGCCAGCACGGCTATGGCTACAAGGCCGATTGCTACTTTTTTCATTGCTGTCTCTCCTTGTTGAATTGGACTGCTCCCTGACATCTCCCGCAAAACAATAAGACCGCAGGTGCAATTGGTCCATGCAAAGGGGGAAAAAGCGAATTTCGCGCCCTACAGGAGATTTGAAGAGAAAAAGATCAAATGCCCCACCGAGAAGAGGCGTATGATTTTCCGCCGCGATCGATCACAAAGCATTCACAATGCGACCGACTGTTGATAAAGCTGATACCGGCGTCCGGTTCGAGGACAAAAACTGCTGTTGAAAGGGCGTCTGCGTCCATTACCGTTGAGGCGGTAATCGATACACTTGCAGACAATTGCGGGGATAGACCAGTAAAGGGGTTTACGATATGATGAAACACCTTTTCCCGATCATAAAATACTTCGTAATTTCCAGAGGTGGCAATGGCACCATCGAATAGTTTAATAACATCGGGATAGGCTCCTTTTTTGTCTGGGTCCTGTATTGCAACAGTCCACTCTTTACCCTTGGCTGCAGTTCCTGAGGTCTTGATATCACCGCCGGCGTTGATCAGGTGGTTATCGATCCCATTGGTTCTCAGGATATCGGAAGCACGGTCGACAATATATCCTTTGGCGATACCATCAAGGGTTATCTCCATGTTTTCGCGCGCCAGGGAAATCGTTTTGTCCTGAATACGAATGTGTTTACTGCCGATAAGATCCACTGCTCTTTCTATCTGATCTTCGTCAGGAGAAATCTCTGATTCAAAACTATTCTGGTACAGATCGAGGAGTGGCTTGACTGAAATATCAAAACTCCCTCCACTCTCAAGGTTAAAATAGAGAGAGCGGGCAACCACTTCCTGAACCTCAGCTGGACTCTCTTCGAGTAACCCAGTGTTATTGAGACTGCTGACCGGCGAGCTGGGGGAATGCCTGCTGAGCAGGCCACTGAGACGGTAGACCTCGTCAAACGCGAGGCCGAAGGCTTCTTCTGCCTGGTCCCTTGAGGGGTGAATTGCCGTCATGGCAACGAATGTTCCCATGGCCAGACGGGTTTTGCTGACTTTGTACTCTTTCCTGTTAAAGAGAAACGCGTCCGCTGTTTCAGCAGGCAGCATAAAAGCTGCCAGACTGCCGAAACCCACCAGACCTGTCAACTTCAAAAAAGATCGTCGTCCTGAACTGATCTTGTCAGAATCCACCATATCTTTTCAGGATGCGGTCGATCAACCGGCCATCTTCAAGCCGCTGGCTACATCTCTTGCGAGAACCTGGCGGCTTTCATAAATTTTAAAGATATCGCGCGGACATTTTTCCACACAAGCCTCTTCACAAGACGGACCGTAGGCTATACAGGCCTTGTGATCGATTTTTATGAGGTTTCCTTCGTAGGTTACTGCATCAGCCGGACAAGCTTTGACACACATCTTGCAGCCGATACAGCCAACCTTACAGACGCCCATGACCACCTTGCCAAGATCTTTGCTGGAGCACGGCACCCAGACGCGGGCCTTCATTGACTGTATTTCTATGATATTCTTGGGACAGGTCTTAACGCAGACGCCGCAGCTGACGCACTTATCAGGGTCAATTACCGGAAAATTCTCAACCATTTGGATGGCGTCAAAAGGACACGCTTCAGCGCACTCGCCCAGCCCGACACAGGCGTACTGACAGGCTGAAGGGCCACCATATCCAAGGCCCGCCGCAGTACAGGAGGAAAAGCCTATATAGCGATGTTTATGGCTCACCCGCCCTTCAATCCGTGAGCAGCGCACTGCTGCGACGGTATCTTCTATGGCTGCCATTTTCTTGCCGGTCAAGGTTGCCACTTTCTCGGCTACCTTCTCTTTTCCCGGAAAACAGAGATTTGGCGGAACATCCGGGTCGGTAACAACTTCGATTGCATATCCTTCACAGCCTGGGTAACCGCAGCCGCCGCAGTTGGCCAGCGGCAATGACTCCAGGACCTCCTCGATCAGTGGATTGGACTCCACGGCAAATTTGTGGGCTGCTATCGCCAATCCGATTCCAAAAAAGAGGCCGATACAGCCGAGCAGAACCAGGCCGCCAATTGCAAGTTTTACTAATTCAATATCCATAACCGCTTCAAATCTCCTGTTTGAGACGAAAATTCACTAAAGTTGATCAGAACAACTGTAGACCGGAAAAGCCAAGAAAAGCCATGGCAAACTGGCCAGCCACAATAAATGCTATCGGCAGCCCTTTAAACGATGGCGGAATCCTGGCAAGTTCAAGCCGCTCGCTGACCGAACTCATCAGGTACAGGGCAAGCAGGAATCCCCCGCCTGCGCCAAGGCTCAGCATGAACGTCTCGAAATAGTTATATTCATTGCTGGCCATGAGCAAGGGAACGGCGATAATAATACAGTTCGCGATAACCAGGACCAGGTAGACACCAAAGGATTTGAACATAACCGGGTTGACCTTGCGCAGCACCGTATCAACCGCCTGCACCGTCAGCGAGGTGAGGCCGATGAAAATAACAATCTGCAGATAATTCAGATCAAACGGTTTCAGCACATAATTATAAAGGACCCAGCTCATGGAGCAGGCCACCACGATTACAACAGTAAAAACAACCCCCATCCCTTTTGCCGTCTCTTTGCGTTTAGCCGTTCCAAAAAAAACGCAAAGCCCGAGATACTTCGTAAAGACAAAGTTGTTGATCAGCAGGGCAGAAATCAATATCGAAAACAGGTAGCCGAGATAGGATTTACTGACCGAGAATGACGATTTTGCAATACCGCCGATACCTGAAGTATTGACGATATGGGTCTGGGTGGTGTTCAGCGGGTCAGCAAAGGTGATAACCGCCTGCGTACCATCAGAGGATACGTCAATATTTGTAATAGCCAGCCGTATATCCGGGTCCGCTTCTTCAAAAACAGTATAGCGGGTTGGATCGGCTGCTTCACCTAAATCGACACGGTGACTGAATGAAACGATAATTTCGTTTTCTGCCACCAAACTCTGTTGACGCGACCAGACCCGCCGCCTGTGCCAGGCTCGAAAAGCCAAAGGCAAAGAGTGCAGCTGCAAGAAATATCAGTTTTTTAGTCCCTATCATGGCTTACCCCTTTTTCCGTTGTGCATACGCTACTTCGATCCAGTTAAAAAAGGCCATCATCAAGCCGACCACAAAAAAACCGGCACTCGGCAGGATGAAAAACAGCAGCGGTTTAAAACCGAGCACATCATAGCCAAGAATGGCGCCAGATCCGAGAAGTTCCCGGACAAAACCGATAACGACCATGCCGACCAGAAATCCAAGCCCCATACCGAGACCATCCCAGAAGGAATCTGAAACGTGCTCCTTGCAGGCAAACATCTCCAGCCGCATGGTGATAATGGCAAAGGCAACGATAATCTTGACAAAGATGCCCATCTTGGCATACGCCATTGGAAAAAAAGCAGCAAGGCTCAGATCTATAACCGTTACCCAGGTTGCAATGGTCAGCGTATAGGTGGGTATTCGAATACGCGGGTGAATATAATTTTTCAGCGCTGATATCGTCACACTTGAAAACACCTGGACGAAAAGGACGGCTGTGCCAAGCAAAAGACCATTGATGACCGTAGTCGAAATACCGACCGCCGGGCACATGGAGAGCGCTAGTTTAAATATCGGATTCTCTTTCAGAATACCGTTGGCGAGCAACTGGAAGCTGGAATTCTCGTTAGCCACGTTCGTTACCTCTCTATTATTTAAAAGGGAACCGCAATCTGCTGTTCAGTGAGTACCCGATCCAGGATATCAAGGCGATATGCGAATTTCTTTGTCATCGCCCTGACACCGGTGCTCACCGCTGCGGACGAGATCGTCGCCCCGGTCAGTGCATATATGTCCTGGTCGCTATACTGTTTCATTATGTCGACAGCTGCAGATTCATCCACCCTGCCCTCAAGCGCATCAAAATACTCATCTGGTAGCGGGGCTTTGACGACTTCAATAGATTTTATCCTCTCAAATGGTTTAAGCTTGAACTGATTCTTAAAATATTCCTGTTCAATTTCAGCACCAAGTCCCGGGTCTTCTTCATGCTCCATTACTTCCAGACCCAATATGGAATAACTTGGATCAAGCGCAAGCATGATGGCTATGTTGGTTTTATACCCGGGAAATTTTCCGCCAAGCAGATAGGCACGTCTGCCGTCACCTTCGGTAACCACAATGGTCTGGTCGACAAATCGTACACCTCTGCCGGCACCAAGAGCAAGCTGCACTGCGGCGTCCCTGTCTTTCTGCTCCTTGACCTTTACCTCTGAAATTGCAACAGCGCTGCTGTCCAGATATTTTCCGTCCAGGTCAATTCGGACAAAATTAAAAGACTCCGGATCGCCATGTCCACCAGACGGCAGCAGATACCCTATCGACTGGGTCTCTCCATCGCTGACAACATAACGAAAAATTTCATGCAGCCCCATTGAGTCAGGAATTGGGTTCGCCTTGGAGTATCCCAGAAGGGAATAGACCACTTTTTCTTCACGGGCGTGCTCATTTGCTTTCTTCGCCTTATTGGTGAAAACAAAAGTCATTCCCATGATCAGGCCGGCAATGAGGCAGGAGACGGTGAGCCTGAGTATGATTGTGAGGATATTTTTCATTTCTCACCTCCCATTGGAGGGGCAAACCGTTTTGGCTTGAACAAACCATCCAGTACTGTACTCAGTGGATTCATCAGCAAAATTGCATAGCAGATACCTTCGGGATAACCGCCTTTCAGCCTGATTAAAACGGTCAGGGCACCAATTCCAGCCCCGTAGACCAGTTGAGCAGTTTTCCCAGTCGGTGATGTGACATAATCTGTTGCCATATAAAAGGCGCCGAGCAGGGCACCGCCGGTAAGGATGGCAAGCAGGGGATCTCCAGAGAAGAGGTTTTCGCCACCAAAAATCCAGCTTAACAAGGCCAGCGTGCCCAGTAAGGATACCGGGATATGCCAGGTAATATAGCGACGGTACATAAGGTACAGCCCGCCAATAAGGATCAGTATCCCTGATGTTTCACCGATACTGCCGGGACGCCATCCCAGAAAGAAGGTCCCATATATTTCAGATGGTGCCCCAAACATCTCATTAAATACTGCCATTCCCTGTTCTTTCATGACAGCCAGCGGCGTTGCTGTCGATACCGCATCCACACCGCTGCCGAAATATGAGAAGATAGCCCCGTCAGTGATCGGTGAGAGCCAGGCAGAGGTCATCGCCACGGGAAATGTGGCCAGCAGAAACGCTCTGCCCAGGAGGGCCGGGTTGAAGATATTATATCCCAGCCCACCAAGCAGATGTTTACCGATATAGATCGCCATTACCGCTCCGAGAACCGGCAATAAAAATGAAACACCGGGAGGGATCACAAAGGCCATCAGCATGCCGGTAAGGGCAGCGCTCCCATCCATAACGGTTACCGGCCTGCCAAGAGCTTTCTGGCTGATGGCCTCTACAGCCATACAGCTCAACACAGATACTGACGTAATCAGCAGTACCTGAATGCCAAAGACAAAGACCGACAAAATGAGTGGTGGAACCAGACAAGCCACCACAGTCCACATGATCTTTTCTACCGACTCAGAACTGCGAACATGTGGAGAAACTGATACATTCCACAGCGCTGCTGGCGTCGATGTCTGATTTTCCGTTGCTTTCGGTTCGATGGCGAATCTCCTTGCTACCGTAGTTAATATTTTCCGTTCAGTTGCTCAAGAACGCTTTGCTTTCATTTTTGCCAGACGTACAAACTGCACCAGTGGCCGTTTTGCCGGACACACATAGGCGCAGCTGCCGCATTCAAAACACTCAAAAACACCAAACTGTTCAGTTTCCTCAGCACGATTGGCTTCAACATAGATACCAATTTCTTTGGGCTCAAGGCCCATCGGGCATGCTTCAAGGCACCATCCGCATCGAATGCATGCAGAAAGTGGGCTGGTGTCAATTTCATCCTCGGTCAGAAACAGCACAGACGAGGTGGTTTTGGTCACCGGGATTGCAAGGTCAGACACCGCAAACCCCATCATCGGGCCACCCATGACAACACGGGCCAGGTCAGGCTTGGTTCCACCGCAAAAATCAACGATATCGCTGACCTTCGTTCCGATTTTGACCAAGAGGTTGGCAGGCTTTGCAATACCGTTCCCCGAGATGGTAACAACCTTTTCAATCAGAGGCTTTTCGAGAACCACCGCATCATATACCGCTTTTGTTGTTGATACGTTGTGTACCACAACCCCCACTGCACTCGGCAGGGCCATGGCGGGGACCTTTCGACCGGTTATTGCCTGAATGAGCTGCTTCTCAGAACCTTGCGGATACTTTACCTCGAGGGTCTCAACTCGAATGGTATACTCATTGTTTGTTGCCGCATTTGCTGCGTCTGTCATGACCCTGATCGCATCAGGCTTGTTATTTTCTATACCAATCACACACTCCCTGATGCCAAGTATCCTGAGCAGGATCTTCGCTCCTTCTATTATCTCAACGGTTTTTTCGATCATCATGCGATGATCTGCTGTGATATACGGCTCACACTCAGCACCATTGAGTAAAAGGGTGTCAACTGGATTGTCCGCCGGCGGCTTCAATTTCACATGGGTTGGAAATCCGGCTCCGCCGATGCCGATAATACCGGCGTTGTAAACCTTCTTGAGAAGTTCTTCAGAAGAGAGGCTCTGCCACTCTTTTGCAGCCCACTCTCGAGGTGCTGCATCCTTGTCAACCTGCAGTGTGATGGAAGGCGAACTTACCCGAATTGGATGTGCTGAGTTGGCCAAGGCCTTGATCTTTCCTGCAGCTGGAGCGTGAATCGGCACGCCGAGCCCCCTGGTGACCTCCCCGATCAAATCGCCTTCATTAATTTCTGCACGCTTGGCAACCGTCGGGCTGCAGGGTGCACCAATATGCTGCCCGAGAATGATTTCAAGCTCTGACGGCAGAGGCATAACCTCAACCGGCAGATTCTCCGTCAGTTTTTTCGACTCAGGCGGATGTACTCCGCCTTTTGGGAATGTGAGTGTAGGTGCCATAGTACCTGCAAATTCAAGCTCTTAAATTAAAGGCGTGAGAACGCCTGATAGGAGCTCCATGGCTGCGCTTTCCAGGTCAGCTATCGAGCTTCGTCATTTCCTCGTGTGTCAAATACCTTGCTGTTATGCTATTCCAGAGTAATGCTTCATGAACTGAATCCGCTCAAAGTGCGATTGATCAGTCTGCCTCTCATAAGAAAGCCGGCCTTTGAACGCATCGATCGTATCGAAAGAGTGATCATTCATCCAGGACTCAAGCCCGGCAATAATATCAGCAGCCCGCTCAGCTCCATTCTGGTAAAGGGTTGAAACAACCTGCACAGCTGAAGCGCCGGCAAGAAGCATCTTGATTGCTCCTTCACTGTCATGTACTCCCGTGGAGCCGGCAAAATCACTTTCCACCATTCCGGAAAGCAGCGCGAGCCAACGCAGGGGTGTTGCTATTTCTTCCGGTGTACTGAACACACCTGCCGGTTTGATCTCCATGCTGTTGATATCAATATCCGGCCTGTAATAACGGTTAAAAAGAACAAAACCGGCTGCCTTTCCTGTCCAGTGCAGGCGGGAGACAAGATGTGCCAGGGCTGAAGAATAGCTGCTCATCTTTAGAGCAACCGGTATTGACAGCCCCTTTGTAACCTTCTCGATAACATCAAAATAGACCTGCTCATAGTCACTGCAGGAGCGTCTTGAATCGCTCGGCAGCAAGGAAATATTAATTTCAAGCGCATCTGCACCGGCTTTTTCTATTTTTTTGGCAAATGAAGTCCACTCAGCAGCCGACACACAATTGAGGCTGGCAATTACCGGCACATCAACCGCATTTTTGGCATCCCTGATCATATCCAGATATTCAGAAACCGCGGAGTCGCGGGTGTACTCCCTGATATAATCATACGCTCCGGGGTAGTCGGTTTGGTAAGAATCGATGTTCTGTTTGAGATCTGCCTCGATCTGTTCTTCAAATAACGATTTAAGAACAACCGCCCCAACCCCGGCCTCAGCCACCTCTTTTATCTTCATCACCGAGCCGGTTAGCCCACAACTTCCCGCAATAACAGGATTCTTAAGATTCCAACCCAGATATTTCGTGCTCAGATTAGTCATTTTCTCTCGTCCGGCAAAGTTTATCTATAAAAATTATTCCATCATCACCAAATCCCGGCAACTGCCAGATGTCGGCACCAGCCACTTTTCAGCTCGATGATTTTAATGTTCATTCAGACAGCCTGTTACCATGCCGTGCACACGCACAACTTGCACAACACAAAAACAATAACCTCGGATAGTTTAACAAATAGTTATTCAAAAATCAAGGCAAAATTATGAATGAGAATTCATTACGTTGCGTATAACACCACAAAAACGTGTAGTTACTGTGTTTTGGCGCAAGTGCCCGCTTTTTCACGTTGCACAGGGCGCATATATTTATCGATCAGGAGCACGCACTATATTACCCGCAACCGATTGTTTTTTCTTCCCGTTCCCGCACGAGGCTGTTATCATCCCCGCTCACTTAACCGACACTGATATGCGACGACCACCTCCAGCCAATAATCCACTCATCACTATTCTTATCGGGGCAACTTTTATCAGCTTCTCGGGGATCTGGGTTGCCTGGTCCAATCTGAATCCCACGGTTTCCGCCTTTTACCGGGTATTTTTCGGCACTGTTTTTCTGTTTATCGGCTGTCTCTGGAGAAAGGAACTGCATAAAATCGAAGTCAAATCAATCTTTCTCATTTTTTTGTGCGGCCTGACCTTTGCTGCCGATCTTGTCTGCTGGCACGCCAGCATCGACTATATCGGCCCCGGACTGTCCACGATACTCGGCAATTTTCAGGTGTTCGTCCTGACCTTCATTTCTATCACCGTCTTCGGTGAACGGATATCCCTCAGGTTCATCATCTCGGTACCGCTGGCAATCTTCGGGCTCTTCCTGGTTATCGGTTTTGAATGGAACTCACTTGGTGACAACTACTTTTTAGGTATCTGTCTCGCCCTGCTGACGGCCCTATTCTATTCCATATTTCTCCTGGCCATGCGCCAGCTCCAGGCCAATCAACCTCATGTGTCGTCGTTTTACAACCTGATGATTATTTCATTTCTCGCCTCTCTGATGCTCGTACCGGCGATCGGGTTTTCGGGTGCGTCCTTTACCATCCCCACGGTCTCCTCGTTCGGGGCTGTTGTCTGTCTTGCCCTGTTCAGTCAGACTATTGGCTGGGTATTGATTGCCAACAGTCTGCCCAGGGTCATACCGTCTATTGCCGGCCTGCTCCTGCTTCTTCAGCCTGCCTTGTCTTTCATCTGGGATGTCCTGCTCTTTGACCGTTATACGACACTGGTAAACTGGGTCGGGGTCGGGCTCGTTCTCGCGGCCATCTATCTCGGCATGAGCAGTTCACGAAAAGCTGCTTCTTTAAAGCAGCTTGAAAAGTGATGAGCAAAGACCCGGGCAACCCACGAATCCTCGCCAAAACGTTTTCCCGGATCTATAATTGCCCGCACAGCTCAGAGCAGAGTCAGGCAGCGAAGGAACAGCACAATGAAAACAGTATCGCCTTACTCCTGTGCCCCGTTTCAGGAAATAATTGGTGAGACTGTCAAAGATGTTGCCGGCCGGGTTGTTATCGGTCAGGATGACGGCGCAGCTCGTTTCTGTATGAGGATACCTGCCCGCGCAGCTGGCGGGAAAAAACCGAGGCTATTTTTCTGCTACCTGACCCCTTCCTTCAGCAGATCTACTTGCCGAGCAGGTCGTCACGAAGGGCTTTACTCACCGGTTTTTCACCCAGCCAGATCGATAGCAGCAGGTCATTAAAGGGCTTTCCTTCGATTATTCCTTTCATTTCTTCCCGAATCATTACCGTCGTTCCCTTCCCGGGAATATAGTCCAGGATAATCTGGTCACCTTTTTTTACCGTATCAAACAGTGCGTTGAAGGAGGTGATCTGGGAAGAAAGCTCCGCCAGCTGTTCGGCAGAACCGTTTCCCTGAAAACCGTGGTTCCAGGCCTCGACCAAATCCTCTTTGCCAACTTCATCATAGAGAAAATGCATGACGATCCGCCTGCCCCCATCACCATTAAGAACCGAGGGTACTTCACTCTGCTTATCTGCCAGGTAGAGCTCGGCAATATAAATCTTGAAGAACACCTTCGTCCGGATTCCTGCCCCATTGAGCTGCAATACTGTTCCATCAGCCTGACTGACAGTCTCGGGGACGTCAATTCCAGCAATTTCTCTTCCATGTGCGGAAACAGAAACCAGCAGTGTTAACAGCAAAACGGCAATTCTCATGATCATGTCGTCCTCCATCATCTCTTTATATTCATTGATGACAACTAAATGCAGTATCCTTTCATATTGTTAATTCCATGATATGAAATAAAAAGCAATAGATAGCAGACATCTGCTGCTAATCGGTCCCGGCGATTGCAAATAAATAATGGACGCAGCTCAGCAGGCATCAGTGCAGGCGCGGCCGCGAATTCTTATTTTTTAGTTATTTTCAAAAAATAATAAGGGTACTCACTCTGTGATACCCCTCCGCTGTTATGCTTCCTGAAACCATTTCATTAAAGGGAGGCACGTTATGAAACAGGCACACAATCTGACCGCAGGAACAATCATTTCGGGAACCTTTGGCTGGTCGTCGATAATAAAACCGGCCCGGATCTCATTCAGGAGTCTGAAAGAGAAAACCATCGAGCTGGTAAATCACTGCCGCTCTCTGTTTTTCATGTTGATTACCATCGCACTGATCGGCGGACTGTTCGTGTCGGGCAGTTATTTGTTCCTTATTCAGCTGGCAGAACATGGCTGGTAGAAACTGCTTTCCACCAGCCGCGTTCTCAGGGGTTACTCTTTCCAGTCCGGCCGGAGATGCAGTTCTGTCAGCTGCTTGCGTGCAACTGCTGACGGTGCATCTGTTAATGGGCAGGTTGCCTTCTGGGTTTTGGGGAAGGCAATGACGTTTCTGATCGAATCACTGCCGGTTATAATCATCAGCAGTCTGTCAAGCCCGAAGGCAATACCACCATGAGGGGGAGCACCGAACTCCAGAGCCCGAAGCAGAAAGCCAAATTTCTCTTCAGCTTCCTTCTCGCTAATTGAAAGCGCCTTTAGCACCTTCAATTGTGTCTCAGGGCGGTGAATTCGTATCGATCCGCCCCCGATTTCGGTACCATTCAACACCAGGTCGTAGGCTCGGCTGCAAACCGCCCCGGGGTCTGATTCAAGTTTATCCAGATCCTCTTCCCGCGGAGCGGTAAACGGGTGGTGGAGAGCCTGATAGCGTTTTTCCTTATCGTCATACTCAACAAGCGGGAAATCTGTAACCCAGACAAAGTTGAAAACATCTTTATCAAGCAGGTTCAGCCTGCGTGCCAACTCAACACGAAGCTCACCGAGAACCTGAAAAACTACGGGTGTTTTGTCGGCACCAAAGAAGAGCAGATCACCAGGCTCCGCCTGGAGTGCAGCGTCAATATTCTGATGCTCTTCAGGCGAGAAAAATTTGGCAATCGGAGACTGCCAGGAACCGTCTTCTTTAATTTTTACCCAGGCAAGCCCTTTGGCTCCGAACTGCACGGCATATTCAGTGAGATCATCCAGTTCTTTTCGAGTAAAATAGCCGCACCCTCTGGCGTTCAGTGCGCGAACGGTGCCGCCGCCGTCTGCGGCGCCTCTAAAAACCTTGAATTCACAGGATGCTGCAATCTCCGTGAGGTCAACCAGTTCCATACCAAATCGGGTATCCGGCCTGTCCATGCCGTAACGGGCCATCGACTCACTGTAGCTGATCCTGTTAAACGGTGGACTGACATCAATGCCCCTGGTAACTTTAAAAAGGGAGGCCATCATACCTTCAACAATTTCTATAATCTGTTCTTCGTCAACAAAGGACAGCTCCATATCGATCTGAGTAAACTCGGGCTGCCTGTCCGCGCGGAGATCTTCATCCCTGAAGCATTTTACAATCTGATAATAACGATCCATTCCGGACATCATCAGCAGCTGCTTGAAAAGCTGAGGGGATTGGGGAAGCGCATAGAACCGTCCACTGTTCACCCTGCTTGGCACCAGATAATCACGCGCCCCTTCCGGAGTGGATTTGGTGAGCATTGGCGTTTCAATATCCAGAAAACCGTTATCATTCAGGTAGCTTCTCACTGCCTGAACGGCATTGTGACGGGTGATAAGGTTTGCCGCCATCTCTGGTTTTCTTAAGTCCAGGTAACGATATTGGAGACGGAGCGTATCGGAGACTTCACTCTCTTCATCCAGTGGGAACGGCGGCGTTTCACTTGTATTCAGGATCCGCAGATCATCGATGAGTACTTCAATCTCCCCGGTAACCAGCTTTGGGTTTGCCATATCACCCGGACGGGGCTCCACTTTCCCCTGCACGGCAAGTACCCATTCACTTCGAAGCCTGTGTGCCTTTTCATGGACCTCCGGGTTAATCTCCGGATTGAAGACGATCTGGGTAATGCCCTGCCTGTCACGCAGATCTATAAAAATTACTCCGCCATGATCTCGCCGACGTAATACCCAGCCCATTAATGTTACTGTATCACCAACATTGTCAATACCAAGCTCATTACAGTGATGAGACCGGCGTAAACTGCCCATTGAATCCATAATTATCCCACTTACATCCCGGGGCATACGACCCCTTTTCTCTATTTCTCTTGAGTTAAAAATCGTTTTCTTTACGCCACCGCTTCTTTGATGGCTGTGCTGTCGATTGCCACATCCACCTGTTCTTTGGTTGCCATATCACGCAGCACCGCAGTTCCCTGTTTCAGCTCCTGGTCTCCAAGGATCAGGACAAAGGCAGCGCCGGCCTTGTCAGCCTGCTTCATCTGGCTCTTGAGGCTTCGGGCCTCCATGTCCATATCAACCCTGAGTCCTTCTTTCCTCAACTTATTCATCAAGGTATAACAGTGATCTGAGGCTGTTTCACCCAGTCCTGCAAGGAACAGGTCAACTTCGGCATTCTTGACTGAAAGCTGGTTTTTCTGCTGAAGCAGCAGGACAAGCCGCTCAAGTCCCATCGCGAAACCAATGCCCGGAGTTTTCCCGCCGCCAAGCATCTCAATCAGACCATCATAGCGGCCTCCGGCACAAACCGCAGACTGCGCACCCAGATCGCTGGTTATAAACTCGAAGGTGGTTCTGATATAATAATCGAGACCGCGTACCATAAACTTATTCAGTGTATACTGGACGCCAAGCTGTTCCAGGCTTTTCTGCACAACCTCAAAATGCTCATGACATGCTGAACAGAGATGATCTGTGATTGCAGGGGCTGCTTCCACCTGCTCACGACAGCCGGGTTTTTTACAGTCCAGCACCCGGAGCGGGTTTTTACTGCTTCTTCTCTTGCAATCATCACAGAGGTGCTCGAGTCTCGCATGTATGAAATCGAGCAACTGAGTTCTATATGGCTGGTCTGCACTCAGGACACCCGAGTGAATTGATTTCAAGGCTGACAGCTACCCCGAGCTCCTTGAACAGCAAATCACCCATTGCCAGCAATTCGGCATCAACCCGGGGACTTGGCGATCCAAGTATCTCGACATCCATCTGGTGAAATTGGCGTAAACGCCCTTTCTGGGGTCGTTCATGGCGGAACATTGGTCCAATGGTAAACAACCGCTGCACCGGTTTCGCTGCATGCATACTGTGCTGGATATAGGCGCGCATCAGGGAAGCGGTCGCTTCCGGCCGCATGGTTACCCCTTTGTCGACGAAGGTATACATTTCCTTCTCGACAATATCGGTGTCAGCACCGATAGATCGTGCAAACAGCTCTGTCTGCTCAAGAATCGGCAATCTTATTTCAGAAAAATGAAACCGTTCAAAAATATCCCTGGCAACTGACTCAACCTGGCGCCACAGCGGTATTTCATCGGGCAGTATATCTTTAAAACCATTCAAAGCCTTGAGCTTCAAACCAGAACCTCCTTACCAACAGCAAATCATTGAAAATATGTTTAGAAAAACGTTTTAAGTAACCCTAAATGCAGCCAAATGTCAAGCGCTCTCCCGAATCGCCCGCTCTCACCCGCATAACCTTGTTTTATCGTCTATTTTCGCAACCTGCTGGTTATCGGAGAGCAGCTCCCCGCGATCGAGCGCTTAACGTTCTTTTCCATACTCTCCTTGACAAATAGCAGCAAGATAGGCATTATCGACTTTCCATCCATTATTTGAAACACAGGAGTTTTCTTACATGAAGTTACCATCACTGAAAATTGGCAACCTGACCGCACGGGTTCCTCTTATCCAGGGGGGAATGTCAATTCGCGTCTCCACCTCAAAGCTTGCAGCACCCGTTGCCGAATGCGGAGGTATCGGTGTCATTGGCGGTTCCGGCATCCCTGAAGATGAACTCAAAGATGATATCCGCAAAGCACACAGTGAAACCGACGGAATCATTGCGGTCAATATCATGTATGCAATGAAAAATTTTTACGATCTGGTCATCGGCTCAATCGAAGCCGGTGTTGACATGATTGTTACCGGTGCCGGGTTCTCACGAGATATTTTCAAGATCGGAAAACAGCACAATATCCCGATCGCCATGATCGTTTCATCCCCGACACTTGCGCGACTTGCCGAAAAACTTGGGGCAGCAGCGGTTATCGTAGAAGCAAAAGAAGCGGGGGGACACCTGGGAACAGACAAACCGCTCCGAACCATCTTTCCCCCGATTCGCGATGTCATTAAAAACGTGCCGCTGATCGCTGCCGGCGGTATTACCAACGGCTATGAGATGGCTGAAATGATGGACAAGTACGGGGCAGACGGAGTCCAGATTGCCTCCCGGTTTGTGCTCAGCGAAGAATGCGACGTTGCTGATGAATTTAAACAGGCCTACCTGAACGCCACCAAGGAAGACATCGTCATTACCTCTTCGCCTGTTGGTCTACCGGGCCGGGCCCTGAACACGCCGTTTGTTCAGGCACTGGCCAGCAAGGTAGACATGGCCGCCAAGAAATGCAAACATGTCTGCCTGAAAAAATGTGATCACCACTACTGTATCAATGAGCGGCTGACGGCCTCGCGAGAAGGTGATTATGAAAAGGGACTGTTCTTCTCAGGGGAAAACACCTATAAGATGAAGGACATTCTTCCCGTTGCCGAGATATTCAGACAATTTATCAGCCAGGCGGAATCCGTTTACAAGGAAAATTGCGGTTTTGCCCCTCCGGTGTGAACCTGCTGAACTGAATCAATTGAATAATTTGACACCTCCCTGCGTTTCGTGACCGAAAAAACACCGATCACTCCCCGTATTGTTCCCCCCTCGGAACATCCAATCACCAAGGCGATGATTGATGACGACGCCCTGTGGGTTCTGAGAAAACTAAACAGGGCCGGGTTCTCCAGCTACCTTGTTGGCGGTGGTGTCAGAGATCTCTACATTGGCACGCGTCCAAAAGATTTCGACATCAGCACCAATGCCCGCCCCGGTCAAGTCCGTAAGCTCTTTCCAAACAGCAGGACGATCGGCCGCCGATTCCGTTTGGTTCAGGTGTTCTTCAGGAAGGGAAAAGTTATTGAAATATCAACCCTTCGATCCCTGAGTGAGCATGACCTCGATGGACCTGAGAGCGTCCTGGCGCCGAATAATACCTTCGGTACTTTAGACGAGGACGCCCAGCGACGTGATCTAACGATTAACGGGCTTTTTTATGAAGTCGAAAGTGAAACAATCATTGATTATGTGGGGGGAGTCGCTGACCTTGACCAGTCGATTATCAGGGTAATCGGTGAACCGGATAAGAGGATTAACCGTGACCCGGTGAGGATGATGCGGGTTATACGCCACAGCGCTCGAAGCGGCTTCACGATTGAGTCACGAAGCTGGCAGGCGCTGGCTGTAAACAGTTACAAGCTGAAGCTCTGCCCCACTTCACGGCTGCGCGATGAACTGCTTAAAGATATTTACAGTGGAGCCTCGGAACAGTGGTTCAGACTTGCCGTTGACTCCGGCCTTTTTGTGGAGCTGTTCGCCCTCTATGAGCCCATCCTTTATGCACCCCTGCCAAACGGCGACTCCTGCCTGGAAAACCTCTCAGCCATTTTCGCGACGATTGACCGGCTCAACAATTCAGCTGTTCAATCTGGCAATCACCGGCAGCCCGCTTACTTTCTGCTGGCAATGATCCTGACCCCCTGGGCGATAAATCGCTTTGACCTGCTCAATAGAAATGTCAAAGGCCCCCAGCTCTTTCGATTTTCAAAACAGATTCGAGAAGCGCTCAACCTGGAAATCGGCCTGCAGCTTAATCTGAAACGATCAATTCGGCAGGAAATAACAACCTTACTCACCTACCTGCCGGCCATCATCCTGCACAACAAAGACAATACATGGCCTAAATGGCTGAGGAAAAAGAGCTATTTCGAAAAATGCAAACTGCTCTACCACTGTCTGCAGGAGGCCATGGAGAAAGTCCCTCTACCTGACTCCTGCCATTCCATCCCGCAGCGGTCAGTCCCCGAGCAATTACCCCTCCACAAGAAAAGAAGAACGTCAAAGCACACCGGTCGACCGGCATTTTCAGGGGTCAAGAGAGGCGGCATTTTTGGTTTAAAAAAGTAGTCTTTCAGCAGACTCTGGCAATTTAAGGGTCCCCTAACAACTTCGATCATTATGTGCCGCACTTACCGTCAAATGGTTGCTAATCTGGCAGATTTATAAACACATCATTTATTTTGATAATATATGTTAAGGATTACTTAACCATATTTCAGGAAAATGAATTGACATTCACCCCATAGTTTATCTATTAACTACTGTTGATTTCTTTATTATTTGGAGATCTCTCACCTCAAAACCGATGCACAAAAGGGAGAGTGCAACGGTATGCTGCAGGGTTTTCGGATCTCTGTTTTATTACATTTTACTGGTATCACGTACTGGTATAACCGCGCTTAGCGCCAACTTGTTGTTTCAGCAATAGGAGGTTGATATGGCAGACACGGTAAACAAAACTCTGGATCCGCAATTAAATCGACGCGGCTTCCTGAAGGGATGCACCATGGCAGCAGCCGCTCTGGGACTCTCCGAGACTGTTGTTCCCAAAATGGTGGAAGCTGCAACCTCAGCACAGCGTCCCCCGGTCATCTGGCTGCATTTTCAGGAATGCACCGGATGCTCTGAGACGCTGCTCCGAGGTTCCCACCCGGACCTGGCTCGTCTGATTCTAGATATTATTTCCCTTGATTATCATGAGACTGTCATGGCCGCTGCTGGTCACCAGGCAGAGCAGGCGCTTCATGAATCAATGGAGAAAAATGCAGGCAAGTTTATTCTCGTCGTTGAAGGCGGAATACCGACAGCCGAGAACGGTATCTATTGCAAAATAGCCGGAAAAACTGCACTGGATATCCTCGAGGAAGTCTCCTCAAAGGCAGCTGCAATCATCGCCTATCGGAACATGTGCAACCTTTGGCGGTATTCAGGCTGCAAGCCCAAATCCAACCGGTGCCGTCGGTGTTGACAAGCTGGTGCATGATAAGCCGATTATCAACATCTCAGGTTGTCCGCCAAATCCGGTTAACCTGCTCGGAACCATCCTCCATTATCTCACCTTCAACAGACTGCCGGCCCTTGATGGCTTGAAGCGTCCCAAATTCGCCTATGGTCGACGGATTCATGATCATTGTGAACGACGTGCTCATTTTGATGAAGGACGCTTTGTTGAACAATTTGGTGATGAATACCACAAACTGGGTTACTGCCTCTACAAAGTCGGCTGTAAAGGCCCTGAGACCTTTGCCAACTGTCCGGTTGCCCGCTTTAACGAAGCTGGTGTATGGCCTGTCTCGGTCGGCCACGGCTGCATCGGCTGTACTGAGCCAAATTTCTGGGATACCATGACACCGTTCTACGAAAGGATTCCAAACGTGAAGATTCCTGGTGCCGGTATTATTGCCGATGCCGATGACGTAGGCAAAAAAGTTCTTGGTGTGACAGCTGCTGCTGTCGGTATCCACGCTGCAGTCGGAATAGGAAAACGAATAATCAAAGGAAAATCCGCCAGCGACGAATGATAATTTCAACGTGTCATTTAACAGAAACGAATAACCTCGGGACCAATCACAGATGCTGGTTGATTCCGGTTACACATTTTTTGGAGGTTTAACAGATGGCTCAGAGAATTACCATTGATCCGCTCAACACGGATCGAAGGCCACTTAAGAGTAGATGTAGAGGTCGACGGCGGTGCGGTCACCAATGCCTGGTCCTCAGGTCAGATGTTCAGGGGTCTTGAGAATATCCTCAAAGGTCGCGACCCACGTGATGCATGGCATTTTGTCCAGCGAATCTGCGGTGTCTGTACCACCGTACACGCCCTGGCGTCAGTCCGATCAGTTGAGAATGCACTCGGACTTGAGATTCCGCTGAACGCGCAGTTGATCCGTAACCTCGTACAGTCAATCCATTGTCTGCACGATCATATTGTTCATTTTTATGCACTGTCAGCCCTCGACTGGGTAGATGTTGTCTCCGCACTCGATGCTGACCCGGTTGCAACCCAGAAACTTGCCGAATCCCTTTCAGACTGGCCTGGCAACAGCTCCAAGCGGTTTGCGGCGGTCAAGGGAAAGGTCAAGGCACTGGTAGAAAGCGGCCAGTTAGGGCCATTTGCCAATGCGTACTGGGGTCACTCAGCAATGAAGCTGCCGCCCGAAGCAAACCTGATGGCGGTTTCGCATTACCTTGAAGCACTTGACTACCAGCGCAAAGCCACCACAGCACTTGGTGTCATCTCCGGCAAGAACCCGCATATTCAGAATCTTTCTGTTGGCGGTGTCACCGCAGCCATCAACCTGGACAACGAAGCAACCCTGAACATTGAGCGGCTCTATCGTGTCAGACAGCTGGTAACCGAAGTACGTGAATTTGTCAACAAAGTATACCTTGTTGACGTGGCCGCCGTCGGTGCCCTCTATGCCGAGTGGCTCCCGTACGGTGCCGGTGTAACCAACTACCTGGCAGCTCCGGATATGCCGTTGAATGCCGCAGCAACAGAGTTTGACCTGCCGGGCGGAACCATCATGGGCGGGGATCTCGCAAGCGTCAAGCCAATTTCCAGCCTCAGTGATCCGTACTTCAAGGATAACGTCGAGGAGTCAATTGCCCGTGCCTGGTATGACGGAGACTGGCAGAAGCATCCATGGGAAGAAGATACCGAACCCAAGTACACCGACTTTGATGCAGCAGGCCGTTACACCTGGCTCAAGGCGCCTCGCTTTGAAGGTAAACCGATGCAGGTTGGCCCGCTTGTCCCAGATGCTCGTCGGTTATGCCCAGGGTCATGAAGAAATTGTCAAGCGTGTTAACGGGGCTCTCGGTCTCGTCAGCACCATCGCCGGTACCAAGGTCGGACCCGAGGCCCTGTTTGGAACCATTGGCCGTCATGCAGCCCGCGCTGTCCGCTGCTCACTGATGGCAGACCTGGCGCTCAAGCACTGGGATATGCTGGTCGACAACGTTGGCAAAGGCGATACAGAAATTTTCAATCCTCCGACCTTCCCGAAAGGAGAGCAGAAAGGTGTTGGTGTTCATGAAGCGCCTCGCGGACTGCTGTCGCACTGGATCGTTATTCAGGATGGTAAGATCAAGAACTACCAGGCTGTTGTTCCATCAACCTGGAACGCCGGACCGCGTGACGCCAAGGACCAGCTCGGACCTTACGAGGCATCCCTGCTGGCCAACCCGATCGCCGATCCGGAACGACCGCTTGAGGTTCTGAGAACCATCCACTCCTTCGATCCATGTATTGCCTGTGCAGTGCACATGCTGGATCCGGAAGGGCGGGAAGTAATGAAAGTAAAGGCCCTGTAATTTTGGGAACTCATCAAACTTTCAACTTTCGGCTACTACCGATAGGAGGTTATTATGGCGTATGAAAAGAAACATTGCTGGAGCATCCTGCTCCGACTGTATCACTGGGCATTTGCACTGTCCATCATCACTCTCTGTATTACCGGGTTCTACATTAACGGACCATGGACCAATAGCCTCAGAGAGGGAAGTGTCAGCTGGCCGATGGCCTACATGCGTTTTATCCATTTTACTGCCGGCTATGTGTTCACCGCGGCAGTCCTTACCAGGATTTTCCTGTACATTTTCGGCAACAAGCAGGAACGCATTCTGGAGCATCTGCCGGTAACACCCCGCAATATCAAGAACTTCTTCAACACCCTGTTGCTCTACAGCTATATAAAAGATACTCATGACCCGGATCGACTCGGTCATAACATTCTTGCAGGTATGACCTATGTGATTACCATTATAGCTGCAGTTTTCCAGCTGGTAAGCGGTTTCTATATGCTCTATCCGGAAATCGCGATCTGGGAAGGCTATGGACTTTCGATTTTCGGAAGCCAGCAGTGGGCTCGTTACATTCACCATCTGTTAATGTGGTGGTTTATGATTTTCGCCTTTATTCATATTTATCTGGTTGTGTGGAACGATGTACAAGAACCGGAAGGACTTATTTCTTCAATATTCACCGGTAAAAAATTCACGCACAAGGCGTAAATCTCTTCACAATGGGGTCGAAATTCTCGTCCATGGCACCGTCCAGGGCGTCGGGTTTCGACCCTTCATTTTCAACCTTGCTGCACGTTTTTCCATCACCGGTACGGTAACCAATACCGGTGATGGCGTGTTAATCAAAGCAAGCGGCCGGGATGAAGATCTCTACTCATTTCTCGACTCAATTTCCCTGGAAGCCCCTCCACTTTCAAGAATTACCGATCTTCTCTATCTTCATCTTGAAGAACCGCTTCGCGCCGACTCATTTACGATTATTGCCAGTCAGCCCAGCGGATCGGCCAATGCGGTCATACCTCCTGATATTGCTGTCTGCGACGATTGTTTACAAGAATTATCTGACCGCCACGACTTGCGCTTCAATTACCCGTTCATTAACTGCACCAATTGTGGTCCTCGTTTCACCATTACAGAATCAATTCCCTATGATCGGCCCAAGACCTCAATGAAAGTCTTTCCGATGTGCTCTCTATGTGCCTCGGAATACCAAGACCCGACCAACCGGCGCTTCCATGCCCAGCCTAATGCCTGCGCTGATTGCGGACCGGCAGTCTCCTGGCATGATCGTAATGGTGAGACAATTGAAAGCGATAACATTATCTCCACTGCTGTCTCAGCGATAGACCATGGGGCAATAGTGGCAATACGCGGCTTAGGTGGTTTTCACCTCTGTGTCAACGGTTGTTCGGCCTCTGCCGTGGCCGTGCTGCGCGCGCGCAAGCAGAGACCAGACAAACCGCTTGCCGTCATGATCAGGGACCTCGACATGGTCCGTAGATTCTGTCATCTGTCTGATGATGAAGCTCAGCTGCTGCTCTCACCAGAACATCCCATAGTCCTGCTGAAGAAAAGGGAAGATCATGGTCTTGCTGCCAACCTGGCACCAGATATCACTGATCTTGGGGTGATGCTTCCCTACACACCGCTCCATCATCTTCTGCTTGCCCAGCCCCATTGCCCCGAAGCCCTGGTAATGACGAGCGGTAATTCAAGCGGCGAACCAATCTGCATTTCCAATGAAGATGCCCTGAAACGGCTCGGCTCGATAGCGGACTTCTTTCTCCTGCACAACAGGGAAATCGTTACAAGAGTTGATGACTCTGTGGTCAAGTCTATCGGTAAGGTACCGAGGATGTTCAGGCGTTCACGCGGCTATGTCCCTTCCCCCCTCCAACTGTCGTACGAACTCCCCGAGATCATTGGCTGCGGGGGCGGATTGAAGTCCACATTCAGCCTTGCCCGGAAACATTCAATCTTTCCGAGTCAGCATATAGGAGACCTGTTTAATCTCTCCTCCTTTGAGTTTTTTAGTGAATCAGTTGAGCACCTCAAGAATGTCTTCAGAATTGAACCCGTTGCCGTCGCCTGCGACCTTCATCCGGACTATATGAGCAGCCATTATGCCAGAGAACTCAAGCTGCCGCTTTACAAGGTCCAGCACCATCACGCCCATGGTGTCGCAGTTATGGCAGAACACGGGATCAGCGATCCAGTGCTTGCGGTAATTCTTGACGGCACCGGATTCGGGACCGACAGGACAATCTGGGGCGGCGAGATTCTGCTCTGTGAGTTGACCTCATTTAGACGCCTTGGGTCCCTGGAACCCATACCGCTGCCCGGGGGTGATGCTGCATCATTTGAACCCTGGCGGATGGCACTTTCATTTCTCCACAAAGCACACGGCGCTCAAGCTGCACAAAAAAAGATTCTCAATCCAATTGCCCCGGAAAAGAGAAAAATGATCATTGAAATGCTTGAGAAGGATTTTAACAGCCCGCACACCTCAAGCTGCGGCAGACTTTTTGATGCAATATCAGCGCTTCTTGGTCTCAATATGGTTTCCAGTTTTGAGGGACAGGCTGCCATGCAGCTTGAGGCGTGCGCCCATAGAGCGGTTACAAGTGACTGGAAAAACAACCTGATTCATGCACTTCATGAATATTCCGCACATCTGCATCAAAAAAATAACCAGAAATGGGAAATTATTTCCTCGGAAATTGTCAAGAAAGTAGTATATGATGTGTCGTCCGGAAAAAATCCACCGGAAATTGCGCTGCAGTTTCACTCCTGGCTTATCGGCACTATTTCCCGCCTTGTTGAGACACTTTCCAAAATCACCGGGATTGACAAGGTGGTATTGTCTGGAGGCTGTATGCAAAATGAGCTTCTGCTCGAAGGATTGATATTCACTCTGACCGAACTTGGCCTTACACCATATACCGGCTCTCAGATTCCTGTAAACGATGGAGGAATCTCTGTTGGTCAGACGATTATAGGAGGTTTACAGCATGTGTCTTGCAATACCCATGAGAGTTGAAAAAACAGAGGGTGACCCTGACGATTTCACTCAAAACCAGATTGCCACCGTAAACATGAACGGAATCAGCACAGAGGTTCGTCTCGACGTCGTTGATCGCTGGCCGGAAGTTGGAGATTATGTCATTGTTCACGCTGGATTTGCGATCCACTCGCTGGTTGAAGAAGAAGCGAAAAAGAACATCGAACTTATCCGGGAGCTTGCATCTCACATGCCTGAAGAGATGTTAATCGCCGGTGATGAATAATGAAACATCTCGATGAATATCGGGATAAGGCCCTGATTGCGCCGCTTGTTTCTGAATTGGCAAAGTCGGTTACCAAACCGGTCCGCTTAATGGAAGTATGCGGCACCCACACCATGGCAATATTCCGTAATGGTGTTCGTTCAATTCTCCCTGAAGGAATGGAGATTGTTTCGGGACCTGGCTGTCCTGTCTGTGTAACCTCAGCTTCACACATGGATGCCTTCATTGCCATGGCGGAGATACCGGGTGTGCGGGTCACCATTTTCGGGGATCTGTTCAGGGTCCCTGGCAGCAATGGCTCCCTGGCCCAGGCAAGCGCAAGGGGGGCCAGGATCGATATCGTCTATTCTCCAATGGACGCACTTGCCATAGCCAGGAATAACCCTGATGACCTGGTTGTTTTTCTCGGCGTCGGTTTTGAAACAACCACACCGGCTATTGGTGCAACGATACTGGCGGCTCATCGTGAACAAATTGACAATTTTTGCGTTTTCTCAACCCAAAAGGTTATTCCAGGGCCGCTCGAGCTGCTGATGCAGGATCCTGATCTCAAGATAAACGCCCTGCTCTGCCCAGGACATGTTTCTGCAATCATCGGCGCCGGAGCCTATCAGCCGTTTGTTGATAAGTTTGGTCTTTCCTGTGTGGTGGCCGGCTTTGAGCCAGCCGACCTGCTCAATGGTCTGATCCTGCTTGCCAGGCAGGTTTCAGAAAACAGCCCGAGAGTCGATAACATCTATCAGCGTGTCGTCTCCTGGGAGGGCAACCAGCGGGCGCTCACCATGGTCAATGAAATTTTCGAACCGGTTGACATGACCTGGCGAGGGCTGGGAATGCTCCCGCTCAGCGGACTTGCTATCAAAGAAAAATACGCCCACTTTGATGCCCAGAAGCGGCTTGATATTACCATTGTCGAGGCTGAAGAGGCAAAAGGCTGTTTATGCGGACAAATTCTCAAGGGTAAGACCATACCACCCCAGTGTCCTCTTTTTGATAAGCGCTGTACCCCAGCAACCCCCATCGGCCCCTGCATGGTCTCCAGTGAAGGTACCTGTGCTGCGTACCATAAATACGGTAGAGACCTTTAACTTACTGCCAGACAACCTCCTCCCGGACATGATAAAAACTAGATTGAGCAGATCCTCAGACCCAATTCTTCTGCATGGATTAGAAAATTATGCCAGATAACACTATTCTGCTGGATCACGGAAGCGGCGGCATTGCCAGCCAGGATCTCATCAGTAATCTCTTTCTCAAGCACCTCGACAACCCTATTCTCAGAACCCTGGAAGACAGCGCTGTTCTCGACCGCCAGCATGGTCGTCTGGCCTTCTCGACAGACAGTTATGTGGTGGATCCAATTTTTTTTCCTGGCGGAGACATCGGCAAACTCGCTGTCCATGGTACCATAAACGATCTGGCAATGAGGGGGGCCCAACCGCTCTGCCTGAGCCTTGGAATTATACTTGAAGAAGGTATGGATCTTGACGATCTTGAGAAAATCGTTATCTCCATCGGTCAGGCCTCAGAAGAGAGCGGGGTCCCCATCGTCACCGGAGATACCAAGGTAGTGCCAAGGGGAAAAGGAGACAAGATTTTCATTAATACCTCAGGTATCGGGGTTGTTCCCGATAACGTCTCCATTTCTTCTAAAAACGGCCAACCGGGTGATGCTGTTATCCTGTCAGGGTCAATGGGAGATCACGGCATAACGATCATGACCCGCAGGGCAGGCATATCGATGGATGGAAACCTCAGAAGCGATACCATGTCACTGCATAAAATGGTCTCCCTTTTATTGACAGAATTTCCAGGAGCTGTTCACGCACTTCGAGATCCTACCAGGGGGGGGGTGGCGACATCCCTGAACGAAATTGCAGCCAGCAGCAACCTCTCCATCATCATGGATGAAGAGTGTTTGCCCATCCGCCCTGAAGTTCGGGCCGCCTGCGAAATCCTCGGTCTTGAAGCGCTCTTTCTTGCAAATGAGGGCAAATGTCTGGCAATTGTTGACGGAACCCAGGCCAATGCGGTCCTCAAGCTGATGCGAACGACTGCTGAAGGGCGGGAAGCGGTCATCATCGGCAGCCTGGTTGCGGGTAAGGGCGGCCGAGTTTTAATCAATACACCGGTCGGCGGGTCCAGGGTTGTGACCCCGCTGCATGGTGAACCGCTGCCAAGAATTTGCTAACAGGAACGATCATGGAACAGACAGACAAAAAGATAGGTATCCTCGGAATCGGTAACCTGATTGTCGGTGATGAAGGGTTCGGAATCCACACCATTCAATACCTGGAAGACAACTATACCTTCCCGGATAATGTTATTCTCAAGGATGGCGGAACTGCGGGGATTTACATGAGTCCATTCCTCGAAGAGTGTGACCCGGTGATTGTTATCGATGTGGTTGATATAGATGCCGAACCGGGCTCAATGCACTACTACAGTAACGATGATGTAAAAGCCGGTAAAATCAGCACGAGGATGTCTCCTCACCAGCTGGGTCTTCTTGAAGTGCTTGAAATTTGTAAACTAAGAGACGCCGCACCCGAGCAGATTGAATTCTACTGTGTCGTTCCGAAGACACTTGCCACAACCGTCGAACTCTCCGATGTGGTGGCACCGCGTGTAAAGGATATCGCCGAACTGATCCTTCAGCGTCTTGCAAAAGACGGCGTTCAGGTGAAAAAAAAATGAACCTGGAAAAAGGCCTTTACCATGCATGAAATGTCTCTTGTCCAGGGGCTCTTTCAGCAGCTCTACAGCATCGCCAGAGAAAACAATGCCGGCAAGGTTCTCAGGCTGACCATGTCAATCGGACCGTTATCCGGTGTGGTCGTCGATTCGTTCCAGTTCGGCTTTGACATTTTATCCAAAGAAGACGATCTTGTCCGGGATGCAACGCTCGAAATTGTTATTCCGCCCGTCACCTATCGCTGCAGCAGCTGCGGCTACAGCGTGGAGACCAGCGGTGAGCGGCCGGAACAATGTGCAAAGTGCAGTGACTCGTTTCTCATATCCGAAGGCGGAGACGATCTGATTCTGCAGCAGGTAGAAATGGAGTAGTTTAAAAGAAATACAAAGAGGTAACAAACCATGTGCGATGCGTGCGGATGCAATACCCACATTCATGACCATGACCAATCTGACCACGGTCATTCACCCAGTCACGACGATTCGGTCATCGTTGACATCAACCGATCACTCTTCGCAGCAAACGATGCCATGGCCCGAAGCAACAGGGCGCACTTTGATGACGAGGGCATCGTCACGCTGAACCTGATCTCAAGTCCCGGTTCCGGCAAAACAACACTGCTTGAACAGACAATTGAAAAACTCGGCAGTGAGATCAATATCGCAGTAATTGAGGGTGATATTGAAACTGAAAGAGATGCCGAACGAATAAGGGCAAAAGGCGTTCCGGTTATCCAGCTTACCACCGGCGGGGCCTGCCACCTTGATGCATCCATGATCCACAAGGGCTTTCACCGGCTGCAAAAGGAACCCGGTGGTGACAATATAGACCTGCTGGTCATCGAAAATGTGGGCAATCTTGTCTGTCCGGCCACCTTCGATCTGGGCGAGCACCAACGGATTGTCCTGGTGTCTGTTCCCGAAGGCCCAGACAAACCGGCAAAATACCCCAAAGCCTTTACCAGCTCGCAGGTATTTCTCATTACCAAAACAGACCTGCTTCCCTACTTTGACTTTCCTGTGGCAGAGGCACAAAAAGAGGCTCTCGGGCTGAACCCAGCGCTCATTGTCATGGATTTTTCATCTACCACCGGCCAAGGTTTCGATCAGTGGCTCGATTATCTCAGGGCGCTTATCAAGGAAAGGAAAACTGCAGATTAGTAAGCAATCCCGGCCGACTCAAAGCTCATTTGACCGGGGTATTACGGTTCGCGAACCAGGATCACCAGGATTTTTGCCCTGGGGATCCTGGTCAGCTCTTTTGATCTTTTTTGATCGCCGCCAGTACCGCTTTTCCTTCATTATCCAGAATATAATTCCCCAGTTCCAGACCCAGGTCTTCAGGTTTTTCAATTGACCCGGTCAAGGTTTTGCAGAGCAGCCAGCTGCCATCAAGATTTGCCAGACCAGCCCGCAGCTCGATACAGTCGTCCTTTAAGACGGCATGTCCGAATGCCGGAATGGAGCAACCACCCTCCAGGGTTCTCAGATAGGCTCGCTCGGCCCTCAAACAAATTTCACTCTGGCGGTTGTTCAGGCAGTCACGAACCACCTTTTTTTTATCTATATCCAGGCTGTCAGCAACCTCAATAGCAATACATCCCTGGCCCACCGGAGGGACAAACTGATCTTCGGGAAAATGGTGGATGATCATATTGTCATAGTCCATCCTTTTGACCCCGGCATAGGCCAGCATCAACACGTCACAATCTCCATTCTCCAGCTTCCTGATCCGGGTCTGCAAATTGCCTCTCATCGGCACAGACTGGAGATGGGGATAATAATGTTTCAACAGGGCCACTCTTCGAACTGAAGATGTCCCCACCCTGACCTGCTGGCTGTTATCCTGCAGATCAATATCTCCCCTGAAACCGACCAGTACATCGTGACTCTTTTCCCGTTCGGTAAAGGCTATCAGGCTGAAGCCGTCCGGCAGGATAGACTGCATGTCCTTTGCACTGTGCACCGCAATGTCAGTGGAGCCGTTGGCGAGCTTTTCTTCAAGTTCCTCCGTAAAAACCCCTTTACTGCCTATTTTGGCAATGGACCGATCGAGGATTTTGTCGCCCTTGGTCTCCATGGCGACAATGGCCGTGTTAATACCGTTATCGTTGAGGATTCGGGCGACCGTTTCGGTCTGCCACATGGCCAGTTTACTTTTCCTTGTTCCAATAGTTATGGTTGTCATCGTCTCATCAAATGTATAGTTGGATATTTTCAGGCCACTAACGATACCACAGGGCACCACCCTTGTAATCTTTTTTCAGAATCACCATACGCAAAAGAGCCGCTCTGATTATCCGGTTTTTTCGACGGGTCTGCGCTCCAGTTCAACTCGAAAGGCAGCACCCTCGTTGAGCTCGCTTTGCACATCAATGGTACCGCCGTGGGCCTCGATCACCGCCTTTACATAGTTGAGTCCGAGACCAAGCCCCTGGCGACTGCGGCTTCTGTCACCGCGATACAGCCGTTCCCATATCCGGCCGATTTCATGGGCCGAAATTCCCATGCCGTCATCCTGGAAAACCACGATGATCCGACTATCAGTCAAATAACCGGATATCGTAACAGAGCCCTTTGGCTGATTATATTTGATGCCGTTGTCAAGCAGATTCGCCCACACCTGGGAGAGTCTTGTCCGATCACCTCTCGTCCATAATTGACTTGGCACGTTCAAAACAACCCTTACCTCCTCTTCCTGGGCACTGTATTCATACAATTCAACAATTTCAGTAAGATCCCTGGAAATATCAATATCACTGTACTCGAGCTTCATGGCTCCCGACTCTGCTTCCGCAACGCTCATCATAATCTTCAGCATTGACAGAACACGTTCAGATTCTTCAAGACAATCGGACAGAGCATCGCGAAGTTTTTCCGAATCGTCACCAGCCTGCAGTCCATACTCGGCGACAGATCTCAGTCGGGTCATCGGCGTTCTCAGATCATGGGCGACATTATCAAGAGATTCCTGAATCTCTTTTACCAGCTGACGGTTCTGCTCAATGATCCGGTTCAGCCGGCGGTAGATAACCTGGTGCTCCGCTCTGCCGTCTGATGGGACTTCGAGCAGACCCTCTTTATCCGTCTGAACAGTGAGCAATCGCTCAGCCAGATAATTAAGCGGAAGTAGGCTGAGCCTGAAACCCACATAGGCTAGAAGGGCAGAAAGCAAAAGGGAAGGAAGCACTGATAACCAGAGAAAGTGAACAAGATCGGTGTACATTCGATGCAGATACTGATCTCTGCTGCCGACCTGGATAACAAAATTATCTACGGGCGATACAGAAAGAACATTCCAGACAACCTGCTCATTCGACTCTTCCTTGAACAGAGGCAGCCAGCTGCCGCTCTCATGAGGATCAAGTTCTGCCAGGCTTCGGAAATCGAGATGATCATCAGCCGACGTTGAGTAGAGCAATTGTTCATTGTTTTTGATAATTCGGACAAAACTCAAGCCGCTGAGCGAATTCTCGTCAAAAACCGGTGCGTACCTATCGGGCAGGCTGATCAGATTCTGGTTTTGCTGAACAAACATCGTCATTGAGCTCTCCAGCTCTCGCTCAATGACCTGATGCAGGTAATATTTAACAGACTGCAGCATAACTGACAGAAATACCATCTGCAGGACCCAGAGAACAAGGGTGGTTAGGCAAAAGAGGAGTTTTCTGTTCTGCAGCTGTCTTTTTTCAATCAGTCTTGAGAACATACCCCATACCCCTGACGGTATGTATCAACTTCCTGTCAAAATCCCGGTCAATTTTATTTCTCAGCCGACACACCAGTACATCAACCACATTTGTCTGGGGATCAAACGAGTAGTCATACACCCTTTCAAGTATTGATGTTTTCGAAATAACCATCTCCGCGTTGCGCATCATATATTCAAGCAGGGAGTACTCCTTGGCTGGAAGATCAATTTTCTCACCATCACGATGAACAGTGCGGCGCAGTAAATCCATCTTGAGGTTCTGATAATTGAGGGTGGTCGGTTCGGTGTCTTTACGGTTGCGCCTGATCAAGGCCTGAATCCTTGCCAGCAGTTCGCTGAAAGAGAACGGCTTGATCATATAATCATCACCTCCCTTCTGCAATCCCCTGATACGGTCGTCAACCGACTGCTTGGCACTTAATATCAGTACTGGAGTGTTGATCTGCTCCAGCCGCAAGCGCTCAATCAACGCCAATCCGTCAAGTCCCGGCAGCATCAGGTCTATAATTGCCGCATCGTAATCTCCCGAGAGTCCATACTCCAGCCCGGATAGACCGTCATGCCTGACATCAACCGAAAAAGCGGCCTCTTTCATGCCTTTTTCTATAAAAGCAGCTATTTTCTTATCATCTTCAACAATCAGCAATTTCATGTTCACCCCGTGCGCTTCTCAGCGCCTTGGCTGCAGACTGATAACCGCGATATGCCTGCCGGTCCTGCCGTCACCATTTCGACAGGCTCTGCGATAACTGAAATAATCATTGGAGCAGCTTGTGCAGATCCCGCTAATTTCAATATTTTTACTGTCAAGCCCGGCCCCGGTTAACTGCCAGCGAGTAATTTCCCAGAAATCAAAATAGTACGGTTTCACCTGGAAAGAGTGAAAATCAGGCGGTAGCTCCTCTTTGTAATGTATGAATTCAGCGCAGCATGGCCCCAGTGAAGGGCTGACAAAGGCCTGCAGATTTATCGGCTCAGAGCCAAAAACAGTCTGCATCTTCTTCACTGTCTTCTCAATAATCCCAATCACACTTCCTCGCCAGCCGCAGTGAATGGCGGCGACAACTGAATCTATCGGGTCATGCAGGAGTACGCCCTGGCAATCAGCGAGCTGAACAGCCAGGCCGATACCTTGACCATTTGTTATCAAGGCATCAACACCGTCCACACAGCTGTCTGACTCAACAGTGGAATCAACCACTTCAATGCTGTCCCCGTGAACCTGGTGAGCAGTGATCAGTACCTTTGCGCCAGACTGTTCTTTGATAATCTGTAGATTTTCCCTTACCCGGTCTGGGTCGTCACCAACGGATTCTGCCGCATTGAGGCTTGCAAACCGGTCACTGCTGACACCGCCGTGACGGTTAAAGAACATGTGGCTGACTCTCCGGCAAGCCGTCCTCCTTAGCAACGCTCATCTCTATTCTTCTCCGCCCCTCACCTGATAACCCCATGTTTCTTCTTCCCCCGCCTCCAGAGATAATTGGTAAAACAGGGTCCTGAAAAATACAACAAAAAAAGGGATGTAGCGCTTTATTGCGACACACCCCTTTTTATTATGGATCTCTTTTGATTAAAAAAGAATCTAGAAATTTGCCTCAAAGGTCAGGTAAACCTGATCAGCGCTTTCGACCGGATCCATGCCCATCATCTGCAGAGCCATCAGGTCAGCCTGATTGCCAAGATCGTACGGTTTCATATTCCAGTCACCAGATCCCGAGTAATCATAGTCATAATGCTGATAACCCAGCCTGATAAAGGCCCGGCCATATCTTGAGATCGCTTCGCCAGCAGGGATATCCCAGATGGTATAGAGCTCAAAGACCTGCCCGCGGGTTGCCAGTTTCGACTGGTAGATATCGTCATGACCCGGAGTCATCGCTATCCAATACTCAGATCCCCAGTTGTACTCCGCTCCGATCTTCAGATTGATACTGTCCATATCGTAGCGGACACCGGCATACAGGGCATAGCCATCCTGGTTGTCCTGATTCGGTCCTGCAAGGCCCATCATCATCGCCGGGAAGTCGTTAAACATACCGTTGTGCATTGGGCTGTGCCTGGGAATAGCCACCCGATACAAAATACCTGAAATCAGATACCTGATCCTGGTAGACCACGTCGGTATGCCAGAGGTTACCGATATTCTGCCGTGCCCCCATTCCGCTCATATCGCCAAATGCCTGGTTGATAATCGGATCCTGGAAGTTGGGATAGTTGAAGACGTTATAAACCATGAAGGTCTGGAAGTTCAGCAGCCGGGTATCCTTATGGGCGACATCCCAGTTAATACCGGCAAAATCGGTATCCGCCAGCCGTCCCTGAACATCATCCTGGAGCCCGTCTTCAAAGCCTCTGCCGTAGCAGAAGCGAACCTTACCGGAACCAAGGGCGTCATTGCCCCAGTTGTAGCCATAGCCAAAGGTCGCCCCGTCAAACGGATAGTTGAAAAAGGCGACCGGTGTTGCCAGCCGCTCATCAGTCCCCAGTCGAACCTGAGACGGAGGACCATCGGTTGTCGGCCTGCGGCCAATCGAGAACCAGATAGGTGCGCCGCCGATATTATTCCAGTTCACGTAGGCCCGATCAACGTAAAGGGCGCTGGAGTCTGCCGGTGTTCTGCCGACATTGCCGTCAAAAACAGGCCACATGGCTCCTGAATCATCGGTGAATGCAGACTGCATGCCCCAGGTTTTATTCATTGCCAGGCGACCCTTGAATTCAACATTCTCAGTCGCCTTGACACGCATATTCAACCTGAATCGGTTGGTCCACAAGGTGTCATTTTTGAGGCTTCTGCCAAAGACCGTGTCAGCGCTGTAAAGATCAAGACGAGATCGAAAATCCCCATCGAGTTTGAAACGAGCGGCAAGATCCCACTCATCCATTCTCTCCTCGAGATCGTCCATATCCAGCGTATCCATATCTTCCAGTTGGGCAGCGGTCGCTTTATTCATCTCCGCCTGCTGTCCCATTGCCGATTTCAATTCTTCCAGCTGCCTGCTCAGTTCCTCAATCTTTCTCTCGAGATCCTGAACATTTGGTCCGCCGCTGGCCGCCGATAAGGCTGGTAAAGCGAAAAGCCCGGCAAGGGCCAGAACCGATATTTTTTTAACCATAAACTTTCTCCTCCCCGTTAATTTTTTCTTCTTTATAGCTTACTTCATCAACCCCTTTGCCGTTATAAAGCCGGTTTTAAATAAATTACCCACATACCAAAATAATTATTTCATTTAAAGCTAAATTAATATCCGACCATCGATTATTTGTCAACCCAACTCTGAGCCTGTCAGGCATCATCAGGGAAAAAATGCACTTGATGACCGATTTATCTCGATAAAATAATTCAATTCACGCTCGCCACATTCCACATTGTGTATGACAGAAGTATTCATATATTATACAGTCTCTAATACAATTTTTTCCATTTAATTTCTCTATAAAGAACCGTTTTCTGATGAAACATCTTATCCTCGCAGCATTTGGAACGACCACTGCCGCCAGAGAGACATATGATCGCCTTGATGGTGCGCTGCGACCATTTTTTTCCGACTGTCACATCCACTGGACCTTTACATCCCCAACCGTCCGCCGGAAACTTTCCGGGCAGGAGGGAGACGGTGATGTATCACTCAGCGATCTCCTGGCCAGATTAAACCGGAATTCTAAAAACAGGATTGTCATTCAGTCGGTGCATGTCACCCCGGGACATGAGTTCCATCGAATTGTCAGGTCGTCCGCAAAATCGCGTGTGCCAACGGCCATCGGCAGGCCATTGCTGAGCGCGCCGGCTGATTACCAGAGGGTGGCCCAGGCCCTGCTGCCGCTGATCAGCAGCAGCCCGGACAGCGCTGTTCTGATACTCGGCCACGGTACCGATCACCCCTCCTGGACCGCCTATCCTGCCCTGCAATCGGTGCTGCGTAAATGCACAGGCAATCGGCTGTTCGTCGCAGCACTCGAGAAGTTTCCCGATTCCTCATCAGTAATTGACGAGATTGCCGCTGACGGCCATCAACACGTGCTGGTTATTCCCTTTCTTATGGTAGCAGGGATGCATTTCAAACGGGATATTATCGGTGAGACCGATTCATCATGGAAAAACCGATTCGAACGCAAAAATATCCATCTAACCTTTCATGATCAGGGTCTTGGGAAGCTGGAAGGTATCTCTGATATTCTCTGCGACCACATCAGGACGGCCTTTGATACACTCGAGGCTTAGGGCCCTTTTGTCTTTTCTCTTACGGGTTCCACACCGCCACCGGCTCTGTTCACAACACGGCCGCAGCCGGGGCAGTCAAGGACGAGGCGGGCATTACGAAAGCCATGCCCGTATTCGGCGCGAAACAATCCTTTCTGGCCGCATAAATCGCAGATTGCGGGCAAGCTGCCGCCATTAACACGATAACCAATTGTCCCGCCAATGAGGCCTATAACACCAAAACCGGTCAGTGCAAAGGTGATGTAGCCGGCCAGGTAGGCAGCCGCAAAAAGCAGCGCGCTCACGGCACCTGCTGTCCGTAGCCAGAAAAAGACTCGAAAACTCATAATTCCCCTCCCCTGTTTCATGGAACCGGTATGAGAAAAAACCACGGAAACCATGGTAAAATGATAGGGTCATCTTCTTGATGATTCTTGTCATCGTTTTATTATTCTGTTAGGTCAGTTAAAGAATGATGTGCAGTTTTATCAACCGTAATTATAATTTTGTCAAGACCGGGCAACCAGTTAATAACATTCTTACCAGGGGCTGCACCTGATATCAGCTGCTCAGCTCTCGTCGGAGATGCGTACCATAATAAAATTCAGCCATACAGTCGTTTTTATCTGTACACTCCATCTCACCATTCTTTCTCATTGGACAGCTCCGACCGCTGCAGGAGCCATGTTGAAAGAGGAGCTCAGGTCCACGATTACTACCCTGGTAAAAGCCAGGAATAGCATTGTACTCAGGCATCATAAATCGGCAGCGGAGAATGCGCAACAGAGCACAGAGCAGCAGGATCTGCTCGTTTTTGTTTCATACCTTGACGGAAGAATTTACTATTACTGCCAACAGCTTTTTGATAGTGGTGGGATCAAGGCGTTGACGGAGACTGGCTGCCCGACAACCCAGAATGGTGAACTTGAAACGACCCGTCACTCTACAATACCGTCCACCTCCTCACAAACCAGTGATGAAAAGCTGACAGCACTTGATTCCAGTTTCGGTGAATCTCTTGGAACATTTGACGAAATGCTTCTCGAGGAGCAGCAGAAGGTCGCCAGCCATGCACCAAGACAGCGCGAAAATGGCAGCGGAGCAGATACAGACCTGTACGATGCTGTCAACAACCCCTCCTCTCAGGGGCGAAATGGCGCCTCCGGCACCGACAGCGGATATTCCGGCACGTCAGACTCATCTGCTGACAATAATGGCTCCCGGAACACTTCTTCAACTCCCGGTACCGGCAGCAATCAAGGGACCGGCTGTCGGCAGTACCAAACAGTCACAGACCCCGCCAACGGCAGGAAATAAAGACTTGTCTCAGCGAGATGATGATATCATCGCAAAACAGCTGAAAGAAGCTGCTGAGCAGGAAACTGATCCTGAGGTAAAAGCAAAATTATGGGAAGAATATCGAAAGTACAAAGAGGGAATCCGCTAGCCATCTGCTCCAACGTGAGACGATTTTCATCAGGGATAAAAATGATGACAATGTATAAACAAGCATTTGCAGTCGTATTATTATTATCATTATTGTCAGGCTGCGCCTCTATTCCAAAAAACCAGGTTCCGGAACAGGTTGCCCCATTTCTGCCGGGCAGGGAACTGAATGACACTGAACTCTTGAACGTATCCATTCAAGTTTTTGACCCGGGCAATCTGCCGCAAAAGCCCAAAGAGAGGCAGGGTCTGTCTGAAGAAATCAGGGCAGCAGAGGCCCGTTTTGCTCCGATACACCTGAAGCATACGCTCCAGCGAACCGGATACTGGGGGGCGGTGCGGGTTGTTCCCGACATTGATATCAGTGCTGAAGTGCTCGTCAACGGAAGAATTGAAATGTCTGATGGGGAAAGTGCGGTCCTCAAGATTGAGGTTATCGATGCCAGGAACATTGTCTGGTTTCGTAAGGTATATGCTGAAACAGCGCGGCCTGAGGAGCATAATGGTGTTGAACCAGAGAAGGAGGACGCCTTCCAGGACCTCTTTAACTCAATCGCCAACGACCTCGCATTTTACAGAAACAGTCTGAGCTTGGCTGAAATTGATGAAATTCGGCAGGTTGCCGCACTCAAGTATGCCCAGTTCATGGCTCCCGACAGCTTTAGCGGCTACCTCGCCATAACGCCTGAGGGCAGACTCTATATACAGCGGCTGCCTGCCGCAAATGACCCGATGCTTGACCGTGTTGCAAAAATAAAGACACGGGATGAAATGCTCGTTGACACGATAAACGACTATTATGACATATATTATCATGACCTATGGCAGCCCTATGCCAACTGGCGAAAATTCAGGCAGGAAGAAGTATCTGCCCTGAGGGAAATTGAAAGAGAGGCCCTGGCCAAACAGATTCTTGGAATCACAGCAATTGTTGGAGCCATCGCACTTGGGGCAGCAACCGATTATGAAACTGCTGTCAGGACTCAGCCGCTGCAGGAAGTACTGATCGCCGGAGGTGCCTACTCCATGTACAGCGGCTACCAGACCAGCCAGGAAGGGAGAATAAATAAGGATGCCATCGAAGAGCTCGGCCTGTCTTTTACAGCTGAAGCAGAGCCCCTGGTCATTCAGGTAGAAGGCCAGACCGTGCGCCTTACCGGTTCTGCCGAAGAGCAATACACCAAGTGGCGTAAGATGCTCAAACAGATCTATGCCCAGGAAACGGGGTTTTATCCTGACCTCGATCCGCAGCAATCGCCCCTGCCGCCAGCTGAGGCGGCGGATGCCACGCCATGACCGCGAAGGACTCTTCAGAACCGGGAACCAGACATCCTCCAAAACTCAGGCCGCCGGGCAGAGATAACCCGGCAGGTTCGCCTCCCGGACCGAGTAAGACTCCTCTGCTGATCCTCCTGGCAATGATTGTATTACTCACTGCAGCAGCGGCAGTTCTCTTTATTCTCCCCGAATCCCTGAAAGACCCTGCAGTGCAGACAACAGGAGCAGAACAGCTCAAAAAACTCGAGGCCGAAACGACCGCACCGTCTACGACTATTGCAGCCAAAGATCAGGCAGACCAGAGCCTGGCCCGAAAGGAGGCAACTGAAGCGCTTGAAGCCTTCCTCAACCTGAAGGTCCAGGCCCAGGGCGACAATATTGGCGCCTGGGCTGGGATGGGTTACCAGGAGGTTTTAGATATCGAAAAAGCCGGAGATCAATATTTCAGCAGCGGGGATTACCCGCACGCCTCTAAAGAGTATAACAGGGCCGTTACCGATTTAAAAATCCTGCTTGACAGCAAAGCAGCACTGTTCGAGAATTCTCTTGAAGACGGCTATCGTTTTCTTTCCGAGGAGAACAGTGAAGAGGCGCTCAAGTCATTTACCATGGCACTGGCAATCAACCCGGAGGACCAGGATGCACTTGCAGGGGCACAAAGGGCAGAAAACCTCGATGCGCTACGTGCTCTCTACGGAAGTGCGCTTGAGCTTGAACGGTCTGGGGATCTATTCGCCGCTGAAGATGTGCTCAAGGAGCTGGAGCTCCTTGATAAAAGCCATATTCCGGCACAGACCCTTCTGGCCAGAGTACGAAAACACATTGAAAAACAGATGTTTGAACAGCAGATGAGTTCATTTTTCAATCATCTGGAAGACGATGATCTCAAACGCGCCCGGGAGACCCTCGAAACGATCAAGACAGGACAAAATGGCCATACTGAAGTTATCCAGGCGGAAGCATTGCTCAGAGAGAAGGAGGAGACTGTTCTTGTCAACAATTTGAAGAGACGTGCTGAAGAACAATCCGGCAAAGAACAGTGGCAAGAGGCCCTGGCATCTTACCAACAGATCCTGGCGATCGCCCCAGACCTTCTTTTTGCGGTTAACGGGCGTGAACAGGCAACTAAAAGAATTGAGCTTGACCAGGCCTTGGAGGCGCGCCTGAGTCAACCACATCGTCTCCAGGATGATGCCCAGCTTGAGACAGCCGGACGTCTGCTCAGCTATGCACGGCAATTTTCTCCGGGCGGGGGCCGGCTCGATAACCAGATCGAAGAGCTTGACAGACTTGTGACCCGGGCTTCCGCTCTTGTTCCTGTTGTCATACGTTCTGATAACATGACTGAGGTGGTCATTTATCAGGTGGGGAAAATGGGATCATTTTTTTCAAAAGAGATATCGCTTAAACCAGGTAAATATACGGTTGTCGGTTCACGAAAAGGATTTCGTGATATAAGAACAGTCATTGAGGTTGTGCCCGAGAAAGGCAACAGCCAGTTCAATATAGCGTGCAGGGAACCAATTTGAAGCGGTTTATCACAATTACACAGACTGACGGCAGTCAAAAACAACTCTCTGACGAGAACCTGCCAATCACGATTGGATCTGCTTCAGATGCCGACATAATCATCCCTGAAAGCGAGCCAGCCGGGGCATATATCGGAGATTCTCAAGGCCACCTTTTTATTCAGCCGTCCGGCACCAATCGCTTACCAATCTTTCATAACAACCGTCTTCTCTCCGAATCGAGATGGCTCAAATCAAAAGATAAAATACAGTATGGCAACACGCTCATCAGCTATCTGAAAAAAGGCGACACACTTTATTTCACTGTTTCTGAGCAGAATCGAGATCAGCACCACGAGCTCCACCCACCTCATGAACCGCCCCCTGATCATGATCAGTTTCAGGAGACAACCGGATCAATACCGGTCCATGTTAATAACAATCAGCCAGTCTCAAAGAGCAGGAAAATCCTCACCGTCTTTCTGGGCAGTGCTCTTGTTCTTCTTGGACTCGCTGTTCTTTTTGTTCTCATAGCCCGCCCTCTCGAGATCGACATCAGCCCTGAACCGGACTCCTTGTCTCTGAGCGGTTTTCCACCGGGGATCAGACTGGGAGAGCGATATCTGTGTATACCGGGTGTCTATTCTGCCAGAATTGAAAAACAGGGCTATTACCCGGCGGAGATAGAGATCATAGTCAATAAAGATACGGTGAACCGGTTGACCGCAACACTGGAGAAACTGCCCGGGATTCTCAATCTGGCAGTAACACCCGACGGAGAAATATCAGTGTATATCGATGATAAACTGGTCGGCACAACCCCTCCCGAATCCATGGAAGTTCTTCCCGGAAGGCATCAGTTAAGACTCGAAAAAGCGCGCTACAAACCCTTCATTTCTGAAATCACTATTGAAGGAGCGGGTAAAACCCAGACCCTTGAAGGAGAATTGCAGCCTGACTGGGCTGAAATAACAATCACATCAGTACCGACATCTGCTGGTGTGAGAGTCGGTAACATTGAGAAAGGCCGCACCCCCCTGACAATGGAACTACTCAGCGGCGACCATCGTATCACGCTCAGGAAAGAACAATATACGGATGCAGAAATTGAAATTCAGGTGATCGCAGGAAAAGCGGCGATACATGATGTTCGACTGGACCTGGAACCCGGTACCCTGGTGCTGAACTCAACACCGGAAGGCGCAGCAGTTACCCTTGGTCAGAGTTATCGTGGTACAACCCCGCTGACGCTTGCCGTCCCAGCGAGGTCCAGCCACGAGATTATGCTCACGTCTCCCGGATACAAGACCGTTCGGCAGCGGATCACCCTTGAACCGGCAGAACAGGAGACACTCCACATTGCGCTTGAGCAGGAACAGGGGGTTATTTACCTTACCACCCAACCGCCTGACGCCACAATTACCATTAACGGCAAACAATACGGCACCAGGCAGGGCAAACTGACACTTCCTGCCTCAAAACAAGTTCTTGAAGTAAAAGCATCGGGTTATAAGCCTGCGACCAGAACGATTCTACCGAAGATCGGTTTCAGCCAGCAGATCACCATAGAGCTCCTTCCTGAAAACAGCAGCAGCGAAAGCCGTGCACTCTCCTTGCCGCAACCATCCCTTCAGACAGCGAGCGGCCAGAAGCTGCTCCTCGTGGAACCGTCCACTTTTACCATGGGCGCTCCGCGACGCGATCCGGGAAGACGTGCCAACGAGCGGGAACGGACGGTCGTAATGAAACGGTTATTTTATCTATCAGAAAAACCGGTCACCAATCAGGAGTACCGAGCGTTTAAGAAGAGTCACAATTCAGGAGCGGTCTCAAGTTACACGCTTAACGATGACCAGCAGCCGGTTGTCAATATCAGCTGGGAGGAAGCGGTTACCTATCTGAACTGGCTCAGTTCCCGGGACAACCTGCAACCGTTCTACATTGCTCAGGGCAACAGCTATATTGCAGCCTCCCCTCAAGCCAACGGCTACCGTCTGCCCACTGAAGCGGAATGGTCCTTTGCCGCCCGACAGGTGGGCAGCGCGACACGGCAGAAATTTCCGTGGAGCGACACCTTCCCGCCCCGTCAGGCTTCAGGTAATTACGGAGACGTATCGGCTGCCGGGTTACTGCCACGTATCATTCAGGGCTATAATGATGGATTTCCAACCACGTCTCCGGTCGGCTCATTTCCTGCAAACAAGGGTGGATTTTACGACATGGGAGGAAATGTTGCAGAATGGTGCCATGATTATTATTCCGCCTACACCAGCAGCCTGAGCAACACGTCCGACCCTATGGGACCTGACTCCGGAACACACCGGGTGATTCGGGGATCGAGCTGGAGGGATGCCTCAATTACCGAGCTGCGACTCAGTTATCGGGGCTATCACCGTGAACCAAGAGACACTGTCGGTTTCAGAATCGCGAGGTATCAATGACCAGAATGATCATTCTCATACTCCTTTTCTCAGTGCTGAATGGCGCAGCGCTCGGGGAGACCATCCCTCAAAAGAGCACGGCAGGTACTGAAAAAAGTGCAACCAGCTGAAAAGCAGGACGAGCAACTCCAGCAAAAACCAGTAAACTGGCCGCTTCCTTTCACACCAAGCCAGAATGTAGGTGCCGACTCACAGGTTGCATTTCCAACAGACATTTGAGATTCAGGGTAAATTCATGCAAAAAAATAAATTGCCGGCTGAACTGATTTTTCAGGTTTTCACACTTCTCATTGCATTTATTATTGTCCATGCAGCCTACGTCTCCATGATCAGGCCCCAGGCTGAGAGATTTATCGTTTATGAGCAGGAGCAGCTGGCCCGGGACTCAGCATATATCCAGCAGAGTAATTTCTACGTGGTCATAAAGGATTATGAACAGGAGGCCTGTTTTGTCCTGATGATCTGGGCACTGGCAATCCTTGGCTTCAAAGGTTTAACCAGTTATCGTCAGCGACAGCAGCTTGATACTGATCTGCTCCAGCTGCCGCCCACACTGCCGATTGGCCCTGAAGATAGCCGGTCGATCCTGGAACGGCTCGAACGTTTCTCTGCTGGTACGAATGGTTATCTACTGGTCAGGGCTCTTAGAACTGGTATACAGCGATTTGGAGTAACTGGCAACATCCAGGACAGCGCCACCGCGGTAAAAAATCTCTGCGAATCGGAAATGGAACGGCAGGAGTCAGAACTCTCGATCATCAGATATATCGCCTGGGCCATCCCTTCTGTTGGGTTTATCGGAACCGTGCGCGGTATCGGTGCCGCACTGGCCCAGGCCAATCGGGCCGTAGAGGGTGATATAACCGGGGTTACTCAAAATCTCGGTGTCGCTTTCAATTCAACCTTTATCGCCCTGATCATCTCAATTGTGCTGATGTTTTTCATTCATCAACTGCAGCTCACCCAGGAACGGTTAGTTCTTGATACCGAGTCCTATTGCGACGAAAACCTCATTGCCCGTCTGCGGGTTAAACCACTTGACTGAGAATCGTATGGCTTCGGCATCCAGACGACCTGTATCTAGTTTCAGTCTTTCCTTTCTCGATATCATGTTTTGCGGATTCGGGGCAGTTGTCCTGTTGGTCCTGATTATTAACAGCAATATTATCACCAATCAACAGGCAGCCGTTGAAGACCGTCGACTGGAGTACATGAAGCAGGAACTGGTGACCCAGCAGATGCGAAATAATGACAAACAGCTGCAGCTGCGTTCCCAGGTACTCGACGACGCCATGGCCTCACTTGAAAAGAGACAATCTGCTCTGATCGCTGAAAATAGCGCCGTTCAAGCCTCCAGTGAAAACACAGCTGTGAGCTCCAGCTCAGAGGAAGTAATCGAATCTCTGCAGGAGGAATTGAAAGCCCTTGAAAAAGAGAAGCTCCTCCTGGAAGCCAGCAAAATCAAGGAACGCCAGGAGGGAAAACAGATTCGCCCATTTATTGGCCAGGGCGACCGCCAGTACCTGACCGGTCTTAAGCTCGGCGGCACTCGCGTGCTGGTGCTCATTGACACCTCAGCATCAATGCTTGACCGAAAGATCGTCGATATTATCCGTCGCAAGGTCCTTGATGAGAATACCAGGCGCTCCGCTCCCAAATGGCAGAAAACCATTTCCACTGTTGAGTGGCTTCTGGCCAAACTTCCTGCCGACAGCACTATACAGCTCCATCAGTTCAACACGGTTGTTGCATCACTGGCTCCAGACCAGAAAAAAAGATGGGTCAGCATCACCGACACCCCCGCCATCAACCAGATGGTAGAGAAACTCAAACAGATTGCACCTTTGGGCGGCACCAATCTTGAGTCAGTTTTCCTGCAGGCGCGAACCCTTGTACCACCTCCTGATAATATTATTCTTCTCACCGATGGTCTGCCGACTCAGGGAAAGAGAACCAGCCGTGCCAAAACAATCAGCGGAAAAGATCGGGTACGTTTATTTGAGCAAGCGGTGAAACAGCTCCCCGCTGCGGTCCCGGTTAATACCATACTTTTTCCTGTGGAAGGTGACCCGATGGCGGCAGTACTCTTTTGGAAGCTTGCCGTTGAATCGGGTGGATCGTTTCTTACTCCTACCAGGGATTGGCCATGAAAAGGAAAAGACGTTCATTTGAAATCTTCAGCCTCTCCTTTCTGGATGTCGTTTCCTGCGGATTTGGTGCCATTGTCCTGCTTCTGGTCATTGTTAAAATTTCAGAGCCGCTTGTCACTGAACAGGCCAATGCTGACCTGTCATCCGGTATCGCAGCGCTCTTAAAAGAACAGGAAAACCTGGCAATACGCTCGACAAACCTCTCCTCTGAACTGACCGGGCGTACTCATCAAAAACAGCTATTGGAGGAACGTATCGCCTCCCTGCAAAGAGAAAATTCAGTGCTCAAGAAAGAGCGGCAGGCGGCGCTTGTTACCAGAGCCTCGAAGGAAGTAATCGTCAAGCAGCTCTATCGCGCCAAGCAGGAACTGACAGAAGAAATGGCCAGGCTTCAGCAGACTGAACTGCCCAAAAAATTCAACTCGGTAATTGGCGGCGTTCCAGTCGACAGTGAATACATCATTTTCGTCATTGACACCTCCGGTTCCATGCAGCAGTTTGCCTGGAGTGCTGTCCGAAAAAAAATGAAAGAGATTCTTGAAATATACCCGCGGGTCAAGGGTATACAGGTCATGAACGATATGGGAGATTACATGTTCTCCCAGTACAGTGGCAAGTGGATAACAGATAGTCCTGCCCGCAGAAAGGCAATTCTTCAGAGACTGACAAGCTGGACGCCCTTTTCCAACTCAAGTCCGGTTGAAGGCATCAGCGCTGCAATCAAACGTTTCTACTCAACCGATAAGAAAATCAGCCTCTATATCCTCGGAGACGATTTTTCACGCGGGTCAATACAGAGTGTTGTCGACACGGTCAACGACATCAACCGCTCTCAATCAGACGGTTCACGAAGAGTTCGCATCCACGCAGTCGGCTTCCCGGTTCTCTTCGGGCAACCGGGTGCTGAGGTCAATAGTGCCCGTTTTGCGGCCTTGATGCGCAGGCTGGCAGAAGACAATGACGGCAGCTTTGTCGGGCTGACCAGCCTTAAGTAACTAACCTTATCCCCGGTTTTTTTATGTTTAACTGGTTCCGCACGCGGCGCAGAAAAAAAATCCTGCAGACCCCGTTTCCCATCGATTGGCAAGAAACACTCACTGAACAGGTGCAGCACTATTCGTATCTGGACCAGGAAGAACGAAATCAACTCCAGCAGCTCGTGCAGATCTTTGTTGCTGAAAAACATTTTGAAGGCTGCGGCGGACTTGAGATTAATGACGACATCAGAATCGTCATTGCAGCGCAGGCCTGCCTCCTGGTTCTCGGCTTGCCACCGTTTCAATATTCTCAACTGGAATCGGTTATCGTCTATCCGACAACGGTTACCATTCCCCCATCACACCAGTCCATTTTTTCTGCAGGCGGTGCCATTGTTCCCGACAGCCAGGCTGTTCTTGGGCAAGCCTTCCTGCGAGGCCCGGTTATTCTGGTCTGGGATTCCGTGCAGCGCAACGCCCGACATCCTGAGCAGGGCCATAATGTTGTCTACCACGAGTTTGCCCATGTGCTCGACATGCGCGATGGTTCTGCCGACGGAACCCCTGTTTTAAACAGCCGCAAGCTCTACCGGGCATGGGTCGAAACCTGCTCCAGGGAATATGCTGCCCTGAAGGATAAGACCAGAAAGGGAGAAAAGAGTGTGCTGGATTCCTACGGCAGCGTACATGAGGCAGAGTTCTTCGCCGTGGCCACCGAGCTTTTTTTCGACCGACCTCTTCGTATGAGAAAAGAGCTCCCCCAACTTTACAATGTATTGTCAGCATATTACAGACAAGATACGGCAGCAAGAGAGCAGCGCTTTCGATCAAGTCAAAACGGGGCCAGGTCATGAAATACGACATTTGACTGGTGATTTTCCAGAAATGTTGTATTTCAGGACCTGACCCCGCTGCTTGCGGCCTGGCCTGCGACCCAGCCGGTACTGAAAGCCGCCTGAAGATTGTAGCCGCCGGTGTCGCCATGGATGTCCAATAGCTCTCCGATGATATAGAGATCTTTGATGATTTTTGACTCCATCGTATGGGGGTTAATCTCTCTGGTCGAGACGCCTCCGGCGGTGACAATTGCCTCTTCAAGCGGCCGATATCCTGTAATCTCAAACCTGAAATCCTTGAGCCAGATGCGGAGCGCTTTTCTTTCCCTGGCAGACAGTTCCCCGGCAAGCAAGTGAGCGGATATGTTCGTTTTTTCCAGACAGGTTTCAACAAGCTGCTGGGGCATCAGCCCGCGCAGGACGCTTGCCATCGGCTCCTTATCGCGCTTCTGCAGGTCCCGTAAAAGGCGGGCGTCCAGCTTTGCGTCAGCCAGGGCCGGTTTGAGATCAATACTGACAGAAACCGTTTTCTTTTGCTCAAGCGCCTCTACGGCCATGAGGCTCGTGGTCAGGACAATCGGCCCGCTCAGGCCAAAGGAAGTAAAAGAGAGTTCCCCAAACTGTTGAGATTTCCTCTTACCGTCAATATAGAGACGCAGATTTACGTTTCTGAGGTCAAGACCGCTTAAGCCCCTGACTGCAGACTTCTCTGCCTCAAGCGGTACAAGGGCCGGCCTGAGGGGGACGACCGTGTGCCCGACACCCTTGAGCAGCCGGTACCCATCCCCTGTTGAACCGGTCCGTGAGTAACTCGCGCCGCCAGTGGCCATAACGACAGCATCACAGCGCAGCTCCCGGTCGCCGCACACCAGCCCTGTTACCTTCCCGTCCCGGACCAGGAGACGTGTTACCGCTGTTCCGGTCCAGACAGCAGCACCTGAATCTTCAACCCATTTCAACAGAAGTCTTGCGACAGCGGGAGCGTCTCCATGGGCGGGGAAGATTCGCCCGCCGCGCTCCACCTGCAGCTTCAAACCGCGCGACTCAAAAAAGGAAATCAGTTCAGGAGCAAAAAACCTGCTGAAAGACTGCCTCAGGAAGCGTCCTGACTTACCAAAATGGGCTATGAAATCAGGAAGCTCAGCGCTATTAGACAGATTGCATCGTCCTTTGCCCGAGATACGGATTTTGCGAGCCGGGGTCTTCATCTTTTCCAGAAGAAGCACATCACCATTACGCTCGGCAGCAATGCCGGCGGCCATGAGTCCTGAAGCCCCGCCGCCGACAACAATAATCCTCTCTCTTTTCATTCTGAACCCTGATACGCTCAATCATTCATTCCGGTTTTATAAGACCATCATGGTAATCACAAAAACAACAAATGAACAGAGTTCTGTGCAGTCAATCAGGTATTCAACAAAACTTTTAACTATTAAACAAATTTTGTTGACTTCACCTCCGTTCGCTTTATATTGAACATATGCACACTGAATTCATCTGACAGGTCTCCTACTATGCAGGAACGGGATAGAATATTACTTCATCTTCAACAAATGGCTGACGCTATCGTGGCCCTGTTCGGTAAAAATTGCGAGGTCTGTGTCCACAATCTGGGTGACCTGCACAAATCGCTCATTTATATCAGCGGATCCGTCACCGGCAGGTCAATAGGAGCACCGGCTACAGATCTGCTGGTAAAAGCTCTGAAAAAACCGGCAGATCAAATCGAGGATATGCATAACTACCGAACAACTTCGGGTGACGGAAGAACGCTGAAATCGTCAACTATTTTTGTCAGGGACAGTAGTGATACACCAATCTATGCATGCTGTATAAACCTTGATACTACTGACTTTTTTAATGCCAGTCAGGTGTTATCCTCGTTTCTTGTGCCTGAGGAAAACGGTGGTTACCAGGGTTCGCCAGAGACCTTTTCACACTCAACCGGGGAGACCATCGAAGCACTTTTTGAACAGGCTGTGGTGCAAATGGGCAAACAGCCGGCAACGATGACTACGGCTGAAAAAACAGCCCTTGTGGAAATACTGGAAAATCACGGCGCTTTTCAATTCAAGGGAGCTGTTGAACATATCGCCCTGCTCACCGGTGTGTCAAAATATACAATTTACAATTATTTAAAAAAGATACATGCCAGACAGGCAATAAATCATCTTAGTTAAAAGGAGAGAGAACATGAGTAAAAAACAGATTATAACCTCGCTGGCCCCAGCCGCGATTGGTCCCTACTCACAGGGTATCAGCGCCGGCAACCTGGTTTTTGTCTCCGGGCAGCTCCCCATTGACGCAAAAACCGGAAAATTGCTCGAAGGATCAATCGGTGACCAGACGCGTCTGATCATGCGAAATATTGAAGTGATAGCTAAAGAAGCAGGTGCCAGCCTGGCTGACGTTGTCAAAACCACAATTTTCCTGACCGACTTGAGCAACTTCCAGGAGGTTAACACCGCCTACGGCTCGTTCTTTTCTGAGGCCCCGCCAGCCCGGGCAACGGTTCAGGTGGCAGCACTGCCCCTGGGAGCCAGTGTGGAAATCGAAGCTGTGGTTGTAATTGGTTAGGCGCCGAGGCGCGTTTAATTCTACTGTTACTGGAGATTTCAATGGTCTTTACCGTAAAAGAAATCCTGCAGCTGGAAGTCACTCCCGCACTCGGTTGTACAGAACCAGTTGCAATCGCTCTTGGGTCTGCCGCTGCTGCCTCACTGCTTCCCGGCAGGCAGATTGACCAGATTGAAATCTGGGTCGATCCAAATATCTACAAAAATGGCATGGCGGTTATCATACCGGCAACAGGCGGTATGACCGGGCTCGATACCGCCTCAGCAGTGGGTGCCTGCGGATGTGATCCGCATCGCGGCCTTGAGGTACTTGAAACGCTGGATGAAGCGGGTCTCTTGAAAGCAAAAGGTTTGCTCGAACAGGGCAGGGTCAAGGTTAACCTGCTTGAGGAACCAGGGCTTCATATCAAGACCATCATTACCTGCGGGCAGGATACAGCGGCGTCAGAAGTAAAGGAGCTTCACAATAATATTGTCTCACTCAGCCTCAACGGGCAGCGTATCAATGACTCACCGCTGCTTTCAAAAGCGGCCAGGGAGAACGGCAAATCGGCCATCGCTCTTCTTGAAGAGTGGCTCATGAGCCTGACGCTTGACGATATTTTTGAACTGTTGGATGAAATTGATGAGGAAGACCTGGCATACCTGAAAAAAGGCGTCGATTACAACGTTGCACTGGCACAGCATGGGCTTAAGTATGGCAGCGGGCTGGGAATCGGCAAGGCTATTGATCGGCAGCTCAAACAGAAACTTCTGGCCAAAGACATGACAAGTTCGGCGCGAATACTGACCTCTGCTGCAGCCGATGCCAGGATGAGCGGCGTTAACCTTCCGGCGATGAGTTCAGCCGGAAGCGGAAATCATGGACTGACGGCCATACTTCCCATCTGGGCAATTAAAGACTTTCTCGACCAGGATGAAGAAACCGTCTTAAAAGCAATCGGACTCAGTCATATTGTTACCGCTTATGTGAAAGCCCATACGGGCAGGCTCTCTGCAGTCTGCGGCTGCTCGGTAGCTGCTGGTGCCGGCGCGACAGCAGGAATCACCTATCTCGTTGGCGGGAATGTTGAACACATGGCGGGGGCAATTAAAAACATCCTGGAAGATCTTGCCGGTGTAATCTGTGATGGGGCCAAAGCTGGCTGCGCCTTGAAATTAAACACCGCCGCAGGTGCGGCCGTGCAGGCTGCGCTCTTTTCCCTGCAGGGAATAAATGTCAAGGATACCGACGGCATTATAGGTTCCTCTCCCGAACAGACAATTCAGAACCTGGGCAGGCTGAGCCATGACGGCATGGTCGAGACAGACAAAACAATCCTGAAAATCATGCGTAATAAGGAAGAAGCAAGAAAGCAGAAAAGCGAGCGCCGCTGATCATGAGGCAGTATCGGTCTTCCGTAAAACTGATACTGCCTCATCCTGACTGCACGCACCTACCGGCTGCACCAGTCATAGGCATTTTGAAACATTCTCATCCAGGGGCTTACCTGAAGAGACTTCAGGTCTTCAGGCAGCCAGTGAGCCTGCCAGGGAAGAAACACCCGCTCAGGATGGGGCATCAAGGCCAGATGCCTGCCGTCCGGTGAGCAGAGTCCGGCGAGTCCCTGTGGCGAGCCGTTGGGGTTAAAGGGGTATGACTCTGTCGGCTTTCCGTCATCATCGACAAATACAAGCGGCGTTAATCCCTCTGCGAGAACCTGGTCGCGCACTGAAGGATCCGGGAAATACGAGGCGCCCCTCACCATGGTCAACATGAATTCCGAATACCAGCTCTTCCATGCCCTTCAAGCATCATGGCCTTGCTTTCAACACCTTGACCGTTGACCATCGAGACTCGAAACGACCGGAAATATTTCCCGACAAACCTCGGCTGCCGCTCGGGTTCAATATCTCTGCCACGGCACCCAGCCAAGCAGTCCGAAAAGCTGGCAGCCGTTGCAGATTCCGAGCGAAAAAGTATCGGCGCGCTGTAAAAGTCATCAAACATGTTCCTTGAGCCGTCGTTGAAGAGAATCGTGGCCGCCCAGCCCTTGGCAGACTCCGGCACATCGGCATAGGAAAAACCGCCAACGGCCGCCACTCCCCGGAACTCGTCAAGCCTCACTCGCTCCTGCAAGCAGGTCATGTCATGCAGATATCCCAGGGCTCGAATCCTGCAGCATAAAATGCAGAGGTCATCTCCCTGTCGGAGTTGTGACCCCTCATCTCGAAGAATGGCCACCTTTGGTTTGTTTTCCCTTTGCCAGACTTCCGCTGGTGTTGGCTCGTGGTTCAAAACTCAGATGATAGCGCGGGCCCGGTGCGCTCAAAGATGTTTTCTTTCTCCTCTTCTGCGCACATCTGGGATTCATCTGCAGCCGTTCAAGCTGATAACTTGTCTCCTCCCACATCTGACGCAGAACGTGCATCGACTCCTCAAGCACAAGCGCATCGTTATAGGTGTAGTGAAATCCGGTGTTCGAGTTGACCCTGTGCCGACCAATTGACTGCCGGAAGGTCAGCTTCCGACAGCAGTGATATCACCGAATCGAGATGTGTCAGCAGAACACTCAACAACGTAGCCAAGTTCTTCAGAAAAGAGCATCTCAAGGGCGGAATCCGGTCTCCTTTCAGGTTAATGTTGAGCCCGCAGTTTCCGCTAAATGCCATTTCCAGCAGGGTGGTAATCAGCCCGCCATCAGACTTCTGTCATGGCCGGCCCGGACAAGATCGTTTCCTATGAGCTCCTGAATCGCATTAAATCCGCGCCTGACCAGGGCGGGATCATCCATATCGGCAGGACAATCACCAACCTGAGTAGTTGACCTGTGCAAGCGCCGAACCACCCAGCCGGTTCTTACCGCCGGCAAGATCAATAAACACTAACGCTGATTCGGGCTCCTTTATATCGGGAGTGACCTTTCTGGTAATATCCGGCATTGCCGCATACAGAGAAATAACCAGTTCGCGTGGTGATTTAACCGTTTCGCCACCAACCATTGTTGCCATGGAAAGACTGTCCTTGCCGCCATCAACAGCAATACCCAGCTGCATCATCACATCCCGCATGGCAACTGCAGCATCATAGATTGCCGCCCCCTCACCCGGCAGTTTGGGCGCCCACATCCAGTTGGCAGAACATTTGACCCGCTCCAGACCCTCAACCGTTGCCCACACTAGATTTGTCAACGGCCTCACCGACCGCCATCCGGCTCCAGCCGCCGGGTCAACGAGCATTTTTATCGGCTGCTCGCCAATGGCGGTTGCCATGCCGGTCAATCCAAAATGGCTCTGGGCGCTACCGCCACATCAGCAACAGTAAGCTGCAGCGGCCCGCAGCATTGCTGCTGGGCAATAAGACCGGTGACGGCTCGATCGACTTTATTGGTCAGAAATCGCTTTGAACCAACGGAAACAAGACGCAAAACATTGTAGAGTGCCTCTTTCACCGGTCAATCTTTCCGGCAGTTCAAGGGGTTTCAGCAGCTGCTGCGTTCTCGGGACTGTCTTCAAAATGTCTTCTGCGGAATATTGCCAAGCAGCTCATCAAGTTCAATATCAACCGGGGTAGTATTATCCCGGTTGTCATGACAACAAAGCGCAGGTCGCCAGTCACCTCTGCCGAGAACTTCACAGCCTACCTTTTCTCTGCTCACAGATCGCCTTAAACTCTTCAATATTCTCAGGATGAATCAGAAAACCATTCCGTTCCTGGTATTCTGCCACATAGATTTCCAGCACCGACATGGTTGGATCACCGACCCTGATATTGCGTATATCAACCCAGCCGCCGGAATCTTCCACCAGTTCTTTCAGGACATTTGCAGGCCCGCCTGCGCCCTGATCATGAATAACATCAATCAGAGCTTTTGGCTCCCATTTCGTTACAGGCCCGGATCACCCGGTTCATCTTCTGTTCCATTTCCGCATCACCGCGCTGCACTGCATCAAAATCAAGTTCTGAAACATTCTCTCCCTGCAGCATACTTGATGCTGCGCCGCCGCCAAAACCGACACGGTAGGCCGGGCCGCCTACCTGGACAATAAGCATCCCCTTTTCTTCCGGTCTCTTCTCTATGTGCTCGGTCATCAATCTGTCCGATGCCGCCGGTAAACATGATCGGTTTCAGATATGCCCACCGCTCACCATTGCTCAGCCGCATATCAAATGAACGGGTAAAACCCTGAATAAGCGGCTCACCAAATTTATTGCCGTAATCAGAAGCACCGTTGCTGGCCTCAATCTCAATCTCGAGCGGCGATGGCAAGATTTTCGGGCTGCAGAATCTCTCTCCTCCCAGGTCAACGATAGCCCGGAATATTGAGATTGCCGACACAGTATCCTGCAGTACCGGCAATGACCAAAGCCCCCTCTACCTGTTCCCTGGACGTCACGGATCCGTCCGCCGGTCCCCGTTTCAGCCCCTGGAAACGGCGCCACTCCTGTGGGAAAATTATGGGTTTCTGCGGTAAGCAGAGGTATGTATAGACAGCCTGCGCCGGCTGAGAAGGAGACGGTTTGCCAGGGTTACTCCGGAAGAATGGTGTGGATCATCATAGCCCTGATACGCTTGAATTGTCTTTAAAGGCGATGATTGAACCTTTGGGTGCGCATCAAGGGTATCTGATACCAGGTCAAACAGTGTTTTGTCCTGCTCCCTGCCGTCAATAATCTGCTTGCCTTTAAAAAAACCATGGCGTGAATGCTCTGAGTTGGCATTGTTGAGGTCCATGATCTCAACAATGGTCGGGTTGCGATTATGCTTCTGTGACAAAGTAGTCATAATAAAATTTCCGATCCCACTCATCCATGGAGATACCGGGAATCTCCGCCAACGCATCGGCCCCCCCTGAGATCAGGTCAACCTCGTACACCGGCTCTGGTTCAACACCCGTTTTGAAGCTTTTTAAGGCTTCAGGATACTGACACTCGGTCATTCGATCATGATGAGCATCAACGAACGTCTGCATGTCCTCATCATCAGGTACAAGGTAGCGCCTGGAACGCTCTATCCTGGTAATGCAGTCAAGTCCGGTTGCCTGGCAGATTGAAACCATATTTGATGACCATGCCGTGGCGAAATTAAGCCGCGGGCCCACCTCAACAACACGTTTTCCTGAGATAAAGGGGCTCGATACCACACTGTTGATGAGGAAACCGTCAGCCAGGATGAGACGTAAACAATCATCTTCAGCCTGAGTCAAATCACGTGAAGATTCAATATTGAAACAGAACTCGTTTCTCTCATCAACACGCCGATATAATTGTGCAATGACCGCACTCATATTTCCACTCTCACATTTTAATTTTACATTTATAATTAGCAATTTAGGGAGGTTAATCAGGATCACTGAGGGCAGTTTTTAAGGCCTCGGTGCCTATTGGCTGCAAGACTAGCATTAAACGAAAAAAATGTCCGTATGAAAGTGGACGCCAGCACATTTGCCTTTTTCCATTTTCATGGTATCTTGTCTTTATAACTATTATTTTTACTCATAAAACCCAACTGCACCCAAGGAGGCCGATATGGCGAAGGAACAATCTATCCCTTTTTCCCTCTCTGATACAGAGCGCGCTGAATGCCAAAGGGTTGCTCAAACGGAAAGCGCTCCGCATGACCAGCGTGCCAGCGCATTACTGTTGATCGATAGTGGGGATACTCACCGGGAAGCAGGAATGAAGACGGGACTGAGCATCGGCCAGGTTCGCTATGCTCTCAATCGATTCCGCAGGCTCGGCCTTGCTCTTTTTCCATCACCTCCGGTGGAAAAGAAAAAAGAGGTAAAAATTAAAAGAAAAGAAGAAAAATCGGCAAAAAAGAAGACAAAGAAAGAAAAAAAGGCAAAGAAACGTTCCAAGAACAAGAAGAAAGAGAAAGAACAGAAAAACAGTTCAGATTCTAAAAAGAAAAAGACCAAAAAGAAGAAAGGCAAGAAGAAGAAAAAGTAACGTGGAGTAGTCCCGATCCTGTCCCTGCGAGCATTTCGACACAGGTTATCTCCTTGCCGGCACAATCGCCGCACCCCATGGGCGAAGTCTAATTTCCCCCTCTGGCTATAGTGACCATGTCGAGGGTATCGGAACAACGGTCGGGTACGTGGATCCTTCAGCTTTTTATTAACGCCTTTTTCCTCCTGCACACCTCATGTTAGATCCTTGATTATCTGTTCGCCTTCAGCAGCGCTTTGTGGTATATAGACTGCGTTGAAAATTTGACTGCTAATCATTCCGACTCACCAGACACTTAGGAGAAAATGATGAAACGTACTCTTTTTATCGTAGTGCTATTCGTACTCATGGTCCCGGCTGTTCAGGCCATTGCCAAAACATACGGCAAACCCGTTCATGTCCAGGATGTAACCGCTGTATCCGCAATCCTTGATAGCCCCGATGCTTTTATCGGCAAAACAGTGAAAATAGAAGGAATGATTCTTGAGGTTTGCGCCAAGAGAGGCTGCTGGATATATGTTTCGGGAGACCGCCAGGGTGAGAAAATCCAGGTCAAGGTTACTGACGGGGAAATTGTCTTTCCCATGAGTGCCTCAGGCAGAATGGCTGCTGTAGAAGGGGTTGTCGAAGAACTGAAGGTTTCAAAAGAAGAGATGATCCAGTATTTCAAACACCTGGCCGAAGAAAAAGGACAGCCTTTTGATCCAGCTACGGTAAAAGACGAGCGAATGATCCGGCTCGTCGGTATCGGTGCTGAAATAAACGAGTAATTAAGGGCGCCCGGCTATGAAATGGCGGAAATGGAACAATGTTATTCATCGCGACCTCGGCTATCTCTGTTTTGGTCTTACCATCCTCTATGTGATATCCGGGGTAGCCGTCAATCATATACAGGACTGGAACCCGACCTACAGGATTGAACGGCTGAGCAGCGCTGTTGACCTGTCAGGGGTTGATACAGCCGATAACAATGCGCTCGCCCTGACGGTGCTGGGACAGCTTGGCGAGACCGCTCCCTTGAAGAACATCTTCCGGCTCGACAACGAGACCCTCAAAATTTTCGTGGTCGATAACAATATCACCGTTGATATTGATAAGGAAATGGTAGCTCAAGAAAAATCAAACAAACGAGCACTGCTCTTCCAGGCAAATTTTCTTCATTTGAACCATGCAAAGAAGTGGTGGACCTGGTTTGCCGATCTCTATGCGATTGCCCTTGGAATTCTGGCTCTCACCGGGCTCTTTGTGCTGAGGGGCAAAAAAGGGCTTAGCGGTCGAGGACTATGGCTGACAGCGACCGGGCTGGTTATCCCTGTCTTTTTTCTCTGGCTCTACGCCTGACCAGTCCTGCCGGCAACCATGAGATGTTGGCAAAGAACTCTAGTATCTGCAGCCCTGGGCTTTCATCAAGACTGGGCTATCAGGCAGGATATTTACCTTCAATAAATTCCTTCAGATAGCGAATTTCGACATCCTGGACCGTCTGCAGCGCTTTAACGGCATCACCGATCGATACGAGGCCGGCAAGCCTGCCATTTTCGATAATCGGAATATGCCTGATCCTGTTCCTTGTCATTATCGCCATCAGATTGTCCACATCATCTTCAGGCATGCCGACGATAACATCCTCGGTCATCACTTCGCTCACGGTCATGGCAGCGATACTTTCAGGATTGCTGTGAACCGCCCTCAATACATCATTGGGAGCAACAATTCCGAGAATTTTATCATTCTTGTCCACGACAACCAGTGAACCGATACGGTTGGCGAAAAAAAGCGACATGACGTCGACCAGCAGGTTTTTCTGGTATATCGTCACAACCCGTGTTCCTTTTTCCGCGAGAATATCTTTTGCTTTCATTCCTACACTGCTCCTCTTCAATTATGTAAACCACACCCGCAGGTTGCGTATCGGTGCCTCTGCAATTCCTTTACAGGACGACAGGAAAAAAACTCAAGGCAAATACGGAGACGGCAAGGATAATGGTGCCGATTGGCGCTAAGGTCATTTGTGCTATTTCAAACTGATCTTCAGGATCTCTGAAGTACATCACGATGATGAGTCTCAGGTAATACCACATGGACAGGATGCTGCTGAATATCCCAAAGACAGCCAGGAAGATGAGATCTGCCTCTATGGCCGAGGTGATAACATAAAATTTCCCCATGAATCCTGCTGTTGGGGGTATCCCCGCCATCGATAACAGAAAAATTGATATTGCTGCTGCCGAGTACGGCCGAACCTTGGCAAGACCGCTGAAATCATCAAAAGAAATTCTCTTTTCCTCTTTTCCTCCCAGGTAAGAGAGTGCCGCAAACAGGCCAAGGGTTGACACCGCGTATGCAGCCAGATAGTAAAGAATGGCGCCGCCGGTGAACTCGCTGGTGTTTACTGCCGCAACAGCAATAATAAGATAGCCGGTATGCACGATACCTGAGGCGGCCAGCATGCGTTTCAGGTTGTCCTGGCCGATGGCAATCAGGTTGCCGGCGAGCATGGTGATGACAGAGATATAAAAGAGAAATGTAATCCACGAATCTCTCAATTCACTGTTCATTACCAGAAAGTTAACCATGACGGCAAAAACAGAGGTCTTTACCGCGGTTGCCATAAAACCGGTAATGGGCAGCGGTGCGCCGTCATAGACATCAACAACCCAGGCGTGAAACGGAAAGGCGGCAGCTTTAAAGAAAAGGGCCACGAGAATCAGAAAGGCGCCTACCACCATTGTCGGACTGCTGAGAAACCCTGCAGTCTCAATGACTCCGGCAATCGTCCCAAATGTTGTGCTCTTCGCCCCGGCGTAGATAAACGCCGTGCCCATTACAAAAAATGCACCGGCAAACGCTCCCAGCATCAAATATTTTAATACCGCCTCAGAACGAATCACACTTTTGCGGTCGTACCCAACGAGGGTGTAGATGGCCAGGGACATGATTTCAATGGAGATAAATACCGTGATCAGTTCTGCAGCCAGGGTCAGGAGGAGCATGCCGCAGACGGCAAACAGCAGCAGACAGTAGAACTCCAGGACAAATTCTTTATTCTGGGTGAAGTAGGTCTGCGCCATCATCGTCGAAAAGAACCCACAGGCCAGGATGATCAGACCGGCGACTTTCGTGAAGGTGTTGGCCACCATCATTCCATTAAAAATATCATTAAATGGCGTAATATCAGCACTGTTGGAAACGGCCAGCTGCACAAAAAAGCCAAAGGCGAAAATTCCCATGGTCAGAATTGACATTGACTCCTTCGAAAGACTCTGAAACGAAGCCAGCAGCATCAGCAGGAGCGCCCCCGCACCAGCAATAATGAGTGGAAGTATCACCATTAAATCATGCATAATAGATCACCCGAGATCAATCCTTTTCCTGTTTATATGTGATTACCGACACACTGTTGTCTGCAAGCTGCATGACAGTGCTGGCTGGAGCTCTGTGCTTTGAGATCTGCTGCTCTGCAGCAGGAGTAATTTTCTGGATGAACGGCTGCGGAAAGATTCCCATGAAAATAATGAGAACGATAATCGGTAAAATAGTCAGCGTTTCTATAAGGGTTAAATCCTTAAATGTTTCGGTTTTTGGATTACCCTTCTCGAAGAAGACCCGCTGAAACATCCAGAGCATGTAACAAACTCCGACGATCAGCGTTGTACCCGCAAGGACCGCAATCGTAACATTAAACTTGACGGCTCCCAGAATAATTAAAAACTCTCCTATGAAACCGCTGGTACCTGGTAAGCCGACCGAGGCAAGCATGGCAATAGCAAAAAACAGGGCAAACACCGGTGCCTTGTAGGCCACCCCGCCAAGATCTTCAATATTTCTGGTTTCCATTCGTTCTTCAATGATACCAAGCAGGAGAAAGAGTACTCCGGTACTGGTGGCGTGAGCGATGACCTGGAACAATGTGCCCGTCAAGGCCTGGACATTCATGCAGAAAATACCAAGTGCAATGACGCCCATGTGTGACGCTGAAGAAAACGCCAGCATGCGTTTGAAATCCTTCTGGGCAAGCGCTGTGACGCCGCAATAGATCATGCCAATGACTCCCGAGTAGGCAAGGATCAAGGCATATCGTGCCATCCCCTCATCAAAGACAGGCACAACGAACCTGATGGCCGCATAGATACCGATTTTTGCCATTATTGCTGAAAGCACGAAGGTGGTTCCTGTCGGCGCTTCAGTATAAGCATCAGGCAGCCAGGTATGAAACGGGAAAAGCGGGATCTTGATGGCAAAGGCGATCATAAAGCCGATAAAGGCAAGTGCAGCGGTATCGCCGGAAAGCGACATCTGCGTCAGCTTTGCCATGTCGAAACTCCACTCACCTGCCTGGGCGTGGTAGGCAACGCCTAGGTAGGCAATCGATGCGAGCATCAACAGTGAGCCGGCAATCGTATAGATGGTGATCTTTATTGTTGCTGACATTCTGTTTGGCCCGCCGTAGAAGCCTATCATAAAGAAAACCGGCAGAAGCATCACTTCCCAGAAGATATAAAAAAGGACCATATCGCTGGCACAGATAGCACCGATCATTGCCCCCTGTACTATCAGCAGGTTAGCGTAATAACCCTTCTCTTTTAAGGTGAACAGCAGGTAGACCATCGGGAACAGTGCCGCTGCAGCCATCAGGACGAGCAGGCTTATACCGTCAACCCCCAGGCTGTAGCTGATCCCGAGCGAATCGATCAGGGAGATTTTCTGAACGAACTCGAAGGCTCCGCTGGCTCCGCTGAAAGAGAAAAACAGCTTCAGGCTGAGCAGCACCACAATCGTTGAGACAACCAACCCCACGGCCCTGGCTGCATCTTTCCCGACAGGAACAAGCAGGAGTACGAGCCCCGCAAGAATCGGGGCAAAAATCATAATTGAAAGGATATTATCAAGCATCATTACTCCCTTACAAATTCAATGACTGGGCAAGCAGCAGGCTCATAAGACTCAGCCCGATCACCATGTAGATTGCATACACCCGTACATAACCAGCCTGGACAAATTTGAAGACCAGGCCGGCCTTCTTATACAGCCAGGAGGCCGCCTTAACAGGCCCATCAGTAATATATGGTTCAACGACATAGCTGATTAGCTTTCCTGTCAGCTGATACGGCATAACGATGATGGCATGATATATCTCATCCACAAAGAACTTGTGGTAACCAAATTGTTTAAAACCGGTATAAGCCGGTTCCTCGGCCCCATCCCCGAATTTCCGGTAGGCTGCCCGGAAACCAAAGGCAAATGCAGCAATGGAAATAATAATTGCCAGAAGTTCAACGAACCAGGAGGTATGAGGATGATGCTCAACCAGGCTTGGAGCCAGCCAGTGAGACACCTCCAGGTCGCCTCCGAAAATTCCCGGCAGATTTAAAAATCCGGCAAACAACGCCCCGACAGCCAGAATTATCAGGGGGATCGTCATTATTTTCGGAGACTCATGGGCATGGTCATAGGCCTCGCGGTCGCGCGGCTTGCCATGGAACACCACAAAAATCATCCTGAATGTGTAGTAGGCAGTCATCCCGGCAACCACTACCCCGACAAGCCATATACCATAGTGACCGCTGGCAAGAGCGGAGTAAAGTATTTCGTCCTTACTGAAAAAACCGGAGAACGGCGGACACCCGGCGAGGGCCAGCGCCCCGATCAGCATGGTCTTGTAGGTAATCGGCATTTTTTCCTTGAGGCCACCCATTTTCCAGATATCCTGCTGATGATGAAGTGCATAAATAACGGAACCGGCGCCAAGAAAGAGCAGCGCTTTGAAAAAGGCGTGGGTAAAAACATGGAAGATACCGGCCGAATAGGCTGCCACCCCGACTCCGGCGAACATGTAACCAAGCTGGGATACTGTTGAGTAGGCCAGAATTTTCTTAATATCTTTCTGGAACATGGCGAAGACTGCAGACAGCAATGCCGTCAGGATACCGACCCAGGCGACCACTGACCCGGCACCAGGAACGTGGGCATAAATAAAACTGAAGCGGGCGACCATATAGACACCCGCCGTGACCATCGTCGCAGCATGGATCAGGGCAGAAACCGGGGTGGGTCCTGCCATTGCATCGGGAAGCCAGACGTACAGGGGAATTTGGGCTGATTTACCAGTAGCACCAACAAACAGAAGCAGGCAGACGGTGATTCCAAGTGCAGGTGTCAGGTTATGAGCATTGGCCTTCAGGGAGAGATAGTCAAATCCATCAGCCCCGATTCCCCAGAAAAGAAAAGACACTCCTAAAACAAAACCGAGATCCCCGATCCTGTTTACAATAAATGCCTTATTTCCGGCTATTACATTGTCACGATCTTCGCTGTAATAACTAATGAGCAAATATGAGCAGAGCCCAACTCCTTCCCAGCCGACAAACATGACAACCGGCCCATCCCCGAGAACAAGAATGAGCATACTGCCGAGAAAGAGATTCATGTAGGCAAAAAACTTGCCAAAATTCTTGTCTTCTGCCATGTAGCCGATCGAATAAATATGGATCAGTGAACCGATCAGTGTCACAAAGAGAAGCATCAGGGAACTCAGCGGGTCAGCCAGGAACCCCATCGAGACATCGAGATCACCGACACTGAACCAGGTAAAGAGCTTCTGGGTAAGGATTCGCTCTTCCGCCGGGAACCCCTTGAGATTAAAGAAGACCCTTACAGCCAGAATGAAAGAGAGAATCGGACCGATACATCCGAGAATCCCATAAAGCTTTTCAGGCAGTTTCTTTCCCCGGCAGGTGGACAGATGCAGCAGTCCGACAATAAGGGCACCGGCAAGGGGTAAAAGGGGAATATACGCCAGATATGTCGCATTCTGTTCCATCAGATCACCCCTTGAGCAGGCTGAAAACATTGGTGTCCAGCTTGCCTTTGTGCTTATGAAGAAGGATTACTACAGCCAGGGCCAGCGCAGCTTCAGCCGCAGCAACAGCCATCACCATCAGGGCCAGAACGTGGCCGTCCATACTCTCATGGAGGCGGGCCAGGGTGACGAATGCCAGGTTCGCTGCATTGAGCATCAGCTCAATGGCCATGAACACGGTAAAAACGTTGCGACGGGAAATAACCCCGAGTATACCGAGACAAAATAAGATGATACTCAAAGAGAGATAATTTAAAATCACCCGTTCACCCCCCTCTTGCCGGCAAGGACGACAGCACCAACCAGTGCCACCAGCAGCAGAATTGACACAATTTCAAAAGGCAGCAGCCACTCTTTAAAGAGCAGTACACCAACGCCCTTTACCCCGCCAAAGCCGCCTCCGACAATGACAGTATCACCGCCTGGAAGCGATTTTATCGCCTTGAGCAGCAGAATGGCAATCGGAGCGATCACGGCAATGCCCCCGGCAAGATAAAACCACCTGCCAGCCTCGGCCGGTAAATCACGTTCCTGGATATTGAGAAACATGATGATAAAGAGGATAAGCGACATGATTGCACCAGCGTAGACGATCAGCTGGATGGCAAAAATCAGTTTGGCAGACAGCAGCGCATAGAGACCGGCCAGGGATATCAGCGTCACAACAAAACTCATGGCGCCATTCATCGGGTGTCTAAATAGGATCAACCCCAATGCCCCCAGAACCGACAGCAATCCGAATCCGAAAAACAAGAGTGTGGATGTCATGTTCTTAACGAGCCCCCTTCTGATATTCCTGCTCATCAAATCCGCCTGGAGTATTGAGCAGTTCCTCAAGTCCGATAACCATTGACTCCCGATTGTCGCTGGTTACTGAATATATTCCCGTATCCATGCGTATGGCATCCATCGGACATGCTTCCACGCAGTACCCGCAATAAATGCATTCCAGCAGGTCAATATCGAATCGAACCGGCAGCTTCTCCGACTTGTCATCATGCCGCTCTCCGGCCTCGATCATAATGCAGTCTGACGGGCAATTTGTCTGGCACATAAAACAGGCCACACACTTTACGGTACCGTCTTCATGTTTTGTCAACCGGTGTCTGCCCCGCCATCGGGTTGGTATTTCCGGTTTGACCTCAGGATAATGACGAACGTATAATCTGGAGTTATCCATAAGATTTCGAAAGAAATGACCAAGTGTGACGATCATGCCCTTGACGATCTCAACCAGATACAGTTGTTCCAGAAAGGTCCGTCCTTTGCGTTCTACGACTCTGACTTTTGCACCCATGACAATCCTTTTACCCAAACGAAACAATAACAGCGCTGGTTATGAAAATATTTAACAGCGCCAGAGGCATGAGTTTCTCCCATCCTATTTTCTGCAGCTGATCATAGCGAAATCGCGGCAGCGTCCACCTGACCCAGATGTAGACAAAACACATCATCGTTGTTTTGACCAGAAACGTGACAATCTGGAGCAGGGCCACAATAATCCGGTCGGCGGCGCCGCCTGCTGCAAAGAGCAGATAGCCGATAAGCACCACCTCGAGCAGGATAACCGCCATCCAGAGAAGCACCCTGTAGACATTTGCCTCGCGAACCCGCGGGTCATTCGGCCGGTGATAATGACTGCGATTATTTTTCTTGATCCAGCCCGTGAAAAAATAGGTGAGAACCGGCACCACAATCATCAGCACTACCACCACTGCTTTGGCATTGGCCACCAGTGTCTCCGTGGCCAGCCAGGGGATCTGGTAGCTGCCGAAATAAAGGGTGACGATCAGTGCACTGGAAACAAACATGGCAACATATTCGCCGAGAAAGAACAGGGCGAATTTCATGGCGCTGTACTCAATATGAAAACCGGCGACAATCTCGCTTTCTCCCTCGGCAAGATCAAACGGTGTTCGGTTTGTTTCAGCAAAGGCCGCGATAATAAAAATAATAACCCCGAGCGGCTGCAGGAACACACCCCACATCGGAATAAAACCAAATAACAGCTGTCCCTGGTACTGGGCCATTTCTGTCAGATTGACCGTACCGTATACCGCCAGCAGGCTCACCAGGGCCAACCCCATCGGAATCTCATAACTGATGACCTGGGCCGCCGCCCGAAGTCCGCCGAGCATGCCGTACTTGTTATGCGATGACCAGCCTGCCAGAATAATCCCATAGACCCCGAAGCCGACAACAGCCAGAAACCAGAGAATGCCGAGATCCATCGGCACAGCCTGCATGACATAATCTCTGGCGCCGATCGTCAGCACATCTGCAAAGGGGATAACTGCAAAACAGAGCAGTGCGGTAAAAAACACCAGCATTGGCGCCAATATGAAATAGAACTTGTGCTTGATATGTCCCGGCACCACATCTTCTTTGAAGATCAGTTTTACCCCGTCAGCTAGGTTCTGGATCAGGCCGGCGGCTCTGAAGCCCATAAAGTTGCAGCGGTTTGGGCCGGCGCGGTCCTGGAAAAATCCGGCGCCCCGACGCTCCATCCAGACCAGTACCGCCACAAAACTCAACGGCACAAAAGCGCCAAATGCAATTCTCAGCAATATCATTAGTAGATCAAGTGCCGACATGGGAATCCTCGCTGTCTGCTAATTTTAATCCTTCAGCAGGAATCTCTTCCGGCTGGACATCTGACAGGAGTGGAACCGATTGCCTGATGCCGGGCCAGGAGTGTGTCCAGGTTGTTATGGCTCCCCCCAGTAATCTCGTTATTTCGACAATATCCGGCCAGTTGTCATTCTTGCAAACGGCCTTGCTGAAACGCTGCAGAACCCCATCCTCATTGACAATCACGCCGCCATATTCACTGTAGGAAGCGGTCGGCACGATAATTGATGACGAACGGTGAACCGGCAGATCATGACTGCACACAGAAACGCAGTCCGCATTTTCCAGAGGCGCTTTGAGATCATCGTTAATATCTGTATAGAAAAGATCGTTGTTAAAATTGATGAAGAGGTCGCACCTATCCAGGGCCGTTGCAAATGCCTCTTTGTCCGAATCGATTTCCAGCAGCTCCAATCCCCTGCGGTTCGCTGCTTTATCATCATTTATCAGGTAGTCATCGCCGCTTCCCGGCTTGATATAGGCATCGCTGTATCCGGACAGGTTTGCTCCGTAAAGGGTTGCCAAGCGCTTAACGGCCCACATCTGTCCAAGCGTTGAGTCAGGAGAAACCAGCATCAGCGGTTTCTTTGCTTTTCCGAGCCGGTCAAGAATTCCCTGAATTCCCTCTTCAAGGGAAACAAAAGTACCGTCTACGATCGTCTGGGTCTGACGCTGCTCGTTCTCCTGATGATAGCTCAGCCTTCCCTCATCGCAGATAAAATAACCATTGACCAGCAGGTTCTTGCGGGCCCTGAAGCGATAGATGATATCATCCTTGTACTTTTCACGGTGATGATCGATGTAGATATTACAGCCCTTGCTGCAGCCGTGACAGACGCCTTCATCCCTCTTCAAAAACCAGGCGCGCTGCTTGAACCTGAAATCCTTGCTGGTCATTGCCCCGACTGGACATATGTCTACAATATTAAGAGCATAGCGGTTATCAAGGGGTCTGCCTGGAAAGATGTTAACCCGGGCATCATCGGTCCTGTTGACAATACCAAGTTCGCCGGTTTTGGTAATCTGCCTGGTAAACCTGACGCATCTGCCGCAGAGAACGCAGCGTTCCTGATCGTGAATTACCCCGCAGCCCAGGTCCATCTTTTTGCCTTTCGTAACCTGGGGAACACCCATCCGACTGTCCCCGAGACTGTAAGTCATGTAATAATCCTGTAGATCACACTCACCTGCCTGATCGCAGATCGGGCAGTCAACGGGATGATTTATCAACTCAAACTCGAGTATGTCGCGCTGGATCTTTTTGATATAATCAGTATCCAGTTGCACCTTCATGCCTTCCAGAGCGGGAGTCTTGCAGGCGGGAACAAGCGGCGGTCTGCCGTCTTCGATGCCAACCAGGCACATCCTGCAGTTGCCATCTGCTCCCAGAGCAGGATGATAGCAGAAATGCGGGATCTCTATACCAACGACAGCAAGTGCATCAATGAGGTTTTTCCCTGCTTCAACCTCCACCTCCTGCCCGTTCACGAAAAGTTTCACCATCTCAGCCATTGGTCGTCCTATTCATCATGCAGATCTAATTTATCCGAGGCTTCGCCAACTGCATAGGCCTCAAACTCATGTCGGAATTTGTTCAGGTAGCTGCGCACCGGCATGGTGCAGGCAGCTGAGAGTACACAGACGGTTTTCATCTCGATATTGTCACAGAGCTCAACCAGCAGGTCTATGTCGGTTAAAGTTCCTTCTCCGGCGAGCAGTTTTTTTACGATTTTCAACATCCATCCCAGTCCCTCCCTGCAGGGAGTGCACTGGCCGCAGGATTCGTGGTGATAAAAGTAGATAAGGTTTTCAACCAGTTTTACCATGTCCACGGTTTCATCAAGAACAACAATGCCGCCGGAACCGAACATCGTTTTATGTTCAGCCATCGATTCATAATCAAGCGTTACCGTTTTTGCCTCTTCAACGGTCAGGACAGGGGTTGAACTGCCGCCGGGAATAATCCCTTTCAGGGCTCTTCCTTTCCAGACCCCGCCGGCTACCTTTTCGACTACTTCCATGAGCGGAAGCCCAAGCGGCAGCTCATACATTCCAGGCTTTTCAACGTGCCCCGAAATTCCGAACAAATGGGTACCTGCGCTCTTCTCTGTACCGTACGCTTTATACGCCTCTGCCCCTTTATCAATGATGAACGGCAGAGAGGCTATCGATTGAACATTGTTAATGATTGTTGGGGATTCGTAAAGGCCCATAACGGCAGGAAAGGGCGGCTTGCTTCTTGGCTGGCCCTTTTTACCCTCTATCGATTCAAGTAGGGCTGTTTCTTCGCCGCACACATAGGCGCCGGCACCTCTGTGGACCGTCACATCGAGTCGAAAATCTTTGCCGGCGATCGTTTCCCCGAGATATCCCGCCTCGTAGGCTTCATCAATTGCCGCCTGCAGAATCTTTACCTGTGTCGTATATTCTCCGCGAATATAGATATAGCAGTCATGGCAGCCGATGGCGTAAGAGCAGATGATGATCCCTTCAATGAGCATATGGGGATCGCGAACCAGGATATAACGATCTTTGAATGTTGCCGGTTCTGATTCATCTGAGTTTACCGCCAGGTAGACTGGCTTATCAAGACCCTTCGGCAGAAAACTCCATTTCACCCCGGCGGGAAAACCAGCACCACCCCTGCCGCGCAGACCGCTGCTCTTCACCTCTTCTATAACGTCCGACGGTTCCAGTGAGAAGAGCTTATCAAGTGTTTTGTAGGCCCCATGCTTCTTGGCAACCTCGAGCAGGTGAGCGTCTTTGATATCGAACTTCTCACTGAGAATTTTAACTTCCATCGACATTCACCCCCTTATTCCAGACCTGCTAAAATCATTTTCAGCTTTTCTACGGACATCTCCTCGTGGAACTCACCATTTATCTGTACCACCGGAGCGGTGCCGCAATGCCCAAGACATTCAACCTCTTCCAGGCTGAATTTACCGTCCTGGCTCATCTGGCCTGGTCTAATGCCGATATCATCTTCCAGATAGTCGACAATTTCCTGTTTATCACGGAGCCAGCAGGACAGCGTTCTGCAAACGCAGATATGATATTTGCCCACCGGCTTAAGCTGGTACATGGTATAGAATGTGGCCAGTTCAAAAACCTTGGCGGCATAGGTTCCAATCCTGTCGGCTATATATTCAATAGCTTCCGCACTGATCCAGCCTTCCTGATCCTGGGCAAGCCAGAGAGCCGGCATAATCATTGACTCCCGTATAGGGTAGCGCTTTACCAGCCGTTCGAACTCAGCATCTCTTTCCGCATCAAATGTGAACGGATTCCCCGTAATGATTAGTTGTGAACGATCGCTCATCTATCAAGCTCCCCGCCTATGATGTTGATACTTCCGAGGTTGATGACCGCATCAGCAATCATTTCGCCTTCCACCATTTCATGAAAGCCTCCCATGGCGTAAAAACAGGGAGGCCGCACCTTGCATTTGTAGGGTTTACCTGAGCCGTCAGAGACAAAATGGAAGCCGAGTTCACCATTTGCAGCCTCATAGCTGTCGTACCACTCGCCAGCAGGTATCTTAGCCCCCTCGAACACCAGCTTGAAATGGTTGGCAAGACCTTCTATCTTGTTATAGACCTGTTCTTTCGGGGGTAATACAATCTTATGATCAGTGATGAAAACAGGTCCCTCAGGTATCATTTTAACCGCCTGGCGAATGATCTTGATACTCTCAAAAATCTCTTCGAAGCGAACCATCATCCGATCGTAGATATCTCCTTTGCTGCCAATTGGGATGGTGAAGTCAAACGATTCGTAATGATAATACGGGTTATCTTTTCTCAGATCATAGGCAACCCCGGAAGCCCTCAGGTTAGGGCCGGTAAAACCATAAGAGAGCGCCGTTTCGGCTGGTAGTACGCAGGTACCCTGGGTTCGATCATGGACAATCCGGTTCTGCAGCACCAGGGCCAGGGAGTCAGCGACACCTTTTTCAATAGCTTTCAGATGAAATTCCAGATCTCCCTGCCAGCCCTCGTAGAAGTCCCGGTACATGCCACCAATCCGGGTAAAAGAACTTGTCAGCCGGGCTCCTGTCAGACGACTGATAAAGTCATAGGATGCTTCCTTCTCATTATACAGGTACCAGTAATTTGTCAGTCCTCCCATATCAACAAGATTGGCTGCGATGCAGACGAGATGATCCTGAACCCTGAAAAATTCAGAGAGAATCACACGCATAATTTTTGCCCGCTCGGTTATATCTATCCCCAGCCAGGATTCAATCGCTTTGACGTAGGCAATATTATTCATCAGGGCAGAGCAGTAATTCAAGCGGTCTGTCAGCGGAATAACCTGATTGTATGTCCTGTTTTCAGCAGTTTTTTCAAATCCACGATGTAGGTAGCCAATCTCGTTAACGTTGGCCATGATGGTTTCGCCATCAAGCGCCGTAAGAATCCGGATTGCACCATGCGTTGCAGGATGAGATGGTCCAAGATTTAGAAACATCAACTCGGTGTTGATATCCTTCAGTGTACTTTCATCGACTCCTTTTGCCTCCAGCCGGGCCCGGATCTCCTTCTCCATGCTGTCTGTTTCATAGCAGATCTGGCCTTGATGGATATCGTAGTCCTTGCGCAGGGGATGGCCCTGAAACTGCCAATGATTGAGAATCCGCCTCAGGTCCGGGTGACCGGTAAAATTAATGCCGTACTGATCATAGACCTCTCTTTCTCCCCAGTTTGCTGAACCCCAGAGTCCACTGCAGGTAGGAACACCCTTATCCGGGTCTGCCACCGGCGTGCGGACCTGTACGAGCCAGTTCCGCTCCCAGTTTCTCAGGGTATACACGACGGTAAACCGTTCCTGTGGCGGATTTGGATAGGTGAGATAGTCAATTGCAGTGACATCAACGAGAAGGCCGAAATCCAGATCAGGATAGGTTTTCAGCCGAGTCATCGTTCCTTCCAGCTTTTCTGAGTCAACATCCATGACAACAGCATCCAGAACCATTCTGCATTCAATGTCTGGAAACAGGGCACGGATTTTTTCAATGGCCGTTTCTTTCATGGTCAGTCAAGAATTCCCTTGAAGTCTTTATGTGGATCAACGAGCACACTTTCGGTCTGTATCTGTTCCTGAATCTTGATCAATGCATCGAGAACTGCTTCCGGTCTTGGCGGGCAGCCGGAAATATAGACATCCACCGGAATGACCGTATCAATCCCCTGAACCGTACAATAGTTGTCATAGATGCCGCCGGAACTTGCACAGGCACCCATCGCCACCACCCATTTTGGATCAGGCATCTGTTCGTAAATTCGTTTCAGGATAGGGGCCTGTTTGTAACTGACTGTCCCGCAGACAAGCATCAGGTCCGCCTGCCGAGGGGAAAAACGTACAACCTCAGCCCCAAAGCGGGAAATATCATGCTGACTGGCAGCAGCACTCATGAATTCAATAGCACAGCAGGCTGTACCGAAAACCATCGGCCAGAGCGAGTACTGTCGCCCCCAGTTAACAATTGCATCCAGTTTTGTTGTCAATACCGAGTCACCAAGACTGGCTTCGAGTCCTAACGCCAATTGAGTACTCCTTTCTTGAGGATATAGATAAGGCCGGTGAGCAACAGCAGAATAAAGACCACCATCTCCACAAAACCAAAGACACCGAGTTCACGCAAACTTACCGCCCATGGATACATAAACACCGCTTCAATATCGAAAATCAGGAAGAGAATGGCCATCAGGTAAAACTTCACGCTGAATTTCTGGTCGGCCATCCCGACCACGTGTTTGACGCCACTTTCATACGGATCGTCTTTTGCAGCAACAGTGGATCGCGGCCCCAGATAGACCATCAGAACCATGATCGTTGGTATAGCTGCAGCAAGACCGATAAAAATAATAGTCGATAAAACCAACTCTGCCGACATAAGGTACCTCTGTCTCGACTTTGAACTTCATTTTTTTGTTAGATAAAATGGAGCTTCACCTATACGGTCCACAAGAAATACCAAGCAGAAGCGGAATCTGTCAAGAGAAAGAGAATCGACATTTCAGCCTCATTAAAAGCGCCTGAAGTCTAAAAAAGAGACTTGAACAGTGCCACCTGTGCGTCTTGTGCATTTCCCTGCCCAGTAACTACGCCGACAGGGCCAGTGCAACAGGAGCGCCCTGTTAATAACAAATACTAAATATCAACAAGAAGGGCAAGATAGACGATTTACTCATGGTATAGCTCGAATTAAGACAGCTGAAATCCTATTCCTTCCACCTTGAACAAGACCATCCATTAACACAAATCGGCACAGTAAGCACAGCCTGGCGATCCAGGCTGTCTGAAAAGACACTTGATCAGTAATATGTAATAATAATCAAACAAGAACTGATAGGTAAACCAAGTGATTGAAATTCAGTTTCTTTTCTTGTGAGAGCCAAAAACTGCCCAGCATCATGCCTGCACAGCCCTTCGTCCAAGGATGGCAAACGGTTGCCTCCATGAACAGCTCAGGCAGGAAGAAAGAACAAGTCAGGCTTACTATTAGTTGCTGCCCTCACCGCCTTAAAGGGCCCTTCACCTGCTGGCTGAAGAATTTCCGTATAAGGGCAATTACCGTTTTGATATTTCCTTCTGAAACATCAAGATGGCACACCATTCGCACCCGCTGGCCAGAGGAAATTAAAACATTGTTTTCTTGGAGATAGGTCTTCAGATCCCCCGCAGCTTCCTCGGGCAGCGTCATAAAAACCATATTCGTCTGTGTGGGATCATATTCGATGTCAATACGGTCTATGGCAGAAAGCCCCTCTGAAAGCAATCTGGCGTTATCGTGGTCCTGCTGCAGTCGTTCTATATTATGTTTTAAGGCATAGAGACCCGCTTCAGCAAGAATACCGGCCTGCCGCATTCCACCGCCAAGCACTTTGCGCCAGCGCCGTGCCCGCTTTATTGTCTCACTGCTTCCGCAGAGCACTGCACCAACCGGCGCACCTAAGCCCTTGGACAAACAGACTGAAACAGTGTCAAAATGTTTGCTTATCTCAAATACCGCAACGCCGCACTTAACTGCAGCATTAAAAATCCGAGCCCCATCAAGATGTATCCTCAAGTCATGTGCTTTGGCGAATTGCTGGGCTGCGGCCAGGTAATCCAGAGGGAGCGCTTTTCCGCCATGCGTGTTCTCGAGGCAAAGCAGCCTGGTTCTGGCAAAGTGAAAATCATCAGGTTTGATTGCCTTAGCAACTTTTCCCAGTTCTAATGTTCCATCCCTTTCGAAATCAAGGGGCTGCGGCTGGATCGAGCCAAACACTGCGGCCCCGCCGCCCTCATATTTGTAGGTATGGGCCAGCTGACCGACGATATACTCATCGCCCCGCTCACACTGTGAAAGCAGGGCCAGAAGGTTGCTCTGGGTACCGCTCGGAGAAAAAATTGCGGCTTCTTTCCCCAGCATCCCGGCTGCCTGGACCTCGAGTCTGTTTACCGTCGGGTCTTCCCCATATACGTCATCTCCCACCGTTGCCGCCATCATAGCCTCGCGCATCTCCGCGGATGGCTGGGTAACGGTATCACTCCTTAGATCAATCATTTCAACGTTTCCTCTGTTGCGGTTCCATGTGAATTGTCGCCTCTATGTCCAGCTGTTCACGGAGAGATTTTTCAATCAAGTGTGTCTGATCATGCGCGTCTTCAAGCGTCAGGTTTTTTGCCATTCCGATATGGAAGGTCAGCTCAATATGGTCCCCGTATCTATGCAGGTGAAAATGGTGTGCATCAACATCAAGACCCAGCTCATCAATCAGACCGGTAACGCGTTCCAGCAGCTCCTGGTCAGGCTGCTCGCCGATCAGACGATCTATTGAGTCGCGAAGGATTTCAAATGATGCATAAAAAATCATTATGGCCACAAGGATACCCAAAACACCGTCGATCCACCAGAACAACCCGCTGCATAAAATACCTATCAGGACAACAACAGAGGACAGTGCATCAGTCCGGTGATGCCAGCCATCTGCCTTGAGGATGGGATTATTTGTCCGCCGCCCTGCCCAGAATGCAAATTGTGCCATCAGTTCTTTGACGACAATCGATAGCACTGTGACGATAATGGCAATCCTGCCGAACACTACCGGCTCCCCTACTTTCAGCTGTTCTATGGACTTCAGGACAAATTCGACGCCAATAATTGCCAGAAGCACCCCGATAATGACTGAGCAGACCAGGTCGGTGCGGCCATGACCAAAGGGATGACTTTCATCAGCCGGCCGGTTGCTCGCCCAGGAACTGATAATGACAATTGCCGAGCTTATGGAGTCGGTGAGCGTGTGCCAGGCATCTGCCGTCAGGGCAACTGAGCCGGTAATGATCCCGACCCAGAGTTTGAGGCCAAAGAGCACGATATTCCCCACCACCGAAACAAGCCCTTCCGTCAGTGCCAGGTTCACCGTATTCTTTTTAGGTCTCTTAACGTCCATCCATAAAACCTGCAGAGTTTCTGTATTTTGCACAGGGTGTCCATGAAAATCGTCCAGATTCCCTAATACTGGCTCCAGATTGTATACCCCTCAGCCTCGTAGGCTGAGACACATCCCTGATACTTTTCGTAGGATTCCCTGGTCCTCCACTTATCAACGGTACATTCCTTCATCTCCCCCGTGGTTCGGTCCATCAGCAGTGTCCGGGAATGATCTGCGGAAAATGAAGCACAGCCTGACAGCAGAAAGATTGCCCAAAGGCAGAGTAATCGACGCATAAGATGATCTCCGGTGGGTAAAATTTTATTATCACGTCAGCATAACTGCATCCATACGTTTGTAAAGACTTCAGGTGCTGCGTGTCAAGTTATTTCAAGACCTGGTCTTTTTCTCCCCGCCTGCAAGAGCCCTGAGAGCCTCTCCCGAGTATCAGGTCGAGCACTGCGTCATGACTCCATGCCAGCCAGAGAATTTAATGATCCAGGAAAGATTGATCGAAAATGAGTGGTCAGAAGAACACAGTCAGTGAGAGCAATGACTAAATTATCATATAGAGCACTGTAAATTCATGTAAATTTAAAAAATTATTGCAAAATTTTACATGTCTATTAATATAATTAATATTTATATAATTTATATTTTGAATAATTTATAATTATGACTATTGATTTGAATCGTCTGAAAATATTCAGTTATGTCTACTCAAACAAATCCGTCAGCAGGGCAGCCCGACAACTCAATCTCAGTCAACCGGCAGTCAGTCAGCATCTCAAGAAACTGGAACATGAACTGAGAATACCACTCTTCACCCGAGCCAACAGAAAAATCGTCCCAACCCCTGCGGCAAGAAGACTCTATGACCGAATGAATCCTTTCCTGGCGGAACTGGCTGAGGAGATAAAGTATCTCAGGCGCCCGCTGGATACACCTTACGGACTCCTGCGCATCGGTGCCCCGGAAATTTTCAGCGGAAACCTGCTCACCTCAATATTTACCAAGTTCAGGTATCGGTTCCCAACTGTTACCTTCTCCCTCAGATGCGATACTAACGATAACCTCCTCTCGTCTCTATCCGAGGGAAGTGTTGACCTGCTCCTCCTTGAACTAAATCCCGAACCTGGAGATAAAAAGCCCATTAACTCCCATTATTATGCAAGCCACACACTGCGGGAACAACCGGTTGTCATGGTCTGCTCGAAACTGTATTTCAATCGGAATATTTCTGGTAAGTCAGATTTCGAGCGATTAACGCAGTGTGAATACCTCAGGACACACAACGGCAGCAGAATAATCGACCAATGGTTTCAGTGTCATTATAAACGTCTTCCGCACGACCTCAAATACGTGCTGACAACTGATAATCATCAGTCATGTCTCGACGCAGTCAGAAATGGGATGGGGCTGGGAGTTATTCCGTACCACCTTGTCAGCAGGGAAGTGAGCGCAGGAACACTGTCTGTTATTTACGGTTCAGGCAATCAAATGATCAGTAGCTTATCACTCGTTGAGCTTAAACAAAAGGTGCCCAGCCTCACTGAACAAGCCTTCGTCACCGTCTTAAAAAAAGAACTTGCCTTATTAACCCCGCAAAACCACCCTCGGCCCAAAAACCTGCTGAAAAAAGAGTAATCGGTTCGCTATCTCCCAAACCCTAAAGCCGTTCCTTGTTTTTCAGAGCGGTTGCAGTCAACCTGAGCATCCAGACAACACAAATAACACCGAGGACCAGGGTCACAAAGAAAAATATCAAGGGAGAAGACTCGGCAGCAACCTGTAAGTCACCAAGATTAAAAAACTCTCGCAAATAGCTGCTGCGCACCCAGGATCGAAGAAAAGTCATCAGGTAAACAAGTGCTACCGTAGCAGCACATGTCACCAGAAGTTTCCTCCTGAACCCGGTAACAATAACCATCGACACCAGGCCAAGGGTGAATATAAAACAGAGCGTCGCAAGCAGGTTACCGCCCATGAACATCAGCATCGTCTGGCGTTCAATGCTCAGCAGATACCAGAGACCGAAACAAACATTCAAACAGGTAAACCAGGTAAAGATACTCATGCCCAGCTTCAGGGCGTGATCGGCAAGATCTGGGGTATCGGCAGACTGAAACCTGCCAAGGATTGCAACAAACAACCCGCCAACAGCCAAAGCACCGCAGATCATGTGCAGATATCGGGGAAGAAACTGCCTGTCACCTGAAACCAGATAATTTCCGGCCATATGGCTGAAATACCCGCTAAAGTTTTCAGGCATGGTCATAAGCAGCATGTTGTTTGAGAAAAAGTAAGCGATGACGATGAGAAGAATAAACGTTCCGCCCCCTATCCAGATCCCCGCCCGGCCAAGCTGAGGGTATTTGAAATCATAGAGATAAGCTGCGTAATATCCTATAATTAACACCGGTACTATCATAATCCAGAAAGAGCCCATCAGGACGGAGCTGGTATAGATAAACTGGCCGTACAAGACCTGGAGAAAAAGAAGGGGGGCAACACCGAGGTTAACCGCAACGGCAATTACCAATGGAAGAGCAATCGCAATTCGGTGAGAAAGGCGGTTCCTGAGATCTCCCCCAAGAACCTGCTGAACAATGCCAATTCCTAATCCGCCCAGCATTGCATTCATTGCCAGCAGGTGCAGCGGAAAAGTCAGCAGCAGCAACATTTGAAACCAACCCCAGGCCGCGGGAATCGTATCAGGTGAAGGGATATAAACCGTATTCATCACATTTCTCCCTTGAGGTTTTCCATATATTCCGCCAGCGTGTCCTTTTCAAGTGGACTGCCGTCATAGGGAACCATTTCCTCGGACAATGTCTCCAGCTTATCAAGAGCCGTTCTGATCTCTTCCCTGGTCCACGTGGATACGATTTCAGCCATCTCTTCTGCTGCATGGCAGGCAGAGCAGTTATTCTCGAACAGTTCAGCCCCATCCGGTTTTTCCATCCGGGGTTCTTCCGGTTCATTGTTAAGGCCGAAAAGGTAGCGGCTGAGCATCTCAACCTCCGCTGCACTTCCCTCAAAAGGTGCCATCTCATCAGAGATTTCATCAAGTGTTGTCAACAAATGGGCAATATCTTCCCTGCTGCTATCGGTAAATGCCAGTTCCAGGTCAGCCGCATCATGACAGGCTGCGCAATTGTTTTCAAAAAGCCGGGCACCGTCATCTTCCTGTATGACGCTGACAACCTCTTTACCATGGAGCCCTCCGGCGATAAAGGCAGCCAGCGCATCAACCTCTTCCCCGGTTCCGGCGAATGGCGGCATGAAATAGCGGATCTGATGAATCCTTGTGATATAGGAACGCAGGGCACCATAGCTCATATGAGCTGTTCTCGGAAGAATATCATTATTCAATCCACCTATGGTGTGACAGGCGTAACACTGATGAATAAAAAGTTCTTCACCGCCCTTCACCTGATTATCGGCAGAAAGAGACTTGGTCTGCACCCAGGTTGCAGACTGGAGAAACCCTTTATCGGAGATCTCTTCAAACTGATCTTTGATGATCATGTTTGAATAGATTACCTCATTAATCGCATATGGCCTGCGCGCCGCCTCACGGGTCCACTCAAATGATCCGAAATAAATCAGGCCACAGAGCAGAGCGGCGCCAGCGACCCACGTTTTATTGAGCGAGGGCCGGTAGACCGCGGTAAACAAAATGACCGCCAGCAACAGCAGCAGCGATCCCAGTCCCCATTGCATCACGGTGACAATGGTAGGCGATTTACCAAGAACCAGACCTTTTGCCTGGTCCGGCAGTACTGTCAGATACCAGAATCCTGACGGAATGCTTCCTAAGAGAGCCACCAGAGACCATTTCCCTGAAAAACGGGTCATCGTCTCACGAGTATTTCTATCTTTTACAAATGCGGAGGTAAAACAGCCATAGATGCCGGCCAGAAAAATTGCGATAAAGGTGCGGAAGAATAAAGAGGGCAGAAAACTTGGATTGAAAAAACCGGTCCAGAATTGCGGCTCGTCCAGCCACTCTCCCGGAGTCAGCATGAAACAGATGATGCCGTTGATCAGCAAAAGGGACATCCAGGCACTGATAAAATAAACCCAGCCGACTTTCAAATGGGTAGACGCCTTCATCCGACCGAACATGTAGAAATAGACAAAGGCAGCGGTGATTTCAACCACGAAAAAGACCCACTCGGCGGCCCAGCCAAAGACAAATGTATGGATCAGGTAGGACGTTGCCGCCGGATTGACCAGGGCAATGATAAACCAGATGCCAACGCCGCTGATTGAGCCGAAGACCATGGTAACCAGCAGAAAAAACCTGGCATGGCGCCTGGTGAATTCCAGTATTTCATCACTGCGTTCCCGGAGTCCTTTTTTTTCTGCATAAATCAGATAGAGACCCCCTCCAACGGCGAAATGTGAAACAAAGACATGTAGGATTGCAATGAGCGCGATAAGAATTCCACCGCCGATGTCCGGCAAATACCACACTGGATAATTCATAGTTGCCCCTTCAATTTTTAACTGTCATCCGAGGGTATCAAAATACCAGCAACAAGAATCATTTTCAATTGCGACAAAGTGGTATAGTGCTAAAATTACAGACAAAAACCTTGCTGGCTCGTAGCGGACAGAGCAGAATCATGCACCTATCTTAAGACAATGCGAGAAACGCAGGGAAGGAGGATGTACCGGCTGGCGATGAGCAGTCCTTGGAACTGAAAAGTCGTTCTGAGATGATTGAAGAACGCGGGAGGAATCTCTTATCCCCCCGCGTTCTTCAATTAACCCTCTGCCTGAACGCTGTTTCTCAGGGTGCCAATGTTTTCAATCTCGATTTCGATGACATCACCGGGGACCAGCGGTCCCACGCCGTCCGGTGTCCCGGTAACAATGATGTCGCCGACCTCCAGGGTGAAATTTTTTGAAATAAAAGAAATTGTCTGGGGAATATCGAAGATCATCTGGCTGGTATTTGATTCCTGAACAACTTTGCCATTAAGACGGCTGCGGATAGCAAGATTTTGAGGATCGCCAATATCAGCACTCAAGACAATCTGAGGACCGATTGGCCCGAACGTATCAAGAGACTTGCCACGGAACCACCCGGCTTTATCATGTTTCTGGAAATTTCGCTGGCTCACATCATTAAAACAGCTGTACCCCATCACATGTTCAAAGGCCTGTTCCTCAGAAATGTTTTTACCTTTCTTACCAATAATCAAGGCCAGTTCGCCTTCGTAGTCTGTCCTGCAGGTTCTGAATCCGTAGTCATCCAGAAACGCCGGGATTATGATCGCTTGGTCTGGTCCAATCAGGGTATTCAGTGTCTTTGGAAAAAGAATAGGCTCCCTCGGTGCTTCTTCCTTAAAGCGATCTGGCTCGGCCGCTGCACTTTCTTTAATATGTTTCCAGTAATTGAGCCCCAGACAGATAATTTTCTGGGGTTTTACCTCATACAGCTCTCCGTTACTCATCGATAATGTTACCGTCATTGCAATCTCCAAAGTATTTGAACTACTGATTATAGATGTTCCGCAACTATACCAAAAGAATCGTGGTTAATATACAGATAATACTTGCTGTTTATCAACAGCATTCATAATTTAACAGGTCAATAAACATTATGCTTTTTCAGTCAACTAAAAGGAATTATTCGACATGAAAAAATTATTCACCGTCCTCGTGCTGATTGCTCTCTTGACCGCTGCCCCTCTCGCCCTGGCTGAGGATTTGAACTACAATCTCGTCAATCTCTATGGTCAGGCTCAGAAACATATTGATAACGATGTCCTGGTGGTGACGATGCGAAGCACTGCCGATGCCGATAGTCCCCATGAAGCAGCAAAAATTGTCAACCGGAACATGGGCTGGGCTCAAGATCTTCTCAAAGACATGCCGGAAATAAAGAAACAGACAATAAACTATCAAACCCGTCCAAGATACCAGAACAAGGTGATCGTTGGCTGGTCAGTGAGTCAGGAACTTCTGCTCGAGAGTGAAGAGCTCGACGAGCTGTCAGATGTCGTCGGCAGTCTTCAGCAAAAATTACAGGTACAGTCAATGACTTTCGGGGTAAGCCCCCAGCGAAAAGAAGTGAGCACCGATGAATTGATTGCTGAGGCCCTTACTGTATTCGAAGCAAAAGCCAGACTGGTGACAACAACTGTCGGAGCGAAAGACTTTCGAATCGTCACCTTAACCATCGGCGAAAATGCACCGGGAATTCCCCGCCAGCGAGGGTACCAGATGGAAGCCATGGCGATGTCTGCGGCAGACGCCCCTCCTATAGAAGCCGGCGAATCAAAAATCACCGTAAGGGTAGACGGCACGATCCAGCTTATCTTCTAAGGATCATCCGGATATCGCGTATCTTGAGAGGTATGCGCATGAGTGCTGTTCCCCATTCGCTGCCGCCGAGCAGCGGAGCTGGTGGCGGCACAAGACGCCAAACCTGTCTGAGCGTCAGCGAGTTTTTGGCGTCCCGCCAGTGGCGAGCAGCACAGGGGAGCCCGCAGGGCCGGTACGTCGGGTGTCTTTTTCTTGATACTTGTTTTGGACAAGCAAAAGAAGTATGCCAGGCGAACGCAGGCAATTTGGAGGACAACCGAAAGATGATTAGAGCATTGAGGTACTCGTTTACCGGAAGACCCTTTTTTTTAATCATTGGCTAAACAGGCTCACCTGCACCCGCATACTTTTTCCGGATATCCGCACCGCCAATCTCCGGATATCCGGAAAAACAGTCTCGTGTGCCAAGCAAGAGCGTCTAACATTTTGTTATTAATATTTATTTTGGCATGCGATTGTGCTCGTACTTGCACGTTTTTTGCAAGATATTCACTGCAGCCTGCGAGGCTGTTTATCAGAATTAATGATCCATCGGCAGATATGCCAGGAGGACCATATTCTGCAATGACGATCACTGAATTGTTCTCCCCGTAAGGAGGTGACGATATGATCGGAAAAGACAACTTAATCAATTTTAAAAAGATGTGGACCTGGCTCAGTGGCTATCCGGCCCATGACCAGAACTATTACATGGAGCATGTCGCTGCGCTTGAAAAAATGTGGCTAAACAGCTGTCCCCTTGCAAACAAAGAGGGAGATGACTGTACCGGCTGTCAGGCAATCTGGGACCATGAAAAGGGTACACTCTGCACAGATCCTGATTCTCCACTTTTCAAATGGCAGAACACCAGCCGGGAAACACCCGATTTCCGCTCCTATTATGCCAGTCAGGTTGCGGTTCTGGGGATGAAGGCTATACGAGACCGCGGGTTTGATACCGCAAGCCCAAAGATATTTGACAGAGACTATATACACAGTCAACTGCACGGTTAATGCCAAGACCTCTTACCTCTCCCCGCCATTGTGCCAGATGACGCTCTGTTTAGGACTGACAGAGCGTCTTGTCACGTTTATTTCCAATAATTAAGCTCTTCTAACCTGACCAGCAAATACATCTCACGGTTGCGACCACATTGTGGCATGATTATGGTTGCCCGAAGAAGACATTTTAATCTTTGCACAATTTGACAATCATATGCACACTATTACTGAAAGCAGTCCCCTTGCTGACCTGAAATTTGACAACTCTTTCACTGAAGAACTCCCCGGGGACCCCGAGAGGGAAAACCTGCGCCGCCAGGTGAACAACGCCTGTTATTCACTGGTCAAGCCAACCCCGGTAGCAAAACCGACACTGGCCGCTTATTCAAGGGAAGCAGCGTCTCTGCTTGATTTTTCAGAGACGTTCTGCCGATCACCTGAATTTTCTGAGATATTCTCCGGCAACAAAATCACCTCGGAATTAAAACCTTTTGCCATGTGCTATGGAGGACACCAGTTCGGCAACTGGGCCGGGCAGTTGGGAGACGGCCGGGCGATAAATCTCGGCGAACTCATCAACAGTTCAGGAGAACGGTGGGTATTGCAGTTAAAGGGGGCAGGACTGACACCTTATTCAAGAACGGCAGATGGTCTTGCTGTTCTCCGATCTTCGCTGCGCGAATTCATCTGCAGTGAGGCAATGTATCACCTTGGTATACCAACCACGAGGGCACTGTCTCTTATCCTGACAGGCGAACAGGTTATTCGTGATATGTTTTACAACGGAAATCCCAAATCAGAGCCGGGAGCCATTGTCTGCAGGCTCTCGCCATCATTTATACGCTTTGGCAACTTTGAGATCCTCACCGCCCGAAAGGATATCGATCTGCTCAGGCGGCTCGTGCATTATACAATCAGAACAGACTTTCCTCACCTCAACAACGAGCCTACGACTGACACCTATCTTCAGTGGTTTGCTGAGGTATGCATGCGTACGGCCAGGATGATTGTTCACTGGATGCGGGTCGGCTTTGTTCATGGGGTAATGAATACCGATAATATGTCAATCCTCGGTCTCACCATTGATTATGGTCCATACGGCTGGCTGGAACATTATGACCCGACCTGGACGCCAAATACCACCGATGCCCAGGGGCGTCGCTACTGTTATGGAAACCAGCCGTATATGGCGCAATGGAATCTCACTCAGCTCGCCAATACACTCTTTCCCCTGATTAACGAAACCGGGCCGCTCCAGGAAGCACTGGACGAATTCAGGAAAACTTTCCAGCTGGAGTGGCAGCAGACAATGGCTGCCAAGCTTGGCCTGATGACTCATGAACCTGGGGATGATAAACTGATAGATGAGCTGCTTGAGATGATGGCTCAGGTTGAAACAGACATGACCATTTTTTATCGCTGCCTGGCACGGCTCCGAATGAATGAAAATGAAGATGTCGCACCTCTCAACCTCTTCATGCCTTCTTTTTATAAAAAAGATGAGCTGACGACCGAATATCGATCTCGTTTCAGCAACTGGATCAGCACCTACAGGGCGAGACTAAGACAAAACAACCTGGATGATCGTCAACGAAAAAACAAAATGGATTTGATAAACCCGAAATACGTTTTCAGAAACTATCTGGCACAACTGGCCATAGATAGAGCTGAGCAGGGTGATTTCACCATGATTGACGAGCTCATGGAGACCCTTCGAAAACCGTATGACGAACAACCGGAAAAAGAAGAATTTGCTGCCAGACGCCCCGAGTGGGCTCGCAATAAACCGGGCTGCTCCATGCTCTCATGCAGTTCGTGATCCCATCTTTCTTTCTAAAGAAGCAGCGCAACAGACAGCGAAAAAAAGGAGAGCGTTGTTGAAACCACGATCGCTGACGAGGCAAGCTCTGTATCACTGTTGAGCTGAGAAGACAAAACATACAAGGCCGTTGAAGTCGGCAGGCAGAAAAAAATCATCCCCACTTTGAACGGCACTCCCTCGACCCCCACCAGCCGATACATCAGATACCCTGTCAGCGGCAGTATCACAATTTTACAGAGTGCTGCCAGAAGCGAAAGATTCAGGTTCTTAAACATCCCTTTAAAGGTTAATGCACCGCCTATCGACAGAAGCGCGAGCGGCAGGGTTACCATCGACATCATCTGCAGGGCGTTATCAACATATACAGGAAAGGTGTTGAATATCCGTGCATATATCAACCCGAGAAGGCAGCCGATAATGAGCGGATTGGCGACAATGGCTCGCACGATAACAAGGCTTTTTCTTCCCGATTTCGGTTTCTCATCCGAAAACCAGATTAACGTGGAAACGGCGCAGACATTTATTACCGGGATGACCAGGGCTATTAAAATACCGAAATAGGCAATCCCGACCTCTCCGAAACTATTCAAAACGACGGCCACGCCGATATAGGTATTAAAGCGATAACAGCTTTGGGCAAACGACCCTGCCTGAAAAGGGGTGACGGGCCTGAAAGTAATAATAACAAGACTGAGAATAACTACGACCCCGAGAGCCAGCAGCGTCGCCATGATAAATTGCCCATCAAAGCCTGCCGCCTGAGAGGATCCACCTATTTTCCAAAACAGCAGAACGGGAAAAAATATGTAGTAGATCAGTTTATCTGAGGTATCCAGGTAGGATTTACTGGTATAACCAAAGTGTCGAAGCAGCTTGCCGAGACAGATCAGCACAAATATAGGGAAAAGAGCGTTTAAGGTAATCAAGTTGGGGGTACCGATTTTTGAAATATGACATTGTCCCGAAAACAGCCGCTTTCCTTTACCTCGTGAGTGGCCCTATCGCAGATGCCATATTCTACAATATAAAATACTCACAAAGAGGATTAACAAACTATCATTTACAAACACTCTACAAGTGCTCTCTCGTTTATAACTGGTTCCCCTCTCTTGAGGTCCCCAACGGTACGGGAAAGCAGGATATGGTGACAGTATTGCAACAAAATTTTAAAAATTCAATGATTAACGGTAAAATGATAGATTAACGCCTTTGACAGGTCAGTTGAGCAAACGTGCTCTGCTGCCTGAACCGGTAAAACCCTGTGTATATGCTTTTATCTTCCATTCCTAAAACAGATGTTCTAAACATGTACGACGACAAATATAAAGAGGTGAGGAGAAGCTATGGCAATCAGTGAGTTTGAAGTCAAACGAATGCAGAAGCTTGTCGGGAACTTCATTGAAGCAAAGCGCCCGGCACCCCATATCAGGGATAAACTCGATATCGGCTTTAAGATTTCTGGTCAAAGTTTCGAAATATATGAGATCAGGCCCCGGTGGGACGATCCGACAAAAACCATTGAAGGTCCGGTCGCTAAAGCGACCTATGTCAAAAGTAAAAAGATCTGGAAACTTTTCTGGATGAGAGCCGACTTGAAATGGCATAGCTATAAACCGTTTCCTGACTCGACATCACTTGAAAAGATTCTGGAAATTGTCGACGAGGATGCTCACGGCTGTTTCTGGGGATAACGATATCCCGAGATCAATCTCATCTTCATTACACCCTGTAAGGAGTCCGCTCAAGGCCTCCACCGGTCCTTGCCGCTTCAGCCGTCGATGAAGACCTTGAGAAAAACAGTCTGACTACTCTCCCTCAAGGCTTGCAGCGGAGACAAAAATCTTCTTGGCGTACTCTTCAACGATCCAGGTGACGCGGGTGCCTTTCGGCACGACAAAAGAATCACCGGCATTAAATTCATGGGTTATTCCGTTTTCCTCTTCAACAATCTTTACACTGCCCTCAACAATATAACAGAACTCAAGTTTCGGGTGATTGTGCTCCCAACTGCCGGCGGTACAGTCCCAGATACCGGATTTAAAATCACCGGAGCTGTGGTTAAAATAGGTCCAGTTGTTGGCATGTGGTTGACCGGATTTCGGCTTTACCTTGGCAGCAGAGGTATGCTTGAGTACCTCTGATTTACCGATGGTTACAACTTTTCCCTCAGCCATGATCTCTCTCCTTACGATCTATCTCGTACTCTAGTTGTTTTCTGTGAATGAAACTATTCGCCCTTCTCAAACCGATCAGGTCGAAAATCGTCAAGCGCTAAATCCGGTTTTTGCCCGAGGATAATCTGGGACATAACCCGCCCCATTATCGGCGCCAGCTGAAAACCGTGGGCTGAGAACCCACAGACATGAAACAGTCCTGAAATCTTTTTGGATTCTCCCACTATCGGTACCTTATCCTTTATACTGCCCTCGAAGGCTGTCCAGCAGCGGATCATCTGGGCATCCCGTAAAGCGGGCACGATCTCAATCATGATCTTTGCGGCTTTGGCCATCTCCATCGGATCGACCCATATTTTCTCCTTTTCCAGATCAAGGGGAGAACGATACCCTCCCCCGACAATGATTGTTCCATTTTGTGCCGCCATCAATCCCAGGAGACGACCGGTGAGTCCCAGGGATGTACCGTTCATCATCCCAACCATCCGATCTGTAACCATCATCGTCGGGGCAGTGGCAAAAACAGGCAACGGATCCCCGAGCATTTCCGAAAATCTTCCAGCCCAGGCCCCTGTGCCATTAACCAGCATTTCTCCCTCATATTCCTTGCCGCTGCTGGTTCTCACCTTGAAACCGTTGGAGGTGGTCTTCGCCTCAATTACTCTTGTCCCTGAAAGGATCGCGACCCCTTCCCTTTGAGCTGTCGCTGCATATGCCTTTGAAGTAAGCATTGGGTTGGCAAGGCCGTCGGTATAACAGGCAAGTCCTCCCACCACATGTTCGGCGACATTGGGAGCCATCTGGAAAACCTGATCCCGGTCTACAACCACCTCATGATCATAGCCGAGACTGTTGAGTGTTTTCTGCCGTTTAACCAGCACCTCCATCTCTGCATCACTTTCTGCAAGGCGCAATCGTGGGGAAACAAAAAAACCGCAATCGGAACCAACTGTTTTTTTATGATGATCCCACATCCTGCGGGATTCAACGGCAAAGGAAATTTCCCGAACATCTCTCCCCTGGGCACGAACTCCGCCGGAATTGTTGCCCGAGGCATGTCGTCCCGGTATATCCTTCTCAAAAATTATCACCGACTTTCCCTTACGGGCAAGTTCTATGGCTGTGGCACACCCCATGATGCCGCCGCCCACAATCAATACATCAGTTTTCATCGTGCTCCCCCAATTTCGCATTGGCCAGTTCCTGCAGACTCACCGGTTTAATTGGCGGCCTCAGACGATGCTGCCTTATTTTTGCAGGATCTAATCCTGAAACCTCTGAAATAAGTTCCAGAACGGCAGAGCTGCACATACGTCCCTGGCAGGGGCCCATACCGCAGCGGATGATGGCTTTTATCTCATTATGATCTATTAATCCTTCACCTACCAGTTCACGAACACGGCCTGCGGTAACACCTTCACACCGGCAGATAACCGTCTCGTTTTCAAGGGAAAACAAATCCTTGCGCGGGGCATACAATGCATCGATAAATGGTCGGGGGGCAAGTTCCCTGTCAAGCTGGGTGCGTACCGGGGCAACTTGTTCTTCATATTCAGATTTGCTCAGTCGCCTCATTTCCTTGGCTATATGAAGAGCGGTTATCCTCCCTTTGTATTCAGCCGATTTGGCCCCGTGAACAAAACCACCGTCACCGGCGATATAGACTGCAGAGAGGTTGGTTTTTCCTTCAGCGCACACAGTTGGGTGCCAGAATCGTTGAACCTGGTCCCACGTGTGAGCGCAGCCGACCTGACGCAGTAATGAGGTATTTGGAATGATACCTTCCGACACGAGCAGCGTGCTGACTTCGAAGGAAAGCTGTTTACTGCCGGAGCGGGCACTGACCCGCTCAAGCTTTTTCTGCCCCTGGGCCTGCAACTCTTTGACATTGCGGTAGATGGGTACCTTCTTCTTCCTGGCTGTCAGATAGACATCAGCGATCAACTTGACCCCTTTCATCATGAAATCAAGACGTTTTAGCGCTCCCGCAACCTGCCTCATCGCCGGAAAAACCTGGGCAAGGGGCGCAGTATCAAGAATTGCTGCAATCGGTGCCTCAAGTGCCAGAAGGTGCTCAGCTACAAGCCATACGAACGGACCGCTGCCTGCGATCAGCAGCGGTTCATTCGGGACCAGCCCGGAATCCTTGTAGAGATTTGACATCCCACCGCAGGTCATAACCCCCGGCAGCGTCCATCCTGGAAACGGCACCGGCCGCTCCATTGCCCCGGTACATAAGACAAGATTGGCTGCACTGAGCTTTCGGGAAGCACCGTCGCGGGAGAAGAACACATCACCATTATCCGCCGCCTGCCACACCCGACTGCGGGGAAGGTAATCAAGAGGCGCGCGGTTGAAACTGTCCACCAGGTCGAGCCCTTCAGTATAATCTGTTCCTAGAATCTTCCGCTGTGCAGGGGACGTTGCGCTTATATTTCGATATATCTGGCCGCCCGGACCGGCCTGCTCATCGAGAACGGCAACATCCAGTCCCCTGACAGCAAGCTCACTGCCGCATGCCAATCCTGCAGGACCCGCACCGATAATTACGGCATCATAATGTATCTTCATTCTTTCCTTCCACCATTGCGTGCTGCCTTTTCACCGACATTCCTTCATAAACCGGCTCAAGACATGCCTGTCGGTTTTTCAGTCCATCAATTTCAACCAGACACTCAAAACACACACCCATCAAACAGTAGGGTGCGCGTTCCTCCCCGTCTGCTGCAGACCTGCAAAAATGATCATCATCATGACCCAAAAGTGCCGCTGCTACAGTAACTCCGGCAGGAACAGCTAATGGTTCACCATCGAAATTGACATTCACCGTTTCGGGCGATGCGTGTGGTCTGACTCCAGTTAAATTTACTTTTTCCCTGGTCCATAATTATCTCTTTTGTTTAACCTCCAGTCACAGCCAAACCGTCTTTCTCCCGGCTCTCTGTATTGATATGGGGTCAAGTCATCAAACGGTATAAGGCTGCTCCCACATTACCAGGTCCTGTCCCAGTCCCATCTTTACGGCATTCTCATAGACGGTCATTGACCAGGCAATATCCTGGAGAATCATGCCGTTGGAGATAAAATACTTTTTCCGGTCACCGTTTTTATCAACGTTTGCCAGACCGGCCGCAAGCTCACCGAGATCATGGATATCGCTCTCTTTAATCTCGCCGCTGTCGACCATGTTGTGCAACTGGATATGAGGAATTGTCCGCTCATTTTCAGGCAGCATCAAACCTTCAATTTTATAGGTTTTCTGCATTTTCCAGCAATCCGGTACAATGTAGGCATCAAGCAGATAATTATTTTCAACGTTTGCCCGTCCCGGAAGGGTTAACAGCGAGCCCTCTTTAAGCCATTTGTCCTCAAACAGCGGGGTGTGATCGCCAGAGATGGCTGAGGTAACGATATCCTGTCCCTTAACCGCATCTTCAAATTTTGAGACTTTTGATACATCAATATTCAGCTGCTCACTCATCTGGAGACAAAATCGGTCAGCGGCCTCATCGTTGATATCAAAAACCACAACCTTTTTAAGTGACGGCAGCGCCTTGACAATTCCCTGGGTACTGTATTTGCTTATCGGCCCGGCTGCAATTACGCCGAGGGTCTGGCTATCGTCACGAGCAAGATATTTGGCGCTCAGCCCGACAACGGCACCTGTCCTCATACCGCTCAGGACATTGCACTCCATAATGGCCAGAGGCCGCGCTGTTTCCGCATCATTCAGCGTCATCAGGAGGATTGATCGGGGAAGACCATGCTTCTTCGGATTGTTAACATTTGACCCATACCATTTGTTGCCGCACACCTTAAAGCGCCCTCCGAGATAACCCGGCAGAGACATAAAGCGCTGATCCGGTCCACCTTTCGGCATTCCCTCAAACTTTGGCTCTGGTGGAAACCAGACGCGCTGACCATGGGAATTTCTCGTGGATCCTCCCATGACATAGTCACCGATTCCAGCCAGATAAAAAGCCTCATCCATGGCCTCTATACAACCTTCCATATCGGTAACTCCGGCTGCTATCATGTCTTTTTGGGACAAGAACTTCATGACTAATCTTGATGACGACATAAGCATCTCCTTTTGGCAATAGTATGGTTGATCAAACGACAGTCCTTCCTGATATCTGATATATCAGACACCTGGGATATGTCAAGTTTTTTCCCTCGACCAGTACCTCAGAATACCTAAACAGTCAGCGAGAAGCAACCAGTGTTAAAGGAGTGAAAGCATCAAATCCAGGCCTTCCGGACAGCATTACCAGTATCACCGAAGGCCTGAGTTCGGAAAGCAGGCGCTGGGCCTATTAGTTGTCAGGCAAGCTCCTGCCCGTGACCAGACAAAATCGATCAGGGACAGGAGCTTAAATGCACCGGAACTTTTACCTGGCAGGGCTGTATGGCTGATAGTCTGTGTACCCTCTGGAATCAGAGGTGTACCAATAGGTCATATCATCACATGGGGCAAGCGGCCAGCCATTTTTAAAGCGCTCGACCAGGTCAGGGTTCGATATATACGGCCTTCCGTAAGCGACCAGATCTGCCTGCCCGGTTTCCACCCGTTCCCTGCCATCCTCCAGGGAATATCCGCAATTTCCCATAATTATGCCATTGTAAACCGAGCGAAACTCTGTAAGACTCATTGGTTCACCCTGTTCATGGAAACCAAAACCAAGCCCGTCCATCAGGTGCAGGTAGCCGAGATTCAGCTTGTTCAGTTCACCTGCAACATAGAGAAAGGTCTCCCTGAAGTCGGGGCTGCCCATATCGTTGAAAACGCCGTTGGGAGAAAGACGAACGGCTACCCGTTCCGACGGGTATACCGTTAAAACAGCCTCCAGCACTTCTTTTAAAAATCGATATCTATTTTCAACGCTCCCGCCATAATCGTCTGTGCGGAGATTCGTTTTTGAATCAAGAAACTGATTTATCAGATAACCATTTGCCGCATGTACTTCGACACCGGTAAACCCAGCCTTTCTGGCATTTTCGGCAGCTTTACGATAATCATTTACTGTTGCCTTAATTTCTTCTCCGGTGAGCGGTCGCGGAGCCTCATACTGTTTTTTCCCAAATGGTGTATGAATTTCGTCTCCATTTAGTTTTACTGAAGAGGCAGAGACCGGAAGCTCACCATTGTGAAAATCGCTATGGGATGCTCTGCCGCAGTGCCAGAGCTGAAGAAAAATCGGCGTACCTTTTGAAGCGACTCGCGCGGTTACCTTCTTCCACCCTTCCACCATTTGTTCAGTGTATATGCCGGGAGAGCCAAGCCAGCCAATCCCCTGTTCAGAAATTACCGTCGCCTCTGTTATCAGCAGCCCTGCAGAGGCGCGCTGAAAATAGTATTCTGCCATTAAATCGTTGGCGACACGTTCATCGCCCGCACGTCCTCTGGTCATCGGAGCAAGTACTATTCTGTTCTTCAAATTAATATCCCCAATTGATAAGGGGTCAAAGATGGTTGTCATTATATTTTCCTTTTTGTGTTTTTTGTTTAGTGGGTGTTCAACCCATGATCAGATAGTATGGTCACTCAACAGGCAAAAACAAGGCGACTGCAGATCGATATGTCAATTTCAGCAGAACACGCTCCCGGCGCCGCTCAAATGTGAGTGTCCATGACAAAAAAAAGGGTGTATATTTGACACGTTAAATTCAAATATTAGAGTATATCCCTGAAGCAAACTGGAACATCTGCTCACTGCGGACGACGCTGTATCATCATTATTTTAATCCAGCAGACAAATTCAGGATTACCCCGGTGAGAGAGGCTTGGATTATGACGTTTCCCAACCATATCCTGCTTATCCATATAAAGCCATATCTCCACCCGAGAGGGACAGAGCAATGAGTGAAAGACATGGAGACGAGAAAAAACATCACGGTTTCAGGAACCTGCTTTTTTTCCTGCTCTTGTATATCTTTGGCAGCCCGTTTCTCGCCCCCTTCCCCGATCTTGCGGTCCTAGCCCACGCCTCGCTGTCCGTCGCTCTTTTCTTTAGTATCTACGCCGTGCAGAAACGGCAGAATTATCGATCTTTCGCGATGATTCTCCTGTTACCGCTGCTGATCCTCTACTGGCTTGGCATTTACAACATTATTTCGTTCAGCCGTTTGGGATCTTACATATTGTTTGCCGTATATTTCGGTTTACTGGTCTTCTCATTTGCCTCCCAGATAATCAGGTCGGATAGGATCAGCCTGCACATTATCCATGCAACACTCTGTCTCTACCTGGTTATCGGACTGTTCTGGGGAACACTCTACACCCTGCTGTATGAACTCAGTCCAGGCGCTTACGCGGGAGCGCTCTTGGAAAACGAATGCTTACACCCACCTCACCACGTTTAACTATTTCAGTATGGTGACACTCACGACCCTTGGCTACGGTGATATTACACCACAAACACCAGGAGCCGGAGCTCTCTGCCAGCTGGAGGCTATTACCGGACAGTTCTATACTGCCGTTGTCGTTGCCTGGCTGGTTGGAAATTTCGTCAGTGAGAGACAGAGACAAAAGTAAACTCACATGAGACATGTATGTAATGATTCTAAATCGATAGTAAATTTCTGCAGAAACCCCCTCAAAAGAAACGGACCCTGTGCAGGTTGTGAAGGGGAACAGCCTTGCACCCCTTATTGGTGGAGTAGCTGAAATAATCGCATTCAATCTGCCCGTGGCTGTTCCAACCTATCTATTTCTATTTTTTTTTAATACTCTGTTTTGCGGCCTTCTTCAGCTGGTGAATTCTATCTGCATATTGACCAGATTCTATTCACATGGTTATTTGCAATTTTTGCCATCGTGATCGTCGAGCTTTTGCTCCACCCCAGATCCCGGAAACTGTCAACGATCTTCTCCAGGTGAAGATCTGAAATCACCTTGGTCATTGTGAATTCGAAAATGTGAAGGCATATAACAGAACATAAGAGGGGATATGAATTCTTGCAAAGTTAAACAAAAACGACCAGTTTTTTCGAACATATGTACTCAATTCTGAAGTGTTATTCCTGAACAATAAAGTCTGTTATACTGAGTGGTTCATACAAGAAATTCAAGTTTGGTATTGACTTTACCTGAGTGACCGAATAAATAAAACCACTGTATCATACATAGCGCAAAAAGTTCGGCAGTACGTGAATTTTTGTAAAACTGGCAGTTATTCTGCAGAAAACAAAAAGGGGCCAAGAATACGACCATGAAGTTTGTCGGCGGCTATGACATACCACTTGAAGGTAAACCTTCCGATGAGATTATCAAGCATCAGGAGGCAGACATTCTGTACCTTCCTCTTTTTTCGCGCAGTTTCGAATACACTGCAGTGCAGGTCGAAAACGGCGAATCCGTAACTCAGGGACAAATTCTCGCAACCGATCCTGTTAATTTCTTCACCCCGCTTCTCGCACCAATATCAGGCACGGTGAACTTGGACAAGAACGAGCGTCACATTACCCTGGAAAATCTCTCGTCTGCTCAACAGGAACCGTCCGGGAGCGAAGACGTGACTCCCGACAACAAGCGGCAGATGATGATGCGTCTGGGAGTCTGGTCCCTATTGACCCGTGTTGACACTGGCAGAATGCCCGATCCAGAGAAGGATCCGGAGGTGCTGATCGTCACCATTGCCCAATCCGAGCCATTTTTCCCAAGTCCGAGTGCCCTCCTGGCGGGAAAATTTGACCGGTTTAATGCTGGCCTTGAACAATTGCACCGGGTTTTTGATGAGGCAAAGGTCTGCCTCGTTGTTCCAGATGCATTGAGTGATATGGCTGTATCCATACGCGAAACCATCAAGGATAATAGTGACTGGGTCACTTTGCAGGAAGTCGAAAGCAGATATCCCAGCGAAAATCCTGCCCTTGTAGCCCGGGCCCATAATTTCGACCTTGATGGGGTCTGGACTCTTGATACCCAGGCGGTGCTTGCCATCGAGCAGGCCCTGAACCAGGGAATTCCTCACCTTACTCGGATTGTTGCCGTCAGTGGACCAGCTATTTTAAACCCGGCTCATTTCCAGATCCCCATAGGGTATCCTCTCTCATCTCTGCTCCCCGGTGAGAGAGAAGAAGTGAGAATGCTTGATGGCGGTGCCTTGACTGGCAGAACAGTTGAGGCGAGCCAGCTTGGTCTTGATTCCGAGTGTATATCACTGACCTGCCTGGAAGAAAACACCAATCGGGAAGTGCTTGCTTTTGCTCAAATTGGTCTCGGCAAGCAGTCGTTCTCAAAGACATTTGCCAGTGTTTTCAAACCGGTCTTCAAGGAAAAATATACAACGGCCCTGCGTGGTGAGGCTCGTCCCTGTATATCCTGCGGTTACTGTGAAGATGTCTGCCCAGCTGAGCTGATGCCCCATCTGATTTACCGTTATCTGAGCAAGGATAGACTCGAGGATGCCTGTCGGTTTGGCCTTGAACGTTGTGTTGAATGCGGGTTGTGCTCATTCGTGTGTCTTTCCAAAATTGAGCATCTCAAAGTATTCAGGGAAGAAAGGAGAAAATGTGAGGATGAAAAGGACTCGAGGGAATAGAAATGAAATGGCTTCATAATATATTTGACTCGTTCCGGCCAAGTTTTGAGGGCAGAGGCAGATTCGCAACGTTGAAACCCCTCTTCGAGGCCATTGAATATATCTTTCTTCTCCCTGCTGCCCGGACGGCAAACGCACCACATGTGCGCGATCCGATGGATCTGAAGCGCTATATGACCATCGTCATAGTAGCCCTTTTGCCAAGCATTATCTCAGCCGTTTACTTCTTCGGTCCCAGAGTCTTGCTGATGATTCTGGTTTCTTATGTCGTTGGCGGAATTGTGGAAGTAATTTTCGCTTGTATCAGAAAAACGGAAGTGCACGAAGGTTTTTTTGTCACCGGCATGCTCTTTCCTCTGATCCTCCCTCCCGCTACCCCGCTCTGGGTTGTGGCAGTTGGTATCGCTTTTGGCGTTTTCTTTGGAAAAGAGGTTTTTGGCGGCACAGGTCATAATATTTTCAACCCCGCCCTGGTTGGCAGACTCTTCGTAACAATCTGCTTTCCGACGATTCTTACAAGCGGCTGGACTGCTCCCGGTGCATGGCGAGGCGCGGCTGATGCCGTTAGCCAGGCAACCCCGATGGCAATGGCGAAAACCCAGGGAATCCTGACATCTTCCGGGGATTTGCTGATGGGAACTTTTTCAGGAAGTGTCGGCGAAACCTTTCACATTGGAATTATCTTTGGTGGCGTTTTCCTGATGCTCACAAGAGTCAGTAACTGGCGGGTTCCTGTCTCACTGCTTAGTTCGGTTTTTCTGTTCGCCTTTGTGGGGACGATCATTGGCGGCTTGTTTGGTGGAGGAGAGGAAACAACAGCATTTGGCAAGCTGATTTCCCAGGCGTGGAGTTTCAGTATTTTCCATTTGTTAGCCGGCAGTCTTCTCTTTGGTGCCATGTATATGGTGACTGACCCAGTCACTTCACCGGTAACCAATGAAGGTAAGTGGATATTTGGCATCCTCTGCGGTCTGCTCACTCTAATGATTCGCGTATTTTCAGGGTATGTTGAAGGTGTCATGTTCGCCATTGTCATCATGAATGCAGTCACACCTATGATTGACCATGTTGTTTTATCGTTCAAGTTTAAAAAAGCTGAAGCCTGATGAGGAGGTTTTCGATCATCATTAACACCTTGTATGGAGAAACAACGTGATAGATAAATTAAAGATGATTGGCTTTGTCCTCGTGTTCGGTATTTTCTGGGCCACAGCACTTGTGGCCGTCGATACCTGGACCTCTCCGAGGATAGAAAAGTACCTGCTCGAGAAAAAACAGAAAAAAGTCCTTGAGGCGCTGGTTATTCCGTACGAGCTTGAAACGCTCGAAGAGATTTTCACCGCCAACGTCACCCCTGAAGAAATCGACGGTAAAACCATCTATAAAGCCGAGGACGGCAGTGTCGCCTTTGAATTTTCTGGATCGGGGTCTCAGGGACCGCTCAGAGGAGTAATGGCCCTATCAGCAGATCTGCAGGCAATCAAAGGTATTGCCATCATTCAACAGAGCGAGACACCGGGACTCGGAAGCCGGGTTTTGGAATCGGATAACCTCTCAAATTTTCAAGATAAAAAGATAGTTCCAGAGCTATTGATTGTACCATCCGGTACCGCTTCAGCAGATAATGAAGTTGATGCCATTACCGGGGCAACACTGACATGTGTTGCACTTGAGAAACTTCTTAACAAGAACGCTAAACAAGCCACAGCACTGATTGGTCAATAGAAAATGAATCTCAAGACACTATTTGGAAAAAAGGGCGCTAAAACAATCAAGAACGCCGTATGGCGTGAGCACCCGATATCCTCGGCAACACTCGGTATCTGTTCTGCTCTGGCCATTTCGAACAAAGTTGAGAACGCCATTGCGATGAGTGCCGGTGTTATCTTCGTCATGGTTCTCACCGCAATTATCATATCGGTTCTCAGGAAGCTTATCCCGTCTCGAGTACGTATCATCATATACATGATCACTATTGCTGCAGGGGTCACGATTGTCGACCTGGCACTCCTGGCATTTTTCCCCACCATCAGTGAGGCAATGGGCCCCTATGTACCGCTTATTATTACTAACTGTATCATTATGGGAAGGGCCGAGGCGTTCTTTGTCCAGAACCCCCCGAAACTGGCGGTGATCGACGCATTGGCAAACGGTTTCGCTTATACGTATACGCTTATGGCCATAGCAATCCTACGAGAACTATTGGGGTTCGGAACCATACTGGGAATTCGCGTTACCCCTGACTACTGGGTTGACTGGGTGGTGCTCGCTGCTCCCGCTGGCGCTTTTTTTGTCCTCGGCGTTTTCCTATGGATAGTCAGGACATGGGCAGGTGTTGAACCACCGAAAAGCAGTTGATGAGGCGAGCAACAAATCTGAAATCTCGAATCGAGGAAAGGCAATAACATGGGCGAAACTTCACTATTGTCGATATTCATTACAGCACTCCTGATCCAGAACGTCGCGCTGTACTATCTCCTGGGCATGTGTCCATTTGTTGCATTGTCCCGCAGCCTGAAGACAGCCTTCGGAATGGGAGCCGCGGTTATTTTTGTTGTAACACTGACCTCATCTGCCAATTGGGCCATCTACCAGCTGCTTGAAAAGACTGGCAGCCAGATCATTCAGTATATCGTGTTTATCATTGTCATTGCTGCCTGTGTCCAGTTGGTGGAAATGATCATGGAACGATTCTTCCCGGCCCTCCAGGCCTCATTCGGTATATTCCTGCCCCTGATCACGGTAAACTGTACTGTCCTTTTTATTTCTCTAAAAGTTACGACTGTCGAAGGGTTATCATATATTCAAACCGTTGTATACTCCATTTCAGCTGCGATCGGATTCTGGCTGGCGATGGTGCTCGTGGCAGCGATTTATGAAAAACTGGATCTGATTGGCAACGTGCCGAAAGGATTGCAGGGACCAGGGATCATAATGATCATAACCGGTATCATGGCCCTTGCTTTTATGGGCTTCAGCGGCATGGTATAAAGAGGCGACAAATAACCGGACAATATGGTAGATATACAAGTGATGCATTATAGAAGACTAACAGCAACAATACCCATGGGAGTAACTGCGCCATGACAATTGAGACGCTTGTTCCTGTCGGGATCATTACCGCGATACTATTGACCCTTACCATAGTACTTCTGATTGCCGACAAATATCTCGTAACATACGGAGACTGTAAGGTTACCGTTGAAGGCGATGAAGGAAATGATGAATTTGTCGTGCAGGGTGGCAGCACATTACTGTCAATTCTGATCGACAAGGGAATGGAAATTCCCGCTTCATGCGCCGGTAGAGGGAGTTGCGGCTTCTGTAAACTAAATGTCAAAAGTGGTGGCGGTGACCTGTTGCCAACTGAAGAGATGTTTATCAGCAAAGAGGAAAGAAAGGTCGGCACGCGCTTGGCATGCCAGGTAAAGGTCAAAAATGATATTGAACTTTTCGTGCCTGATTTACTGAGTACGGTGAAAGGCATGGCCAATACTGACAGTTTTGACACCCGGACAAAATGGACCTTTTCCCGAGACGATATCCTGCAAATAGCTGAAGAAAAGAAGAAGGACAAGCTCGATCGTAAATCCACCGGACAGCTCCTTGATATAATCGATGCGCATCGGGAAACTCCCGGACCGATTCTGCCAATCCTCCATGACATTAACGGAACATTCAAATACCTGCCGGAAGCTGCACTGCGCCTCGTTTCAAAGGAGATGGATATTCCACTGAGCACCATTTACCGGATTGCTACCTTTTATAATCTGTTCAGTCTCACACCTGTCGGTAAATACAAGATTACTGTCTGTACAGGTACCGCATGTCATGTACGGGGTGCGGAAGGCATCATCGAAGCATTCGAACCTGAACTCGATATCAAGTGTGGTGAAACCACTCCTGACGGCCTGTTTACTCTTGAAGAAGTACGGTGCATAGGTTGTTGCGGCCTTGCACCGGTACTCACCGTTAATGATGAAGTACAGGGCCCGATGACAAAGAAAAAAGTACCTGAGCTGGTTCAACAGTATAAGGGCTAATTACACGTATAAAGATACCTCGGCAAACGAACTTATGGAACAGGAAGTCACAAAAAAAATGTTACAGGTTAACGCTCCGTCAGAAATGGCGGAAGTAAGGGATTATTGCCGAAATGCATATGCCAGGCAAAAAATCTGTTTCCGTGTGTGTGCGGGAACCGCCTGTATTGCGGGTGGGTCACTTAAGGTCTACGCGGAGCTGAATCGGTTAATTGCTGACAAGGGCATTAACACTGATGTGGAAGTTCTTTTCGATGAACATGACTGTGAGGCAAGTACCGGACAGAGTGGCTGTCACGGTTTCTGTCAGATGGGTCCGCTCCTGCGTGTTGAGCCGAGTGGAACATTTTATACCGGTGTCAAGGTTACTGATGTTGAAGATATTATAAAAGCAACCCTTGAAGACAATACAGTTGTTGAGCATCTCTTGTACGAAATGCCAGACGGCAGCCACTCTACCACAGAAAAAGAAGTTCCGTTCTATGCCGGCCAGAAACGTATCGTGCTGGGAGGATGCGGCACAATCGATCCGGAAGATATTCGTAACTATTTTGCCATCGACGGGTATCAGGCCCTAGCCCATATTCTTCAAAATCTTTCACCCGAAGATGTTGTCGAGGCAGTCAAAACCTCAGGACTTCGCGGACGAGGCGGCGGTGGTTTCCCTGCTGGCAGGAAATGGGAATCTGCTGCAAAGGCAACGGGAAAACCGAAATACATTATCTGCAACGCCGATGAAGGAGATCCTGGTGCTTTTATGGACCGCTCCCTTATCGAAGGTAACCCGCAAGCGGTCATTGAGGGGATGATAATCTCCGCCTACAGTGTCGGTGCCCGGTTCGGTATCGTCTATGTGAGAGCCGAATATCCGCTGGCGGTTGTCAGACTGCGCAAGGCAATTGAGCAGGCCAGATCATGGCGGCTCCTGGGTGAAAACATCATGGGTACTGATTTTGATTTCGACATTGAAATCTTCCAGGGTGCAGGTGCCTTTGTATGTGGAGAGTCAAGTGCATTGCGTGCATCGATTGAAGGACTACCCGGTGAGCCGACCGCTAAATACGATCATGCCACAGACAAGGGTCTATGGGAAAAACCAACGGTACTTAACAACGTGGAGACCTTTGCCAATATACCAACTATCATCCATAGGGGCGCAGACTGGTATGCCTCTATGGGTACCGAGAACAGCAAAGGCACCAAAGTATTCTCCCTGGTCGGCAATATTGTCAACACCGGTTTGATCGAAGTTGAGATGGGAACCACGCTGCGAAAAATTATCTTCGATATTGGTGGTGGAATTCCCGATGGTAAAAAATTCAAAGCTGTACAGACCGGCGGTCCTTCCGGTGGATGTCTGCCTGCAGACAAGCTTGATATGCCTGTTGATTTTGATCAGTTGAAGGAAGCCGGATCTATGATGGGTTCCGGCGGCATGATCGTTATGGATGAAGGGGCATGTGTCGTCAATGTCGCCAAATATTTTATCGAGTTCTGTAACGATGAATCATGTGGCAAGTGCGTCTCGTGCAGAGACGGCTCAGATGCCATGCTTGAGATTCTTGAGCGGATATGTGAAGGCGAGGGAAGGGAGGATGACATCGAGTTGATGAAAGAACTCTGTCATGCCATCGAGGATGCTTCAATGTGTGGCCTCGGAACATCACTGCCAAACCCGGTACTGAGCACTCTGCACTATTTTGAAGATGAGTACCTGGCCCATATCAGGGACAAGAATTGTCCGGCAAAAGTCTGTAAACCCCTGTTCCAGTACAAGGTCAATACTGAAAATTGTAAGAAATGTGGTCTCTGCTTTAAGAATTGCCCAACCAGTGCCGTCATCTGGAAGAAGAAAGAAGTTGCTGAGATCATACAGGATAAATGTGTTAAATGCGGTATTTGTCAGGAAGTTTGTAAGTTCGATGCCGTAGAATAATTTGGGAAGGATATTTACATGATCAAATTCACGCTCAACGGCAAAGAATACGAAGTAAACAAGGGAACAACCATACTTGAGGTTGCCCGTGAAGCGGGAATAACTATACCAACACTATGCCATCATGAAGAGCTCTCGCCCTACGGTGCGTGCCGCTTATGTCTGGTCGAGGTGGTAAAACGAGGCTGGCCATCCATCCAGCCTGCATGCCTCTACCCGGCCCAGGAAGGCATTGAGGTTACTACCGATACGGAACGGGTTAAAAAGTCCCGTAAAATCCTGCTGGAGCTGTATCTCGCCCGATCACCCGGATCATACCCCATCATCGAACTTGCACGTGAATATGGTGTAACAAACAGCCGCTTCAAGCTCAAAGAGAAGAGCGACTGTATTTTGTGCGGCTTATGTGTTCGCGCCTGCGATGAGATATCTCAAAGAAATGCGATCAGTTTTGCACAACGGGGTAGTAATCGGGTGCTTGTGACACCATTTGTTGAGCTTTCTGACACCTGCGTCGGTTGTAAGGCATGCATGGCTGTCTGCCCGACAAACACCATCATCATTGACGAAGCTGACTGATCCTCCCCGCCGGGCGACCCAAGATTGGTTTAATGAGAGATAGAAAGAAATCCCTAACCTCTTTCCTTGCGCCTAAGCACCCAGTATCAGTCATTACCATTACAAGAGTACAAATCTGTTCATATTGACGTATCCATTGCCTCCTGCTATTCAACGTTTGAAAATACCTTAATTTGTAATTGATAGACAAGATGACCTCTATAAACCGAGCATCAGGTTACTTTCTCATTGGATCGGCTTGTTTATTGCTCATGCTCCCTTTTGGATATCGTTCAAGTTTTGGTCTTTTTGTAAAACCGATTACAGATGCAAATGATAGGGGCCGGGACGTCATTACGCTGGCGCTGGTGATCCAGAATCTCTTCTGGGGTATTGTTGCAGTATTCGCCGGTGGTTTGGCTGATCACTTCGGCAATACAAAGGTGATCATGGGCGGAACGCTTGTGTATGCTCTGGGAATGCTGATGATGGGGTTATCTGGAGAGCTGAGTGTCCTCCCAGCAGGGACTATGAGCATATGAATATATTACTAAAGACGTGTTTTGTTATACTGCAGACTGCAGCCATATCACTGGCCGTCTCTTGCTCAAACACAGACGAATCAAACGAAAAAAATAGTATTGAGAAAACAACAGATAAGATCGCTAAAGATGCTGTCGATATGATTAACAATCCAATCAACGAGGCCAAACAAGTTGAAAATGTGGGTAACGATCAGGCACGTAAACTTGAGGAAGCAGTCAAGCAGCAGTGAAGCCCTCGGTCAATTAAATCTGATTGACTAATCCAGTCTCAATATCAGACCGCGTTCAGATGGTCTGACGCTCTTGCACCAGTGCTTATTTTAGAATTATCGTTTGGATGGCTGTTCGTCCTGGATAACAACGTTAAAAATATGGAATTGAGCTGCATTACATGGTAATGTTTTGCTAATCGCTGACGTACCAGATTTTATGGTTCCTGACGCTTTGTGGACTCAAGAGAATATTATGGTGCCGGAATAACCGGCAATGAGGCTGCCTAAATCACGGAGAGAGGTCGAAAAAACTGATGGATACCTGGACATGTACAATCTGTGGCTATGTTTATGATCCGGCTGAAGGAGATCCCGATAACGGAGTTGCGGCCGGAACCGCCTGGGAAGATGTACCAGATGATTGGCTCTGCCCTATTTGCGGGGCCTCAAAAGACAATTTCGAAAAAGAATAGCCAGAGGAACACGGTCCCGTTCTTTGTTCTGGCAACGCTTCAGGTAACTCTAACTGTTACACCGTGTTCTTTTACACCATTATTATTATAGCCGTGCTTGTTCCAGGTGGCGTTCATAGGCTGTTCCTTTCCGCTGCTGTCTATGGCGCGAGAGAGAATCGAATAACTGCCCGGCTGTGAAACATGCCACACGTATTGCCAGTGCCGCCATGCAAAAGGCTCGTTTGGTCCAATGAATTCTGCCGGCTGCCAGGATTTGCCGCCATCAGTTGACACTAGTATCTTTTCGACGTTTCTTTCACCAGCATAAGCGGCGCCCAGAACCGTAATTTCTCCCAATGGCAGAGCTGCATCAGTTTCCGGTTGGGTAATAATGGATTTCAAGCTGATATCGGTCACGGTCGCTCCAGTTTTCGGATCCTGGCCCGCATCGTGTATTCGATATACCTGGTCCATATAAAACCCCTCATATGGCTCACTGAGCAGGGTGATCTTGTTTAACCACTTAACGCAGTTGGCGCCAGTCCACCCCAGAGCAAGGCCGCGAAGTGGAAAACCGTGTTTCAGGGGAAGGGGCTCTCCATTCATTTCATATGCAAGAAGTGTTGAAGCCATAGCCTTTTCAATTGGAATACTGCGAATGAATTTGATTTGAGATTTCCCCAAAGGCCTGTCAAAACCCTCGAATGCGACATGCTTGGCACGAGGCGTTGCACCGGCTCGTGCCAAAAGGTCTTTTAGCCAGACACCTCCCCAGACGGCATTGCCGACCCCGCCAATTGTCCAGGGATTTCCCGAGGCCTTTTTATCAAGGAGGGAACGGCTGTTGCCCGAGCATTCAAGAGTATTTGCCGCGATAGCCTTTGGCATATTGATGAGGGTCTCAAAATCAATGCTGAGCGGTGTTTCCACATGACCTTCGATGGTGAGCTGCTAATCAGCCAGATCAATTGATTTTTCCGGTATTTCCCCCTGATTTCTATCGAAAAAGACACTGTTTGCGGTAATCCAGGATCTGAGGTAAGACTTTGGAGTTTCAGCATTTCTGGGCTTCGGGGTCATAACACGCATCAATTCATCCATCTTGGACCTCCTGAACGAACGTAAAATAGTTTACCACTGCAGAAAAAGCTAACCTGAGCCTATGCCTAACATATAACTTGTTTTTCTACACCGATCAAGTGATTCGGGTGATGAGTTAACAGGAAAAGAACTAAATCTGACCGGAAAATTGTCTAAGCGCAGGCCCCCGCCATAATCTTTTGCCAGCAGTTCCTCCCTGGTGATTTTCCTTATACAGCTTCAATGTTTCTGATCTTAATCTATCAACAAAAAAAATTGCTGGATATGATAGAATGAAAATAATCAGAAATTTAGTGCCAAACCCCCAACGTTAAAAGACATGATAAAAAAAATTGCTTTCGCTGAAAAAAAGACCGTATCGCTCGTTATTTTACTGGCCATCTTAGTAGTTGGATGCAGCGCAAAGAGAAGTCCGGAACAGGTGCTGTCAGCAAACCATGTGCCTCCCAGTTATAATTTCACGGATAATACCTACTGGTGGAAATGCAATTTTCGAATTGTTTGGCCGGATGATTCGGAAATTGACTGGGGCATGGATCTCCTTCTTGCTCATGCGGTCGTTTCCCCTGTCCTGGTGAAACATATCAACGATATTTTGTATTGGCGTTTTCACCGAAGAGCAGCACGTGACACAGCCGGACATCAGTTTACCTTCATGTTTTTCAGCAGACCGGAAATCGCCTCTGTTGTCTTGTCGGAAATTGCTGACAGCAACATACTTGAAGATGCCTATAACGCAAACCTCATAGAAATAGTACTGATTGACGATCCCGATCACCCTCAATTGCCCAATGTTGAGGATACCAGTGACCGCAGTTGGTCACCTGATCTCCAGAAAAACTGGCCATCATTCATCATGGGTACAAGTTCATTGTGGCTTGGACTCATTGATCAATCCATGCAGGACTCTCCTGATGACTATACGGATATTCACCTGCTGCTTGAAAAATATCGTCAAGCTAACACCAAAATTACAGAGACATGGAGAACAGAGGGGCAGCATGCCCTGCTCCACCATCTGAATGCCATCTTCGGCTACCAACCCTTGTACATTAGAAAGGCCTTATCATTTTGATACGAAAGCATATGGAGATACAAATGAGCGGAAATCAAGCAAACATTCTGCCTGTTAACAAGAAGGCTGCCCAAGGCGTCTCATCTTCGATTTCCACTAAAACTTTTCATTTATTTTAGCTTATTAAAGACCTATAACTGATAATCCGATAATAA
>CAVPYP010000014.1:0-705888 GCA_963710015.1 uncultured delta proteobacterium | reverse complement strand
TAAGCGATTGTTAAACCACACTGAAGTTTTTCGGCAGAGCCAGCTGTTCATCTGTCAGCATGTGGGGCATTAGCTTCCGGTACTCCTTCTCGGACCCAGCAAAAGGGATATTCTCAAACAAGAATCGAAGATAACGGTATACATCCAGCCCACAGGCCTTGGCGGTTTCGATCAAAGAATAAATGGCAGCGCTGGCTGACGCACCATCGGGGGTTCCGGCAAAGAGCCAGTTTTTCCTACCTACGACAAACGGTCGTATGCAATTTTCAGCAAGGTTGTTGTCAGGAGTGACAACGCCATGTTCAACATAGCTCACCAGTCGAGCCCATTGGGAAAGGGCATAGGAAACCGCCTTGCCAAGCAAACTCTTGGGAACAACCTGGAGCGACTTCTTCTCCAGCCAGATCCGGAAGTTCTCGAGAACCGGCAGGGACTCCTGACGGCGGAGCTCTACACGTTGATCAGGAGTAAGCGTAACGGACTTTGCCTTTTTCTCGACACCATACAACTTTCTGATAAAACTCAAGGCGACGTCTGCGCTGCCACTTTTCTTGACCTTTCCGCCACCAGCTTTCTGGGCGTCCATAAACTTTCGGCGCACATGAGCCCAACAACCAAGATGTGTGATACCCTTCCTGGTATCAAGAAAGTCATAGCCGCCGTAGCCGTCAGTCTGCACACACCCCTGGTATTCGCCGAGCAGCGCAGCTGCCACATCCCCGCTGCGGGTTGGGCTGTACTGGTAAATAATTGAAGGCTTCTGTGGGTCTCCGCCCCTGAAGATCCACATAAAAGATTTGGTTGTCGGTGAACGGCCAGGTTCTGCAAGAACCTGAACCGTCGTCTCATCAATGTTGATCAGAGGACCGGAAAGAAGATCCTGATGCAGGAGGGTAAGCAGCGGCTGACATGCCTCTGCTGCCTTCATGGCCCAGTTGCACATGGTCGCACGATTAAGCTCGACGCCCAAGCGGGCAAACTGTTTTTCCTGGCGGTAAAACGGCAGTGCATCTTCAAACTTGGCAGTAAGGATATGGGCGAGCAAGCCGCCACTGGCAATACCCTTGGGAATGATCTGGGGAGGTACCGGAGCTATCCTGACAGCAGGCCCGTCATCCTCGACACCTTCGCAGGACTTGCAGCTGTATTGCGGTCGTATATGCCTGATCACACGGATAACGGCGGGAATGAGATCGAGCTTCTCTGATACCTCCTCGCCAATCCTGCTGAGTTCTGCTCCACAACCGCACTGCTTTTCTTCCTCAGCAATATCGTGAACAACCTCTACCCGGGGAAGATTTTGGGGCAGCGGTTTCCTTCCAGGCTTGCTCTTGCGGTGAGCAACAACTTCAATCTGCTCTTCCGGCTCTGTTTCCGGATCAGGCTCCGGCATATCAAAGAGTAATAATTGAGGACTGCCGCCGAACAGCTTCTCGCTTTTGCGGCCAAACAATTTATCAAACAGCTGACGAATCTGTTCACGGAGGAGTTCATTTTCCTCTTCATAATGGTCACGCAGCGACTCGTACCGATTCTGAAGCCGTTCATTCTCAGACTCGTATTGCTCACGAAGCGAGACCTTCTCCTTTTCATGAAAGTGACGCAGTGATTCTTTTTCGACCTCGAAATCCTGCCGCATCCGGGCCAGGATTTTCTTCAGCTCGACAGGGTCGTCTGGTAATGTGGAAGCATCCGAAAACATGAAATAAAGCTACCATGTTATCAGCGTTTTTGCAACGTTAATTTGTTTAATATCAATTATTTATATAGTTTTTCAACTCGCTGTTTCATAGCGTAGCCGCCGATGGGCCTGGCCGAGGTCAAGACCGCTGAGAAGCCAGCTAAGAGCAGTGTGGTTGACCTCCATTACCTCTCGTTCTGATTCCGGCCAACGAAATACATCTTTCTCCAGGCGCTTCATCCAGATACAAAATCCATTGCCCGACCAGTACAGTATTTTGACGATATCACGTTTACGGTTGCAGAAAGCAAACATGCTGCCGGAAAATAGGTCGAGATCAAACTGTTCTTCGACCAGCAATGACAGTCCGTTGATGGATTTTCGCATATCGGTCGCGCCCAGGGCAATATAGACCCTGGCCCCGGATTGAGCAGACATCATAACTGCTCAAGGGTTTTTATCAGCTTTTCCAGGGTAGAGGAGGAAAAACTTTTGGCAATCTCAATCCGAAATCGTTTCGGTTTCAAATGCAGGGTCAAACCAGAATGATCAGATTCACTGGAATCATTGGGCAAGACCAGTGGGTAAAATTGGATTGGGGCTTCCGGTTCCCTGCCGATTTTCCGTTTCCAGTAGCCGAAGGTTGAAAGGGCAAGTTCGTTGACCTGGCAATAGCGGCGCTGACTCACTCCACTTTGTTGGCTCTGATTGATGTGATGCTGCCAGAAATCTAATTTTCGGTTGTGGGATTGTGAAAAATTGTTGTCCATTACATGCCTCCAATTTTCAGGTTGGCATAATGGAACATATTAAAATGAGGTTGAGAAGATGGGGTTCGCTAACCGCTTACGTATCTAAGGCAGTTAATCTAATGCGTAATTTTTGTCTATGTCCAGGTTGAATTCCAGCCGCAGATCCATTCTCAAAGAATTTTCGTAAACCTTTATGGTTGAAAGATTGTATCATAACTACAGTGTATAACATGTTGCGCAACACGCAATACATTCTTGTGATATACTTTTCTGGATGGATTATTTTTGCAAAAACCCGGGGTTAGATACCGAATGCAACATTTCATGAATATTTCATAGGCTTTCCTGGATCTTCAAAAGAAACCATCTACACGTTTGCTCTATTTTCTTGCCGCCCGCGCTGATGGTTATTATAGTAACCACAATAGTAACTACTTACTCGGTTAATCTGAAAAGGATACGTTTATGCAAACTATAGAGACTTATGTCCCGATTACCCAGGCAAAAGCAAAACTGTTAGATATGGTAAGACAGCTGCGTGAGACAAACGATACCATAGCCATTACAAAGAATGGAATTCCCGAGGCGGTGATGCTGTCTATGAGCAAGTTTGAGGGATTGCTGGAAACCATAGATATCCTCGCTGATGCTGAGATGATGAGTCAGCTCAAATCGTCGGCACAGGACGTTAAAGCCGGGCGGCTTGTTGATTTTGATGAGGTGTTTTGATGCTTTATCAGGTCAAATTCACGAGTTCTGCGGCAGAAATAATTAAAAATTTACCACCGGAAATTAAAAAGCCTGCAAAATCTGCCTTCAAAAAACTCGCTCAAAACCCCGACCTTGGCAAAGAGCTGCAGGCTGAACTGAGTAGTTTCAGAACATATCGATTCAAACGTCATCGCGTAGTGTATAGCGTTGATACCAAAAACAAATTTATAGTCGTTTGGGCTATCGGGCATAGACGGGATATCTACGAATATCTGGCTGAACAGCTGTTGAAAGATGGTGGGGGCAGGTAGATTGTGATGCGACATTTTCTGATTCTAGAATTGAAGATCTCTGTATGAGTTGATTCGTCTGCGGAAGGCATTCTTCTTTTGCTTGTCCAAATGCAAAAAAAACGGGGTCAGGTACCGATATACAACATTTTTCCATTTTAGGCCTGATGATCTTTTTAGAAGTTGATTCGCTTGCAGCGGGCATTCTTCTTTTGCTTGTCCAAAAGTAGAACCAAGAAAAGGACACCCGCGCCACTTGACCCTTCGGGTACCCTGCGCTTCTCGTAATTGTCGAGAGTTTAAAAACTCGCTGGCGCTCAGACAGTTCAAACTCTTATTTCGACAATTACTGCGATGCTCAGCTGCGTGTCGATGGGGGAAGATTGGTATGCATCATCCTTCGATGATGGTTTTTGTGACAGAAATGCAAAAACCGGGGTCAGGCACCTCAGAATTCAAGGGTCTTGTAAGCCCAATAGCCGAGCCATTCATGCATTGCTTCGCTGCTCAGGTTTAAACTGTGAGCACTGGGTAGGAAGGAACTGACGGATAAAGGGCGTTGATCAATGAAGTCTGTCGGAGCAGGCAGAACATGGAATCCAGCCTGTTCAAAGCTCCACTTTGCCCGCATCATGTGGAGTGAGCTGGTTACCAGGATAATGGATTTTTTGTTGAGATTTGATAGGATTGCATAGCTGTACCTGGCATTTTCTGCCGTTGTTCTGCTCTTGCTTTCCAGCCAGTTGGCTTTAATTCCGAAACTTTGGGCAAGATCAGAGGACATGGTTTCGGCCAGGCTTCGCTCTTCATTTCCCATCACCGATCCGCCGCTCAGCAATATTGGTATGGTGCTGTTTCGATGAAGAAAAGCTCCGTATCGCAACCTGGAGAGTTGATCCTCCCCACTCACCGGTTGACCAAACTCCGGCGCTCTCTCATTTTGCCTTGCAGAAAGGATTACAATTGCATCGGCATTGACTGTTTTCAGTTGGCTGGGAAGAAGTGCGCGCTCCTGCTCAAGTGAGCGGGCCAGAAAATTCGACACTACAGGCGTTGCGAATGCCCACAGGCTAAGGAGTGCAAGGAAAAAGCAGGTTTTTGCCAGGCGAGGCATTCTTTTAAGCATTAATAACGCCAGCAACAGAACAATGATCTGCGCCGCTGGCGGCAGCAATAGGCCTTTGATAAGATATCGTAATTCCATAAACAGATCAGGAGATGTTTAGAAATGGCACAATTTGGCTTGAAACACCGTTGCAGTGCATCTTATCGCAAAACCAGCGCTTTGACCAACCGAGAGTCATGGTAGTGAACGTTACGTTGAGCGGCGCGGGTCACCGCGTCCGCTCAAACATGTGTGTTATGTAAATTTTACTGATTTACAGTCAAAGTACCATTGAGGTATTTGTGGACGAGGCTCGATATGAGCGTTTGATAAGGTATTCCTTCCTCGATGGCTTTGATTTGTATTTGGTGATAATCTTTTTGAGAAAGGCGTAAATTGATTCGCTTGTCTTTTTTTAACGTATTACGCGCAGCGATAACTGCTTTTTCTCTTTCCTTCTTGAAGTCTTTGACAGGCTTCCAATCACCTTTTTCTAATGATTCGAGTATTTCTCTTTCCTCATTATCAATTGGTTCAAAAGCCTTTTTGGTAAATCTGCTCATTTTTCCTCCTTTGAACCATAGATTTTCGTGTATTTTCTGCCGGGGAACGCTGTTTTCAAGAATATTTCATTCTCATCTTCTACAAAAGGTACAATTACAATGTATTCGTCTATATCGAGTACATAGAGCTTTTGAGTTGGTCTGTTTGGGTTCTCCTCGATTGCCACAATGGTGCCTGATTCAATCAGATAGGCAATCTCTTCAAAGGAAATACCCCTTTCTTTTTTTAATTTTTCATTTTTATCTATATCCCAGTTCAGGTATTTCATACTTGAACGATAAGCGAATGTCTGCCTTTTGTCAACCAAGATTGTTTTGAAACATACCTAGCTCGTAATTCGCCCTATACCATGTTTTTCACCTTAATTTTCTTGATGGATATGCGGCCGTCGAGTAATCTTGATGCTGGCTTGCACGGGTCTTACACGCTAAAATCTGGCACCGGCAGCATGGCAAAGCTATTTTTAGCTCGTGCCAGAGCTGAAATCCTTTCGTCAAATTCATTGCATCGTGTCCGTGGTATTTCACTTGTCAATCCAAACAAAAAGGAGAGAATTATGAGAAAAAGCAGAATAGTTGCATTGTTCCTGGTTCTGGGAATGGTAATTGGGGCCGGCGTAGCCGGGGCTGCCGACAAAATGAACTTTTTCAGGATCGGCACCGGTGGAACCGGCGGTACCTACTATCCTATCGGCGGATTGCTCGCCCACTGTATTTCCAACCCTCCCGGTTCGCGGCCCTGTGAAGAGGGCGGCAGCTGCGGCGTCCCGGGACTCGTTGCCATTGCCCAATCGGCCAACGGCTCTGTCGCCAATATCAACGCGATCAAGTCAGGCGTGCTCGAGTCCGGATTCTCGCAATCAGACGTCGCCTACTGGGCCTACACCGGAACCGGCATCTACGAAGGCAAGGGCGCGGTCGAGGATCTCAGGGCGATCGCCAGTCTCTATCCGGAGACCATCCATCTGGTAGCCAGCAAAGGTGCCGGGATCAAGTCGGTGAGGGATCTCAAGGGCAAGCGTGTCTCTCTTGACGAACCGGGCTCCGGCACCCTGGTTGATGCACGGATCATCCTCGAGGCATACGGCCTTACCGAAAAGGACATCGAGGCAGACTTTATCAAACCCAATCCGTCCATCGACAAGATCAAGGACAACCAGCTGGATGCCTTTTTTATCGTCGCGGGCTACCCGATCGGCTCGGTTATTGAACTGGCCTCAAGTGTTGGCGCAGAACTCGTGCCGATAAACGGGCCCGAAGCCGATGCGGTCATCGAGAAATACGGTTTCTTTGCCAAGGATCTGATCCCCGCCGGTACCTATGAAGGCATCGGTGAGACCGAATCCATCTCCGTCGGCGCCCAGTGGGTTGTCTCGGCAAAGGTCGATGAAGAACTCGTCTACGGAATCACCAAGGCGCTCTGGAATGAAAATTCCCGGCAGCTCCTGGACAAGGGCCATGCCAAAGGTAAATCCATAACCAAAGAGACAGCGCTTGACGGCGTTGGCATCCCGCTGCATCCCGGCGCAGAGCGCTATTACAGGGAAGCAGGCCTGCTGAAATAACCAGGCTTTTATCCCTGCCGCCGGGAGATTGCCCGATTCGTCTCCCGGCGCTTTTATTGCCGGCTCGATTTCAGAGTTGAGCCGGCACCTTTAATTATTGGTTTATGGGGTTAGTTTTGCAACTTGACCAGGAACAATCGAAAAGACTAGAAGAGGAATACGATCCGGAATTGCAGATGAGGCCGATGAATCCGCCTGCCACCTGGATTGTCGGAGCGCTTCTTGCCATCCTGTCATGTTTTCACTACTACACGGCCGGTTTCGGACTGCTCCGCGAGTCAACCCATCGGGGCATCCACCTGGCCTTTGTCCTCGGCCTGATATTTCTGGTCTTCGGGTTCCGCAAAAGCGCCTAAGCGAGTCGGGCCCTGCCCTTGGCGTCATCCCGCTGTTCGATTGGCTGCTGGCCCTGGCGGTCGCCGCCGCCTCCCTGTATGTGCCCTACGAGTTCGATGACCTGGCGTTTCGGATCGGAAACCCCCTTCCCGACGATGTCTTCATGGGCAGTGTGATGATCGTTCTGACCCTGGAGGCCACCCGCCGGTCCATGGGCATCGCCCTGCCGCTCATCGCCCTCGGCTTCATGCTGTATGCCCTTTACGGGCGAGACGCGCCCGGTGTCCTGGTACACCCCGGGGCCGACTGGAAGGGCCTGGTCAACCACCTCTACTCACCAGCCAGGGGATTTACGGCATTGCGGTCGGCGTGGTCGCCACCTATCGTGTTTCACTTCGTGCTCTTCGGCGTCCTGGCCAACCGGATCGGCGCCGGCCAGCTCTTCATCGACCTGGCGTCGTGTCGTGGCCGGTCGCTACGCGGGCGGGCCGGCCAAGGTCGAGCGTGTTCTCCTCGGCCCTGTTCGGCATGATCTCCGGCTCCTCCATCGCCAACACGGTCACCACCGGCGCGCTCACCATTCCGGCCATGAAGCGGGTCGGCTATCAGCCCCATTTCGCCGCCGCGGTGGAGGCGACCGCGAGCACGGGCGGGCCAGATCACCCCGCCGATCATGGGGGCGGCGGCCTTTATCATGATCGAGTTTCTGGAGATGCCCTACCGGACGATCCTGCTTGCCGCGACCGTGCCGGCCCTGATGCACTATCTCGGCATCTTCACCATGGTTCACCTGGAAGCCAAACGACTAGGCCTGCGCGGCTTGCGGCCTGATGAGATGCCTAGCCTCGTCAAGGTGTTACGGGAAGGATGGCCAACGCTTATCCCGCTGATCCTGCTGATTTACGTTATATCCACCGGCCGCACGCCCTATATGGCAGCCTTCTGGGGGATTACGGCCTGTATTGTCGTCGGCTTCCTCAGCCCTCGAAACCGCTTGACGCTCTTTGATCTATATGATGCGTTCAGGCTGGGGGCCAAATATGCGCTGGCGGTCGGCGCCGCTGCCGCAACAGTCGGCATTATTGTCGGCGTGGTAAGCCTTACCGGGATGGGATTCAAGATATCCTTCATGGTGACCAGCGCTGCGAAATCGCTGGCTGAAATGATTCTGCCGCTGGTACCGTTCAGCCTTGTCGATCTGTCCGGGATCACCCTCTTTTTAACCCTTCTTTTCACCGCCATCGCCTGCATATTCTTAGGTGCAGGTATTCCGACCACCGCCACCTATATTGTCCTGGTGTCGATCGCAGCACCTGCCTTGGGTCTGCTGGGCGTGGCCCCCATCGTCGCCCACTTCTTCGTCTTTTATTACGGGGTGCTGGCAGACATCACCCCGCCGGTCGCCCTGGCCGCCTATGCCGGGGCGGGCATCGCCGGCGCCAACCCGTTCCAGGCCGGCAACACCGCCTTCCGGCTGGCCGCCGCCAAGGCCCTCGTGCCGTTTGTTTTCGTCTATTCCCCGGCGATGCTCATTGTCACCGAGGGGTTTACCTGGCAGGCATTTGCCATTACCGTTATCGGCTGTGCAATCGGCATCGTCTTCATCGGCATATCGTTTACCGGCTACTTTTTAACCCATATGGGAATGGCGGCACGGATCGTCACCTTTATCGCCTCACTGTTCTTTGTTGCTCCAGGCATAAAAAGCGGGATGCTCGGCTGCGCTTTAATGGTTCCGGTCTTGATAAGTCAGTTTGTCCAGCGAAAGAAACTGGCAAAAACACCCGTGCCCGTCTAAGTTGCGGATTATTTCTCTTAACCACCTATACCTATGAAAACAGAGAAAACGGTATCGATCTATGGATACGGTCGATTTGGGAAATTCTGGGCAGATCTCTTGCGCAGGGACTTTCACGTCAAAGCATTCTCCCGGCGCGGCCTGCAGGATCAGGAGGTGAGCCCGGGGATCGAAATCTGTGATAAAGAGGAAATCTACAACTGCGACGCCATCTTTTACTGTGTTGCGATCAGCGCGCTGCAGGACGTCTTGAAAGAAGCAACACCCCACTGCAGAAAAGAAACCGTTTTTTTTGATACCTGCTCCGTCAAGATGCTCCCCTCCAGATGGATGCAGGAGCTCCTGCCGGCAGGAAGCAGAATTATCGCCACCCATCCGATGTTTGGCCCCGACTCATTTCAGCAGACAGAGCGGGAACTGCCGATGGTGATGTGCGATATCAGCGCCGGATCGGAATTGTTCAACAGCTGGGCGGATTATTTCTCCTCGCTCCCGCTGCAGGTAAAAATAATGAGCCCTGAAGAGCATGACCGGAGAACTGCCTCCTCCCAGGGCATTACCCACTATATCGGCAGGGTCCTGGGAGACCTGCAGCTGCAGCCGAGCACAATCGACACCCACGGCTACAAACAGCTGCTCAAAATTATAGAACAGACCTGTAACGACAGCAGGCAGCTCTTCCTGGACCTGCACAATTACAACCCCTATGCCAACGACATGCTGCAAAGACTCAATCAGTCCATAGAGAAAATCGGCCATGCCCTGACCAAAAATGACAAGACCATACTCCAAAAACAATGCAAAAACCCGGGGTCAGGTCTCAAAACATAACATTTATCAATTGCCAGAGAATCAGGCGTAAGCAAACAAGCCATTAAATACGAGTAATACAGGACTTGATCATACTGTCTTGCCTGCGGCAGGCGATCTTCTTTTGCTTGTCCAAAAGAAGAACCAAGAAAAAGACACCCAGCAGTCCCGGCCCTTCGGGCTTCCCTGTGCTTCTCGCCAGTAGTGGTGCCGCCAAAACTCGCTTCGCTCAAACAGTTGGCGTCTCTTTTCCACTACTGGCTGCGATGCTCGGCGGGACTGGACGGGGAATTATTAGTCGGTGCAAAAAACCGGGGTCAGGTACCTAAATCTAACATTTTAAAAAACAAGAACCTTACAGGGAAACCATGAGCAAACAATATAAATCTATTGCCTTCCAGGGAATGTTAGGTGCATACTCCGATCTCGCCTGCAGGGCCGCATACCCAAACTTGAAACCGTTCCGTGTGTCTCTTTTGATGAGGCTTTTCGGGCGGTCAGGGAGAACAATGCTGATCTTGCCATGATCCCGGTCGACAATACCCTTGCCGGACGGGTGGCAGATGTGCACTTCCTGATGCCCAACAGCGGGCTGCAGATCATCGGTGAACATTTTCAGCCGATCCCCCATTGCCTGCTTGGTCTGCAGGGGGCAACGATCGATGGATTGACGGATGTCTACAGCCATGTCCATGCCATTCCACAGTGCCGGGAATTTATCAAAAAGCATAAGCTCAATTCACATGTCTGCGGCGATACGGCACGCGCGGCAGCCGACATCAAGAAATGGAACGATAAAACCCAGGCAGCGATCGCCTCAGAGCTTGCGGCTGAAATCTATGAGCTTGAAGTTCTCCAGAAGGACGTTCAGGACAGCGACCACAACACCACCCGTTTTCTGGTGCTCTCAAGAGACACATGGGTCCCTGATAATGACAGGAAGCACAGTTTTCTGACCAGCTTCGTTTTTGAAGTGAGAAATATTCCTGCAGCCCTCTACAAGGCGCTCGGCGGATTTGCCACCAATAACGTGCAGATGGTGAAACTGGAAAGCTATGTCGACAAACATTTCAACGTCGCCAGATTCTACGCGGACGTCGAAGGGCACATAAAAACCAGACCTCTGCAGCTCGCTTTTGAGGAACTCAACTTCTTCGCCAAGAGCGTCGCCATCCTCGGCACCTACCCGGCCCACCCGTTCAGAAAACAGAATGGTAATTAGAGCCGAAATGTTGTATTTCGAGACCTGACCCCGGATTCTTGCGTGCTGGTTCGACCCGGCTTTTTTTTATTCATGTTTTCCTGGATCATCCTTGTGGTGATAGCGCGTCTGTTGCTCCGGTTGTCGATACACTGCCTTGACCGCTATATCCTGCACTTTTCCGTAGGCATCATCGAGTTGACTTGTCAGGGTTTTTATCTGGCTCTGCTGGCCGGCAACCAGTTTTTCCAGGGATTCAATCTTGGTAGACAGTACATTTTTTTGGCCTTCGAAGTCTTTGCGCAATAATTCTTCATTTTTCTGCGTATCACGTTCCAATCGTGCGACCGCCTCGCTGACCTCCGCTTCAATTCGCGCCTTCAGCAGTTCGGGAAATTCATCCACCTGTTTCTGCAGTTCTGCAAATCGTTTTTCCTTTTCTGATATGGCGATTTCGCGTTGTTTGAAATCTTCAATCTTTTGAGCGTTCTCCTTCTCGAATGTTTCCTTCTTAACCTGCAGTTCCTTCTCAGATTTTTCCAGCAGATCATGCAGCTCTTGTGCTTTTACCTCTTTTTGACGATTTATCGTATATTCATATTCTTCTTTTTCACGTAATCGCAATTTCTCTTCGGCCGCTTTCTGTTCTTTTAATTCCTGGGCATGTATATTTTTGTCTTTTGCCCACTGTTCCCGCGCTTCTCGTATCTCCGCTTTTAACATTTCCTTTTCGCGGGCCATTTCCTCCTCAAATTCCATCTTTTTAAGCTTCTGGGCTTCAATCAGCGCCGCAAGGGAGAACAGTGTCGTTTCAATGTCAAATAATTCTTTGATTTCCTTATTTTTGATGTCGATTGCCTGTTGCACCGTCGCATAACGCTTATTCTCCTGAGTCAGCTTATCGGCCAGGCCTGACAAGGTCTTCGCGACAGAATCTTTCAAACCGATGATTTCCGTGATGACCTCATCCTTTTGAGCTTCATCAGCCACATCGACGATTTCCTCTTCCTTTTTCTTTTGCTGGGCATCTTTTGCCTGGAAACCGGCCCTGGCCTGATCATTAAATTTTGTTAAGAGCGTCTCGTAGGCTTCCAGGATCTCTTTTTTGGTATTCGTTAACTTGACCGTTGATGTCTCAGTTTTATCAGGTGCCATAGTCGACTCCTCTCTATTTTTTAAAGGATATGCAAAATTACGGGGTCAGGTCTCAAAATACAACATTTTTCTCCTGCTTGCAAAAAACGATGTCATGCACATCGGCTGCACATTAGGTCTTTATAAAACCTGGCAACGTAAATTTGAGGGTTACCTCTCCTGTTGTTCTGTCTATTTTTACCAGCCTTTTACTTACATCGGCACAACCGAGCTTCTCACCGGTGGCCATCTCCATCACCCCGCTGAGAAAAGCAACGCCCTGATTCAACACATCCTCAATTTTCTCAGCAGAATCAGCGCTGCTCTGCGCACCCCCCTTCTCTTCACTACTCATTGCCCTGTCTTTCGTGCTGCCCGCCAGTGCCTGCAGTTTCGGCACTCTGCTCTTCGCCAACAAAATCGACCTCCTTTCGCAAGACTTCAGGGTTCAAGAAATGCGGCGTGTCCTCGGCCAGTTCATCATCGGGCAGATACTCTGCTTCGCCCCTGAGAAGTTCATCACCGATAAGTCCTCGCAATTGATCAACCATCTCCTGTCTTTTCTGCCGGGAAAGCATTACCTCATCGGCACCACCGTCAAAGACTCCCTGGAAGAGGTCTTCCTTGAGCTTGATTCCGGCCATGATCCGTTCTTCAATGCTGTTTTTTGCCACCAGGTTGATCACATTGATACAACTGCTTTTTTGGCCGATCCGATTAACCCGGCCGATGCGCTGGTTCACTTTGGCCGGATTCCAGGGAAGCTCGAAATTAATCACACAATTGGCCGCCTGCAGATTCAACCCCGTCCCTCCTGCATCCGAAGACAAGAACACCTTGCAGTCTGGGTTTCCATTAAACTCATCAATGAGCGGTTGTCGGTTTTTCACAGCCACTTTTCCCGTTAATTCAACGAACGGGATGGCGACTTCGGACAGGTGCTTGCCAATGAGCATGGTCATCGTTGTCCACTCGCTGAAAATAACGACTTTGCGACCATTGCGCAAAACGAGTTCGTCTAAAATAGTGGCCAGCTCTTCGAGTTTGGGGGAAATATTTGTTTCCCGGTCTATCAGATAAGTGGAATCACACACCTGCCGCATTTTAAGGAGCAATGCCTGTATTCGCCTCAAGTCCATGGGAGTCAGGAACTTTTTTTTCATCAACGGCAGCAATGTTTGCGAATACCCCGCATGAATATCACTCTGCTCCCTTCGCAAGTTGACAAAGTAATTATTCACCACCACGTCAGGGAGTTCTGAAAGGACCTCCTCCTTGCGCCTGCGTATTACCAGCGGTTGCAGTTTTTTCTGCAAACTCCCAAGATTGGTATAGCCGATAATTTCATTTTTCTTGTTTCGGTCAAGCAGGAAATGATCGGCTGCGAACTGCCAGAGCGGGCTGAGCAAATAGGGGTCCAGAAACTGGACCAGCGAATAGACGTCTTCGAGCTTGTTCTCCAGCGGTGTTCCGGTTAGAACGATGGCATGCTGCCTCGGCAGTCTTTTAACAGCCGTGGCAGTCTTGGTCTCAAAATTTTTAATGCGCTGAGCCTCGTCAAGAATGATTATATCCGGATTAAAGTGTGAGAGAATAGTCACATCGCGCAGCACAGCTTCGTAATTTGTGATTTTAAATAAGCTGTCGTCCTGCTGGTATTGTTCCTTCCTTTGCTTGGCCGAACCACTGATAATACAACTCTTCTCATTGCTGAATCTTTCGATTTCCCTCTGCCATTGCTGTTTGAGTGAACTCATGGTGACAACCAGCACTTTGCGGAAACCGAAAACTTCTTTCTTCAGGACGCTCAAACCTATCGCCTGAACGGTCTTTCCGAGGCCCATTTCGTCCCCGATCAGCACTGCCTTTTTATAAAGCCCAAAGGCTATTCCCTTTTCCTGGTAGGCATAAAGTGCAGTGTTCAAAAATCTTGAAAAATCCGGTAGCCCATTTTTGGTGGCAAGGTAATTAAGCTCTTCTTCCAGCGCAGCTATCTGCCAGTTGCTGCAACACTGCTTCCTGGATCCTTACCTGCTTATATGATTCCAGCTGGTCCAGATATGCTATGAAGTCAATCAGCTTGTTGCTATTAAAAAGATTGTTTCGGTCAAATATCCTCTTTAAGAGTGCGGCCAAGCCATCTTCCAGTTCGTTCAGCGTTCGCTCCTGAAACAGTCGAGGTTTTGCCGCCACGTTATCCCAGAAAATATCAACATACGGAAATCTCTCTTTACCGATACAACCGCTAAAACTTTTTTGCTCTTTAAAATAATTACTCAAGAAGATGATATGCTTGCAGGTAGCAAGTCGATTGGTTTGGAAATCAGGGCAAGAGCAATGTCCAACAGCCTCGACCGGATCATGCAGCGTGACCTGATATTGGTTTCCGGTACCTGTGATCACCAGATGATCCCCTTTGAACATGTCTCCCTGCTGGACAGAAAAATCCTGGATCCTTGCTCTTTTAGCCCTGTCTTCTAACGCCTGAGTTCTTATCTCCTCTGGACTCAGATAGTCTCTCACGCCGCTATCAACTTCGATCGTCTCCGGGAGCTCGCCCTGTTGCTCATCAAAGAGTTTTAACAATATCGCCACGACATGTTTGCAACCTTGTTCGGGATAGGGACAGTTGCAGTCGGCAACAATGGTTCCGTTGAGACTGATCCGAACCTCGTATGTCCCATAACTTCCCTCAACCTCATAAGAATAGAGGCCATTATCGCTTTCTCTCGCAATACAGCGATAAAGACCGCGTTTATGCAGTGCTTCTCCACGTTTAAAGACGAGAGGGGTAGCAGCTACATGACGAATAGCGTCGATCTGCAAGACAGCCATGATATTTCCTGTATGATTAGAATAAATGCAAAATGCTGGGGTCAGGTCTCAAAATACAACATTTTCTCTTCCCAGCAATAATCTTGCTTCATCGTCGAATAACGCAGTTCAGGATGACTCGCAATTTCTTTAATCCGACAGCAATAATCGAATCAAGCATGGCACTCCGCCTCATCTCGCTGTCTTTTAGTTGGTTCGCCTCTAACAGAGATCAGTTCCCCTGAAGTTGATCGATAAATGTTGTGCGCTACCGCCGCTACCAGACGTTTTCCACAGTGTATTGTTTTCTTCTGAAAATTGGTGATAACGGCTTTTTATATCCATAAATAACCTGGTTTACCGTTTTATCCAATGGTGATTTGCTCTTTGTCAAATCGTCCTTCAAAAAATGTAGCATAACATCTATGTTCAGTGATGATGTCTTTAGGAAGTCGGTCTAATAGCCTGCCTGGTGCGGGAAATCTGGTTTGTTCGTCCTATCTATCGCAGCCTTGAAACCTCTCCACTTCCGACCTCTTCCCCTTGATTTTCTCGCTCGGTGATGCGTTTTAGGGCGACACAATATTCTATACTTCATGTCTCACCAACGTTCTTATTGTGGCTCAGAAATGTTGGATTATGAGACCTGACCCCGGTTTTTTGCATTTTAAAGCAGATTTCTGTCGTTGACATTATCTTGTACCCGGAGCAGAATGAGATTTAATGACTAGATTTATGTAAAGGCGCAGACTGATTGTTATTCCGGACGGTGCCAAAACCTCTTTGATTCATGGCTGGAACAGGATATACGGGAGGCTTTGATGAAGATCTGCCAGAGTTGTGGCCAGTCCCTGGCCGAGCGAATCAAAAGCTGCCCCAGCTGCGGCGGTGAGGTTGCTGACGGGCTTGAGTCCGTCGACAATTACCGGATTCTTGATGTCGTTCACGAGGGTCACGCCTCGATCCTCTGCAAGGCCATCCGCGAAGATGACGAAACCCCAGTTGCGCTCAGGCTGTTTACCGCCAACTCAGGTGTCGACGAAAGCATAGCGCAGCGGCTCAGCAAGGAGCTGGAAGAGCTGCAAAAGCTCCCGAAAGAGTGGTTTGTCCAGCATCACGCTATCCAGCAGTCTGCCGATGGCATGTGGTACCGCGTCAGTGAATGGCTCGATGCTGAAAGCTGGGGCGATCTGCTCAGTTCAGGCAGACTCCGGAACCCTGCAGTCGCCTACGATCTCTTTCGCCGCCTCGCCTTAATCCTTGACGGCCTCCACCAGTCGGGCCATTTCATTCCGCACCTGATACTCAATGATATCCTGATCCTCAAAGGAGAGCCGGACCGCATTGATGTAAAGATTGATTACAAACTTTCCCGGTTCCTCGATCAGAAGAAAGCTCAGCCGGGGCCAATGCTTCAGAACCTGCTAGTCTGCCACCCTGATATCGTTCAAAATCGGCCACTGAACTTCAAAACCGATATCTGGTCACTTGGCCGGATATTCACCCAGGTCCTGTCCGGGGACCTCGATCTGTGTGATCCCGACCCAATTGTCGGCAAAGATGATTTCCCAAAGGAAATCAGTGTACTGATTCGCTCCATGCTGGTTGATGATCCGGACCTGCGTCCTCGCTCGATGGCGGAAGTTGCCGAGGCTTTGACACGCATCAGGGATGAGGCCTCAAACGGGGAAGGTGAGCCGGCTGTAGAAACCGTTGGGCAAATCAGGCGACTGAAAAAGGCTGTCGTCATCATCTCTGTAATTCTTGCTGTCCTGGCAGCAGCGGGCACCATCGTTTATTATCAGTTTGACCGGGAATCAACTCAGATCGCGACGGCGATGTCTGATTATGCCAACCGCTACGCACCTTCGGTTGCCTTTGTCGTGGTGGAGTACACGGTCAAAGTTGAGGAGATGACAATCTACCAGCAGCGAACCGAGGGCACCGCTTTTCTGGTCGACTCGGAGTGGTTATCTCCTCACAAACCGCCATGTTGCCTGCCCCTGGCTGGAAGATCAAACGCTGTTTGGGATTATCGGCCAGCTCCAGGCAATTAACAAGACGCCTCGATTCGATTACCAGATGTACCTCTGGTTTGAGGGTGATACCGCCTTTAACCGCTTGCTTGGCCTCGATTCAAGCAGCGAGCTCGAAGACATCTATGATCTTCTCTCCGCCTACAGCCGCGGCGGACAGCCCAGCGTGAAAATAGCAGGAGTCGCCAAGGCACCGACGCTTACCGGACAGAGGATAAAGGCACCGCTCGGCGATGATTTTGCCGTCCTCAAGATCAACCAGCTGCCCCACGGGCTGCTTCCGCTGCCGCTTGACAAAACCCTCGACATCACCAGGCTGAAGCGACTGTCGCCGGTCATTGCGCTGGGATTTCCTCTCGGCAGCCGCACCCAGGAGGACACCATCAATGTCAGCGTCACCAGGGGCCATATTCGCCGGACCTTTGAAAATTTTTTCCAGGTAGATACTTCAATATACCGGGGCAACAGCGGTGGCCCGATTATCGACAGCGAGGGCAAGGTCATCGGCATCGCCTCTGCCGTCGCGACCGATGTTGCCGTGGCCCCAATGCCCGTTATCACGCCGCTCTCCGATATTGGCCTGGTCCTGCCGGTCACCAAGGCCGCAACCTTTATCGACGAGCTCAAAGACGGCCAGGTTAAATGGAACGGCGTCATCGATTTTTCCGTCAAGGCAAAAATAGACGCGATAAAAGCGGCAGCGGCAGGCGGAAACTGGGCGAAGGCCCTGGACCTCGCCAACCAGAGCCTTGATGACAGCAATGATCCATTTATCCTGACCACCGCTGCGATGATCCATCTCTGCACCGGAGATTTTGACAGCGCAGCCAGGTTATTCGACAGAACACTCTCAATCGATGCTGAAAACGACCAGGCGCGCCTGATGCATTATCTTGCAGCCCGCCGCCAGGGGGGCGGGCTGCGCAATGCCCACCAGCGTCACCTGAATAATCTGGACTGGCGGTCAAGCGGAGAATTCTACGGCTATCTCGCCAGGATACTCAGCGCAGCCGTGGATCAAGACGTCGCCGTTGATGGTTGGAACAATAGTGCCGAAAAAGGGTGGATCCGTTATATCCTCGGACTCCTCGTACTCGATGACAAAAATGTAGAAAGCGCCTGGCAGTATTTCAGCGAGGCTGCCCTGGTCTCTGACAGAGAGGAGTGGTCTTTTTACCTGGCACTCTCGGAACTGGATCGTCTCAGTGAATCACAGGCTGATGGTCAAGCTAAAATGGAGCAGTTCAGAGAGCAGCTCAACGAGGCTGCCCAGACAAGGGAGGAACAGCAAGCCCTGACAGCACGGTTGACCGCCAGACTCGATCAGGTCAAGGACAACCAGGAAGCGCAGAGAGAGCTGTTCATGGAAATCGTGGCAGCACAGCCAGAGGACAGGTACCTCCACGCCTATGCAGCCTTCTACGCGGCGATGTCTGCCGACTGGACAAACGCACTGGAGTCGGCCGAAGAGTATCTCACATTCAACGGCAGGGAAGAGCCCTTGCGGCTGGCAACAAACCTGCTCGTCCCGGGCGTTCTGCAGCAGATGGGCGAAGATGAAACGGCCCAGCTCAAGCTCGATCAGTTCTGCAGCCGGACAAACACCTCGTGGTATCAGCAGATCTGCGAAACCCTGCTGGGCGAGCAGTCCGAGGAAGCCCTGATGGAAAAAGCCAGCAATAACCCTCAAAACATCCTCACTGCCTACACGGCCCTTGGCTTCCGGGCGGAAGCAAAGGGCGAGCACAACCTGGCCATACGGCACTATCGTGAAGCCCTCGGCTCCTATCTCGATACCTGGATCGAATACAACCTCGCCCTCCGGCGCTATATCGCCCTCCGCAAAGAGGCAAAAAACGCAAAATAACGGGGTCAGGTCTCGAAACACAACATTTTTTCTTCGGAGCCTTGCTCCTGCAGAGCGCCGACATGCGCAAAAAGGGGCCAACCATTCGCTTGCGCAGGAAGAAACTCAACCACTATCTTCCCTGAGGCGGTTCGGGTTGCAAATTGGTTTCTAAATATCATAGAATAAATGATATCCGGTTTTTGCTTACACCTCGTCATACCAGAAAATAATAAATCGGGCTTAGTGTCGAAACGTTATCGTAGTGAAGAGGACCGTTTCCATTTCACTATTTGCCATTTGCCCCCATGCTCTAAGGACAGGAAATGCGGCTGCTCAGGTTGTTCAAGAAAGATATGGCCCAGGAGGTGAAGGATTGGGTCCGGGATGGGTTGATCGAATCTGCCCAGGGTGAAGCGATCCTGGCACGATACAGTATCCAGTTTAAAGACGCCCAAGGCACTTCACTGGGGTATTACGTACTAACGGCGCTGGCCGCCTTGTTTGTAGGCCTGGCCCTGATCCTGATTGTCTCCCACAACTGGGACGAGATTCCCCGTTTAACCAGGATGCTGCTCCTGTTCTTCCTGACCCTTGCGGTCAACCTGCAGGGAATGCGCCTGATGCTCTGCGGTCGTGACAAGGCCGGGGTGTTGTGGCTGTTTTTCGGTTCGATCTGCTACGGTGCGACCATCATGCTCATTGCCCAGATTTACCATATTGGCGAGCACTTTCCGGACGGCATATTTTATTGGGCCGTTGGAGTCCTACCTTTGATATTCATTACTCAGAGCCGGCTTATCGCTTTTCTCTGCCTAGTCCTTGCGACCACCTGGGCGATTGTCGAAACACATACCGATTTTTTCCCCGCAAGCTATCCACTCTTCCTGGTTTCCGGGATCTGGCTTACATGGATTCGCAAAGACTCAGTACTTCTTTTTCTGGGCGGACTTGCCGGATTGATCTTCTGGTTTAATTTGCTCCTCGCCTGGATCGGCGGCGGCTGGTACACGTTCGAGGCGATCATAGATCAGATCCCTGCCACAATTTCCCAGGGTCTATTGCTCACAGGATTTGCCTGGTGGCTCATGCGCCACTCCGATCACCAGCTTCGAAATTATGGCCGGGCACTGCACCTGTGGTTGATGCGCGGAGGGATCATTTTACTCCTGGTACTGAGCTTCGATGATTTTTGGCGCGAGCTGGCCCGTGAAGATTATCTTTACGGTTTCCTCGCTCCTTTGCTATTGTTTTTAGGCGGTGCAGCAGGATTTTACCTCGCTCGACCATCAGGCGCCAGTGCCTTCGGCCCGCTGCTGATCAACGCCCTTTTCTTTTTCCTGGCCTTTCTCTGGGTCCACCTCGGCAATGGTTATGGTGATTATCCGGCCATTGCCACCAACCTGATGCTGGTGGTCACCGGAATCTGGCTTATCCGTCGCGGTATCGACGATGCGATTACCCACTTTTTCTACACTGGAGTCGGCGTGCTGCTGCTCACCGCTCTGCTTCGTTATTTTGATCTGATCGGTGACTACATAGGCGGTGCAATCCTTTTCATGATCGCTGCCGCCGTTCTGTTCGGGGCTGCACGATATTGGCGAGCCCGCATGGTGCAGAAGGAGGTGGCTGATGCTTAGGGCATTAAAAATGTGGACTCCTGCCAACAAGCGCTTCCTTGCTATCGGTCTATCATTAACGATCAGCGCTCAGATGATGGTGCTGGCGACGGAATACCTGAGTTCTGTATGGCCCCTCTGGTATGGTACACCCGTTATTCTCAAGACCGCGCCTATTGATCCGAGGAGTCTGTTTCGCGGCAACTATGTGCGGCTCAATTACGACATCTCCAGTATCAATAAGTATTTGACCAAAGAAGACTTCAAACCTGGTGAAGTGGGTTATGTGACCCTGAAGGAAGAAGAAGGGGTTTTTATCGCCACCGGACTGCATCGTGAAAAGCCCGAGTCAGGAGTCTACATTCGAGGTCGCATTGCAGGCGCGAGAAACGGCTATCTGATGAAATACGGTATCGAGGCATACTTCATGCCGAAGGAAAAGGCCCTGAAAGCAGAACGATCTGTGCGTCAGGGCGCAAAAGCGCAAATCTATCTGCTCGGCAGTGGAAAAGCTGCGATCGCCAAATTACATTGCAATTCAGGCGATTGTTAAGCAACTCCCGGGGTCAGGTCTCCAAATCCAACATTTTTTTCTTCTGAGCGGCGATCCTGCTGATCGTCGCCGAGTGGAGTCCAAGGTGGTCAGCAATTTCTTTCAGTTGATAGCCATACTCAAAGTGAGCTTTGCAAATCCCATCGTTTCGTTGCTGCTTGTTCATTTCGCCCGGCATGGGCATTAGCTCACTCAGTGCCGGCCTGACAAGCTGTCTCTGCCTGCGCGGAAAATCCTTGTGCTTATCGCTTTTCAGTATCTTCGCCTGTACACTGTTAACGAACGCCTCGGTTCCACAAATTGCCTGGTGTACATTGTTGTCCAATGGCGATGTATTGTCGGAAAGACCATCCTGCACAAACTCCCTATAAAGCTCCTGTGCAGTTACCAAATCAGTGGAGAACTGATTTAACAACCAGTCAATGGTAAGAAATGGCGGTATATTCTTTCCATAGGCGGTAGCGTTGTAACTGCTCCACTTCCAATCCTGCGGTTCTTTGGAAAAACCGGCTCTCACCGGGTTGCAAACGATATAGCGTAACAACTCAAGAAGATAGGGTCCTTTTTCTACGAGGATAGATTTGAACCTTCCCTGGAATAGGTGGCCGACGCTGCCATTTGATCGGTTAAAGTATTGCGTATAAACCCCGTTTAGTTGCCGCATCCCGATAGAAAGGTTAGCATCCGGGGTTTCAATAAGAAGATGATAATGATTGTTCATCAAGCAGTAGGCATGGCAGACCCAGTTGTATCTCTCGACGGTATTTTCCAATATCTGCAGGAATTGATATCGGTCGGAGTTACCGAGATAAATATCTTCCTTTCGGTTTCCTCGTGCGGTGATGTGGTAAAGAGCACCGGGATATTCTATGCGTAGTGGTCTTGCCATGATCTATTTGTATCCTGAAAAATGTTTGATTTCAAGACCTGACCCCGTGTTTTTGCATTTTTTACATCTCGAGTTCCGGGCTGTCGCAGGGGTAGTATTTTTTGATGACGGAGTCGTTTTTATAATCCCATTGGATGATTTCTATGTAGTCTTTTTTTCCTAACGGGCCTTCTTTTGTTGTTAATCCAGCGGCGTAGACTTTGTCATTGTGAAAAACTGCACGACTAACATTTTTCAACCACTCCTTATCTAAGCTATACAAAAAATTACCTTTCAAACCAAATATCTCTAACCCAATGCTAGAACGATATCCCAAGACAAGTTCTTGAGATAATTCAAAATCTTTGACATTCCGAAATCTAGACAGAACATCTCCCAAGCACCTGCCCAGTTTCCTTATTAACAATGGTTAAATTTATATGGGGTTGTTTTATTTTCGGCTGACGTGAAATCTATAAATCTATCATTATCAATGACATATTTTGTGTTCTTGAATTGATCAACAAAATTATCTTTTTGTACCTCCGAACGTAGTTCACGGATTTTTCGATCGGTTATGTTATACATAAAAATTTGTTGTCAATATTATAGAAAACTGATTTCCTATCAAAGCTCAATTGAGGACGAATTATATCTCGACGACAGGTTATATGTTCAGAAGAAACATATTCATATAAACTTATTATCGACGTACATGGCGTTGAATTTATAACATCATAATTAAAAAATAATCTATTGGAGTCTACTATTTTTTCTCTTACATGAGGATTTATACCATTACTATTATTTTTTGTTATAATATTTTTTTTCTTAATTAATTTCATATTTTTTTCTAACTCTGAATCAAATTCAAATATATCAAATGATATTAGCGCATATGATAGATTACTGTATGAATTTTTCGTTGACATCTCACTCATCATAGCATCAGAAATCGAAATTTTAGGGCTATACCTTTCTTTACTCAACAATATTAAGAGAATATCATCGTCAACCATCAAATCATGAAAGTAATATTGATCATATTCACGTAATTGATGTTGTAAGTGTACATCCAAAAATCTGGCCACAAAAATATAGAAGAAGAATATAAACAAAGAATCTTTGCATCATTATTTTCTGCCCTCTGAACAACGAATTATTACGTTTAATAGTTGACCCATAGCATCTGGCGTAATTGGAACTGACACCTGGGCTGTTGGAGCAGTATCTTCAAGTGGATCATATTCATTGGGCCTAAAATCAAACTGGCTAGACAAGAGACCTTGGTTAAGATCCTCTCTCGTCATTAGTTTTTCATACATAGCTCCGAAAACATAATTGGAAGTTGGGTGATCTGGATATTCAAGAGTATTTATCACTTCATATATATCATTCATCAAGTTTACGTCTTTATTAACACCCGTACCTAATAGATCAAAAACGTTCTTTAAAAAATCATTTGCTAAGCTCCGGTCGATAGGCAACCATATCTGGAAAAGTAATATCAAAAAGATGACCAAGACCACTTGAATATGCTTTATCGCCTGTTCCGTAGTCAACAATTTCTCCATCTTCCCAGATATATTCTAATTTCCAAATGACCGTAGGTGTCTCCTAAGAAGATGTAGAAGAATACCGTCAACTTGGTGATCGTTCATGGTTATGCTCATTGATTCTTGATCATTTTTAATCAAACAAGATGCGCATTTCCTCAATATTTTAATGTCATCTAGATTCTTTCCATTAAGCGAGTGAAGATATTCCTGATATTTAATTCCTTTTCACTTCCAAACATGGCTGGCCAAAAGATTGGAGGCAGCATCATAGCGTTTATCCATATCAGGATATGACGAATAGTAGGCGATTTCCCAGGCATCCTGGGCGGATTGGCCGGCGGCTCTTAAGGTGGCGAATACTGCAACGTAATGGATGTCGTATACGTACAGACCATTCGAGTCTATGTTGTTGATCGAGTTGTTGGCGAAGGTGTAGAGGTTTGTTCCTCCCAGGTTACTGATCGGGTCTCTGGTGAGCCATCTGCCTGTTGTGGGGGAGTAGTGGCGGTAGCCGTAATTGTAGAGGTTCAGGTCACTGTCGTGGTATTTTGTGCTGAACTTGAAGGGGTTTTGGTCTGTGTCTGGGCTGGAGTCTGTGAGGAGGTTGCCGTATGGATCGTACTGGTAGGTTGATATAATGGTGCCGTCGCTGTTGATTAGTTGGGAGACATTTCCACGGTTGTCATAGGTGTAATGGGCTATTTTTTGGTCTTTGTCGATGCGGGTCAGCAGGCCGCCGACTCCGCCTGCCGGGCCATGTATGCGGCCGCCTAGATCGAGTCCCCAGACATAATGGGTCTCTTCTTTCGAATTTAAATCGATTTCTGCAAGCAGATTCCAGCCGTCATACATAAAGTAGATGTGTCTTCGCTTGCTTCCAGTCATTTTCACTGAAAGTAAATGTCTTTTTCTCTACCCTTCTGCCCATGTAGTCATAGGTGAATGTTACGCGGGTATCGTTTTTTCTTGGGTTTGCCGGCTCATAGCCAACAAGTCTGTTTTCCGCGTTGTAGGTATAGCGGATGTCTGATGAATCATTTTTGATTGTCGCCAGATTCCCATTTGCGTCATGCGTCATGACCGTGGAGGATTCATCAGCAATTTGAGTGTACTGGTTGAGGCTGTTGAGGCTGTAGCTAGATTGTTTTGCTCCCTCCAGGATTTTCTGGCGATTGCCGATCGCATCATACTGGTAAAATCGTGTCTGCTCGAGCATTGGTGTGGTCTGGTCGTTTGGATCGCTGCCGACAAAGGCGGCACTGCTCTTGATTTCATTACGGTTATTATAATCATAGAGGTTAAACGCCGGCCGGTCAAACGATTCACCGCTTTGCTGCTCACTTAGCCGACGACCCAGGCGGTCATATTCGTATTCATAACGGGAGAGCAGCTGCTCGGGGCTGCTGTTGGCAACAGTTGTCCTGAGGTTCCTGTTCGGCTCGAACTGATAGTTTACGGAAATTTCATCTGAGATATATCCAGCCGGTAAATCAGCGTTTTCCAGGTAGCTGTAGCGTGCTGAGCCTGTATTGTCTTTGGCCAGCCAGTCTATTTGCGCAAAACGTCCTGTTATATCGTACGCATAGGCCAGCTGATAGTCGATATTGAGCTTCAGCTGCTGCTCTCGGCCATACTCATCATATTTTTTTTCGATCCTGACAGGAAACACTCCTTTAATTGTTTCCTCATTCAGCAGCATGGAATCAGTATAGGTGAAAGAGCGAATGCCGGCAGCATCTTGAATGGCTGTGGTTCTCCCGGTGCGATCGTAGGCGAAAGCCAGATCCGGCGTATCATCAGAGTAGTCTGTTTCAACAAGCTCTCCCATCGGCGAGTAGCTGTACGTCGTGATAATTCCCCTGGCATCCGTGCGGGTTTTAAGCCGGTCAGCCCGGTTATACGAATAGCGGGTCTGGTTACCCGCAGCATCCTGTTTAGAAAGAAGCAGTCCGGTGCCTTCCTGGTAGTGCCATGAGGTCGTGTCGCCTTCTGCATTCTCCGGCCAGCTTTCCTGATTCCACCCGGCATCACGTCGAAATGTGAGCATCGTGACCAGTTCGTTATACTCGTTGTAACGGTATTCGACCGGGTACGGGACGTCGCCCCACGAGTGGGTGAGCTGGTTTCTGCTGTTGAAACGATAGTAAGATTTCCTGCCCAGCGGGTTTATCACCGTCGTTCTCCGGCCGTTGAGCGGGTCATATATAAACCCGGTGCGGCTCCCGACCGCATCGGCTGTATAGTCAACCTGATGTTTGTCATTGTAATGAATAGTGGCCACGCCGGTCCTCGGATCAGTAATGGAAACCTGGCGGCCGAGCGCGTCGTATGCAAAGCGGGTAACATGACCAGTTTTTCCCTGTGATGATATGAGCTGAGCGTTCAGGTAAACCTGCTCTGCCGGTACTTCAGAATCCGGATAACTGGTGCGCCGTACCAGCCGTCTGTTGTAGCGATCGAGAAAATCCGTTGCCCTTGTCTCATTGCCATGAATATCAATTGAGCGCTGCTCGGCAATCAGGTTGTCGTCCCAGCCGGACAGCCTCGTTCTGACAACCGAGACAGTGACGGGGACGCTGTTGTTCTCCTCGACATAGAGCGCGAGCATCTGTTCTTTCCACCAGCCGTCGTCTCTTTTCTGGTAGGCAGTGGATCTTTCCTCTATGCGATCCTTTGCTGCCAGATCAAGCGTTCCGTTACCGTTGAGGTCGAACCCCTTTCTTGCCTGCTGCCCGTGTTCATCATATTCAATGAGCGTATCCGGCAGCCCGGTAGTGGTTATTTTTACCAGCTGCCCGATGCGATTGTAATGATACCTGCCAATCTGAGGAACTTCATAGCCGGACTTCTCAACGCTGATGATCCTGCCGAGCAGATCACGTGTGGTTATCGTAACGCGCGGCGAATCTTCCCGTGCGATTGCTTCCCTGGTCCACTGGCTGCCGTCCGGGTTAATGCCATAGCTATAGAACCTCGCGACTACTGCTGATCCATTGACAGCCTTAACCCTGCCGTCCAGGTAGGTTTCAGTAATTCTCTCAGCACCGCCGGGATAGGTAATTGTTGTTTTGCCTGGATCATAATGGAATGCAGTTTTCAGTCCTGACTGGTCCGTTTTTTCCACAACACGCCCGGATACATCAAAACGGCTCGACCGGACCCGCGAGAGGCCGCTGTTTCTCTCCACTGACTGCAACTGGTTCCCCGCCGCATCATAGCTGAATTCCGTTTCCAGGCCGGTGGCTTGGTTGACGGACCCAGTCAGCCGTTTCAGCTCATCATACCGGTAACTGGTCGTTATGCCGTAGATGTCGGTGCTGCTCTGTTTGCCGCAGCAGCTCCATTCGGCCTCTGTGCGGGTATTATTTGAGTAAAGCGTTTCAATGAGCCGCCCCTGGTCATTGTAGCTGTTGTAGCTCCAGTTGAGCCGCTCAAAGCCGGTTTGGGTTTTAACGTAGGTCTCCTGCATGACCTCATTGCCGAAGCTGTCGGTAATGGTGGTCACTTTTTTCGTCTGAAAAGCTATGCCATCAGGAAGCTTCTCTGTTCCATATATTGTTGACAAACGAACAGCCGCACCTTCACCGACGAAAAACTCAGCTCTGGCTGGATCAGGAGACGGTGAGAATGTTCCGGCCTCATAAACATAGGTTGTCAGAAGACCGTCCGGGCTCAGCTGAGATTTGATCTTTTTTGATTCAGGCCCGCTGCTTTGTGGATAATAGGTCGTGACGGTGCGCAGGTTGCTCCCGTCGCCAAAAGCACAATCCTGGGTTGTGCACTGTTCGCTGATCTCTACCCGCTCATTTTCCTTATTGTATGCGTAGTGATGAAAGATACGGGCTGTAATCGTATTGTTTACCACCGTCGTAACAGTCCGCGGCCGCGGCCTGTCAACTTCAAGCCCTGAGTCTCCCGGCAGCAATTCGTAGTTGTTTATCACCACCTTTGCCCGTGATTCATCGCCATCGACGGGTGTATCAAGATACGGGGTAACGGTTTTGATGATTCTTCCCTCATCGTCATACTGATGACGAACCCAGGAACCATCCGGATTTATCCGGTGCTGACGTTTTCCAGAGCCCGGCCCTTCCTGGTAGTACAGGATTTCGGTTGTCAATCGGTCGCCGTCCGGATCACTGATTTCTTCGATCAGCACCTCACCCCAGTCAAACACATGATAGATTTTCTCTGCAACCGATACCTCCCTGTTGTCGCTGCCGCTGATGATTGTGCGCTCAACACGGTTACCTTCCTCGTTGAAATATTCATGCCGGGTTTCTGTTTTCAGACCGTTTCCCGACGCGAGACTCCATACATTGTCCTCCTCCCGATAGCTGTATTCATATCTTCTTTCCGCTCCGAGTCGAAACTCCGTCACCAGCACTCTCTCAAATGTCTGGTTCGTACTGTCGGGATTCTCAATGCGCCAGGCAGAAAGAGGTTCTGAACCAGGCTTTACCTGATAGAAGCTGTCTGCCAGATCACCACGGTCATCCCTGTTGTAAAAGAGGATTTCGTAGGCAAAGGGAGCACTCGGTTCGACGACAACAAAGGACTGGGGAGTTACGATCTGCCTGATAACTCCTTTCTGTCGCAGCGTTGTGACGTCAGCGCTCAGTGATACTATCTCAAGGCTTTTCGGGGAGAAGACATCTGCCGCCGGTTTATCAGCTTTGATGAAAAGATCACCTGCCGGCACCCCGCCACCGGCCTTGCCCAGACTGATCCTGATGTCAATTGAGCCAAGCGTCACAAAGCCGCTGCCGGCAAAACTGCAGTCACCGGTGCCGCAGACCTGGCAGCCCACATAGATCTTGGCCGACTTTTTCTGCCCTTCGTGAACCCAGGCCTCAATGTCGATATAGCCCTCCTGGCTTTCAGGAGTTGGCGTCAGGGTTACAGCAGAGCCGTTTTCAACCACGGTTACAGACGCCCCGGAATTCTCGGCAGGCCGTATTGACCAGGTCACCGTTAGCCCCTCAGGAAAGGTGATTGCCTCAAATTCTGCAGAGCCGCCAAACGGAATGGGGCTCGAATCTTTATCCAGCAGGACAATCTCTTTGATCTGCTCTGATTCTGCGCTTACGTCACCAAATTCACCGTCAGCAAGACAGGGCAAGTCAGCAAAACTGTGGAACAAAAAGAGCGCAATCAGGATGATGTGTGTTTTCGGTTTCATCTTATCATGGTGATGGTATCAGTACAGCCCGAGGCTTTGGAAATGTAAATTCTGTTTCGTCAGCCTCCGGCCTTGCTGCTGTTCTCGAAGACGCACTGAGCGGCACAGCGGGAATCCCCGGATTATCGCTCTCAATGTCTTTGCTTTGCCCCTGCGTCCCGGGTTGGGACGGCAGGATGGTTTCAATGTCAACCCGATAGACTTTTGCCAAATAGTGAGCCACATGCTCAGGAGCGGCTCCGGCCCGGACTGCCGCAAGATAGTGCTCCACCGCCGCCGCATTATTTTCTTTTTGTTCCTGCAGACGCCCCATCAAGATGTGCGTCTCCTGCTCTTGGGCGCCTTCTGCAGTCTGCAGCGTCCTTGCCAGCAATTCTTCCACAACCGGCTCACTGCCTTCTCCATGATAGAGGAGATAGCCAAGAAAGAGCTGAAGATTCACTGACAGCTCCTGGTCACGAACCGTCTCAATCGCCTTGGCCCGCATCTCCTGCAGTTGTCCGGGGGTGACCGTGGCACTGTCTTTGGCGAGCAGTTCAAGGGGGATATCACCGGCCAGTAAAACCTCGATCTCGGCAAATCTTTTCTCCATCAGCAACGGATAGAGCGCTTGCCAGGTCAATACCGCGATCGACAAGCGGTTTCCGCTCCCGGTGCATCGTGCTCACCGCCAGAAACGGCAGGATATCCTTTTCCAATTCCGGGTCATGCGCAATTGCCCGCTCATAGTAGTCACAGGCCTGCTCATACTGCTCATCGATCATCGCCAGGTTGCCAAGCGACACATAGGCCGGCCCATAATCGGGATCAAGTGTGATCAGTTCCTCGAAAACCTCACGGGCTGCCTGATAGTCGCCCTGGCTGTAGAGGGTACACCCCACCGTGTACAGGTGTCCGGTTTCGTTGCGATAGAACTCCGTGCGCAACTGCGTGCAGCCGGTGAACAGCAATCCGCACACGATGAGAATCGTCAAACGAAGTCATTCTCCATAGTATCTCATCAGAATTGCACCTCAAGCCCGAACTCAACCTGCTCCTCTGTCTCAAATGCCGCCCGATTGCCCAGCGAACAGTAAAGCAGCATCCGGTAACGATGCAGGAACTGGGGTTTATAATCTATTCTGCCAAAGACATTAAAACCGGAACTCTCCCGGTTATAGCTGTATTTCCCCTGCAGCTGGAGGTGATAGCGGTCACTGTCGAGATCAAAGCGGACATAGCCCTGCTCATAGGGCGAAAATCGTGAGTAGTCGATTGTTCTTCTCGTCCACTCAAGAGAGAGCCGGCCGTTGTATTCCCTGGAGACATAGTTTGTATTCACTGTCAGGCGAAGGGTGTCGCTGGTATCCGTTTCGGAGTAATTGACCTGGAGCAGGCTGGACCATGTTTCGTTCCAGGTGTGATTCACATGTGCCATGTAGTTTGAATTAGTGCCGAACTCATCGTCCCGGCGGAACATGCTCAGGAAAAATGAATCGTCGGGCCCGACCCCAAAACGAAGGGAGCCGTCTATTTCCCGGACTTCACTGTCATCGCTTGGGCGGGTCAGGTTGAAAAAGCGCAGGGTTGCCGACAGCGAGCTGAACTGCCAGAGCGGCCGCTGCATGAAATAGTCGATGTTTGCGTCGATGCCGCGCGCATCACTGTTTACCTGGCGCAACGGGTCTGAGAAATTCCGCCTTGAAATCCTCACCAAGACTGATATATCCTGCAGAAAGCCTGACGGTTCCCAGGTCGTATTCCGCCCGTATCACCCCGCCATAATCCGAGCCGAGCAGATCATCTTCGGTTGACACCACTTCGGCAGCAAGAGACAGTGAATCGGTGAGGGCATAGCGAAGATCCATGGCCAGGGCGCTAGAGGAGGTGTTCTGCTCACTGAAAGAACTGTCCCTGCCATCCCGATAGGTGAAAGATGTTCCAACCAACCATGAATGTTCATCCCCGTAGCTCAGCCGGGCGGCACCGCCGCGCTCCTCACTGTCAACCTCGCCTTCAGAGGTAAACAGGAGCCCAACCAGCCGGGTCATCCCGTGAGACTGATCAATGGATGCTCCTACCTTGTTGCGTTCGGTTTTAAAATCGGAAAAGAGCTGCAACGGGTCCTGAAAACTGCCGAGATTATCCCGAAACACCCCTTTTATTTTGCCGCTGTCCCAGCGCTTCTCGGCCATTGCCTGGCTGCCGTTGAAAGTTGCAGCGGACCCGTCGTAATCCCGGATAACCTGGAAAACACCGCGTGTTGATACTTGATCATCACGATAATCAACACCCGTTCTCAAGCGGAGCTCACCGTCACCCGAATCTTCCTGTTCGCGGTTGTAGCGATAGAATGTTGAGGCTGAGCCATAGATCTCATGGGGATAGCTTTCGGGAGGCAACGGCTCCGGCACCTGGATCTCTGCCTGCTGCTCAAGCGTTGCCACCACGGTGTCGATGGTCGCCGTATCCTGGAGACCAGTGCTGAATGTTACGCTGATCACCAGCTGATACCTGCCGTCAACGACACGATTGCCGTTATTGTCGGTCCCATCCCAGGAAAATGCCTGGTCCCCGGCCCGCAGATCAACATAATCAAAGCGGTTTGCCACCTGACCGCGGAAATCGATAATCCTGATCTCCACCTGCCGGGCGTCTTCCATCAGCTGATACCTGATGGTAAGCGGGCCACTTGATGGATTAAACAACCCGGCATCGCTTGTAAAGGTGCGCAGTTGGGCAGCCCCGTAAAGCTCTGTAACAGTGAAAATAGCAAACAGGAATCCCGCGATGATAACAACAGGACAAAGATGCAGGTTAGTTTCCCTCATCAGTTGCACCCGAGCATTTCGACCAGCACCGTATCGGTTGCCGTATTGCCGTCAGCCGTTTGCAGCTCCACGCTGTAGAAACCGTCCCCCGGGAACGCGTCGACTCCGCACTCCACCGAAAACGTTGACCCACTGATTACGACAGGCTGACATCCGAGATACGCAGGGTTCGTCGTCGCAGATATCTGCTCAACAGAGGAATTCCCCGGATCAAAGGTTCCACTGACAATGACCGGACCACAATTGGTGCTGGTCCCCGGTCCCGGCGAGGTAATGCTGATTGACGGCGGAACAAAAACCACCGTCCTGGTTACATATGCCCGGTCGGTTGCCCGCTGATTATCTGCACCCAGAGCCTCTGCGGCAATTGTGTTGCCGCCCGCAACAAGGCTGACGGTAGCTGAGAACCTCCCGTTTGCTGCATTATAGGTTGCCGCCTGAGCCGTACCATTTACCAGGAGCTCTACCCGTTCAACGGCAGAGCTGCTGGTTACCGTTCCGGCCACATTTATTGCTGCATCGGCTGTTACCGCCGGCAGGGAATCAAGGACAATGGAGAATTGAGATTCAAGCCGTACATATTCCGTGGCCCTGCCCTGCGCACCCGCCTCGTCCCAGGCCTCGACCGTAATGGCATTGCTTCCGGGCTGGAGCAGGATTGTCGCCTCAAAACGATTCTGGCGTGCATGCCAGCTCAGCGGCTGCTCGGTGCCGTTTACCGTCAGCACCACCCGATCAACGGTTGAAGCCGAGCTCTCCACGCTTCCTGAAATTTCCAGCTCCGCCGCTGCTGAGGTGGATGGCAGCCGATCAAGGATGACAGAGAGGCGGCTCCTGCAGTTGACAAAGGCTGTCTTGTAACCGACCGCACCGCTCTGATCCCAGGCCTCTATCTCGATCACATTTGAGCCCGGCTCAAGCGGCACACGTGCCTCGAAAACCCCGGTTGTCCTATCCAGATAGATGCCGTCTACCAGGATGCTGTTCACCCTGATCGTTACACCGTCAATATATGAGCTGCTGCTGAGGGCAACCCCCTCAAGGGTAACTTCTGCGTCGCTGCTGGTACCCGCCGTCGGCTCAAGCTCTATCCTCACCTGAGAATCTATATCTGCAGGCAGCGTTGGACGGTATACCGGCAGTATGAACTCCAGTTCCCAGGCCTCTTCATCACTGCAGCGAAGATCAAGACGGAAATGTGTGTCATATGGATCGCTGATCGTCGCATCAAGGATATCATTCCCAATTTGAACATCGAACCCTCTCAGCAGTGTTACCGGGACTGAAGAATCGATAAAACCTGCATTGATTTCGTTGGCTTGAACCACCATGCGGCTGTCTTCAGATGACAGCCTGGCAAGACAATCCTCTAGAGGCGCTGGGCCACTGTTGAAAACGGTTGGGAAAATCCTGATCAGCTCACCCGGATTTGCCTGGCCATCGTTGTTACTCTGTTCCAGCTCCCAGACAGTAATTGCTTCAAGGCGCAGGTCGCCCGAACCGTCAAGTGCACTGATCTCATCACCGACCGCAAAACGAATGGTTTCTGTCGCTTCATGATCATTGTTGTCCCGTGCTACAATCTGCGCTGAATGGCGGCCGTTTGCATGGCTGAACGGCCCGCTGACGGCGAAATAACCACTGGGCGGATCATAGTAGAGCCTGCTCTGTTCAACCTCGCTGCCGTCGATGAAGAACCTGATGCCGCCCGGCTCGAGGTCCCCTCCAAGATCAGTTATCATTGCCGTGAATGCCGGCCCGCCGATATCCTGAACCGCCTCTGGCTTGGCAACAAAATTGGTGATTTTCGGTAGGTACTCTATGGAAAAGTCAAGCGACTGCTCGGCTGAAAGCCCGAGAATATCGGTTGCCAGGAAACGTGCCCTGTGCGCCCCCTCCTCGAGCAAGGCGCTGTAATGTGCCACGTATTCATCAATCAAGGATGTTCTGTAGGGGACATTCAGGATATCTTTGAAAGAATGCGCATTGGGGTTGCGCGAAGGGCTCCCCAGTCCGCCGCTTCCAAAACTGCTGAGCGGGCTCAGCCTGACGGAATCAAGATCAAGATGCGTGCGCTGAAGATCAAGGCCGGACTCATCGGCAGCTGCTGCCCGCAGGTGGGTGCTGCTCTGTCCTCCACCGCCTGCTGCAAAAAATGAAACGCTGTCCGTGTTGATCAGCTCAAGCGTAACCGCAGGGGGCGAACGGGGCACCGTCAGCAGCACTGTTTCGTACGAAACATTGCCGGCGGCATCACGCGCTGAAATGGTAAGGTCGTATTTTTCCCCGATGACCAGCGGCGGCATCGGTACTGTTGCCGCCAGCGTCCCGGTTTTTCCATGTCCGTCTTCAAAAGGCAGTGGATTTGCACTCTGCTGTTTTGCTATGGAGGCAATAAATGCATCGACTGCCTGAAGGAATTCTGCCAGATCAGCAGAAGAGAACCCCTTGCTGCTCTTTGATGCTCCCCCGGGAATTTTTGCCAATCTCTGGTCAACACGTTGCACTTCCAGACTGTTGATGATCTTTTGTTTTATGGAGTAGGCCGGCATGCCCGGGGCAGACAACGAAGGCGATACGGAAATAACCGGCTCCCGCTCCGCGGTGTACTGATGTTCAACAGAGACAGGCATGCCGAAACCCGCCGGTATCCCGACACTGACCGACACATCCGTTTTCACCTGGGAAGCCGGCCTGCCGTGATCGCTTATCGTCGCAGACAGCTTGTTGTCTGAGGGGTTGAAGGTTATTGAACGGATTTCAGGGGCAAGCACATCCTGGATGGCATTTCGGCATAATTCAAAAGAAAACAGTTCGTAGGTTTTATGATCGCGGGATCGGGAGCTGGCGGCCACCATCACCGGCTCACCGCTGGCCGGGTCGATAATCTCAATCAGCGGAGACTGCAGTTGAATCGAGGTAGAGTGCAGCGGGTTGTCACTGCCGCCGCCGGCACGGTATGAGCGATAGGGGTAATAGTGTTTCGTTCTCCGGGAGCTAAGATCTTCCCGGTTGGTAATGATGTAATCACTGACCACGAGAATCTGCTCGACGGGACAGCTGCGAATCACCGAGAGCCCGCCCGACAGTGATGATAATACCGTATAGCCTGGCCCCGTATTCGCATACTCAGGATTCGAAGTTTTTTCTTTGAGGGAATAGTCACTCACCGAAGATGTGCCGTCCTCCGGTTGTTCTGGTGGAACGCCGAAAATCTGACAGCTCTTTTCCGCCTTGTTCCGGGCAAGGTCAGTTATAGACCAGGTGGGCCGAGGTGACCGATGGCGGCAGTGGAAACAGTGACGTCAATCTGCTCTTGCCGTCCTCAAGCGCTTCAATTTCAAAATCGCGGGCGCCAAAACCGTCGATGGCAACCGTGATCTGTAAATCTTCAACCGGTGTGCCGAGATCCGAGAAAACGGCTTCGAGCCTGCCGTCCTCCCGGTTGTATTCAAAGAGATCAATTACCGGGCCGCCAAGATCAAAGAGCATTTCATGATCTTCCTGCCCGACCGGCTTGCCGGTGTGTACCCAGGTTCCGCTGGCGCTTGCCAGTGTGACCTGAAAACTGTAAAAACCTTCTTTCTCAACCGGTGCCCGGGAGATGAATGTGCCGGACTGCTGCTCGAAGAAATGGGCGCTGTTTTGAAAAAAGAGATAGGAAGCCGCGGTATCGAGCAGCTGTGAGCTCGGCTCGGTCCAGGTGAGGTATTCCATGAAAAACGAGCCATCCGGGTCCTGGACGCTCCTGGTTTCAAAGCTGCGGCTGTTTTTCCAATACAGCACAACCGGAAGATCAAACGAGATTAGATCAGGTGATGCGGAAATGGTCGTCTCCGAGACTTCCATCTGCCTGCCGTCCGCCGAGCATTGCCACTCATAGTCCACCGACAGCAGTCGTGGATATGCGACCCTCAGATAGGACAGGGCGTCCAGCGAGCTGACGACGTTTTTCTGCCTGACTTCATAGCGCACCAGATCGTTTCCCGCAGCAGGCTGGCGTCGCAGCTCAAGCTGCGGATGGTCGGCTGTTATGGTTATCAGCTTCAGGATATCGGGATCCAGTTCCTCGTCCGTTTTTACCCAGATCTCCACCGTATCAGTCATTTTCTCTCTTGAAAAAAGCACCGGGGACAAACGGTTGGTGAGCGGAAAACCGAGATCCTGCCTGGTTGTCGCATCGAAGCTAAACGTCATGTTGCCGGGCGTTGTGCAGGTTTTTTGCTCCGTCGTCTCCTCTTCATGAGTCCTCCTGCGTTCTGAAAGCTCTGCTCAAGCGTTGCCTCGTTGCCGGCCCTGTCTTTGAGGGAAAGAAAAAGCCGATAATCCAGACCTGCCTGCACTCCGCTGCTGCCGTTGTAATCGATCAGAAAAAAGCGTCTGTTGTCATGTCCAACGGTTTCAATGGCGGCGGCGGCTCCATTGATTGTGGCCGTGACCTCAATGTCTTCAAGCTGGGAGGGAATACCGGAGCCTTCGTCTGAAAACTCGACGATAAAGGAAAGATTATTCTTTGCTATTTCAGGCGCTGCCGGAAAGACAAGTTCGAGGTTCGGTGGAGTCGTGTCATAGATAAAAAGGAGCTGCCTGCTGTCCTTGATGCCACCGTCCAGATTGTCTGATTTCAGCAGCGCTGAATGTCTTCCTTCAGCTATTCCGGACATCGTTGCCGAAAAAGCGGCCCTGCCGTCTGCTGACGCGGAGAGGGCAAACTGGTGGGACTGGCCATCGATTTGAAAACTGATCAGTGGATTATCATCAGCAGGGACCGTGCCCGGGCGATGGATCAGGAACAAGCTGGCCTGAGAGGCGGTTATCCTGCCGGGAAACATATTGGATTTTCTCAGGTTCTTCAGCAAAGGAGGGTCGCGGCAAAAGAGAACAGCAGAGGAAACAAGAGAGCAGAATCCAGCTCGTCGAGCTCAAGACAAATCGATCCATCAACCTTGTCAGGCTGCTTTCCATTTTACCGTAGGTTACATGATTTTATACGATAAACAACGACTCTCTCTCCAAAAAGTTATTCAAGTATATAATAATAAAAAAAAAGAATCAAATCGACGTAACCATAAACTAAAACTTCAGGTCTCCAGGCTCTCACACCACCACAACATTTCCCCCAAAATGTTGGATTGCGAGACCTGACCCCGTGTTTTTTTGGGTTTTTGTTGACAGTGTATATTAGTATGTTATGTACGCTGGAAAAGGGATCATGAATTGATGACAAACCACTCAACGTTAAGGAAGATATGGCTAAGAAGAAACTGAAGGAACATATCATCAACCGGGACTGGTGCAAGGGGTGCGGCATCTGTATTGCGATGTGCCCGAAGAATGTCCTTGAGCTCGACGAGAAAGACAAGGCCGTTGCCGTGCGGATCGAAGACTGCATCGCCTGTCAGCTGTGCGAGCAGATCTGCCCGGATCTGGCCATTGAAGTGATAATCGAGGAATCAGAAGGCAAGGATGACTAACATGGGAAAGAATATCGCGTTTGTTCAAGGTAACGAAGCATGTGCACTCGGTGCCATGTACGCAGGCCTCGATTTTTATGCCGGTTACCCGATAACCCCTTCAACGGAGATTGCCGAGACCCTTGCCGTAAAGCTTCCCGCCGCCGGCAAGACATTCATCCAGATGGAAGACGAGATCTCTTCCATGTGTGCGATCATCGGTGCCTCGCTTACCGGCAACAAAGTAATGACCGCAACCTCCGGACCGGGTTTTTCACTGATGCAGGAATCACTCGGTTATGCCGTGATGGCGGAAATCCCCTGCGTGGTTGTCAATGTTCAGCGCGGCGGACCGTCGACCGGCAACCCGACCCACGTCAGCCAGGGCGATGTCAACCAGGCCCGCTGGGGCACTCACGGCGACCACTCCATTGTCGCCCTTACCGCTTCAAATCACCAGGATGTCTTCAGGATGACGGTTGAGGCATTTAACATTGCCGAGACCTACCGCACGCCGGTTATTCTGCTCTTTGATGAGACGGTCGGCCACATGCGTGAGAAGCTGACCATCCCCAAAGAGGGGTCGATCCCGCTGGTTCAACGCTTGAGAACCAGTGTCAAGGAGGGTGTCAACTATCATCCGTATCTGCCCCGCGAGGACGGCCGCCTGCCGATGAGTGATTTTGGCGGCGCCCATCGCTACAATGTCACCGGCCTCTATCACGACATGTGGGGTTTCCCGACCGACAAGCCCGAGGTGGTGCAGGAGCTGCTCAGGCACCTGGTCGACAAGATCGAAAACAATGCCCACCAGATCACCTTCCACCGCTCCTACTATCTCGAGGATGCGCGGACCGTCCTGATCTCCTACGGGTCCTCGGCACGATCCGCCCTGAGCGCCGTCGAGCAGATGAGAAACAAGGGTCAGCGCATCGGCCTGCTGGAGCTCAACACGATCTGGCCGTTTCCAGCCCAGCTTGTCCGTGAGGCTACCATGAATGCGAACCTGATCGGAGTCGTCGAGATGAACGTCGGACAGCTTACCCAGGCGGTGAAGCTGGCTGTCGGCAAGCCCAAGAAGGTCAGCCTGATCAACCGGGTCGACTGCCAGATGATCACCGACAAGGATATCAGGCAAATTTTACGCGTTCTTCAAGGACGGGGGGTATAAAGCAATGGATGTAAAACACTATCTCAGAGAACGTTTTTTCCCTCACCTGTGGTGTCCCGGCTGCGGCCATGGCATCGTCCTGAACGCACTGATCCGGGCGGTCGATGAGTTGCAGATCCCCAAGAAGGAAATGGTCATGGTTTCAGGCATCGGCTGTTCCTCCCGGATTTCCGGCTATGTCGATTTCCACAGCCTGCACACGATCCATGGCAGGGCACTGGCCTTTGCCACCGGCGTGAAGATGGGTAAACCGGCACTCAACGTCATCGTGCCGATGGGCGACGGCGATGCGCTGGCAATCGGCGGCAATCATTTTATTCATGCAGCCAGGCGCAACATCAATCTAACCGCCCTGGTGATGAACAACCGAACCTACGGTATGACCGGAGGCCAGTATTCACCGCTTTCAGGACTTGGCATCAAGGCGACCACCGCACCATATGCCAGTATCGACCGTGAATTTGACACGGTCGAGCTGGCTACCGCCGCCGGGGCAACCTTCGTCGCCAGGACAACCGTCTACCACGTCAAGCAGCTGCAGAGCTTCCTGAAAAAGGCAATACAGCACAATGGCTTTTCCATGGTGGAAGTACTGACCCATTGCCCAACCTACTTCGGAAGAAAGAACAAGAAGGGATCCGCTGTCGACATGATCCAGTCCTACAAGGATGCGACCGTACCGATCGGCTCTGAAAAGAAGAAGGAAAACCCGGAACTGATCGAGCGGGGAATCTTTGTCGAAAAACTGCTGCCGGAGTATTGTGAAGCGTATGAGAAGGTCGTTGAAAGAGCGACGGCCAGGTAAGAGCTTCAATCCAGGATCATCATCAGTGAGTGAGAAACAATGACACGATATCAAATAATCTTCTCGGGCTCAGGTGGCCAGGGGCTTGTCAGCGCGGCAATTATTCTTGCCGAGACGGCGGTTATGTATGAAAACCTCGAAGCGGTACAGTCCCAGTCCTATGGCGCTGCCGCCCGGGGCGGCGCGACGCGGGCGGATGTCATCATTTCAGACGGCCCGATCAATCTTCCCAAGGTCTTCCAGCCGGGCATCCTGATCTGCATGACCCAGGAGGCCTATAACAAGTTTGCCAACATGATCCGTCCAGGCGGACTGCTCATTACCGACTCAAAATTTGTCAAGACCACCCAGCGGGTTGATGCCAGGCAGATTGAACTGCCGCTCCATCAAACCGTGGTCGAGGAGATCGGCAACCCGGTCGTTCTGAACATCTGCGTCCTCGGTGCGCTGATCGGCATGTGCGGCATTGTCAAAAAAAGCTCGATCGAAAAGACGCTGGCTGAAAAATTTCCGCCCGCCTTCATGACCGGGAACCAGATGGCACTGGATATCGGCTTTGAAATGGGGTTTGAATACGCCGAGTAATCCAAAACACATCTCTGCAAACAGCCGACGGCAGGAGGCGATCAGCAGAAAGACTGATCGCCTCCTGCTTTTTTTTTTCATGGCAGACCGGCAAGCCATTTCTCTAGCAGAGAAAATACCCAGTCACCTATCCCGTTGGCGAAAGTCCCTATTTACAAATTGACTTTAATGCTCCAGTGCGTTAGTAACAAATGTAGATATTCTCTTACTATACAAGCAAATCACCAACAGAGTCTGCAATTGCGCTGCCGATGAAAAACCTCGACGCTCTCTTTTTTATGCTCGCACCGTTGATGAAAATTTTCAGGTTTTCACCACCGTTCTCCCACCTTCACAGCACCACCTTTGTCAACTTCCAGCAGAACAGCTATTTCACGAGCAAGAGCCTGCTGACAGACGAAAAAACTATACCTAGCAAAGATTCGTTAACCCTTAAAACACTCAAAAACTGGGAGGTGCTATGAAAAAAATTGTTATTGCTGCCCTGGTTTGCTGCTCTTTTGCCGCACTTGTTGCTATAAACGCATACAGTGCCGGTGGAGCGAAACCGGAACCGTTGCCGAAAGCAACAACCATTGCCGAGCTTGCGGAACGCTACGATTCCAGCAGGTGTGCGGACTGCCATGAGGATATCCATGATGAATGGTCCAACTCGCTGCACGCCCGCTCCGTTCTGGGGTCGCCGCGCACCGCGCCGACGATCATCACCGCCATCGAGAAGGGGATGAAGCTCTTTCCCTATTCCGGCGTGAAAAGTGATGAAGACATCACCGTTGAATCCCTGAGGATGTGTACAAAATGTCACCTGCCGCAGCTTGAGGAAGCTACCGATGATGTTGCCAGGGAACTTGTCTCCACCATCAGAGCATGGCAGCAGGCCTATCGAGATGGTGATGATGACAAAGTGGATGAGCTTCAGGCAAAGATTCAAAGTGTCAACATCGGCTGCATGGTCTGCCACAACAAAATGGCTATCGTCCACAAGTGGGCCGACGGCTATCCGCAGCCCGGTACCGTTTATGGAAGCCAGGACGGTGACCATGAAGATGAAGAAGTTACCCTGATGGCCCAATCCGATGTACTGAGTGAATCGATCTTCTGCGGACAATGCCATGGACAAGGTCCGAGTTTCGAGCTCGACCATCCGTCGCAATGTGCTACGATTTACGGCAGTTACCTCTTCGCATACGTTGCGCACGGCGGCAGCGAATCATGTCAGGATTGCCACATGGAGAAATCCGGACTCGGTCATGACATGCAGTCTTACCGCGATGAGGCCATGATAGAGGCAGCCGTCGATGTAAAAGTCGAAGGGCGTTCCATATTCTGGCGTAAAAACAAGGAAGACGGCGTTCTTCCCATCGGAATCATCAACGTCTCCATGTTTAACAAAGCGGGGCATGCCATCCCGGACGGCTGACCGACTCCAAACCGGCTGGTCCTGGATGTGACCGCGAAAACAACTGACGACGAAGTAGTTTACAACGAACAAAGAATCTACATGCCCTACCCCGGCAGAATGGGCAAAGGCAAGGAAATGGGCAGAGGGCCCTACGAAAAGAGTGGTTTGTTGAGGGAAACAAGCCTCCCGCCCGGAAAACTCATGCACGAAACGTTTGAAATCACCTATCCGTATGAAGACAAGGAAAAAGACGGTGAAACAAGACGTGAACTGCTGAAAGATGAACTCATTGTATCCGTTACCCTCTGGTATGTGCCTTTTGGCGAGTTTGACGGAAGTGAAGTGGCCTTTTTTGAAGATAAAAAGACACTTGATCTGAAAACTGAATGGATCTGGAGATAATTTCTGCCCAGATTTGATCGTACAATGATCATCTCACCATGAGGGTTATCGGCTTGACGGCTCCACTGTCAATACGGTAGCCCTCTTTTTGTTCCCACAAAGGTGTGACAGCATTATGGTCCGTAACGTTTTATTTGTCGATGATGACCAGATATTACAGCTTGCCGTTGAAAAACGGTGTGCCGCGCATGGCGGCCAGTTCAAGCTGATCTATGCAAATGACGGCTTTGATGCGGTAAAAAAACTCGATACATATTCGGTATCGCTCATTTGTACGGATCTTGTCATGCCGAGAATGGACGGCCCGAGCCTTCTTGCCCATGTCCGCGAAAAATACCCTGATGTTCCAGCCATCATCATTTCTGAAATGGCTCGCGACCAGGTCGAACACCTTATTGCCGCAGAAGGTGTCGTCGGCTATTTCAAGAAACCCTTTCAGATCGACATACTGGCAGGCAAAATCCTCGAACTTCTGCAGGAGGAGGCGAGCGGGGGAATCATGCAGAAGATTTCACCGTCAACGTTTATACAGCTCATGGAAATGGAGGGAAAAACGTGTACGATCCGCATGCTCGACAATCATTCCAGCGAAGGCGGAATCCTCTACATGGAGGATGGAAAACTGCTCGATGTCAGAGTCGGCAGACATAACGGTGTAGACGGCGCCTACAAGGCGTTTTCCTGGGATGAAGTCACCGTATTTTTCACAAATGAATGCGGGCAGCGGGAGGACAGAATACAAAGCGACCTCCAGGCCCTGATCATGGGAGCCCTGGCTGCAAAAGATGAGCGCGAGGATTCGGCGACCGGTTATCAAAACAAGAGCCCTGCCGCCTCAGATCTCGTGGCTGGGATTGCCGGCGATGATGATCTCGGGACACCCCCTCTGGAAGCAGCTGAGCCGATGCCAATCAGCGAAAAAGACAGCAGCGACCCAGCAGGGATTCTACGGAGGAAACTATCTGATCAGGATGGCATTGAAGCGATCTCCTTTGATGACAAATTAGAAGCTGTCACCGAAAAGCTCAACCGCTTCGGAGAGCAGAGCACATTGGGAGGCTTGAGGGCAGTGCAGGTAAAAGACAGCTCTGGGAAAAACCGCATAATTGTCCCAGGCAAGCCGCCAACCGTCCTTACCGGAGGCCCCGATTTGACAGCTGACAGGATCCTCAAACTTCTGCAAGAAAAACAGTAGACTGATTACTCTGAGCCTTTCTCACCCTTCTCCGCAGCATCGAGAATCTGCTGGAGTTCCCTCCTGCTGAGCGGCACATTGAACCTGATGTGTACAGAGTATTCGTTGCCGATCAGGTCCATTTCGCGCACGGCCCGGACGACACCGTCCCGATTCAAAACCCCGGCAGGAATCCCGGCAGAGATGCCGACCCGAAGCTGCCTGCCAAAAAAACCGACGGCATTTCTTTTCCTTGAAGCATGAATACTGAATGCGATCCCATGCTCTGAGATGTCGACAAGATCGCCTTTTGCTTCATTGTCCGTCTCGTTCCCGCTCTCGTCAAGAACGGTAAAAGAGAGCCTGCCCGCCAGTTTCACTCTCTCACTCTGCCGCCTGTCTTGACGGGTCTTTTTGAGTGCCGCGCTGCTCGTCTGAAAGGTTGAACAGAAACGGGCAAGTTTGGACTCAAGGGATGGATAGGTATCCTGCAAGGCGTCAAGATCCCTGCGGGAGAGCAGGAACAGTTCGGCGCCAAGACTTTTTGCATTGACGGTCCAGACTGATGCATCAAAGAAGGTTTCCGCTCCGATGACTTCTCCCGCCATCCTGGTATTGAGCTGAAAGCGGACCCCTGCCTTGACCGCCTCGATCTGCACCCGCCCGCTGGTTATGAAAAACAGGGTTGCCAGGCTCATCCCCTGTTCCGCAATGAGTTCTCCGTTACCATATTTTTTGAGCACCATGGAATGATAGAGAGCGGGAAATTCATCGGGTGTCAGCAATTCCGCCAGGTTTTTCCAAACCTCCAGATGCTCCCTGCTGATACTGGACTGTTTCTCTTCCTCGATGATCTCCGCTGCACGCACGATCTGTTTCAAAGCCATGGAATCAATTTGCATGAGCAGGTCGCGCAGTTCCTCAGCGAGCGCAAATTGTTTTTTTCTCGCGCTCTGCTCTATCAGCTCCATGGTCAGAGCCATGGCTTCATTCTTTTTGCCGCTTTCAAGCAGATTGTTGAGTTCCCCCGCCCCGGGAAGCGACTCTTTTGCCCGGGCAGTTTTTTTCTCTGCCTGAACAGAGCCCCCGTCGTCCCCTGTCCGCAGCGGGGACGACAGCGAGTTTTCCGCCGCAACAGCCGGTGAAGGAGCGGAGCGGGACGAAACGGATCTGAGCTGCTCTATGGCAACACCAACCGCCTCGCGGATCTCGAAGGCGAGTTTTTCAGCACCGGCTCTTTCATGAGAAGCAAGCAGGTGCTGTAACGGTTTTACCGCCTCAGGAAAAGAACAATAGCCAAGGGCCCGGCAGATGAAAAGCAGCAGTTTTTTTCTGACATCCGGTCTGAAATCTGCTTCATTTTTCAGCAGGGCTATAAGAACTGCGGCAACCTCCTGATCTGCAAAGGCGATAAGCTCCTTGATAATGTGAGGTTTAACGGAGTCATCAGCTGAAATCAGCATCTTCAGCAAAATTTTCTTGCGCAGGTTGGGGTCGGAAATTTTGTCAAAGATCTGTTTGCCGGCAAACTTGATTTTACCCAGATCGCTGCCATCATGCATGCCGACGACGAGAATGCCGATAGCTGTTTTCCTCAGGTAGTATCTGCCGCTTGAGAAGACAACATCCGCCTCATGCGGGAAATCGAGATCCCCAATAATCTCGTTCCAAAAGACTGCCTCTGATTCCTCCCCGCTGACGGAAGTGGATAGTGAGGAAAAAAGGAGCTCACCCCGTGTGGAGAGGAAAACGACATTTCTGACTGAAGCCAGCTCTGAAATTTGTTTTAAGAAATCATTCATAAACGATGTCTTTTATCACGATTCCAATCGAGACGGCTGGACCACTGAAGGTACCATACAAGCACGGTGCTGTTTCAGCGCGCTTCTGCATGCTGTTTTTATAACAGAGAAATGGCTAGAAGACGAGCGGTGATTCACTTCTCACATCAAGAGATTGCCGTATCTTTACAGCAAGTTCCTGTTGAGAGAACGGCTTCTGGATGAGGTCGATGCCTTCATCGAGCAACCCCTGACTGGCGATGATATCTGAGGTGTAGCCGGACATATACAGGCATTTGGCCTTCGGTTTGATAGTCAGAAGCTGTTCTGCCAGATCACGTCCATTTATATCAGGCATGATCACATCAAGCAGAAAGAGGTGAATGTTTTTGCTGAATGTTTCCGTAATCTGCACTGCCTCAAGTGGAGAAATAGTACTCAGTACATTGTAGCCGAGATGTTCCAGCATTTCCCGTACCAGATTAAGAATCGTCTTCTCGTCTTCAACGACTAAAATGGTCTCAGATCCATTCACATTGGCTTTAATCATCGGCTCTTCTGAGCGTTTCTGTTCAAGACCCTGATGCCTGGGAATACATATCTCAATAGTCGTACCCTGCCCAGAAGAACTGGAGACATTGATTATCCCGTTGTTCTGTTTCACTGCTCCATAAACAGTCGCCAACCCCAGACCGGTGCCGACACCGACGCCTTTGGTGGTAAAAAACGGTTCAAACGCATGGTTCAGTGTTTTTTCATCCATGCCGCAGCCCGTATCGCTCACGGACAGGCGTACGTATTCCCCTGAATGAGAGGAATCCGCATCAATATAACTGCTCTCTTCCAGGGTATAATTTTCGAGTTTGACAATCAGTTCGCCGACACCCGCTATTGCGTCACGTGCATTCACACAGAGGTTGACCAGGATCTGATCGATTTGAGACGCATCCATTTTCACTTTCCAGAGCTCGTCTCCCGGCAGCCAGACGAGCTTGATATCCTCGCCGATCAGCCGACGAATCATCTGCAGCATTCCCTCAACCGTTTCATTGAGATCAAGTATTTTCGGTTCAACAGTCTGCTTGCGGGCAAAGGCCAGCAGCTGCCTGGTAATTTCCGCTGACCGGTCGGCAGCCTTCCTGATCTTTATCAGGTCATTAAAGAACGGCGAGGTGGGGTCGCTCTTCATCATAGCCATCTCGGAATGCCCGATAATAACACCCAGCATGTTATTAAAATCGTGCGCGATACCACCGGCCAGCTGACCGATGGTCTCCATCTTCTGAGCCTGGAACAGTTGTTCCTCGAGTTTCAGCTTTTCTTCAGCAGATTTCCTCTGCTCGGTGATGTCACGGAATTCCGTAACCCAAACGGTACGGCCCTTGTGTGGGATCCTCGCTTCGTGAATCGAAATGGGGATGCTCGTACCATCCTTGCAGACCGCCTCTACCTCATATGCTTGGATGCTCTCGCTTTTGATGTGTTCACGGACCGCGTCCCGCCACCGCGGCTCAATGAGGTTCAGGCCATTCATGCCAATGAGCTCTTTTCTTGAATAACCTGTCAAATCCGATAATCCCTGATTGCAGTCAAGGATCATGCCCTGGTCATGGATGGCGATACCCCCGAAGGAGGCATTATGAAGTGTCCTGAAGCGCTCCTCGCTTTCCTCGAGCTTTACCCTCGCATTTTTATGCTGTTTGACTTCCTGGAGCAGCTGTTTGTTCAGCAGGGTCAGCTCCGCCGTCCTGCTCTTAACCCGGTCCTCAAGATTCTTGTTGATAGCCAGGATTTCATTGCGATTATTCTCGTCGGCCTTTTCAAAAAAATATGAGAAGATTCCGACAAGCAGGTAGGAGCAGAGAAAACGGATCTCAAACTGCAGGTCATAGTCGGCAAAGAAAGGATGCTGCAGATTAAACACCATCAGTGTAACAACCGGGATGGTCATTATCAGCATTGCCAACATCCCCTTTTTTGAACCAAGGAGAAAAGATGCCATGAACGGGAAGGTATAATACCAGACATATGCTGTCTGGTTGATGCCGCCGTTGAGGTAAATCAGGCCATAGAGAAGCATCGCCAGGATGATGCCCACCAGGATATTCACCTGATAATTTTTCCGTGTCCGTGCGCTGTACAGATTGAGTAAAAAGGCAGTAGCAAAAACGAAGTCCACCCAGCCAAGAGTCCAGGCAGCGTGGCGAAAGGCGAGACTTCCAAAGATAATGAGTGTTATTGAGCCAAAAAAGGTAATGACGGCAAGGACGATAATCCGTCGCCTGATAGTTGAATCAGTATGGGCCTGCTCGGTAGCGAGAATGTTTTTCTCAAACCACTCGAAGGTCTTGTCCAGAAATGACTGCTGGAAATATCTGAACTGCGCAGCGGCTCTTCGCCGTGTCGATTTTCTTCTTTCTTCCGCCATTGCTCTCTATCTGTCTGAAAGACATGATGATGACCTACTGTTTCAGCGCTGCAAACAGTCCTTCATCTGATAGTATAGCTCAGCATACCAAAAAACTGAATGAATTTAGAAACTGTTTTTCGGCGGCGGCATCGGCTGGAACAACAGTATCTGCTGTTTCTCGTCCTATTCTCAGGTGGATAGGGGATCAGCATGGCCTGCAAGCCGATGTAAAGAGTGGGTAAAAAGTGAATAACAACATGGGCCCCCGGCATACAGGAGCAACCTGAACTGACAGGGGCCTGTTGGGAAAAATCAGATTAACAACTCAAGCAAGCTTTTCACCAATCGCTTTGCCATAGGCCTGGCACGCCCGCAACCCCTCTTCGCTGGCAACAGTTGCCTCGGTGAGATTCAAAGGGCCAAGATCGGTCATCTTCATCTTGAAAACATGCAGCATCGTCTCATAGATCATCGGCGCGCTTTCTCCGCTGTGAGTGTGCGAACCAAAGGCACCGCCCGCTTTATCGGCGAGATTCGCCTGCTGGGCCTTAAAGAGAAATTGTTTCATCCCTCCCGTCATGTCCTTGTGATACGTGGGGCAACCGAAAATATAGGCATCATATCCGCTAATAGCTTTTTCATTTTCGAGCTCTGCGATACTTTTGACATCTGCCTGACAGGCAGTCATTCGCAACCCTTCGGCAATATAATTTGCCATCGCTTCAGTCTTTTTTGTCCGGCTTGAGTAGGCTATCAGGACCTTCTTCATTTCAATTCCTCCAGGATGATTTCACGATTGAGCCTTTTGCAAAACACCCTTTTCGCTCAACCTCCGCGTTATGCTAAAAAAATTTTATCCTCGGAATATCAACTATATGCCTGCGGTAAAATTTTTCGCATGCCTTGATTTTGAACGAAAATCATCATTTTGCAAGAGGCTCGATTGATAAAGTTTCCGACAGGCGATACGTCGGCTGATCACATTACGAGTTCCTCTCACTATAACAGAGAGTAAGATGTTCATGCTCATTGTTTTGTCAATGAATATATAACTCTGCGTTTGATTGGGGAGAAAACAACGCAAAGAAAAGTGCCCGAACAGCGTGGCACTGGCAACAAGGTTTCCATTTTGTAAAAATTGTAACCTTTTTTTACACTTTCCTCTCAAATTTTCTTTTTTTTATCGAATCCATAGAGTAATGTGCCATCTCGCGCTGCTGCTTTTGCTAACAGTTTAAAGGCCTTCGGTGTGCACACCGAATATGAACGGAAGGCTCAGCCATCTGGCGCTTTCCTTGCAAAAGATCTTACTCAGAGAAAACATCTCTGCTTTTTTGATTGGGCATTTCCCATACGCCTTTTAAAGAACGACGACCGGAAGCTGATCGATGGAAAATACACAAGCAAAGTGATGAGGTAACAGAATGTTTGATAGCATCCGCCGAATTTTATTTGTCTTTTATGCCGTATTTCTCCGCCTCCCCGTTTGGGCAATCATCTGGCTGGTCGGCCGCACCGGTGTCTTCAAAACAGTTTTTGTGATCTATCCGCACGACAAAGAGGAATATTCCAAACTCTGCCCTGATTACCAGCCGTTCATAAAGTTCATGTCAGGCAGACCAACCCCAGGTGGGGTTATTCTGGACGGCTGGAAGCCTGTCGGTATCTACCTGTTCATCTCGAATACCCCCCAGGAGCTGGTCAGGAAGCAGAATCGCCACATCGCTGAAATGATCGTCAAACGCATGAAGTGGATTCAGAAGCTTTCCGGTGCCAGGACCGTTGGGTTTGCCGGGCAGCTCGGCCCGATCCTTGAAAGAAGGCATGGCATTGCCATGGAGCCTCCCTTCTTCGCCAGCACGATGGGAAATGTTTTCAGCATTGAAGATGCCCTGTCTCATCTGGCAACGGGAGAAGGCAAACTGCCATGGGAGATCTCAATCGGCATACTCGGCGGCGGCGAGCTTGGAGAATTACTGAAGGAACACTTCAGCAGCCAGGGCTACACCGTATCTATTCTTGATGTAAAATTCAAACGAAAGGGAGGTGTCACCCTTCAGCTCAGTGAAACGGAGCGTCACCAGCTCGACCACATCGATTTTGTGATCAACCTGCTCCCGACCGGTGAAGATTTTATCAACTGCGGAATTGCTGAACTTCTCGACGCCTCATCCTCCGTCATCGATTTTTCCCGGCCGGCAATCCCTCGCGAGCAGCTGCGGGCCCGGGTGTTCATGGGCAACCGGGTCCAGCGACCAGGCATGCGCTTCATGTTCTCATTGCCGGGTGACTGGCGGAAGAACGAGATTCCAGCATGCTCGATGCCCTCGATACTGGCTGCAAATTTCGGAATCGTTGAAAATGACCTGAAAAAATTCTGCAGAGCCGCCCGACAGGTTGCCTTCGGCACCGCTCTTGCGCCTGCGATGGAACCACTGCCGTCACCACTTTTCAGCACAGTTCAGTCATGGGGGCACCAGCTGCAGGCGGCGTGCCGACCCTATTTTTGCTTCGCCAAGGAGTCTTTCAGCTTTGCCTTAAAGGAACGCGGATAGAACGACCAGAGAGGCATCTGGTGCTTTGCGCAGATCAAACAAACCGAGTGCACCGGCATGATATCCTTTTGCCCGGCAGACCTCTTTTATTGAAGCAGCTCGATCATTGAATCGGCCATTGCCCAGAGGATCAGACAGCACGACGTGGCCCCGGCATCCAGAACTCCACGTGAGCGCTCGCCCAACCTGCTTGACCGGCCCACTTTTGCCACCATATCGACCGTGGAGTCTCTGCCATTTTCCGCGGCAGTCTTCATGGCCGTGAGGGCCGAAACAAAACCTTCTCCAGCGTTACGCTTCGCCTCAAAGGCCAGTACCGCCGGTTCCAGGGTATCCAGCAAGGTTTTGTCGCCAACCTTGGCACTGCCGATATCCTTGATGGATGCCAGGGCTCGACTCAGCATCTCAGTGAAGGTTTCGGCGTCAATTTCCTCCCTGTTCCGGATGATCCTGAACATCTGCCGAAAAAACGTCCCGTACAATGGTCCCATTGATCCACCGATATCGTCCATCATGATATCGCTCAAGGCTTTCAGGCCGGTGGTCATATCCACCGTATTGCCGGCCAGGCGCGCTTCTGCCTGGGTGACGGCCTTGTTCATGTTGATCCCATGGTCGCCGTCGCCGATGGCGCCATCGATCTCACTGAGGTATTTTGCATTTTCCTGGATGACTTTGATAATCGCGTCGACGATCACCACGCCCTGCTGGTTGGTGAAAGATTCCATTGAAATCTACTCCTTGAATTGTTTCAGGCCGACAGAATCGGCTTCCATATCCATTAATTCCTTGAGTTCGGCATCGAGTTTCATGACCGTCAGCGTCACACCCATCATTTCAAGCGAAGTAAAGTAGTTACCGACGTAAGAGCGGTAAACGGAGATATTTTTTTCCTGCAGGAGTTCCTCGACTTTATTGTAGAGGATGTACTGCTCCATCACCGGGGTGGCACCGAGTCCGGAGACGAGCACAACCACTTCGTCGTTTGGAGCGAACGGCAAATCCGGCAGAATTGCTTCGACCATTCTGGCAGCCATCTCGTCAGCCGTCTGGATGTCCGTCACCTCGATACCCGGTTCGCCGTGATGCCCGATGCCGACTTCCATTTTGCCGGGCTCGATGACAAAGTTGGGACGCCCATTGGCAGGGATGGTACAGGGCGTCAGACCGATACCGATGCTGCGCGTGTTATCTATGGCCTTTTGCGCCGCCGCTATCACCTCGTCAAGGGTTCCCCCCAGGGCAGCCCTGGCGCCACCGGCCTTCCACATCAATATTTCACCGGCGACACCGCGTCTTTTTCCGGGCTCGTTTCTTGGTGCTGACGGGACATCGTCGTTGGCAACAACTGTTTTGACCTCTATGCCATCGTCCTCGGCCATCTCTATCGCCATTTTGACGTTCATGTTGTCGCCGGCGTAATTCCCGTACAGGCAGGCGACCCCCTTCCCGGCATCAGCGGCCTTGAAGGCATCGTAGAATGCCTTTGCCGAGGGAGAGGAGAAAATCTCGCCGGCGGCGACGGCATCCACCATGTTTTTGCCGATATAACCGATAAAGGCAGGCTTGTGTCCGGACCCGCCGCCGGTTACAACACCGACCTTGCCTGCGATCGGTGCGTGCCTGTACTTGAGGACTCTTGGATTGGTGGTCGGAGAAACCAGGTTCCTATGACATTTAATGAACCCTTTCAGCATGTCTTCCACGACGAGATTCGGGTCATTGATAATTCTTTGCATGCGTACCCCCATAAATTTTGAGCTGAAGACGTATCCGTCCTGTCCCAGGGCTGTACCTTCTCCCTGTTACAATAACCTGTTTGGTATTATTTTTTTTGCATTACTTTTTCCGGCACATTCTGCTGTTTTACACACGATGGAGATGATTATCTTCCTTGCCTATCAGGCATCAGGCGGCCAAATTTTGCCGGACGAACGTCATTGAGTGCTGCAATGTCCTGCGAATGAGCCCTATATCAACCGGCTTTTCGGCGCGAATGGGACTGGCATCTGCAGCCCGTGACACCCTGAGCGGAATTTCAAGGGATACCGGCAACGGACGCGGGTCGCGGGCAATATCGCTAAGAATCTTCCGGTAATCGATCAGGCCTTCGCCAATGGCGGAGAATCCCCAGCCGTCGCCCTGCCGGATGACATCCTTGACATGATAATGGATCGTTTGCGGCAGGGCATGAAGAAAGTCCTCTTCCGGTTTAACTCTTTCAAAACAGTGCGAGATCAGGTTGCCAAAGTCATAATTGAGACCGACCGTTTCCAGGCCTATCTCATCGATCACCGGGCCTGCCTGCATTGCCGTATCAAGGACATTGGCTCTTCCGTCACCAGGGTTTTCCAGTCCAATAGTTATACCTATGGCCCTGGCTGATTCTCCCAATTCTTTAATGTTGCCCAGAAACTCGACCTTTTTGGCAATGGGGGCTGCATTCGTGATGATCGTTTCTGCTCCCAGCCGGCGGGCAAAAGTCATCCGCCGTTTGAAAATCTCTACGCCGTTGTCTTTGGTCAGATCCATATGCGCTGAAAACGAGCGGCAGGGCAGATTATGTTTTTCGAGGTGAGATCGAATTTCAGCAGCATAGGACTCGTTGAAATCCTCCTCGGTAAAAGGATCAGTATAGCCCTCGATAAAGGCTATCTCGATGCCATCGGCGCCCACCAGAGCAATTTCCTCTATGGCGATGGCGAGATCATAGCCGTCAAATGGTGCGGTACTTATGATTATCGGTTTGTTCATCTTTCTCGAGGTAACGATACATTTGATGATTTAGAAATTATGGGCAACAGCCTGGGTCATTTAATGCTTCACGGCATTTTTACAATTTGAGCTGAGTGGTGTCAATCAGCGTTTTAACCAGTGACGCCTTTCACCAGGAACTTCTGTTTTTGTAACAGGACAATACGACATCCCCCCAGGAGGAGGAGTCCGCCAACCAATTGAAGCAAGGTTATCCGTTCTCCAAAAATCAGAAAAGAAAAGATACCGGTAAAAAATGGCACCAGGAGCTGAACAGATGATGCCGTTATAATGCCAAGGTGGGGAAGCAGATAATAGAAAAGCCCCTGCCCTCCGGCAATTCCAAGCAGGCCGGAACCGATCAGAACCGACCATTTAATAAGTCCGGGATCTCCAGTCAATGACGGCCCGGACAGGAGCAGGACCGGGGTGAGGATGATGGACACCAGGGTAAAAACCATGGTGACCGTAAAGATCGGGGTCAGCCTGTCGCCTATCCATTTCTTGACCGTGACTCCCACCAGGGACCAGGACAACGCACCACTCAGGGCGAGCAAAATTCCGGTATTCAAGACAACTGAAAAACCGTGGTTCTGAAATATGATGACCAGAGCTGCCCCGCCAAGGGCTGTAAGAATCCCCGCGACCGTTCCCGGCTTTTTGATCAACTGGCGCTCTGTTGCGAAGAATATCATTCCCATGAGAACTGAAAAAATGACCTGTGACTGATAGAGCAGAATACCGAATCCCGGAGGGATCAGGAAAAAACACCAGGTATACAACAACTGGAACATGATGGTGCAGAATGCTACCACTGACAGCACTTTGAAAAAGTACATTCTTGACTTCATGAAGATCGTAAAATTGTAACGCAGTGATTTCCCGGCCAGCAGAAACAGCCACAAGGCGGAAGTTGAGACAATATATCTCAGCCAAATCTGAAAAATCAGTGAAAAATCATTTTTTATATAGGCAATGGATATGGGTGTCAGCGCCCAGAACAGCAGCATGGCGGTTACGGGAAGCAGGATGGCCGATCTTGGTTTGCTCATTTCGCTCCGGTTATGTGGCAGAACTACTTACAAGCAGCAGCCTTCTTTGCAGCCGCGCTCGTGTATATCTATACTGCTTTTAACTGAGAGCTTGACTGTACCATATAGAGAATTCTGCCTGCAGGAAATAATTGTTTTCTCACAACAAACAAACGTTTAAAATGCTGATTGGCCTGCGCCCTTCTCGTTTGTCATTCAAACTTCGTCGATGACGACAACGGGATCTTTAAAACAGAAAGACTTCGGTAAGGCCGCCCGGTTCCACGGTTTCGCCCGGCCTCAGAACGATATATCCGTCGGCATGGACAATCGAGCTCAGCATGTGAGAACCCTGGTGAGTCGCCTCGGTTATCCGGGCAATTTCGTTGGGCTTGTTATCGACAACCACTCGAATGAAATTTGTTCTTGAGCCGGTATTGCTGATTTTCTCCATTGCTTTTGCAGTGATGGAGTGGTTGAGTGCCTGCGTCCCCTGCAGCTCTGCCAGGACCGGCCTGACATAGTTTATAAAACACATGTAGGCTGAGACCGGATTGCCGGGCAGTCCGAAAAGCAGCAGGTTATCTTTGCGTCCAACAAAGAGCGGCTTGCCGGGTTTCTGGCGTATCTTCCAGAAGAGCTCATTGAACCCGACCTCCTTTGCCGCCTCCTTCACATGGTCGTGCCTGCCCACCGAGACGCCCCCGGAACAGAGGATGACTGAATCCTCCTCCTTCACGGCATTCGCAATCGCCTGGACGGTATCCGACAGGCTGTCCTCGATTCGTAGTGAAGCCCGCACGACTGCACCGGAATCCTTTATCGCACTCTCGAGCATTATCGCATTGGAGTCCCTGATCTGGTGAGGCTGTATATCCTCGTCATCATAGTGTGCCAGCTCTGTTCCGGTTATCAGCAGCGATACCTGGGGGGGCAAGAAGAGTTTGACCCTGTGCAGCCCCACCGAGGCCAGCAGGGCCAGTTCTCTGGCCCGCAGGCAGGTACTCCTGGGAAAGAGAAGCTCACCCTGGTGAAATTCCTCGCCACAGTGTCTCACATCCTGGCCCTGGGTGCGTATCCTTAAAATATCGACAGAGCTGCCCTTTTCGACCGTGTCCTCCACCCTCACCACCGTGTCGGCACCTTCGGGCAGCATGGCACCGGTGCTGATACGAATTGCCTCGCCGTTTGAAACGGTTCCGGAAAAAGGCACGCCGGCCCGGCTCTCACCGGATATTGTGAGCGTTACCGGCTCATCCTCGGCAGCCTGCCGGCAATCCTCCCAACGCACGGCAAAACCGTCCATGGCAGAATTGGTATAGCGCGGTGACGGCTCCGGAGCATAGATATCCTCGCTCACACAGCATCCATAAGCCTGGTCCAGAGGGAGATATTTCTGCACCGGCTCCGGAATGTTTTGGTGCAGTATGGCCAATGCCTGTTCTACCGATATCATGTCAGCCTCCAATCATCTCCATTGACGGCGATTACTCACCTCTGCTGTACTCATTTGCCGCAGCACCATCAGCCATACTGCCTGACCCCGGGTATTCCGGCAGTGTGATGATCCACGCCCGACCTGATACCTGGTGGTCTATGCTAAAAAATTTTATCCTCGGAATATCAATTATATGCCTGCGGTAAAATTTTTAGCATTCCTTGATTTTGAACGAAAATCATCATTTTGCAAGCGGCTCCTTCGCTTTTCTATAATCACCGGCAACTATCTCGCCAATTGTTTTGTATGATTCTTGCATTTTCTCTTCTTGTTATATCTTGGAGATACATTCAGCCGGGCATGAGGCGATCGCCTCATCAACACAATCAGCCCCTGCATCAGCATCTTCATTTACATACGCCTTTTCTTCATCCTCATCAAATGAAAAGACCGAAGGACACAGTTCCACACACGCTTCACAGCCAATGCATTCCTCCTGGTCAATTTTTACTTTTCCAGACATTACGGCCTCCTTTGAAGTTTTCTCTTTATATACAAGATCTTGTTACCCTTCGCCTACGATCCAACAGCCAATCAGATTGGGGGTGCAATGGTTACGAGTATCCTCATCCGGGTTGCTGCCCTGACGCCATGCGGCTCCCTTATCTGCGAGATGAGAATGTCACCTTTTTTCGCAGGGAATTCAGCGCTGCCCTCTCCCAGAAAGAAGCCATCTCCCTCCAATACCTGAATGGACAGCTGTCCGTCCAGGTCATGAGAATGAACAGGAAAGGTCACACCTGCATCGAGGTTGAAGTTTATGATTTTGAAATCCGGTGAATCCTCCACCAGGAAAAATCGTTTCATTGCACCGGGCGTAAATTCATTCGTGTCTTCGAGTTTGAGTATTTCCATGATCTGCCTCCTGTTTATTGTGTTTTTAAGAAAGACGTCCGAGCCTTTTGCAAAACGCCCTTTTCGCTCAACCTCCGCGTTATGCTAAAAAATTTTATCCTCGGAATATCATTTATATGCCTGCGGTAAAATTTTTCGCATGCCTTGCTTTTGAACGAAAATCATCATTTTGCAAGAGGCTCGTCCTTTCTTGATTCATTTAAAGCAAGCGCCATGCCACTTATATTTTTCACATAATATCAAATATATGGTACATTAGTTGTAAAAAAACAACAACAAAAAGTTGCTATTTTCACAACACGGTTGTAAAAATAAATACATGGATAAACTCAATGCCCTGGCAGCCATCGCTTTAGACCTTACCGCCGAAATGAGTGCGGAGGACCGCTATGACCGTCTGCTGGGAGCGCTGCGCCGGGCAATTCCGTATGATGCTGCAACTCTCCTGCGAATCGAGAAGAACAAACTGATCCCTCTTGCTTCAAAAGGACTGACTCCGGATGCCATGGGACGTGTTTATCAGCGTAAGGATCATCCGCGTCTTGATATAATCTGCGGCTCCCGGGAGCCGGTATTGTTTTCAAAAGACAGTCCGCTTCCCGACCCCTTTGACGGCATGCTGGTCATGGATCCCAAGGGGTTGCAGCATATTCACGCCTGTCTCGGCTGCCCGCTTTATGTAAATGAAAAACTAATGGGAGTTTTAACCGCTGACTCCCTTGATGTCGGTGCCTTTGACCGTTTGCCTCGACAGTACCTGAAAACGGTCGCGTTGATGGCCGGAGCCCAGATGCAAATGGCAGATTTGCTCAAAGCACTGGAAAAACAAGCCGAGCGGCAGGGGCAGATAGCCTCTGACCTGATGCAGGATGTATCTCTGCAGAGAGGCTGGGATATTCTTGGCAAGAGTCCAGCTATCAAGAAATTGCGCAAAGAGATTGAACTGGTGGCCAAATCAGATTTCACTATTCTGGTGCTCGGTGAGACGGGCACAGGAAAAGAGCTCGTCGCCAGGGCAATACATCGACACTCTCATCGTCGTGACAAGGCGATGCTTTACTTGAATTGTGCGGCACTTCCCGATTCCCTGGCAGAAAGTGAGCTGTTCGGCCATGTCAAAGGATCTTTTACCGGCGCAAACCAGGACAGAGCAGGAAAGTTTGAACTTGCCGATGGGGGAACCCTGTTTCTCGATGAGATCGGGGAACTCTCCGTTGAAGTACAGGCCAAAATTTTGCGTGTCATCCAGGAGGGGGAAATCCAGCGCATCGGATCCGAAAAAATGGTGTATGCTGATGTCCGGTTGCTTGCTGCAACCAACAGAAACCTGGAAGCCGAGGTGGGTGCAGGAAAATTCAGGGCTGATCTCTATCACCGTCTCAATGTTTATCCAATCACCGTCCCGCCGCTGCGCGAAAGAAAAGATGACATAGCGATTCTTGCCGGATTTTTCATCGATCGGGCCCAGAGAAGACTTGGACTCCAGGAGGTCCGCATAAGTGAGGAGGCGCTGCGCCTGCTCTCGAGGTATAGCTGGCCAGGCAATGTGCGCGAACTTGAAAACATTATCTCACGAGCTGTCTTAAAGGCATCCCAGCAAATCCAAGCTGCTGAGTTTATACAAATCCAGCCGACTCATCTGGCCGGCGACCTGGGAGCGGCCATGTATGTGCATCCAGCACATGATCACACACAGCAACAGGCAGTTCAGGGCAACGTTTCACTTAGAGAGGAGGTCAGGTTGTTCCAGATACGACTGATTCAGGCAGCTCTGGAAAAAAACAAAGGAAACTGGGCGGCTGCAGCTCGAGATCTGGATACGAACCGCAGCAATCTCCACAATCTTGCGACTCGACTGGGGATACGCAAGAAACCATAGACAATTGGATTCAAAGAGATGAAAACAAAAGACATACTGGCGGTAAAAGGAAGCAGGGTTGTCACTATCACCGAGAGTACCTCGATATTTGAAGCGATGCTGGTTTTTTCTGCGAATCGCATCGGTTCGCTGCTCGTTATTGACAAAGATGAGAACATACTTGGAATCGTCTGTGCGCGAGATGTCCTGATGGCAACGATACATCACTATGAGGATATTAAAACAATGAACGTCGATACAATCATGACGACAAATCTGATTGTCGGCAGAAAAGACGACGATTTGGATTATGTTCGAGCTGTAATGACGAAGAACAGGATTCGCCACCTCCCAATTATCGAAAACAAAAAATTAATCGGTCTCATATCCATGGGTGATGTTGTTAATGCCCAGGTGAAGGCAAAGGACGTCGAGCTTCGATATTACGAGGATTATATAGCTGACAGGTATCCTGGCTGACCGCTTACAAAAAAATCGTTCTGATTATTGACTGTCAGGCGCATTTACCCAAACAATCGTAGTTTTCAAACAGAGGAGACCCATCATGTCCATGTTCTGCCACCAGTGTCAGGAAACAGCCAAGAACACCGGTTGTACTATCCAGGGAGTTTGCGGAAAAAAGGAAGTCGTCGCTAATCTCCAGGACCTGTTTATCTGGACACTCAAGGGAATTTCAGTATGGGGTGTCAAAGGAAAGGAATTTGACATCTACGATGAAGAGATCGCCTTCTTCATCGACAAGGGAATGTTCGCAACCATTACCAATGCAAATTTCAGCAGGAGTGATTTCCTCCAATTCATCAGGCAGGGTGTTGTCCTTCGTGACCGTTTGAAGGAAGATGTCCTGAAAGCCTATAAAAAAACCCACGGCAAAGATTTTGCCGATCCGGTTCCGGAATGCGCAACCTGGTCTTCTGGTGACGAAGCTGCAATTCTTGCCAAGGCTGCAAGCGGGGCGGGAGGCTGGCTGGAAATAACTGATGAAGATGAGCGTTCGCTGAAGGCGACGGTCCAGTATGGCCTGAAAGGTCTCTGTGCCTATGCAGAACATGCCTATCAACTGAAGAAGCACAGCCGCGAAATCTTTGAATTCCTTATGGAAGGACTCGCCTCACTGGTTGATCCGTCGTTGAGCAATGATGATCTTCTTGCCCTGGTAATGAAGACAGGGGAGATGGGCGTAAAGACCATGGCGCTTCTTGACCAGGCAAACAATGAAGGCTACGGAACATCTGAAATGACCACCGTCAATCTCGGGGTCGGCACGAACCCGGGCATTCTCGTAACCGGTCATGACCTGGTTGATCTTCATGAATTGCTCGAACAAACCAGGGACAAGGGCGTTGATATCTATACGCATAGTGAAATGCTGCCGGCCCATTACTATCCCAAGTTGAAACAATACAGTCATTTGGTCGGCAACTATGGAAATGCCTGGTGGATGCAGAAAAAAGAGCTCGACTCGTTTAATGGCCCGATTCTCTTTACTTCAAACTGCATTGTTCCCCCAAAACCGGAGCATATGGAGCGGGTATTTACGACCGGTGCCGTTGGCTTTGAGGGTTGTACCCACATTCCAGATCGTCAGGATGGCAAGGCAAAAGATTTCTCCCAGATCATCGAGACGGCCTTGACCTGCAAACCTCCCGAGCAGCTTGAATCCGGGACTATTGTTGGCGGCTTCGGCCACAGCCAGGTAATGGCTCTCAAAGACAAGATTATCGAGGCGGTAAAATCCGGAGCGATAAAGCGCTTTGTGGTAATGGCAGGCTGCGATGGCCGTCACAAGACACGAGAGTATTACAGTCAGGTTGCGCAGCAGTTGCCGGATGATGCGGTGATCCTGACAGCGGGTTGTGCGAAATACAAATACCTGAAACTTAACCTCGGCGATATTGGCACCATTCCCCGGATACTCGATGCCGGCCAGTGTAACGATTCCTACTCCCTGGCGGTGATCGCTCTTGAACTGCAGAAGGCCTTCGGCCTCAACGATGTTAATGATCTGCCGCTGTCATTTGATATCGCCTGGTATGAGCAAAAAGCGGTTCTCGTGCTTCTGGCCCTGTTGTCCCTTGGAGTCAAGGGCATCCGGCTGGGACCAACACTCCCGGGATTTCTCTCTCCAAATGTGGCGAAAATACTTGTGGAAGAGTTTGACCTCAAACCGATCACCACGCCGGAAGAAGACGTGGCAGCAATGATGGCCGGTCGGTGATAGTTGAAAACCAGGGCACAGTGGAGTGGGGATTATGATTGTTTTCCCACTCGGCTGTGCCCGAACCAAGGCAGAACTGGCCTTTAATGCGTCATGAACCAATCCATTCAGCCTGACCGGTCAACATGATGGAGACGGCAGCAAGGGAATGACTGTTTTCATGCTTCAGCGCTTTCTTTCGCTCGCATAAACTCTTTTTCAACGTCTCGCCCTTCGCCCGCTTCCTCGTAGGTCACGCCGTCGCGGATATTATAGATGCGCTTGAATGTCGGCATGATTTTTTCGTCATGAGTGACGACAATAATCGCCGTTTCGAACTTTCGCGCCATGTCGTTCAGCATCCGAATAACCGCCAGGGCACGTTCACTGTCGAGCGGAGCAGTGGGTTCATCAGCAAGGATAACCGGAGGACGGTTTACCAGCCCCCTGGCAATCGCCACACGCTGCTGCTCTCCACCTGAAAGTTGCGATGGCATGGCATTGGCGCGATGCTCCACCTCGAGCGATTTCAGCAGCTCTATCGCCCGCCTGCGGGCTTCACCGTTTGGCACACCTGCAAGCATGGGCAACAGGGCGACATTGTCGGTTACATCAAGGAAGGGGATGAGGTACGGGGCCTGGAAGACAAAACCGATTTTATCGCGGCGCAGTGCACGCAAATCGCGCACTTTCCAGCCATCGTCATAAATTGTCTCATCACCAAGAATCATGCGCCCTGAGGTCGGCTCGATCACGGCACCAAGACACTTGAGCAGCGTGCTTTTCCCGGAGCCGGAAGGTCCGACCAGACCGACCACCTCACCCGGTGCAACGATCATGTCAACACCTTTCAAGGCATCGACCGCGGTATCTCCCTTGCCATAGCGCTTTTTCAGCCCTTCGATGTGAATACCTTTGCCACCCATGTCACCCTCCAATCGCCTCGGCTGGATCCACTTTGAGGGCAGCGCGAATGGCAAAAAGGCTTGCGAGTATACATATAATTACCACAGCAATGAATCCCTTCACCGAATCAAGCGGCTCCAGCAGCACATATTTGGGAAAGATCGGTGCCATCAAAAGGGTGGCAGAGATTTTTCCAACCACAAAGCCAATCACCCCCAGGGCAATGGCCTGCTGCATGATCAGGCCGGCAATGGTGCGGTTCCTGGTGCCGATCAGTTTAAGCACCGCAATTTCACGGATCTTGCCAAGCGTCAGGGTGTAGATGATAAAGGCAACAATGGCCGCGCTGACCACGGAAAGAATCACCAGAAACATGGCGATTTGCCTGGATGAGGTGGCAATCAGCTTGCCGATGAGGATCTCCTCCATCTGGCTACGCGTGTATACGGTCAGGTGCTTCCACCGGCGGATCGAATCCGCAACCTGTTCGTCATCATAGCCGGGCTCAATCTGCACCAAAACCGCGTTAACAAAAGGGTTGACGCTTTGCGAAGCGATTACGGAATCGAGCAGACCCGGGACCTGGGGCCGATTAAAGGCAGGGTTTTCGGCGGTGCGGCGGCGCTGTTGCCGGATGGCATCGTTGTCTTTCAGAAACTGGGCTTCCTGTGCGTCTTTCAGCGGAATAAAGACCATCGGGTCTCCGCCGGAAGAGACCATTCGCCGGGTCAGGCCGACCACGGTGTACTGGTTGCGGCGAATAGAGAGACGGTCTCCGAGCTTGAAGCTGGAGGCGATGTCGGCAACTGCCTCATAGTGGCTTCGGGTGATCTGCCGTCCGGCTACAAGATACGGAGGCCAGCCGGGAGTGCCGGGCTCTCCGGCGGTGACGCCGGTGACCATCGCACGCACATCGCGTTCACCCTGCCGCACCTGCATGGTGAGATAGGTAACATTGGCCGTACGAATCACCCCCGGCAGGCCGCGAATGGTGCGCCAGACATCGTCGTAGATGCTCGATGGCTCTGCATAAGGGCCAAGGGTGTCTTTCTGCACCACCCAGAGATCTGCGCCGCTGTTGTCGAGCAATGCCTTGCCGTCATCCACCATGCCCCGATAGATTCCCGCCATGGAGAGCGTCACACCGATCAGCAGGCCAAGGCCCATGCCGGTAAAGACGAACTTACCCCAGGCATGCATTATGTCGCGGCCCGCCAGACTGATCATTGCTCCACCCCGGGGATGTTTTCAACAACCTCAACACGGCTGCGTGAGGTCAGGGCCTTCGCGCTATAGACCACAACCTGATCGCCGGCCCTGAGTCCCTGGAGTACCTGCACACGACCGTCCAGATCGGCACTCCCCAGGGTGACCGGAGAGAAGTACAATTTATCATCTGTGATCCGCCAGACGCCCAATTTACCCTCTACACGCTGGATGGCCGCGTTAGGAATAACTGGTCCGGCAGATAGTGGCGGCAAGGTGACGGTTATCTCGGCCAGTTCTCCGACAGCCGGCAGCGGCACGGGCACGTGATCAAAGACCACCTTGGCGAGCATTTCTTCGGTCACCACATCAGCCAATGGCTCAACTCGCAGAACGCGTCCTGCCAGGCCGCTCTGCTGTGTGCGCAGTACGATCTGAGCAGGCAGCATGGGGGCCAGCCCCCGCGCATGAATCTGGTCGAAACGCACATTAACCCACATGCTCTCTGTATCGATCAACTCCACGATCGGTTGCCCGGCCACGATCGTGGTACCGGGATCAGCATTGCGCGCAGCAACCAGGCCTGCCGCGGGGGCGACAAGTCTGAGGTTGTTGAGTTGTGCCACCAACGCCTCACGCTCACTGCGCAAGCGCACCGAATCCTCCCGGGCCGCATTCAGACTTGCCTCAGCTATCAGTTCTTCCTGTTTCTTGGTGGCAACGATTTCCTCACTTGTAGATCGCGCCTTCAGCAATCGTTCATAGCGCCAGAACTGAGATTTTGTAAACGCCCGACGTGCCTGGGCCTCACTCAACAGCGCCTCGGATCGTTTAACAGCCGCATCCTGAGCCCTGATTTTCTCGTGGAGATCAAGCGGATCCATTTCACCGAGAACCTGTCCGCTTTTAACACGATCGTTCACCTCTACCTCCAGGCTCTTGAGCCGTCCGGCAAAGGTGGGGCCAATCATGTAATTGTATCGGGATTCGGCAGTGCCGATGCCAAAAAGCGCCGGAGAGATGGAACGGTTTTCAACCGTAGCCAGGGTAACTGGTACCTCGGCAAGCGGCCCGGAATGCAGCGCGACATAGACAAAGAGAGCAAACAGCGGCACCAGCACCAGCACCAATGCGATGGTGCGTCCCTGGACGGGTATGTATTTCATTGTTCACTCCTGATGCCACGGCGGTAGATTTTAAACGCCCTCGGCGCATAAGCACGGATATGGGTAACATCGTCAGCCAGCAGAGACTGCATGATCAAACCTTGAATTGTGCCAATGAAGAGAATGGCTGCTGCCTCGGTGTCGAGGCTGGTGTCGAGTTCTCTATCTGCCTTTCCTTTTTCGATCAGCCGGTGCAATCGCTCCTGATATCGAGTGACAAGCTCCTGTACCAGATCTTTGGATGCTGTCTTCTCAGCGCGTTGCAACTCGCCAAACAGAAGACGGGGAACACCCGGATGCCTGACGACAAAATCTACATGCGCCGTAAACATCGCTTCAAGCGCAGCAAGCGGAGATGCAGCCCCCTGTACGGCCTTATCGAGCTTGCCTAACAGCCGGGTGGTCACCCATTTCATCACCTCCTGCAGGATTGCAGACTTGTTGGGAAAGTGGCGAAACAGGGCACCCTGGGTAAGACCCATGCGTTTGGCAATCGCAGCAGTGGTTATATCAGTCGGGTTCTGCTCTGCCGCCAGCTCGACCACGGCTTTGACCGTCACGAAACGGCGCTCCTGCGCCGGAAGATATTTACCTGAAGTATTCACAACACCTCCTTAAAGATAGTAATTAGTTACTATCTTTAAGGTTGCAATTGTCGCCGTTTTTGTCAAGGCTGTAATTGACACCGGAGCATGTCGTCCGTATATTTGACGATAGAAATAACCCACTGGCAGGTACATACCATGGAAATAACAGGTGTTAACACAATTATAAACATCCTTCCTGCACTGCAGCAGAGGCAAGTAGAGCCGTTGCAAGCCACTACCGGTGCAAGCGAGGATGCCCTTGATTCAGCGATCAGTATAGCTACAGTTGGAACGACAGGGGCGACTGGTGAGGCCGCAAGAGTTGATGGAGTGTCAACGGCTGTCGGTGAATTGCTCTTTGCTCTTGCCCAAAGACTGCAAGAGCGCACCGAGACCAGTCTCAATGTGTCGGTGTCAATCAATGTCATTAAGGCAAATCTTGGCAGCCTGCTCTCAGGAGTACTGGCAAATAATAACCCTAACATCTTCGACAGTCTTCTTGCAGAAAACCTCAGCGGCTCCCAGATTCAGGAGGTGGCTCCGGATGTGCGGGCCAGGCTTTTCTCTGCCCTGGCGACCGCAGGGCTTGATGACGGTAACCTGTTTACCAGTGCTGGTACACTTGCAAACGGCAGTAGATCAGGTATCATCGGCGCGCTGAGTTCCGGCTCGACAGACGGCAGAGAACTGCTCCTCGGCCTTCTCGTGAATGAACTCAACACACCGGCAAATGATGCCATCTCAATTATCAGTGTTCTTCAGGAGAGCAGATTCGAAATCGTCGTATAGAATGTACATCCCTTCATGATAGCGCAGCTGGTCTCCTCCTCGGTTGTTTGAAACGGCGATATTGTCCCGGCTCTGAGGAATCGCATCAGGAGTCCAGTCTATGCAGAGGATTCTGTCTTTGGGTGCCTGACTTCATCTTTTATCTCCCTGTCGTGAATACCGATGAGATAGAGGAGACCATCAAGTCCAACGCTTGAGATGGCATTGGTTGCTTTTTGCCGGACAATAGGCTTGGCATTAAAGGCGACACCCAAGCCTGCGATGCTGATCATGGGAAGATCATTGGCACCATCGCCAACGGCTATGGTCTGTTCAAGGGCAATATTTTCCTTTTTGGCAAGTTTTCTCAGTAAGAGCGCTTTTTTCTCGCCATCGACGATATCACCAACAACCTTACCGGTGACCACACCATCTTTAATATCGAGCTCGTTTGCGTACATATAATCAAAGCCGAGCTGATCTTTTAAGTATTCTCCAACAAATCTGAATCCTCCAGAGAGGATACCCAGCTTATAGCCCAGACCTTTCAGGGTCTTGCAGACCAGGGCTGCACCTTCTGTCAGCGGCAGCTCCCTTGTTACTTTCACCAGTTGTTCTTCATTGATTCCTTTTAACAGGGCAACCCGTCGTCGAAAGCTTTCCTTGAAATCTATCTCACCCCGCATGGCCGATTCGGTGATGCTGTTCACCTGGTCTCCGACACCTGCCAGCTTCGCCAATTCAACAATTACCTCAGCCTGGATCAAGGTTGAATCCATGTCAAAAACAACCAGTTTCCTGTTTTTTCGATAAATATTGTCCACATGAAAGGAGATATCTATTCCGGCATTCTGGGAAATCTCCATAAATCTTTTGCGCATCTCGAGAATATTTAATGGCTCCCCGCTTACAGACAGCTGTACGCAGGCCCTGGGTTTGCTCTGGGGTTCTTTAATGGAAATCCTGCCGGTCAACCGTGAAATATTATCAATATTCAACTGGTTTTCTGCGATGATGGAGGCAACAGCAGAAATCTGCTGAGCGGTGAGGGTTCTGCCGAGCAGGGTTATAATCCGCCTTTCTTTGCCCTGGGCATGAACCCATTTTTCATAGTTTTCAGGGGCGATCGACTTGATGTCCACCTCGAGTCCCATGTTGTGTCCCTCAAACAGCATATCCTTGAAAATTGACGAAAAATCTTCGGAGTTGGGGATTTCTGCCAAGATCCCAAGAGAGATATGCTCATGAATTACCGCCTGGCCGATATCGAGAATATTGACATCATATTGCGCCAGAAGTCCCGGTAAATTTTGCATCAAGTCCTTTTCTGTCTCTGCCGGTAATACTTATCAGTATAACGTCACTCATTGTATATCCTTCTGTTCCGCTAACACTTTATCAGGAAGACAGTTGCCGGTCTTCCTGATTATGTTACTGCTACATCTTCGATAATGCAGGCCCGGGCTCCAGGCTGCCGGAAAGCCTGACTTCAAGTCATGAGATAGTATAACAATAATTTAATAGTGGCTATCATGAATCTGCCTGGTGCGATTTTTTTGGTTTCAACCGGGTTCGGTATGGCGAAGTTGCACAAAGAACGTTACACTTCGCATCACTATGAACTGGTGAGCTTCTGATCACTCTTCAACTGGTGAACCATAATCCTTCCTGAGGTTTCAATGCCATAGAAATAAAGAGAAAACAGTCTCCTGTCTCAATTACTCCTGCCAAAAACCTGATGACAGAAATGACCATGAATATTCCAGTCTATCTGATGTCGTTGCACACGTCTCCTCGTGGAGCAATTTGCTCACCGTACCCCGTTCTCGCTTCTGAAAGTGTCAATCATATCAGCGGAGCGGAGGTATACTTTAAGTGTGAAAATTTCCAGAAGGTTGGCGCCTTTAAATTTCGTGGAGCAATGAATGCTGTAATGTCGCTGAGCAATGAAGAGGTAAGAAGAGGTGTTTGTACCCATTCATCCGGGAATCATGCCGCAGCCCTGGCATTATCAGCAAGAAACAGGGGCGTGGACGCTTATGTCGTAATGCCTGAAAATGCGCCCGAGATAAAGAAGAAAGCAGTAGCCGGATACGGGGCAAAAATTACCTTCTGTGAACCGACTCTGGAGTCGCGTGAATCTGCTGTTGAAACAATCATTGTAGAGACGGGCGCAACCGAAATTCATCCGTATGACAATTTTGATGTTATTGCCGGGCAAGGCACAGCGGCTAAAGAGATGCTGGAAGATGAGACCGGATTCGACCTTATTCTTGTTCCGGTGGGCGGAGGTGGTTTATTGGCCGGATCGGCCCTGTCAGTCAAACACCTTTCACCCGGAACAAAAGTAATTGGTTGCGAACCTGATGGCGCCGACGATGCCTACCGCTCATTTTTGAAAGGTAAAGATCATTCCATCGATCAAGCCCCAAAACCATTGCCGATGGTCTGCTAACCTCACTTGGCGAACGAAACTTTGCCATCATTAAAGAAGATGTAGATGGTATTGTAACCGTTTCCGAAAAAGCAATCATTGAAGCTATGAAAACAGTTTGGGAGCGCATGAAACTAGTTATTGAAGCCTCTTCTGCCGTACCACTGGCTGCAATCCTTGAGGGGAAGGTTAATGTGCAGGGCCAGAAAGTAGGCATCATTATTTCTGGTGGCAATCTGGACCTGGGAAAACTGCCATTCTGACGCATTCCCCCACTCGCACAGGGTTTACAGATCCTCGGAGTACTTCGGCTGGATTTATAAATGAATCGTTTCCGCCTTCACCTGCTGCCCCAGGAACAGGGCCGATTTCATTTCAAAAATGTTTGCGTACTCTGTCGTTTCAAATACAATGTTCCCATTCCTGGATATTCTATGATTAATGTCGGTGTGTTTCTTCAGATATTCGACCAGTTTTTCCGATACGATCTGACCCTGTTCCAGAAGCTTAATAGTCTCAGGGACATACTTTCTTATCACGTTCATCAATAATGGATAATGGGTGCATCCCAGTACCAGAGTATCCAGGTCTTGATCTTTTTGAAGAATGTTCTCTATGTTTCTTCTGATAAAAAAATCTGCTCCATCCGTATCAATTTCATTGTTTTCTACGATGGGTACCCACATCGGGCACGCTTCCTGGACGGTGGAAACAACTTTGCCCCCGGACCACTTCTGGAGCTCGATTGGATAAGATTCGGAAACGACCGTACCCACAGTTCCTAAAACGCCGACATGTCCATTCACTGTTATTTCTGCTACTTTCTCAACACTTGGCCGAATTACTCCAAGCACGCGTCGATCGGGTGCAAGAGCAGGTAAATCAAGTTGTTGTATATTTCTAAGAGCTTTTGCAGAAGCGGTGTTGCAGGCGATAATGATAAGAGGGCAATTCCGGCTTATAAGATATTTTACCGCCTGTAATGAATATTTGTAGACAACATCAAACGAGCGTGTACCGTACGGCGTTCTCGCATTATCCCCCAGATACAGGAAGTCATATCCAGGCATTGCCTGTATCAATTCTTTTAGAACAGTCAATCCACCGTAGCCGGAATCAAAAACACCTATTGGAGCATTCATTGAAAGTTTGAAAGATGACGAATAGTTGCCAGGTTGGCCGTTTCTAAACGGTCTTTTCGCTCAGCCTCCGCGTTATGCTAAAAAATTTTATCCTCGGAATATCAATTATATGCCTGCGGTAAAATTTTTCGCATGCCTTGATTTTGAACGAAAATCATCATTTTGCAAGAGGCTCAAGTCATCAATCTTAACACCATAACGTTCAAATCCCAACCAAACTTAGCACGCTGTGTTATCAAAGTGATATATTCCAGGCGGAGAAAGCAAAGGAACGGTTCTTTTGCCGCCTCTTCCGCCAAGACCTTGTGTCGATAATTCGGTGCAAATACCATCTGATACTGGCTGTGCCATATACTCATACACTTTTTGCTCGTTTTCGAAAACGGCTCATGGCCTCTGTTTCTTGTGTGTTGACAGAGTACTCCTCGCTGGGGTAGTCTCACTGTTTAAATCTGAAATTTTCTTTGCAAGAAACCTCTGTCAGGAGAAATGCTGCTGTTGAGACGATTATTTACTGCAGAATGGTGCGCCAGAGTAGTGCTCGTTTTGATGATGGGGCTGGGATTTCCCCCACCGGCAACCGCCTCCGGGAACGATACGCTGCTCGATTATCTGACCAGGCACATACCAGAGAGGCCTTCCCACTCATTGACGGGGTCTCAATTCGTCGACCTTGTATCTAAAAAAGACGGGAACCAGCGAGAGCAGGTGATCAGTGAGCAGTTGCTACGAGGTAACCTGCCGGATTTTTTAAGAAAACTAAAGCCTGTCAAGCTGCAGCAGCGAAGCAAGAGCGGGCGGCTGCTGAGTGCAACAGTTTTTGTAACCCCCGACTACCTGGCCATTGGCTCACAGGCAGACTTCATTCGTGTTCCGATGGATTACCACACCGCACGCAAGGTGGCGTCCCGATTCGGCTTCATCCTCCCCACCCGCCGAGTGGTGGATGCCATTTACGACCAGTCCGAAAGCCACTTCACCCCCCAGCCTCTGCCGCCCGGCCCGCAGATGTGCTCCACCGAATATTATCAGCGACACAACCAGAAAATCCTGCAACAGCGCTATTCACTTGGTATATCCCTGGGCGAACTGGTGTCCGGTCATAAAAAGGATGTGGTCATCACCAAACGGCTGAGGCGAAAACCCGGACGTATCGCCATTTACGGCTGGCACAGACCAGACGGCAAACCTATTCAGCCGCTCAGCACGGTGCACGGTGCCGGTTATGCCGACTACAGTCACGGCATCCGGCTGGTCAGTGAAAAAGCTCTTGTCGATGGCAAGCTGGTCTCGGTTTACGACATCCTCAAAGATCCCGAATTAGCACCCCTGCTGAGCGATGAGGGGCCTATGGCGGAGTTTGCTCCGCAGGCAGCTCGCCTGGCGGCAAACCAGCACATCTCCCCGGGCCGATATTGAGGGATCAGCATCAGCTGAAAGACCGGTATGTATTCTTCTCGGCACCGCTCTATTCCTCCAGCGTTTTGCAGCATCGAAAACCCAGGTGGTAGTTGTGGTGACTTGTGGCTGACATCACCCGGCCGCCATGCCAGAACGGCGCCCGCCAGCGGCACCAGTCATCGTGCGCCCGGTACTTATCGAAAATAAACCAACTGCCTTTCATCTCCGTATACCCCAGCTGCGAGCTTCCACGGCTGGCCATCTGTCCATCATTTAAGGGCAGGTTCATGTGCTCAGCCGCGTTGCCGTTGATGTCGTATACATCCAGAGGACTGCGGCATTCCGGGAAAAAACCAGCCGGATAGGTGTTTGAGCCGCACTGGGTCCAGCTTCCGCCTGTACAGCCTGCACTCTTTGAGCTGTCTGCCGCGCAAACCCCTTTGCGATATTGAGGACCGTAACTCCAGCTCTTGTTCCCGCTGTTCGCATTGTTGTGGGCGGCGCGCATCCTGCGGATGGCTTCCCCGGGATCAACCCCCTGGGCCAGGTCAAACCGATAATCGGGCGGGGTCAACTGTCCGGCACAGCCGCCTTCCCACTCATGCGCATCACAGAGCCGTTTTCCCATTGCACTGCAGATTTCCGCAGCTTCCATGGTCCGCACCCAGACGACCGGGTACTCGCATGGAATACCGGGGAATTCGAACTGGTCAATACAGGCCCTGGCATCTTCAGCAGTTTCGCGGCCAGGATCGTAGAGCGGCGCCATGTACCTGGCCCCGCATATCTGCTCGTAACGACCATTTTCATAGCTGACGGACGATTGCTCAAGCCTGGCGGTGCACTCCTGCGTGGAAGCCGGGTGTCGCGTGACCGCCGGGTTGCCCTGTCCAAGGTATGGCGACCGGGCAAATATCGTGCGCACCGCTGCCGCCTGAGCGTCGGACAACCCGTGGACCACCTGCAGGCGCTCGAGCAGTACCTTGTTCTGCTCCTCCAGTGACTGGTTTGTAGCCGCTGACTGCGGCGGGAAGGCAAGGACAGCGATGATGATCAGCAGCGTTTCAAAGCGCATCATTGTCTATTCTCCTGAAAAGAGTCTTTTTCTGCCTCAGAAATGATCCTTTGCGTTTTCATGGTTGCTCGCGTTTCATTAGATAAAAAAAATCACGATTATCCGAATAGCCGAGAAATCTGGGGATATAGACACCTTTGTCTGATTTGTCCAAGACGTCCATCCCCCGGATGAGGTGCTGAACAAGCAGATGATTTCCTTCTTTATGGTAAAGGGCCAGGTATGTATGTTCCAGGGCATTCATGTCCAGATGCATACCATAGCTGCAGTTGTAGGCCTGAAAAACTCTGGCCATTGCCGAGGGTGTTGCGGTTGAGAAATAACCGTAAATCAGGAATCGTTTGTTGTCGGTTTGCTGCACTGCCGCGCCTGCCCGCAGCGTCCGCAATTTTGTGTCTGCCGATCCTGACCAGTTGCCGGGTCCCCATCGAGCAACCAGATTACCAGGTACCGGTTTTTGCGAGGCAGAGTCCCATTCGATGAGCGGAACACCGTTCTGGCGCGCCTGGGAAATCTGTCCGAGCCGCTGATTGTCCTCTTGAGACCAGGTCTTCATCTCCACTGCTCCGCCATCTTCCACCAGCAAGGTAGCCAGACCGGGCTGAAGCGTGCTGAGAACAACCCCGTTTTCTATGAAACCGTAGTGAGAGCCGCGGTTTCGATTGGCGAAATCACCGTATTTGAATGCGCCGTGAGACCGTTTGAATCCGCCGGTAAATGTCGACACGGCTCTGGCGGCCTCAACAGGGTTGACAATGCCGGTGGCCACCAGGGGAACAGTAGTGGCGATGCCATCCGGCCCCGGCAGGCCGGGAACTCTCACCTGCTCAAGCGTGCGCTCCGACCAGCCGACGCGCGGATGCTCGGTTCCGACAGCAAAACCGAGGTCGAAACGATCAAGATCATAGGCTACCAGATATACCAGCGCTCCGGCCTCGACACTGTCAAGTCGAGAGACAAGATTGGCGTGACTCTTCAGGATTTCTGGGGCGACCGCCCCGGGCTGAATCAGGCTCACAAAAATGCCGGGGTTGTTCTTGACGCCGTACCAGCGGCCGGTAAGCATGCCGGAGGAAGATTTTTCCACCTCGATGCCAAGCTCAGGCGCGCCAAGCAGCTTATTGGCGTGGAGCGGATCAATTACCGCAGGTGCTGGAAAGTCAGGGGCAGAAACAACAGGCCTGTCAATTGAGGCCTCTGTCGTGCGGGCATTTTCCAGGTAAGCGTCCTGGAAGAAGGTATCTTTTACAAAGCCGACAACGCTCTCACCCCCGGGAAGTTTGTCACGGAGAAAATCGGTCACTGTTTCAATGGCGGTCCGGTGGCCTTTGGTCGGGTTACGAAGGTAGATCTTCCCGTCACAGAGGGGCGCAAACGTCTGTCGGGACTTCCTGGCAGTCTCGAGCTCGCCGTCTCCTGAAAAACTCCACGGTTTACAGGGGTATGCTTCTCCAGCCAGGGAAAACAGCAGATTGTCCGGCAACGTTTCGTCAAGGTCCAGGCGCTGGTCTTTCGGGTACGGGTTTTCCAGGTGGTACGCTTCGATTCCGCCGTCTTTGTTGCGGTTAATCTGAAGAATATACCACTGGTTGATGTTCGGGTTCAGATTGATCAGGGAGAGTTCGACCGTTTTGCCGTCCGGCCGGTCGACGGTGATAGAGTCAACAGTGCGAAACGCTTGGAGGTTCACGACTGTTGCCGGACTGTCGGTTATACGGGCCTGGGCCTGGAGATTCGAGCCGGCTGTCTGGGCCCTGGCAGCAGCTGTGATAAGGATCGGAAGCGCGGCAGCCAGCACCACTGACGTCAACAGTGAAAACTGCAGCAACGGGCGGAGACGGCTGACCCTGCTCGACATGACGGAGCGTGCCCGCAGGCAATGTGGGTGGGAGCATTGAAGCTGTTTAAGTGGCATGGTATCCCCTAGAGACGCAGCCGTTTGAATATGGACTCGGGCAGCCAGCGAATCAACCGCATCAGCGGTGACCAGAACCACGGCAGGTAGACGATGTCCTTGCTGTTCGTGACTGCCGTGTGAATACCCCTGGCTACCTGGTCCGGGGGGACCCACAGCCGGCTTTTGGTAAAGGCCGCCGTCATCGGAGTATCGACGAAGCCCGGCTTGACAGTGAGTACCTGAACGTTACTGGAATGCAGGCGGTTACGCAACCCCTGAAGAAAAATCGACACCGCACCCTTGGCAGCCCCATATACATAGTTGGATTGTCGGCCACGGTCACCGGCTACCGAACTGATCGCGCAGAGGGTGCCGAAGCCCTGGGCTTCAAACCTGTTCGCAGCGTGGGTGAGCAGAGACAGGACTGCCATGGCGTTGATTTCAAATTCACGCCGGGCCTGGTCAAAGGACTGTTCGCAGCATTTCTGATCAGGCAGGCTGCCGTGGGCAATCAAAACCGTGTCCAGGCCGTTAAGGGCTTCAAACGCCTCGTCAACGAGTGTTTGGTGTCGGTCAAAGTCAAGGGCGTCGGCAGCAGCGGTCATCACCTGGGCTGCACCCCGGATTCGCAAATCCTCAGCTGATGCGTCAAGCTTGTCAGGATCGCGTGCAACCAGATAAAAACTGCCGCCGTCTGCCGCAAACAGGCGCGCCGTGGCCTCGGCTATGGCAGAGGTGGCTCCGAATATGAATAGTTTCCGCTTCATCATTTTCCTGTAGTGCGTCTCCAGAAGCTGGAGTTGAATTTTGGATCCCGAAACTCTTCCAACTCTTGATAGTGCGGGAAATACTGCCTGAAACTGGAACTGGACATGCGGGCATCTTTTGCTGGATAGACCGCTCCGCCAACGGACCGCACAACCCCGTCAAAATCATCAAGGAGCCGAAGCGTCCGTTCCCCGTGATGACGGAGATCCAGTGTAACCGTTACCCCGGCTCTGGGAAAGGACAGCAGGCCGGGAGATTGATGTTTTCCGAACACCTTCAGGACACTGAGAAAGCATTCCATTCCACCCTCAACACCCCTTTTGAATATATCTCGCAGCGCATATCGACCGTCGGTGGAAAGCGGCAGCACACACTGGTACTGATGAAAGCCGCGCGGGCCATAGAGTCGGTTCCATTCCAGAAGCTGGTCCAAGGGGAAAAAGAACGGTTCATAGTGTGTTAGCCCGGTGCTCCGTGTCCTGGCTTGTTTTCTGTAGTAGAGACTGTTGAACACCCGGGCGCTTGTCCGGGTGATGAGGGAAAAGGGCAGCTCCACGGCTATTCGCGCCTGGTATCGGGGTGCGGAACGCTGCCTGGCGCCGGAGGCGGCATGGTTTGCGCGGATGAAGTGACCTCTTCCCAACTTCTTGCCTCGGGCCATGCTGTCAACCCAGGCAACGGTATACTCGTACTTTTCGTCGGATTCCATCGACAATTCAAAGAAATCATCCAGCTTTTCATAGCGTATGGTCTCGACCTCCATAACCGGATTGTCGATCCGTTTCAAGGCTATCTCGGCCCAGAGTATCAGGCCGGTCAGCCCCAATCCGCCGACGGTTGCGCTGAACCATTCCGGGTTTTCAGACGGTGAACAGCGCAGGCGCCGGCCGTCCGAGCGAAGCAGTTCCAGGCAACGGACATGGCATCCAAAAGTGCCGGCAGTGTGGTGATTTTTACCGTGTATATCGTTGGCAATAGCGCCTCCGAGGGTTACGAACCTGGTTCCAGGCACGACCGGGGGAAACCACCCGCGGGGTACGGTCAAGGCCAGCATTTCACCGAGCAGTACGCCGCTTTCACACCGCAGGATACCATTGTCCGAATCAAATGCTATGAAGCGGTCAAGCCCCCGGGCATCCAGAAGCATTCCCTCGCTGTTAAGGCAGACATCCCCGTATGAGCGGCCGTTGCCAAAGGGCAGAAACGTCCGCTGGGAATCTGCCGGAATCGGCAGCGGCAGCGTCCGCCAATGAAGCGGTACAGCGGATTGTCCGGACTTGGGGGTAGCGTCCCCAGGAGTGATAGCGTCTGTTCATGGGAATCAAATTGCAAGGAGCATGATAATCACCATGGAAAGGAGTATATAACGGCTGACGCGATCCTTCAGGGCAAAGATCATCGGATCGTCATGCATGCCTCCGCGATGAGCTATCAGCCAGATATAGCAGAGCCAGTAGAGCAGTGCGGGACAGGCCAGCCAGATGACATTAAGGTGGCCATACAGAAGCTGCGCCGCCCCGCTGGTAATATACAGCACCAATACCAGGACGGACATGAATGCGCTGGCTATGCCCATGGTGGCCAGCAACTCTGAATCACTTGCGACATAGCTGCGCGCTTTGGCCGCCTGGCCGTGCTCAATGCGCATGGTTACCAGCTCGGCATAGCGCTTGACCAGTGCCAGGCTGATGAACAGAAACATGGAATGGGCCAGAAGCCAGGAGGACGGCCAGACATCAACGGCGGCTGATCCGGCCATCATGCGCAGGGTGAACAGCGCAGCGAGAACGATTACATCGAGGATTACTATTTTTTTCAAACGGAATGAATATACCAGCGTGGTTGTATAATACATACCCAGTATGAGAAGAAACGTAGGAGGGAGGGTGAACCCAATGACAAGACTGAAGCCAAGCAGCAGCGGTGCCGCTGCGATACCGGTAGCCAAAGGCAGGATGCCCGAGGCAAAAGGACGAGACCGTTTCCGGGGATGTTTCCGGTCTTCAGGTAAATCCAGCAGATCATTTAAAATGTAGACACTTGAGGCGCAGAATCCAAAGGAGAGGAAGGCCTTGCCGGCTGCCAGTATCAAGTCCATCTCGAACAGATGATGGGCGGCAAGCAGCGGCACAAAAACCAGCAGGTTTTTCAGCCAATGGTACAGGCGAAGTGCACGTATCCATTCCGGCCAACCGGCTGATTTGACGTTAAACACCCTGTCCACATTGGAGAAGCGGGTGCGAATGCGGTCGGTGAAGGTTTTCGGACCGACCACCATGGCCCGCCTGGCCGCCTGCCAGACGATGATGTCTTTACGGTCATTGCCGAGGTAATCATAACCCCTGACTCCAAATTCCGCCACCAGGCGGTCTTTTTTCTCGAAACCAGTCAGGTTGTTTTTTCCGTTACTGGCTATTACTCTATCAAAAATGTGCAGGTAATCGGCTATCTGCTGAGCAATCTTTTCATCCGCACCGGTGGCCAGTATAAGCCTTCTTCCTGAATGATACTGCTCTTGAAGAAAACCCAGGACCTCGAGGTTATACGGCAGGCTGCTGATATCAAGGGTCACCCGCCGGGCGATCTGCTGTTTCAGGTAGGCCCTGCCCCTTGACATCCAGACGAAAAGCACCAGAAAAAAAAACGGATTCCTCTTTACCAGGGGCATCAGCGCCTCGATCAGGGAATCGGTCCTGATCACGGTGCCGTCCAGGTCAACAGCAAGTGGGACAGAAACGCTTTCAACCTCGGCTGGCTGCCGTTTGTTTGCGCCGTCAGGCGGTGTCGTTGCGTTTTCCATGGAAGACGGAGCTCAGAAGTAATGGTTTTTAATAGCGAGTCTAAAGAAAAACAGGCCAAAGGATTTGTTTTTATCCAAATTTTATCACTACCCTCTTCTCCTCTATCCACACCGGGGTTTCTTCACAATACCGTTAAAAAGAAGGCGGATCACTATTTATTCACTGGCCAAACAGTTTTAAAAAGCAGCCGGAACCTCTGCTTGTCATCCCGTCAACGGCCAGAATATTGGAATCACCACCATTAAAACAGCAAAGATAAACAGAGTGAGCGGCACACCGACCTTGACGTAATCCATGAATTTGTATCCACCAGGCCCCATAACGAGCACATTGGCGGGATGGGATATCGGCGAGGTAAAACTTGATGAGGCGGCCATGGCAATGCCCATCATCATTGGATACGGAGAGAGTCCCAGCCCGGCGGAGGTTTCCAGGGCGATCGGGACCATCAGAACCACCAGTGCTGCCGTGGGGATGATGCTGGTGGCGATAAAGGTGACAGAGAGTAAGCCGAAGAGAACTCCGTAGGGTCCAAAAGGCCCGAGCAGCGAAATAACCTGTTCCGCAACAAGTGATGCTGCCCCGGTTTTATCCAGCGCCACCCCCAGGGGCAGCATGCCGGCGATGAGGAACACCGCTTTCCATTCGATGTAGCGATAAGCCTCATCCATGGTCAGGCACTTGGTCAGCACCATTACCGCCGCTCCGATAACCACTGCTATATAGATGGGTACCCAGCCGAAGATAACCGGTACCAGGACAGCCCCCATGATGGCCAAAGCCGTTTTGGCTTTTTCCTCCCGGGCAGCCTCCTGCATCTTTTCCGTTAAAACCAGAAAATCAGGTTCACGTCCGAGTACGGCAAGTCTTTTCCAGGTGCCGTAAAGCAGCAGGGCATCTCCCAGCTGCAGTTGCAGACCGCGCAGCCTGGTGCGGATTACATTGCCTTTTCTCAAAACCGCCAGGACCGTCAGGCCAAATTTTTCCCGGAAGCTGATTTCCTCCAGGGTCTGGCCGGAGAGGACAGAATGGGGGGAGATGACGACTTCAACCAGGCCGACTTTGTCGTCTTCAAGGATTGACAGATCGACGGGTGCTTCATGGCTATTCTCGAAAACCCCTTCCAGACCCTGCATGAGCAGCACCTCAGCCAGATCGGACATGCCGGAAACCAAAAGCCTGTCACCGGGTTCAAAATGCACATCACTGGCCGGCACCAGGGCGCTGCCGTCTTCTCTGACAATTGCGAGAATCTGCACATCAAGAGCATCCCCGAGGCGACTCTCGGTGACGGTAAGGCCAAGCAGGTGGGAGTTCGCAGGCACCGTAAGCAGGCTCACGTTGCTGCCCAGCTCACGGCTGATCTCCATGTCCCCGCCGTCCATGATTGCCGGCGGCATAATGCCCGTTTCTGCTGCGAGTTTATCGAGGTTCGCCCTCGGACCATGAACGACCAGCACATCATCTACTCGCAGCTGCTTCAGCCTGACATTGTGGTCTATCTGTTCGTCAGCACGGAGTAAGGCAAGGACATTAAGCCCATAGCTGTTGCGAAAGCCCAGCTCAGAGATGGTTTTACCGATCCAGGGACTGTCTGGTGTGAGACCAATTTTCGCCACCTCCATACCAAAGCTCTGCAGCCCCTGTTCATGGGAATCCGACTCCTCTGTCAGGAGCTGCCCCCAACTGTTCATCTCCTCGATACGATCAAGCCGGCCCTCGACGATCAGCTCATCGCCGGCCTGCAGCTTCTCGGATATCTCAGGGGCAAGAGACGTCTGCCGTCCTCGTGTTATTCCAACCACATTGAGGCCGAGACGGGAACCCAGATTGCTCGATCCCAGGGTCTGCCCGGCGAGCAGTGATTTTTCCGGAACCCGAATTCTAAAAAGTCGTTCCTGGATACGATACCTGCTGAGGACATGCTCCTCGCTGCGCTGTTCTGAACCCTGCTGATTGCCGGCAGGCAGCAGGTGGATACAGACGAAGGTGACAAAAAGTGTGCCGGTAACCATGACGATGAGACCAACAGGAGTAAAATCGAAAAGACCGAAAGGAGTGAGCCCGTTGGTGCGCAGCGCTTCACTCACCAGGATGTTGGGTGGTGTACCGATCATCGTGGTGAGGCCACCGAGAAGCGAACCGTATGCCAGGGGCATGAGGATTCGCGAGGGAGAGCGGCCGGTTTTTTTGGCAATATCCATGACGACCGGCAGCATCAGCGCGGCAACCGCTACGTTGTTCATGAAAGCGGACAACCCTCCGGCGAGAAGCATGATGAGGATCACCAGCCGCGCCTCTCCCGTGCCCACTATTTTCAGAAGATACCTGCCGAGAATCTGGGCGATGCCGGTCCGGGTAAGGCCACCGCTCAAGATGAATACCGCCCAGATAGTAACAACAGCCGGATTACTGAACCCGGCAAGGGCCTCAATCGGGCTGACCAGCCCGGTGATGGCCAGTACCCCGAGAACAAGCAGCGCCAGCACTTCAAGCGGCATCACCTCGGTAACCAGCACAATTACAACCACGATCAGTATGCCGAGGACAAGAAGAATTTCGGGTGTCATTGTTCACGCTCCTTTTGCGAGAAGATTAAACGTAGACCGGAGCTGACCGGGACCTTAAACAGGTTACTGCCGTGCACCTGGTTCATATTTTATAGGTATTTTACACTAAAGAGTCAATTATAGTAACCTTACGTAACCATTTGCTCTTTTTGCCTCTGCTTCGCACCTGGTGATGCACCACAATGGTGAAACGGACCGAAACGGTGGCTCAATATGATCAAAAATGACATCTGAAAGATGCTTGGGAGTAGATTTGCATGTTTGCTGCAGAGCTTGAAGGGCAGATTATGAAAGATCACCACCCGGAATACTCTTTCCTGTATTTGAGAACCGACCGTAATCCTTCAACTGCCAGCCGCGATCCCTGTGTTTCATGAAACAGGGCAAAATTTACCGCATTGATAACATCAACATTTCTTCTGTCTTTGTCTGAAAACGGTTCACGGGCAAGCATTTCAAAAAATATTGCTCTAAATTTCTTCAAGTGCTTATTTTGAATGATTTTCAGCATGTTCGGTTTGTGCTGATCTGTTATTCCAACTTCCTGAAATCGCTTCAGGATATATATGAGGGTCCGCTCTTTCAGCTTAAACCCAAAAATCTTCTCCAGGCTCTGTTGCGCCGCTGGCAGAGAAGTTGAGTCTACTATGTCAAGCTGCCCATCTCTATTCTTGAAAGCAATAGAAGAATTTGAAATTTCTCTCCTTTTCTTGTTCCCCACGTTCTTGGCTGGAGAATACATCTCCACCTGTCGGCATAAATACTCTGCCTGCATGGCGGCAGCCTGGAGATAGGCGCTCAAATTGTAAAAACCGGAGTGTATGTATTCAGGCAGCTCAGCACCACTGCGACTGTAAGCATATCGATATTTATGATCAATCTCACCCCAGGCTTCCTCAAGAATCGTCCGTAATTGAAACTCGACCTGAAGTCCTTTAATCTCTTCGGGAACCGCAAGGCCATCACTCAATTTTACCTGGTAATGAACAGAGGAGTACCCTCCATAGAGAAGGTCATGGTTGCCCTGCTCCTCGCCTGGATCGACCGGAAGAATAAAAGATCTCTTCAGCTTGGGCTTTTCGATAAATTCGAAAATATTTTCTTCGGCTAAATGGACAAAATATGCCTCAAGAATTTTTATATCAGCCAGGCGCAGACAGATAAGCCTGAGCCCCAGGATGTCACCCACTCGCTGCTGGAAATTTTTCACGGTAATCGGGACCTGACCTGTGGTAAGGCTCTTGTTTTCCCGCTCTATTTTCTCAATAAATCTTCTTTCTTCCTTGATCCGATAGGTAATGGTATGAAAATTGTTTTTCGGTGCTGACGGGTCGTCTTTAATCAGGTGAAGGATATAGTCTCCTAGTTTCTCATAGTTGATTTTCACCTGCAGGAAGGCAATGAGCAGTGCTTCTTTCTCACGTTTTCTCACGGTTTAGGCCTCCCCATTCTGACCAGGACACGGTGTTTGACAGCATCCTTCTCGAGAATAATACTTGAACCTGTCAGTGTCTTGCCATCCATTGCTATTGAGCCCACATTGCAGCCACAGTTATGCGGGTTTTCCACCTTGATTTCATAGACAGCCTGGCCATATTGATAGCGGAGTTTGAATCCCTGCCAGCTGTCAGGAAAGACGGGATGAAGTGTCATCCTGCCCGCTCTTATCTGCAGGCCAAGAACTTCTTCAATCCAGGCGCGATACATCCAGGCTGCCGAGCCGGTATACCAGGACCATCCTCCCTGGCCGATTCTTCCCGGCAGGCGGTAGACGTCTGCCGCGACAACATAGGGTTCCAAACCGTAGTTCCAGACTGCTTCAGCATTTCTGGCATGCTCGATCGGGTTGAGAAGCCGCAGCAGCCCAGCCGCCCGGTTGCCATCGCCGCTGCGCGCCATTGCCATTGCCAGCCAAAGGGCTGCATGGGTATACTGACCGCCGTTTTCACGTACTCCGGGAGGGTAGCCCCTGATATAGCCAGGTGTCGGCTCTGTGGTGTCGAATGGGGGGGAAAAAAGCAGTACGATCCCTTCATCCTTGAGGACCAGGTGCTCCCAGGCGGAATCCAGTGCCTGTTCCGCCCGCGCCGGCGCTGCTGCCCCGGAGAGCCAGGCCCAGGATTGCGGCAGGGAGTCAATCTTCGCCTCTTTGTTTAGATGAGAGCCAAGCGGGGTGCCGTCATCGAATGTTGCCCGTATATACCATTTTTCATCCCAGGCCACCTTCTCAGTCCGCTCAATGAGATGCTCTCTGTCGGTAAGATAGCATCTGCTGAGCTCCTCCATCCCTAAAAGTTCAGCGAGTTCCGACATTCCCTTCAGCACATCGCAGAGGAACCAGGCCAGCCAGACGCTTTCTCCTTTTCCTCCGGCACCCACCAGATTCATGCCGTCGTTCCAATCGCCTGAGCCAATGAGCGGCAGACCGTTCAGGGGACTTATCGTCAAACCGCAGCTGACAGCACGCCTGCAGTGTTCAAAGAGCGTACCACTTTCTGAAGAGATCTCAGGGGTAGAGAATACCTCGTGCTGCCCTGTCTCCAGCCGAGGACCTTTGAGAAAAGGCACCTTTGCCGCCAGGATTTCACTGTCACCCGTTGTTCTTACATATTGAGCAACAACATAGGGGAGCCAGAGGAGATCGTCGGAAATGCGCGAGCGAATCCCGGCACCGGAAGGTTCATGCCACCAGTGCTGCACATCACCTTCTTTGAACTGTCGACCGGCTGAGAGGAGGATTTGCCGGCGGGCAATTTCAGGGCGTGTGTGGAGGAAGGCCAAGACATCCTGAAGCTGATCACGAAAGCCAAAAGCGCCGCCGGACTGGTAAAAACCGGAGCGCCCCCAGATACGGCAGCTTAAGCTCTGGTACTGAAGCCAGCGGTTAACCAGAAGGTTCACCGCACGTTCCGGAGTCTCCACTTCGATCATGCCTAAGAGCTTATTCCACCATGACGACGTCTTTTTAAACTCATCAAGAAAGGAGGCATCATCTTGGAAGCGCATAACCAGCTCTCTTGCTTCCTCAACTGATCCGGCTTGACCGAGCATGCAGGTTATGCGGCGCACTTCGCCTGGTTCCATCTCCACCGTCACCCGCAGCGTGGCGCAGGGGTCCCACCCGGCCCCGGTACGCCCTGAAAGCTCTACAAACTCCATGGCTGCCGGGGCGGCAACGGATCCCCTCCGGTCAATAAAGACACTGCGGTCACAACCATAACTCTCTGCCTGCGGAGAAATGGATACAAATGTAATTTTCTCGGGGTAGTCAGGATGGTAATAATTCCGAGCCATTATGGAATGGCTCTCCTCATCCCAAGTGGTTGCTATATGCATCTGTGATGCTTCACGACCCTCACCCAGGGTTAATTCTACATAGTAGGTCAATGAAAGTCTGCGCGGTCTGGATGAGCTGTTAATGAGGCGCAGACTCTGCAGTTTGAGAGGCAACCCGCCATTATCGTCAACCGGTACGAACAGTGTCAGTTCCTGCTCAATTCCGTGGCTGTTATGTTCAAAGACCGTATAGCCTGCACCATGTCGTGCCCGGTAGGCACTCTTTTCCCGAATCGGTGCTGCAGTGGGCGACCAGAAATCTCCGCTCTTTTCATCACGGATATAGAGTGCCTCGGATACCGGATCAATAACCGGATCATTGGACCAGCCTGTCAGACGATTGCGCTGGCTGTTGCCAAACCAGGTAAAGCCTGCACCGGTCTCGCTTACCAGCGTGCCGAAGGTAGGATTGGCGATAACGTTTACCCATGGGGCGGGAGTATTGATACCTGGACCAAGATAAATTGCGTACTCTGAGCCATCCTGGGTAAAGCCGCCGAGGCTGTTGAAATAATGAAGTTCCATGAAGGGGAGTGCTGCAGAGGGCTCACTCGGCACAGATTTTTTATTCATCTTCTGGAACGGTTCGGCAACCTCCACCGCTTTGGCCAATTGCTGCGGCAGGTTGCCGCGGGCAGCAAGCAGCACCACTGAAGCAACACTATAAAATAAATCCAGATCCTCTCCCGGAATCTGCGCTGAGTGCTGCAGGTAAACACTGCCGCTTCGTTCAGAGGCAGTCGCAGGTGCATAGACCTGGATCATCTGTTCGAGTCGTTCCTGAAGCGGTCGCAGGTATCCGTCCGACTCCTCGTTGAGAATCAAGAGGTCGGTAGATAAACCCTGCATTCGCCAATAGGTATGGGCCTGAAGCACCTGCCGGACCAGGCTGAGATCGCGCACCTCGCCAATGGCGATGAGAACCAGCGGCAGGTCTCCGGAAATTCCGTAAGGCCATAAACCTGACTGGCCCTTGCGGTTTTCCTGCAAACGATCGGCAGAGGCGCGCAGCAGCCGGTTGGGGAAAAGCAGATGACTTGCCAGCTGCTGAAACCTCCGTGCCTCATCGGCCTGGAGATGCAGCACCTGCAACTCCTGCTGCGCTGAACGCCAGGCAAAAGCAAGAGCTCTCTCTATAGTATTGCGGGTCGCTATATTTATCCACCAGGCGCAGCACCGCTTCCCTGGTTTCGGCAACAGCGAAAAGCAGGGTAATCTGGGAGCGCCGGCCGGGTTTCAGGGTGATTCGCTGCTTTACACTCAATACAGGGTCAAGAACAAATCCCTCGCTGCCGCCGAGGTCCTGCCTGGCGCCCATCGGATTTGCCAGGGTGTGCCCGCGGCCGATAAAGCGTTTCCGATCAGTCTCGAACTGCCAGTCAGTTGGAGAGATGAAATTATCTCCGTTGTTATCGAGCTGCAGACGATGGGCGACAACCACAGGAAGATCCCCGCTGCTGCGCGCACGGCGGTAAGCAAGAAGTGTGCGCTGCTCCTGCAGCGCCTCCGTCTGGATAAACAGCTTGTTAAAGGCAGGGTGCTGGTGATCCGCCTTATGCGGTGCCATGGAAAGCTCTGCATAGCTGGTCAGGTCAAGCGTGCGCTCAGAGGAGGAGCGGTTGACCAGGGTGATGCGGCGTAATTCGACATCGTCCTCCTGCGAGACGATTACCTCCATCTCGCTGTGCAGACCTTTATTGACATGCCGAAACACGGCACGATCAAGGGTAAACTCTACTGAATAGTCTTCGGCAGCAGTGCCAACCGGGCTAGAGGAGACGGACCAGAGGTGATCGTTCTTGGGTTCATAGAGATAGAAGAATGTCCCCATAGCATCAGAGATCTGATCAGACCGCCAGCGGGTAAGTTCGAGATTTCTCCACTGGCTGTAGCCGCCGCCATTGTTGGTTATCATCAAAGAAAAAGTGCCGTTGCCAAGCAGCAGGCTCCTGGGTATGCGGGTCCGGGGAGAGATGGCGATGTGGTTTCCGGCCGAAACCACATCGTCGCCCAGGAGTGCAGACGCTCTATGCCTGGCCGGAGTCAGGTGCAATGGCGGAAGTGATGGTATGCGTTCCTGAAGCAGCGCCTCAAATGCGCGCACCCGTGGATCACGGTGAAAGCGGCGACAGAAAGAATCTTTGTGAAGAAAATTGCTCAAGGCCAGAAAGGCCATACCCTGGTGATGGGCCATATAGGCCTCAACGACAAGGCCGCGACCACCGTAGCGCTGCGTCTGGCGACTGAAATCTACGGACTCGTAATAGCCGTAATCACCAAGCAGTCCGATTTCCACCATCCTCTTTAAGTTCTTCACGGTCTCGCCTGGCGCTATATTGAGCGCGAGCAGAGCTGCATAGGGCGCAACAACCAGCTGATTCTCTGAGCCGCCTTTCAGACTGAGAGCGGGCACGCCAAATGCTTTGTATTGATAGGTGTTGTTCTGGTCAAGATTGGCATAAGCCGACTCAGAAATACCCCATGGCACGCCATGTTTGTGCCCGAAGGCCACCTGAATGGAGACGGCCTCCCGGGCAGCCTTGTCGAGAAGCGAATGGGGATAAGATCGCAAAAACAGGAGCGGCATCAAATACTCGAACATGGTGCCGGTCCAGCTGAGCAATATCCTTTTGAGACCGACACGGCTGTAGAGGCGGCCCAGCGCAAACCAATGTTCAAGCGGGACATCCCCTCGGGCAATGGCAACAAAACTGCCAAAACGAGCCTCACTGGCCAGCAGATCATACCGTGAAGTATCAAGACGACTGGTAGAGACGTTGTAACCAATGGCAAAAAGTTTGCGACCGGTATCATAGAGGAAATCCATCTTCATCTTCGCTGAGAGCTCGGCAACTTCGGCCGTCAGGCGCTTCACCTGCCCCAGCGTTTCTCCTGCCAGCCACTGCGCTCTGGCAAAGGCCTCCATGACACGGTCCATCCAGGCTGAGAGAGGTGTCGAATTTGCAGCAGATTTTTCGCCAAAGCCCTTGAGAAGTTCTATGGAACCGATCTGGCCGCCCGCCAGGGCGCTGAGTGACGGCGCCTCCTTGAGATCATGACGGACGACAGAGATAAACGGTGCGCCCAGAGGAGCAAGTTCTTCTTCAGATTTTTCTGCGAGGATTTCGATCCATGAGAGATAGCGCTTTCTGTTCTGAGTCCAGTCTTCCACCTGCTCTCTCAACTCCGTGGCCCAGGTTTCTGTTTCCGGGAGAGCGGTTACAGAACTGACAAGCGTCTCCATCGATCTCTGCAGGCGGACAAGACCGAGAAGGTCCGGAGTGGTCTGCTGGCTGCCAAGATGCGCTGTCAACAGTATCTGAAAACCTTTGTAACTATTCTCTGCTGCCGGCTTCTCCTTAATGAGTTCCATGGTGTCGGTTAAACCGGCCAGGGCGTCAGTACCCAGAAGTGGGGTATTGATGATCTCTTCAAGTCCCTGTCTCCAGGGTCCAGAGGCAACCGAGCATATTGCCGCTATCCACGGTGGAGACATAACGAGGCTCAAGAGGTGCCAGTGTTCCGATATCGTACCAGTTCAGCAGGTGCCCGCGGTGAAGCTGCATTCGACTGATTGTTGCCATGGTCCTGGAGAGTCTGTCGACAAGCTGATTGATAGAGAGATAGCCTGAATCATAGGCACCGAGGGCGCTTGTCATCCACAGGCCGATGTTGGTGGGACTGGTCCGCATGGCAAGACTGTCCTGGTGAGCAACCTGGTAATTATCAGGAGGCAGCCAGTTGGTCTCGGCTTTGACAAAGGTGGCGAAATAACGCCAGGTTCGCCTGGCCACCAGTCTCAGGAAACGGTTGTCGCCATCGCTGAGCAGATAGGTTTTCTGCCGGGGAACAACCGTTCTGTCAAGATACCAGCCAAGAACTGGTGCGAAGAACCACGCGGCCAGCCAGGGAATCGACCAGCCAAGACTCTCCGGCTGTACCAGCCAGACAGCCATCCCCAGAACCAGGCTCATGGTACTTCCAACAATAAAGGTGAGAACAAAGAGCGATTTCCACCAGCCGGCAGAGCTGACAGCGACCTCGGTGTTCCATTCGAGCAGATGGCGCCCTGATACCAGGCAGCGGAAGCAGGCCCGGATTGCACCATCTACAGAGACTGCTGCGTGGCTGGGCAGAAATGCTGCATCAGCAGCAACCCTGAGCAGATCATGCAGCAGTTTGGAGAGGGAAAAGTGTCGTAAACTCTTGCCGTTGGTCGCCATGGTAAAGTGGCGCGATAACGCGTGGAAAAGAAGCTGCAGGCCAACCGCCAGGGTGACTACGCCTGCCGTTCTCGGCGATATGAGCCAGGAAGATGCGAGCAGCCCAACGGTTGCGAACGGAACCAGGCTTCGTCGCAAATTATCAAAAATCTTCCAGCGGCTGAAAGCGGAGAGCGGGTTCCTCTCGTATCCTCCTTCGGATAGTGGAACACTGTCAAGCAGCCAGCTGGCGATCTGCCAGTCTCCGCGGACCCAGCGGTGGGTGCGGTTGCTGTAGGTCTTGTAATGATCGGGAAAATCATCAAAGAGCTCAATGTCGCTGGCCAGTCCGACCCGCACATATGCCCCTTCAATCAGGTCATGGCTGAGAATACGTTCCTTTGGAAATCGGCCGGAGAGCAGGCGATTGAACGTGCGCACGTCGTATATCCCTTTGCCATGATAAATACCTTCCCCGCTGAGATCCTGATAGACGTCTGAAATTGCAACCGAATATGGATCAACACCTATCGGATCACTGAACAACCTGCTGAACAGCGAACGGCTCGCGCTTTCAAGGGTCGGGCTTACCCGGGGCTGGATGATGGTATAGGATCCTGCCTTAATGGTACCGTCCGGATTAAAGCGAGGCTCATTGAGTGGATGAGCAAGCGTTTCCACCAATCTTCGGGCGCTTGAGTGGGGCAGGCTGGTGTCGCTGTCCAGGGTGATGACAAAGCGGATATTATCCAGTCGTCGCGGGTCTCCCACGTGGACCAGAGCGGGTGCGCTCTCCGGCCTTGTGCCGTCGATGAGACTGTTGAGTTCCTCCAGTTTGCCGCGTTTTCGCTCCCAGCCAATATATTTTTGTTCGGAATCACTCCAGCTGCGCTCACGGTGGAAGAGAAAGAAAACACCGTTGCCATGACGCGCATTCATCGCTTCAACTGCCGATACAGCCATTTGTAAAAGAGCGTTATCGTCATTTCGTGCGGGTGTATCTGCATCGGTGTAGTCTGAGAACAGACTGAACAACAGATTGGTTTCCTTGTTTGCCAGATAACGGATTTCCAGTTTTTCAGCCTCCCTTTCAATAGTCTCCCTATCCGCCAGCATGACAGGGACAACCACCAAAGTCCGAAATTGATCAGGGATACCGGATTTCTGGAAATCCATCTTCGGCAGGCAGCGGGCAGGCATGAATCGCATGACAAAATAATTGATTGTTTCAATTGCCAGCTGGCTCACCGATATACATGTCAGAAGTATAAACAAGAGGCTCATTCCACCCTTCCACCAGGATGAGGAGGACAACAGCGTGGCGGTGAGGCCAAAGTACACGATTACGGCGGTCAAGAGTATCACGGCAGAGCCTACACTTAAAAGATAGACAGGAGCGTGATAGTTGTAGATCCAGGCAAGGATCCGGTAGCGCAGACGCTCCCTGCCGGCAATAACTCCGGCAAGCTCCGTTCTTCCTTCACCGATCAGCCAGTAGCTTACCTGTCCCCGCAGTTCGTCTGTTGATTGCTGCGCTGACTGAACTGCCAGTTTGAGAACACCTCTGGCAATCTGCTCCTCGGCCTGTGCTGAATTGCGAGCAAGTTCCTCAACCGCCTGGCGACAACGGTCGCGGGTGTTAAAATCCATCAAGCTGAAGTTTCCGGAAGGGTCAGTGCGGAGAATCTGCTCCACCCGACTGAGCATCTCAAACATTTCGCGCCAGTCCAGCAGTGCCAGCTGCCGCAGGCTGGTGAAAGCATTGGCGCAGGACATCTGCTCACGTGTCTGCCGTTTCTGTTCCTGTAAATTGAGATCGTGGAGCCGTTTATTGTGTGCGCGCTCAAGCCAGCTCTGCACCGGCGATAAGACTGATGGCTCATCATAGAGCTGGCCAACGAGCCGGGCGCTGAAATACGGACTGGGCAGTGATTCTTTTTTTGACAGCTCCGCCAGGGTCGAGAAAAGCGTTTTTGAGTCCTGTTTATTAGCGGCAATTAAACGGTTGGCCCAGAAGTCGGCCAGCTGACGCTGCCGCAGGTCATCCATGGCAATGATCACCATATTCTGGATACTTTCGACAAGAGCGATCCGCAGCATCTGCGGTATTGCCCATAATTCCCCAATTGTCAGTACATGCTCGGTTTGATATGCCTGGAAGAAAGCCAGGATGTTTTCCCTGTCGAGATGCAACTCCGTATGGGAAACCAGATTTTTGGCCAGTCCGTATATGTACGGCATTCCTCTGTTGGGTTCCGAGACCAGCACCGGCAGTTGCCGGTAGTATCGCTGAGGCAGGTTGCGCAGGACATCCCGGGTGTTTCGCTCAAGGATATATTCATTGTCAAGAATCCAGTCGGCAGCCAGGGTGGCTTTTTGCTCCAGCCTTCTCGCTGCAGCGAGATCAGCACAGGCGGCTCTTACCCATTTGCTCGATTTCTCTAAGCGTTTAAGGAGCTCTGCCCCGCTCTGCAGACCGGAATCAACCTTTTGCCTGCGGGCAAAATGAATGGCATGTTCGGCAATCTCTGAAGGCGAGAAGAGAACCCCGGCCCTTCGCGCGGTTGAACGCCGTTCATGTCTTGGATGGAATACAAAGAGCAACGGCGGGATATCGCTTATCTGACGCAGAAAAGTCGCTGAAGGATGTAAGGAATCTACCGGTGCCTGGAGTATCAGGGCGGATTCTCCAGGCAGAAGCCATTGGAGATGCTCGGTCACGATATCCGTTTCCACCTTATTGATCAATTGCTGCAGCCAGATAAGGCAGGCGAGCAGGGCAAAGGAGCCTGCGCTCAGGTAAAATGGCAGCCCATAGAACTTCTCTGCCGAAGGCGGTTTGAACCACTGGGCAGCAACAGGAAAAACCCCTGTAAGTAAGGCGCAGACAATTACCGCGAAAACCAGACGGGAGGGACAGCGAAAAAGAGAAGGACGCGTCTGCAGCGTTTCACCCTCAACACCTTTATGTATGAGCACAAAACTATCGCGACAACCCTTGGCTGCAAGCCCCTGAAATGCCAGCCGGGCTTCGCCGTTATCTGCATAATATCCGATCAGTGTGGTAAGCTCCATCGTGCCCCTCATTATTACATTACCGTCCTCATACTGCACCGACACCTGCCTCTATAGAAAGGCTAATCGATTTCGCTCTTCCCTGTTGACCCACCGCTCTTGTCCTTTTACAGACAACACCCTTGGCCGTCAGCATGGAGCGTTCAAAGACTTGTTGTGATTGATGGCGCTCTGTCGAAAGCGCTGCCGCCGGAGCAGATTATCTTGGCCGCGAAGCATTCTTATGAGCAGTTCCAGCAAAACCAGGATATTACTTTTCTGATGTTCCCCGTGCTTTTTTCACCGCATTCATTCCTTCCACATGGGCAACGGTTAAAATCTTTATATCAATTGGTTTACTGAGCAGGCTTTTAGTGCCGAGCAGCACGCCGAATCTGTCCGAGTTCAGATGGACGTTCAGATGTTGACGGCTTTCCCATTCGGACATCAATTTAAAAACAGTGATATCTTCGAGGTCGTGATAGATACCGTAACTGAGCAGTCCATTGCCGTTTGCAGGTGGCTCAATCATGGAGAGAAGTGTTTGCATAACTTCTTTCTGCTTCTCTGGAAGGGTGCTGAGGATTATCTGGACAATAATCATAACGTTCAGTCCCGTGCTTTTCAGTCAGTGAACAAATTGACCGGACAGCTTAAGGTTTGCCACCAATGGTGGAAATGGTCTGGTACCCATGCAAAAACAGCCTGGTTTACCATCATCTCATGCAGCCAATGCAGCCATTAAACTTTATTGGTTATCGGGCTCTTACCGAGACCCTGCCCATCGATGACCGGGTCACATCTTTGTATAGGGCATAGGTCTCTTCTTCTGATCTCTGGGGTTGAAGCGGGATATTCTGGATAACTCCTCAACAAGCCCTTTTTCTTTCTCACTCAGTGAGTGAGGAACTCGGATATCGATTTCAATGATGATGTCTCCGGCAGATGTTTCTTTCCTGGGTATGCCCATGCCTTTCAAGCGGAACCGTTGGCCGTTCTGAGAATACGCCGGTATGGTAAGATTTACACTCCCATCGACCGTCTTTACCGGAATTTCAGCACCAAGGATAACCTCCCAAGCGGAGACACCGATCGATGTATGCAGGTTATGTCCAACCACCTGAAAACGGGGGTCCGGCAAAATTGTCACCCTGAGCAGCAGATCACCGTCCAGAGCGCCGCCGAGACCTTTACCCCCCAGACCGTCAAGCCGAATTACAGAACCATTCGTCACGCCTTTTGGTATTTTCACCTGGAGGGTTTCTTCACAAGGCCTTACCTGCCCATCAGCCTGTGGTTTGAGAACCTGGAATGTCAGGGTTCTCGTGGTGCCATAAAAAGCATCACTTAATTCAATTTGAATTTCAGCCTCATGAGATCCTCCGAGCCCACTCAAAACGTTTTTCACTCTTTTCCTGAGGGTCCGGGTTACCGATCCTTACCGGGGATTGGACTCTCCTTGGGCTGTTTTTCGACCTTTTGCCCCTGTTTTTGCTCCTGCTTTTCCTGGCTCTGTCTCTGACTCTTGGCCTTGTCTTTTTTGCCGCCTTTGTCTCCCATGATACATGCTCCTGTTTTAATTTATTCTTTACCGGCAGAGCGTCCGCTCAAGCCCATGCCGCGAACCTTGAACCGTGTCGATTCTGACTCCAGCAGTGCAATTCCGGCTTCGAACTTCTGTTTAAATCCTTTATTTTTTTTTCATCCTCTTTCTCCATCTCCATGCCTGTTTCGCAGGCTTAATCAGGAGATTCATGCGCAGCTGACAGAGATTTTTTTCTCTTCTGCCAGGCGAGATTAAATGCCTCCGAGCGTTTCCTCGTTTTTAATTCGACTTTTCAGGGCATACATGGTTGTTGATCCGGAAGACCAAAACATGAGCTTGCCTTCCTTGACGAGATCATTTGCTGCATTTTTCAATACCCGCGGCTTCGTTTCAGGATCACAAGCGTAGAAATCTTTGATGTAGAGCTGGGGCTTCGGTGATGTTTCAGCTTTTTTTAAAATTGCTGTTTTGAGCTCTTCTACTGTTAATTGCATGGAAAACCTCCTGAAAATGGAACCTCTGCAGTGGATCTGCGAGAATGCGGTTGAATGGTTGTGTCCCCTTGTTTCCGAACCTTACAGATTGTTATAAAGCAATCTTTGTACCCGATGCTTTGCATAACAACCCCTGATCCTCATCATCTTGATATCAAACAAAAAATTTAGAAAACAAGCGGAGCAGATAGACCTAACTGGCCGCCTGATGAGGCCCTATGCGACCATTTGGTCATATATGACCCTCTAGAGCCACGTTGGTAAAACCCGGAAGGGTATTCAGTCAACCTGATTTAATCCGAGCGGGAAGGCAATTGAGTTCTCCATGCTCAGGCTACAAAATCTTCCGGCCCTGGATGATGTTAACCAGAACAACAATGAAGGCCAGTACCAGCAGAATATGAATAAATCCGCCCATGGTATAACTGCTGACCAGTCCAAGCGCCCAAAGAACGAGCAATATGATGGTGATAGTCCACAACATATGATCCTCCATAGATAACAAGCAAAAGTGAGGTGAATTGTGAGATGCGCCCAGTGGATTTGAAGGTATCTCCTATCCCTCAAATTCTGAAGCGTATTTGTTTACTTGACCCGCATGTCATTCTTGACCGAGGTCACCCCGTTGACGGAGCGCGCGACTTCGACCGCTCTGTTGATGTCGGCTTGGGAGCTGACGAAGCCGCTCAACTGGACGACGCCCTTAAACGTTTCAACGTTGATCTCGCTTGATTTCAGAGACTCGTCTCCGAAAATTGCCGCCTTGACTTTCGTTGTAATAACGGAATTGTCGATATACTCCCCGGTTCCCTCACGCTTCGCCGTCGATGCGCACCCCACAAGCGTAGCCAGCAGGATGACAAGAAGAACGTTTTTAAGCAGATGCGTTGGTTTCATTATGATCCTCATTGTGTGTGAATGCTTTTAAATGGTGATTTTCGATATTGGGGTTGGACCCCACAACTCCTGAGCAGCAACCGGCTCCGCACTATCCATTGCAAGTAAGGCACCAAATAGCACTTTCTTGAAAATACCTGTCCTATCTGTCTGCTTTATTGGGGAAAATTGATTGAAAGGCAGGGACTCGAGACTATTACACGGCCACCTGTTACCGGTCACATATGACCATGTGGCTGTATATAGCCTGTGGCCTGAAGCCAGGATGTTTTTGGAGGAAGTTAAAGCATTGGCTTTTGAATGCCCAGTTTACGCATGCGGGCACGCAGGGTACTGCGGTTTAACCCAAGAATTTCTGCTGCGCTGTTTTTACCGCTGACCTTCCAGTGGGCCTGTTCCAGTACCCTGACTATATGATCTTTTTCAACGGCCTCCAGTGTCTTCTTGTTTGCGGCCAAGTCCTTGAACGGCTTTTTAAGCTCGTCCATAAGGCATAGCTTTGGACCTGAAGTGTTGATTACCGCGCGCTCAAGAACGTTTTCAAGCTCCCTCACGTTTCCAGGCCAATGATAACTCTGCAGGCTTGTCATGACGGTTGCTGGAATCATTTCGACAACCTTGCCCAGCCGCTTGGAAATCTTGTCGACGTAGTGATTGACGAGAAGCGGAATATCATCCAACCGGTCGCGAAGTGGCGGCAGGGTAATGGGAAAGACATTCAGTCTGTACCAGAGATCCTCCCGGAATCGCCCTTTGTTGACCTCCTGCATAAGGTTGCGATTGGTTGCGGTTATAATTCGGACTTTTACCTCTCGCGTCGTTGAGCTGCCCAACCTCTCAAACCTGCCGCTCTCTATTACCTGGAGCAGTTTTGGCTGCAAATCAAGCGGTAATTCGCCAATCTCATCGAGAAACAAGGTTGTGCCGTTTGCCACTTCGAATCGCCCAATTCTCTTTGAATGCGCCCCGGTGAATGCGCCTTTCTCATGACCGAACAACTCGCTTTCAATCAGGTTTGCAGGAAGAGTGGCACAGTTCATCTTGACCATGGCCCGCTCCCTGTTCTCGCTGAGATTGTGTATTGCCCGGGCTACGAGTTCCTTGCCGGTTCCTGTTTCTCCAAGAATCAGGACATTGGCGTTTGTAGCGGCAATCTGCTCAACCTTGTATAGTACATATTTTATCTCGTCACTTTTCCCTATGATATTGCCATGATTGAATTCCAGTTTGATCTCTTCCTGAAGATAGGCCCGTTCAGCCTCCAACTGGTCTTTTAACTTTTTGATTTCCACAAGAGCGGTCTCGGCGATATGTCTGCTCGCTTCAGCTTTCTCCCGGGACAACCTGAGCTCAGCTGTGCGTTTAGCGACAATTTCCTCAAGATGCCTTTTGTAATATTCGCGCTCTGTAACATCCTCTATGGAAAGAAGAACCAGCCGGGTTTTATTTTTTTGGTCATAGATTCTCCTGGCGTTCAGGTGCATTATTTTGAAACCGATACCTTCAAAGGTGTGTTCCACTTCAAAATCTTTGAAAATGGTGTTCTGGGGCAGGATAGTTTCGAGCAACTCTCTCAGCTTTGGTATATCCCATTGATGGTTGCCAAGATCATAGATGACTTTGCCCAAGGTCTTTTCAGGCTCGACAGCAAAAATTGTGTAAAAGGCATCGTTGGCTTTGATCACTCTGAGATCAGCGTCAAGGACGATCAAGGGCTCTCGAACCGACCCCAGGATATCATCAAAAACATCCAGAAATGCCTTTTCCATGCTCAGACTCCCCATTGTCCTGCAAGCATTTGCCCCCGCCATCTCAAAAGCTTTCACGTGATTACCTCTATGCTATTTTCGTATCACAAGGTATTCACATTTCCAGTGAGCCATACCATTCAATGAACTACCCCGCCGCAAGCGGACGGGGTATCAAAAATGTTTTACGCCCCAAGGGGCGGGGTATTAAACTCGAGCTACGCAATAAAAATAATAATAGAAACTGTCCGTCGCAACGCTATATTACTCGCACTATCGTCGCAAAACTATAAGCATCAAAAAACAGCGTATCGCTCTTTTAAGTGGTGGTGATCATTGATGGGCTTTTCAGGTAACGGCCTGTACACATTCCAGGATCACCTTTCATGTAAATCCGGGAACATAATCTTTACGCTCCGGGCTTACCTTTCAACATCTCCAGGTCGATCCGGTACTTATTGATCTTGTCATAGAGTCCCTTGCGGGAAAGCCCAAGGACTCCATGCGCCCTGCCGACTTTGCCGTTATCCTCTGCCAGGATTTTCAAAATATACTCCTTTTCGGCGGACTCCAGATACGCTTTGAGCGATGGCTGTCTGCTTTCCCCGGCAGAAAAATCGCTCGCGGCAAGAGCGCCGGATTCCGTTTCCCGCTCTTCTCCGAACACGCAGAGCCTCCGCACCGCGCTGCGCAGCTCCCGGATATTCCCAGGCCACTCTTTTTTGACAATCTCTTCAAGCTGTACCGGGGAAAAAGGCGGGATGTCGCGCTCGCGGTCACGGCAGTACTCCTGGCGGAAAAATTCGACGAGCAGAGGGATATCCTCCTTTCGGTTTCGTAGTGGCGGAATGTCTATCTGCAGCCCATTCAGGCGATAAAACAAATCCTGCCGGAAATTACCCCTCTCGATCTCTTCTGGAAGATTGCGGTTGGTCGCGGAGATTATCCTGGCTCTCAGCGGACGGCTGCTATTGCTTCCCACCCGGGTGAAGGCCCGCTCCTCCAGAACCCTCAGCAGCTTGGCCTGGAGTGCGGGCGGCAGGCTGCAGATCTCATCGAGAAAGAGGGTGCCCTCGCCTGCATGTTCAAACGTGCCGACGGTCTCGCTGATCGCCCCGGTAAATGCGCCTTTTTCATGCCCGAACAGCTCCGATTCGATTATTTCTGCCGGCATAACCGCCATGTTGACCGCGACAAAAGGGTGTCCGGGCCTGGAGATTTCATGGATGGCATTGGCGACCAGCTCCTTGCCGGTGCCGGTCTCACCATAGAGCAGCACCGGATCGTTTTCCCGGGCGACTTTTTCGACAACGTCATAGAGGCGATTCATCAGGGGGTGACAGCCAACCATGCCCCGGTAAAACGACTGGTTTTCCTGCCTGGCAATCTGTTCCTGCAGAAGACGGTTTTCCAGAATCAGCTTCCTTTTTTCCACCGCACGGTTCAGGGATGCCAGCAGTATTTCATCATCAACAGGCTTTTCGAGGAAGTCGTATGCTCCGATCTTGATGGCCTGCACAGCCAGGGTTATATCGCCATGGCCGGTAATGAGTATCACCGGCAGATCCGGGTCAATAACCTGGAGTTTCTTCAGCAGCTCCATGCCGTCCATTACCGGCATGCGGATATCGGCGATGACTGAGAGATAGCTGTTGTTCTGCAGTTCCTCCAGAGCGGCAAGCGGGTTACCGAAAAGAACAGGTTGATAGAGGCCGAGCTTCAAGGTCTGGCCAATGGCCGACAGGAGATATTGGTCATCATCAATGACCAGCACGGGATGCGGGGAAGAAACTGCCATGGGGGCCTCTTGGTAGATATAATCTCAGCTGATTTCCAGTTCGGGAAGGTAGATAGTGAAGATCGTTGCCCTGCCAGGGTCACTCTGCACCTTTATGTGGCCGCCATAACCCCTGACGATCCGTTCGACAATGGACAACCCCAGCCCCATGCCGGCGCCCACCTGCTTAGTGGTAAAAAAGGGATCAAAAATCTTTGCCTGCAGGTCCTGGGGGATACCCGGGCCATTATCCGAAACAGCTATACCCACATAGTTCTTTTGCTGCAGACTTTGCGGGTCAACACCAGAGTGCTTGAAGGTGCGTATTCCCAGGAGTGGCTCTCGGGTCTGGGCCAGCGCCTGGATAGCGTTCTGAATGACATTAAGCAGTACCTGCTCGAGCTTGACCTCCTGCCCCAGTACGTAGACAACCTTGTCATCGATGTCAAGGTCCACCCTGATCCCGGAAAGCTCCAGCTGGGCCTCGAGAAAGTTGAGAATATCCATAATGATGACATTCACCCGGGTCGGTACAGCTTCTTCCTGAACCTTCGAAGCAAAACCTTTCAGACTGCGAATGATAGAGGAGGCATGATTCACCCGGTCGATGATGGTCTGCAGATTCTCCCGGATCATATCCGTATCCGAGCTGCCACTGTCCATTGCTTTAAGCGAGTTGCGCGCCAGCAGCAGCACCGTATTCAAAGGCTGGGTCAACTCATGCCCCACCCCGGCAGCCATTTCGCCAAGACTTGCCAGCCTGCCCGAATGGATCAGCTGGTTCTGTACCTCGCGTACCTGCTCGAGCACCGAGTAGATATCCCGTCGATCCGAGGCGTTCAGCATGTAGAGAACCCTGCCGGAAGGGGTGGTAAACAGCGTTCCCCGCATGACAACCGGGATTTTCTGGCCATTGCGGTGCAGGAGGTTCATTTCCCGATCGCTGAATTCCCCCTGTTCCAGCAGGTCGATGAGCTGACGGCAGGTTTGCTCCTCGACGATGTCACCCAGAAACAGATCAGGATCATCAAGCTCATAGCCAAGGACGTTATATATCTCTTTACTGGCCTGAATTATTTCCAGATCGATGGACAAAATGATCAGCAGGTCGGAAATATTCGACAGGATCTTGTCAATAAACGACCTGCTGTTCTGTGCATCCTCATGCTGCCGCAAAAACCTGAAGACAAGGTCTTTCTTCTGTCTTTCAAGGATTCCTATAAGCGTATCGTTCTCTGCCATGCCGATCTGTCCTGTTTGTCACGCCTGTTACACATACCTGCTCACACAGGAGCTTTTTGTAACCATTACTTAACAGTATTTTTCCCTATTCCACCAAGGTATTCAGGAGAGGAGCATGTTTTTTGTTACCGCTGCTTCACAACAGCCGCTGCGTGATCGCCAAGGTATCTTCTTTCACGCTTTTCAACTCAAACATATCTATCTGATATCAAAAGATAAAAAAATAACACCACAAGGTTGTCAATCTGGCGCACCTCTTGCTCAATACTAGTTTGCCAGAAAAGAGAAGGTAAACCGGGTATCCATCCCCAACAGATGCTGAATGAAACCACATGAAGAGAAAATTCTATCACTATATACAGGCCGGTAATCGCCTGCTCTCTTTAGAGGAAATCGCCGGCGCCTGCAGTGTTTCCCCTGAGAAGATCCGAGGCTGGATCTCCGCTGACCGCTTGAGAGTCAAGAGAGGATCGGCACATTTCATCGATGCCGCCGAACTTATTTCCTTCTTGATCGAGAACAAACTGCCGGTCTCCACGGCGCTGCTTCCGCCGCAGACGAAAAAGATCCTTTTCATTACTGCCAGCGTCATGGAACTGGAAGAGCAGTCCCGCACGATAGAGCTCATCTGCACGGCCTTCAAGGAGCGTTACAACATCCTGTCGGAATCGGCGGTCATTGGCCGTACGGCAGATCTGACGATTCTTGCCAGCCATCCTGACCTGGTGGTCCTGTTTCTGAAATCATACAACCTGGTGACGGTCAACTTGTTTAAGTTGCTTAACAATCGTGCCTTGAAAACCATACTGCTTGTCGATCAGGAGACACAGCATTCTCTTGACCTCGGCGAAATTACCCTGCCTGGCGACCTGATTCTCTGGGAAAAGACTCCTGAAAATCTAATGGTTAACCAGGTAAGTACCATCTTTGCCTGCTGAGACGAAAATGGAAAGGAAAAAAAAATACTATTCTATTATCACCCGCAATCTGCTCATTGCCTTTTTTTGTCTGAGTGTCATGCCGATTGTCGGTTTTGCCTGGGTGATGAAAGCCTCGGTTGAAGAGACCAATGTCAATAAACTGGGGGAACTGGCGTCGAGTACCGTCGCCCATCGCGGGGAAGTCATCGAGTTGTTTTTAAAAGAGAAGATCAGTTTTTTGAATACGGTTGTGGCGATGCATTCGGAAGACTATCTGCTGGACCAGAAAAATATTGAACAACTCTATCTGGCAATGTCACCCAAAGGCGATACCGTCGATCTGCAGACCATTGATGCCTCGGGCAATCAGCATGCCTATGTCGGCCCCTATCGCAGCAAGGTCGAGGGTAAAAGTTATGCGGATGCCAGCTGGTTCAGGGAAACCCTGATCAACGGAGTGCATATCAGCGATGTCTTTGACGGCTACAGAGGTGTGCCGCATTTCGTGGTGGCGGTCACCAACCCCTTGAAGACTTTTGTCCTGCGTGCCACCATCAACTCCAGCTTTTTCAATGCGCTGCTGCATTCAGCCCAGCTCAGCCCCCGGGGAGATGTCTTTATCGTCAACCGTGCCGGAGATATCCAGACGCCAAGCCTGCAGGGGCTGGTCCAGCTGAGCGAGACGGAAAAGAGGCTTATTTCCTTCGATTCCGCCGGTTTGCTGGTGACGGATACCAACATCTATTCAACCCATTGGATCGACAAGGGGCACTGGCTGCTGATCCTGAAAGCCAATATTGCCGATTCTCTTGGCTATTACCTGCAGGTCCGGAACCGGATCATCATGATCGTCATCATTATCTCGGTGGCAGCCATGTCAGGAGCAACGGTGATCAGCATCTCTTTGTCAAAGAAGCTTGAACAGTCAGACCGGGAGCACTCGGCGCTGCACCTTCAATTTGCCCAGGTGGAGAAAATGGCCACGGTCGGCCGGCTCGCCGCAGGGATTGCCCATGAAATCAATAACCCGCTGCAGATGATTACCAATCAGGCGGGATGGATAGGCGAACTGCTGCCGGATGAAGACCCCGCCTGCCTGAAGAACCATGACGAGTATACCAAGGCTGTTGAACAGATCAAATATCATGTCCGCCGGGCAGGAACCATAACCCACAGGCTGCTTGGTTTTTCGAGAAAGATGAGTGCGCAGAATGAAAAGGTGCAGATAAATGAGCTGCTCACGGAGACAATCTCTTTTGTCGAGAAAGAGGCTGACTACAATAATATAAAAATTATCAGAACATTAGACACCAATGTCCCCGAGACCCTCACCGATGCTCCGCAGCTGCAGCAGGTTTTTCTCAACCTCATCAACAACGCCATAGATGCCGTCGGAAAGGATGGAGAGGTGGCGGTCTGCACTCAGTACCTGAAGGATGATCAGGTGCGGATAGATATCACCGATACCGGCCCGGGAATACAGCCAGAACATCTGAAACAGCTTTTTGACCCGTTCTTCACCACCAAGGCACCGGGGAAAGGCACGGGGCTGGGGCTCTACATCAGCTACGATATCGTCCATAAGCTGGGAGGAACCATTCGGGCAGAGAACAGGAAGACAGGAGGGGCGGTCTTCACCATAGTGTTACCGGTCATGTCTATGGGCATGACTGTTTAGGCTGACTATTGAAATGGAACTGAAAAAAATAACGGCATCAAAACAAACACAAGAGGCAAATCATGAGAGAATTTACCGTGCTGGTCGTCGATGACGAAGAAGAGTTTCGGGAACTGATGGTGAAAAGATTGAATAAAAAAGGGCTGGTTGCCCTGGGTACAGACAGCGGTGAGGCGGCGCTTGGTATCCTGGATGCGAAACGTGTTGATGTCGTTCTGCTTGACGTCAAAATGCCCGGCATGGACGGTATTGAGACCCTGCGGCAGATTCGTGTGCTGAAACCGCTTGTCGAAGTCGTTTTACTGACGGGTCATGCCTCGGTGGACTCCGGCATTGAAGGCATGAAACTCGGGGCATTTGACTACCTGATGAAGCCCATCGAGCTTGAACCGTTACTGGAAAAACTGGCGGACGCCTATGAGAAGAAACGTCTGCACCAGGAGAAGATCGACCAGGCCCAGGCAAAGGTGTTTATGTCAATGCCGATCTGAACTGCAGGTCACACAACAGGATTATCATACACAACAGAGTACGTTTATCAACAAGGAGAATATTACGATTATGAGTTACGCAAAAGAATTTTATCAACTGCTCATGAAAGGCTCCCAGGCACACGCCCGCTGGGAGCTGGAGATGTCCACCAACATCTTGAAGAGCCGCACGCGCAAGGGGCTGCTGCTGCTCCTGCTGCTGCCAATACTGATAGGCGGTATTGCCATTGCAGCAGGTGATGGCTCAGGGCTGCCGAATGTCCTGGGTGGAAAAACAGCATACATGCCCTCCCACTACACCAATGCCATTTTCTTCGCCTCTGTTTTTGTCGGACTCTGTGCAGGTCTTATCACCGGCTGTATCGGTGCAGGCGGTGGTTTCATTATCGCCCCGGCCCTGATGAGCGTGGGTGTAAAGGGTATCCTGGCCGTCGGCACGGACCTGTTCCATATATTCGCCAAGGCGATCATGGGTAGTGTCCTGCACAGAAAGCTTGGCAATATCTCCATGTCCCTCGCCGTTACCTTCCTCATTGGCTCGATCGGTGGGGCGAGCCTCGGCGGCATGCTCAACAGGTACCTCTATGACCTCAACCCGGTCCTCAGTGACCTTTTCATCACCGCGGTTTACGTTGTCATCCTTGGTTTCCTCTCTTTCTACGCCCTGGCCGACTACTTTACGGCGAGAAGAGGTGAAGCTGCCGGAAAAAGTAAGCCCGGCAAAGACGAAGAGATCCCCAAGATGGGCAAGCGTCTGCAATCCATCAACCTGCCGCCGATGATCACCTTCGACCAGGGCATCACCCCGGGAGGCCGTAAAATTTCAGCAATATTTCTCATCGTCAGTGGTTTTATCGTCGGAATGGCGGCAGCGGTTATGGGCGTTGGCGGCGGCTTTCTCACCTTCCCTATCTTTGTCTATGGTCTTGGTGTCTCCTCAATGACCACCGTCGGTACCGACATTTTTCAGATCGTTTTCACCGCCGGTTACAGTGCTCTCAGCCAGTATGCCATTTTCGGCTTTGTCTTCTATACCCTGGCAATGGGGATGCTGCTTGGCTCGCTGATAGGCGTTCAGGTTGGTTCTCTGGTTACCAAGGTTGTCCCGGGCATCATGATCCGCGGATTCTTTGCGGTGGCTGTTTCTGCAGGCTTTATCAACCGTTTCTTTGCCCTTCCGGAGAAACTTGGCAGCCTCAATTACATTACCATCAGCAAAGGTACCGGGGCAATGCTCAGTCTTATCGGCAACTGTCTGTTCTTTTTTGCCATCAGTGCCTTTACGGTCTGGGTATTCTATGCCTTCTTCAGTAATATAAAAGAATTGAAATCGGAGGTGAATTAACATGAGTATGAAAAAACGGGTAATGACCCGGGGACTCGTGCTCCTGGGCAGCTTTTTTGTTGTCCTGGCCCTTATATTTACGCCCATCTTTCCCGGCAAAATGAATGGCCTTGATTATATGGACAATCTCTTTAACATGATTTCCAAGGGATCATCCTACTTTATCCCGAAGGCAAAGACCGACAGCGAACAATACGCCGGCAAAGAGCTCGCGGCCACGGCAAAGATTGCCGATGAGAAACAGGTTCAGCAGACAATTCTGATGCTTGAAAAAAACGGTATTGCGGCTTCAGTTTCCGACGGCAGCCTGCAGGTCAATGGAGACCTGGGCAAGATCCTCGCCGCCAGCCTCAACGATGCTGATTTCATGTTTAATAATAACGGAGCACCGATTACAGAGAAGTATGGTTTTCCAGAACGGGAGGTCCTGTATAACTGGTGGACGCTCTTCAAGGGCATCAGTCAGGATCTCACCAAGCAGGAGCAGTTTGCGGATGCGAAAATCGTCGCCAATGTCAGTAAAAAGGCATTAGAGCCAGCCTATAACTACTATGGCGTCAAGGCGATGAACTGGCAGGAAAATATGGCTATGATACTCGTTGCCTTGGGATTTTATGTTATCTATACCCTATGGTATGGTTTTGGCATCATGTACATCTTTGAAGGTCTGGGCCTGAGAATCGGCCACTGATCTGCTAAGCGTTCATCAACTCTGCACGGTAAACTGTCACAATATGGAGGTGACAGTTTACCGTGTGCCTGAGGGAAATTGCATGACCAACTTTTTCACCACCATTCGCCAGTGGCTTTTTCAAGAGTCAGGGTCAGGCGAACAGGATCCTGATCGGCTGCGGCTGGAGTTTAAACAACGATACGCCTCCTTCAGGACCCTTCTCACAGCAAACAACAATGCCCTCCAGGCCATGGCCGAACTGGAAAAGATCTACTATGGCCATGAAAGCTATCGGATGGCCGATATCCGTTCAAGGATCACCACTGTCCTGGCCAACGTCTACAAGATGATTTTCAGCCTGATGGCCATGGCTCCGGACAGGTATTCGGCACTGGAAAAAACCTTTGAAAAAATCAGCAAGGAGATCGGTGCAATCGTCGACAGCGTACCGCAGTACACAGACGGCCCTCTTGTCTATGATCTGCATGAGATATCCGGTAAAAACCGGGACCAGGTAGGCGGTAAGATGGCGAATCTCGGAGAAATCGCCGGTCTTCCAGCCCTGACGATACCCCGTGGCTTTGTCATCAGCGCTTCAGCCACCAGGCGCTTTATCTCGCCACGGCTGCTGACTGAAATTAATCGCCTGTTGCAGGTGCTCGAACCTGAAAATCTGCAGTCGTATTACAAGGGGTGTGAGGAAATACAAAGAGCAGTGATGAACAGCCCACTGCCGCCGGAGCTTGAAGAAATTCTGATGGGCGGCTATGCGCAGCTTGAAGAACAGAGCAGTGCGGGCTGCAAAGTTGCCCTGCGCTCAAGCGCTCTGGGCGAGGATGTTGTCGGCGTTACCTTTGCCGGACTTTACAGTACCGAACTCGATGTTGACCGGAACTCGCTCGCTGCCGCCTACAAGAAGGTTGTCGCCAGCAAATACGGACCGAAGGCCATCGCCTACCGATGGCAGAGAGGCTATCGTCACCACGATATTGAGATGTGCGTCGGTTGTCTGCTGATGGTGGAGTCAAAAACCAGTGGTGTAACCTACAGCTGCAGTACCGATGAGACACATGGCGAGGTGATCCGGATTAATGCAACTACCGGCATAGGCCGGGGCGTCGTCGATGGCACCAGGGCTGCCGATCGTTTTCTGCTGGACCGTAAAGCGCCTCACGCCACGCTTCAGAGCACCATCAGGCAGGGCACGTCAGCCCCAAACACTGCTGAGGTGAGCATCACCCTGAACAATGACCAGCTAAGGATGCTGGCAGAGGCAAGCCAGATTCTTGAACACCATTTTGGCAGGCCCCAGGATATAGAATGGTCATTTGATCAGCTGGGCAGACTCTACATCCTGCAGAGCAGGTCGGTGCCGGCAACGGGGAACGAACAGACAGAGGCACCAGTTTACGAACTGGAAACCGGTGCTGAAGTAATAGGCAAAGGAGGCATCCCTGCAAGCAGTGGCGTTGCCTGCGGAGAACTATTCAAAATCGAACGACCGGAGCAGCTTCAAACCTTCCCCAGGGGAGCTGTCCTTCTGGTCGAATACCCGTTGCCTGAATATGCTCCTCTGCTGGGCAGGGCAGCAGCTGTTATTGCTGAATATGGGAGTGAAGCCGGGCACCTGGCAACGGTTGCCCGAGAGTTCGGTATCCCGGCCCTGTTCAGTGTGCAGGGAGTCATGCAGACACTCGAGCAGGGTCTGCTCATCACAGTTGATACCAGGGTACAGACGATCTACAGAGGGCGTATCGAAAAACTCCTGGGGGAAAAACCTGTCCAGAGAAATCCCATGGCGGGCAGCCCGGTACAGTATATCCTCACGGAGGCCTTGCAGCATATTACACCGCTCAACCTGCACGACCCTGCTTCCAGCCGCTTCAAAATCTCATGGTGCGAGACGCTTCATGACATCACCCGTTTCTGCCATGAAAAATCAGTGACAGAAATGTTCACTCTGGACCACCGTCACCAGGTGGACAAGAGGACGGCAAAACGGCTTGTTGGTGAGGTCCCGCTGGAGTGGTGGGTGATCAATCTGGCGGATGGCTTTGCTGCAGGCGTCAGGGATGAAAGCCGAACGGTCAGGATTGAGGAAATAACCTCAGTTCCCATGCTGGCGATCTGGCGGGGGATATCGGCCTATCCATGGGAGGGGCCGCCGCCGGTCAGCGCCAGAGGTTTTGGTGCCATCATTTTTCAATCGGCCATGCGGCCGGAACTCGATCCCGCTGTTGCTTCGCATCTGACTACCAAAAACTACTTTCTCATATCGAATGATTTCTGCAACCTCAGTGTTCGACTTGGCTACCACTATGCAATGATAGAGGCCTATTTGAGCGATCTGCTGACAGAGAGTTATGTTACCTTTCGCTTCAAGGGGGGGGCTGCCGACATGAGGCGCAAGGCGGTACGGGCGGAATTGCTGGCAGACATTCTCCAGACACATGGCTTTCAGGTTGAGCTTCGCTCGGATGCGCTTCTGGCAAGGGTAAAAAAACGCCCGATAGAGTATCTTGAACAGCGTCTGCAAATTCTCGGTTACCTGACGCTTCACGCCCGCCAGCTTGATATGGTGATGAATCACCCCCAGGAAGTGGAACGATACAGGCAGAAGTTTCTCAAAGATATCGATGCCATATTGAACAAAAACTCGCCAGAAAACAAAGAGGTGCGGCAATGACGGAAAAAGACAAAGTCCTGCTGGTTGACGATGAGCTTGAATTTGTTGAGATCATCGCCAAATTTTTTCTCAGGCGGGGAATCATGGCTGACACCTCCGCCGGCTGCAGCGATGCCCTGGAGAAGTTTGCCTCCGGTAGTTACGATGTCGTCATCATGGACATGCTGATGCCGGAGCGAAACGGCCTTGAGTGCATGGAGGAAATGAAAAAGATGCAGCCCGATATCAAGGTGATTATTCTCACCGGCCACGGGACGCTGCAATCAGGACTGGAGGGCATGAAAAAAGGCGCATTTGACTATTGCCTGAAACCGCTCGATATGGCTGATCTGCTGGAAAAAGTTCTGCTGGCCAGAAAGCATTGAGGAAGTTGACTTCCGGTGAGCTTCTCCCCAAACATCGGTCCTGTTACAATGTTCAAATTGGGACCATGGACGACACGGCACTATCTCGTAATCATGAACCTTTTGCAAAACGCCTTTTTCGCTCAACCTCCGCGTTATGCTAAAAAATTTTATCCTCGGAATATCAATTATATGCCTGCGGTTAAATCTTTCGCATGCCTTGATTTTGAACGAAAATCATCATTTTGCAAGAGGCTCTTATGCTATAAAACTAATGAGAATCGTAGAAAATAGGGATAATGTCTTTCATGATCATGACCTGATTATGAGATAAGGAAATGATGACGGGAAAGAGATGGCTGAACAAAGAGCAACTGTGATGGTTTAAACTATGTCAGATATTACTATTTCTTCATGGAGTCAGTTGCAGTATGAACTTTTTGAGGGTTCATGGAACGACACGATCCAACGATTCAGATCCCCTTTTGTTTTCCGCGGCCTGTCAGACAGCTCCTATCGATTGGAGACATCACTGAAAAGGCTTCAGGGGCCATACTGGCAGCTGGAAAAACATTTGCTGAGGAACTTCAGGAAATATGCCAGGCTGAGTTCCAGGGAATTGAGCTCTTTCTGGCATCTTCTCTCCATTGCCCAGCATCATGGACTGCCGACCAGACTCCTTGACTGGACGTATTCTCCCTACGTGGCGCTGCATTTTGCCACGGCCAATCTCGAACGGTTTGCAACCGATGGTGTCATCTGGGTAGTTGATTATGAAAAAACGCACAATCACCTCCCCAATATGCTCACGAATCTCCTCCGGGCAGAAGGCGCACAGGCATTTACTCTGGAACTGCTGACGAGCATCAGCCCACAGACTGAGGCCCTGAGCTCAGAAGAAAGTTCCTTTCATGACGTCGTGGAAACGCTCAAAGAGTTTGAAGATCTGGGAGATTCAGAAGAGTTTCTGCTTTTTTTCGAACCTCCGTCAATCAATGAAAGAATTGTAAACCAATTTGCGCTCTTTTCGGTAATGCCAAACGTGAAAAGAAATGTCGACACCTGGCTGGAAAATGATCCCTGTCTTTTTCGCAGATTAATTATTCCCGCTGAACTGAAATGGGAATGCCGGGATAAACTCGATCAATGCAATATATCCGAGCGGGTTCTTTTCCCGGGGCTGGATGGCCTGAGTTCCTGGTTGAAAAGGCAATACAGTCCAAAACACGGTTAAGACTTTTCATCGAGCGTCACTCGCGGATTTTTTCCTCTCAGCACATCATCGGCAACACCAATCCATTGCCCTTGTAAAGCATTGGCTTTCCATGCTGGATTGAGCCATATCAAGAAGTTGCGCCTTAAATTATCCAGGATAAAACCACAACTTGATCTCATTCAATCGGTATACGGCATCGGCTATCGATATGAGGAGCCTGAGATCGCTTGAGTTTGCGATATCGATGCCATTGACCAGCAGGGATTCCGGCAGCCGGTTTTGACCCCTCTCCAGAAATCTCATCGAAACGGCGTCAGATATCATTTCGATAGATCAGCCAGGAGCAGAAGGCAAAAAAGACCGCTTTGGTGAAGATTTGCACAACCGATGGCAGGACGTTCATCGATTTGCATGGACGATTTCCAGTCAACCATACGTCACGTTATGAGCTACACTTTCAGATATAAATGCTTATTATCCAGAAGTTCGATAATGCTCCGCAGGTAATGTACTGTTTAATCACTGTTTCTTCTTGTAATAACAGCTGAGGACGGTTTAGGTATTGCTCTATGATACACACGGCCTACAATTTAAGTGCTGACTTCATTGAAGAATTATCGAGGCGAATTCATCGGCTGGTGAAATCAACCTTACCAGCCACACTCGTTGGCAGCCTCTTCCAGAATATTTCTTTAATTCCCTCACCACACATTATTTCGCAAATGATTGATGTTGCTGTCTGGACAAGCTTCACCACTGAAGAGGGGAATGCTGTGACCATCTCGCTGGTCCTCGATCCAGCGCAGGAATCATTCGATACGTTCATATTCGATGAGCCAATCAGTTGTGAAGTCAATCATCTCGTGAAATTGGGCGCCGCCCTTGAAGAACCAAGAGCTGATATCGGTGTCTGGCCGAACAAAGAGAAAAATCTGACAGTTTGGGGATTTAAAACACGTTCTGCAGATACGCTTATTCCCAACCTGCGAGTGGAAACAATGGGACCGGGGAGGGTGCTGATATCTTTTGGAGGGAAAAGCCTTGCGGGACTGACCGGCAATGAGGCTTATTTTATTGATGACTCCCTGCTGATGAGCAAAATCATTCCTAAATTGTCATCGCCAAAAGATCAACAAAACGATACGATCCTTTATCTGATGCGCTATATGTCCCTGTTGAGCACCGCCAGGCACATGCGTAAGCACGGCAAAGGTGGAACTCTGCTGGTGGTGCCTGATACCGGGCAGTGGCAGAACTCAATCGATACCCCTGTCCCGTACACAGGAGGGGCAATCTTTCTCGAAAGCAGTTACGATCTAACAAAAAAACCTTCCCTGGTAAGCGTCGTTAAAAATTTCTTTGGGGCATCGTTTCAAAATAAAACAATAGTGGAAAGGGAGAACCTGAAACGGCTGGAGCAACAGCTGGATCAACAGTGCAAACATATCGCCAGACTGACTGCCGTGGATGGAGCACTGGTCATGTCTTTTGACCGATTTGTCTATTGCTTCGGTGCTAAAATCATATCTCCCCAGAACCATGTTCCTCTTGGAAATATCTGCGTGTATAAACCGATAGAGAACGAGCAGGTTACAACCGTTAATCTGGCGGACCTGGGAGGCACCAGACACCAGTCCGCGGCTCGCTTTGCCCATGCACAACCGGGCTCGGTTGCCATTGTCGTATCACAGGATGGCCATGTCTCCTTTACAACCGCTGATCCTGAGACCAACGATCTTATCGTAATTCAACTGGCGGAGATGGCTGTTATCCCTGAAGGGCTGGGGACTGTTCTGTGGAGTTATTCCCTGTTTGCAGGCATGGATCTGTCGTACTCGCCTTTTGCAAAACCCCTTTTCGCTCAACCTCTGCGTTATGCAAAAAATTTTATCCTCGGAATATCAATTATATACCTGCGGTAAAATTTTCGCATGCCTCGATTTTGAACGAAAATCATCATTTTGCAAGAACTCTCTTTGTATTGAGATTTGATAAAGCCGCCAATCTAGTGCTGCTCAGAGGTATTGCTCTCTTTGCAGCACTACTCCGGGGTCGGTCAGATAGTCATTATACGGCAGCATTTTATCGATAATTCCGTTCGGCATAATCTCAATGATCCTGTTGGCGACTGTGGCCATCAATTGATGATCGTGAGAGGAAAACATCACGATCTCTGGAAAATCCTGCAACCCATTGTTGAGAGAGGTGATTGATTCAAGGTCAAGGTGGTTGGTGGGTTCGTCGAGAATCAACGCATTAGCCTCACTCAGCATCATTTTGGAGAGCATACATCTCACCCTTTCACCGCCGGAAAGTACACTGGTCCTTTTTAGTGCCTCTTCTCCTGAAAAAAGCATTTTCCCAAGGAATCCTCTGGCGTAGCTTTCCCCTTCAGTAACAGGGGTATATTCTCCCAACCAGTCGACGAGGGTTTTGTCATTATTGAAATACATACTGTTTTCCTTGGGAAAATAAGAAACGGACATGGTCTGTCCCCAGCGAAAACTACCGCTGTCCGGTTCAATTTCTCCTGCCAGAATCTGAAACAGAGTGGAAATTGCCACGCTGCTAGGACCAATGAAACCAATTTTTTCACCCTTTTTGACTTCGAGCGAAAAATCGTCGAGAACCCGCGTTCCATCAATGTCTTTTGTGAGATTCATAGCTTCAAGAATGACATCACCACAGGGCCTGCCGGCCTTAAAATGAATAAACGGATATTTTCGTGACGAGGCGGGCAAGTCTTCGATTTCCAGCTTATCAAGCAGTTTCTTTCTTGAGGTTGCCTGCCTGGCCTTGGAGGCATTGGAGGAAAATCGTGCGATAAAGTCCTTTAAGTCTTTGGCCTTGGCATCAGCCTTGCGGTTGGCATCCTGGCGCTGCTGTTTCAACAACTCACTTGCCTGATACCAGAAATCGTAATTACCGACATAGATCCTGATCTGGCCATAATCGATGTCAGCCATATGAGTACAAACCTTGTTAAGGAAATACCTGTCATGAGATACGATAATTACCGTGTTCTGAAATCGCTCAAGAAACCCCTCCAGCCAGATCACTGAGTCCCGATCAAGATTGTTTGTCGGCTCATCAAGCAGCAGGATATCCGGATTGCCGAATAACGCCTGGGCGAGCAGCACTCGAACCTTTTCCCTGCCCTCCAGCTCTTTCATCTTCCTATCGCGCAACGCTTCACCTATTCCCAGCCCGCTCAGCAAAACAGCAGCGTCAGATTCCACCTCATAGCCGTTGATTTCGGCAAACTCTGCTTCAAGCTCACTACTGCGGATGCCGTCTTCCTCTGTAAAATCAGTCTTTGCATACAGCGCTTCCCGCTCAGCTATAAGCTCATGCAGTCGGGTGTGCGCCATGAGTACGGTTTCGGCGACGGTGATTTCATCAAAGGCAAACTGGTCCTGGTTCAGTACAGCAATGCGCTGTTTGCCACTGACAAAAACCTCACCACTGTCCGGTTCGAGCTGCCCCGAGAGTATCTTGAGAAAGGTTGACTTGCCCGTGCCGTTTGCACCGATGAGGCCATAGCAGTTGCCTGGAGTGAATTTTATATTGACGTCTTTAAAAATTATTCGTTTGCCGTATGCAAGAGCAATATTGGAAGCTTGTATCATAAAAAGTCTCGAGTAAATAGCTGGACGCATCCCAGCGTAATTTTTTCAGTTTTGAACATGATGGCTTTAAGCTATATGAAATTAAAGGTATTTTACATGCCTGCAGGGGTATCGACAGTAGCACAAAAAATTCATCAGATGGCCGTGCTTGATTTGAGCCATGCGGGAGCGTAATGCGAAGTCAGTACCTCATGACTCATACATATACAATATACGGCTGTTGTGTCGGTTCCACCGATGCTGAAGGAGCTGTCGCCACTCGAGAACCAAAAAAAACCTGAGCGCTTGTATATTGAAACGCTGTTGGTTGCAGCTGATACTGATGGCTATTTTTCAGATTTCTGGCAGCTCACGTTGTTTAGTGGAAAAAATGCGGCAGAAACTACCATAGTCGTTAGCAGGACGCAAGGAATTGTTTTTTATGCCCTTGATAGTCTGTGATTATTTGTGCATTGCACCAACCAGCTCAGGATTGTCTGTTTGGATCCCTGTATGTTTAGAGGGAATCTGAGCTTGAGTGATCTGCTCAGGTTTTGTATTTTGTTATTGTTTAAACTCTCAGAGGTCCAGAGTTGCACAGGAATGTTTGCCAATTGACTGCCAGGTCTTATAAAAACAAGCGGTCAATGATGACTAAAGCTAAGCAGGGCTTAGGTTTCATGTGACTGATCTTGAGAAAATAAAGTGGATTCCCAGCTAAGTTGAGCATGTATCGAATGGAAAAATGATTCTGCCACGGCATTGACGCTTCTATTTCAAGAACACATCTCATCCTCTGCCAATCACCTACCGATATCGGCATCTCGGGAAGTTTTGGGTCAACGCCGCCTCCAGGCCGACCACATAAGCGACAGCCAACCGATCATACACTTCACCGACACTGAGGACCTGCATATCGTGGGTCGCGGTGTGTCCGGCAAAACCGAGGATTTCTATGACCTGTACCATTTATTACCCGTTGTACAGTAGATCCATACCTTTTTTCAGCACTTTTATGGGTATCTGGCCGGGGGCTGATGCCTGCATGCCTATGGCAAAGGTGATATCGGAGCCAAAGAGACCGCCGGCCAGCCTGCTGACAGCGCCTTCGGGCCCCATGGACATCGTCACGATGGGGCCGCGCACTGTTTCATTCCTCGCTTTATTGGTTGCACTCAGAAGCGTAAGGACATCACTGTAGTTTTTCGGCATGACGGCTACTTTTGAGATTTCGGCGCCTGCCTTCTGGGCCTCAACCAGCTTGGAATAGATGAACGCTTCACTGGGTGTTTCTTTAAAATTGTGGTAGGAAAGGATTAAACTGACGCCACTCTGCTTCGCCTGCTTTTTGATGATGGCAATAAACTCGTTATCATTACAGAGCTCTATATCAATAAGGTCAACATCTCCGCTTTTCATTGCCGCAGTAGATAACTCCAGTCGGTTTTCACGGGAAATTTTTTTGATACCTCCCTCCAGATCTATTCGGCAGGTGAATATCAGCGGTGTCTCACCGATGACACCCCGGATCTCTTTCAACAAAGAGAGGCAATCCTCTCTATTTTCGACATCGTCATACGCATCGATGCGCCACTCAAGCAGATCAGGATGCAGTGTTACCAGTTCTTCTGCCTCCTGGAGAACCTTTGCTCGTGTATCACCAACCAGTGGTAGACAAATCAGTGGCCTGGGCCCTCCAATTGTTGCACCTCGCACCGTTACCTGCAATTCACTCTGTTGTCTCATGACCTTCTCTTTCCCTGTATTGGATTCTGTTCCCAAATCGTTTTTTTGTTAAACCTGCGACTGACGGAGTTTAGCCTACGTTATTTCACAGCGTATCACAAGATTTTTGAAAGCTCGGCCCACGACTCAATCGACCGGGGAGTGAACTTTTCAGCGTTTGCTCCATAAACACGACTGCTTTCAACAAGGTTTTTAGCTCAATGCCTGCCTCGCCCCTTATGAACGAACAACCGCCCAAGCCAATGGTATGGAATTCTACCACTCGAAGATTTGCTGCGCAGCACCTGGCGCAGGCTGGTCGTGCCAATCAATACATGGGTAATGAAGCAGCGCTACTGCGTCTTTAAACCGGGTGAGCCTATCTTAATTCTTCAATATTGCTGCAGCCAGAGCATTTCTTTGGAGATGGAAATATAATCATTGACAGAATGTCTACTCAATTTTATCCTACTATGGAGAACTTTGTTCTTATTGGGCAATTTCAGGTCGGTATTTCTTGTCCGCACCGGCCGTTGTCCATAGCTGTGCTTCATCGAGTTTCAACCAACTCAACAAGGAGGTGTCTCATGCATTCTCGCTTAACACGACGTTTTGTAATTGTCGCAGGCGTCCTGGCAATATCGCTTGCATTCATTCCTACTGTTTTCGCTCAGGCGAAAACAAAACTGCGCTTTAGCTGCGCATTCGCCGAACAAGATCTCCGCGCCGATGCCTATAAGGCCTTCGCCGAATCAATCAAAGAAAATTTCGACTTTGAACCCTACTGGCTCAATTCACTTTTCAAGCAGGGTACCGAACTTGTTGCATTGCAGCGGGACAATGTCGAAATGGTCAATCTCGCTCCGGCGGACATCGCAAAGCAACTTCCCGCCTGGTCGCTGATGACTTCGGCCTATCTCTTCCGTGATGTGGAGCACCTGCGGAAAGTGTTCAAGAGCGACGTAGGAGCCGAATTCATCAAGATGGCACACGATGAACTCGGCATCCAGGTGGTTGCTCCTGTTTATTTCGGATCGCGTAACGTCAACGTGAAGCCGGACAAAGAGATCATGACCCCGGCCGATCTTGCCGGGATCAAGTTGCGCATGCCTCCGGGTGAATTCTGGCAATTCCTGGGGGAATCAATTGGTGCAACCCCAACGCCGGTAGCTTTTGCTGAGACCTATACGGCCCTGCAGACCGGTGCCATCGATGGGCAGGACAATCCCCCGCTCAATACCCAGCTTATGAAGTTTAACGAGGTTACAACGCAGTATGTTCTGACAGGTCATGTCATCGGCTACGATGTAATGGCAGTCTCGGCCAAAATCTGGGATGCAATGACAGCGGAGCAGCAAGCAGAATTTCAGGCGGCTGCGGACAAAGCGATTGACGACTACGAGGCCACGTTTATCGCACGTGAGCAGGGTGTGCTCGAATCCTTCAAGACTCAAGGGATGAAGGTGTATAAGCCGGACGTTGAAGCATTTCGAACTCACGCTCAGGCGAAATATCTCGAAAAGTACGGCAGCGACTGGCCAGAAGGAGCCCTGGACCGTATCAACGCGCTGTAAAACAGATTCGTTTGTGCCGCTGTTGATTCATGCAGCGGCACAAGCGTCCCAACCGGGACGCTTTACCGCTCGAATCTGCCTTTGCGCAAGAGTAAACCATGACAAAGAAAAACAAATGGCTCATCGGCGGGAACTGGCTGCGCCGGCGAGCCGAAGATGTTTCAGTCATGCTCCTCGGAACGATGTTCGTCGTCTTTCTGCTGCAGATCGGATTCCGCTATTTTCTGGTTCGACCACTATCCTGGAGTGAGGAAGTTTGCCTCTTATGCTGGCTATGGGGAGTACTTTGGGGAGCGGGACTCGTTTTGTCAGACGACGAAGAAATCCGCATGGATATTATCTACAATGCGGTTCCTGATAAAGTGAGGCGCGTGTTCAAGATTATCACCAGTTCGGTTCTGGTCTTTCTTCTGCTGATTTCGCTGGCCGCCAGCTGGGATTACGTGACATTTATGAAACGTGAGCGCACAGCCTCCCTGCACATTCCAATTAACTACCTGTATTCGATCTATATGATCTTCTCGGTTGCATGCATCATTCGTCATTGCCGGCTGGTCTGGGTGTCCGTTCGCGGCACTTTGCCGCAACTAGAGCCTGCAAAAGATTCGGACAGAGCATAATGCCGAGTCCATTTATTCTCTGCGTCATATTACTGGTTACTCTTGCTGTTCTCGGGCTGCCAATCGGGCTGTCGATGCTCGCCGGCTCGATTTTCTACCTCCTGCTGGCCGGGCTCGATCTCGGCACCGCGGCCGAGCAAGTACTGAACGGCCTGACCGGCAGTTATGTATTGCTGGCCGTGCCACTGTTCATCCTGGCCGCCGATCTGATGAATACCGGCAGCCTGACCGATCGCTTACTGAATTTTTGTCTCATGCTGGTTGGTCGATTCCGCGGGGGGCTTGGCCACGTAAACGTGCTGCTGAGCGTCATCTTCGCCGGCATGTCCGGTTCAGCCGTTGCCGATGCCGTAGGCCTTGGCCGGGTCATCATCGGCATGATGACCCGTGACGGAAAATACCCGGTCTCATATGCTGCCGCGATAACCGCGTCATCCGCCGTTATCGGGCCAATTGTTCCGCCGTCGATTCCGATGGTTATCTACGCGCTTGTCTCCGATGCGTCTATCGGCTATCTCTTCCTGGGCGGTATTATACCCGGATTGTTACTTGGTGTTGTGTTCATGTGCACGAACACGATAATCTCGCGCCACAGGAAGTATCCGGTCGAGGAGGCGGTCCCCATGCGCGAAATTCCTCGTATCGCCTGGAATGCATTTCCCGCCCTTATGCTCCCCGTCATCCTTCTTTTCGGCATCTACGGCGGAATCATGACCCCGACCGAGGGGGCTGCCGCGGCGGCTGCCTACGCGCTTTTTGCAGCGGCAGTTTTCTATCGCGCCATTTCGCTTCGCCAGCTCTATGGAGTCTTGCGCTCCAGCGCCAAGACATCGACCGCGATCGGAATGCTTTTTGTCGGGGCGCTGGCGTTCAACTACGTGGTCACCATCGAGAATATTCCGCTTACGGTTCAGCACTTCGTCAGCGGATTTCACCTGACATCTACCGGCTTTCTATTACTGGTCAATATCCTGCTTCTCGGACTCGGCTGTCTGCTGGAGGGGAGCACGATACTGCTGGTTATCGTGCCCATCCTCATACCCACGGCAAGGCTGTTGGGCATCGATCTCGTCCATTTCGGGGTTGTCGTCGTTATCAACATCATGCTCGGGCTCGTCACACCGCCGTTCGGTCTGTTGCTCTTTGTCGTTGCCAACTTGACCAAACAGCCGCTGATGTCGATTGTGCGCGAATGCCTGCCATTCCTCCTGGCGGCCCTGATAGTCCTGGCCGTTGTGACGTTCGTTCCCGGAACGGTTCTTTGGCTGCCTGAGGTAATGGGATACAAGGGCTGACATTGATTATGATTAGCATCGATAGCAGCCGCACCAGCATGCAGGCGTGAGGAAAAATGACTCTCTCCGACACGATCCTAGCAAGTGCGCAATTCTTTAAAATCAAGCACGCGCTTCATTTTACCAGGCAGATCACGGTTCAACGTTTTTTCAAGAAACCTGACGGCCTCAACGACACGCGACACATCAACACCGCTATCGATCCCCACCGATTCAAACATGTGTACCGCATCCTCGGTCGGGACATTGCCGGCTGCGCCCTTGATGAACGGGCAGCCGCCCATCCCCCCGGCGCACACGTCGAATATTCGCACGCCGGCCTCGTAGCCAGCGAACATGTTCGCCATTCCGAGCCCTCTCGTATCATGAAGATGCAGTGAAATTCGAACGTCGGGCAGTTCTCTGGAAACGAGCGAAACCATGGAGCGAATCGAGAGGGGTGTGGCCATGCCGGTGCTGTCGGCCAGGTTGATCTCCTGAACGCCTGCATCAGCCATCTTCAGCGCCGCATCGAGGACAGTACGCTCGGCAATACCTCCCTCATAGACACACCCGAAAGCACTCTGCAGTCCAGCGCGCACCTCAAGACCCTGATTTAAGGCGCTCTTGATTAAATCGGTCATTGAGGCCAAAGCTTCAGATGCTGATCTATTGGCGTTTTTTCTGCTGTGACTATCGCTCACTGACACGGACATGCTCACGTGGGAGATGCCGCTCTCCAGTGCCCGATCAAGTCCTTTGTTGTTAAGAATAAGTCCCGTTATCTTTGTTGCCTTCTGCGGTCCGATGGCCTGAATAAGCTCATCGGTATCCGCCATTTGCGGTACAATCTTCGGGTGAACGAACGAGCCGACCTGAATTCTCCTGAGACCGGCTTCGAGCAGGAGGTTGAAGAGTTTTATTTTTTCATCGAGCGTAAAAATCTGTGACTCGAGCTGAAGTCCATCCCTCATCACCTCCTCTTCCAGAATAAGGTCTGTTTGCTGCCGTTTGTTCTGCACGATTACCTCTCACTGTTTTTTGACTCTTTGTTCTTTGACATGGGGAAGACAAATAATAAAGATTTAATTACATATAGTTACCGGAGACCAAGTGTTAAAACAATTCTTTCTCTATTTTGCGATTTATCCCAATATATACATAATCAAAGCTATTACGGAAAATATCACTTATTATTTGTATTGTCATTTAAAAAATGGTAATAAACGTGCAATAGAATCATGTCGGCAGAAAAATCAGTGCAGAGGATCTGGTTTGACCTGATCTCCTTTTCGTGATGAGCAAACCCGCAGTCGAAAATTAGTAGAGATAAAACGAGCCTCTTGCAAAATGATGTTTTTCGTTCAAAATCAAGGCATGCGAAAAATTTTACCGCAGGCATATAATTGATATTCCGAGGATAATATTTTTCAGCATAACGCGGAGGTTGAGCGAAAAGACCGTTTTGTCATAGGCTCAAAACAGGAGATAAAAGATGGCGCGATCTATAACAGAAGAGGAAAAACAATACGCCCAGGAGTTGCTCGCGCGGGCGCGGCGGGCCCAGAAGCAGATTGACGCACTGGATCAAGCTGCTGTTGACCGTGCAATTCAGGCTGTGGCTTGGGCGACTTCGAATGAGAAAACCTTCACCCGGCTTGCCCGCATGGGGGTTGATGAGAGCGGTCTAGGGGACTGGGAGGGCAGGCCGAACAAACGCTTCAAGATCAAAGGAATACTCCGCGATGCCCTGCGTCAGAAAAGTGTGGGTGCGGTCGAAGAGATTCCTGAAAAAGGTTTGGTCAAGTATGCCAAGCCGGTTGGCGTTATTGCCGCCCTGGTGCCAACGACAAACCCGGCTCTCACCCCCCCCGGCATGGGAATCTATTCGTTGAAAGCAAAGAATGCGGTGGTGTTTTCGCCGCATCCCCGTGCCAAGAACACCACTATTGAAACCGTCGCCATTATGCGCAAAGTCCTGAAGAAAATAGGCCTGCCGGAAGATGTGTATGTCTGTGCCGAACGCCCGTCTATCCCGTTGGCTCAGGAGTTGATGGCGATCTGTGACCTCACCATCGCCACCGGTGGGCCGGCCATGGCGAAATCGGCTCATAGTTCAGGCAAGCCAGCCTATGCTGCCGGGCAGGGAAACTCCACGATGGTAATCGATGAGACGGCCGATATAAAAGAGGCGGCCCATAACACCATGCTCAGTAAAATGTCAGATTTCGGCTCCGGCTGCTCGGCTGACGGCAACCTTGTCGTCGAGGCGACCATTTACAATGCGTTTCTCAAGCAACTGCAGGAGGAAGGCGGCTACCTGGTATCGGATGAAGAAAAGGCAAAACTTGAACCGGTGCTCTGGCAGGACGGCCATAGAACCATTGACACCATCGCCTGCCCTGCCCGGGCAATTACAGAGAAAGCCGGTTTTGCGATCCCTGAAGACAAGAAGTTTTTGATCGTGAAAGAAGAGCGAATCGGCAAAGACTATCCGTTTTCTACCGAGAAACTCACTACCCTGCTGTCGATTTTCAAATACAGCGGGTTTGAAAACGCTCTTAGGATGGTTGAACAGATCTACACAACCCAAGGCAAGGGACATTCCTGCGGCATCTACAGTTTTAATGACGAACATATACATCAACTCGCACTCATCGCGCCGGTTAGCAGGATGATGGTTCGCCAGCCGCAATCGAAGGCCAATGCCGGCAGCTTCAACAACGGTATGCCAATGACTTCGAGCCTGGGCTGCGGGGTCTGGGCCGGCAACATCAGTAACGAGAATATCTCACTGAAGCACTATCTGAATTATACCTGGGTATCCCGGCCAATCCCCGAGGACAGGCCAAGCGACGAAGAGTTGTACGGCGAATTCTACAATACCGAGACGTGGTGAGGTTGGTAAAAGAAATAGTTCAGACCATTCGTCATCGTGACGGCCAACAGGTGCGGGTTTTCTGATGGTTCTCGTGCTGCTATTACCAAGGCCTTATATCCCGGCAACGTGCGCCGGCAAAAACGGAGGAAACCATGAAGGGTCCTGTCGCAAACTTATTAGTTGACTATCTTGAAGATCGCGGAGTAAAGCATATCTTCGGGCTGTGCGGTCACACGAATATTGCCGTGCTGTCTGCACTGGAGAACAGCTCGATCAAATTCATCAATGTCCGTCACGAGCAGATTGCCTCGCATACGGCAGACGGTTATGCCAGGGTCACCGGGCGGGCCTCTGTGGTGCTGACCCACCTGGGCCCGGGGCTGACCAACGCTGCAACGGGCGTTGCCAATGCGGCATTGGATTGCATCCCGATGGTGGTTATTGCCGGTGATATACCGAGTCACTACTATGGCAAGCATCCGCACCAGGAGGTGAACCTGCACGCGGACGGCGCCCAGTGTGAAATCTATCGACCTTTTGTCAAGAGGGTATGGCGGGTGGAGCGTCCCGAACTTCTGCCGGAGATCATGGAGAAGGCGTTCCAACTGGCCGAAAGCGGCCAGCCCGGACCGGTGCTGGTCGATGTACCGATGGATATCTTTTCCCTGGAGGTTGATGCTGAGCTCTTCGAACGCCAGAAAAAGAACACCAGGAATCTCCGCAAACCATCGCTTGACAGAGCAACCGCAGGGGAGATTGTCGATCGTCTGCTGGAGGCGAAGAAGCCGGTTATCTACGCCGGAGGAGGCGTACTGCTTGCCAACGCCTCGGCGGAACTGCGGGAACTGGTCGAGCTGCTCAGTCTGCCTGTTGCGCACAGCCTGATGGGCAAGGGCGCGCTGCCGGACGATCATCCCCTCATTCTCGGGATGACCGGTTTCTGGGGTACCAGGTATATCAACGAAGCATGCCGTACCGCGGATCTCATCCTGGGGTTGGGAACCCGCTTCAAAGAGGCGGACTGCAGTTCCTGGTATCCGGAGTATACCTTTGACATTTCCAAGACGGCCTTTATACAGATCGACATCGAACCAAGCGAGATAGGCCGCAATTATCCCGTAGAGATCGGAGCGGTTGCCGACCTCAAGCAGGCGCTTGGTGCCCTGCTGAAAGTTGCCCGCACGCGAGTGCCGCAAGGCGTTGACAAAGAGGAACTGAAACGCGATATCGCTCGAGACAGGGCGGCATTCAAACAACGCAATGTTGAAATGGAGCGAAGCGATGCCTTTCCGATGATGCCTGAGCGGATTCTCGCCGAGGTGCGTGAAGTGCTGCCCCGGGACGCAATAATCACCACCGATGTCGGCTGGAACAAGAACGGCGTCGGCCAGCAGTTCCCCATCTACGAACCCGGCAGCATTCTGATCCCGGGCGGCTTCGCCACCATGGGTTTTGGCGGGGCAGCAGCGCTCGGCGCCAAGCTGGCCAACCCGGAGAAAGTTGTCATCGCCTTGATTGGCGATGGCGGATTCGGGCAGAATCCGGCGCTGCTTGCTACTGCCCGGCATGAAAATATCGCGGTTATCTTCCTGATTATGGATAATGATGCATTCGGCACAATTGCCGGACTGCAGAAGGCACATTTCAGTACGACCTATGGGACGGTCTTTGTTAAAGACGGGCAGTCAACCTCGCCGGATTATGCAGCGATTGCCCGGGCATACGGCGTGGAGGGCATACGAGTTAACTCTGCCGAAGAATTCAAACCGGCCCTTATCAAATCGATTTCATTAAACAAACCGGTTGTTTTGGAGGTACCGATGATCAACAACCCGGTACCGACCGATGGCCACTGGAATATTTTGGACATCTACTCGCCGGGAAAAAACATTTCCCATGTGAGCACCGCTTGATCGAAAAGACCGGACTCCTTCAGGTCCGCCATGAAAATAGGCGCCGCTTGGCTTGAATTGCTCAATCCAACCAGGCGGCTCGCCTCGAGATATGAGGAACAGGAGGCGCGAATTTGAGAAACAGGTTGGCAGGTCGATAATTATGATTCAGACTGGAACCATGAATGTATATGAGGCGTTGAAGAATGACATCGTGATGGGGAATCTTTCTCCGGGCAGCAAACTCAAGATGGAAATGCTCAAGGCGCGTTACGGTATGGGCGTCAACGTTATCAGGGAAAGTCTTGCCCGGCTGGCTACCGAAGACCTCGTCGATGCGGAGAACCAGAAAGGTTTCAGGGTAGCCCGAACCTCGGTGAGTCGACTGAATGATCTGGTTCGGCTGCGCATCCTGTTTGAAACTGACGGAGTGAAACACTCGATTGAAAACGGCGGCATCGACTGGGAGACAAGTCTGGTGGCAGCCTATCATAAACTTGAATATATTGAAAAAAAAATGCAGAATGACGAGGAAACACACTGTGTCAATTGGTACGAATGTGACCGGGATTTCCACAACTCATTGATATCCGCTTGTGGATCAGAGCTTCACATCGACTTCCATCGGCGCGTATTCGAACAGTACCGTCAGTATGTAATGGTGGACCTGAAGACGAATGGATTTAGAGGCGGTGCCATTATCAAGGAGCACAAGGATATTCTCGAAGCCGCTCTCGATCGGGATTTTAATAGATGTTGCAAGTCAATAGAACTTCATCTGGGCAACTTTTACCAGCAAATAGCTTCGTGAAAGATCGAGGTGACCGTTCAATATCTGAGTGGAAAAAAACCTGAATGAAACTGAATCTGGAAAATAAGGTTGTTCTCATCACGGGGGCAAGCAAGGGCATAGGCCGGGCCATTGCAGAAACATTTGCATCAGAAGGCGCCAGCCTCGCTCTCTGCGCCCGGAGTGACGAGGGCGTGAGCCGGGCCGCCTCCGAGTTGGGCAGCCGGTTCAAGATTGACACGCTCCCGGTTGCTGTCGACCTCAGCAGTCTTGCGGGGGTGCGGGCCTGTGTAGAACGGGTTGCGGCGCACTTTTCGAGGATAGATATTCTCGTCAACGTCGCCGGAGCAATACGGCCCGGGACGCTTCTGTCCAAGCCGGATACTGACTGGCTGGAGGATTATGACCTCAAGCTTTTTGGCTATATTCGCATGATGCGAGAAGTGTTTCCCCTGATGAAAGAGAATGGCGGCCGCATTATCAATATAATCGGCAGCGCCGGAAGAGTTGCTGATCCTGCATATATTGCCGGCGGAGGGGCAAATGCTGCCTTGATGAATATTACCAAAGCAGCAGCTGCAGAAGGCGGTCCGCACAACATACTGATAAATGCGATCAATCCGGGCCCCACGCGCACAGAACGGTGGGATGCAATTAACAGCCACCTGTCCCGTGAGTGGGAACTACCTGTTGACGAGGTGATCGCTCGCCGTCTTAAGGGAAATCCGCTTGGCCGGCCAGCCGAGCCTTTATCTATCGCTGCGATGACTGCTTTTCTGGCCTCATCGCAGGCGGCTGATATAAACGGTGCAATAATTGAAATGGACGGAGGCTCAAACCGTTGCCTCTGATTTTGCCGAAAAACGGCACCCGATATAGTTCGCCAACCCCGGCAAACAGGCCCCTGGTTGCTGCTGTAGAAAGAAGTGAAGCGTTTTTACGCTCGGCAGAGAAAGCTTAGCCAGCGGCCTGCCGGCAGGCGAATCAATTTCGGGTATTACCTGCTCATGCCGGCAGCAAACAACATGTCATTACAAGTCATCTTAGCGCATGCAGCTTGTGGTTAGCGCCCAGAATCCGTGTCAATCAACTGCAACCCAAATCTACGTCAGTAGAAGGGAGACCCATCTCGTGCGGCTGTCTTTTTGATTTGCTTTTAATGATCCGCAGGATTATCCTACCAGATGGAACGTGTTGCCCTTTGTAAGAACAGGGCATTGTGATGCAGAATCATACGGGGCGATTAGGTTTTTCCGGCTCGGTTCTGAAAAAACATATCCATTCAGTGATTCAAACAAACAAAGGTTCTGGAAAATCAGGAACATAAGACGAATATAACGACAGGAATCCGCACTTGTGCAAAAAGATAAACAGAATAGTAAATCGTCGGCGCCTCTGGTTGACAGTCTTGCAACGGCTCTCGGTCTCCTTAATTATTTTACCATCAGAGAACCGGAACTCTCCCTGAGCGAGTTAAGCGAAAAATCAGGCCTCTATAAAAGCCGTATACACCGGCTGTGTGCCACTCTTGTGGTGTCTGATTTTCTTATTCGTACGCCTTCGTCAACATATCGGCTCGGTCCAAAACTTATGGCTCTCGGGAAAATTTATGAGAACACCAATAACCTCGTAATGATTTCCCGGCCCATTATGAAGCGATTGGCGGAGGACACCGGCGAGTCTGTTGCTCTTTTCCAGCTTGATGGAGAAACTTCCTTCTGCCTCTCGCGTGAATATGGATCTTCAAGTCTTGTGTTCACCATCCAGGAAGGTGATGACATGGAATTGCACGCCTCAGCCGCAGGCAGAGTTTTGCTGACCTACGGCTCTGCAGAGCTGCGGGAGAAAATCCTCAGCCAGGCCAAATTCGAGACGTTTACTTCCGAGACAATTACCGACCCGAAAAAAATAAAGAAAGAACTTGATGGCATTAGAAAACGGGGGTACGCAGTCAACAGGGGAGAACGGGAACTTGAAGTGGCAGCCATCGCTGCGCCTATCTTCAGTCACGACAATAAAGTCGATGCATCACTTGCCATTGTCGGTCCGGTGCAACGTTTTTCCATCGAGCATGAGAAAACTATTGTAGGAAGCCTGTTGCAGGCTACCCGCAGAATCTCTGAGTTGCTTGGAGCTCCTTTGTAGTAATATGAGCGCTCCTGTGGCCAGCCCGGAGAAGCAGCCAGAGCCGGATACTCACCCACACTCAATCTCGCTGACGGTTGACTGAACCAGAAAGAGTATCTGCGGCATCAGGCATCATTGAGGTAGGCCAAAGCCTAACACCTACCCGGGAATACGACTATTTTAAGGATTGGAAGATGGAAAAAAATTTATCGGGGCAAACGGCTATCGTTACTGGAGGGGCGCGGGGAATTGGCCTGGGAATTGCCAGAGAACTCGCCAATCGAGGCTGCAGGGTCGCCTTGTGGGACCGTTCATTCGATTCTTTTGATGGAGCGGCGGCGGGTTTTACTCCGGTGCTGCTGCAAAAAGTCGATATTGCCGATCTGGCTGCAGTGCAGGGAGCTTATGCAGAAAGTGTAAAGGCTTTGGGAGCGATCGATATTTTCATTAATAACGCGGGCATAAACGGCCCCGTGATCGACAGCTGGGAATATCCGACAGAGTCCTGGGACAAGGTTCTCCAGGTGAACCTGACAGGAGTATTTTATTGCACCAGGACCGTTGTTCCAGATATGCGTGCCCGCAGGAGCGGACGCATTGTCAATATCGCTTCCATGGCGGGCAAGAATGGCGTCCCCGGTATTTGTGCCTATGCTGCGGCCAAGGGCGGACTCATCGCTTTCACCAAGACTGTTGCCCGTGAATTGGCAAGCAGCGGAGTCTTTGTAAACGCTGTCGCACCGGCATTGACTGAGACCGAATTGTTTGCCCAGATGACCCCCGAGCACATCAAAGCGATGACAGCTAAAATTCCTATGGGGCGTGCTGTTCAAATTGAGGACGTCGCCAGGATGGTGGCCTGGATAGCGAGCCCGGAGTGCAGCTTTACAACCGGTTTCACCTTTGATGTATCAGGAGGCCGGGCGGTCTATTAGAAAATTAATTGACATGACACCACCGCACGGGTATTCTGCTCTACGGTAACGCGTTCCGCTGTGCGGGAAATATTGGATTGTTCGGTCGACGGCCAAGCCGCAGATGAGTCTCCCATGAAAAGCGCTGTTCCTCACGAATTTGTTATAGCAAAAGGAGGAAGAAAGGTCGCTTTCCGGACAGACGAAGGGCATGGTGGAATGTCGACTGCTGACAATAGCAGCGTATAGTAAGTGAACGACGATACCTTTCATCTGAAGAAGGAACACAACGATGGAAGACCCTCTGATGTCATTTGCGTTCGGCGTGGAAACCGTTCATATCCGTTTGGAAGCCATTTGATCCGTTAACCTCTCAACCAACGAAGGAGGAGAAAAGATGAAACGAATTTTCTTCATGCTGCTTGTATTTCTTTCTGGAGCAGTTCTCTTATCAACAGCTTATTCAGCAGACTACCCGGAGAGAGATCTGCAGGGCGTTATTATGTGGGGTGCAGGCGGGGCTACGGATAACGTTGCCCGGGCGATAGCCCCCAACGTGGAACCTTTTATCAAAAAACAGATTATATTGATCAATAAACCTGGTGGAACCGGCGCGATTTCAACCCAGTACGTAAACAGCCAGCCATCGGACGGCTACACGCTTCTTATCGGGGCGGAAAACCCTCAGGTGCACCGGATTCTTAAGCTATCCGATATCGACTACAAGGATTTCTACCCGATCAACATTCTGGGGCGTGGTGTCGGGGTGATTGTTGCAAACAACGATACACCCTGGACGTCGTTTAAAGACCTGGTTGAAGATGCCAAGAAACGTCCGGGAGAAATTAAGATGGGCTCAACCGGTCCCGGTGGGCTGCCCTATACGGTCGGAGCCATGATAAAAACAGTAACCGACTTTGACGTTACTTCGGTACCGTTCAAGGGGGAAGGACCCGGTGTCACGGCTCTGCTGGGAGGGCATGTGGATTTCATGCCGGTCGGTATTACAGCCGCACGCGAACATATTAGAGCCGGCAGGATAAAGGCCCTGGCCATCGTCTCTAACACAGCAATTCCAGGATCGGAAGAAATGCCTCTGATAACTCAGGATTATCCCGATTTTGCACGATATCTGCCTTGGGGGCCTTTTTACGGAGTATGGTGTAAAAGAGATGTTCCTGACGACATTAAGATGAAACTTGTAACGGCCTTCAAAGAAGGTGCGGAACAACCCAAGTTCCAGCAATTTTTACAAGATTTTGACACCGTACCAATGAACATCAGCGGTGACGAGGCTGATGAATTTCTGATAAAATGGCAATCTGTCACCAACTGGATGTACGAATATGCCGGTGCGACAGAGGTGTCTCCGGCTGAATTCGGTATTCCCAAACCGTAGATCCTCTTGCAAAATGATGATTTTCGTTCAAAATCAAGGCATGCGAAAGATTTTACCGCAGGCATATAATTGATATTCCGAGGATAAAATTTTTTAGCATAACGCGGAGGTTGAGCGAAAAGACCGTTTTGCAAAAGGCTCCGCAGTCAAAAAACTGAAGTTGACCTCTTTGTTATTGTTCAGAGAGGTCAACGATCTCAGAGCCGATGAAAGAAGATAGAAAATTGCGTGCAGGAGAAAATGTTTTCAGCTGGCTGCTGCTGCTGTTCAGCCTTTTCGTTCTGGTTCAGGCTTACCTGATATCCGGTTTTTCTTCCATCAGCTCGGCAGGCACGTTCCCCATGGGTGCATCTGCCGTCATGGTTATTGCCATGGTTTTCATCCTCCTGAACAATCTTACATTAAAAAGGATTGTTACCGGTGGCATAAAAAACGAGCTGCGCCAGGCAGTCACAATAGTTTTACCCAATGTCTTTCTCATCTATTCGATCATTGTCCTCGTTTATATAATTCTCATAGAGCCGCTGCATTTCCTGCCAAGTTCCTTTGTCTTTCTGCTCGTATCCATGATCTATCTCAAAGGGGGTAATGTTTTAAAATCACTGATCATATCAACTATCACTCTAGGCTTTATTTACGTGATATTTCAATATTTTTTCAGGGTAGTCCTGCCCTGATGCAGTAGGCGGCTTTGTGACCGAATCAACCCTTTCATATTTTTTTATGGCATGGCTCGATCCATATCTCCTGATGCTTACAGCCGCCGGCACGTTTGCCGGCATATATGTAGGAGCAATTCCGGGACTGTCGGTGACGATGGCAGTATCCATTTTGATTTCGTTCACATTTTCCTGGGAGGTAAACAACGCCCTTGCCCTGATGGTCGGTGTTTATTGCGGTGGCGTGTATGGTGGGTCACGCACCGCAATATTGCTCAACATACCAGGTGCACCCGCTGCCATTGCCACGGCCTTTGATGGTTTTCCGCTGGCAGAGAGGGGGGAAGCCGGGCGGGCCATCGGCGTCAGTACCATTGTCTCGGTCATGGGCGGTTTCATCGGCATAGCAGTCCTTGCCCTGGCGGCACCAAAAGTTGCGGAGTTCGCTTTGCGATTTGCCCCGAGGGATTATCTGCTCCTCGCCATTATGGGTTTGCTTCTCGTCGGAAGCCTGTCTGGAGAGTCGCTGGCCAAAGGAATATTTGCCGGAGCCTTTGGCGTGATTCTGGGTTTGGTGGGCATGGATCCGTTGACAGCAGAAGGCCGCTTTACTTTCGGTTCAGTCTCCTTGTTAGGGGGGGTTCATTTTGTCATAGCGATGATCGGGTTTTTCGGTGTTTCAGAAGCCCTGGTTCAGTTGCATCATATCAACACCAAACCGATAAAGCAGGATGTCACTAAAATAATTCCCTCGTGGTCAGTAATTGCCAAATACATCCCTCTTTCCATTCGCACATCTTTCATCGGCGTAATTATCGGCGCTCTCCCCGGTACGGGAGGAGACATCGCAGCACTGCTCGCCTATGACCACGCCAAACGAACGGTAAAAAATCCTTCGCGAAAATTCGGCGAAGGAGCCTACGAAGGACTTATCGCCCCTGAGTCGGCCAACAATGCTGCCATCGGCGGTGCGTATATTCCGATGCTTACCCTCGGCATTCCAGGTGATGCAGTTACGGCAGTATTTATCGGTGCCCTGTTCATTCACGGTCTCAAACCCGGACCGATGCTGATGATTGAGACACCCCATCTTTTCTGGTTTACGGTCGGCAATTTAGCGTTGGCTAATTGCTTCCTGTTGATTTTCGGACTGACCGGCATTCGTGTATTTGCGAAAATGGTGGAATTGCGCAAGGGGATTCTCATCCCGGCAATCATTGTTCTTTCGGTGGTCGGAACCTACGCAATTAAAAATAGTCTCACCGATGTCTACTGGATGATCGGGTTCGGTATATTTGGATATTTTTTAAAAATGTACGGTTTTCAGGTGGGGCCAATCATTCTGGGGGTTATCCTGGGTCCCCTCATGGATGAATCGTACCGGCAGTCGATAATGGCAGCCAGGAATCATTTTCCGACGTTCCTGCTTGACCTGGTGAGCAATCCCCTGTCGCTTGTTTTGACCTTGGCAGTCATTTTCATGTTGATTAACCAAACCAGGCTTTGGCCATTTATCTTAACGTTTTTCAAACGCAGAGCGGCGAAACACCAATGATTACAACGGGCGATAGCAAATATGTCTGCTGCCCGTGACGCATCACAGTACAGCACCATTACTCAGGAGTAAATTGATGCCATGCTGCGAAGTCAGGGCGGGCTATCACGATTATACCCAATTGGCGACTTAAACAATTACCGGAACCTATCAGCTAGGAGCGTGTCGGAGAAATACAATTTTAGTTCAGGTCGAGGCATTGAAAGAAAATCAAGCAGAGCCATATACGTACTATTGCGAGCATTGATTTTCTTTCAATAACGATGAGATGAGGAAAAAGGACTTTCTCCGACACGCTGCTAGACTTCAATTCTTAGGGGATAAAAGATGAGAAAACAATATTCATTGGCCTATTTGACAGTGAGAGGTTGTGAGCCTGCCGAGATGGCTTACATAGCATCGCGTACAGGCTATGATTATATCAGTTTAAGGCTTATTCCGATGGGGATACCCGGTGAAACAGCCTATCTCCCTGAAGATAGGGCAATGATCTCCAGAGCAAGGTCTGCGCTCAAAGAGACCGGGATCAAAGTCCTCGATGTGGAATTAGCCCGCATTCTCGATGATATGGACCCCCGCTCCTACCTGCCGGCCTTTGAGGCTGCTGCCGAACTGGGCGCCAGACATGTCATTTCCTCCGCCTGGACCACCGAGAGCAGAGACCGCGCCTTTATCGTTGACCGCTATGCCGAGATATGCGATTTGGCGGAACCTTTTGACTTGACGGTGAACCTCGAATTTCCGACCTTTTCACGTCTCACAAATCTACAGGAAGCCGTTGATATCGTCCGTGCCGCAAATCGAACGAATGGTGGTATTCTCATAGATTCCCTTTACTTCCATTATTCACGGATCCAGCTGGCAGAGGTGGAGCAGTTGCCCCGCGAGTATCTCAATTTTATGCATATCTGTGATACCTCGGAAAATATCCCCCCGAGCGGCCCGGACATGATACAGGTCGCACGGGACGAACGGCTTTATGTTGGGGAAGGATGTATTGATTTTGCCGCGCTCCTCAGCCGATTGCCCCTTATACCCTACTCCATTGAACTACCGAACAAGAAACGACTTGACGAATACGGATTCGAAGGGCATGCACGTCGCTGCCTGGAAACCGCCAAAAAGGTACTGGACCATGTAAAAACAGGAATCTAACCCAGCCTGCTCCCGTGTGTCTTTCAACGCATCGTTTTGAATGACGATGCCAGATGCGCAAAAAACGTTCATAATCAATTGTTTGAGGTGAATCCAAGAAAAGGCGGCGCGATTCAGGCACAAAAAACAGATCCAGCCCTATTGACGAGGAGAATGACGATGCAGATTGATGGAAAAACCCAATTATACGGCATTGTGGGCAAACCGGTATCTCACAGCTTAAGCCCGGCAATGCAGAATGCGGCGTTTCAGCATTGTGGTCTCAATAAAGTATATTTGGCTTTTGAAGTCGATGATATAACACGGGCCATGGACGGCTTGAGAAGTCTTGGGTTTGGTGGCGTGAGCGTTACGATGCCCCACAAGCAGGCTGTAATTCCTCTTCTGGATGCTATTGACCCGATAGCGGAGAAAATCGGAGCTGTGAACACGCTGCATATCAAGGATGGGAATGTTTACGGTTACAATACAGATTGGATCGGTGCTATTCAAGCCCTTGAAATGATAACCGATTTAAACTCTGCAACAGTTCTGGTGCTTGGCGCAGGGGGCTCCGCTCGGGCCATCGGTTTTGGACTTAGAGAAAAAGGGGTAACGGTGCTGGTGGCTAACCGGACGCTTTCCAAAGGCCAGGCGCTGGCCAGAGATCTTGACTGCGAGTGTTACCCCCTGGCCGAGATAAACCACTTAAAAGTCGATGCGCTCGTAAACACCACTTCTGTCGGTATGGCGCCCAATCCAGATGCGACTCCGGTGCCTAAAGCGCTACTGGAGAATATACCGGCAGTTATGGACATCGTTTACGTACCATCTGAAACCCGGCTTCTCAGGGAAGCCGGGGAGGTTGGCTGTAAGACGGTTAACGGCATTTACATGCTCCTCTACCAGGGAGTGGCCCAGTTCGAATTGTGGACTGGCTGCACTGCTCCGGTTGATGTCATGCGCGAAATACTTTTTTCACGCTTTGAACCGTCGTCCTAGGAGTGTTTTGGACCTGAATGTTTGATTTCAAAATGTAACGGAGGTTGGCCGATGATTTCCAGTGATTCTCCAGTGCGGCTGGCAGTATTTGGCTGCGGCTTGGTTGGTGAAAGACATGTTCAACATATTATTGACAGCCCTTCCTGCACGCTCACGAGCATAATCGATCCGAGCCCTCGGGCAAGAAAAGTGGCAGCGTCTGCTGGGGTTCACTATTTCGAAGATGTCTCCTCTTTTCTTGAGAGACCCGATGCCGAAGGAGTTATAATTGCTACCCCCAACGAAAGTCACGCAGCTCTTGGCATCAAATGCGCCAAAGCGGGCCTGCATCTCTTTGTTGAAAAACCTATTGATGCTGATCTGGCGGCTGCCTCTGAGCTGGTCAACAGCGCAGAGAAAGCGGGTGTCAAACTGCTTGTCGGCCATCATCGCCGGTTTAACGCTTATATAGAAGCTGCCAAGAAAATCATAGAGAGTGGCGAGTTAGGTACGATTTCGGCTGTCAATGTCCTCTGGGCCACTTTGAAGCCCAACAGCTATTTTGATGTAAACTGGCGTCGTGAACCCGGTGGTGGCCCGCTGCTTATTAATCTCATTCACGATATCGACAACCTGAGATATCTTTTCGGGAACATTGAACGCGTCTATGCGGAGGCAAGTCATGCCGTCCGCCGGTACCCTGTCGAAGATACCGCGGTCATATCGCTTCGTTTTCGCAATGGAATTCTGGGCACAATGGTTATATCGGATACGGTTGCTTCGCCCTATAACTTCGAATCGGGAACAGGCGAAAACCCGCTGATCCATGCAAACGGCCAGGACTGTTACTGGGTCTTTGGCACGAACGGAACGCTGACCTTTCCAGAGATGAAAATCTGGCATTACAGCGGTGAGGGTGAGCAGGGATGGGGTGTGCCGATTTCCTGCAAACCCATTGAAATTGAACGAACCATTCCTCTTGTTCCGCAGCTCGAACATTTCTGCTCCGTTATTCGCAGCGGCGCTACCCCGCGCTGCAATGGTCAGGATGCTATCAAGACCCTTGAAACAATCATGGCAATCAAGGAGGCATCGTGCTCTGGGCTTCCAGTTGTAATCAGTTGACCGTTTTGCCTTTTTACCTTCTGTAAAAGGTCGACACTTGCCGGCGGGTTAACAGGTCATACAAAACAAACCAGAACATGCCTTCACAAGTATCGCCTTATCTGCTTCTCAGCTTGACCAGCCTGTTCTGGAGTTTGAATTTCATCATAGGCAAAGTACTTGCTGGAGTAGTTCCACCAGCGACACTCACTCTCTTTAGATGGCTGCCGGCCTTTTTTTTCTTCTTGATATATTACGGCAGGAATCTGAGAGAGGCCTGCCTGCTGTTGAGAAAGCATCCGCTGCTGGTTTTGCTGCTGGGAGCGACTGGCTATAGTCTTAATTCCATAAGCGTTTACGAAGCCGTATCCTTTACGACAACGATAAACACCTCTTTCATCAATGCCTTCAATCCATTGCTGATTGCCGTTACCGGCTATATCATGTACCGCTTCCCGGTATCTGGGAAGCAGGTTCTTGGTTTCTCTATTTCACTGCTTGGCGTTGTCATCATCATATTCAATGGCGAGCTTCATAGATTATTGGCATTGCAGGCCAATATCGGTGATCTTTTTATGGTGGTCAGTATAATGATATGGTCGGTCCATACCGTTGTTTATAAAAATAAATCGCACCTCGCTAACAGCCGGGCGATCTTTCTCATTATGATCCTGGCAGGATTGGCAGTGACCTTTCCTTTCGCCGTGCTTGAGGGATGGCTCAGCGACTGGGGGTGGGTATCACAGGTTGGGCCAAATCACCTTTGGGCCATTCTTGCGCTGAACATATTTCCCTCGGTTCTGGCGTACCTTTTCTGGAACGACGCCCTGACGAAGATCTCGGCTAATCAGGTGGCCATATTTCAATACCTTATCCCGGTGTATACGACGATTATCTCGATCATTCTTCTAGAAGAGCGCCTGCAATTGTTTCATATCTGCGGAGGAGTTTTGATCTTGGCTGGAGTTCTTCTTGTTTCAACCTTTTCCTCTGATAGAACAACGAAGAGCAGGTGATATGTTTTTTGTTGCGCAGTAGAGTCATTCTAACAACACGAAACCGCGCGGGCACCTTTTCACTGTGGGATATCCTGCCTTTGCCCTGGCAGGATCTCGCCGGTCCAGACTTTGACGATTTCCATCTCCTGAGGAAATCAATGCCCCAGCCCTATAATTATCAATGGGAGAAAATGATGACTATTCCAAATTATTTTGAGCCAATTGAACAGGGTGAGCATGCCTTTGTTCTTGAAGGGAACAAGGAAATTTTCGGCGCAGGCGCTCTGGCAGAGGTCGGCGCACATGCAAGAAGTCTTCGCATGAGCCGGGTTGCGCTCTTCACCGATGCTCGAATCAGCAAACTTGCTGCGGTGGAAACAGTTTTAAAATCTCTGCGGGACTGCGGTATCGGGGTTTCCATCTTCGATGGTGTGGAAATCGAGCCCACGGACCGTTCCCTCAAGGCCGCAATACGTTTTGCCGAAAAAGACGATTTCGACGGATTCATCAGCGTCGGCGGCGGTTCCGTTATGGATACCTGCAAGGCGGTCAGCCTCTACGCCAGTCATCCGCCGAAACATTTTCTCGATTATGTGAATCAACCCCTGGGTAAGGCCCTGCCGGCACCGGGGCCGCTCAAACCGCATATCGCCTGCCCGACGACATTTGGAACGGCCAGTGAATGCACCAATGTGGCGATTTTTAATTTCCTCGAACTAGGTACCAAGGCCGGAATATCCAATCGGGCCATCAAGCCCAGCCTGGGCATCATCGACCCTGAGGCGCTGCGGACCCTGCCGACCCAGGTAGTTGCCGCCAATGGCATGGACGTGTTCAGCCACGCGGTGGAATCATTTACTGCCCGACCTTTCACTCATCGGCCTGCTCCGGAAGACCCTGCAGCCCGGCCGGTGATCCAGGGTGCTAACCCATTCAGCGATCTTAACTGCCTTGAGGCGATACGCTTGATCGGCGAGAACCTGGTCAAGGCCGTCCGAGATCCACAGGATTTTGCCGCCCGCGAAAAATTATCCTTTGCAGGCTTACTGGCAGGGATTGGTTTCGGAACGGCTGGTTGCAACCTGCCCCACGGCATGTCCTATGCCGTTTCAGGCCTGGTGCGGGACTACCATGCCGAGGGCTGGCCCCGTGGTCAAGCACTCGTACCCCATGGCTTTGCGGTGATCATCAGCTCCCCTTCGGTATTTCGCTTTATGGGGCCGACGTGTCCTGATCGACATGCAGAAGCCGCCCGGGCGCTGGGTGTTGGCGATGTTGGTCAATGCCCGGGTGAGAGCCTCGCCAGGGCTGTCATCGATATCATGCGTACCGTTGGTGCGCCTAACGGTCTGTCGGGCGTGGGTTACACGGTGGAGGATCTCGACGCGCTGACAGACAAGGGTTGGAAGCAGCGACGTGTTGTCGATAATGCCGCAAGACCGATCACCAAAGAAGAGATGAGAGAGATATTTGCGGGAGCCATGAGCTACTGGTGAAATAAACAGAAATTACGATTTAGGTTGCTGTTGCTCACGCTGATTCAACACCATATTTGACCCTGTGAAGAAAAGTCCAAGTTCCTTGAAAACAGCATACGGGGCAATTACTCGCGGCAAAATCACTGCTTCAGGGAAAACCTTCTCCTCTCTTTGCCTATCTTGCATTGCTTCGATTAAACAAAGGTGGTAATTTAGTATGCTGTTTTTAAAATGACCGCTTCTGCTCGGCTTATTACTATCGGGTTAGTCCAGGCCATTTTCATACTGTTAAGGATCGCCCCTCTCTCTTCCATCTAATTCAAGTCTGCGCCATGCAAAGTACCGATTCCAAAAACATAGTCTTTACCGGCTTTATGGGTACCGGAAAAACAACGGTAGGGAAGTTGCTCGCCAAGAAGTTGCACCGTGAGTTTATTGACACGGATGAGCTGATTGAAGAGCGCCAGGGTCTTACTATCCCGCAGATTTTTGAGAAGCTGGGTGAGCCAGCCTTCCGCAGGATGGAAGCGGACATTGCAAAAGAATTGGGCAAAAGGAAAGGTTTGGTTATATCAACGGGAGGGCGCCTGATGCTGGATCCCTCCAACGTAGAAGCGTTAAGTGCCAATGGACGGGTTTTCTGCCTGGTAGCCACCCCGCAGGAAATATTGTCACGATTGGAGAGCGACAAAGATCATCGCCGGCCTTTGCTTGATGTCCCCAATCCAGGCGAGCAGATAATAGAACTCTTGCAGCAAAGGAAAAAAGGCTATCAGCGTTTTCTGAAATTGACAACAGACGACACACAGCCATTTGATATTACTGAAAATTTACTCGACTTCATGCAAAAGAGCCAGGAGCGCTTTGCAATTGATATCCCTGCTCAGCCATATGAATTTGTTGTTGGTAACGGAATTCTACCGTTTACCCGCCAACTGTCCGGAACCGACGGAATGCTTGTCGTTATTACTGACACCACAGTGGGTAGCATGTATTCGAAAAGCTGCGGTTCCGTTGATCACGTCATAACCATTCCAGACGGGCGCAGGCAGAAGACACTGACGACGGTACAGGCTATCTACGATCAACTTCTTGAGGTGGGATTTGACCGGGCTGGAACAATAGTTGCGCTGGGGGGCAGTATCGTTGGTGACATTGCAGGCTTTGTTGCTGCCACGTTCATGCGTGGCGTCAATTTAGTGCAATGCCCTACCAGTCTGCTTGCCATGGCCGATACCAGCATAGGAGGCAAAAACAGTATTGATTTACCCCAAGGGAAAAATCTCGTAGGCAGTTTCAAACAACCATCACTTGTTTTAGCAGATGTGGCCACGTTAATGACGCTTCCTGTTGAGGAATTAATATCTGGTATGGCTGAGGTCATCAAGCACGGCTTATTAGCAGATATTGATCTTTTTGAAAAAGTTGAACAAGGGGAATGGCCCTTAAAAACCGATTCTTTACACTCGTCTCATTCTGAAATCCAAAACCTCGTAGCTCAAGCCATACAGGTAAAAATTTCCTATGTGCAAAAAGACCCCTTTGATGAAGGAATCAGGAAACAGTTAAATATGGGTCATACCTTTGCCCATGCCATAGAAAAAGTAAGCAAGAATACAATTCGCCATGGTGAGGCCGTGGCGATGGGACTGGCGGCAGCAACTGATCTTTCGGCAAGACTCGGGTATTGTGAGCATCATCTTAAAGAGCGCATTGATCTGGTTCTGAAGAAGGTTGGCTTACCCAACCGAATTCCAGCAAAGCTTGCTCCGCAGTCAATACTCGAGGCCATGAGCCGGGATAAGAAAAGACTGGCACAGTCAAACAGATTGGTGCTCCCCATAAAGGTGGGTGAAGTCTTTGTGGCCGACAACATCAAAAACGACGATATTCTTAAGACACTCCAGGCAATTTCAGGTTCAGCTGTATAACCAGGCGTGCGACATGGCAGGGTGCGGTATGGCTTTTACGTCTCCACCAGATTATGACTCCGTCATATTTTGACCAGGCATATTCTTTATAAACCAACTCAGTTTTCATCAGATGATTCGGGCGACAACTCTACGCAGATGCTGGTAGCCCGAGAACCTCTGACTTCCAGCACTTCGGCCGTGGCGCCATCGAGTTCAATCTGATCCCCAACGCTAAGCACCTGGCCTGTTTTTTCCGTTAATAAACCCGATAACGTCTCCGCTTCCAGACTATTAAGCTCGAGATCGAGTTGTTGGTTGACGGCATCGACTCCAGTTCCTCCAGCCACAATGAATTTACCGGGACCAGCGGGTTTTATCTGCAAAGGATTCGTATCGAATTCATCCTCAACTGGTCCGACAATACATTCTAACACGTCTTCCAATGTTGCACAGCCAATGACAGTGCCGTATTCATCCACGACTAATGCCATGTGTTGATGCGTTTCCTGAAACTGCCGTAAAAGACGGCTGATTTGCATGGTTTCCGGTACAAATTGTGCCGGTCGGGCTATTGAGTGCAAATCGACCGCCGTATCCGCAGAGACATCTATCAGGTCTTTAATGTGGATCACACCCAGGATATTGTCTAACGATCCGTTACATAGAGGATAGCGTGAATGCTTAGTTTGTTTTGCCAGGGACCGGCATTCAGCAAATGACCGGTTGATATCAAAAAAAGCGATATCGCTCCGCGGTTGCATGATATGACGGCAGACAGTGTCATCAAATTCAAAAACTGCTTTCAACAGACGGTGTTCAGCCCGACTCAGCTCTCCTAGTCTATGCGATTGGCTTAACAATGCTTTGATTTCATCTTCGCTGTGAGCCACATCATGTTCAGAATTACCTTTTACCCCAATTCTCTCCAATAAAAACGAGGTGGATGCGTTCAACGCCATCATAAAAGGATAGGAAACAAAGTAGAAAGCTTTCATCGGCAAGGCACACCACAACAATATTTTTTCCGGTCGGCGCAGGGCGTAAATTTTGGGTGCCTGCTCGCCAAAAACAAGATGAGCTGCAGTTATGGCAGAAAACGCCACCGCAAAAGCGATTCCATGAATCCATATTTCTGAAACCACCCCGGCAGCCTGAAGCAGAGGTCGCAGCAGGTGAGCAACCGCCGGCTCTCCAACCCATCCGAGGCCAAGGGATGCCATTGTTATTCCAAGTTGGCATGCGGACAATGCTGCGTCCATACGCTTGGTGAGCCAACGTGCTGTGACGGCAAATGGCTGATTATTTGTTACCATCTCGTCAAGCTTGCTTGGTCGGATTTTCACGAGTGCGAACTCGGCGGCAACAAAAAAGCCGTTGATTACTACGAGGAAAATTGCAAGAACAATATTAATAATATCTGTTGACCAGGTTGACAAAGCGGTTCCCTCCTCATTTGGTTCGCCACACGCAATCATTACTGCTGAGGCATCCACTTTACATATAATTTCGATTTTACGGGAGTGTAAAACGTGGAGCCAGAAATATTGTAAAACAGCGTACCATAATCACCCTCGCTCAGCGTCTAAGCTGCCCCCTCAAATTCAAAAAAAATCTCAAAAAACCATTTAACCCTGAGATAGAAGGGGTTTTTGACAGAAATGATATTGTCTGTTCAATTTGTCAGGGGGCAATATTCAGCGCTGAAAAGCATCAAATTGGGACGTTGAATGACAGGGTGAATGCAATTGGTGCCGCCTGGCTGCTGCGATCCGGGTATCTTTATCTGACAGATTGAAATACTCGGCATCGGAATACTGAGCACGGGACTTGTAGCTCCACTATCGGGACTGCCATTTAAAGAGGCGCTTCAGTTGATTCAGGGTGGCATGCTGGGCAGCTTTGCTCAGTTTTTCGCCGGAACGGTAAAATAGAGGATGCCTGATTGAGAATGACGCTGAAGTCATGAAATAAACCCGAATCATTTTTGTACCTCCGTTTTGTACAAAAGTTTTGTACCAGAGGCAATAATTCGGGCTATAAACAAGTAAAATCAATCACTTGATGTGTTCTAGTGGCGATGCAGGGAATAGATGACCTTATTTTGTGCCCTTCTAACTGCTTGAAATCATTACATCTAAAAATTTATTCCTGGCTTCAATTGTACCAGTTTTTGGCCATTCGTTGTGCCAGTATAGTTCATAATTCCGTATAGATACAGACAAAACAACAGCCCTGATTAACAACCAATTGTTCATTACATCGCCACCAGCCATGCTTGCGACGTTATGTACATCGTAGAAATTCATTATGATTTACTTTCTTAAAGCCAATGATAGAGTCAAAATAGGATACTCTCACGATCCTGTATCACGTATAGCATCCTTACAAACATCAAGTCCATATGATTTAGAAACTCTACTCTTAATTGATGGCACACTTGATGAAGAGAAAGAACTTCATACAAAATTTTCAATGAAGCGGAGATCAAGAGAATGGTTTGAGATTGATGAGAAGCTACAATTATTTATTGATACAAATATGGTACATGATCGGAGATATGAATTTGGCTTGGGACCAAATGTAGATTTTAGTGGCCGTGAACAAATTAAAAGGTTGAGGCTTAAGCACAAAATGACTGGGATAAAACTTGGCGAGTTGTTGGGTATAACAAACGTAGCGATATGCCAAACAGAAAAAAGAGAAATAAATGGTGGCATAACGATCAAAGCTATGGATAAAATAGCTGACGTACTTGGGTATAAGTTTGAATATAGATTTACACCTAAAAATAAACTAGACCATGAAGAGAACGAAGATAGTACATAACAAGGCAAAGCAAACAAGGAAGCACTGACGTGCGCCCTAGTTTGCGGATTATGAATGCCAACTCAAACATTTAGAATTTCCTAAATCCCTGAATCAGTACATTGTTCCTGTGCAGCTCAAACCAACCGTTAACTCTTAGGGGGGGAGTAACAACGCGTCTCTCGCGATTCGGCTCTCAGGACAACAAACACACGCAATCATATCGAGCCTACCTCACTCGTTCCGGTCGTCTACTTCGAGTCGTGACCTGCCGTGCAATTCCAATCTCGATCGATGTGACAAAAATATGATACACAGAACAATGCTATAGCCAGCCCCCGAAAGCACCGCTGTGCTGTGTTTTGAGTCCGGTTATGGCAATCTCTATATCGGGTGCCTTTTTGTGAAATGCTTATTTACGATGAGCAATCTCAGAGTACGGCATTATCGCTGCAAGCACTTCTTTATAATCAAGCTCCTCAATTGCTTCTTTCAGCACGCCCACTTCTTGGGGCTTGATATAAACCGCTTCGGTGATCGTTGCTCTACGTCCCGATTCTGATCGAAAAACGAAACCATAGCTTTATGCGTATCTATATTTTGATACAATCACCAAGGTTATGTATCGACAATACAATACATAATGGTTGATTTAGTATTTATATTATGATACATTAATGGCGATACTGTATTGCTTTTAAGATACATTGAGGTGCCGTATGTTAAGAAAAACAGAAAAATCTACTCGTATTGATTCTACTAAGCATGTACTGCTGCAACAACTGATTAACAGAGTTAAATCAGCACGTAATGCTCAGGCTCCCAAAACACCAAAGGATGGATGGATTCGAACAATCCGTCAGTCATTGGGAATGTCCGGGGCTCAGTTTGCTAAAAGAATTAGCTCTACACGCAATAAGGTATCTATACTTGAGAGAAAGGAGGCGAATGGGGATATCACTATTAATCAGTTAAAGGAGCTGGCCGACGGTTTGGACGCTGATTTTGTGTATTGCGTTGTTCCAAGAAGAGATCCAGAGCAATTGATTGAAGAGCAGGCCCGAAAAAAGGCGACTGAAATTATGCGGAAAACCCATCAGAATATGTACCTTGAATCACAACACATAAACAATGAGACCCAAGAAGAGCAGATACGATTTTTGGTAGATGAAATTAAACGAAAGGGGGGTAATTCCCTCTGGGGGTAAATCTGATATGCCTATTTTTACAGGCCCAGAAGGGGCTACCCCGCTCGAACCAGATGAAATTGAGGGCTTGGTACATACCCACATTGAAACCCGTGATGAATTAAACGCTCTTGAAAGTGCCAATATAGCTGATTGTTTGGCATGGTTGTCAAGTCAATCTACCTTATCATTAGAAGAGATCTTGACTCTTAATTTTGCTAGTACCTTGCATAAAGAAATGTTCAGCAAGGTCTGGAATTGGGGAGGCTACTTTCGTACTACCGAAAAAAATATTGGCTGTGATCCCAGCCAGATAAGCACAGATCTTCACAACCTGTTTGAAGATATAAAGTGCTGGATTGAGTTTAACCATTATGAATCACTGGAACTTTCAGCAAGAATTCATCATCAACTGGTCAAGATACATCCTTTTCCAAATGGCAATGGACGACATGCACGTATTTTTACTAACTGTGTTAGGGAAAAAGGCCTTGGTCTTGGACCGATAATCTGGGCAATAGGAAATATAGATCAACAAAGTGAGGAGAGACGGGAATACATAGATTCATTGAGACTGGCAGATCAGAATAATTACCAGCCGCTGGTTAACTATCTTGTAGGTAGGGGGAATTAGAGAGAAGTGGATCGATCGTATTCTTTCCTCATTTGTTAATCTCTTTTACTCTTCGTTAATCACGTCGTCTTTGCCAAGATCAAAAACAATGTCAGAAACTTGAAGATCAAACCACTCTTTGAATATCTTATATGTCCTATTTTGCGGCCATACATCGGGGTCTGCCATCCAAGAATCCAATTCTGACTCAAATATTGTTTTGAAATTTTTCTTTATAAAATTCTCATAGTTATATTCATCATATGTATCTGGAACCAGATAAGCTGTTGTATGAAGATCATTTAGATCCAGTGTTGGACCGCCATCTTCAAAGCTATTAGCCCAATCAATAAATGGCTTTTTAGCTTTCACAGTGATGGCTGTACGATTGATGGTTTTCATATTATTTCCAATTCTTTTTAGGTATTTTTTCATACCTCTTTATGTACCTCCATTTTCAATAGTAATTAGAGCGAAATAACATTCTGTTGATCGGCTGTTTGAATATGTGCTTAAAAATAAGATTCACGTTCAATTTGTGCAAACAGTAAAAGACCACGGATGCAAAATCAGTATGGACGGTCGTAGAGCCTGGTGGGACAATATTTTTGTAGAACGTTTGTGGAGAACCGTAAAGTACGAGCGGGTATATTTGTATGCTTATGATTCAGTATCTGAAGCCAGGTCGTCAATCATGCAGTATCTTGATTGGCATATTCCGATCTGGCTTCGGACTCCCGTTACCGGGCTTACCCGCAGACTTCTCTACTGACCTGCCGGCTCGGCTTTGGTCAGGTGGGACTCGCAGCTATTGCAGCTACTCACCCACTGGTTGGCAATAACCAATTTCTGTCCCGCATGGGACTCCCGAGGTTGTAGATTTATCTCGGCACGACAGGAATAAGGTAAACTTGCAGGTTTGCTTAAATGGACAAGGTTACCAATGGAAATCTTGTCACCATAATACAGGTGCAAATGGATGATCATGATGACAACATTTTCGATGAGGACGATGCTTTTGATTATATTCATAGCGAGGAAATCGAAAAGTGGGACAAGCAGCCTCAGGGTAAATCAGGATGCTTGGGAATACTCCTCGTTATGGTACCACCAACTTTTCTACTCGGTTGGCTTGCTATGAGCTCTTTCTTGACGGTGTAACTAGTTGTGGTTATCGTGGTCACTGAGTTCTCATGGTGAGAGCCACATATAGAATCAAGGAGAGAAGAAGATGAAGAAAATAGTTGCAGCTATCGCTGCGTTAATGTTGATGAGTGGTGTTGCCGTTGCCGGTGACGGAGTGTATATTAAAGGTCTTGGTAAGTACGCAATGATGACCAATCCTGAAGTGAATGGAGTCGAATTTGATACTGCCGATAGTTGGGGATACGGTTTCGCTGTAGGCTATGGCATGAATAATGTCAGAGTTGAAGGTGAATGGGCCAGACAGTCTAATGATATTGATCGTTTGGGTCGTGGTGCCGTTAACACTGGTAAACTTATCAGTGGAAGTGTTGAAGCAACCACTTACATGGTTAATGGTTATTATGATTATGATATAGCTGATGCATACGGTATCTATGGTACAGGTGGTGTAGGTTATGGTCATACTGAACTGAGGCTTGAAGGTGATAAAGGTACAGGTGATACCTTTGTATGGAAGATCGGTGCTGGTATGTACTATAACGTAACAGAACAACTTAGTCTTGATCTAGGGTACGAATACCTTGATCTAGGTAACATTGCCGATGGAGCCATTAAGGCCGATGATGTAGCGTCATCTAACATCGTGTTTGCTGTTAGATATAGTTTCTAATACATAGATAACACGTTTATATATGAAACCCCTTGATCTTTATTGGTCAGGGGGTTTTCTTTTTGCCTAAATAAAGTTCCCTCACGACCGATACACCCCGCCATATATAGTGTGGGAACAAACTTTTTTGGACACGCCCCATTAACCATGATATCTTGTCTTTGAGCTTCATTGGCATCCCTTATGGTTTTATTTTTGGTGGTACAAAAACAATACCATAATATGCCGTGAAGCTCAATTATTTCAATATGTTAATCAACAAAAAAACTCTTGGTTAATTTAGCAAGAGGCTCAGGAACAAGATAAATTTTCTTTTTTCCTAAACAGCTAGCATTGCCATTTTAATAACCTTTTCAATTTCATTGGAAGTTGCCCCCGTAAGCTATCAGGAAGGCTTGTCCTCAGAGGAGTGCTTAGTATAAAAAGCTTGCAAATAAATATTTCTCTCTTCTGCAATATTGATCAAGTCAGAATATTTAGGAGACCTCTGAATTTCTGGTTTTACAGTAAACCCGTAGCTTATGTAACCCTATAACTCCTGCTATGGCTATAACCTTTCAATATTTACATCTATGTATTTGAAAAAACATATCTAATCAGTGTTTTGAATCCAAAACATCCTTGAAAAAGTTATACCCTTTAGTCTTTACCCTGTCATCACAACTTGTCTCATTTTGCTTTTTATTTCAGTCGATTAGTTCAACCCTTAAACGGTGGCACAATGCTTGCTACATAACAAGTAAGCCCACAAAGTAGCATCTGATTTCTCACGAATTTTTTGGGTTATTCGACACGAAGCAATATCAATCCCGCTGCACGAAGAGGATATGAAATGGATAGGTTTGAGCATGATCTGCTTGGAGAAAAGGTATTACCGGAAAATTGCTACTACGGCATTCAGACACTTCGGGCGAAAGAAAACTTTGTAATCACCGGTATTCCAATTTCAAGAACCCCTTCAATGATAAAGGCTTTAGCACACGTTAAAAAATCTGCCGCAATGGCAAATATGGAACTTGGTATTTTGCCAACTAAAATCAATAAAGGAATTTGCCAGGCCTGTGATGAGATAGCTGTAGGGAAATTGCACGATCAATTCGTTGTAGATGTCTTTCAGGGTGGGGCTGGTACCTCAACGAATATGAATGCTAACGAGGTTATCGCAAACCGTGCCCTTGAAATAATGGGACATAAGAAAGGAGAATATCAGTTTTGTCATCCCAATAATCATGTCAATTGCTCTCAATCAACCAATGACGTTTACCCAACGGCATTTCGCATCGCTCTACATTTTCTCCTCAACAAACTCATCCGACGAATGACTGTGTTGCAGCAGGCATTTTCAAAAAAAGGAGAGGAGTTTTCCGATGTTGTGAAGATGGGGCGAACCCAGTTGCAAGATGCTGTACCTATGTCCCTCGGGCAGGAATTTACCGGATACGCCACAACCATCAATGAAGATATCCAGCGAATCAAGGAACTCTTTAGTCTCATTACGGAAATTAACCTTGGTGCGACTGCTATTGGAACAGGGATTAATGCTCCACCGGAATATACCCGAATAGTCACCGAATACCTTCGCAAGCAGACGGGGATTCATCTAGTCACTTCTCCAAATTTGATAGAGGCAACCTGGGACACCGGTGCGTATGTTCAGATTGCCGGTGTGTTAAAGAGAACAGCAATAAAACTTTCAAAAATATGTAACGATTTAAGACTACTGTCCTCGGGTCCCCGTGCCGGCCTCAATGAAATTAATCTTCCAAGAATGCAACCTGGATCATCTATTATGCCTGGTAAGGTCAATCCTGTGATCCCGGAAGTAGTGAATCAGATTGCCTACCAGGTTATTGGTTCTGATTTGACCATAACTATGGCTTCAGAGGCGGGGCAGCTTCAGTTAAACGTCATGGAACCGGTAATCGCATATAACCTTTTTAACTCCATTCATCTACTCGGCAAGGGATGTACCACCCTGGCTAGGAAATGTGTCTCAGGTATAACTGCCAACAAAGAAAGATGCAGGGAGCTTGTCGAAAACAGTGTCAGTATTGTCACCGCCTTAAACCCATTCATTGGCTACGAAAACTCTTCCATGATCGCAAGAGAAGCACTGGAGTCGAATAAGTCCGTATATGAACTGGTTCTTGAACATAAGTTAATCGCGCCGGAGAAGCTCGACGAGCTTCTCTCTCCGCAAAACATGATGAGACCCAAGTATATCGCTCAGTAAGAGCATTAAGCCGTGTAAATTTGGTCAAATTTACACGATCAAATCCACAATCAAAAGGAGGGTAAAATGAAAAAGAAAAGCGGTATATTAGGATGGTATTTTCAAAGCAACCTGTTGTTACGTATCTTGATAGGTCTTGTTCTGGGTGCCTTTGTTGGCCTGGTAGTTGGACCGGCAATTGCCTGGGTCAGCCCTTTCGGAGATATTTTTGTTCGGCTGCTTAAAATGATTGTGATGCCTGTGGTTATATTCACTCTCGTTGTTGGAGCGGCAAGTATCCACCCTTCTAAACTTGGCAAAATTGGCGTTAAAGCACTAATTTTCTATTTAGTAACCTCTGCATTTGCAGTGGGACTTGGATTGCTCATGGGAAACCTCTTTAGTCCAGGTTCAGGCATGGAGCTGGTGTCAAATGCAGCAGCAGTTGGCAAAGAGCTCAAAACACCAAGTCTTGTAGAAACCTTTGTCAGTATAATTCCCACAAATCCCTTTGAAGCTATCTCAGGGGGTAACATTCTCCCCACTATCTTCGCGGCACTAGTATTTGGTATTGGACTTGCCTATACCCGCCAGAGCGAACAGCAAAGAATCAAAGATGCTGCTGAGACTGTCTTTCGGCTTTTCGAAGGTGGTGCTGAGATTATGTACATGGTGGTTCGCTGGGTACTTGAATATGCTCCAATTGGTGTGTTTGCCCTCATCGCGGTGGTATTTGGTAAGCAAGGAGCAACCGCTTTTGGGCCTCTTGGCATCGTTACCCTTGCTGTCTATTGTGCGCTTTTGATTCACTTATTAGTTGTTTACGGGGGAATCCTGGCCTTCAACGGAATCAACCTCTTTCAATTTATAAGCAAAGCAAAAGATGCCATGTTAACCGCCTTTGTGACACGCTCTAGCGGCGGTACACTGCCAGTGACCATGGGTATTGCCAAAGATCAAATGGGAGTTTCCAAAGGAGTTTATTCTTTCACGCTTCCTTTAGGTGCCACTATAAACATGGATGGTACTGCAATTTACCAGGGTGTGTGTGCCATCTTTGTTGGACTGGCAATTGGTTTGCCATTGACTCTTGGTCAGCAGTTAACAGTTATTACCACAGCGGTACTTGCTTCAATCGGTACGGCGGGTGTTCCTGGAGCCGGGGCAATAATGTTACTGATGGTTCTTGATTCTGTTGGGCTTAAAGTTGAACCTGGTAGTGCTGTGGCGGGGGCTTATGCGATGATCCTAGGTATTGATGCCCTGCTGGATATGGGCCGTACCTCTATCAATGTAACCGGTGATCTCGCAGCCACCTGCATCGTCGCAAAATCAGAAGGACAACTCGATGCTTCGTATTGGGATTCTTCAAAGGCAGCAGAACCATCATTTGCAACAACAACTTTAGAGAAATAAGGTGAGAAGGGTCGGCATCATAGGCGGGATGGGTCCAGAGGCAACTCTGGACCTGTTCCAGAAAATTATTATCAATACCCCGGCCAACAATGATCAAGAACATCTTCCCATCCTGATTGACAATAATCCTCAGATTCATGACAGAACCGCGTTTCTCATAAATGGGGGACCAAACCCTTTTCCGCAATTACTCGATTCTGCCAAAAAACTGCAAGCCGGAGGCGCGGAAGCAATCTGTATGCCTTGCAATACGGCACATTATTTCCTGGAAGAACTTGAGAAAGAGATTTTTATTCCCTTCATCTCGATAATTGATTCGACATATTTGGCAATTACTCGTGAGATGCCGACTGTAAAAAAGATCGGCCTGTTTGCTACAGCAGGTACGATAAAAACTCACATCTATCATAAGGTGTTTGAAAAAGGAGGGATAGAACTGATCAACACAAGCGAAGAAGATCAACAAATGATGATGGAAGTGATTTATGGGGTAAAAGCCGGAAGGATCCAGGATCAAATAAAGGTATTCCAAATGCTGGTGGAAAAAGTCGCTGATCTTGGCGCAGAGGCAATGATTGCAGGCTGTACTGAGTTTCCACTCTTGCTCAAACACATTACACCACCTGTCCCATTTTTTGATCCAACACTCATCTTAGCCAAAGCGGTGGTCGCCTTCAGTCACTCAGATCAGTTGAGTATCGCCATTTTATAAACGGAATGGGGTCCTACCGGCAATGGCATGTAAGGATTTAAACCCCTACATAGCCTTGCAGAGTGGCCAGCAATATGTTTACTATGCAGCAAACCAGCTTCAGAAGAACCTGATGAGGATTTTTTATGCTCTTTGCCCACCATTTTGTCCTCAAGTTTTTAAAATCTTTAATTATTGTTCTCAGCTGTTATTTTCTTGTTGGAATGAATATTACCAGGGCTGAGGCTCCTCAAGAGAAAAAACACATCATTGTCGGGGGAGATCACTATTTTCCACCATATGAATTTCTGGACAAGGACGGCAAACCGACGGGTTTCAATGTCGAGTTAACTGAGGCCATCGCTGAACTTATGGGGGTCAACGTTGAGATTAAGCTCGGCGTCTGGAGTGAAATGCGTCAAGCCCTTGATTTCGGGGAGATTGATGCCTTACAGGGTATGGTATTTTCGGAAGAAAGAGCCCAGATTATTGATTTTTCACCACCTCACTCCGTTATACATCAATCTGTTTTTGCGCGAAAAGACTCTCCAGGCATCCGGTCACTGTCTGATCTTCAAGGAAAAGAGATCATCGTCCAAAAAAATGGCATCATGCACGATTATCTCAATAATCTTGGCAACAACTATGTATTGATAGAAAAAGAGACCCATGCACAAGCGCTTCGTTTACTGGCATCAGGCAAACACGATTATGCGGTAGTTGCTAATTTACCCGGCTTGTATCTCAGTCAGGAATTGGAATTATCCAATCTGGTTCGTGTTGCAGAACCCACCTTGGCAGGAGCCTATGGCTATGCAGTAAAAAAAGGGAATTCCGAACTCCTCGCCCTTTTCAGTGAAGGACTTGCGGTTTTAAAAAATACCGGCCGTTATCAAAAGATCAAGAATAAGTGGTTAGGCCCTTTGGAACCGGCTCGAATGCCACTGAGAAAAATCTTAAAACTGGGGGCAATGGTTTTTATCCCTTTGCTATCAATAGTTGTTGGTGTGTCCATCTGGAATAAGGTTCTCCAGAAAAAAATAACCTTGGCAACGGCTGACCTGCAAAAAGAAATAGTCGAACGCAAGAGGGCTGCCCGAGAATCAGATGCGAAGCAGCAACAACTCATCCAGGCCGATAAAATGGCTACTCTGGGGGTTCTTGTTTCCGGCGTTGCCCATGAGATCAATAACCCGACCGGCCTCATTCTCCTTAATATTCCAATCCTGAACAAAATATTTCTGGTGGCTCAAGATTCTTTGGATGAAAAATATCGTGAATCAGGGGATTTTATGATTGGCGGTATGAAGTATTCTCTGCTTAAAGAACAACTTCCCAGAATAGTTGATGAAATACTTGAGAGCGCCAATAGAATCAAACGTATTGTAGCAGACCTTAAAGATTTTGCCAGGATGGAAACATCCCAAATAAACGAGCAGGTAGATATTAACAGGGTGGTAGAAACCTCTTCAAGATTGCTGAACAGCACTATAAACAAATATACTGATAACTTTTCCTTGAATTGTGCTCCGAATCTGCCCTTAGTGAACGGAAACGTCCAGCGACTTGAGCAGGTCCTTGTCAACCTGATCATGAATGGCTGTCAAGCACTCTCAAACAGAAGCAAACGAGTTACCGTTACTACTCAATATGATGCAACTGCCCAGGAGGTTGTCGTGATTGTTGATGATGAGGGAATCGGGATTGATGAGGCACATGTTTCCCATATTCTCGATCCTTTTTTCACCACAAAAAGAAATGAAGGTGGCACCGGTCTTGGGCTGTCTGTTTCTGCTGGTATCGTAAAAGATCATAACGGTCAACTTGTTTTCCAGTCATCTCAACTTCAAGGAACACGAGCGACTCTATCTTTACCTGTCTCAGGAGGTTGAATTGAATGAATGAAACGCTCTTTCCTTCTTTCAAGATTCTTCTTGTCGATGATGAAGAAGCCTGGCTGCGCAGCATGGAGGTCACCCTCGCCATGACAGGGGGCATCAATAACATCATCCGCTGCCAGGATAGCAGAAAGGTGATGGAACTCCTTGGCCATGAAGATGTAGGCATTATCCTTCTTGATTTAAATATGCCATACATCTCTGGAGAGGAACTTCTTCCACAGCTCGTTGAACAATACCCCGAGGTTGCAGTCGTTATAATCAGCGGTATGAACCAGGTTGAAACCGCTATGAGCTGCATGGATGCGGGTGCTTTTTATTTTTTCGTGAAAACTGTGGATGAACAAAGGCTAGTGAAAGGGCTTCGCAATGCCATCACTATGGTGGAACTTCAGCGGGAGAATCTGGAAATCAAGAATCGTTTTCTTTCTGACAAGCTTGAGTTTCCAGAACATTTTAAGGACATCATAACACAGAACAAGATAATGCGTTCAATCTTCCAATACATAGAAGCAATAGCCAAGGGGAGCAGGCCCGTGCTGATCTCAGGCGAGAGCGGTGTTGGAAAGGAAATATTTGCCAAGGCATTTCATCGCGTTACTGGTGTTACCGGTGACCTAATAACGGTTAATGCGGCAGGTCTGGATGACAATGTTTTTGCCGACACACTTTTCGGGCACATTAAAGGGGCATTTACAGGAGCGGAAGACGATAGAAAGGGTTTAGTTGAACGTGCACAAGATGGGACACTTTTCCTTGATGAAATTGGTGATCTCAGCCATGCCGCGCAGATCAAATTGTTACGCCTCTTGCAAGAAAATGAATATTACCCCCTAGGGAGCGACCGACCTTTGCGATCTAACGCGCGGGTCATCGTGGCAACCAACCATGATCTCAAGGCAAAACAGCTTTCGGGGGAATTCAGGAAAGATTTATACTATCGCCTCCGAGCGCATCTGGTTCATATTCCACCGCTCAGAGAACGCAAAGACGACATTCCCTTACTCCTGGAATATTTTCTTGAGGAAGCAGCGAAGGAATTTAATAAGAAAAAACCGACAATTCCGAAGGAGCTGTTGACCCTTCTTGGCAGTTATCATTTCCCCGGTAACGTAAGAGAATTGAAATCAATGGTTTACGATGCAGTTTGCGTACACCAGGCCAAAATATTGTCGATGGACATATTTAAAAAGAGTATGGATTTCAACGAGTTGCCAGAATGTAGTCAGGACATAAATTATACAGAAAAAGTAAGCCCGTTCAATCCCCACATTCCTCTGCCATCCTTGAACAGGATAGAGCAGACTTTGGTTGAAGAAGCCCTGGCACGTGCGAAAGGCAATCAGTCAATTGCTTCAAAGTTGCTGGGTATTTCTCAACCTGCATTAAGCAAGCGTCTTAAAAAAATGCATCTTTGAAATCGTGAAAATAGTTGACAAATTTATAACTGTTATAAAATGTGATTAGTCGTCAATTTTGGAAAACAGGCTTCTATTTCTTCGCTGAAAGGTGTTTTCGGCGACAATAAGCTCAGGTGAACATTGTACGGTTAATGTTGCCGCACCGAAGGTAATAATTTTTGTTTTCACCTTTTACTGAAGATAGTTCCTGTATCTCCACGGTCACCAGCGAAAAAAATTACCCGGGACCTATCAATCGGTACCCTCACAGGAATAAGCTCTATCTACAGATAGATATCCAATAGCATCAGGTTTGATTTGCCAATATTAAATGAGACATACCTGCTATTTTAGAACGAGAAATTAATCTTCCAAAGAAGAGAGATAGTGCTCATAGAGCATCTTCTCTTAGAAATTCTAATAGTTGATTCAAAGCAGCTAGGTGCTCAGGCGATAAATTGTCGTGAAATTTAGCTCCCATTGTCACCGTATAAATTGAAGAAGAGGAATGGATATCATTTTTTTCTGTCCAGATTGTCTTGATAGGCAAGTCCCAAATATGAAATCCAGTATTATTTACAATATCAATAGTCCATGTTTCTGGAAATTTACGTTCTTTAGTGCACCCAAACGAGACTCCATTAATACTGAGATCAAAAACTTGGCAAACACCTTCCTTGTTGACAATGAAAGTATTTTCTAACTTATGTCTGCTAAATTTTCTTGCCTCGTGATCTTTCAATCTCAACACACAAAATTCAAATAAAAAAAAAACAGGGCCGATTGTGACCCTGCCTGATAATATTTGGGGTTATTTTTTTTACTTCTTCTTTTTTCTAAACCTTGCACCGACTAAACCTACCAGGCCAGTACCAAATAAAAGCATTGTGGCTGGCTCTGGAACCGGAGCCACATTAACTCCAGCAACAGAAAATTCATTATTTACGCTTCCAGGCCCAACCGTTGGGTATGATTGAAAGTAGATTGTACTGACGTTAGCTAAAGGGCCACCAAAATCAATATACTGCTCTCCATTGCTTTGATTTGAATCATTTCCATAGAAATTGACTTCAAACCTGGGAGAGAAATCTGCAAAGTAAATAAGGGCCTGACCCCACTCTCCTCTGCTTCCATATCCATCAGGAGCGGCGAAAAGATCGGTCACACCAATACCACGCAAGTTAATGGGGTTAAGAAAACTGATTCCTAAATATTCGGTATTATCAATTTCATCCCGTTCGCCGCCTAAGATGCCGAGTCCATCTGTTGTATCTTGATATAAATATCGAGAACCGGAATTGGCAGAAGCAGTAACATCTCCAACAGTGTATGAAGGTTGATTAAAGGCACTAGTCCAAAGGGGATCTCTGAAATCAATATCTAAGTTTGTACCGAGGAATGGCAAAGCAGAAGCACTGCCAGTCTTGATTAAAAATATAACTGTCGCTATTACAAGTATCTTTTTCATCTTTTAAGTATCCTTTTCATTTTCTGAGATAAATAATTCCATTCTTTATGAAGTAAATTAATACCTACAGCTTTGATCTCCCACAACTTCAACTGTAAACAAAAGAAGAGAGCATTAACTTTAATGCAATAAACACACCACAATGTGGTACAAGCTGTGTTTTGACTGTTTTCTCTGTCATCTCAAGCCATTACAGGGGCAGCGAATGCGTTAACCACATAAATCCAATGTCTATGTTTTTTCGGAAACACGGAAATAAACACAAAAAAATACATATATATGGAATACTGGAAAGGTTTGAAAAATGGCTCTGCCTTCATATTTCCAGAAGGTTTAGATGTGTTCCTGAGAGCTTTCGGGGGCACCTTCCAGTGCAATTGAAGAGATTATAATTGGCAATGTTAACTATTTAAGAATATATGAACATTTACACTATTCCTGTATCCCAAAAGGGCGAGGAACTGTCCCCGCCCTTCAAGGTAACCTACCCGTATAATGTTTCGATCCATCTGATGGCTTCATTATCATCGACTTTGCCGAGGTATCTCTGAGTTGTGGAGAGGTCGGCATGGCGCAAAATGACCTTGCTTACGATTTCTATTGGTGTTCCTAACCTTGAAGCGTACGTTGCAGCATGACGCCTGAGATCGTGAGGCTTCAATTCGACACCGACAAGCTGTCCAGCCTTCTTTACCATTGACCAGGCGGCGACATACGAGATGGGAAAGATCCTGTCGTTTGAGCCGGTGCCGCTGGCCTGAATATACAGGCTTAACCTTCCCAGGATTTTTCGTGGAACATAAACCGTCTCAGATTTCCTTCCACTCTTGGGGTTCTGAATTGACAATGAACAATCCTGAACGTCGTCTGGTGTTAATTTCAAGACCTCCCCGACTCTCATGCCTCCCCTAGCCATAAGTTCCAACATAAGCCGGTTACGCTTGTTTGTGGTCCGGAAGATGATCTCATCAATTGTGTCCTTATCGACAATCTGCCATTGAATGGGTGGAGGGCGTCTGAAGATCTTTTTGATGACTGTGCCATTACAGGGGTTGGCTAGGGATGGCAGGCCTGTGTTGATGCTGAAATTGTAAAAAGATGAGAGGACAGAATAACGGTTTCTCTTCGTCGCCTGTTTGTTGTCCTTGGTCAGGTTTACAAGGAAATCCAGAACTTCCTCTTGGGAGATACTGGCTAGCTCACGATTGCAAAACCTTGTGACAAACTTAGAGAGAACAAACTCACTGGTCTTGACCGTATTTTTTTTTCGAGTTGGCTCGGTGATACTGCAGATGGAAATCGACTGCTTGTGAAACTTTCATGGTACACCTCCTGTGGCTAGGGCTAAGGGCGTAAGTGCCTTAATCAATTATAACCCATGAGATGATTTCACAAGGATGGTCCTGTCCCTACCTGCACAGGAAGCACCTATCGTTGGAGAAGGTGACAAGACTAGTTACCTTCGTCCTGATAATGTTAAATTCAATGAGCAGTTTTACAATCACCTGATAAGAAGAAGGGAATTTCTATTATTTCTTTAGGTGGCGAGTAGTTCCACCAGAAAAATTCATGAGTTCTAAATAAAAATAGGGGATGTTGGGTAGAGACGCTGGAGTCCATTGCTGGTTGCGCTTTAAAGACAATTTCTTTCTGAATCCCTTCACTTTTCAAGTTGAAGAACAGCTAATCCATTCTCTCCGGCAATAGAGTAGTATAGGTAGTTTTTTCCATCAATATCAGTAAAAATATACGGGTCCCGAAGTTGACAGACCCTTCCGTTGACGACCCCTTTGCTTGATGGCAGCTTTGGGCAGTCTACCCCTTCCCAGTCGTATTCAGGAGCTTTCACTTCCAGTATCTCACCGCAATACCAGTCTTGCCAGTCCCCCTTTCTGATCAACTCAGTTTTGAGAATCCTTTCCGGCGTATCACCAATTCTTGTAAAGTAGACCCAGAGCCTTTGCTTGCCGTCTCTTTGCAAACCAACATGTCTAGAACCAGGCAGAATTTGCGGGCCGTGAACAAAGGGAGAGATTCCATCCTCAGACCTGAGAAGGATACTACCGTCATAACTGTTCTTGGCAATAGCATACCAGATGTTTTTTTCTATGAAAACCCTCATATAATAGGGCCCGAGCTCTACCTCCTCTGCAGTAAAACGAATTCCGTCTTTCGATCGAGCGCAGAAACTTACTTGTCCTTCACTGATTTTACCCGGGTTGATAACTGCATTTTTTCGATACCCATGGAAATACAAACGAATCTCTTCCTCTTCATCAACTACCACCGGATCCGGTGAAGCAATGTGATCCACAATACAGTTAATATCTTTCAGATTCAGGCAACCACCTTCATACAATTGCCACGTATCAAGCGGCGAATTACCATGTGCCAGCCTGATGTAGTCGCCATTGTGGTGAGCAAAGTACATTAAATATTTTCCTGGAGCACCCCTGATCCAGCTTGGAACGCGGATAACAGACGGGCCATTGATGTTATTCCCAAGTTCAGGATGGGTTTCGCAACTAAAAATAAGTGATGGTTGCACAGGAGACATATTATCTCTTCTTCAGCTCAGCCATTCTTTTTTTTACGTACTCATCAAACGGAGCACTTGGTGGAGCGCTTGAGTAAATTTCCCGTAACTTGGACAGACCTGGGCCAAATTCGGTTTCGATTTCATCTTTAAAGTGATGGATGATCTCAGCCATATATATTTCGTGTTTAATCATAACATCAAGTGCGTAGGTAAATGGATAGTTTTCCGAATAGGCCGCTTCCATAGCTCCAATTACTTGAGCAATGAGAGCCTTATTACCGTCTGCAGTGACGGTTATGTAGTGTGCAGAACCACCTATTACAACCCCATTATCTTCATGGAGCACAACCCTGCAGTTTTCATGGCACTCAACCGATTCAACTGATTCAGAAATAAGGATTATGATGATTGAAATCCCTCGATTGCATGCCTTTTTAATTTCAGGAAGTAACAGCTTGATATAATTATCTGTTCCTTTAATCCAGACATGTTTTTCAGATGTCTGGAGCATCTCGGAAATTTTTCTTATAATTTCCGCCTTCCCTTGATATAACCAGACATACTCTCTGCCATCTTTTGTTCCCACCGAGGACAAACGCTTCTCAAGACTCGTGCAGAGCTGAGAGGTCGACTCGGAAATCCTTTGAAAAACTTCTTTAGGGCTGACAGGCATATATTGTATCGGCTTTTCACTAACAGGCTGAGCAACCCCCTTCTCTGCGAGAGTTTTAAGAATGGTATAGACATTAGCCCTGGGAAGTCCGGTAATTTTAGCAACTTCATAGGCGGTTCCCGGTCCGCACTTTAAAAGACCGATATAGGCCCGGGCTTCATATTCACCAAAGCCTACGGAACGAAGGTCTCTAACAAGGTCAGTATCTGCAGATGACGCAATTACAGATGAGGACGGTCCGTTGTTTTTCTTTGTTTTTGCCATTGTTTTCCAATTCGTATTCTAATATTAGCACAGATGTGAGCTGATGAGCGGTAATCAGTTATTGTTATTCTAGCCAGAAAAAAGATGCGAAAAAATGGTTGCAGTTACTAATGTGACTAAGCTATCATGGTTGTAGCAGTAACTGCAACTATTTCCCAACAACATTAATCGGAGGAAATTATGAAGAAAATCAGTTTTAGCAAGATGCTCACCCCCATATTCCTGGCGCTGCTAGCAGTCATGATGGTCTTCGCTCCTATTAAGGCAAAGGCGGAGTGGAATCCGAAACGACCCATTAACATAATTGTCCCCTATGAGGCGGGAGGCGGGACTGACTCCTTTGGTCGAGCCATCTCAGCAGCAGCAGAGGGGATTATCGATGTGCCGGTAGTCATTGTAAATAAACCCGGTTCTTCCGGTATGACAGGTTGTACTGCCGCTTATAACGCCCGCCCGGATGGAACAACCTTTTTAATGACTTCTGCCGGTTCTTTTATGCTGACTTCCATGCTCCGCGACACCGAGATTACTCCTTTGGAAAGTTTCAAAGTTGTTGGTCAGGTAGGAAATCTGACCACATCTCTGATGGTTGCAGAAAACAGCCCTTTTAAATCTGTAAAAGATTTGGTTGAGTTTGGTAAAGCAAATCCAGGAAAATTGCGCTGGTCCCATACAGGCCGTGGTGGTTTTCACCATGTTGCTGGACAGGGTTTTTTAAATAAAAACGGGATACAAGCTGTTGATGTTCCTTACAAAGGAGGGAGCGAAACCCGTGCAGCAGTCATTGGCGGACAGGTTGATTTTGGCATGGTAGGAGTGCAGCAGGCAGCGGGATTTGAAGGAAAGATAAGAGTCCTGGCCTTAAATGCCTCGGAACGGGATAAAGTCATGCAAGACTTTCCTACCTTCAAGGAACAGGGTATTGAATTTGTCGATGTAAGTTCACCGATCGTAGTCTTTACTCAGAAGGATGTTGATGCTGAGATAGTGAAAGGAATGGAAAAAGCCCTAGAGGAAATTGCCGCATCTCCCAAGTTTGCCGAAATTATGCTTAAACGTGGGGATGCTCCTGCTTTTTTAGACGGAACAGCTGCTGAGGCAAAGCTCCGGGCTTTGAAAGAAGATGCACAGCCTATTATCGATTCACTGAAGAAGAAATAAGGAGAGCCATTAGACAAAACTACCATGCACTGGTGCACCGGCTCCACAATTGGAAAGTATCTCAGTCGTGGAGCCGTAATATTCCTGCTGCGGCCCATAAGGTAACCAAGACCTTATCATGAAAGAAGGACCGTCGGTTATCAACCAGTCTACACTCACTTACCTTGCTCTTCTTGTGTTAGGTATCTGTGCTACTGTGGCAAGTTTGGAAATCCCCAGAGATCCGGACGGAGGCCTTGGGGCAAGGGTGTTTCCAATAATGTCATCAGTTGTCCTGGTACTATTGGGAACATTGGGGATTTTATCACGAATGAAAGGGCTTGTAAGCGAGGAAATAGAAAAAAGCACTGAAAATTCAATTCTTAAGGTCACAGCATTACTTGTTCTCTCACTTTTCTATGTTTGGATTATCAGTAAGTTTGGATACCTGGTATCCACTGCTCTGGTTTCCCCTCTCATACTGCTGTTATTTGGAATGAGAAACCCGATGGGTCTTCTCGTCGCGGCAATTGTCTGCCCCGCTGTATATCATGCAATTTTTTTTATTGGTTTGAATGTTTACCCGCCCTATGGAGAATGGTTTGATCTCCTCGACCTTATCCAGAATTAACCCAAAGAAGAAAGATGCTTGATATATTTCCCGCCCTTGCATTTGTTTTAACAGATCCCATTTTACTTTTTACGATTTTTATGGGGGCTATAGTCGGGATGGTTGCCGGAGCGATCCCCGGATTGACCGCCTCGGCAGCCATAGCAATGCTTGTGCCGCTCACCTATTATCTGGACCCGCTGGTTGCCCTTGCCTTTCTTTATGTTATCGGAAAGTCGGGTCGCTATGGTGGCTCGATTGCAGCCATTCTCTTTAATACTCCGGGAACGGCTGCTTCGGCTGCCACCCAGATAGACGGCTATCCCCTCGCCCAACAGGGTATGGCAACCAAGGCCATGCGAGTGGCAACACTTGCCTCCATAATTGGCGATTTTATCGGTGAAATTCTGCTCATTTGCGGTGTTGGCTTTATTGCAGCCATTGCGTTGAAGCTCCACCCCCCTGACCTTTTTTCCATCTATGTAGCGGCCTTTGTCGTCATCGGTTCAGTTATCGGCAAATCGGTAATTTTGGGGCTTGCCAGTGCAGCCTTGGGCGTACTGGTCAGGATGGTTGGTATCGATCCCATCTCCAGCCAGGAAAGGTTCACCTTTGGCTTTTTCCAATTATCCAATGGCATTTCCCTGGTTGCCCTGATGATTGGTATTTTCGTTCTCGGAGAAATATTTTGCCAACTGGAACAGAGCGACAAATTAACAAGGATGGTTTCAGAAGGAAAGGACGATGAGTCTAAACACCGTAATCATCTCACTTTTAAAGAATTTAAACCCTGTATTCCCCACATCATCCGTTCCGCCTTTATCGGTACAGGGATCGGTATGCTGCCTGGGCTGGGCTCCACAGTGGCTGCTTTTGTTGCATACAGCGAAGGGAAACGACGGGCAAAAAATCCTGAAAAATGGGGAAAGGGCGCCCTGGAAGGGGTGGCAGCGCCTGAGTCTGCCAATAATGCAGTATCCGGCCCATCTATGGCGCCTTTGTTGACCCTTGGAATACCGGGCTCCACCATCGGTGCAATCCTGGTTGGTGTGTTCATGATTCACGGTATTCAAATTGGCCCAACTCTATTTACCACTTCCAGAGAGTTGGTTTACAGTCTCTTTGCCTGTGGGCTCCTGGGTATTGTCGCCTACGGCCTGATCGGTTATTACGGCGCTGCCACGGTGGGACGATTTATCGTTAAAGTGCCGACCGATATCATGTATCCGATTATTTTCCTCACCTCTTTTATTGCCGCGTATACCAGTCGCGGCAGCTTATTCGATGTGGTGGTCATGGTCTTCTCCGGATTTTTTGGCTGGCTCATGCGCAAACTGCACCTTAACCCAGCCGCCTTTATCATCTCCTTTGTTCTTGCTGGCGGTGCCGAAGAAACTTTCCGCCAGTCCCTTTTGCTCTCAGATAACGGGGCACTCATTTTTGTCCAGCGACCGGTCTCCCTTGTCTTTCTGCTGCTTGGGCTTGGAGCGGTTTTCTTCAGGGGGAAAAAATCTTTTCAAAAAGTGCCAGAGCCCCTGGCGGATGCCTAGCTGGTAAACATTTCAAATCTATTATGCTCAAGATAACACCAGAAAGATTTGGTTCTGTTAAGCTCACTCCCAGCGGAGAGTTCGAAGCAGGCTCTTACCAATCATTTGAATTTACCTATACTGCCGGAATTTATGGAATTGATGATACCGGCGGCATCAAAGTAATTTTCAGGCTTGCCAACGATCAGTCAAAAATCCAATTTACTGATCCCGAGGCCCCCGGCTACACTGCGGTTGAGTTCCCTCCCCATGTTGAAGCTGATGTGACGTATGATCCCCGTGGGAACAAACGACCCTGGTATAAAGTGCTTCAGGTCAAACTTGTGAAGGGAAATTTGCAGCAGGGCGATATTATAACAATCCGTTTTGGTGATCAAAGAGCAGGAAGCCCGGGACTGCGTATGCAGACCTTTTGTCAGCATGATTTTGAGTTTCGCACCTTCGTTGACATTTTTTCAAACCAGAATTATTTACCTCTTCCCGATAGCCCCAGAATCAAAATAGTGCCAGGCGCACCTCGCCGCTGGATAGCAGTTCTTCCAACACTTATCTATGCAGATAGTTTCTTCAGACTCAGTCTGAAATGTGAGGATAAATGGGGAAATCCATCGAACCAGATGGATACTTCGGTTTATCTCAGGCCCTCAATACCAGTGGATGGCTTGCCTGAAAAAGTTGTCTTTCGTCCCGGGCAATTCACTGCAGTTATAGAAGGGCTACGGTTGCAACAGAGTAACTCCCTGTCCATCACGCTTCATGATGGAGAAGATACGTTGCTCGCTAGCAGCAATCCCATGCGCACAAGGGATAAGACGCCATTTGTCCATTACTGGGGCGACCTCCATGGTCAAAGTGGTGAAACTGTGGGTACCAATGAGGCCCGTGACTATTTCACCTTCGCCAGAGATCTGGCTTTTCTGGATATGACCGGCCACCAGGGTAACGATTTTCAAATCACCGCCGCGTTCTGGCAACATCTAGATCAGCTTACTGCAGAGTTTCACCAGCCAAAACGCTTTATCACCCTGCCCGGTTATGAATGGTCGGGTAACACGGGACTTGGTGGTGACAGAAACATCTACTTCCTATCGGAAGGGGCTTCTATTTACCGATCGAGCCATGCTCTAGTTCCTAACGAACCTGATGAAAAACCAGACTGTTATCGCGCCGACATCCTATTTGAAGTACTGGCAAAATCGCCGGTCCCGACGGTAGCCTTTGCCCATGTCGGCGGTCGTTATGCCAACCTCTCTGCCGGCCACGACGGCAGGATTGAACAATCAGTTGAAATCCATTCCGCCTGGGGAACCTTTGAGTGGATTCTCCATGAAGCCTTTGAACAGGGGCACCGGGTAGGCGTGGTCTCCCATAGTGATGACCATAAATGCAGGCCCGGCGCCAGCCATCCAGGCGCATCAATGTTTGGGGCCTATGGCGGGCTCACCTGTTATATATTGCCCGAATTGACCCGCGAAGCCTTGTTTGAGGCGATCCGTCGCAGGCACCACTATGGCACAACCGGTTGTCGTATTTTTCTCGAGGTGAGTGCTCGGTTTACAAATCCTGCACTGCTCTATCAACGAGACCCTCTCTGGTTTGACATCGAGCCCGAAGAAGCAACTGACGCTCTCATGGGAGATATTGTCCGAGTGTTTTACTCGCAGGTTGAGATAGCTGTGGAAATTGAGTCCAGCAGCCCGGTTGAGCGGGTGGAACTCTATAATGCAAAACAGCTCCTTGAAACCATCCGTTTCTACGACGAAAAAGACCTGAACAATCGTATCCGGATTTATTGGGAAGGCGCCGAATACAAGGGACGTGGTCGTACGGTGCATTGGGATGGCGGTCTTGAATTGCAGAATAATTCGATAAGCAGGTTTACTCCAATCAATTTTCGAAATATCGAACGATTACCCCGGATGAATTCGAATACAAGCCTTTCCTGGAATTCAGTAACAACCGGTAATTTTCTCGGCCTGGATCTCTGGCTCGATGACACGGTGGCGGGTACCCTTTCTTTCCAAACCAACCAGCTCTCTTTTGACCTGCCAATTGAGCAGATAGGCATGGATGACCTTGTGTTTGAGGCCGGAGGCTTAGGCAAACGGGTTCGAATATTTCGGCTCCCCACGGAGATGGCGACTCGAAAATATTCCTTTAAACGGTCTGTTTCCATAAGGCCACAGGGAGATACACCGATTTATGTCAAAACGATTTTTGAAGATGGACATGCTGCTTGGTCCAGTCCCATCTATTTTTTTAAATAGTGGGAGACATGCTGCCTAAATTTACCATTTTCGACCCTAGACCGAAAATTCTCTTAAATCCATTAAAACTTGCCAAGAGGATAAAACTGGAAGAGCTGAGAAAAGAAAAACTCCTGCTCTACGACAATACCAAACTTGATCTCAACAATTACCGGACAGTCCTTAAAACCTTCCAATCACATCTTAAGAGCAACGGATTCCAGCAAATTGAAATTTTCCGGCAAACAATCCGGGGAAAGAATGAAAAACAGATCAAAATGTTAGCCGATGATATGGTGGCAACAGGTGCAAAAGGAGCCATTTTGACTCTGGGTGACATGGGTATCACTCCAGCCATGGTAGTCTTGACCATCGCCCTGGAAAAGGCTGGTGTTCCTGCTGTCTGCATAACAGCCGGACCGGGAAATCAATTAGCAAAGGGATTCGCCTATTACCGGGCACGAAGGTTGTGTCTCGTGGGCTTGGATATGGATCCTGGAAGCAGTATTGAACAGATAGAAAGGGAAGTGAAATGCCAATTTGATTTAATCATCGACTTTCTCAGTGGCCAACAGAAAAAGGTCGAAATCAGCGCTTTGCTGGAAAACAGGTTTGATCAACCGATTTCGGCCAATAACGACTACCTTGCTCCAGGGGATGTGGGTGTCACAGAAGAACAAACGGCTGGTGAAATAGATCTTTTGGAAGCTGTGACCGACAGGTTTGAAGCACATTGTATTGGTGACGGACTACCTGTGATTCCTGCCACTGAAGACAGGGTCTCGGCAATGCTTCGCAAATGTCCCTTGAAGCCGCAGCATGTTTTTTGCCAAGGTATTGGGCCAACAGGGAGTGCCATCACCGTAAAAGATCTTGCGATCAACGCGGTGATGGCAGGGTGCAAGCCTGACTATATGGCTGTACTCGCCGCTGCCATGACTGCTGTTTGCGATCCGGCCTACAACCTTTTCCAGGCAATCACCACTTCCCATGGTGGAAGTAATTGTATCCTGGTCAGTGGGCCTTTAGTAAAGGAACTAAAGATGAATAGCGGTCAGGGGTGTCTCGGAGCGGGCAATCGGGCCAACGCAACCATTGGACGGGCAGTCAATCTTACCTTGCGAAATTGCTGTCGGATTATTCCCGGGTTTTCTGACCTTTCCTGTCTCTCATCACCGGCTGAATATACTTACTGTTTTGCTGAAAGCACAGAAAATTCCCCCTGGCCAACAATCAATGCAGAGCGATATGGCACTGAAACGACTACCGTCTCAGTACTCATGGCAGAACCTCCGCATAATATTGCAGATTTGGCCGCGACCAAGGGGGACCGTTTCCTTGAAACAATAGCGGATTGCTGCACAACTCTTGGCAGCAACAACGCTTATCTGCCGGGTAGTCTAGTTGTTGTTTTATCTCCTGATCACAGCAAACTTCTTGTTAGAGACGGTTACAGCAAGAAAACAATACGGCAATATCTCCACGCCAACGTCGGACATCCTGCCCAAAAACTCGTTGGCAGAGGGTTTGTCGGAATTGGGCCGTCAGATGAAAATGATACCTCCTTTTTTAAGGCCACACGATCATCAAAAGATATAGAAGTTGTTGTTGCTGGTGGCAGGGGCGGACACTCCGGCGTTATCATTCCCTGGTCTCTCCATAGTGAGCTGGTGATTAAGCCTGTCCTTTCTTCTTGATCAAAATGGTTGTTAAAGGAGATATAGATGGCTGGCAATTGTTTAAAAAGTTGATTGAAATTGGTGGAAAAGAAAACTTCTTAACTGAAACTGCAGACAGAATCACCTACTCATACGATGTACCAGGCAAAAACGCCTAGTGTAGGCCATGCCAATACAACAGATAAAATTCAGCGTATTGTTCAATTGAGGGATAAGGAAACGCACCGATTTTTTCTCGGGGAGCGGGCAGCCGAGTGCACGGCGTACGTTTACCGTTACGATCAGAGCAAAGGTGTCTGTCCTTAAAAAAATGAGGGGTAAAAAGGAGCGAGACAGAACTGATCGCTGCAGCAATAGCTCTAAGTCACTTATTTGTGATCCTATGATTCTCAGGTGATGAACATGATGAATTCAAATCTCTACCACAACTTTTTTTCCACCGATGAAATGCGAAATATATGGTCTGAAGAAAAAACCATATCATTATGGCTGCGAGTAGAGCATACACTTGCTTCGGTTCAAGCAGAGATGGGGTTGATCCCTGAAAATGTAGCCAATGCTATTGGAAAGATTAGGTTGGAAAATATAGACATCGGTCTCCTTTCTGAAGAGATGAAGCAGGTCGGGAGACCTATTGCCGGTTTTGTAAGGCAGCTGCAGAAATATGTTGGTCATGAATATGGCCGATTTATCCATTTCGGCACTACAACTCAGGATATCATGGATACTGCCACCGCCCTGCAGATGCAGGATGGTCTGGACTGTATTCGTAAAACACTGCAAAGAATAATTACCGAGCTTGAAGATTTAGCGAAACGTCATAGTGAAACGGAAATGATTGGAAGAACCAATGGCCAATGGGCCATACCAATCACCTTTGGTTTCAAAGTAACACTATGGGTATCAGAGCTCAAACGTCGTCATGAGATTATTGATGCCTGTGCTATTCGGGCTCTTCAGGTACAGCTTGGCGGCCCAGTGGGAAACTTAAGCAGTTTTGAGCAGGGTGCCGGCCTTGCCTTGCGAAAACATTTTGCCGAAAAACTTGGCTTGGCAGAACAGGAAAGCAGTTGGCAAAACAGGCGAGAGGGATTTGGTGATATCGTACTCTCTCTTGGCCAACTGGGTGCCAGCGTGGAAAAAGTCTGCCACAATATCAACCTGCTTTCTTCTTCGGAGATAGGCGAGCTTTATGAGGCGCCGGCACTGGGTAAAGGGGCATCGTCGGCCATGGCCCACAAGCGCAATCAGCGCTGTTCCGAGTTCGGTGAGGCCCTTGGCCGTCTTGCCCGAGGCCGTGCTATGCAGATTGGTGAAACAGCCATTGTCGAACATGAACGTTCAGGGGGTGTGTGGATCGCTGAGTGGGTCATTATCCCTGAAGTTTTCCTGCTGGCATCAGGGGCGCTACACTGGCTGGAAACACTTCTTGCAACCCTAAAAATTGATACCGAAAGAATGGCTGAAAATCTGCAGGCAGCCCGGCTACAGATAAGACAGCGGAATCCATTAAGTTAATGAAGAAAAATGAAAAATATTGAAGAGCGTCTTGGTAAAATACATCTAGTTCCCAATGGTCCGGTCACTGCCGGACAGATGATGGAGTGGACTATCACCTATATCGCCGGGAGCTATGGAGTGGATGAAGGCGGTGTCCTGATGCTGGTTCAACGTATTGCGGCCGACATTCAAAAACCGCAATTCGAGTTTCCTGACCAACCGGCCTTTACGACAATTACTACAACGGCAAAATGCCGCCTCTCCTATCGATTCCAGAAAAAACAGTACAAGAGGCCTTGGCAGAAATGGGCACTGGTTATCGATGTGGAAGACGGTTCATTATATCCGGGCAATACAATAACCATTGTTCTCGGAGACCGTTCTCAAGGTTCTCCCGGTATCAGGGCTCAGACCTTTATTGAATCAAAGCATGAGTTTCGTATTTTACTTGATCCAACAAATGCTGCAGCACCTATACATTTGCCAAGTTCACCGGTTTTCCCGGTGATTGCAGGGGAAGCTGAATGTTTGGTCTGCTTGATGCCTGCCCAGATGACAGTAGGCGAGAGTGCAGACATCTTTGTAAAAGGAGAGGACGGATGGGGAAATCCGACACCATGCCCAGCGGATCTTACGCTTTCAGTCTCTGGTGAGGGAGGAGCAAAAATAGTCAACAGAAAATTCAGCGCTATCGCACCTGGTGTTACATATGTGGAAGTTAACTCCGGGAATATGGTGTGTAGAAGCAATCCTATCCAGATTGTGCAGGAACGTATTCGTTATTCACGCTATTGGGGTGACCTGCATGCACAGACAGATAGTACGGTTGGAACAGGTTCTGAAGAGGAGTATTTCCTATTTGCCCGCGATAAAGCCCGTCTTGATTTTACTTGTCACCAGGGAAATGATTTCCAATTGACGGATGATGACTGGGAGCAACTCAATCGGATTATTAAGAAGCACCACAATGACAATGATTTTGTCATATTTCCGGGCTATGAGTGGTCTGGAAACACCTGTGCCGGAGGAGATCACAATGTAATTTATCTTCATGATGATCCGCCACTAATGCGATCCAGTCACTGGCAGGTTCCTGAAATATCCGAAAACAATCTAAGCCCTGCCCATCCGGTTGATGATCTTTTCAAAAAGCTAAAACACATCGGTAACGCAATGGTTATCCCCCATGTCGGGGGGCGTCATGCCAATGTCAAAAAATATTTCGATCCAGATATTGAGCACTGCGTCGAGATCTTATCCTGCCACGGCATTTTTGAATGGCTGCTTTGGGACGCTCTTGACATGGGGTATCAGGTAGGCATTGTCTGTAATAGTGATGGTCACAAAGGACGGCCTGGAGCAGAAGGTCCCGGAGCTGGACAATTCGGTATTCAAGGTGGGCTGAGTTGTGTTCTTGCTGAAGAATTCACTCGAAAAGCAATCTTCAACGCCATAAAATCTCGTCGATGCTATGGTACTACCGGTGCAAGAATTTATCTTGAATTTACTGTTAATGGCCACCTTATGGGGGAAGCATTTTCAGCATCCAATTCAGTTAAAGTCTACGCAAAAGTTCATGGTACTGCTCCAATGGAAAAACTCATACTAATGCGTGGTCGAGAAGTAGTTCATGTTATCCAGCCGGAGCAGTTTGCAGATACAGGGCCTCTTCACGCCTACGAATCAGCTGGGAAGGTGCGCGGATTCGAGGAAGAGCCAGAAGGGCAACATGGGATGGAAAGATTCAGATGACTGGAGTTCGTATTTTAAAGGCCACCACCTTTGCCTTTGATTCTCCAGAAGATGGCATAATCAGCCAATATGATTCAAAAGTGGAATTCAAATCAAGTACTGTCGGTGATGTTGATGGCCTTGACCTTTTCCTTGAGCAAGCTGATAGCGGATCGATTCAGTTTGAATCAAGGGTTGGTCAAATTTCATTGGATTTGGCCGAGTTGGGCCTAAAGCAAAAAGTGTTCGATTTTGGAGGAATGGGGCTCAAAGTCAGGGTGCAGCGATACCCCGAAAATCTGACATTGTCGCCACTTTTACTTGAACGTGAAGTGGCCCTGCAAGCTGGCAAGATGAATCCGTTCCTCATTAAAGCTATTCAAGAAGACGGACAAATTGCCTGGTCCAGTCCAATATATGTCACCCATGAAAACTGATAATCTATAATTTATTAAACATCAAGAATACAGCCAGGAACATGCTCTTTCCTAGTGATATTGAATATTGCCAATGGATCTCTGGTTGATGTTGTTTTTGTATTTGGTAATCCCCGCGGTCTATCTGAAGTTCTTTAAGAAAGAGCGTGTAGAGAAATAGGAGGATCACATGCAAAAAGTTGTTGGTGTCTGGAATGGTGGTAAAAAGGTTTCGTCAACTTTGGGGAATGGGCTGAAAATAGATGTCACGGAAGATGGCCCTTTTTCCACGGACCTGGTTCTGGCCGGATTGACAAGCTGCGCAACTAGAACCCTCACCCTCATTTTTAGCAAAATGAGGGTTGAGGTTGATAGTGTTGAGCTTGAGGTGCTTGCCGAACGGCAAAAGAAAGAGCCTCCCGCAATATTTGAGAAGATCACCATGATCTATCATGTCGAATTGGAAGAAGAGCAGACCGCGAAGATCGGGAAAGCGGTTCGTCTCGTAGATAACTACTGTACTGTCTACAATATTCTCAAAAGCAGCACAGATATTGAAGTAAAATGCGTTGTAAACGGAACAAAGCTGTTCTAGTCTTAAAGGCACCTCAAATAATTCGATTTCAAGAGCGTAAAGTTTTATTCAAAAAAAAAGTGTTGCAAGCGAGCAAAACCTGACCTAATAGTTCTATTGAGGGCGTGGTATCGTAAGCAGGACTTCATTTATCAATATTTGTTTTGGCAATCCTTAGGATTTTCTAAAAGCCCTACGTTTATATAGTTCCTGTATCTAGAAAATTGCGATTTTTCAGAAACCTAACAATAAAAACGCAGTCTGAAATTAGAGGTTATCCATGAGAGCTTACAAGGACGCTCGATATCATAGTGGCAGAGGATAGTCTTGCCAATGTTAACCATTTACGCGAAGCTGCAAAATGCACCTTGTTCCTGTTTCTCCCCTGAGGCACACAAGAACGCAGGATAAGAGGTGTGAGTTGGCAGTCTCTGCACACATTCCTCTTTCATTGACTGTGTAAATATCATCGTCAGAAACGTTTTTAGTGCACTCCGGACAAAGCATTTACAGCACCTCATCAAGGAATTGCATTTCCGTAGTTGATTATTTCAATCACGTCCTTCAGCTGTTGTGCCGTATAGCTCTTTCCATATCGACCAAATGACTCACCGACCACCTGATGTCCCAAAACAGAGGCGACCTTGGCTTCGTCGATGTCGCTGCGTTTTAGTAGAGTAGCTACACCGTGCCTGAAACTGTGGAGAGTTTTACCTTCTTCGTTAACTCCAACCTTCCTTCGGTATCGAGTGAACCATTTACTGAAGTGGTGTCCATATTTTCCGTTCCCTTTTATCAGTTCGGGAAACAGTTTTCCGCTGGAAAGACTGTCAACATAATCAAGAAAACCTTTCTCTATCAGTTTTGAATGAATCGGAACAATTCTGTGGGCCGACGGGTTTTTCAGCTTCTTATCTCCGTTATCATTGATGTCGAAGCAGAAAATTCCTTCTGGTGACTTTATAATATCCGAAATTTCTAATTGACAGCACTCTTCCAATCGCATACCGGAATATGCAGCGAGATAGGGAACCCATAGCCTCGAAGGATACCCAGCCTTTGTTCTTTTCTCTTCAGGGATGAAAAGTGCTTTAAGGTCTTCGTCCTCAAATGGTTTTCTTTCCTGGTCTGGCCTACGCTTATTTTTAACTTTGATTTTTCCGAATGGGTTTAGCGTACATAATTGCTCATCTTTGCCAAATCCGAACAATGCTTTTGCTCTATTAATATGCAGCTTAACTGTTGTGTTTGATAGGGTTTTGGGCGGTTTTAACTCGATAATTGCTGCAATTGATAAACTTCTGTAGGCTGATAGTTTATTCCTGTTGGGTGGTAACTGTTTGAGGGTAGCAACAGCTTCTCTAGCACGTTTGCTGGTTATCTCGTTTACAGGGATATCGCCGATGATATCCAAAAATGTATCAAGATGGGATTTGTATCCTCGCAGAGTCTTCTCATCATCAATATCTTTTGAAACTGCTTCGAGATATTCATCTATGAGTTTTTTTAATGAAACAGAAGGGTTTGATTCCTGAGGTTGAATTGGTGGCGGTGGTGGTGCTGGGTCTATCTTTAACCGGCTAAGTTTGTCGATTGCACTTTCAAACAGTTCTTTTTCGATCTCTGGTTTATCAGGGTCCAGCTCCAGATTGTTAATCGCGATTGTCCCATCCGGCTTCCTTTCCAACGACATTTTCATATGTGCCGAAAGCGGGTTGTTCAATAATTCTTCCACTTCCTTGTCGTACTTACTCATCGAATCAAAAACCTCCTGGAATTTGCCCGCGAGAATCCGTGCTTTACGCATTGCCTCTTGGCGGTTTCCTGTGCGAAGTGACCTTTTAATCTCACGTTGTTTTATAACAGATCGAAGGTGCTTTGGCACTGGTAAGCGCAGATGATAGATATTAAATCCGTTTAGGAGTAAATAAGAAGGACTTCTTCGGGACATGACTCGTACCTCCAATCTAAATTTTGAGGTACAACGAGCCAGAAAAGAAAAGGCGCATCAAGGATTGTGCCACCCTGATGCGCCAGCATAGAACCTCAAACAACTAATCGAAGTTATTACAACTAGTTATGAATATTTCTGGTGGCGATGCAGGGAATTGAACCCCGGACACTACGGATATGAGCCGTATGCTCTAACCATCTGAGCTACATCGCCATGGTAATAAAGGTCACAATAATTACATCATTCGATTATTGGTGTCAACAGGAAATTACCTGAAAAACAGCTCCGTGCAGAGGGTATTGGCAATGCCTGAAGCTGAAAAAGAGGAGCCCCCAGCGTGGAGAACTCCTCTTTCAATCATCGGTCGGAACCGGTGAAACTCAAGCTTGCATTACATCATGCCGCCCATTCCACCCATTCCACCCATGCCGCCCATTCCGCCAGGCATTCCGCCGCCCATTCCGCCATCTTTATCCTCAGGCAGGTCGGCGATGACACACTCGGTGGTCAACAGCATACCCGCTACGGAGGCCGCATTCTGGAGCGCGGTACGGGTTACTTTTGCAGGGTCAATGACACCGGCTGCAATCAGGTCTTCGTACTCTTCGGTCGCAGCGTTGAAGCCATGAGCACCCTTGAGTGTCTTGACCTTCTCAACGATAACGGAGCCTTCACGACCGGAGTTGTTGGCGATCTGACGAATCGGCTCTTCCAGGGCTCTGAGCAGGATGTTCCTGCCAAGAGACTGTTCACCCTCAAGCTTAAGATCTCCAAGTGCTTTGAGGCAACGAATGTAGGCCACGCCACCGCCGGGAACAACACCTTCTTCTACAGCTGCACGGGTTGCATTGAGTGCATCTTCAACACGTGCCTTCTTCTCTTTCATCTCAATCTCGGTTGCAGCACCGACATTGATAACGGCAACACCGCCGATCAGTTTAGCCAGACGCTCCTGGAGCTTCTCACGATCGTAATCGGAAGTGGTGTCTTCGATCTGGTTGCGGATCTGCTTGACACGCGCGGCAAGCTTGTCTTTGTCTCCGGCACCGTCAACGATGGTGGTATTGTCTTTGTCAACCACAATGCGCTTTGCAGTACCGAGATCGTTGACCGTAACGTTCTCGAGTTTGATTCCGAGATCTTCGGTGATTACCTGGCCGCCGGTGAGGGTTGCGATGTCTTCGAGCATTGCCTTCCTGCGATCACCGAAGCCTGGAGCCTTGACGGCTGCGACGTTAAGGGTTCCGCGAAGCTTATTGACAACAAGTGTTGCCAGCGCCTCGCCGTCGACGTCTTCCGCGATGATGAAAAGTCCCTTGCCCATTTTGGCGACTGACTCGAGAACCGGCAGCAGGTCTTTCATGCTGGAGACTTTCTTCTCAACGAGCAGCAGGTAGGGATCCTCCATGCTGACTTCCATGCGGTCCGGATCGGTGACGAAATAAGGAGAAAGGTATCCGCGGTCAAACTGCATACCCTCGACGACATCAAGGGTGGTATCCATCGACTTTGCTTCCTCAACGGTGATAACACCTTCCTTGCCGACCTTGTCCATCGCCTCGGCAATGATCTTACCGATGGTCTCGTCACTGTTTGCAGAGATAGTACCAACCTGGGCAATTTCTTTCTGCTCTTTCGTCGGGGTGGAAATTTCCTTGAGCTTCTTAACGACAACGTCTACGGACTTGTCTATTCCGCGCTTGAGCTCCATCGGGTTGGCTCCTGCGGCAACAAGTTTTGCACCTTCCGTATAGATAGCCTGGGCGAGGACGGTTGCTGTGGTGGTACCGTCGCCGGCAACATCAGAGGTCTTGGAAGCAACTTCCTTGACCATCTGGGCACCCATGTTCTCAACCTTGTCCTTTACCTCGATCTCTTTGGCAACAGTAACACCGTCTTTAGTGATGGTCGGCGCGCCAAACGATTTCTCGATCAGTACATTACGTCCTTTCGGTCCAAGCGTTACTTTAACTGCATCTGCAAGCTTGTTTACTCCGGCAAGAATTGCCTCCCGGCCTTTCACACCATACCTGATATCTTTTCCAGCCATTGGATTTTCTCCTTTATCTTTTATGACAATTTATATTTGGGTTGAAACAATGGTTACAAAAACCGTTATTTCTCAATCACTCCAAGAACATCATCTTCACGCATGATCAGATAACTCTCACCATCAATCTTCACATCGGTTCCGCCATACTTAGAAAAAAGAACTGTATCACCTGCTTTCACCTGCAGCGCAACACGCTCTCCCGAGTCATTGAGTTTTCCTGGGCCGACTGCGACAATTTTACCCTCTGCCGGTTTCTCTTTGGCACTGTCAGGGATGATGATACCGCCAGCGGTTTTTGCTTCCTCTTCAAGCCTCTGAACGAGAATACGATCATTCAATGGACGAATTTTCATTGCTTCCTCCTCACCTACTTAATTACTATGTGATAATAAAATACAGGACTGCCGTTTCGTTCTCACGGGTCCCGCTCAACCTGGCCCGACGATCGGGCAAATTTCAGACAGACCAAAATATAGGGGTGCTCGTATAAAAATCAAGGGGCATGGTGATTTTTTTTAAACTTGCCCCTTTTTTTTATAAATATAAATATCTTATGGGATTTTTCTGGTGATGCGACAAGTGCTTTTCTCTCAGCTCACCCTGACCGTCCACTTGTAAGGATCCTCTTTGTGGCCGTACTGGATCGCCTGCAGTTCCTTGAAAAACTTTGCCGACAAAGGACCGGTTTTGCCGTTGTTTATAGCATAGACGGTATCGTCATAGAAGAGCTCTCCGACAGGAGAAATTACCGCCGCTGTTCCCGTAGCAAAGGATTCCTTCAGGCTGCCGTCCTGAGATGCAGCAATCACCTCATCTATGGTGATGGGCCGCTCCTCAACCTCGACACCATGGCCACCTGCGAGCTTAATCACAGAATCCCTGGTAATACCCCCGAGAATCGAACCACCCAGCGGTGGAGTAACCAAAGTGTCTTTGAGCAGGAAAAAGATATTGCTGGTGCCGACCTCCTCGACGTATTTATGTTCGCAGGCATCAAGCCAGAGAACCTGGGTATACCCTGCCTTCTTGGCCTGCTCGGTAGCAAGCATTGAGGCGGCATAATTACCGGCCGTTTTCACGTAACCGACCCCGCCTTTTACCGCTCGGGCATACTCTTTATCAACTAATATCTTCGTTGGGTTAAAGCCTTCCGCATAATAGGCGCCAACCGGGCTCATGATGATATAAAACAGGTAGCTGTCTGATGGTTTCAACCCCAGATAGGGGTCGATGCCGATCATCGTCGGCCGCAGGTACAAGGATGCCCCCTGACTGTCGGGTACCCAGTCCCTGTCGAGATAGACAAGTGCCTTTAGGGCCTTGAAGACCTGGTCCACCGGTATCCGTGGCATACTCATGCGCACCGCACCCATGTTCATTCGCTCAAGATTATCTTTTGGCCTGAACAGGAAAATTTGCTGATCTTTTCCCTTATAGGCCTTGAGCCCTTCAAAGACGGCCTGCCCGTAATGGAGTACCGTTGAGGCAGGGTCCATTTTAAAATCCTGATAGGGGCAGATTCTGGCATTTGACCATCCCTGTTCCCGGTTCCACTCCATAATGAACATATGATCGGTGAAATACCGGCCAAAGCCCAGGTTTTCAAGCGGCGGCTTTTCTTTTAAAGCGTCTGATTTCTCAAGGGCGATCTCACTCTCTTCCCACATGGCCTATTCTCCAAAGCTGACTGATTTTACTTTTCATACTGACTGGTTCGTTATATACTCAGCCATTATTTTAAATTCATTGTATTTTTGCAGCTTCGTAGAATAACTCAGCAGCATGGCTAATTGCAATCACATTTCCAAAAGCTGACAGGACATCAGGACTGACAAGACAATGAGCGGGCAACATTCTCCGGCAGATATCCCTTCTTCCAACAGCCCCAATCCGATGAGAGTGCGCTATTTTTTGCTTGTTTTCTTCATTTCTTTATTTTTCCTCGGTAAAATCCTTTACCCGTTCTGGTCGATTCTTGTCCTCTCATTCATCCTTGCCAGCCTGTTCAGACCGATATATTTGTTTTTCAACAGAAAACTTCCCAACGCCATATCCTCGGTTATTGCCTGCCTGCTGATCATCGCGCTTGTCTTTATCCCGCTGGTCTTTTTTATTCTTGCCCTGTCCAATGAAGCACTCACCGTCTACCACTGGGGACGTGACAGCAGAATATGGCTGAAGTTACAGATGTTTATTCAAGAAAGCCCGTTCGTCGCCAGTATCCAGGAATACCTGCGGGAAGTAGGTTTTGACTTCCAGCCGGCACAGATATCCGATTCGCTTTCCTACCTGGTAAAAATGGGCGGATTGATGCTCTACAACCAGGCGAGCGCCTGGGCGGCCAATATTGCCCAGTTCTTCTTTCTTTTTATGATGATGATCCTGGTGATATTTTTCCTGCTCATCGACCAGCCGCGGCTCCTTGACTTTGTTATCAAGATATCGCCGCTACCGGACGACCAGGATCGACTGCTCATCAAGAAGTTCGAAGAAATCGCCAGTGCAATTCTCAAGGGAAACGGGATTTGCGGTATAATTCAGGGGTTTCTCGGTGGAGTTGTTTTTTCAATACTGGGCCTGAATTCACCAATCCTCTGGGGATTTATCATGGGAATCCTGGCATTTTTACCGATTTTCGGAATCGGCCTGGTCATGATGCCCGCCGCGCTTGTTCTTGCCTTTAACGAGCGCGTCTCGGCGGGTATTTTCCTGTTCGTTTTTTACCTGTTCCTGTCTTTTTCCGTGGAATATCTGTTCAAGCCAAAACTGGTTGGGAACCAGGTCAAGATGCATACGCTGCTTGTATTTCTCTCAATTATTGGCGGTCTGAGCGTGTACGGCGTTCTCGGGATCATCTACGGACCGCTTATTGTTACCGCTTTCCTGACATTGTCCGAAATCTACCTGGAAAAATACGATTATTATATCCAGCATCACTGAATTCTGAAAAAAACAGCCTTAGCGGCAAACCCAAAAAACCCTCACCAGCAGTCGGTGAGGGTTTTTAAGAGGAGGGTACGGCAGAACTGCTTGCTTAGATGGCGTCAGGCCCCTGTTCTCCGGTCCTGATTCTCATCACGTTTTCAACCGGCAGCACAAAGATCTTGCCGTCGCCGATCTTGCCGGTATTGGCGGCCTTCCTCACCGCCTCGATCACCTTCTCCACGAGCCCGGAATCAATGACCAGCTCTATCTTGGTTTTCGGGTTGAACTCTACCCGGTATTCTGCTCCCCGGTATACCTCGGTATGACCTTTCTGGCGGCCATACCCCTTGACCTCCGATATCGTCATGCCGGTGATGCCGAGCTCCGTCAATGCTTCCTTCACGTCCTCAAGCTTGAACGGCTTGATGATCACTTCTACTTTCTTCATCTTTTCCTCCTCCTATCAGTCTTTGGTAAATTCAGGATACGCATCAAGACCGCACTCAGATATGTCACAGCCCGCAAGTTCTTCCTCTTCACTGACCCGGATGCCCATGACCGCCTTGATGATCAGCCAGGTGACCAGGCTCGTGCCGAAGACCCAACCGAAGATCACCACGATGCCGGTCAGCTGCGCAAACAGCGAACCTTCAGGATTGGTGAAGGAAACGGCGAGCAGACCCCAGATGCCGACCACGCCGTGGACCGAGATGGCACCGACAGGATCATCGATCTTCGCCTTGTCAATATACACGATTGCCGCTACAACGATCAAGCCGCCAATTGCACCGACGATGGTGGCCAGCAGCGGACTCGGGGTCAGCGGCTCGGCGGTGATCGCCACAAGACCTGCCAGCGCCCCGTTTAAGGCCATGGTCAGATCAGCCTTGCCGAACCAGGCACGGGAGAGCATCAGCGCCGCGACAAGGCCGCCCGCTGCCGCGGTGTTGGTGTTGACAAAGACCATCGACACCGCATTGGCCTCTTCAATGTTGCTGATCTTCAGCTCCGAGCCGCCGTTGAAGCCGAACCAGCCGAGCCAGAGGATAAAGGTACCAAGGGTTGCCAGCGGCAGGTTGGCACCGGGTATCGCCTTGATCTGGCCGTTAGCGTACTTCCCTTTACGGGCGCCGAGGAGCAGGACACCGGCGACGGCAGCCGAAGCGCCGCAGAGATGCACCACGCCTGAACCGGCGAAATCAAGAAAGCCAAGGGCGTCAAGAAAGCCTCCGCCCCATTTCCAGTAGCCCTGCACCGGGTAGATAAAGCCGGTCATGACAATGGCAAAGATCAGAAAAGCCCAGAGCTTCATGCGCTCGGCAACGGCACCCGAGACAATCGACATCGCGGTTGCAACGAACACCACCTGGAAGAAAAAGTCGGAGAGACCGGAGTAATAAATCTCGCCGCCGCTCTTCAGGACATCGTCGACCGCATTGTCGGGGGAGAGAAAAAAGCTCAACCCGGGTATAACGCCGTTTGGTCCGCCGCCGTACATCAGGTTGTAGCCGACGATCATGTACATGATACAGGCGATGGAGTAGAGGGCCACATTCTTGGTGAGGATCTCAACGGTGTTCTTGCTGCGTACCAGCCCTGCCTCGAGCATGGAAAACCCTGCCGCCATCCACATGACCAGGGCTCCTGACATCAGGAAGTAAAAGGTGTCGATGGAATAAGCGAGGTGAATCACGGTATCGGCAACGCTCACATCTTCGGCCAGGGCCGGGAAGGCCACGGCCAGGACGGCCAGAAACAGCGCACCGCCCCAGTAGGTTCTTGGTTTCATCTTCATGCTTGATTTCACGGTTTTCCTCCTAGTAAATCCATGTTTATGACAATGAGCATACCACCAGCTCAACATGTCCCCTGGGAGGAAGTATCGCAAAGCGCATGCCAGGATGTGGCAGAAGGAAACAAGAAATTGGAATTATTGGAACTATCCGGGATATGGCTATTTCAACAGGCTAAAACAAAGTCTTAAAAAGCACAATAATGTCATATTTGTGAAAATAATATGACATTATTGTAATGTATTATCGACTGTGGGCGCCATTATCGGGTAAAAAGACGCTGTTTCTAAACGCTTGCTTTGTCAGAGGCTGCCTGCTCAGTGCTCCAGATAGTTTTTTAATCGAGCAAGTCCCTCTTCAATGGATTTTCGATCAATGCCCGAGTAGGCGAGCCGCACGTATTGTTTGGTTTCGCCGGGCAAAGGGGTACCGAAATGAGCCCTTGCGCACATGGAAACGCCGGTGTTCTCGAGGACGGCGGAGAGAAATGACTGGTAGTCCCGAAAGCCCTTATTGGCAAATGCTTCGGTAACGTCCGGGTAAAGATAGAAGGTCGCGTTTGGACGATAACAAAAGACACCATCTATATCGTTGAGCAGGTCGACACAGAGGTCCCGCCGCTTCTTCAGCACCTCAAGAATGCGGCGGACATCGGACTGGTCCCCAGCCAGCGCCTCAAGGGCGGCATACTGCACAAAATGATTTGTACAGGATTCATCATTGATGTTGAGCTTCACGATCACGTCGATGATCTCACGCGGTCCGAGCGCCGCACCCAAACGCCAGCCGGTCATGGCAAAACGCTTCGAGAATGTATAGAGAATCACACTTCTCTCGGCCATCCCGGGTTCTGAGATCAGAGATGCCGAAACCCCGTCATAGCGGACATCAAAATAGGCCTCATCAAGCAGCACCGCTAGATCATATTTTACCGCCAGCTCGGCAAGCCTGCGCCGGTCTTCGGGGCTGCACTCCGCACTGGTCGGATTATGCAGGTCATTTATGATGATTATCCTGGTCTTATCGGTAATCGAGGATTCAAGACTATCGATATCGAAGGTGAAATTACCCTCACCGGGGATGGTTCCGTAGGGGACCCCGATGCCGCCGTGAAACTCGATCTGCGATTCGTAAATCGGAAACCCCGGATTTGGATACAGCACCTCGTCACCGGGGTTCATGACACTGAGCAGAAATTTCGAAATAACCGGCTTGCCGCCCGGCTGAATAGCAACATTCTCAAGTGAATAATCGGTTCCGCGGGTACGGTTGAAATCTTCTGCCAGCGACTCCCTGAGCTGCGGTATCCCGGCGTTGGCGGTATAGCCGGTTTTGCCGGCCTGCAGTGCACGATATGCTGCCTGGATGATGTTGTCAGGGGTTTTCAGGTTCAGGTCCCCCAGGTGGAATGGATACACACGGTTACCGGCTGCTGCATGGGCAGCCGCCTTGCCGGCGACGAGAAATGCCGTTTCAACACCAAGTTTTTCTACCCTGTCTGCCAGCTTGATCGTTCCCATGCCTTGCTCCCTGCTACGATAAACCCTGTTATTTTTAGAGGCCTGACGCCATCATTTATCCACCCGGTTTTTCTACACCACCCTGCCCTAATATTCAAGAAAGAACAGCCCCGCCATCGGAGCCTGTTGTCGTTTCTATGGCCTGTGAACCCGGGCCTTTCTCAACAGGCTGCGGTAATGCTCACTTGGTTTTCCATACAGGTAGACTGCCTCGAGAAAACGCAGTTTTCTCAACAGTTGTGGCGGTGTTCCGCGCGCAACCAAAAAATGTGCCGGCCGGCCTTTTTCGAGCAGTCCATACTCACTGTCAATCCCGAGCAGCAGCGCGCCCTTGTGGGTTGCACAGCTGATTGCTTCGGACAGCGAATAGCCGGCCTGCACAAACAGCTTCAGCTCTCCGGCCAGCGATTCCCCGTGCAACACGCCGATGCTGCCGGCATCCGTTCCAACGGCAACCCGGGCCCCGCATGCCCGCGCATAAGAGAGCTGCTGAAGCTGATGATCAAGCGTTTTTGCAACAACAACTGGGTCGGCCTCCTTCATCCCGAGCTCGACGCTCTCCAGACACCCCTTCATGGTAAACAGTGTCGGGACCCAGAAGACCTGTTTCTCCGCCAACCTCTCAAGGTTGTCCCTGCCCATGAAAAATCCATGGTCGATGGTATGGCAACCGGCCTCGATAGCCATCTGCACCGGCACGGTGCCGTTGGCATGAACCATCACCTTCAGCCCCTGTTTTCCAGCCCAGTCCACTGTCCCGGCAAGTTCACGATCACTGAACTGGGGAGGGGTCTGGCGGCCAAATTGCTTCAGGCTGTTCATCCCGGAATTAACCACCTTGATATGGTCGACCACGCCGCTTTCTTCAGCGATCACCTTGTCAAGCTGCATCGAGGCGTCAACGGTTCTGCCGATTAACCCCCCGTAACGGCCCTTCCGGTGCCACGCCTTTCCCGGCGATTTTACCACCACCGGCCGTGCAGCGCTTGTATCCAGTTCCCTGAAATATCTGAGCACGGCGGCGAGACGGTCCCCCCCATCCCGCACAGCAAGTACGCCATGAGACAGATGGTGGTTGAGATGCTCCGTGATGGCTTTCTTCAACATCTCGTATCCGGACGTCAGCTGCTCCTGACGTCTTCCAGGGTGCAAGGTCCCGGACATGCCGAGATGGGCGTGACTGTCGATCAAGGGCGGCAGGATGCAGCAATGAGAGTAGTCTGTTACCTCAGAGCCTGCCGGGCAGTCACCCTGGTTATAGCGGCTTACAGCTGCGATGCGGCCATCGACAATTTTCAGCAGCGCTTTTTTCTGAATCGGTCCGCCGCTGCCGTCAATAAGCCAGCCGGCCAGAATAAAGTGTTCCCTGTTATCCATCAGCATACCCCTCACGATCGATTGAAATGTAACCCCATATCCTGCAGACTAACCATCGTCGACGGAACGTCCAAAAAATCAGTTCCATCTTCTCCACATGAGCATCTATATTGGTATGAAAACCTATCATATTCGCTAATCTGTTTGCTGACAAACACAAATATTTCAGTATTATAGCAGGAAATTACAATTTACCGCTCGACACGGTCATCAATTTTGTTTAAATATCAGTTAAGATTAATTGCATTATGTATGCATTTATGTTAGGCAAATCGGTAACAATCATCATAATGCAGTATATGCATTAATCGCAGTTATGACATGCTCACCACATCGCATCACGCCTGAGCGGTCACTCACCATAAATTTTTGTATTAGGAGGAGAGGCGCAAACGCTGAGCTGCTGTTATACGGGGCACGGCTCGGTTCACAACCAGCTACTGACAAGGAGCATATCTTATGAGTGAAGACAAAATCATTGTTGAAACTTCTGAAGCAGAGATCGCGGTACACTGGAAAGAAGAGGCTTATTTTCACCCATCACCCAAGTTTGTCGGGCAGGCAAATCTCACTGACGATTCAATCTACGATCGATTCAGCCTCGATAAATTCCCAGATTGCTATACGGAATTTGCTGAGTTGCTGACCTGGTATAAATACTGGGACGAAGTTCTCGATACCAGCGATGCGCCTTGCTGGAAATGGTTCCGGGGCGGGCAGCTCAATGCCAGCTACAATTGCATAGACCGGCATCTCAAGGACAACAAGAACAAGACTGCCATTCACTTTGTTCCAGAGCTGGAGCAAGAACATATCCAGCATATCACCTATCAGGAGCTTTACATCCGTGTCAACGAGTTCGCCCAGCTGCTGAAGGATTCGGCAGGCCTGAAAAGAGGTGACCGGGTGACCATCCATATGCCGATGTCCGCAGAACTGCCGATTACCATGCTGGCCTGCGCACGCATCGGTGTCATTCACTCTGTCGTGTTCGGTGGATTTTCATCAAGTGCCTGCGCGGATCGGGTTGTTGATTCAAACAGCAGGGTTCTGATCACCATGGATTCCTACTACCGCGCCGGTAAGCTGCTCAACCATAAAGCCGTTGACGATGAAGCCTGTAAGCTCGCAGAACAGGCGGGCCAGAAAGTAGACAAACTGCTTGTCTGGCAGCGTTATCCCGGCAAGATGTCCTGCGAAGCCCCGCTGGTCACGGGGCGGGATATCGTCGTCAACGATGAATTGAAAAAGTATTACGGGGCGCGGGTTGAACCCGAGCGGATGTTGTCCGAGGATCCGCTGTTTTTGATGTACACCAGCGGGACCACGGGTAAACCGAAAGGGTGTCAGCACGGCACCGGTGGCTACCTCGCCTATGTGACGGCAATGTCCAAGTATATACAGGACATTCACCCTGAAGATGTCTACTGGTGCATGGCAGATATCGGCTGGATCACCGGACACTCTTTTATTGTCTACGGACCGCTTGCACTCTGCGCCTCGACGGTCATTTACGAGGGTGTTCCCACCTATCCCGACGCAGGGCGCTCATGGCGAATTGCCCAGGAACTCGACGTCAACATCTTCCACACCGCGCCGACAGCCATCAGGGCGCTGAGAAAAATCGGCCCGGACGAGCCGGCCAAGTACAATTATTCATTCAAACACATGACAACGGTTGGTGAACCTATTGAGCCGGAAGTCTGGCGCTGGTACGAGAGTGTCGTCGGCAGAGGCAAGGCCGCAATCGTTGATACCTACTGGCAGACGGAAACAGGAGGTTTCCTCTGTTCCACCACCCCTGCTATCCAACCGATGAAGCCGGGAAGCGCGGGCCCCGGGGTCCCGGGCATACACCCGATTATCTATGATGAAGATGGAAAGGTGATTCCGCCTGGTGCGGGAAAGGCCGGTAATATCTGCATCCAGAACCCATGGCCAGGCTGCTTCATGACCATCTGGGGGGACCGGGACCGGTTCGTAAAGACCTATTTCAGCATGTACAACAAAAACCCGAACAGCAAGGACTGGCGGGACTGGCCCTATCTCACCGGTGATGCAGCTGTTGAAGCACCGGACGGTTACTACCGGATCCTCGGCAGGATTGATGATGTTATCAACGTCTCCGGGCATCGCCTCGGCACGAAGGAGATCGAGTCTGCCGCACTGACGGTGCCGGAAGTTGCAGAAGCTGCTGTTGTGCCGGTGAACCACGAGATCAAGGGCAAAGAGCCGGAGCTCTACGTCTCTCTGAAGCCGGGCATCGAACCGACGCCGGAAATCCAGAAAAAAATTGCCGATGCCATTGTTTTCCAGATCGGCAAGATCGCCAAGTGCAAGAATGTCTGGCTGGTTCCTGATATGCCCAAAACCCGTTCGGGTAAGATCATGAGAAGGGTACTGGGCGCCATTTCCAATAAAGGAGACGTCGGCAACGTAATGACCCTTGCCAACCCTGAGATTGTCGATGAAATCAAGAATATGGTCTCATCGAAATAGACACTGATTGACAGCCATCATCAGAAAAGGGCATCAGCCGGATGGACACGGCTGATGCCCTTTTTATATTCCACCCTGCAAGCTGCTCGCTTTAGGACAGGGATCTGAACAGTTTTCCCAGATCATCATTGCTGTCAAACGTTCCCAGGTTCCGTCTGCTGATGTAGCGCTCTTTGGGATTCTTCAGCTCAAGCAGCTCATCAATAATGACGTCGTACTGGCGCAGCAGCGCAGATACATTTTCCTCCGATTCATGGGGCACCTGATAGTTCTGCATCAACAGGTATTCCAGGCCGTAGCGCTGGTTATTTTGTTCAAACTCCTCAATATCGCACAACCTTTTCTTCTGGTATTCTCGCTGCTCATGGAGGTATTCGATGATGCTCATCTGCGCAGGCACCTGACTTGCCAGGGTCAGCAGCAGTTCAAACGTGCTCTCGAACAATTCTACCCGGTCAGCCGCCCGATCAATGCACATCAGCATGAACAGACGGGCTTGCTCTGAAAAGAAGAAATTACGGCAACGCATACAGACCTTTACGCGGGTTGCAAGTTCCCCGGGCAGCTGCGCCTGAAGTACTGGCCCGATGAACGGATCGAGTTGCCTGCCCATATAGAATTTTTCAACAAAATGATCGATCGCTTCGTCATTGACCGACCAGGAAAAACTCGACCCATCGGGCATATGCATGCGAATCTCACCGATCTCACCTGCTGTTTTGTCGCCTATCCGGCGGATATCATCTTCAGCAAGAGCACCTGCGGCAAGCAGAGGCTCGAGTTTTTGCCTCATTTTCTGCGTTGGTGAAAGGAGCAGATTGATCACTATGTGCCTGTCTTCAAAACAAGGATCACCTGCAACACGTTCCAGCTCTGCCGGGCTGATCCCATAGGTTGAGTCCATAAAAAACAGGGTCTCTTCTGTAACCCGCAGCCCCTCTTTGAGTATACCGGCCAGCTGCGCCGTAATCTGCGGTACTGTCGGCGCAGGTGCCTGTATTATTGATGAGTCCCGATCTTTTTTCATTGCTTACCCCTGCTCAGGCTTGCATCCTGCTTCTCTGCCTGCTTGACTTTCAATCCCGTTCCCTTCTATTATACCGGAATTCCTGTTTTCTCATTGTTTTTCTTAAACCGAACACTGCCGGGACAGGTGACATTTTAAGGAGCGTCTCATGTTTACCCCTTGCTGCCTGCCGATCCTGATCGGCAGCCTGCCGCTGAAAGACCATGAGGAGGCTGTCGGGCTTGTTATGAGCCATACGCCGGGTATTCCATTATGGCCGCAGCTTCCCAGATTGCCAAAAGAAGGTATGATCCGTCAATTTATCGACGGTTTGCCGGGACTTATTGAAGATGGCGAGAGCTTCTGGGTGGACAGCGAACAAGAACAGTTCACCGGGGAAATGGCCATGTTCTACCAGGACTACCTGCAGGAATGTGGAGATCAACCGATACCTGCGGACTCACGGTTTGCTCTCAAGCCCGATACCGCACGGGGTTTTTTTACTCTTTTACAGATGCTTGAAAAAAATCAGCCAGCTGTTCTCAGCATCAAAGGACAGGTAACCGGGCCGATGACAATAGGGATCGGGGTAAAAGACCACCGTGGAAACTCGATCTTCTACGATGACAACCTCAGGGATATTGTCACCAAACTCATTGCCTTGAAGGCGCGCTGGCAGGTTGAAAAGCTGCAGCCTCACGTGAAAGAATCTCCGCCGATTATCCTCATAGACGAACCGGGAATTGTGTGTTTTGGTTCGACAGCCTATACCAGCGTGACCAGGGAAATGGTCACCGACTGTGTTGCTGAAGTAATCGAGGCGATCCAATCCGTCGGCGGCCTGGCTGGTGTGCATATTTGTGCCAACGGCGACTGGGCACCTGTCCTGGACTCAAACGCTGACCTTATCAGTTTCGACGGCTATTCCTACTTTGACAATTTTATATTATACGACCGGTCCCTGATCAGTTTCATTAAACGCGGAGGCATCCTTGTCTGGGGGATAGTCCCGACCGGCGACCCGCAGGCCCTGGAGAACGAATCGCTCGCCAGCCTGTTTGGCAGATGGGAGCACCAACTAAAAGCCTTAGTGGATCTGGGTTTACCCCAGCATACTATTCTCCAACAGACATTGATTGCCCCTTCCTGCGGGACCGGTTCGTTAAGGGTAGATCAGGCAGCAAAAGTGCTGTCACTGACCATGGCCTTGTCAAAAAAAATAAGAAATTATTATAAAATTTCGGCATAGAAGCAGGCAAAACAGGAACGTCTTCTAGAACAGCAACCGATGACGAACGGTTTTCGGGGCATGAGCGCCAACCGAGGCAAGGATAAATGCGGCAAGCACAGTAACCGTTTCCGGGAACAATCCATGATAGGCCCCACCAAGCAGAATCAATTTGACAAAGGTACTCATACCGGCAACCTCACGGTAAATCTGCCGATGCCTCATCCCTTCCGTGACAACAAGCAGGCAACCGCTGATAATGGTCAGAAGAAGGTACGCCGACGCCGGTGTCTTCAGGCCGTCAAGGAGAAATGAAGCAAGGTAGACTGCAGCTCCGACCTGGTGAACAGCCCGGATAAGAACTGACAGGGTTAAAACCCACAGCGGACGATCGCCGACGCGGCCCAGCTCCGCCCGGCCGACTCCCTCTCTGTTTTCCATAGCTGTCGTATCCACGTTTATTTCTATCTCGAAAAAAATTACCAATAAACATACATACCAGACAGCCTGCAGATAAACCAAAGAAAATTCTGTATCGGCAACAGTACGAAAAAACCCGCTACCAGGAAGGAGGGAAGAAAAAACAGGTAGCGGGTATAAACACTACACATCAAGGGAGAGTGTTTCGGTAAACTCTTAATCACCTCGCGGTTCCGAGTCAAGACCGAGGATAGCCACAATCCATCACATAGGCGGCAATTACTCGGCTTTTTCAAATTTAGCACAACGATGATTCTGCGAAACAATCGGGTTCTTGGTGGCCTGGAAGAGATTTGCATAGGTGCTTCCACCAACAAGTTTTTCCACGATGCAAGGCGGGTTGACCCTGCACTCTCCATATTCGTTTTCAATTGATTCAAACCAGAGACATATGCTGCAGTTCATTTCCGACATTGCTCACCTCCATCGTCGCTGTTGGTTAGGTGTTCCGTGTTTCTTATTATTATAGCGGTATCAGCCGCCCATTTCCAATCTCACGAAAGTGAAAAGCCAACTATTTTGTTCATGTTCTCAATGGAATTTTGCAATTTTGAGCTTATCCTGTATTTTACTGTCGGCAAACACACGTGAAGAGACGTGCTCGCAGTTCATGTATTTCAGGCTTCCAATTTTATTAACCAACTCTAAAGAGGACACGTATGTTTAAGAAATTCCTTCCTGCTTTTGCAGCTGCCCTGTTTCTGGTGGTCACCACCCTGCCCGCCGGCCACGCCCTGGCTCAATCAAAAAAACTCAAAGTTGCCTTCGCACTGCTCTGGACCATCGATGACCAGGGATGGACCACCGCCCATTACAACGGCATCAAATACCTGCAGGAGACAATGGGGGAAAAGATAGAGGTGTCATATACCGAAAAAGTTCTCGCCGCGGATGCGGAACGTGTCTTCCGCGATTACGCCCAGAAAGGATATGATGTGATTTTCGGCACCACCTTTGAGCACATGGATCCGCTGCTCAATGTGGCAAAAGATTATCCCAACATAAAATTCGAACACTGTTCCGGATTCAAGTCCTCTGAAAATATGCGCAACTATTTCGAGCGCATGTATCAGGGGGAATACCTTGCCGGCTACATGGCAGGGCTGATGGGGTTTAAAAAGGTCGGAACGGTTGCAACCCAGCCGATTCCCGAGCCCGTTCGCGGCATCAACGCTTTCACCATCGGCCTCAAGAAAGGGCTTGATGAAGCCGGCGTGCAATATGATGAAGACAAGCTGAACACCGTTGTCTGGTTGAAAGCCTGGCGTGATGCAACCAATGAAACAACCCTTGCCGAGACACTGATTGCCAGAAAACATGACCTTATCCGTCAGATGGCCGACACCCCTGATTCTGCTGTTGCTGCCTGTTCCTCTGGTGTTGCAGCCATCGGTTACGGTGAGGATGTTGCAAAATACGGCGCTGAATGCGCGCTTGTTTCAACGACCTGGAACTGGGGACAGTGGTATGTCAAGGCCGTGCAACAGGTTATAGACGGTACCTGGAGCAATACACCTTACTGGGGAGGTATGGAGGACAACGGCATCATCATGTCATCATTCAACAAGGATGTACCCGGCCGAGGTAAAGAAAAAGGTTCTTGCCGAACAGAGCCAAACTGGCAAAGGGTGAAGATACAATATTTGCCGGTCCGCTCTATGACCAGGCCGGAAAAGAACTCTGGAAAGCAGGAGAGCAGGCCTCGGACAAGACCTGCTGACCATGCGGGTTCTGGTAAAAGGCGTCTCCGGCAAACTTCCCCAGTAATTTTTCATCGTCTGCTTCAGATCCAGTGTGCTTAGGCAACGTGCGCGGCTGTAATTTCCCGCGCACGTTGCTTTTTCCCTGATGACGGTGAAAAAAGGAGAGCCAACCATGGATGTACTCAACAGCAGTGAATCCGGAGACAAATACCTGCTGCATGTTGACGGTCTGGACTACGATGTAGAACTGCCCTACGTGCTGGTCCCGACACAGGACACCCAGATTCGCATTGCATCATTTAACCTTGTCGGGCAGACCCGTCTCAACCGGGACCTCGGGCTGCTGCTTGCTGATAAAATCCGTTCAACCGTTCCTGACCCATCATCCGTTGTCATTCTCACCGTTGTTGAAAAAGCGCTGCAATTAACCCAGGTTGTCTCTGATCCGAGCTGAACATTGACTCGGTCGCCGTTGCCTATAATCGGATCAAACCTCACATGGAAGTGGAACGAAGACCGGTGATCCAGGTTGGTGCCGATTCAATCACCAGCGGCGGCAAATTTCTGGCAGTCTACGAGCGTGATATGCAGCTGCTCACCTCGGCAGAGAACGGCTTCATCATCATTGATGACGTGGTCAGCACCGGAGGTACCATAATGGGGCTGTACGAGATCCTTGAAGAAGCATCATGCCAGATCCGGCCGCGGAGTGCCCCGTATCTCCACGGTATCTTCTGCGCTGCCACGGAAGGAAAGCCGGCGGAAGCCTGCTGCCGGCCCCGGTTCACGCCCTTGCCGAGTTACCCGTTCCCCAGAGCAGTACAGCGATCAGCAAAGCCATGACTGATCCGGTCGTTTCACTGCGGGGAATCTCGAAGCATTTTGGGTCGGTGATGCCAACCAGAATATAGATTTTGATGTCCATGGAGGGAGGGTACATGCACTTCTTGGAGAGAACGGCGCCGGTAAATCCACCCTGATGTCAATTCTGGCCGGTCGCTATAAGGCGGATAGCGGCACTATTGCCGTCAACGGCAGGAACGGTCAGCTTTTCATCACCAGCCTCAGCCCTTGAACATGGCATCGGCATGGTCTATCAGCGATTCATGCTGATCGAGTCAATGAGTGTGGCCGAAAATCTTTTACTCTCAGCCCATGAAAAAATTGGCAGAGGCGACACCAATCAGGCGATTCGTGAGACGGCAGAACAGTATCGGTCTGGATGTAGATCCGGACAAGCATGTTTTTGAGCTCTCGATGGGAGAACGCCAGAGAGTCGAAATTATCAAGCTCCTCCTCCTCGATGCTCAAATATTGATTTTTGATGAGCCGACCGCTGTACTAACACCGCCGGAAATTGACGCTTTTTTTTCTGTAGTAAACAGACTGCGCAGCGAAAACAAGGGCGTCGTTTTTATCACCCATAAGCTTGAGGAGGTACTTAAAACTTGCTGACGATATCTCAGTTATGCGAAAAGGCAGGCTCATCATCTCTACCAGGGCAGATAAAAAACAGATTTCCAAACGCCAGTTAGCCCGGCTTATGGTGGGCCGCGACGTTGTCCTGCAGGTGGACAAAGAACCTGTTGAGCCAGGCGGCACTGTTCTCTCCTTAAAGAGGTTGAGCGGAGAAAGTTCCCTTGGCGGCACCCCGTTTAAAGATATCAGTTTCGACGTCAAGCGGGGCGAAATTTTTTCCATCATCGGTGTTGCAGGCAACGGACAAAGTGCACTGGTTGCTGCTATTACCGGCCTTGCTGAAGCTCAGTCCGGACAGCTCTCTTTTCTTGATAACTACCTACACCCCCCGGCAATGGGTCAACGCCGACAAGGACCGTATCGCCTATGTACCGGAGGATCGCTATCATACCGGCTGTGTCGGCACCATGTCCATAGGCGACAATTCAGGCCTGACCAGATTATCATCCTACTCAACGGGACCTGGCGGGTTGATTCTGGACAGACAGAAAATGATTAATGATTGTGCGGCTGCCATCAAAACATATCAATATCAAGGCCCAATCACCTGATGATACAGCAAATTCCCTTTCAGGCGGCAATTTACAAAAAGTTATCCTGGCACGTGAACTCTCGAGGAAACCGCAACTATTTATTGCCGAGCAGCCCACTCAGGGGCTGGATATATCAGCCACCGAGGAGATCTGGAAAGCGCTGCTTGATTGTGGAAGAGACGCGGCTGTCCTGCTGGTAACAGGTGATCTAAAAGAAGTATTATCCCTGTCAGACCGCATCGGCGTTATCTTCAACGGTCAGATCCTTGAAATTATCGATGCCGGGGATGCAGACGCCGTTGGTCGTGTCGGCCTGCTCATGGCAGGAGTATCCCAATGATTCGTATTGAGAAGAGAGCAGCGCTTCCCAGATATCACCACCTCATTGCGGCACTCATCGCCTTTATCATCGCGATCATCAGCGGCTCCGTTATCTTCATCTGCCTCTGGGCGTCAATCCCCTCACTGCCTACCTGGCGATGTTCAAAGGAGTATTCGGTTCGTTCCATTCCTTTTCAGAGGTTCTCGTCAAGGCCACACCGCTCACCTTTACCGGTCTCGCCGTCGCCGTTGCCGCCATGATGATGCTCTGGAATATCGGCGCAGAAGGCCAGCTCGTCTGGGGGGGGATTTTTGCAGCAGGTACCGCTCTCTACCTCTTCCCTTCAGCTCCGGCTCCTCTGCTTATCCCACTGATAATTGCAGCATCGGCCTGCGGGGGCATGATGTGGGCAATGATCCCCGGCCTCCTCAAGGCCAGATTTAATGTAAATGAAATTCTGACAACCCTGCTCCTTAACTATGTTGCCATTATCTACATGGAGCATCTCTTTTACGGGCCGTGGCGCGATCCAGCCGGGTTTGGTTTTCCTGGAACCGCACAAATCCCCGAAACCGCTCACCTGGTCCGTTTTATTGGCACCCGCATACACCTCGGCTTCCCGATCGCCCTTATCTGCGCCCTGCTGCTCTTTTTTATCCTGAAAAAATCAACCTGGGGATACCAGATACGGGTTATCGGCAGTGAGGTAAGAGCTGCCAGATATGCAGGTTTCAACGTCACCAGGCAGACCCTGGTCGTAATGGCACTGTCCGGAGCGCTTGCCGGGATGGCCGGAATGGCAGAAGTCTGCGGAATCCATTACCGGCTGCAGACGGGATTGGCCGTTGGCTACGGTTACGACGGAATCATTGTCGCCTGGCTGGCTCAGTTGAACCCGCTGGCGGTGCCGTTCACTGCCATACTGCTCGGCGCACTCTTTGTCGGAGGTGAACAGCTGCAAACGGTCCTCGGGCTGCCCTCAACCATCAGCCTGATCCTGGAGGCAGCATTATTATTCGGTCTCTTCAGCGGGCAGGCAATGATAAAATATAAAATAGCCCTTAGCCGACCAACAGATGATGAAAACCGGCCGGTCCCCCATCGCCAGGGAGAAACACCATGATCGATGATTTTACCTTCATCGCCCAGATATCGATCAAGTCGTCCGTGGCGGTGCTGCTGGCAACAATCGGGGAAATTATTACTGAGAGAGCAGGGGTGCTCAACCTCGGGGTAGAGGGAATGATGCTCGTTGGCGCTCTGGCCGGATTTGCCGCCGGCTTTGCCAGCCAGAATGCCTATGTTGCCATTGCTGCCGGGATGATGGCTGGAGGGCTGCTTTCGCTGGTCCACGCTTTTTTTACCATCAAACTGCGCTCAAATCAGGTTCTCTGCGGCCTTGCCCTGACAATTCTCGGAACCGGCCTGGCCAATTTCCTGGGCAGACCGCTCATCGGTGCCGCTGGGATTCGAATCCGTCCGCTGCAGCTCCCCTACCTCTCGGATATTCCTGTGCTCGGAGATATATTCTTTTTCCAGAGTCCCTTCGCATATGGAGCCTATATCCTGGTTCCCCTGGCCTGGTATATACTGTTCAAAACCAGGGCGGGCCTTATACTTGCGAGCCGTTGGAGAAGATGCAGCAGCATCGGATGCCGCTGGAATAAATGTGGCCCTTACCCGTACCCTCTGCATATTTACCGGCGGTCTCTTCGCGGGGCTGGCCGGTACCTACCTTTCATTGTCCTATACCCCGGGCTGGAAGGAAACGATGACCGGCGGCCAGGGATGGATTGCCATTGCGATGGTCATTTTCTGTACCTGGAATCCATTGCGTGCCTTTTTCGGTGCGCTGCTGTTCGGCGGCCTTACCGCCCTGCAGTTCTTTTTCCAGGCCGCATCGATTGACATCATCCCGTCCTATATCCTCAAGATGATGCCCTACCTGCTGACCATAGCCGTGCTGGTCATCGTCACCACCTCGTCAAAACGCCATAAATCAGCAGCGCCGGCCGATCTCGGCGTGCCTTTTGTCCGAGAACAATAGCAAGATTACTCGTATTGTTTATAGAGCGCGTGAGTACCCTCGTATTCACCGCCATCTGCGGCAAGCTGGTCGTAGAGTTCCTTGACGAGCGACAAGCCCTTGGCATCCAGGCCAATATCATCACTTGACTCAAGGGCAATATTCATGTCCTTGATAAAATGTTTTACGTAAAAACCGGGACCAAAGTCACCCTTGATCATGCGTGGCCCAAGATTTGACAAGGTCCAGCTCCCTGCTGCACCGGCCTCAATACTTGCCAGCACGGTCTCGGGAGAAAGCCCTGCTTTTTTTGAATACTGAAGGGCTTCGCACACCCCCATAATGGTCGAGGCAACGGCAATCTGGTTGGCCATCTTGCAATGCTGACCACTGCCTGCCTTGCCCTGAAAGACGATATTTTTACCCATTATCTCAAAGAGCGGCCTGGCTGCCTCAAATATTTCCTTATCTCCACCGACCATGATTGAAAGTGTTCCATTTTTTGCTCCGATATCTCCACCCGAAACAGGTGCATCGAGGGCAAAAATTCCAGCATTCTGAGCTTCCTGGTATATTTCTGCGGCGAGCTGCGGGCTTGAGGTCGTCATGTCTATGACCAGGCTGCCCTTTTTTGTACTTTTCAAAATGCCGTCAGCACCCAGATAGACTGCTCTGACGTCCTCAGGCGTGCCGATCATTGTTATGATGACATCAGAGGCTGCCGCCAGCTGACCTGGGCTTTCCTGCCATAGTGCTCCGTCTGCCAGCAACTCATCCGCCTTGGATTTGGTCCTGTTGTAGACATTCACCCGGTAACCGCCTGCCATCAGGTGCGTGGCCATACTTTTTCCCATAACTCCGATACCGACAAATCCGACTACTGTATCCTGACTGTTTATTTTCAGCATAATGCCTCCGTTGAATATTTCGGTAGACCGCTCCACGAGCCGGCGTCACCGCTCAGCATTCTGATGATACTTTAGCGGTACTATACTATCATTTTTCATGACGTGCTTGTAAAGGCCGTATCCGCCGCTCATGGAAAGACAGTTGAAACCGTTTGCTCTCAATATGCGGCAGGCGACGTAGCTCCTCAACCCAGCCAGACAGATCAGTATGTAGGTCTTTGTACGATCCAGTGTCTCAATTCTATCCCGAAGTTCATCTATCGGTATATTAATCGCCCCATCAATTTCACCATCACCTGCTCAGCCATCTCTATCACCGTGGCCTGGATCCCCCGCGCTGTCAGATTTTCAACCATCTCCAGGCCGATAAAACCGCCGCCGACAACAACAGCGCTTCCGGGCTGTTCGATATCGATAAAGGCTTTGATCCGGTCAGTGTCTGGAATGTTTCGCAGAGAAAATATTCCCTCTATATCGCCCAGCTCAACCGGAGGCTTTATCGGTTCTGCTCCCGGCGAGAGAATCAGCGTATCATAGTGTTTCTGGTAAATGCTGCCGTCTTTGAGGTTTTTTACCTGAAGCCGTTTTGCAGCACAGTCAATGGCCAGAACTTCTGTTGCTGTCCTCACATCGATCCGATATCTTTTTTTCAGTGCCAGCGGTGTGGTAACCATCAGCCGCTCCCTGTCCCTGATCGTCTCACCGACATAGTATGGCAGCCCGCAGTTGGCAAAGGACACATAGTCACCCCGTTCAAACACTATGATCTCGGCCCGCTCATCCAGGCGGCGCGCCCGCGCGGCGGCTGTCGCACCACCGGCGACACCACCGACAATTATTAGTTTAAAGGGTTTCATGGCTCGTTCCTGCTTCATCTTTTTATCACGGATTTTCTTTACCCCCTCGGAATCCATAGACTAACAAGCATCGATACAAAAATATATTTAGAACGTCAACTATCCAGGTCTAAATGGCTAAACTCATGGGCCAAAGCTGTGTCAGACAGGCACAATCACCGGAGCGCGGGGAATAGGATGCTTGTGGAGCTGCCAGGAAATGGTTACAGTTGGAGATAACTTTGTTTAACCAGGCGCACAGATCAATTCACTTACTACTTGATATAACTTGATAATATAAAAACACTTTACCCTTTCCGATTGCGAAGCGGATGATCGAACCTTCCCTGAATTCCTCCAGAGGCCGATAATGCACAGGGCGATTTCTACGGTGGCGACATGAAAAAATTGCTTAAATTTTTCGGATACCTGTTTCTTGGTTTCAGTGGGCTGATAATCCTGGCTGTTATTGTCCTGAAGCTGATCAGCGATGAGCAGTATAAGGGCTGGCTGATCGCAGCAGCTCAATCAGCAACCGGGCGTGAAATTGCAGTGGATGGCCCTTTCAGCCTGCAATTCGGGACCAGGATAAACCTTGCGGCGCAGAATATACGCTTTTCCAATGTCGAATGGGGGAGCAGGGAGCAGATGGTCAGCGCTGAGCGGCTGTTTGTCAAGGTTTCCCCGCTGCCTTTACTGAAGGGGATCCTTGATCTGACGGTCGAACTTGACGGCGCCGATGTTTTACTGGAGGCAAATGAGCAAGGAATAGGAAACTGGGTGCTTGCACCCTCAGGCAAAGCGGTTCAGGGATCTGAAGCCGGTCCCGAATCGCCCAGTGCCGGGCAGCAATTGATCCTGCCGCTAAAGCCATATATACGAAACTTCAGGATCAGAAATTTTCTTTTTGCGTATGACAGCCCGGACACCGACCGGATCGAGGCGCGTGTCGATCTGCTCAGGCTCTTCGTTAACGGGGCTGGGGAACTGCCGCTGGTTGTCAACGCCGTGTACCAGGATTCACCGGTTATTCTGGAAGGAACACTGGGTGCCATTGACGACTGGTATTCAAACAGGCAGACTCCTGTTGTTCTGAGTGGAAAACTCAATGAGGCTGATGTGCGCATAGAGGGAACGGCAGGTCCGCTGCTCCCCAAGCCGATTGCCAGCCTTGGTCTTTTCCTTGCGGCCCCGAACGTCTCGACATTTTCTCCCTTTGCAGGTATGGACCTGCCGGAACTGGCTGGGCTCGATATCGAACTGACGGCAGAGGCAGCGGATGGCCGGACGGCAGCAAAGGATATCAGCATTCGCCTCAATGATCCCTTGCTTTCCGTTTCCATAAGCGGCGCCATCGATGACCTGTCCACCATCGGCGGCGTCAACCTGCAGGCGGATATCAGAACAGACCGGGGAACAGCTCTCAACCAGAAACTCGGCGGTCTTGCAATGGAGTCGCTGCCGGATTCACTCTCTTTTACCGCAACACTGCAGGGCAGCCGTGAAACCTTGTCGATGAACAGCCTCGATCTTTCCGTAAAAGACCAGGGGGTGGATATCAAGTTGTCCGGGGCAATGCAGAACGTCCTGAAACTCGAGGGGGCTGAGGCAACGCTGACAGCAGACGTAGAAAGACTCGATATCATCGGCAGCTATATCGGAAAGAAGCTTCCCGGATTGGGCCCGCTTGACATCTCGGCCGAAATAATCTCACCTGACAATAAAATTCAGCTGAAGTCCCTGCTGCTCAATCTCAGCGATCCTGCACTGTCTGTTGAGGTTTCAGGCTCCAGCGGAGCGCTATTCTTTACCGAGCAGGACGGACTCGCGATAGAAAATATCAACATTGAGGCACGAGCCGACTCAACTCAGCTGGAAGAGGTTGCCAAAAGATTTGAGCTCAGCCTGCCGGTTGCACTTCCCGCCTCCTTCTCTCTTGAGCTGGAAGCGTCGGGAAGCCTCGAAAAACTCGGCGTCAACAGTCTGGAGCTTGCGCTTAGAGACGATGGGTTGGATATTAATCTTTCCGCCACGGCGGAAAACATCCTTGACCAGTCCGGGATTGCCGCGACATTGACGGCGCAAGCTGCGAGCACCGCCAGCCTCTCAAAGTTTGCCTCCATGGAAATTCCCGACCTTGGACCATTGACGGTGAACAGCAGGATCGCCTCGGCAGATAAAACCTATGCTCTTGAATCCCTTGATCTTGATCTTGACGGGGAGGACGTGCAAATACGGATAAATGCAGCGATCAAGGACCTGCTGGCTCTGGCGGGGGATAGAGAAGGACGGGAGAAGCTGTCAAAAGCCGGAATCGAGATGTCACTGGATGCCACTATTGCATCAATTTCGGGGCTGACAACTGAGATAACCGGCATCGAGGTTCCTGAGCTCGGCGCGCTTCACCTGTCAGGGCAGGTGAGTTCAGCAAAAGAAATGGTGCCGGCACTTGAATCGTTCAGCCTCAAACTGGACGGTGATGAGCTGAACGTCCAGGTAGAGGGGAAAATAAATGATCTGCTCATCCTGGCAGATGCTGCTAAAAAGCCTGAAGAGCTCGGCGCCGCAGGCATTGATGTCTCAATCACCGCAGCTACTGATTCAGTCGCAGGTCTCGCGGCTCATACAGTCGGCATGCAGCTACCCTACCTCGGTAGCCTGGCGATTGATGCGCGGATACATTCAGTTGAGCAGGCGCTCCGGCTCGAGACATTCAGTGCTGCTCTGAAAGATGACGGCCTGGCAGCATATGTCGAGGGAACCATAGCAGATATCGTTGCGCTCTCTGATATTAAAGCCTCGGTCAACGCAACAATCGATTCCCTGCGGACCCTCTCACCCGTCACGAAATCAGAGCTGCCGGAGACCGGGCCGTGGAACCTGGACGCCCGCATCTCAACCACAGCATTGAATTCAAGTCCGCTGCTTCTCAACGGCAGGCTTGAGGGGGAACGAACAGCAACTGTTTTTGATGCGACAATTCCCGATATACAATCACCCCGGACGCTGCTGGCGAAACTGACCGTTGACGCCGATTCCCTCGTTCTGCTTGATAATTTTACCGACCGGGATTTACCAGCAGATGAGCCGGTCAGGGTCAGCAGCAACATTGCTGTCACCCCCGGTGAATACAGACTGGAAAAATTTTTGCTGCTGTTCAGAGAAGGCAGGCTGCTCTCCGATCTGAGCTACACCACCCCCCTTGAGAAAGAAACAGGAAGAACGAAGCTGAGCGGGCAGGTATCGCTACAGAACTTTGATATCACACCGTTTCTGGCTCTCAACACTCCCCCGCCTGAAGAGTCATCGGAAACAGTTGAACCAGAAGAGAAGAGCGATGAAAAAACAGTCGAGAAAAAATCGCCCGGGGGCAAGAAAATCTTCTCGAGCGAGCCCCTGGCGGTCGGGCCGCTGAAGGATTATGATGTGGATCTCAAACTGGAAGCAACAGATACGACGATTCGTGAAGGTTTTGTTATCGACGGTACGATTGCGTTATCCCTTGACCGGGGACTCCTTACCATAGATCCATTCATCCTCTCAGGAAGCGGCGGTGCTAAAGCCGACGGCAGATTCCAACTCGATGCCCGCGACAGCGAGGCAAACCTCGATCTGTTCCTTGATTTCAAAGACTTTGTTTCACCCAAATTTGGTGGAAAATTTAACCTTGATGCTGACCTTACAGGCAAAGGCGACTCGATTGCCGCGCTGATGGGAAGCCTTGACGGAAGATTCATTGCCAAAATCAGCAACGCGGAACTGGAAAAAACCATGCTCAGCACCTTTGGCGCCGGCTTACTGTCCCAGTTCAACCCGCTTGACAGTGATCGAACCACACTCGAATGTGCTATCGCCCGGCTCAACGTTACAGACGGAATGATGGAATTTGAGGACAAGCTCGCTGCCCAGACAACCGAGGTAACCTGGCTCGGAGGAGGGACAATCAATCTTAAAACCGAGGAAATTGATCTGGAGATAGCCCCCAAGGCCAGGCAGATAATCAGTTCAATTACAAACATTGACATTGCCTCATTGATCCGGGTCGGCGGCACACTGGCAGAACCATCATTTGGCATTGACCTGCTTGATGCAGGGCAGAAATATGCCGAGTACACCGCCTTTATCGCCACCGGCGGACTGTCTTTTATTGCCAAGAAGGCCTATGACAACCGGGTATCAAATATTGACCACTGTGAAAGAATTCTGGCCGACCTGAAGGAGAAATAGAGAGTCCTCCTGCACAATCCTGTTCTCTGCCTGTGTCAGCTTTTTCGTGCTGTGGCTATAGTACAGCCGGCAGGTAAAACAATCGTCGGCTGATAGCGGCAGAGATGCAGGTCTTATGGCGTCTGTTTTGTCTCTTCTTTTTTCTGCTGCTGCTTTTCCGAGCCGGCTGAGCCAAAAATCGTCAGTGCTCCCGCCTCGCCGGTAACCAGACCGGGGCCCGGCTTTAGCTCATGATCGGGCACGTACGTATAGGGTTCGCCGCCGCATCCTGCCAGCATCAGGCCGGCAATCAACGTGCCAGCCTGTATGAGTGCAAGGATCACTTTCATTAAAATTTCACCCGCACACCGCTCCAGACGGTGTGTATGTCGTCAGCGTCCAGGCTCCGGCTGTCAAGAGAGTGGCCGCGATAAGCAAGATAGAGCTCGGTTCCCCAATCCATCATGTTGTGCACGGCGGCAACTGCCCACGTTTTTCCTGTTTCATCGTCCTGGCGGCGGTTTGCCGTCTCTCCGTAATCGATGGAAAATGAGGTGATGCCGCTCTCCATAATCCTTGTCTGATAACCAAGTTTCGTCCACCAGTTGGTGGCATTGTCCCGGGTGTCGTCTTCAAACTCCAGATAACCGGAAGAGAACGTTGCATTAAATCCGGTGGGGAATAATACAGAGATCGAACCGGAAAACAGGCTGTCAGCATCTGCTATGACATCGCCCGGATTGGCTGCAGCAAGTGCTGCCGCGACTGAGGTCTCACCGAATTTACGATTGTAGAGAAGGGCACCGTCAAACGCATCTCCTGAACTCGCAGAACCTGCAAGCGAGAACCCGCTGAAAGAAGGTGTATCGTAACGGATCCTGTCCTGCCTGCTCAAACCGTCGAAATTACTGAACACCTGACCGATCTGAGTACCGGTAAGCGTGTTGCTGCCCCCGTCATACCACAGGGAGCCGCCGGCCATATCGGAAATGCCGGAATAACTGGCAACCGTTGTGCCGGAGAGATCAACTTCGGCACTGTTGTTGGAAGCGGTATCACCCTTGCCAAGAGAGATTTTACCAAAGACATCATTCGCCAGGTTAACTTCAGCCCAACGAAGAGAAAATCCCGACCCCGCGTTGGTGTTGAGATTATTTACATCGGAGGATGAGTTGGAATAAATACCATACTCGATCCGTCCTCCTATTTTCCAGCCGGTGTTCGTGTCAACGAGCGCATTCAGGCCCAGCCTGGTCTGCGAATTGGAGTTGTCGACCGAATACCACTTCGACGTATCACCGTTATCGACAAAGAGAACTGCGCGGTTCACGTGTCCGTAGAGGCTTAGATTGACATTTGGGTTGCTGGATGTCACCATTTTGTCGTTATCAGCGAGGTCAGCTTTATCAGCCTTGGTGCTGATTGCCTCGCTGTTGCCGGCAAGCTGCTCTTTCAAGGCGGCAATTTCAGCCGCCTGACTGTCGAGTTGGGCCTGCTGCTGCTCTATCATGCGTTTCAGCTCCTGCAGCATGCCCTCGCTGGCTCCCATGCCGCTGCCGCCGCTTGCCTGGACCTGGCCGGCAAGAAAAACAACCAGTGCCGCACCCGCTGCCATCCGAACATACTTTTTAGCGTTCATGTCCCTCTCCTCGTAGTCACAATTTTAGTGGTTAACCAAAACCAGACAAACTTGCGTTGACTTCCTCAAGCACATAACAAAGGTCCGGTGGTGAAAAATGAGATAACAAAGGTCCGGTCGTGAAAAATGAGACCGGTTTTACACGCATACAAAAATTGATAATCACGAAATTCTACCCTGTCGATCGCTGAGCAAAGCAAATCATTAGTTAATAGCAATAACTGTCAATATCTTGCTGTTATTGATTCTTGCTTGATTGTCATTACAGTCAACTCGCACAACAACGAGTGTTATCAGGTGTTGTGTGAGTATCGGAAAAGAGTATGCCTGCAACAGTGACGATGGCCACAAGGACGGAAAGAACGCAGCTGCTCAGAGATTTTCGACAATGAAGCGCAGGTATGCATGATCGGTGCCGCAGCACCCTCCCAAGATCTTGACCCCATGATCTCTGTGCAGTTTCAGCATGTTTTTTCCCCAGTCCTTGAGCGGGTCCTGCTGCAACCGCTCTGCCCCGTCAAGCTGGTCGTGGTCCCTGGAGGAGGCGTTTGCCTGTATGCCGACAAGACGATGAAGCAGTGCGGGCGACAGTTCCTCCATGGCCAGAAATGTCGGGTACACGCAATTCACCATGTATCCTGCAGGAGGAGAAACGATCGCCTGATCCACCCGGTCGATCGCCTCGGCCAGCGGGGTGCCGTCAAGAACCCTGCCGAATCGATTGATGACAAAACTGATGATATATGGTTTTCCGGAAACGGCCAGTCTGTCTGACATACCGAGCGACTCGGCAACAGAAGGGATGGTCTGGGCAATAATTACTTCAGCATCCGCTTCGGCGAGTTCATCGATCTGCCAGCCATGAAAATCAGCGGACTCGTTCCTGCTCAAAGAGAGATCAGGTGAGTAACAATCATTTTTCGGAGCTATCAGGGCGCCTGCAACAATTGCTGAATCCACGTACTCGTGATGCGTTTTAAACAGCTTCATGAACGCAACCGCGTCCCTGTTAATGGATTGCGGCACGCCGGTCATCTCGATGCGTTCACGATCGACCCGCCAGGTGGGGGCACACAGTAGAATGGGAAGCTTCGCGTCTGCAGCAACGTGACGATAGCTGAGATAGATTTCCTCAAGCCGTTCCCGGCCGACTGGATCATATATCAGCGGCGTGTTGAAAAGAACCGGATGGAGCACGATCTCAGGCCGGCGCCGCAGTCGCTCGGAGACGGCACACTCCGTCAGCATGAGACTGCAGTCTTCGAGGAGCTTTTCAAAGGTCATGATTAATCGCTGAGCATCCTGGGAGCCTGTCGGAAAAAGCCCTTATTTCCCATCTCGGCGTTATTGCAATCTAATTAATGCTCGCAATATCAAACATATGGCTCCGCTTAATTTTCATGCAATGCCTTGATCTGAGAAAAATAGCAATTCTCCGGCAGGCTCCTAGGCAGGATTTAAAAAACTGTTTTTTATTGGTATAACTTTGTTTAGCATATATCTGACTATACTCAACTCATCTATCCACTTCATGGTTAATCTCACCTTTTGGAAACAGAACCATGCATCATGTCTTCACCTACGGCTCACTCATGTATGAGCCGATATGGAATATGGTTGTTAAAGGAGCTTACGAGAAATCTACTGCAACGATCTCCGGCTATATCCGCAGGGGTGTCATTGGCGAGGACTACCCGGCCCTGCTCCGTCAAACCGGCTCAGCGATAACAGCAGGCATCCTCTATTTCTATGTCAGCGAAGCTGACCTCTGCAGGCTCGATGAATTTGAGGGGCGCTATTATGCAAGGAAACAGGAACCGGTAATGGTTGAGAACGGTTCAACTTTCTCGGCTGAGGTGTACATCTTCAAAGATCGTTATCTCCATCTTCTTTCAGAAAATGAATGGGATCTCGCTCAATTCGAAACAGTCGGGATGAAACGCTTCATCCACGATTATGCAGGGTTTCATCGCTCGAGCTGACGTTCCCTCTGCAAAAATGGGCCCCCGTACGGACATCAGTCACTGCTGTTCGGGAATTTGTATCTCCTTTCCCTGGCTGGCTGCAGAGCAATAAGCGGAATAAACGGTCAGAATGGTATCGGCGGCAAGCAGACTGTTTGACTGCGGGCCGGCTCCGCTGACGGCACATTCATAAAAATCCTGCGCCTCACTCTGGTAGCCGGTATACCAGTCTTCATCCGGAGAGATATTGGACCAGCCTTCCTTTGTTTCAATCTTCTCGACCACATAGACATCCTGAAACTGTGAGCCCCGGGGATTAAAAGATTTCATCGAATCGTTGGGGTTGATATTGACGATGGTCCGGTGGTTATTTGCCGTTATTTCGATCCAGTTGTGCACACCTCCAAGCACCAGTTCCGAGGCAAAAATATCTGCAAACATCCCATCCTCGAAAACAACGTGCATTGATCCAAAATCTTCTATATCGGTATAGCCTGTTTTTATGAATCCCTGGTCTCGATACCGGGTGGATCTGGTGACCGAATGAACACGCGCCGATACCGTCTTCGGGCGAATCGGTTTCCCCTGCGAGACCATACCTTCAACCTGCTTGAGATAGAGCGCGGCTCCGAGCGGGTGTACGGCCTTGCCCATGATTGAGCCTCCACCGGAATGAGACCATATTCCGTAAAATGGCGAATGGGAACCTGAGTGGGATTCCTCTCCATGCATCCAGATAATCTGGGCTCCGGTCTTCTCGATTATTTCTTTTTCCTTCTGGATTCCCGGCGCATAAACCCAGTTTTCCGCATAACAGATCCGGCCGCGGCTGCTGCGCTCCGCTTTCAGCAGATTTTCTACGCTCTGCCTGGCCCGCTCAAGACCGGTCCGCCGATCAAAATGATCCCCTGAAAACTGTGCCTCGCCGGTGCCGAAATAACCGGTAAACGGTTTCTCAATAATCACATATTTATTCTGTTCAAGGGTTTTTATCCCGATCTCTTCATGGGTCGATGGAGGAGTACAGACATGAACAACATCGCTTTGTGCGATCAAGGACGATAGATCTGAAAACATTTTGAGGTTGTGTTCCCCGGCAAATTTTTCACAGTTTTTCCTGGTAGGGGAATAAACCCCGGCAATCTCGATATGAACGCCGTAAACCTTGCGCAGCGCCTCGAGATGAAAACGGGCTGCAAAACCTGAACCTACTATTCCTGCACGCACGGTTTTTGTCGACTCACTCATGTGACCCCCTCTTGAACAGTATGTTATGTATATTGATTCGTACCAGTTCCATGGCCGCCCGGAACCATTTCGTTTTGCTCACCAGCGTCAGAATAATCAGGGCGATCAGAACAATACAGATCGGCCTTGAGATAAACTGGAAAATATCGCCCTCGGATATGACCAATGCCCGCCTGAGATTGGTGTCCAGCATATTCCCAAGGATTAAACCGAGAATCATCGGTGCGACCGGATAATCCATCTCGATCATGATGAATCCCAATATGCCAAAAAATACCATCACCCGTACATCGAAAATCCTGCTTTGAATTGCAAATGAGCCCACCACGCAGAGCGTGAAAATGAGCGGCATCAGTTTTGTCCTTGGTACCTGGAGGACCTTTACAACGTATTTCACCATCGACAACCCGAGGATAAACATGGCGCAGGTCGCCAGGAAAACCATGGCTACGACCTTGTAAACGAATTCTGGTGACTCTATCATAATCAAAGGACCGGGGCGCACGCCGTGGATGAACATCGCTGCAAGAAGCACCGCAGCCGGCGCTGACCCCGGAATTCCGAGGGACAACACCGGTATCACCGCACCGGCGACAGCGGCATTATTTCCTGTCTCAGAGGCGATGAGGCCTTCGACGTTCCCCGTGCCAAAGGTCTCCGGCTCCCTGCTGCCCCGTTTGGCAAAGTCATAGCTTACCCAGGCCGCGATGTCTTCTCCGACTCCGGGGATTGCCCCGATCAGCGTGCCGATCAGGCCCGAACGTACAATTGTTTTCCGGTACCTGAAGATCTCTCTGAATCGGGGGATCACGCGTTCAATGCTTGATTTAACCACATTGACATGCCTGTACTTCATCATCGACAGGATTTCGGCAAAGCCAAATGCTCCAACCATTGCCGGAATAAGGTTGATGCCCCCCGAGAGGTTGGTGTTGCCAAAGGAAAAGCGCACAAAACCATGGATCCCTTCCATACCGATCAGCGCGATAAAGAGACCAAGAAAACCGGAGATCCAGCCCTTGACAGGGTCTTTCGGTGCCGTCAGGTTGCCGGAAATGACAACGCCGAATACCGCCAGCCAGAAGAACTCGAACGATTGGAAATTGAGGGCGAAATTACCAAGGAGCGGCGTACAGAAGGCCAGCAGCACCATGCCGATGATCGAGCCGAGAAAACTCCCTGTGGTACCTATCCCGATCGCCCTGCCGGCTTCCCCTTTCATCGCCAGGGGATGGCCATCCATAGCCGTTGCAGCGTTGGCCGGCGTTCCGGGAATATTTAACAGGATCGCGCTGCGCCCCCCGCCATAAATAGCACCGATATACATACAGACAAGGATAAGAATGGCATTGTCCGGAGGCATACTGAAGGTCAGAGTGGTCATCAGGGCAACGCCCATCGTTGCCGTAAGTCCTGGAAGCATGCCAACGATGATGCCGAGCTGTGTGCTCCAGAGAATGTCGAAAAGAGTCCTTACCGTCAGAAAACCAAGCAAGCCGTCAAAAAAATAATTCAGCCCGTCCAACATGCCGGCCTCATGGTAGATCGACGAGAAAGAGCTTCTGAAAGACCATGGTGATGAGCACCGAGGCGACCACAGCCTGAATGATGGCAAAAAGAATCATCCTTTTTTGAGCCCAAAGCCCTACTCCAGCCTTGAATTCAAAGAGACAGATGAAGGTAAAGATATAGAGCGCCGTGATAATTGAGTAATCAAATCTTCCGAGAAAGCCGATCGCATAGACCAGGGATATAAACAGGGTAAACAATACCCTCGTTGCAGCTCCCTGAAGGTGACCCTCGTCGGCTTCATTGCTCTGCTTGTGAAAAATCCGGTGCCCGCCGCGTTTTACTGAGCGAAAAAACAGAATAAGCGCCAGCAGCAGCAGAACGATGCCGATCATCCCCGGAACGACCCCGGGAGCAGAGAAAGGATCGATATTGCGCCTCTCAAGCCGCGGCATTGTGTAAGACATCACGATGACGGAAATGCTGAAGGCAACCAGGACAATGGAGGTGATAAAATCTTTTTTGACCATCTTTTGATCGTTCATTTCTGCATCTGCATATCAATGATTACCGGAGGTGCCCGACGACACTCATATTCTCGGGCACTTCCGGTGGCAGGACGTTTTACGGGCGGGGAATCCCTATCGTTGACGGGTCAACAGAGGCATCGCCACTGTCGAATTTCATCCAGGCATCAAGCTGTACCATCGGAAACGATTTCTTCATTGCAGCGTCGCCGGTGGCAGGATCAAAGATCATGGCATTTTGAGAGGCAAATGTTTTCAGTCCCTGATCATTTTTGAGTTCATCGTTCCAGATTGCGTTCAGTGTATCAATCGCTTCCTGGGGAGTACCTTTGGGAACAAAGATGCCAAAATAGATTGGCGCGGTGACAAAATCTGGAATCCATTGTCTCACGGATGGAATCTCTTTGTCATATCCCTCTATGAGAAGAGGGGCATCAGCCAGAACGGCAAGAGCCCTGAGCTTGCCTGCCTTGAGCATGTCGACCTCTTCTTTCGACAGCTGCGGAACGACATCACACTCGCCGGCAACTGTTGCTATCACTGCGGAATTACCGCCGTCATAGGAGACATGCTTGTAATCGATGCCGGTGTAGGATTTAATCATCTCGATAGCGGTGTGGCCGGCAGAGTTGACGCCTGCGGTTGCTACCTTGATCTTGCCGGGATTTGCCTTGAACCCCTCGAGAAGTTCCCCGAAGTCCTTGTACGGGGAATCGACATTGACGGCAACGACGTTTGGGATAGCAAAATTGAGAAAAAGATGCCAGTCATCAAGCGTGGTGTCCAGCAAACCCTGTACCTTGTAAACACCCAGGTCTTTAACGGCGCCTGCCGTCCAGTACATTCCATCCTTTGGTTTATCAATTACATTTTTCGTCCCGACAGAGCCTGAAGCACCCGGCTGGTTTACAACCACGATTTTCTGACCGAGATGTTTCTCGAGCACCATCGCCGTCTGCCTGGAAACACCATCTGTTGCACCGCCCGCACCCCAGGGAACGACAAGATTGACCGGCTTGTCAGGTTTCCACATATTCTCAGCGGAAACATCAGATACCCAAAAGCCACTGATCATCAAACCGGAACAAACACCTGCTATGGTAAGAATTCTACTCAGACGTCTCATAACAATCTCCTCAGATGAATTTAATGTGATCCTCTTGTACTGAAAGTGATTCCAGCTTCCTCTGCCAATGCAATCAAGCGATTACCGTAATCTATAAATGTGTTCCAGCGCTCCTCAAAACCAGCCTCCACCGTCGGGTCATGGAAAACAACCGCGACATGCGGTTCAATGGAAATTGGTATTGCCATCTCGTGCTCACGTATGAGGCCAAGGATTTCGCTCACCCTGCCTACTCCTTCTCCTGGAAATGTGTACTCGGTTTTCCCGTTTACCCGGCGTGCATCCTTTATGTGAAGATAGGCGACATGCTCACGGACCTCCCGGAAGAACTTCAGCGAATCCTGATAACCATACGGTTGACCGCCGGCAATCTCCTTCATCGAGACAGGATTGCCGGTATCGAAAACCAGTTTAAGGGCCGGTGAATCAACCTGCTCGAGCAACCGAAGCGAGTGGTGATAACTCTGACCGCCCCAGGTCTCGCAATTTTCGTGGAGGCAGACGATGCCGTTGTCTTCTGCCAGTTGAACGATTTTTTTTATATTGCCGATAATGATTGATTCAAGAGCGTTACCCAGTTCAACGGGTGTGTCAACCTTATAACTCATAATCCTGATGAAGCGGACACCTGCCTTGTTCATATTGCGGACGGTGTTTTTCATTTCTGCCATATCCAGCTCGAAAGAATCCCGGGCGCTTCGACTCCAGTTGGCGATGGTGCTGCCAAAACAGGCGATCTCTATATTGTTTTCGACAAGTTGCTGATGGACATCATCAAACTCTTTTTCACTCAGGCTGCTGACATTCCGGCCATTGACAGACCGCAAATCAATGTGGTTCCAGCCAAGCGTTTTGAGAGCTCTGATCTGAACCGCCGGGTCATCAGAAACCTCATCGGGAAAACCTGAAATTATGGCTGGCATTTTCATAGGCGGCTAGCTGTCGCAGCAGTTTGAGCACTGTTATAGGATATCACCATATTCTAGGCATTGTAAACGGACCTGTCCAGAGCCGAAACATACCTCCAGTCCAACAATTTCACAACGCTTCCAGCAGTAAAACTCCTCGCCGGCGGCTGCAGACAGCTTCGTCTGGAACCAGGGGTAGAAGAACAGGCTTGCACCAAGCAGAACTGCATTTCTCAGGCTCCTGCCGGAAATCAAATAGACCAGAAGTACTTATGGAAGGAACAAAAACAGGTAAATTGTGGAGCTGAATACCATTACTGGCTACCAATACAGGGGAAGAAAAGATTCATCTCAAATGGGCTCGCGCATACGATCAGGCAGATATGCAAAACCAGCAAATCAAAAAGACCCCAAATATTCTATTTGGGGTCTTTTTGAAGTATTCCAAATACCCGAAAAGCGATGCATCCTGCTTCTATTTATTTCACCGTATCCATTCTTTTTATCCGGCGCTGAAAGCGCAGAGACAGACTCCCCAGAATCAGCAGCAGGAAAAGGGCAATCGATGAAATTTTCACCTTGATCCCTGTTTCGATCATGAAATAGGCAAATCCTACCAGCGGGTAGAGGCCGAGCCTGACGAAAGATCGCAGTGTCTCGTGCTCTGCTATATAGTCAGCAAGCGGAGGAGAATAGTGGTAGTAGTTCTCAACGAATTTCGTTCCCAGGGTATTGGACAGCAGAAACCGGTCCCGAAACTGTTTCAACAGCTTGACCTGGGGTTCGAGCGATGTCCCGAACGCAGCTGTCGCAATGAAACAACCACCTCCCCCGCCGCCACCGCTGCTGCTGCAGGGCAGTACGCCTGCGAAAAGCTCTGCCATAAGCGTTGCACCTTGAGTGTTTGGGTGCAATCCTTCTAGGGATAACGCTCCCCATTGAGCCGCGACGTTCTGGTATTGATCTACCAGCTGCACTCCTTTTTCTGCCGCAAGGGCCCTTATCTGTGGATTATACTTGAAGGGAATAATATCAGAGATTCCCGGGTCTCTCGTGTTTGGGGTCACCGTGGAAAGGATCGGAATAGCGCCTTTCAGGCGTGCCTTGGTTATCATTACACCCAGGTTGAACTTAACCGTTGAAGCAGAGACTTCCCAGATCGCGTCATTTGCTCCTTCCATTATGATGATATGGGTTGGCTTGAAGCTGTTAAGCACCGTATCGATCCTGTTCACCCCACTCCTGGTCTGTTCACCCCTTACGCCTGCATTGAAAACAGTTGCACAATTCGCCAGCTGGCCCTGCAGCAGGGCAGGATAAGCAACCGCTCCCGCAACCCCGCGGGTAATTGAATCACCAAAGGCGACAACTACCGTGTTCCCGCTGGTTGTCGCTAAGGAAGTTGTTGAAGGAACAGCAGGACTAGCGTCCGCTGCAGCGGTACCAGTGTCCGCCGCGGTGGTAGCAGAGTCTGCTATGTCGACAGGCGCTGGCTGGATAATTAAAGCGCCAGGGAATATAAACAAGAAAAATAGTACCGCAAAAACCGAGTTTAAAGATTGCTGTTTCTTCACGGGGAAACCCTCTTCAGTCCTAATGTAGTGATTAATTCGCACTCTTTGTTCTGTTGCATTTTCTATTCAGTAATCCTGAGAAAAACCTGCCGGATATCGGTTATGAATTCGGGAAGGGCAATATCAAGCTGTTCTTCCAGCTCTTCCTGATTATCGTCTTCGGATACTAACACCGGTTCACTCCATTCTTTTCCATCCCAGGTGGACTGGAAGGTCACATAGGAAGGGTCAACATAACTGTCCCAGGTAACCGTTGGTAACCCGTTATTATCAGTATCGAGCTGTGGGAGGATGTCCGGAACTTCATTTGCAGAGTTAATTCTTTTTCCGGTTGTCCACTCTCCATCAATAAACCGGGAATAATAGATGTCGTCGTAATCGCCATTATTTCCAGACCAGGCAATCCATGGGGTGTCAGCATCGTCAACAATGATGGTTGGCTTGGTGTTGCTCGAAAATTCTGATGGAAATTTCGTTGCTTCTTTCCATTTCCCATCTTCATATCTACTGTACCTGATCTCAATCTCACCCGCTTCGACAGCAGACCAGACAGCCCATTTTCCGCCCTTTGAATCCACATCAATTGATGGTTTGAGATTGTCGGCATTGTCATCGGTAATCATTACCGGCTCACCCCAGGCTCCTGATTGATAGGAGCTTGTAAAAATTTCATGCCGCAAACCATCTGACTCCGCCCAGATAAGTTCCATTTTTCTATCATTGCCCTCAGGAGCTGCATCCTCGGCAAAACTCGTAAGGGTTGTACTACAGATTGCGAGCGTCAGTAAAAGACTCACCCCGATAGTCTGATTACCATTCCATCTCATAATAGCACTCCTTTTCAATTCAAAAAAACCGATGGCCCAAGATAACGAAGGTTAACATCCTGCATAATTGCTGCTCGGGAATCAGTATATTATCTGATTGTTACAGATTGTTATATGAAGACATCACGATGAATTCATACCTTTCATCGATAACTGCTGTTTCCAGCGGGGATGGTTGTCTCACCCCGCCTCCAGATCAACAAGGCCCCATCTACTTCGGGTCGATGGGGCCTTTCGTTCACTGCCGCTGTCTTTTTAGAGAAAAACACCGAAATAATGCCACTCGTTAAAATAAAATACAAGCAAGAATAAAAGAAAAAGATCATGACGCGTTAAAGCGTCCGTTTAGTTGCTCAGCATTTCCTGGATCTTTACAATCCATCTCATGCATGGCACGGGAGATCTACCCATTCGCTGAGTAACGTCTCTGCGAATGTAACACACTTCTCTATAACTGAGTAGAACGCTTCCGGAACTGAGGGGTGAGTCGCATGTTGCCAAAACATTGGATGGTCATTATCCTTTCTCTAACAAACCAAGGGGTCACACAACGATGCTGGACAGATTGCTGAGCCAACCAGGAAAAGGGACGTTTGAAAGCAGATTGACAGCTGCATTCAGCAGCTATAGCGCAGGAATGATCTGCATTGCCTATCTCTTCGTTCTGGTCGATTACACCTTGGAGTACGGGTTTATTTTTGATCTGGAAGCCGTTGTTCGCCACCTAGAGACGCTTTCGGGATTGTTTAACTCGCTCTGGTTCATCATTCTTGTGACTCTTTTTTCTATAACTTCGGTTATACCCGGCATTGCGGCACTCTTTCTGGGGCTTGTGGAACTGAAAACCAGACATGGGAAAAAAACGGCATTGTGGGGCTTTTTCGGTTTTATTGTTGGTACTTTCAACTTCTATATGATTTTTAAAATGATCGCACCTTCATAAGACAACGTGCTGGCAGGATCGATGCTGGTAAAACAGTTAAATCAGGCCGTGATTGCCCTGCGAGCCGTTTGCAAAACGGTCTTTTCGCTCAATCTCCGCGTTACACTAAAAATTTTATCCTCGGAATATCAATTATCTGCCTGCGATAAAATTTTTCGCATGCCTTGATTTTGAACGAAAATCATCACTTTGCAAGAGATTCCTGCGTAAAGGAATTTATAAAATCATCAGAGGGGCCAGGCTATTCATTACCCGGTTGAGGGCGATCAGAAGGCTCTGTCCCTTCTTTTCAAACACTCTGTAATGACAGAGTACCAACCACCTCAACCTGCCCGCTCAAAGCCCAGCCGGTTCGGAGTCTGCCGCGGTTTCCCGGCCGACCTTTTCCTCCTTTTCGCTGTGCTCCCCGGCGCCCCGGTCTTTAGCATGATTCTTTGCAATCAGCATGTAGATCGAGGGGATAACAAAGAGTGTAAACAGCGTTCCAATGGCCATGCCTCCAACCAGCACGAGACCGATGGAGTTACGGGCTGCCGCGCCGGCGCCGCTGACCAGGGTTAAAGGAAAATGGCCGGCGATGGTGGCACCGGTCGTCATCAGGATTGGCCGCAATCTGGTAATGGCGGCTTCGTACACAGCCTCGCGCTTGGCAACGCCCTGCATCTGCTGTTTGTTGGCAAACTCGACGATAAGAATACCATTTTTAGAGACCAGGCCAACGAGGGTGACCAGTCCCACCTGGGAGTAGATGTTCATGGTGGTGGTCCATCCTTGAGTCCAGAACGACACGCTGGGGTCCGGCATCTTCAGGAAGGTGAAAATCATCGCACCGAACATGGCAAGAGGTACTGATCCGACCAGGATCACGAAGGGATCGCGGAAACTATTGAACTGGGCAGCCAGCACCAGAAAAATTAAAACCACCGCCAGGCCGAATGCCTGGACAAATTTATTACCCTCTTTGCGAAGCTGGCGAGACTCTCCGGTATAATCAAGGACATATCCACTGGGCAGGATATTTGTGGCCTGGTCTTCCAGAAAGCGCAGGGCCTCGTCCAGCGGGCGCAGCGACACCCCGCTGATCTTCACCGCATTGAGTTGCTGGAAACGGTTGAGGGAGCGCGGCACGGTGCTGTCCCTGATGGTGGCGATGGTACTCAGAGGCACGAGTTGGCCGCTTCCCCCAGTGACATAAATGTCACGCAGCTGGTCAGGGTTGAGCCGGTCCATGCGCTGGATCTGCGGGATAACCTTGTAACTGCGGCCGCCGATATTGAAGCGGTTGACAAAATTACCACCCACCATGGAGGCCAGATCGGCCCCCACCTGCTGCAGGTTAAGACCAAGGTCGGCAACCTTGTCCCGGTCAATTAACAGTTCCGACTGGGGCTGATCGATCTTGACATCGATGATGGGCGGAAAGGCAAACATGCCGCTTTTCATCGCAGCAAACTGGATCTGGTTGGCAAAACTGAGTATCTGTTCCGGCTCGGCAGTGGAAGCGAGGACAAACTCCACCGGGAACTGTCCCCCACCGGGCAGGGCAGGTGGCGTTACCGGGAACATTCGAATGCCGGTAATTCCATGCAGCTTCTGCTGAACTTCGGGCATGATTTGAAAGATAGTGCGCTCCCGCTGCTGCCAGGGTTTCACCACCATGCCGCCAAAACCGGATGAGGGAAAGGTTATCTGGAAGACAAACTCGGTTTCCTGCACGCTCAGAAACGCCTCATTAACCGCCGCAGCATAGTGACTGGTCTGGTCGAGGGTGGAGTTGGCGGCTGCATCGAGAATGCCGAAAATAACGCCCTGGTCCTCGGCAGGTGCCAGTTCTTTGGCCGACATGGTAAACATCGGAACAGTGCAGAGGGTCACCATGGCCCAGACCATGTAGACGGCTGGTCGGGCGTTGAGCGTTTTATTCAGTAACCTCCCGTAGAGGTTGCGAATTTTTTTAAAATCCCGTTCAATTTTTCCAGCGAAACCACGCTCGGTCATGCCCGCCTTGAGCAGTCGCGAAGCCATCATGGGCGAGAGGGTTATGGCGACTACGCCGGAAATGGTTACGGCTCCCGCCAGGGTAAAGGCAAACTCCCGAAAAAGTGATCCGGTCAGGCCGCCCTGCAGACCGATCGGCGCGTAGACGGCTGCCAGCGTGATGGTCATGGAGAGCAGCGGGCTCACCAGCTCCCGGGCACCGAGAATGGCAGCCTGCATTGGCGTTTGTCCCTTGCCGATATGGCGTTCAACGTTTTCCACCACCACAATGGCATCGTCCACCACCAGTCCTACCGAGAGTACCACTGCCAGCAAGGTAAGCAGGTTGATGGTGAACCCGAACACCTGCATCAGAAAAATCGCACCGATAAGAGACAGCGGAATGACGATGACGGGAATGATTGCCGCCCGCATCGACCCCAGAAACATAAAAATAATAAAAATAACGATAAGCAGAGTTTCACTCAGCGTCTTGATCACCTCATGAATGGCGTTGTCGATATAGGCGGTGCCGTCATAGGCGATACGACCTTCCAGGCCATTAGGCAGCTGTTTATCGATCGCATCCATCTCACCCCGCACGAGCTTGATCACGTCCAGGGAGTTGGCGTTCGGCAAGGGCCAGATACCCATAAATACCGCGGTTTTCCCGGAAAACCGCACTTCTGCGTCATAATTCTCGGCACCCAGAACCACATCGGCGATATCCTCCAGACGTATGACGGCCCCGTTCTCTTCCCGAATCACCAGCCGCTTGAATTCTCCCACTGATTGCAGATCGGTGTTGGCCGTCAGGTTGACCTGAATCAGCGAACCTTTCGTGCTGCCCACGGCAGCCAGAAAGTTATTGGCAGCGAGGGCCTCGCGTACCTGCACCGGGCTGATGCCGTAGGCAGCCATCCGGTCGGGTTTGAGCCAGACACGCATGGCAAAGGTCCTGGCCCCAAGGATATCGGCTCGCTGCACACCTTCGAGCGCGGACAGCCGCGGCTGGACAACACGAACCAGATAGTCGGTAATTTCATTCTGTTCGAGGACATCGGCGGTAAAGCTCAGATAGGCAGAAGCAAACTGGCTGTCGGCCGATTCAACATTGATGATTGGCACCTCGGCCTCTGGAGGGAGGTCACCTCGCACCTGGTCAACTTTAGAGCTGATCTCCGAAAGGGCCTTGATCGGGTCGTAGTTAATTCTCAAACGGGCATTGATGGTGGACAGCCCCTGAGCACTTTGGGACTCAAGGTAGTCAATGCCGTCAGCGGCGGCAATGGCGCGTTCCATGGGACTGGTAATAAAACCGCGCACCAGGTCCGCGCTGGCGCCGACATAGACCGTTGTAACAGTCACCACTGCATTATCGCTGCGGGGATACTGACGTACGTTCAGAGAGCGTATAGCCTGCAAGCCTGCGATTATGATCAGGAAGCTGATGACCAGTGCCAGGACTGGGCGACGGATAAAAATATCGGTAAACTTCATGATCAGCTCTGATCAGGCTCTGGAGCCAGTTTGAACGATGGAGCGAGCCTGTTGTCGATCATGACTTCCTGTCCGTTGCGAAGCTTGAAGGCCCCCGTACTCACCACGGTCTCTGTGGCTTTTATACCGGAAAGAACTGCAACAAAGTCCCCGCGCTTTTCTCCAAGACGCACGAATTGCTGACGCACAACCTTGCCCCCGGCTGAGCCATTTTCAGCTTTCTTGTCATCTATGACGAAAACCGAGTCACCGTAAGGAGCATAGAGTACAGCCGTGGCCGGAATAGTCAGCACCTCTTGTTTTGCCGGCAACACCACGGCCACATTGACATACATTCCGGCGCGCATCTTTTCATCTGGATTGGCAAGCGTGGCCTGGACGCGTATATTGCGGGTGGCAGTATCCACCTCCGGGCTTATCGCCGTAATAGTAGAGGTAACAACCTGATCAGGCAGGGCATCGGAGGTCACCCGGACCGGGAGACCGATGCCAATCCTGGCCAGCAGCTGCTGGGGCAGGAGAAAGTTGACATAGATGGGATCCAGAGACTGCAGCGTCACGATGGCCTCACCATCGTTTATGACCTGGCCGAGACTGATCTGGCGAATTCCCAAACGGCCGTTAAACGGGGCGCGAATGGTTTTCTTGGCAATCACGGCTCGAATATTGTCCGCCTGGGCCAGGGCCTGGGTGAGCTGGGCTTTGGAGCTGTCAAAATCAGACGGGGAGATGACACTATTGGCCAACAGTTTTTTCGACCGGTTAAACTCGATACGGGCCAGCTCCGCCACTGACTCCGCTGAACGGAGCTGGGCCTCCTCAACGGTGATGTCCTGCTGGACCAGCAGCTCCCCCGCAGACACCCGGGCACCGGATTCAAAAGCGATTTCGACCACCTTGCCTGCGATCTCTGCCGTTATGGTCAAGCCCTGCACCGCATCCAGGGAACCAACCGCAGTGAGCAGCGTCTCCCAGGAATCTGCCGTAACCGGAGCGGCGGTGACGATTTCGGGCGGTGGAACGAATTGTTTACCCTGTTCGATCATCTTCTGGATCTGCAGAACCTTGATCCCGGCCAGGGTGCCAACGACTGCGAGCAGACCCAGGATGGCCAGGAAAATCGCTTTTTTCATGATGTGCAAGTCCCCGAGAAATTGGCTTGAGCAGCTTTTGTCAAACACAATGCTGCAATCCAGTTAAGATAAATGCATACCTATGGATGTCAATTCAGCCGACCCGGTTTCTCGGTGATGCGATGCAGGACTGCAAGTGAAGCAGCTGCAGAAATCAGCTGCTTAAATGACGACATGAAGGTCTTCCAATTTCACGAATTCTCTTAAATACATTTCACCCCAAGTCTGTTTCATCCCTCCATTTGCCTCTAAGACTCTCATAGATCTGAAATAATTCATCCGGAATTCCCCGAACAAGCCTGGTAATGCTTTCTTTGGACAGGTGAATGCCGGCGAGAATAAAGTTGTGCTGGACAAATCTAATAAAATCATCACCCTTGGGGTTGTTATCCTTTTCCCATACATCACTGTAGAGATGACGAACAAGCATTTCCCGCGGTTCATTTTCTGATATTGATACGGCACGGGGAAGTTCCATCTGTGACATTCTCTCAAGCATGGCAATCGTACAGAGGAGCTGCTGCCGCAAATGCTCGCATTTGTCCAGCTCAAGATAATCGCACAACTGATCTGCAACCGAAACATAGGAGCAACCGGTATTGAGCAGCAAAACAATCTCTTCGGCTCGAGCCCTGATCTTTTCAAAGTGCCGGTCTCGTTCTTTTTTGCTCTTCTGTTCAGCAATACGACTGATTGTTTCCCTGTACTGCCTGATGATCTGTTCCGCAGTCAAGCGTTTTCTTTTTTCCATTACGCAGTCCTCTGAAAATCAACTATCCATTAGTTGTTGCAAGACAATTATAATAGCCTATCGAAATCGTTTATTCTAACCTCTATTTTGGGGCTGGGATGTTACATTGTAAACCTCTGTTGCCCGGAAGAGTACATATCTTTGGATTCGCCCTGGCAAGGTCAGTGGAGGTGAGACTTTTGCCAGGTAATCCTGTTGGTATAATCGCCTGCAAGATACTGTCCCATCCTTCCATACCTGATGCCTGACCAGGTGACAATAGCAGCCGGATGAGCGGGAGCTTGCACTGTTTTGCTCCGAGGCCTTGAGGTTTTCCCGGTCGCCGCTTCAATTTTGATCTGTTCGGCTGTCTTTTTTTATTTGTGTAGTGATCGTGCTGAGATTTTTTTGGAGTTAAACGTCGATTTCGCTATCTTTCGGTCCCGCGAACCCGGTCGATTAATCGCTCGAGAGCCTGGTCAATGGATGATTTTGAGCTCCAGGGTATAAAATGATCTTTATTTTTCAGTATTTCTTTTTCAAGAAGGGTATTCACCAGTTTCTGCTGTAAATAATTCACATTATTTACCGGTACCAGCGGGTCCATATCTCCGTGCACAGTGGTGACGGGTATTGTGATCCTATGCAACCTGTCGGCTTGAGCTAAGAGATCACGTTTTAAGCCTAAAAGCTCCTGATTGGCATTATGTATGCTTTGCGGCAACAGCCATGAAAACGGTTTGAGCGTCCCGATGGGTTGGAGCCAATGGGCCTCTTCAAGGTCAGGGTCGAACGCTCCGGCCAAAAGCAAAAGGCCGCCAACGCTGTCGGGAAAGTCCAATACCACCTGGAGAGCAACTGATGCCCCCAGTGAGTGTCCGACCAGGATGGCTTTACGATTATTGACGGTTTTCAGGAGCGGAAGAATTGCCTGCGCCTGGCGCTTGAGGGAAACGACACTGTTCCGGGGGGCGCTTAATCCGTATCCGGGACGATCCAGAGCAAAATAGTTCCGACCGTCAGGGACATTCAGCAGGTAATCAGCCCATCCTCGTGCACTCCCCGGGGTTCCATGTGCAAATATTACCCGCCGTCCATCAGCTGAGCCCGTTTGCAGATAACTTACGACCCCTCTGTCAGAGGCTGGAAGCTTGATTGTCTTACGCTCAATGGTGGCAATCTGCTGATCTGAGGCAACTGCAGCGACGGGGGAACTGCGACCATTCAAACAGGAAAACAACACTTTACAGGCATCAAATGGAGGCAGTATTCGTAAACGGGGATATACGCTGTTACGCTTTTCTTTTTTCATTGTAACGGCAGATTTGGAGTAAAAAGTGGAAGCTTATCCTCGCTCCCGGAAAGAACCGCAATCTTGCAGGCTCTTGAAACATGAGTAAGTTCTTCAGCGAGTTTGGCAACCCTGTTTTCTGTTTTACGATTGGTTCGTTACCCTGTAGCATGAGGGGTGCCCGTTTTAATTATCGGCTCGTAGCCTTGATCAAACCTGGCACCCCTCGTGTTTTCAGGTGAGGTGTCGGATAACGGTATAGTACCGTTTCACTCCCGTCCGTCATTACATCTGCTGGTGCGGATACCAGAACTTAACGGTGTGCTGGCCGGTCTCGTCTTTGAAAAGGCAGATGACTCCCCATTTGCCCGGCTCGTCAATCGTGAAATTAGCGGCAAAAGCTCCTCCCCCATAATCCTTGAGATCACCGACCTGTTCCTTGCCCGAAGGGGAAATCACTTTCACCTTTCCCACGGCGTTGGTGATTTTTTCGTCATTTTTTACGAACGAAGCCATAATATGGTGCGTTTTACCTTCAGGATCGGTCATTTTCATGTCGGCCAGACCCATAACCTGAAATTCGGCGTGTATGCCGTCGACCATTTCAGCATGAACAAAAGCCTCTGTTTTTTTCTCGCTGCCATGCTTCATACCTTCCATAGCAATGGCTGTTCCTGTTAAAATTAAACTGATATAGGTAATAATTACGACTAGCTTTTTCATCACATGCTCCTCTGCTCTTATTGTTTTTTTCTTCGTATTGATCAAGAGATTCAGATCCGTCTCTTTGTTCAGGCTTCACGGGAGCCTTATTTCCGTCATTACGATTGTTGCCTGCTGCCATTGGCTGCCGCCGATTCGTTCCTCCATCAAACGTTTTTTATTCGCCTGGCGCCTGGCTGGAATTTTCAACTTCGGGCAAACCAATACCCTTCCAGATACCATAGATTGCCGGGACAACAATGAGGGTCAGAATGGTGGCGCTGACCATACCTCCGACCATCGGGGTTGCGATGCGTTTCATTACTTCAGATCCGGTACCGCTGCTCCACATGATCGGGGCAAGACCTGCCGTTATAGCAATTACGGTCATCATCTTCGGTCTCACGCGCAGGGCGGCGCCTTCTTCGATAGCCGCTGCCAGGTGCAGCCGGGAGAAGTTTTTACCATACTTTTCCCGGTATTTCCGGTAGGAGATATCCAGATAGATCAGCATGACCACCCCCGTTTCCGCCGCGACACCGGCCAGAGCGATGAAGCCCACTGCGACGGCAACGCTCATGTTGTAGCCCATCACGTCAATCAACCAAAGTCCACCGGTAAGCGAAAAAGGCACAGACAGCATCACGATCAGACTTTCGGTAACGTTCTTGAAATTCAGGTACAGCAGCAGGAAAATGATAATGAGCGTTGCGGGAACCACGATCATTAATTTCTGCTGGGCCCGAACCATATATTCGTACTGGCCACTCCAGACAATGCTGTAACCGGGAGGCAGGTTGACCTGTTCAGCCACTACCTGCTGTGCTTTTTTTACATAAGAGCCTATATCGACGCCGGCGATGTCCACATAGACCCAGGCGTTCTTGCGTGCATTTTCGCTTTTAATGGCAGGAGCCCCTTTTTTGATCGTAATGTCAGCCACCTGTGTGATCGGGATTTGCGCTCCGCTGGTTGTAGGGATGAGAATTCGCCGCAGTTTCTCCGGGGTATCGCGCAATTCGGCACCATAACGCAGATTCACCGGGTATCTCTCGAGCCCCTCAACGGTCGAGGTGATGTTCAAACCGCCGACGGCAGTCATAATGACATCCTGCACATCCCCCACCGTCAGTCCATAACGCGCCGCTTCTTCACGCCTGATGTTGAAATCAAGAAAGTTCCCGCCAGTTACCCGCTCGGCATAGACACTGGCAGTACCGGGAATATCTCGCATTACCGCTTCAACGCGCTCGCCGATGCCGGAGAGTACCTCCAGGTCATCGCCCATCAGTTTCAGGCCGACCGGAGTTTTGATGCCGGTGGAGAGCATATCGATTCTGGTTTTGATCGGCATTGTCCAAGCATTGGTCAAGCCTGGAAAACGAATTGCCTTGTCCAGCTCTTCAATCAGTTTTTCGATGGTCATTCCCGGCCGCCAGAGTGATTCCGGCTTGAGGGTAATAACGGCCTCCAACATGGAGAGCGGCGCCGGGTCCGTTGCAGTTTCAGCCCGGCCGACCTTGCCGGTCACCTGTTCGACTTCCGGAAAGGATTTGATTATCCGGTCTGTCTGCTGCAGTAATTCCTTGGCCTTTGTTATGGATATGCCGGGCAGGGTCGTCGGCATATAGAGCAGATCACCCTCGTTCAATGGCGGCATGAATTCTGTCCCCAAACGCTTGTAGGGAATGTATGCCGCTCCGAGCGCCACTATTGCGAGCAGGACAACCAGGGTCTTGGCTTTCAGCACCAGCTTGATGACCGGATGATAGACCCAGATAAGAAAACGGTTTACGGGATTTTTGCTTTCCGGCAGGATTTTACCGCGTATCATATAACCCATCAATACCGGTACAAGGGTAATCGCCAGAAAAGCGGCTCCCATCATGGCATAGGTCTTCGTGTAGGCAAGCGGTCTAAAAAGCCTTCCTTCCTGAGCCTCCAGCGTGAACACCGGTAAAAAGCTGATGGCAATAATCAGTAAAGAGAAGAATAGAGCCGGCCCAACCTCCACAGATGCCTCCAGGATTACCTCCCAATGCCCCTTTTTCCCATTATTGTGTTCCATGTGTTTGTGAACATTCTCGATCATGACGATGGCGGCATCGACCATTGCTCCAATGGCGATGGCGATTCCGCCAAGACTCATGATGTTGGCATTTATCCCCTGGTATTCCATAATTATGAAACTGATGAATACGCCGATAGGCAGGGTGATAATACCGACCAGAGCGCTGCGGAGATGGAAAAGAAAAACAATGCAGACGAGGGCGACAATGAAACTTTCTTCGATGAGGGTGTTTTTCAGGTTTTCAATCGCCCGCAGTATAAGCCAGGAACGATCGTAGACCGGTTTTACTGTTACACCTTCAGGAAGCCCCCCGCTAATCTCGGAGAGCCGTTTCTTGACGTTGCTGATCACCTCGAGGGCGTTCTCGCCATAACGCATGACGATAATTCCTCCAACGGCCTCGCCCGTGCCGTTATGATCAATCACCCCCCGGCGCATTTCAGGGCCTATTTTGACGGTGGCGACATTCTTCAGGAGTATTGGCGTTCCCAGAGTGTCCGCCGCCAGAGGAATAGTCTCCAGATCCTTGATACCTTTGATATAGCCGAGTCCCCGGACCATGAACTCGGTCTCGCCCATCTCCACCAAACGCCCGCCGACATCGTTGTTGCTGCGCTGGATGGCGGTGCGAATCTTCTGCAGCGGAATATTGTAGGCGAGCAGCTTGTTGGGGTCTACGACAATCTGATATTGTTTGACAAATCCTCCCACAGAGGCGACTTCTGAAACTCCCGGAACACTTGTCAGCTCATAACGCAGGAACCAGTCCTGAATCGATCTCAGCTGCTGCAGATCGTGCCTGTCGCTCTCCAGAATATATTGAAAAACCCAGCCAACGCCGGTTGCATCGGGCCCAAGTGCGGGGGCCACGCCCCTGGGAAGTCTGCCGGAAACATAGTTGAGTGCTTCCATTACCCGGCTGCGAGCCCAGTACATGTCGGTGCCATCCTCGAAAATGATATAGACGAAGCTGAGTCCGAAAAAGGAATATCCGCGCACTACCTTGGCGTAGGGAACGGAAAGCATGGCAGTGGTCAGAGGATAGGTTACCTGGTCCTCCACCACCTGTGGGGCCTGCCCGGCGTACTCGGTGAATACTATTACCTGAACATCTGAGAGATCGGGAATGGCATCGAGCGAGGTTTTAGTCATAGCCCAGAGGCCGCCGGCGATAACAAAAACAGTCAATATCAACACCAGAAATTTATTCCGGATGGAAGATTCAATTATTGCCTTGATCATATGGTGCCCTGTAGTGCCCCACGTTGGGAATCAATCCATTTTCAACTCGGTTATATCGAGGTCAGAGCTGTCCATCTGCAATGCATCAATATTGAGATCCTCAAGGGAGATAAGCTTACCTGCAGGTTCTCCGTTTCTGGCCTCAAGCATCTTCTGGATCGCTTCTCGAAGACGGGATTCCGAATCAAACATGAACTGGGCGGAAACGACAATTTCCTCGCCTTCTTTCAATCCTTCGAGAACCTGGAACGTATTGTTTGTCCCCTCGACACCGATCTTCACATCCCTGGGCTCGAATTTTCCTTCACCGCGGGCGACAAAAACCACCTTGCGAACACCTGAGTCTATCAGCGCCTCCTGGGGAATGACCAGCGCATCCGGATCAACAACAGATTCCAGGAAGACGTTGGCATACATGTCCGGTTTCAACTGACCTTCACCGTTGTCAAAGGCGAGACGCAGTTTCGCGGTTCTGGTCTTGGCGTTGAGAAAGGGGTAAATGAAAAGAACCTTGCCCTGAAAGCGCTTGCCCGGCAGATACGAAAGCTCCATTTCCACGGTCATGCCCGTCTGGATATACGGGAGTTCATACTCATAGACCTCCACATCAACCCACACCCTTGAAAGATCGGCAATCTCGTACTGGTGCATTCCTGCCTTGGCGAAGTGGCCGGCAAGCGCCTCTTTCTTGATAACGACACCTGCTGCCGGTGAATAGATGGTAAGAGCTTTTTCGGGTTTTTCAGTCTGCTCCAGTCGTCTGAGCTGGGCGTCGTCAATGTCCCAATAGAGCAGACGCTGCCTGGACGCCTCAAAAAGGCGCGAGGCATTCTCCCGAACACTGGGATAGGGATTGTCGCCAAGGCTTTGCAATTGTTTGCGGGCGAGCAGGTATTCCTCCTGTGCTGAAACAATTTCAGGGCTGTAGATCTGAAAAAGAGGCTGCCCCTTGACCACGCTCTCTCCAACGAAATCGACCGCCAAGTGTTCTATCCAGCCGTCAAACTTAAGGTTCACCGCATAAATACGGGTCTCGTCATAGGTAACCGTTCCGAGAGCCCGGATCGATTTGCCCAGGGATTGTCGGCGAACCGGAGCAATTCTCACTCCCATGTTCTGGCTGGTGACAGGGTCAATCCGGATCGTGGATTCGGGTAATTTTTCACCTCCCTCCTCGACAAATACCGGCACAAGGTCCATTCCCATGGGAGACTTGCCGGGTTCATCCCGGATATACGTCGGGTCCATCGGTGCTACCCAATATTTGACGGTCTTGCCGGTCTTTGGATCCACTTCGCCAGCCCTGGGGCCATTCACCGCGTGGGCAATGCCTGCCGGCGCCGCAAGGCAGAAGACGAGCGCGAGCACTATATATCTGTTCATTCGTTCTCCTTTTGCTCCGTGAGTGGCTGGCCGACGGTTTCTTCAAGCTCGGCCAGCTTTTTGTAAAACTGATATTTGTATTTCTCTGCCTTGAGTCCAATCTGGAGCTGACGAATTCGAGCGGATAACATTGGGGCAAAAGCAGCATTGCCAACGGAATAAGCGGCAAGTGCGGAATCGGCCAGCTGCTCAGCCTGAACAGAGATTGCTCCGGTGACGAGCCGGTAGTTTTCCTGGTATGCACCAATTTCTGAAAGCAACGCATCAATTCGATGAGGAAGCGTTTTTCTCTGGCCTTCGAGATATTTCTGGGCAGCGGACAAACGTTTCTCACTCGCACCAAACGCGCTATCCTGACGGCTGCTCTGCCATAGGGGCACGGTGAATGTAATTCCAGCCGAGAGGAAATCCGCCCGGTCGGAACCGCTGACGGGATCATCATCACGCTGACCGTAGCTGAGACGAAAATCCATGTCGGGCATGTAGTCCTTTTCTGCGAGTTCAACATCAACCCTTGCTTTCAGAACCGCGGTCTGCGCCGCCATGACCGTTGGATTAAAATGTAACGAAGACGCAGTGAGGCGGTCGCCATCAAAAAATATATCTTCTGGAAAATCCAACGCTGAAGCGGTGCCAAAGTAGAGATTTTCACTATTGAGAAGGCTGCCGATCTTGTCCTGGATCAATCGCCGGCTGCTCTTGAGAAGGACCGCCTCATCAATGAGTTCCGAGAGCTGGACCTGGGCCAGGAGGATGTCCTGCTGTGACCCTTTCCCTGTTGCGTATCGCGTTTCAGCAACTCTTAGAACCTGGGTTATAATTGAGCTCAGTTTGGCATTGACCTCAAGGCTCTGCTCAAGAAAGCACAGATCATACCAGGCTTCCTTCACCTGCCTGGTGATTGCGAGTTCCTTGGTGGCAACGATAAATTCCTGCTCGACCGCCTTGAGTTCCGCGCCTTTTTCGGCCAACGCCAGAGTTCCGAACCATGGAACTTTCTGTGAGATGCTGATCTGCTTCTGGGTCATCGGTTCCTGCGCAAAGTCGAAGGAATCGATCGGCAGGTTTGCGATAGCAATGCTGACAGCCGGATTCTGCAATGATCCCGAGAATGGAGCCTCAACCCTCAGCGCCTGCGCCTTATCCTTGAGACTGAGCAGTTCCCGATTGTTGGCAAGTACTTCGTCGATGAGATTGAACAACTCTTCCGGCACCGGATAGGCGACCGCAACGCTGATCTTCAAGCCCAAACATAATGAGAGCACAACGCAGATCTTCAACCTGCGCAACAGGTGAATATGGTTCTTTGTTTTCATGGTACAATCAGGTTCCCCTTTCGGATATCAGGTTGCTCTGCAAGCATGTTCGCACCTCCCGGACCTGAACCTCATGAGCAAAATATGTGCCCATCAGCTTCAATTTCGGTATTCGTTTTCAACATATTTGATTTACAGAATAAAATTTGAAACATCCGGGTGAAGCGATAATTTCAAAGACAGAAGTGCCCATTTTTTGGACAGCGGTTTCTCACCCCCTGTCCAATCTTGAGACGCACTGTCATCAGGTCCCGGTGCCTTTTCTTTCCTGCACTAAACAGGCTAAGCTTCCAGGGAAATTTGCTATCGCAGAGGAATATCTCTGAATAATCTCAGGAATGCCGGGACCATATTGCCGGTGATTAACCGGGAGGAGAACCGTTTCTGCCAGGTGACGGCCAGGAGGAACCAGCGATCGCAGCAGCTACGTTCGTGCGAAGCCTTCTCGAGGATAAACCTGTTCGAGATTCGTGCGTGCGGCTTGCAAATTACCCGGTGATAACACGTTGGAGTCTGCGGCAACCTTCGCCATTATTATTTGACTATCAAGTATCTTTGTTTTCAAATAACTTGACAATGGCGCTTAGTTCGATACAATCCCCCCAACTTTTTTTGGAGACAATGATGGAATTGGAGACATTACTTTTTGCAGCTATTCAGTCCAGCTTTCTGCTTGGATTACTTCACGGTGTTAACCCGTGCGGGCACTCCTGGCTTGTATTGGCGCCGTTTGTGACAGGAGAGAAAAATGGCGGGCGTGTTGCGCTGCTCACGATCACTTTCATCAGCGGCACCGCGCTTGCCTGCCTGGCGCTGGGAGCAAGCCTGGGGGCAATCTCTCAGTTCATTCCCGTTTCGATGGGGATCTGGGTTGAAGCCGGAACATCAATCCTCTTGATGATTCTCGGTGCACTGCTCATCTACAATCCACATCTTCTACACCATCACGGTGATGAACACCGTCACGCGAGTGCTCATAACCATGAACACGACCACCATGAGCAACACCGCGTTGGGCATACTGGACATTCACACGCTCACCAGCACGAGGGTGCCCTGAAAAAGCTGCAGATTTTAGCCAGGAACAGGAAGACGCTTCCTTTTGCATTGTTCGGTATCGGTTTCGTCAATATGATTATCCCCTGCCCGACAGCCGCGGTAATGTACGGTTATGCGTTGAATGCCGGGAGCACGCTGACAGCCACCCTTGTTTTTGGGACCTACGCGATATCAACGGCTATTGCTGTTGGTGCTGTAATTTTTGTCATATTCAAGGTGACAAGCATGGCGGGTTCTTTGCAGAAAGAGTGGGTCGAGCCTTTGATTATGCGGTTAGCCGGAGGCGTGATAATCATTTTTTCTGTTTATGGGCTTTATCAGACATTTGCATACTAGTCTCTGTCTACGGAGGGTATATGAGTGTAGCATCGCTGTCTCATCAGTTTGCTGAATTCTACGACAAAATTTCTTCATGGGAATACTCTATTGTTAAGGGGAGCGGTCTGTCTCCCGCGCAGATGCACACCGTCGAGGTAATTGGCCATCACCAGAATATGAGAATGAAGGAACTGGCAGAACGGCTCGGTGTCACAACGGGCACAGTGACCGTCGGGGTGGACAAACTTGAGAAAATGGGTCTTGTCGAGCGAAAACCCCACAAGAAGGACCGGCGCTCGTGGCTGATCGTGCTAACCGGGGAGGGCAAGCGTATGTATGAACAGCATCACAGGTTTCACCAGGAGTTTACCCGTGAAATATCCAGCGATCTCTCGATTGATGAAATCAAGACTCTTTCAAAGCTTCTTGGGATCGTTCTGAAGGGAATGTGATCTCTTTGGGGTACTGACCAGGAACTTTTTTCAGACCACGACCAGACATTGGGAATGAAACCTTTTTTTCACCGTCCTTATTCAGTTTCACTTCTGATATAGTTAAGGAGTTCCCAGATCTGTTCGTCGGTGAGATCCTCCTTGAATCCAGGCATGTCGCCTCTTCCCTCCTGTATTTTCCAGAAGAAATCACCGTCGGGGTGCATTTTGATTCGCTCTTTCAAATTGGGTGGGCTCTTTTCAAGTCCAATGGTCTGGGCATCCAGCCCCTCAGCATTTTCACCATGACACGCAGAACAGTTCTGGAGAAAGATCTTTTTCCCCCTTTCTACCGAGCTGTTATCGGCTGGTACCGGATTAACAGCATGAGCCGCCTTTTCAGGAGCCATCCACATATCCGGGTCCATCGACGTATGCGCCTGGCCATAATCGGCAGGAAATCCCATAGCAACAACAACAGCGATACAAAACACGAGCCTGATCAAGTACATTTTTTTCACCCCATCTTACGTGTCTTTCTATCTTTTGGCTATGGAAGCTAGAACCTTATCTGCAAGCCTGCACCGAAACCAAACTCTGAGTGCCAGTTGCCAATAATGGAGAAGTCTTTTGAGATCATGTACGATAATCCAACCTTTCCTTCCCATTGAGTATGAGTATCATACTCCACTTCTCCATGAAGTCCAACTCGCGGTGTGAGCTCCAGCTCTTTCTCGAGAAAGAATCTGGCCCCCCCCATCGCTATCAACCCAGGCCGCAAAGTCTACATTAAGTGGAAGAAGATACCTTGCTCCCAAGACACCACGCGTTTCATCGCGACTCGAACCTTCTCCAAGAAAATCCGCCCCGATAAAAAAAGAGTCCCTGGTGTCCTGTTTTTAGGCACTTTCTTTAAAAACCAAAATAGCTAAACTGCTATAAATCTCTATTTTATCAATAATAACAAAGTTATAAAACAGGAAAAGGTATCGGTCTATCGATGGCACACAATATGCATCACTAATCAGGAATCATAATGGACAGGTAAAACCACAGTGGAGGCGAGACATTAACAGACATCATAGACACAACGTGATCCCGCCGGCCGGGATGTTGTCAGGTGTTGAGACTATATTTGACGGGAGAGTTGAAGAGAAAACAATTACCCTGCCAATACGCGGCCTGAGCTGTGCATCATGTGTCGCTAAAGTTGAGAAAGGGCTTCTGGCAACTCAAGGAGTTGTAGACGCCACAGTAAATCTGGCCACCGAACGTGCAACAATTAGATACTCTGAAACAAAAACTCAACCAGTCAGCCTGATACAAGCTATAAAAGATGCAGGCTATGATGCCGGTTCAGAGACGCTAACCTTTCCTGTGGAGGGTATGAGCTGCGCCTCATGTGTCAACAAGGTTCAGAAAGCACTGAGCGGCGTCGAAGGAGTCCTTTCAGCCACCGTCAACTTCGCCGCCGAAAAAGCCACGGTTGAGTTTCTGCCGGGAATACTCTCCAGCAGAGAAATAGAAGAAACGGTCCAGGCTCTTGGCTATGTCGTTCCCGGGATTCTTCAGGGCGAAAACCCTGTCGAGCGCGAGAAAAGGGGCAGGGACCAGGCCTTAAAGTCACTCCGGATTAAATTCTTCACGGGATTGAGCCTGGTAATACCTCTTTTAATTCTGGCACAATGGGAAAATCTGGGACTCTCCCTCATTATACCACTATCCTCCCAGACCAATTTCATCTTACAGCTGTTACTGCAGATTCCCATTCAGTTCTGGGTCGGCCGCCAGTTTTTTGAAGGAGCATGGAAGGCTCTGAAACACAAGACAAGTGACATGAACACACTCATTGCGTTGGGAACCGGTGCAGCTTTTATCTACAGCGTACTGGTGACCTTTGTCCCGTCCTTGTTTGCGGCTGAGGGATTAATTGCAGAAGTCTACTATGATACCGCCGGCGTCATCATAGTGCTCATTCTTCTGGGTCGATTCCTGGAAATGCGTGCCAAAGGTCAGACCTCAGAAGCCATCAAGAAGTTAATCGGGCTGCAGCCGAAGATGGCTCGTGTACTCAAAGATGATGGGGAAGAGGCGGAAATTCCGGTTGAAGATGTTGCAATCGGAAACCTGGTCATTGTTCGGCCAGGGGAAAAAATTCCTGTCGATGGCGTTGTCAGAGATGGTTCTTCCTCAGTGGATGAATCCATGGTGACCGGCGAATCCATTCCTGTCGTCAAACATCCTGGCGACGAGGTTATAGGCGTCACGATCAATACAACCGGCTCATTTACCTTTGAGGCCACGAAGATCGGTAAAGATACCATGCTGTCTCAGATCATTGCTATGGTTCAAGACGCTCAAGGTTCAAAACCACCAATTGCCAGGCTGGCAGATGTAATTTCCAGCTATTTTGTTCCCGTTGTAATGGTCATAGCACTGATCACCTTTGCTGTCTGGATCACTTTCGGACCGGAGCCTGCCCTTACCTATGCGCTTCTTAACTTTGTAGCTGTCATGATCATCGCCTGCCCATGTGCACTCGGTCTCGCCACCCCCACCTCTATCATGGTGGGAACTGGCAAAGGTGCTGAAAATGGCGTGTTGATCAGAGGTGGAGAAGCTCTTGAGACCGCCCACAAACTTAACACCATTGTGCTGGACAAGACAGGAACTATTACTCTAGGTAAACCCTCGGTTACCGACATTGTGACCCATAACGGTTTCAATGCCGAAAGGCTGTTATCACTGGCGGCCTCCGCGGAGAAAGGCTCAGAACATCCTCTAGGAGAAGCTATCGTGAACGAGGCTCTTCGAAGGGAAATCAAGCCTGTTACCCTAAAGAACTTCAATGCCATTCCAGGACACGGTATCTCTGCAGAAATTGATCAGAAAGAGATCTTACTCGGTAACCGTAAGTTAATGGATGAGAAAAACATATCTCTTGGCAGCCTGGAGGATAGGGCTGCTGAACTTGCACTGCAGGGTAAGACTCCGATGTTTATTGCTGAAAGCAGTAAACTTGTCGGTATTATCGCCGTTGCCGACACGGTTAAAAAGAGTTCTCCTGCGGCAATTAAAGCCCTTCAGAAGCTTGGCTTAGAAGTGGTCATGCTGACTGGCGACAACCGTCGCACTGCAGAAGCTATTGCCAGATCTGTCGGGGTTGACCGAGTTGTCGCGGAGGTCCTTCCTGATGAAAAGGCAGCAGAAATAACCAAGCTCCAGGAGGAAGGCAAAATAGTCGGCATGGTGGGGGACGGGATCAATGACGCCCCGGCCCTCGTCCAGGCCGATGTTGGCATTGCCATCGGTACAGGCACTGATATTGCCATGGAGTCTGCTGATATCACCCTTATCAGTGGGGATCTCGACGGTGTAGTAACCGCCATCGCCTTGAGTAAGGCTACGATCCGCAACATCAAACAGAATCTATTCTGGGCCTTTGCATACAACACGGTTCTTATTCCGGTTGCAGCCGGCGTGCTTTTTCCTTTCTTTGGAATTCTGCTTAACCCCATGTTTGCTGCAGCAGCGATGGGACTGTCATCCGTAACGGTTGTAACAAACGCATTACGGCTGAGACGTTTTAAGAAACCTGCTCATGCCTGATGTAACTACGAAAGGAGACCAACATGAATGCCATAACTGAATCTTTGAAGTGGTTGAACAACCTTTCCTGGATTTCCCTTCTTGTTATCGGAATAACCCTTACCGGCGGATATTTCCTCTGGGAAACATATCGGGCGCAACTGCTCAGCTATGTGCCGTACCTGATTCTCCTGCTTTGCCCACTCATGCACATATTTATGCATCGAGGTCATGGGGGGAACGGAAATCATAATGATCACAACAGTAATCAGGAGTGAGGAGCCATTTTCATCAATTGTTTGGACCACATGAAGCAATTGCTGAAAGGTAATTTCCCTGAAAATCCTGCAGCTGAGGTTAATCAACGTGGTGGAAATGCTTTGATCGATGAAAGCAGAAAAAGAATACCTTATCAGGTTGGAACCGGACCTGCAGACAGACTGTCGATTCAATCACTCATCGATGCGGTATCGGGAAGTCGAAGCCATAAGGCACATGATGGAGTAGACCAATGATTAACAAGAATAGTATCCTGATAATCCTGCTGCTGCTCGGGGCATTGCTTTTTGTGGCTCTGCAAAAGTATACAAACGAATACTACTCTTCAGCTCCGGAGACCGAGGTATCAACACCTGATCTTCCTGTTGCCCGGTATCTTGCCGCTGATTTCATCTTACCTGACCTGAAGGGCACCAATACTCAGCTCTCTGATTACCGTGGGTCGGCAGTACTCATGATGTTCTGGACAACCTGGTGACCCACATGCAGGAAGGAGTTGCCTTCAATCGAAGAACTTGGTCAGCGATACAAAGACAGTAGTTTAAAGATTCTGCTGATCAACCTGAAAGAGAAGACAGAACTGGTCGCCTCTTTTATTAACGAGAACGGTTATTCTTCAACTGTATTGCTTGATGTAGATGGCAACGTCGCTGAAACGTATTCCGTATATGGGATACCAGTTTCATATCTTTTGGATAAGCAGGGAAAAGTCGCTTTTCGATCACCCGGATTCCTCGATTGGAGTTCTCCGAAGATGACCTCGTTGGTGGACAGCCTGATAAACGAGTGAAACGCAACATTGGACCCAAGCATTTCAATAGAAGTGGTGACGGCTTTCATGTGGACTGATCTGGCAAGACCGGAATCAGCAATTTTGGGAATAACGCCATCCATAAACACGTTCTCAGGTTTAAGATCTCGATGGACAATTTTATGATTATGTAAAATTTCAACGCCATCCATGATCGGCATGAAATAATCTCTAATCCACTTTCCATATACATCCGGGATATCATCAAGACCATCTTCGGAGAGAGTAAACCGCAAAGAGTCACCGGGGATGTACTCCATAACGATATAGGCGATTCGGGATGTTTCAGACCCGGTTATTTCCTCTATCTCTCCATAATCAAAGATTGTTAGAATATTTGGATGGCGAACCTGGGCCATCGTTTGCACTTCACGATGAAATCGCCCAAAAGCTACGTCCATCTCGTCAGGGTCATCATCGATCTCCCCCATGACATCATCTGATATGATTTTTATAGCCACATCCCGTTTAAGATTTGTCTGATGAGCTCTGTAAACCTCCCCCATCGCACCTTTGCCGATCAGTTCGATGATGATCCATTTATGGTCAAGAACTTTTCCGGGTTCAAATGTGGCATTTTGCGATTTCTTCATACAGCTCTCTCAAACTGGGATGTATTGACTTAAACTGGGGCGGATTTGCTATTGATCCTAATTGATTAAATCGTACGCACCAGATCCATGGCAGGCAGCGCACCCAAACCTAATCCCTTGGAAGGTTATGTTAGCTGTGCTGCGAGTCTCTATCATACGAGAAGGATCGTCTCTAAACGTAATATGTAAAAATTTGCCCTTTCAAGAGACGGCTAACCTGACAAAAACGTAAATACGCTTGCCCAGATAACAAAATGGCCAGATTACCTTTTCGGATATCCAGCCAGATTGTCAAATCAACTGAGTGAACAGCAGGTGGAATTCTGATGGTCTTTACTCTTTGCCCGGCCGGTTCAGAAGCCACCTGCTACTCACAGGGAGGAGGGGTAATACGGGGTTTTATACCAGCCAGGCACTTTTTGCCATCTACCATTCCAATACAGTAAAGCAGGAGGTTTATTGTATCAGTTCAGCCTTAGCACTCAATTTGGTGCGCAGGTCAATCATTTCTTTTTCAAGCTCAGCCAACTGCTCTCTACTGGTATTAGGATTTCTTTGTGCCTCCATGTAGTCGAACCGTTTATCATTCATCTCCTTGCGCAGGTCAACAGTCTCTTCTAAAAATTTCTGATGAGACTCACTATTCCAACCACCTTGGCCAACTGATGCGGCGCCGGGGCAGTCATAATTACCGCCATCACCTCCCTTACCGCCCATCATGCCGTAACCACCGCCCATCATACCGTTGCCACCACCCATCATGCCGTAACCGCTGCCCATCATATGGTTTCCATACCCCGCTCTTCCATTCCCATGGGAATATGCAAAACCTGCAGCCAAGCCGACAATCAGTACAGACGCGATAATGATCTTTTTCATTTCAATCTCCTTTTTGATTTTATTGTTTCCAGCGTTTTTATAAATTCGCCAAATCTGACCCGTAACCGATCCGGATAAACATTTTCGCTCAAGATCCGCAGTTACGATTTGTCTTTTATTTTGCATGGGGTGTGCCAGAATAATCAATCTTCTAAGAGAAACAATAACATATTGTTATTAATCAATTTATTTCCACGACACCTGGCTGTCATATATTTTCAGAATCCAGAGATGCCCATTTATTAGGCAGAATGGCGCTTTTACATGACCGTGAATTGAGTGTTTTTTTTACAGGCTTGGTTTCTTCCTATGGGTGAGCTAACGGATACAAGCAGGATTGAGGCAATTGTGCTGTTATTGGGCAATCAAGCTCATACAAGTGGCTGAAATGTACATGTTTTATACAGCAACGAACAGCCCTGCTCCCTCAGCAGAGCTGGTACTGTCATAAAACCATTTGAGCCCGAACAGTTAGCAGGGGCATAGGCAAATACCACCTTGTGGCATGATTTCTGCAATGGTAACCGCAAAGTGCCCTTCAACACTAACAGACATGTTCAAGCTGGAGAGGCACCTAACAGGGCAGGAGGAAACTACATGAGACTGACACTATCAAAAGAGAATGAAATACAGGCGGAAATTTTCCTGACATTGCCGAAGGAGATGCTTGAAGATCTGAGAAAAATTGCAGACTTCAACAATACAGACCTTAATGGTCTTGTATATACCTATATCGTTGATGGCATTGCAAACGACTCCCGTATTGTCAAGCGCATGGAATTTGAAGATCATGCTCACGTATCATTGGGGGGCAAAAGCATTCATTCAAAAACGGCAAAAGAAATTATCAACGATTTCAACCTGGTCTATTGACACTCACTCGGCAAAGAGAGAACTCCAGACTCCATTAGAGGTTCGCGGTCAGAGCACATTGAGAGTGAGAAAATTCGGGCACGGTTATTCAACTATCTCAACGGCAATTTTGGCCTGAAGTTCCTGACTGGTGGCCTGAGCGGTCAGGTATCAAAGCCCGTACTCCTTTATTTTATTCAAAAGTGTCTGCCGGGCCACCCCTAATTTTTTTGCAGCCTGGCTCCGGTTATTTCCTGTTTTTTCAAGGGTCGACTTGATCACTTCACGCTCCATGTCACGAAGTGTAAACCCCTCTCCATCATCATCACTTCTTTTCATTGCCCTGACATCCTCTGAAAGAAGATGTTGAGGGAGTTCCTGGGGCGCTATGTGCTCCCCGAGGCAAAGAATTACCGCCCGCTCAATGGTGTTTTCCAACTCTCGGATATTTCCGGGCCAGCCATATTGCATGAGAAGATTTAAAGATTCAGGATGAAATCCTTTTATATCTTTTCTGTTTTTTTCGGCAAAACGCCTGAGAAAATGGTTCGCCAGTTCCGGTATATCAGTCGTCCTCTCCCGAAGGGCTGGAAGGTTGACGGGAACGACAGATAAACGAAAATAGAGATCTTGCCGGAATATCTCTTTTTCAATCATTTCAAGGAGGTTTTTATGGGTTGCCGCAAGCAGTCGGACATCCACCCTGACCGATTCAGACCCACCCAACCGTTCAAATTCGCCCTCCTGCAGCACTCGCAGTATCTTTGCCTGGGTCTGCAGGCTCATGTCACCTATTTCATCAAGAAACAGGGTCCCTTTGTGAGCAAGCTCAAATCGCCCTTTCCGGCGGCCTGCTGCTCCGGTAAAGGCTCCTGCCTCGTGACCAAACAACTCACTTTCAAGCAGATTCTCGTTAAGCGCCGCACAGTTGAGTTTAATAAATGGAGAATCCCTGCGCTGACTGTTTTGGTGCAGCGCATTGGCAACAAGTTCTTTCCCGGTACCCGACTCACCCGTGATAAGTACTGTCGCATCCGTCGGGGCAACCATTGAGAGTGTTGCAAACATGTCCTGCATGGCAGGACTTTTCCCGATTATTTTTCCAAAAGAAAACTGTTCCCCAAGCCTGTTCCTGAGTACTTTGTTTTCCTCATTGAGCGACTTGAAACTAAGAGCACGGACAATGAGCAGTTTTAGTTCCTCCACATCCACCGGCTTGGCAATATAATCAAAGGCACCTTTTTTCATGGCATCGACAGCACTTTCTATCGAAGAAAACGCGGTAAGCATAATAACGGGAACAGATTGACCAGCCTGCAGTAACAACGATAACGTGGTGAGCCCGTCCATTCTTGCCATCTTCATATCTAAAAGGATGAGATCCACGTCATGATCATCCAAAAAAGGTAAAACCTCATCACCGTCTGACACCTCTTGTATACGGTATCCCTCACCCCGGAGATTCACCTTAAGCATCGTCCGATGGGCAACGTCATCATCAACAAGCAGGATTGTTTGCTTTTTTATCTCATCCGTCATCTCTTGATCCTCTTCTTGTTGGCAGGACAACCGTCATGGTCGTTCCCTGGCCCTTCACCGTTTCAACCTCAATTACACCTTGATGCTGCTCGATGATCTGATGGCTGACTGCGAGGCCGAGGCCGGTACCTGATTTTCTCGTTGTGAAAAACGGATCAAACATTTTCTCGCTCTCCTGCTCGGTCATTCCATCTCCTGTATCCGACACAATAATTCTTACATGGTGCTCGTCTTCGGAACCGGTAATAGAAATTTCACCTCCGGAAGCTGTTGCGGAAATACTGTTTTTTAAGAGATTCATCAAAACCTGAAGAAGAAGGTCCGGATCAGCTTCAACGGTTACATCCGTATTGCATTGCCAATGGAAATTCAGTGCATGGTTGGCGAAATCACTTTCCATCAACGCAACAGTTTTTGCTATCAGAGCATCGAGATTTACTGATACAAACTGCAGGTCCCGCGGTCTTGCAAACTGCAATAAGGCAGACACGTTCCTGTTGAGTCGGTCTACCTCGCTGACCATCAGAGCTGCGTAGCCTTTGCTCTCTTGAGTGGCTCCATCCTGGTTCCCAAAATAGTGGGCGAACCCCCTGAGGGTTCCGAGAGGGTTTCGAATTTCATGTGCAATCCCTGCAGCCATTTTTCCCAGAGCCGCCATCCTTCGGGAGCGCTCGAGCTGGAGTTCCATATCCCTGATCAAGCTCATGTCCCTGATAACCAGGACGGTTCCAATGGTATTTCCTTCACTGTCCAACAGTGATGACCCCCCAATTTTAACAGCAACATTTCTGCCGTCCGATGTAGAGCACTCAGTCGAATAATCGAGAATCGAATTACGGATATCAGTGGACTTGATATGGCAGCCGGGGAACGCATCATCAATAGTTTCTCCTTGCAGCTCACCAAACGGGCGCCCCAGTATTTCCTCTGTTTTTTTATTGCAGGAGACAACCCTGTCCATTGAGTCAAGGGTCACAATCCCTACCGGAATGCTCTCGATAACATTATCGGTATACAGTTTCATGTTAGCGAGTGTCGATTTGGTCACGCGCACACTATGGTAGAGAAACAAGAGATACAGTCCGGCACTGCCAACGAGAAAGAGAATCGCCCCCATGAAAATGGCGTGTTGAATATCCTGCTTCTGCGCAGTGACATACCCATCAGTGAAAAGCCCTATTGATATGGTCGATCCATCAAACGTGCCCCGATGTTTCGACATGCGGCGTGAATGAGCCTCAGGCATGGGCGTGGCGGAGAGCTGCGCTTGCCACGACAGCCGTTTTGATATCGTAAAGATACCTGTCTGTTTATCTATTGCAGTAACGGACTCTCCTGTGCTCAACGCCTCGGCATGACCATTCCTGACGACGTCAACATCAGGGGCGTTGTGGGTTTGAGCAATGACATGTCCTTCACGGTCTGCAATAATGATAAAGATGATATCATTTTCACGGCCGCTCTCGGCAAGCAGCGTACTCAGAGGGTCTCCATCACTGTCCATATGATGTATCAGGGACGTCCTCAAAGCTGCCTCCACAGCCCTGATAATTGTCTCCCCTTTCTGAAGCAGGAAACGCTCCATCAACCCTTGAGCACGATTGATGTTCTCAAGGGTTGAAAAGGTCAGCAGAACCGCAAGAAAAAGCGTCGCCAGTATGAGCCCCAGGGCTGTTCGAGAGACCTTGAAGGCCTGGTTTGATGAGAAAATGCTGGTTTTCCGACTTTTAATATCCTTCATCCTGCCCTTTCTCAAGAATCACCAGGCTAATCTGTTGAGGGAGGCGGTCTCGAAACAGCACATGGCTGTCCTGTCAGGAGACAACCTCAAATTGTCCCATCATTCCATTGTCTTCATGTTCCAAAAAGTGACAATGGTACATGTATATTCCCGTGTAATCCTCAAATTTACATATAATTCTGACCCGCTCCCCAGGTTGAACCAGCACCGTGTCTTTTCGCCCTCTCTCAGCAGGTAAAGGCTCTTTGCCATTCCGATCCAGGACCTGAAACTGGACATCATGAACATGCATTGAATGCGGTAGCTGCATCATCATGGTCGAATTATTCTCGATTTCCCATATTTCAGTATCACCCAGCCTAACCCGCTCATTGATGTAGTCGAGGTCCATGTTCCTGCCGTTAATCGTCAACCGCCCGCCGCGACGCATCATGCCCATTCCTCCAGACATGGTTTCCATCCGGAATTTTCGCGTAACTGACGCCTGAGATTCCGGTAACCAGTCAATCGAAACAAGGTTATCGGGAATGGAATAGGGCTGGGCCGGTGTTTTGGTTACGGTGAACTGCATGGCTTCAAATCGATTGCCCACCAGCTGGTCAACGAAAAGGGATATTTTAGAATTCATGGTATCATTTGAAAAGTCGACGAGTATCTCTGAGCGTTCCCCAGCTGAGAGATACAAGCTCTTTAATGCGACAGGTTTTTCCTGGAATCCGCCATCTGTTGCAATCTGGTGAAACTGCCTGTCATCGCTGAATGATATCCTGTATACAGAGGAGTTTGACCCGTTTAAAACCCGCAAGCGCACCAATCCTTTCGGGACATCCTGGTTCGGCCACATGGTGCCGTTAACAAGCATGTAATTGCCGACAACCCCATGCATGACGTCCATCATATTCTGAACATAAGCAAAACTCCCGTCATCAAAAAAACGGCGATCCTGCAGCACAATGGGAATATCGTCTACTCCATACTCCCTGGGAATAGCGAGACCGTCCGACTTCTCATCTTCAATGACAAAAAGGCCAGCCAATCCCATGTAGGCATGCTCTCCGGTCAACCCCATTGCATGGGGGTGATACCAGAGCGTGGCTGCAGATTGTTTTATCGTGAAATCCGGGTTCCACGTTTCACCTGCCCCGATAACCTGACGAGGACCGCCATCCCATTGGGCAGGTACATGAAGGCCATGCCAGTGAACACTGGTTACTTGCTTGAGGTTGTTTTCGATCTTGAATCTAACCCGTTCACCATCTCGAACCTTTATGGTCGGACCGAGATACGGGCCGCTATATCCAAGTGTTGGTGTTGTGTATCCAGGGATGAATGATTTTTCACCCTCCTCCACGCTGAACGAGAACAACCGTTCACCATCCGGGGCGACAGAGCTGTCGAGAATCGGCGGTATCGGAAGCGCAGTATTGAAACCTTCTGCCGGGCTTGCGTAGCACAGGCCGGCATCTCTTAGGAAGGTGTAGCCTCCAAGAGCTGTAATCCCCAGTAATGCAGCACCCTTTTTCATAAGTGTTCTACGTCTCACATCTGCCTCCTAAATGATATCTTTCTTCATCTGGTCGAATTCGGATCTACTTAACTCCCCAGAAGCGTAACGTCTCTTGAGAATCTCGAGAGCACTCGATTGTTTATATGGTGATTTTGAAGAAAAAAAGGAGTGAAACACCTTCACAACCAGCCCTATTAGCAATGCCCAGAACAAGACCATTACAACCATTCCGACTGGCCCATGCATTAACCCAGCTCCACCCCACATCCAGTCTGAAAAGCCCATTCCCTGCCGGTACATGCCTCGCATCTCCTTGTGTAATCTTTATTTGCCCATGTACGTAAAAGCATTAAATGTGCCAGATATCGGCAGAGGCCAACAAAACAATATATTCAACAATTAAAAAATGTTACGCAAGGGTGTGGTTGCCCGATCCCATCTTGGGAAGGATTCCGGTGCCTAGTATTTGGGCACCAAAAACCGCTTCACCGGGCAACTCTGCCTAAATATTAGGCACTTTGGTTCTGAATTGTAAGGCAGAAGGCGAGATTATTATATTCTCGAGGGTGAGGTATAAGAAAACCAGCTGAATGGCTCAGGGATACATGATGTACAGGTTTTTCCTGTCAGAAGAGCGGGAACACTACAGATAACCAACCAGAATTTAATCCATTTCTCTATCTATATATTCTCGCCCAAATGTATGATTATGGTTTAGAACCAGGATCGGTGGCTCCAGATATCTTCTTCCAGAGATTTTTTATCCTCCTGAAGCTGAAGGTACATGGAAGCGTTCTGAATGGCCAGACCACCCTGGTGAGCAAGGGCTTTAACCATCATTATCTCATCTTCGGCAAATTGGTGTTTCACATCACTGTAGAGACGCAAGACGCCAATTACTTTTTCACGCGCAAGTATGGGAGTAACGATCATGGAAACCAAGCCTTCAGACTGCATCGCCTCTTTCAGGATTATACTGTTGTCGGTTGCGGTGTCGCTGATAATGAAAGTCTCTCCTTTTAACGCACGTTGAGAAGTATTTGTTGAAATCGTAGCGAGGGTTTTCTCAAGAAAATCTTCACTGAGGCCATGACTTGCAACCAGTTTCAATTCATCCTGGTCATCATCCAGAAGGCGGATAGCAGCAGCTTTAAGCTCCAGTTTGTCACAAACATTGTCGGTCAGATTTTTAAGGATCTGCTTGATATCCAGCGATGAGTTGATGTTTGAGGCCAACTCCAGAAACATCATGGCATTTTTCTGCATACGCCTGTGCAGCCGATTGTTTTCGATGGCGATGCCGCCATGATCCGCCAAGGCGCACAAGAACTCAATTTCTTCAGTCTGAAATTCTCGCCGAGCGGCAGTATACAGTGACAATATGCCGATGGTACGGTTTTTCACTTTTACCGGTACGGTGAGTAATGAAGCAATCCCCTCCTTTTTTTTTGCCTCATGATTTTCCAGGAGCGGATCCGTCGTGGCATCGGGAAAAGCCAGATACCCTTTTTTGTTGAGGGCGGCCACTAATTTGCCGGCCTTGAGAGGGTTTGCATGCATGTACGTGTCTGACAGGCCTGTTTGCGCCATAGCCACAAACCTATCGGCTCGCTCATCTGCCAGAAACAGACAGGCAGCTTTGCCGTTCATTGAACTGACGGCACTTTCGACAATCAGCTTGAGCAGCTCTTCTCTGCCTGCTGCGGTTCCGAAAGCGGCACTGATTGAACAAAACGATCTAAAATAGTCTGTATCCCTTTTCATCGGGCTCTCTCCTGGTAAAGTGATCTATTCACACTAGAGGTTAATGGAAGTCTAATCAGCACAGTAATTTTATGCCTGCCTATTTCGCGGCTTTGGCAGTTTTGTTTTTTGTTGACTGCGGAGCTTTGTTGGCCGCTGCACTCTTTTTAGCAACCCTCGTTTTTTTGCGCGCTGCCCGCGCCCGGGGAATGCTGTCCCTTTCCTTAAGCCACCCGGCGATTTTGGGAGCAAACTCTTCCTGGTATTTCGAGCTGACATAAATGCCGATGTGGCCGGTGTTCAGACAGATATCCTCGGTGTCCTTGCTGCCCACATGATGAACGAGTTTTTCACAGGCTTCAGGCGGAACCAGGTGATCATATTTACCATATATATTCAGCAGCGGCATGGTAAGCTTTTTGAGATCCACCCTGTTGCCTCCAACCTCCAGCTCGTTTTTTAAAAGCTTGTTTCCCTGATAGCAGTCTCTGACGAATTGGCGGAAAACCTCACCCGGCAGATCGGGGCTGTCGAAGATCCATTTCTCCATGCGTATGAAATTCTCGACAAACTGTTTGTTGTCCATGTGTTCCATGAAACCGATGTATTTATCGATCATCAACCGGGCGGGATTAAGCAGGAGAAAACCGAGGTTCATAATATCTGCCGGAAGATTACCGTATGTATCCACGACGCGATCAACATCCATTTTTTCCATCCAGACGTGAAGCAGCCCCTTTTTGGTATCAAAATTGGTCGGTGTGACTGTGGTGACCAGGTTTTTGATTTTTTCCGGGTGCAGTGCCGAATATACAACACTGAAGGTACCCCCCATGCAGATACCCATGAGATTGATTTTCTCTACCTTGTGCTGCTTGCGGATGAAATCGACAATATTGTCCATATAACCGTTGATATGATCATCAAAACCAAGAAATCGGTCTTTTCGCGTGGGATATCCCCAGTCGATCATGTATAAATCAATACCGTTGTCCAAAAAACGCTCAACCACGCTGCGCCCTGGCTGCAGGTCCAACATTGTTTCACGGTTTATCAAGGCATAAACCACCAGTAAAGGGGTCTTATAGCGGCTTTTGGTTCGGGGGATATAGTGTTTCAGTTTGACCCGGTCTTCTTGATAGACTACTTCGTAAGCTGTTTTGGCAAGCTCAGTGTCCAGGTTCTCAAGCAGCACCTCGGATGCTTTTTGGGCACGGGATTGCACCTTTTCGGCTTCTTCTGCCAGTTTTGACAGAATCAAATCTACAGGAATTTTGACTTGTGACATTTGCTTCCCCCATATGGACCAGAACTAATTTATGCCACTGCTGGAACAGAAAAACGCTTCTGGTCTCAGGTACCCCTTTACACCCGAGTAATCTTTACCGCGTTCTGTCTCGAAACAATGGACAGATAGCTGCATACCCGGATAAGGGTTATTTGGTTTGTTCCTTCTCAAGCCTGCGAACCCGTTTTTTCAATTCATACAGTTCGCGGGCCATGTCATCCATTTCTGACTGTTTGGCAACCGGAAGACTGTCCATTAAGTCCTCCAGTGCACCATTCCGAGCGGCCGAAAAATCGGCCAGGGCATTGATCGTTCTGGCCAGTGTTTCTGTATATTCAGGCGTTTGAAAAAGGGTCATGTAATGCCCCTCAAGCACTTTGACCCACATGTTGTAATAATCTTTGGTCTCCTCCGGCAATCCGTCACCTTCGGCCATTTCGGTGAGTTTTTCCTGCATTACCTGCAATGTTCGGTTGAAAGGGAGGCCCAGCAGGCATAAAAACTCAGACAGGGTTGACTGGAAAAGGTTGTATTTATCAGCCACGAGATTGACTTTTTCCTGATAGTTGCGCATTAATCCCAGTTGTGGAATCTGGAAAAATTGCTTGAATTCCTTTTCATAGATATCGGTCCAGGCCCGAAAGATATTTTCATCAATATCTTGAAATTTATAGGCCTCTGCCGACTCACCCAGCCGACCAAGCCGCTCAAGCATTTTCTGCTGCATTTCGAAAAAACTATCAAGAGAGTTAAGAGACAGCTTCATCAAAACTTCAGGCATTGTCCCGCTGCCTTTCAGCAGCGCAGTCATAGATTCCGGCGTTGCCATAACGCCGGTCATTGCTTTGAAATTTTTGAGGGTTGCTTCCATGGAGGCGTGGGCTTTGGGATGAGAAACGTTGCTCCCCACTGAGCCGGTTTTTTGCTGTTTCTGGGAGGTGATCCATTGATCAGCCATGCTCCCCCAGAGTTCGCCCATGGATTTTAACCAGACGCTCGCCATCGACCCCATTCCAAACGGATCTTCATTCTTTTCATTCATGGAAGACCTTTTCCTTCATTAGCTGAAATAGTATTGCGGCATCATCCTTTGGATCCCAGGCGCAGTCCACCATGGATGAAAAAAACATCACCGCTCAATGCTTCGTTTTTGTATATATCCCCGACAAACATGGCCACCTCCTCAGGTTCTACCAGTCGGCCAATGGGGACCTGGGCAACAATTTTATCTAACGCTTTCTGGTTCATGCCCTTGACCATGGCCGTACCCACATAACCTGGTGCCACGGCTACGCAGCGGATACGATCAGCTAAGCCCCGCCGAAAAAATTCGGCCGTGATTACCTTGGGCATCACCGACATGGCCGCCTTGGTGGAGGCATAATTGATCTGCCCGGCAGTACCCAGCGAGCCTGTGGAGGAAATGAGGCAGATCAGCCCCCGGCAGCCTTCATTGATCATACGTTCACTGCATTCACGTACCGTTAAGAAAACACCGGTCAGGTTGATGTCGAGGACCTTTTGAAACTGGCCGAGAGACATCTTGTCTGTGACCTTGCCTGTCTCTCGGTCGGGTGACACCATCAGGCCGTCCATGATAATGCCGGCAAACGGTGCCACCAGGTTGATCTGGCCATAGGTTTCAATGGCAGTATCAGCCAGTGCCGCACAATCCGCTTCCTGAGTGACATCACATTGCAGCGTTGTCACTGCTGCTCCAAGTTCCTTCTTTGCCTGTTCCAGGGTGTCGGCTGCAACGTCTCCAATAACGACTTTTCCACCGTTATCTACCCAGTGTTTTGCCAGGGAAAACCCGATACCGCTTGCAGCACCCGTGATTACGGCCACAGAATCTTTGATTTCCAACATATTTTCCCTCTCTCTTTGAAAGTTTATCGTTTTTCGCCGGCTCGTCTTCTATCGCAATTAATTATCTCTTCTCGAGTCCATGTTGCCTCTGAGGTATTTACTTAGAATCAGGACTTATCTTTAACAGCCTTATTCATACTCTTCATCAGGTCATGAAATTGTTTGCTTTGGTCCTCGTAAACATTTTTAAAGTGCTGAAACAGTTCGGTGTGTCCTAAACCTTCCTGATTAAGCAGCTCACGTAATTGGCTTACGGTAGTTTGCTGCTGCCGAACCGTCTCTTCCAATGCTGCACATCTATCAAGAGCTCGCTGGTGCTCAGCTTTGGTGACCCATCCCCAGGCATCGGCAGTTTGAGAGAAGGTCTTCTGAAAATCGGCGATGGCCTGCTGCCATTTCCGGGAAGCCAGATCAGAGCTTGCTTCCGGGTCGTCCAAACCATAGCAGCGCCGGAAAAGCTTTGTCAGGTCATCAGTGCCGCTGAAACCCTTATTCATCCAGGCAGTCATTTCTTCAATCTGTTTCTGGCCTTTGGCAACGTGAGTGAAGTAGTTTCCCCAGAATTCAAAAAATTGTCTGTTCATCGGCTGCGTCCTTGTATTCATGCTACCGTGCTGCAGAGTAGGTTTTGAAATAGCAAAACAGGATAATCCCGCCTTGTCCCTGAGACTGAGTGCTCTGGAGCCGGCATTGCCTGCCGGCTGCTTCATCTGATGTTCAATTCACTTACGGCCTGGGTCAGGTCTCCGACCTAGGGTTTCTTTACCGCTGCTTTACGGGTAGCCGGCGATTTCTTAACCGCTTTTTTCCTTGTCGTCTTCGCTTTTGGAGCGGCAGACCCGGTCGATGCCCGCTTGTTCACTTTGGGTGCTTTTGGAGCGGCAGACCCGGTCGCTGCCCGCTTTGTTACTTTGGGTGCTTTTGGCGCAGCATTTTGGGCAGCATTGGTGAGCGCTGCTTCCATGTCCATATGAAAAAGGACTGGCCCGCGATAATGTTCATCGCCAAATCTCGTATGCAGGGCATAAGCGGAGTCCGGAGCGGACCAGGAAGTGGCAATTGCCACATGTCCTTTTGGAAACGGGGTTACCTCGGCGTCAACATGGTCAAGGGGCGCTAGAGCTGTCTCCTTTTCGACAAGATCGTCATGAGTACCGTAACAAATCAGCCATTTTATATCTTTTTCCTTCAGCCGTTTCAAATTCAAGACTTTGTCAAACAGGCGGACCGGCAGCGTGCCATCATCGCTGATCGGCACGTTATAGGCAGCAAAACTCATGCGGGTGATATCCAGAGGCAGATCGTAGCGCTCTTTCTGGAGCCAGTAATTCAATGCAGCCGCTGTTTTACTGACATTATAGTCGCCATCTTTCTGGCGGGCAAACATCATCAGATCACGGTAAAAAGCAGCAGCAGGGATCTCATGTTCTATGCTCTTGATTTTATACACCCATCCCATCAGCTTGCCGTCGGCTACTTTATTGCCGTTGGACAGGATCTTCGTACCATATTCCAGATCGTTGAACCGCTGGGGCAGACGCGTCAAAAAACGAGCCAGACCTTTGCTCCGTGTTCCATCCATGGGTGAAACACAGGTGATAAACGCATCTACCAAACCATCGAGCTCACCGGTAAGCAGATTACAGAGCGCGCTGTAGCCACCCTGACAGTAACCGTTTAAAGTGACAGGTTTGCCGTGTGCTTTCAGGATGGCTTGACAAAATCGACGTGTATCCCTGGCATCATCTTCTCCGGTCATTGTCTGCAGGGAAGGAGATGAATCAATGTCCTTCAGGATGCGAATATAGGTGGGGAATCCCTGGTTTGCAAAACAGTGTGCATAGCTGCGCTGTTCATTGGGTAAAAAACCTAAAATGTTGGCACCCAGCACAAACGGTGGAATAATCAAAACAGGTTTTGCATCAAGGCGAGTCTTCACCTGCTTCAGAGAGGGGGCAATCCGGTAGAGCAGAAAACGATCAGTCTCATCGAAAAGTAAATGCTCACCTCTTTCGAAGTGAAAACCAAATTCGGGTCCAATAGCGTCTATCGATTCAGGATAGCTGGTGGTCACCATTTCCATGAGTTCCGCCTGTCGTTTCGTGTAACTGACAAGCTTATCGAACTTCAGCTCAGTAATACTCTGTTGCACGGCTTCAGTGAAATCCGGCATCTCCGACTGGGCATAGGCGGACATCATGTCAGCAGTACCCTTGATGCTGCGATTTACCAATTCGAGATTGTTCTCCAGGAGATGCAGATAGGCCTCCAGGTTATCAGTCGGCGATTCATCAAACACACGGTTCAATTCGACCCGCTGAAAGTATTGGCTGGCCAGCAGGAAGGGGATATAAAAATCTGTCGTATATCGTGACATCCCAGAGATGTAGGCCTGGGTGGCAGAAAACAGATTTCCCAGGATGGAAAGCCCGTCGCTGAAAGCATCAGCTGTTCCGATACGGTTATTGTTTGTTAGTTCCTCGTCCGACATGCTCGTTTCTCCTTGGACCACTCTATGCCGGGCGGGCTATTGCCCCGCGCAGCATAGAGTGGTATGACATGGTGCGGTCGGCTGCCTACTCTTTGTTAAAAAATTCTTCTACCTTGGCATAACTGTCATCAACGAGTTTTTTAAAATCCTTGCAACCGGTGCCATAAGCCGACATCCAGTCCTTAATGGCCTTCTTCCCTTCCTCCGGCATTCCGGGGGCTTGATTGATAAAGGTCTCCAACATCTTTTCATTCTGCTCGTAAACCATGGTCAGGGTGCTGAAGCTGCTGTCAAAAGCAGTTTTGTTGAACTGAATCATCTGTTTGGCAATCTGTTTGTTGTCCATCGTTTGTCCTCCATTTTTTTATTAGGGTTGTCTATCTGGTAAAAAGTGCGGTCAAGATTATCTGTATACTAATATGTATGGTGATATGAGTTTGTCAAGATTTATGTTGCGTTGCACAATTGTGTTTATATCCAGGTTGAAGCGGACCTGTCAAGAACAATGTTGCGCTGCACAATATTGTGCATAGTGTTTACACATAGGTGGAAATATCATATAACGAGCGATCGGTTCACTGCACAAAACAACGCTCTGCTACAAGAGGTACCTGTCTGTTATTTTGTGAAACCTTGAACACAAACGAGGAGCATGCAGATCTTGACTGAACCACTATTGTTTAAGAAATATGCCAACAGGCGTCTTTACAACATGTCAGAAAGCAAATATGTAACCCTTGATGATATGTCAAATCTCATCCGCGAAGGACACGATGTAAAGGTTATAGACGCGAAAACCAAGGAGGACGTCACCTCTTTTATCCTCACCCAGATCATTATGGAACAGGCTAAAAGCAAGAACATCCTGCTGCCGGTGCCTTTCCTCCATTATATACTCCGAAATGGGGATAATCTGTTGCCCCAATATCTTGAAAACAATTTTAAGCAGTTCATTCGAGGCTTTGACATCTTTACCAGATAGCATCAGAGGCACGTGTTTCTTTGCTGGTGAGCTGTTCAATCGCAGTTTAGCCCTTAGCCTGATGAAGCAGTTGGGTCTGCAGTATACCCACAAAGTCAAAAGAGACGGGAAAAGCTGTTAGGCATACTGTATGACAAACTATTTAATGTTCATGGCAGACAAGGACCAGACTATCTTTTGGCCCCATGATATAAGCGTCTCCGCTTAAAAAGGAACCTGTTAAAAGAGAACACACCGTTTTACAGGAAATCACAAGGGAGGGCTGTCAAAAATCATCAGATACGTCCAGTTACGCCTACTCTGGACCAGCAAAAATACACCCGCTTCATTGATGATGAAGCGGGTGTATTTCAGACTGATCGATATTTGCTGTTTTCCTTCATCCACGCCATGATGGTCTGCCAGTTGTTCGTGTCATACCCGTCAGTAATAGCTTTTTCAGAATTGTATATCCCAGTATGGCCCACAAGAGGATTATGGAAATGGGTCTTGATGGGACTTTTTATAAAATCAAACACAGCGACGCAGGTCTCGGCTGGACTGATATCATCCCTGCCTCCTGAAAGAACTGCAGTCGGACAGGTAATCCGTGAAAAGTCCTTATCAGAAATGCACGCTGCTTCTGTTCCAAATTTAAAAAATGAGAAAAGATCTCTGTATAATCCACCGGCTATGTCTGAAACGACATCTTTGTCCATCCAGCTCTTGAAAACATAATCCCGCTCAGGACTGAAATCGTCATCCAGCATCTGGTAAAATAACTTGATATGTCTGTTGCCAATATTTGCTGCTGTAGAGAGAACCAATATAATAATTCGGATCGGCCATTAATCGCCAGCCTTGGGCCATCCTTTTGGCTGACATACGATTTCCGCTCATCTTGAGATAATCCTCAATATCCTGGAGAGATAAGCTGTCGGCAAATTTCTTGATGAAATTGTCTCCGCGACGGGGATCAAACGGCGCACCCGCAAGGACAAAGGTGTTAGCATCATCAGGATTGTCGGAAAGATTCCACGCATTGAAATAGCCCATCTGGCATAAGCCGACGATATGAGGAGCAAACCCGGTCATATTTTTCACATGCTCATTGGCCGAGTGAACACTTGAAAGATATTCTGGAGTCGCATGGTCCAGATTTCTGTCAAGAGGGTTTCTGCAGGTGAAGATTGAGACAGGACCAAATCCATTATTGACAAATTCCCTTGAAAGACTCGATCTCTTCTGGGGTCGAATTTGTGGTTATAATCAGCAAGAGCTGCACTCCGGCCGGTGTAGGCGACATATATAATGACAGGATTGTCCGAGACCCCATTATCGATATCACAGGTAAGCATTTCAGCCCTTTCGTCTTCCCATTCAACATGAAAAGGAAGAGCTGTTTTCATGGGGGAAATATCTCTGGGTGGCATTGTGAAGATAATCGAGCTGGCGCTGAGGATTCACCATATTTATCTCTTTTTGGCCGACAATTGGCACCCCGAGCAGAGTCTGGGTCAGACCGAGAAACATTTTGTAGTTTTCAAGCGTATAATCGATCAAAGCTAACTGATTAGCCAGGGCAAAACGAGTATAATTTGTCGCTAAATTTACTGAAGGATGGATAAATGCTTCTTCAAAATCAACTATCTTCTCTAATAAATTAAAATTCAGCGCTCCAATAGTGCCTTTCATACTATTGCCCCCGATATATTTATAAGCAGTAACTTCAAAACGTAATAAAAGTATTGAATCCTGGCCCTCTTTTCTTTGCCGGAAAGCGGAGAAGACCAACGGCCTGTTTTTTCTCGTCCATATTTCCGTGAGACACCTATTTATACCTATTTTAATAGTAGCGCTTTAACTATTTGATATTATGTGCTCTCGTTTTGTTTTTTGTGAGAATAAAGCGCCGATCCCGCCAGGTTTCCATTTTTTTAAAGCGAAGCTCTGTCTCTCTTTATTTTCCTCTTTTCTTCAGAAATTGCAAATCAGCCGCACGAGTCATTGATCAGCCGGCAAAGACCGTCGGAGTTGAAACTATCAGCGCACAAAAGCTGTAATCGCCTCGACAATTCTCTGTGCTCCTTCTCCGTAGAGCATGGTCATATGGTTCCCCGATACTTCGACGTAGTGCCCCTCGGCCAGCGCATTGACGGTCTCCAGTGCCAGTTCACGAGGCAGGACCGGCGGAGCTCCGGGCGGACCGAAAGATCCGGGAGCATTGAGCAGCAGCACCGGCTGCCGGATTGCGGCGAGATGTCGGGACCAGTTCTCAGCCAACGCCTTTTCCACCGCTTCGATGATCGCTTCAGGGCGGGAACGAGGCTTGACCGTGCCGTCGTCGAAGAATTCCACATCTGCGCGATAGTAGCTTTCGATGACCGGATCCCACCAGCCATCGTAGAAAGGCATCTGCTTCATGGTCTCAATGCACACTTCCCACGATGGCAGCACCTTACCCAAGCGGTCAATGGAGGGTTTGATCAGTTCAAGCACTTGAGGGTGCATCGATCCGGCAGCATCAATAACCACCAATCTGCTGATCCGCTCAGGATAATGAGCGGCCATGAAGAGCGCCAGCAGACCCCCGAACGAATGACCACCGAGCGCGACCTGCTGAATCTCCAATACATCCAGCAGGCCAAGCACGTCCGCAGCATGGTCGGCCATGGTGTAACCGCTGTCCGGTTTGTCACTCAGGCCGCGCCCCCGCAAATCAAGGGCTAACACCCGCAGCGCTGGGCTCAATCCAGCCTTGACGAGCCCATCAAACGAAGAAGCGTTGGCCGTCAAGCCTGGCATGAGAACCAGAGGGGAATCACCTCCCGGGTGATCCAGAAAGTGCAGCTGAATACCGTTTGTGCGCACAAAACAACCCATCCTCTACCTCCTCAAACTTAAAACGGAATCTGTCCACTATTTTCCCTTAGATTTCTTGAAATTCTTGCAAGCTCTATCAACAGCCCTTCCATTTCCTTCTGGTATGATTCCTGCGGCAACTCCGCCTTACGGTTTCGCAATAGAAATACAGAACGCTCCAGCTCTCTCATTTTAGCGATGAGATCCCGTATCGCCGCGATGTCTGCTGCCGTTGCTGCATCATTTTCAGTGAGTTTTGCTGGAATAAGGTCGAGATAGGCTATCTGAGCGAGCCGGCCTTCGTCCTCAAGCGGGTTAGGGTCAGCGCTGAAAACGCCGTCACCATTGTCATCGAGTACCGCATGTTCGGTGGGAACGCGGCTCTGCTCGGCATACCATCTTTCGACGTTTATGCCGGCAAACTGAAAAGCCTCCAATATGGAGACCCGCCGGTTTTTATCCCTGTCGCCGGCATGCCCTTCCAGCGCTGCGATAAAGTATTGGGCAAAAACAGTGTTGTATTTTTCAGCCCCCGATCGAGTTGCAGAGACAATGACTCGCCCTGGTCCAGAAAGGTTCGCGCAGAAAGGATAACTCGAGCTGGTTGCATTCACCAGGACGATATCCTGTTCGGAGAATGATTCTAAAAGTGCTGCGACATCCTGAGCGGTGATATCGGGTCCACTGATAACAAACTTGGCGACCTCTTCATTGCTGGTGCTGTGTCCCAACAAAAAAATAAATACCTGGTCGCCGGGATTGAGAACTGCCTTGAGCCCGCCAAGTTTGGCCTTGATTATCTCGCCTCGACTGGCCCCTGAAATTCTGGCATCCTTCGGGTCAGCCTTATCCGTAAGCAGGACGATTTGCCTGGAGCTATAGCTGTAATCCCTGGTGAGAATTTCATGCAGGTGTAAGGCCCATTGATTGATCTGATCCACATACTGCTTCTCGACTGCAGCCCCTGCAAGGATTACCACATATTTCTGCACGGAAGGTTTGGATAAAAAATAGTCGCGCTGCTGAGCCGACACCATGGACGCCAGGAAGAGGCAGGCAAAAAGTACCAGGCAGGAAAAGAATCTCATGACAGTCCCGTTCTCCTGCGCAGCAGCCATTCCAAGCAAAAACAGGAGAGCAGCAGGAAAAAGACAATTGGTATATTCCAGATATCCAACTGGAACTTCACGGTATGGACCTGCTGGTTGTTATTCAGGTCTTTGACGAGCAAATCGGCTGTTCCTGGGGAGTAGTAACTGCCACCTCCGGCCTGGGCAATTTTTTCCATCAATTCCCGGTTCATCGCTCCACCGCGCATCTCGTGCAAGGAATCCACAGCCAGGAAACTCAACGATGCATAGCCTTTCTTGGCCAGCCCGCCTGATGATGAGACTTCCAGTTGATAGACCCCCGGCTTCGATGCGGTGAAAGCTGCAACATGATCGCCATCCTGGGATATCTCCGCCTGCATCTTAAAATCCTGAACAGCACTCTCTGGATCAGTTATTTTTAACCAGACGGTTGCATCGGTAACAGGCCGGTAGCCCTGATCGTAGATCCGGGCCCTGACTTTCACATCGTCACCAGTGCTGAAATGGTTGCGCTCGAGAAAGATCTCAACCGGGGTCGGAGAACTGGCGGTCAGCCAACGCAGGATCTGCCGCCAAATTCTCTGGTGAGAGGTGTCCTCATGGGGCTTGAGCATCTGCCACCTCCAGGTTGTGGCGGTCATAATTGACATCGTCCGGCCACGGCCGTAACGCTCATGTGCCAAAACCGGCAGGGGCTCCCCTTGAAACGTGAGGGTTGGATGAACAGCCAGCACGGTTGCACCCGGCTTGGCGCGCCCGCTAACATTTATCCCTTGAAGTTGGGGCATATCACGCCACAACTGGATGTTGGCTTCATCCTCAATCTCCAGGCGCAGAATCATGGATCGCAGCCCTTCGGTAGTCAGGCGCGGAGCGAAGGTTTGACCGGTGGGATGATTTCCCCTGCCTATTCCACCGCGCAATTCCGGCGGCAGAGAACTGTCATTAACCAATGTCACCGGCAGGAGATTTTCAACGGGGGTGCCCATAAATCCATTGTCAAATGCGGTCGCGCCGCCAAGCATGAGAAAGCCTCCCCCACGCCGCGAGACAAACTCATGGGTCAAGGATAATTGCTCATCGGTGAAGAGGTTTCTGGCAACATCACCGAAAATGACGGCGTCATATTTGAACAACTCTTCCTCACTCGCCGGATAACCGCGCGCCAATTCCATGGTAGAATCTATCCCTTGACGAAGGAATTTTTGCGGGCCTGTCATTAAATAGGTTTTAAGACTTACAGCTTTGTCGGTCCCGGCCGCCCGGCGGATAAATTTATACTCGTTTCGCGGATGCCCTTCGATATATAAAATTTCAACCTGACTCCTTGAGTTTTCCACAAGAAATGGCAACTCGTTGTTTTCCTGTATAATTTCATTTTCCAGCAGAGGCATTCGAGCGTTGTAGACCAGTGCCCCTTCTTTTATCGGGGTCAGGTGAAAGGTATATCGCTGCAGCGCACCGTCTGGTCCCAGTTTGATTTTTTTGGCAGAAACGATCTCATCACCGAACTCGATCAGCAAATCAGATTCACGACCGGCATAACCATGACTCTGCACGGTGACCTGCACCTCGAATATCCCCTCTTCCATAATCGCTCCGGAGGTGCTGACCTGGCTGATCTCAATATCATTGGCTGCCGTATCGGCACCGATACCCATGACATGAACAGGCGTGTTGCCACCATTGATGCTGCTCGCCACAAGAAGGGGATCTTCACTGCTGTTATCGACACCGTCCGTGACCAGGACCAGGGCCTCAAAGGGCAGACCTTTCATCGCTTCGGCAACGTGTTGCATGGCCTCGGCAGTGTGGGTTTTGCTACCGGTAAAGGACAGATTACCAGGAGCTGAGAAGGGGCGGGCGGTGCGGTCGAAACCAAAAATCCTCAGAGTGAAGTTCTTCTGCAGCCGCTCTATCAAGCCATCCTCTCCGTATAACACATCCGCTGCCTGCTCGCCGCGTGTGAGTGACTGCTCCGTGTCGCGGATGCTCATACTGAGTGAGTTGTCTATGAGGAGACCGATGTAACTTTCCCGGGGTCTGGCCGAGGACAGGGTGACAATGGGCTGCAACAGGCAGAGCAAAAGAATTACCAGGGCCACGGACCTGAGCAGGATCAATACTGTTTTCAATTTGAGAGTTGCAGAGGCAGTTGTCCGCCGGTAAAGGATCAGAACAATAAAAATCAGCAGAGCCACGCCAGCCACAATGGCAATTGGGCCCGCGGATATCTGAAAGGCAACGTTCCCTTGGTTCCATACATCTGTCGTATGTCCAAAGAGAAATTCGATGATTCCTGCCATGTGTGCTCTACTCTCCTTTATCTGTTATTTCGGACAATGATCTGTAATACGTTTCAACCTGGGATTCATAGCGTGACGGAGGTGCTTGTTCCGAGGGAGAAAAGGCATTGCTGCTGAACCGCTCCATTTCAGCCTGCGCCTTCAGCATGGAAGCCAGTTCACGCGCGGGTTCCAGAAGCGTCTGCCAGAGGGCAGGCTGGTTGATGAAATCTTCGATCTGCGCACGGGTCAATTCCCGATAAAGGGACCTGGCATCCACCGCCCAGCTTTCACCCTGAGCCCACGGTTCAAGGAGGCCTTGGGCATACCTTCGGCTGCGCGTCAGACCATCGCGCATGGAGGTTAATTCGACTGCTCGGTCGAGACCAGAGCCTCCAGGCTGCATTCCCGGTTCCCCGCCCGACTGCGCGGAGTTCTCTTGTCTTGCTCTCAGGGCTTCAACCTGCTGCTGCAGGTTTTCCAGTTCGCGAGATAGGGCAGCGGCGTTTGCAGCGACCTGCTGGTTTTGCGCATCTCCGGACTCCGGGACAAGCGCATCGAATTCATGCAATCGGTCGCTGAGACGGCGGATGGACTGCTCGATTTCTTTTTCCCTGTCCATCGCTGTCTCCAGCTGTCCGGCCAGCAAACCGGTTTTGCTGCCTTCAATCTGCCGCTCGATACCCTCGGCTTTAAAAGACCGCAGGGTCTCCAGAGCCTTGAGTTCAAGCTCAGGCTGCGATTGCCGCCCTGCAGCGCCAGCAGCCCGAATGATATCCTCCGTTTCCTGGAGCATCCCCTGCAAGTGGTTTTTTTGTGATATGATCTTCTCGATGCCTTCTTGAGTTCCAGACGCCGAAGGCTGCAGCCCTTCCATCTGCGCGAGGATTTCATCTTCCTGAGCCTGAAGTTGCACACCCTTGTCACCAAGTTCTTTAATCAGATCATCCCTTGAAGTCCCCTGCCGACGCTCGAGACGTTTTGCCTGATCGCGCAGATTCTGCAAAGCCTGACGTCCGCTGGCGGCAGCAATACCGCTAGCGCGGCGCTCAAGATTTCGTGCGGCTTCCCGCATCTGGCTGATGGCCTGATCAAGTGAACTTAGAGAGGATTGGGTTTGGTTTATCCCGGCCTGCTGCGACCATTTTCGGGCAAGCGATTCGGCCTCACGGCTCAAGGCTTCCTGTTCGCGCCGGAGTTCTTCCAAGTGGCGCCTTTGCTGCGCCTCGGTCAGGCGGTCCTGGCGACGGTCGGCATCCGATTGGGCTTGATTCAAACGTTCCTGCCGCTGCGCCAGCTGGCGCAGCCGCTTGAGGACGTCCTCCTGCTCAGCACGCCCGGATCCAGAGGCGGTTCCAGGCATCTCGTAACGGTTTTCGAGACGACCCATCTCCATTTCAAACAATTCACGCAGATCCTCCCGCTCAGTCATTGAAGAGCCGCCAGCTCCGCCAGCGCCGCGCTGGGAGGCCATTTGGATTGCGGTCCGCCGGTTCTGGGCGTCTGCCCTGAGAATGGCCTGCAACGCTGCCTGCTCGGGAACCAGGGCCTCTTTTAATTGTTTGGAAGAGAGCTTCTCCGCGGCCGCCTGCATATGCTCAACGGCCTCGCGTAAATAGGTTACGGCAAGGTCATAGCTTTCATCTGCAAAGGAAAACCTCTCGTTTAGGCGGCTGAGCGACATTTGCGTCCTCTGGGCAATGTTCCGCTGGGACTCGGCCACAACTTCCACGTCTTCCGTAAAGGTCTCCCCCGGATTCTTTTTCTGACGGTTCAGCAGTTTCCAGGTCGCGGCAATGATGTTCTTTTGATTTTCCAGTAAAGCGCTGGGCTGCTGCTGTTGTCCAAACTGCCCCCCGCCTCCCCCCTGCTGGGAAGCACGGCGAAATTCTTCGTCGGTGCTGATTACCTCCAGAAAATAAATATCGGAGAGAACCTCGGAAGGTCCTGCAGTGTCATTGTTATCCTCAGCCGTCAAGAAATAGGCAATAAAATCTCCTGGTTCCACGTGCAGATCTTCTAAGTAGAGTACCATTTTGCTGTCAATGGAGCGAGGAGCTTCATCACTCCCAGTATTGAGGAGGTTGACATTTTGCTCGAACGCGCCGGCGATATTGTAGTTCAAGGCCAGATTGGTCATGCCAAAATCATCCCTGGCCGTGACGCCGATACTGACTTCTTCCAGCGCCATTACCTTGAGATCTCTACCGGGCATGTTCACGGAAATCTCTGGAGGAAGATCCGGGGTGGAGCGGACCAGGTATTCCAGCGGATGCTCGATATGTCTGCCCTCCTGATCAAAGGCGTCAACAACATATCTGCTGTCCTTGACCACAGTGAATCCGCCTGTGGCAACATTATCCGAATGGCTCAACTCGATGGTCGTGCCATCTTCAAATTTCAGGACACTTTTCTGGATGGGTCCATTGAAGGTTATATGCAACTGTACCTGGGTTCCTTCCGGTGCGACTATGTCGCCACCGTTTTTTTCAGTCTTATCTTCTATTCCGGTATACTCCGGGTAGATATAGTTTACATCGATCGTTTCAACTCTGGTCAGGTCAAAGACTTGAATCCGGTATTGGCTGGACCGGCCTTCGCCGCTGTCCACATAGTAGGAAATATCATTTGTCACTTCAGGCAGATAATAGAGGTAGTCAGTTGTTGCTTCGTCGATCCTCATCGGAACACGTTTCCACTCAGATGCGTTTTCACGAAGGTATACAAAGACCTTCTTTGACTTGACATTTTTCAGTGTCGCCGTGATGGCTACGTCGCTGCCTCGACGTATGAGAATATCCCCGGGGTTAATCGTGAAGCTTTCCGATTGCAGTATAGCTGCAGCCGGAATCGACCAGGGCCAGGCCACCCGCCGCGCCGCCCCTGAAAATCGTGTCGAATCCCAGAGTGCGCCGACCAGTAAACAGACCAGCAGCAAGACTGAGCCGACAGCAATCCAGGCTGGCCGAGGGCTGGTAACCTGCTGGACGTTGCGGCTGTGTACATGGGCAACCGTATCGAGCCATAAAGATTCCACCAGCTGTGAAGGCGAATCCGTCCCCTGTTTTTCCCAGGAATCCATGGAGGTGATAAGGCGCTGTTCAAGACTCGGTGTGCGCTCATCAATATATTGTGCCAGGCGTCGATCATCACTGCCGAACCGTCTCACCGCCCGCACATACCGCCAGCATAAGAACCCAGCCACGCCACCCAAAAGACAGAAGAAGAGCATGCTGACAGATCTCGGAAGATCCAGGGTCATTTCCAAAATACCAAAGAACATGAACATGGCAGCCAGAATAACCAGGCTCCAGCTGATATGCTGCACATGCAGAATCAGGTTACGGCGATGTCGGACCCGCCCGATGGCAGCGCGCAGCTCTTCCATAGTCTGAGAATTCATAATGATCTCCGTAAGTCGTACATATTCTCACCAATCGAAAGCCACCCCAAAAAGGTGTCAGCGATACGTGCGGTTTGCTAAAAAAATTTCAAAAATACCCAGCACAAGAACCAGCAGCAATAGCCACCACCAGGACTGCTGAGATTTTTCGAGCTGGGCCTTCAAAACCGAGATCTGCCCCGAAACAGGCGCGCCCTGCTGAATTTCTAAATGGGATATTCCTGCCCGGATATCATCCACGGCAATGGATGTAAGATCAGACTCCTGAGCAGATGTATTCACAGCAAAACTGCTCAACCATGTTCCCGACCGTACCTCATAAAAACCAGGCTGGTCAGTGGCCCGAAAGAAGGCAGGACCTGCCGGCTTGTTGCGCAGGAGAGTCTCTTCTCCCTGCGGCGCTATAACCCGGGCTGCACCTCCCGGCGCAATGGGGAGGGGAACGAACTCCCCTACCTGGTAAACACTTTTCTGGACCTGGCTGCGGGCCAGATAACGCATGGCTTCATGCAGCAGAGGCAGGTACATCACCTGACGAGGAAAATTGTTCCACCCGGGATCTAAAGAGGAGGCGAAGAATAGCACGCGCCCGTTACCCGCAGTGCCTGCGACCAGGGCCGCATCACCATTTTCGAATCTCAGAACCACCTCGCTGCCGACGACAGGATCAGTGGTCCAGTAACCATGAAATCGGGCTGCAGCGAAATCCGCTGGCTCGCCGTCCTGCAGTGCAAGAACAAGGGGATGGTGTCTTTGAACCTGGGTAATAGCCAGTCCCCTGCTCTCACTCAAGATATGCTGACGCTGCAACAAAGCCGGAGTTAATTCCGCATAATCACGGTTAAAAGCTGCGACGTCAGCCCGGTCTGCCGGTGCCAGTAAAAGACCGCCGCCGCCCTTTACATAGGATTTCAGACCATTCGTCTGTTCTGAATCTAAATTTCCCACATTCATCAGGACGACAACTGAGTATGAAGCCAGGGTCTCAGGCACCAGTTCCCGGGGCTCAATGACTTCGACCTGAAAAGGCGCGGTAATCTGCCGGGCAAGCGCTGAACGAAACCAGTAAGCGTCGTCCTCCTGACCGGTGCCGGATCTACCAGAAATACACAGGACCCTTAACGGCGGCTCCACACGGATGGTAAAATAAAAAGTGTTGTCAGGATCAAAAAGGTCACCGGCAACACTCAGCGTGCAGCGATGCAGGCCGACCTGGTCGATAGTAACCGGAATCTCCACGACAACTTCCGATCTATCCCCCAATTCCACCACTCTGCTTGCCACTTCCGAACCATCGATAGTGAGAAATACCCGGCCTTGGGATATTGACTCGGTGCCAAAGCTCCTGATACGGCCGACAACAAGGTGTGTTCCTTGTTCCTGGGCGGAAAGCTCCATCGTTCTGACGCCGGTTATAGCCAGATTACTCGTCTTCGTGTCTCCGATCTTAATCGTCTCAAACCCGATATCCGGGCTTAATTTCCAGGCGAAATCTTGCAATGGTTCGGCGCTGTGCTGATAATCGGAAACCAGCATCACTGTTTTTTTCTGATAATGAGCTGATTGCAGAATCTGATCAGCCAGATGCAGCGCCGATAAGAAATGGGTGGAGCGGTAGCCGGGGGCGGGAACGTTTCGCACAAAGGTTTCTAAAGCCGTGAGATCCGTGGTCAATAGCTGCACTGTTCCTGGGCTGTCCGCGAACGTGACCACCGCTGCCTCATCCCCTTGCTGCAATGACTCCAGCACGCTGATTACCGCCGCTTTGCTTTGGTTGAATCGATCTGCGTACTGCATACTCATTGACGTATCCAGAAGAATAACCAGTGATTGCGGAGTGGCACCCACCAGCCGTGAATAGGCGCCCGTAAAGATTGGCCGTGCAAATGCCAAAGCCAGCAGCCCTACAATGGCAATCCTCAATGCCAGCAGGAGCCATTGCTGTAATTTCTGAAAATAAACCAGTTTCTTTGGTGCCCGCTTCAGGAAACGCACCGTCGGCAGCAAAACGCGCTCAGCCCGTTGGCGACGAATCAGGTGAATTGCCAGGGGGATGCCTATCCCCAGCAAACCCAGCAAATACCATGGTGATAAAAATGACATCTCTGAATTCCTAGAAGCTTCTGGCGCGCTTTGACAGGTACGAAGCCAAAGCGGTATTTAAAGGTTCAGATGTGTTCAGCAGACAATAATCAATTCCGCTGGACCGGCACTTTTCCTTGTACTCGTAGCAGAAACGCTCAACTTCCTGCAGATAAGTTTCACGCACACGCTGCGGTACAGCCTTTAGAATCTCATGTGTCTCACTATCCTCAAAATCTGCGATGCGCTGAAAGGGGAAGGTCAATTCGGCATCGTCCAGAACATGAAAGACGATAACGTCATTGCCCTTTGCACGCAGCTGCTGCAAGCCTTTCATGGTGCTTTCGTTTTCGTCAAGCAGATCACTGATAAGGATGACCAGCCCCTTGCGATTAAGCGAATGGGCCAGGTCTCCAACAGGCTGGAGGATATCAGTCAGATCGCCGACCACCGTCTCCATCAAGGCCCTTAAAATTCGCACAAGATGCCCCTGGCGATAACGGGAAGGCAGATAGTGCTGAATTTTGTGGTCAAAGGTAATCAGTCCCACCGCATCCTGCTGGCCGCTAATGAAATAAGCCAGTGCCGAGGCCAGAGTGCGTGCAAATTCCAGCTTGGTGACCACGCCAGACCCGTAGCCCATGGAAGCGCTGCAGTCCATAAGAATATAGCAACGAACATTGGTCTCATCCTCGAATTGCTTGATATAGAATTTACCTGAGCGAGCGTAGACCTTCCAATCCACATAGCGCATGTCGTCGCCCGGATAATAATGCCGGTAGTCAGAAAATTCCGAGCTGAAACCTCGATGCGGACTCCTGTGCAAGCCTGCCAGGAAACCCTCTACGGCGACCCTGGCGCGGAGTTCGAGGTCCTTTATGCCTGCAAGTACTGCCGGATCAAGAATGGTGTGTTCAGCCTGAATCATAGCCAATTGCTTTTAGGCCTCCTATAAACCTGAAGACGGCAGCGGTACGGCCTCCAAAAGCCTGTCGATGACGTGGGAGGTATCAATACGCTCTGCGTGTGCATGGAAATTAACGATAATGCGATGCCGCATGACAGGGTGGGCCAGGGCGCGAATGTCCTCATATGAGACATTAAAGCGACCATTGAGCAGGGCCCGCACTTTACCTCCCAGCACGAGAAACTGAGAGGCCCGCAAACCGGCGCCCCAACTGACCCACTTGTGTACGAATTCCGGCGCAGCGCTGTTTCCCGGCCGACTGGCAGCCACAAGGCGCACCGCAAAACGGGTGACCTCTTCAGCAGCCGGCACCTGCCGGACGATATGCTGGAAATCGAGGATATCCTGCTTGGCCAGAAGCGGCTCTACGCTCATCGAAGCCAGGCCGGTCGTATTGTTGACGACAGCGATTTCCTCATCTTCCGGCAGATAGTCAATCATTATCTTGAACATGAAACGGTCCAGTTGGGCTTCCGGAAGCGGGTAGGTTCCCTCCAGTTCGATGGGGTTCTGCGTGGCAAGTACGAAAAAGGGAGAATCCATTTTGTAGGTAACCCCACCGGCAGTCACCTGTTGCTCTTCCATTGCTTCGAGCAGGGCGGATTGGGTTTTGGGAGGCGTTCTGTTAATTTCGTCTGCCAACAGAATGTTTGCAAATATAGGGCCTTTGACAAACCTCAACTGTCGCCGCCCCGTGCGCGGGTCTTCCTCCACGACTTCGGTGCCAATGACATCCGCCGGCATCAGATCAGGGGTAAATTGAATCCTGCCGAAGCTGAGCTGAGTAATATCGGCAATCGTTTTGATAAGGAGGGTCTTGGCCAATCCGGGAACACCGGTTATCAATGAATGTCCGCCTGCAAAAAGAGCAATCAGGATTTCCTGAATCACATCATCCTGGCCGACAATCACTTTTTTGAGCTCCCGGGTGATTTTTTCGCGACCGGCCTTCATACGCTCCACCAGCGCGATTTCGTCTTCGGTATCGACGAGGGGCTTTATTTCTCTCAGCTCTGTTTCAGACATTGGTGTAACCTCCATTGTCATCTCTCGTAACCCGATATGCAGTTATGAAAATTCACCAGCATCGCCATTATTGTGCCAGGCAAGGTTATAAAGACATGATGCGAATTATAAGATTCCGGCCTCAATCAAGGGTTAGTGGGTCAGCGCGTACATTAAATAGTTTATCCCCAGTCGATACGCCATATTGGCGTATTGGGTCGGGTAGACGGGATGGTACGTGTGCTCCCAACCATCACCGATATCTGAGTTCCAGTTCATGAGTACCATTACCCGGCCGTCATCATCGAGGACGGCACGGTTGATGGCGACATCAACATCCTGTTCGGGATAATTATCAACATTGTGGACCCTGGGGATCATCTGCGGACCGTCAATGTCAAAGAAGGAGTGGAATATTTGATGATCCTTGCCTAGTTCCACGACAGATTTATCCGGAAAAACCTGTGAGAAGGTTTCATAAAAATTAGACCACTGCCAGGTTCCCCAGAAATCATCGATAAAGAGAAAGCCTCCCCGCAATAGATACTGGCGAAGATTCTGCATTTCCTTTTCCGAAAAAAGAATCCCCTGACGGCCTACTTCAAGCATGTACAGAAAGGGGTATTCAAAAATCCGATCGTCATCGAGCCGCATGACGATCGGTTCCCTGTTAACATGGATATTCGTCAGCCTGCGGACACCCCTCAGAAAATTGCGATCAGCCGCTGGAAAGTCTACCGCCCAGGTGCGCCATCGCCCCCACTCCTCATCATCATGCCAATTGCCGCTGGTCGTATCATACTCTATGCGGACAAACGTAAATGCGTCACCGGCCTCATGCAGCCCGGTGTTCTGATCGGTTGCAAGGGAGATTTCAGCTGCACAATCTGCGCTGATCATGAAAAAGCAGGCATAGAATGCACAGAGGAGGATGTTTGTTTTCATCTTAATTGCTCATGGAGTGAATAATATAGTTGATGACCAACTTGTAAGCCTCGTTGCAGTAGCGGGTCGGATAAAATTGATCGAATGTGTGTTCCAAGCCGTCACCGAGGTCAGTATTGAAATTGACGACCATCATCAGTCTGTCGTCGTCATCAAACAAACCGTGCACCGACGTTGGGTACTCGGGGTTATCCAGGATAAACCCCCAATTAAAATTCCAGGTAACTCCTCGACCAGGTACTTGTTTGATTTCATCGATATCAAAGAAACAATGAAATATCGGATGGCTCAATTCCAATTTGCGCGGCTTGCGCTCCGGGAGAATTTTAGCCAGTTCGGCGAGGAAATCCTGCCAATGTTCAGGACCCCAGAAATCATCCAACATGACAAATCCCCCCCGCAACATGTATTCTCTGAGAGCGGTGGCTTCTTCCACAGAAAAGTTGGGGCCATTGCCGGAATAGAGCGGCACCCGCTTCATGTTGATGTATAAAAAAGGGTGCTCGAAAAGCTCCGGATCCGTCAGCGACAGCGCCTTGAAGCTTTCGCTGGAGGTGTCGATTGAGGTATAGCGTCTCAACGCCCGCAGCAAATTACGATCGGCACCGTCGAAATCGGTTTGCCACCAGGCACGGTTTCGGGGGCCGCCTCGATATCCCGAAGATGTGCCCGCTTGATAGTTCGCATATATCCCTCTCATTAAGATGAATTCATGCTCTCTTTCACGTTTGTCCTCAGAATCCGGCGATAACCCGGCAAGCATGGATTCATCCTGCCCCAGAGTAATATTGCTTTGCAGCAGCAGAATGAGTGCGAGTAACAAAAGAGGTCTCATCGTCACCTGCCATTTGATTTCAGGCCTCCAAAAGAGCGTGATAGATGCTCCCAGCCAAGATTTCAGGTACCGGCCCCCCAGCCCCAGACTTTACGATTCACGGGCAGAAACCGAGCCAGAGACGCTTTGAGCTTGTTGCCCTTGATCTTTTTGCAGCAGAGGTGGCTTCCGCCAGACCCTGACCCTCCCGCGGCAGCTCAGGGATCCACTGTGTCCAGGAGGATATCCTGGGCCCGCTCAAACATAGGAGCGATTTCTAAAGCCGCCAATGCATAGCGTTTGGCCTCTGTCTTATTGCCGTCAAGCAGGAAGGCTTCGGCGAGATCTGTATTTGCCAGGGCTGGGTCTGTTTCATCCAAGGCTAACAAAACGGAGTATTCCCGGATGGCTCTTGGATAATCCGACAGCTGCATGGCAAGAGCCGCCAGGGAACGATGTACATCCCGATCATATGGGTTCAGAGCGATGGCTTTTTCCAGATAATGCGCAGCCAGGTTATTTTCATCGCCTGATTGCGCCACCTGAGCTAATTTAAGACAGGCGCCATACGCATATGGATGCACATGCAACAGGGCAGCCAGTTCACGGGTCATGGCCCGGGTGTCTCCAAGTCTCTCATATATCACGGCCAGGATCTGCCGAGGATTTGGGGAATCGCTGTAAGCGGGAAGCAGCTCGCTGGCGATGGTCAGGTGATTCAAGGCCCCAACAAGATCATCGGCTCCATAAAAAATCAGTCCCAAGTACAAATGAGCATAGAAATTACGCGGGCTGGTTTCAAGATGCTTGTACAGTGCTTCGATCAACGCGTTCTTCTGGTCCTCGGAAGGCAGCGGCTTGTCTCTGTTGTTTTGAATAGAGAGTAGACCCCGGTTGGCAAGGATAGCTTTATCCACATCGACATCGAGCATCTCTACCCGTTTGTTGACCCAGGAAATGAAGTTTCCCTCAAATTCCTCCAAGGCAACCGCAAAAACCGTTCTAAAGATATCGCTTGTTTTCACCTGGTCCACATAACGATGGATAAGCGTTTTAAGCGTTTCAAATCCGTAGCGCTCTACAATGAACTCGACCAACAGGGAAGCCTCGTAGTAGGCGAAATTGAGGTCCTCCAGGGATTTCGCCCGGGAAAAGCTCTCGTTCAAATCGCCAAGTCCGATAATCCTGTTTTCCTGAACAGCCTCTACAAGCTCCAGCTCCTGGCGCCGCCCCCACTCGGGCCGCCCGCTCTTTTCTTCAAAGACAGAAATACCCTCGGAGAGCCAGCGTGGTATCTTGTTGTTTGTCATCTGCAGGGTAATAACATGGGCGAATTCATGCCAGACTACCTCCTGCCAGTTGATTGATCCGGGCGGCTTATGACCCCTCGGAGAACCAAGGGTAATGACACTGCCAAAACAGACCCCAAGCAGGTGTCCGATATCCGGAAGCCCCGAAGTGCGCACGGCAAAATCTTCGTAATCGTTAAACAATTCTATGAGAATCGGTCCCTGGGGCGTGAAATCGTATTTGGCAGTAAGCGTAGCCCAGCTTTCTTCGAGCAGCGGTTTCAGATAAGGCCAGAGAACATTCACATCAGAGGGATGCATGCGCACGATGAAGTGTTCAGTTGTTCGGGTCTCAAAACCGTCGAGCACGTCGAGAACCTTCAGCAGGTTCATCGCCCAAACGTTAAACGGATCTCCCCGAAAGCCCTCTTCAAGGTGATACAGCGCCTTGGTTTCCTCTCCCTTTCGGAGAAGGTTCATGCCTAAAATGGTGTGACCATTCCAGTGCCTGTTATCCAGCTCGACAGCTTTTTGGGCCATCTGGACGGCTTTGTCAAAGCGATAGCTGCGGCCGCAAATTTGGGCTATGCGGGCATAAAATTCCCCATTGCCGGGGCTGAGTGCGGTTACCTGTTTTTCAATCTCATGAAACGTCTCGTCATCGTCTTCAAGAATGGCCATCGCGGCCAGTATGGCCATGGCATCCATGGACTCAGGATTGATTTGCAATGCCTGTTGAAGGCACTGCTTTGCCTCATCATAGCGCTCATCCTCACTGAACAGACCCGCCCGGGCAACAAGGGCCGGAACAGAGCGAGGGTTAACTTTCAGGGCACTGTCGAGAAATTCATGGGCAGCGTGCCCACCCTCCGTAAGGGCCATTCCGACGAGGGCGGGAACATAGTTGTCATTTTGTTTGAGAATCTCGCCATAGGAACGCCGGGCTTCAGCGACATTGTATTTTTCACGGAAAAGATCCCCCCACAGCTGATGGGCCTCAAAGCTGTCAGGATCCAAGCGCACGGCCTCGCGAAACAGGTTGTTAGCATCATGAAAGCGTTCCAATTCACGGCAAGCCACCCCCACCCAGGCGACATCACCGGCTTCAAAAATCAGCCCGCGGTCGTAATAGGATATTGCCTGCAGAAAATAAGGCTCTGCCTCAGACCGTCTTCCGTGCAGATCAAGAATCTTTCCATACTGGACCAGACTTCGAACACCGGCAATCTGGTCATCAATGAAAGGCTCCAGAACCTGGAGGGCGAGACGTGAACGACCAGTCAAGGTGAGTATTTCAGCTAACTGGGAGCTCATCGATTCATTATTCTCAAATGTCAGCAGAGACTGCCGTAAGGATTGCTCCGCCTCGGCATAGTTGCCGATCATAATCCGGATGCGATTCGCACCAACAGCAGCGGCTATTCGCTCCTGGCCTGAGACAAGGTCATAAAGCAACAGGGCTTCTTCGAGGTTTCCTGTGCTGAGGGCTTTTTGAGCCAGGTCGAGAGGCGAATCTTCAGAATCGGCTTTTGCGGGTGGAGGCAGGCTTAAAAGTCCGGCGACTAAAACGATGAACCAATATCTCGCTAACAGGTGCAGCATATTGCATCTCAATCCAACCCCAAAGCCTGCACATCAGCCGAGCTTCGAACCATCTTTCTGAAGACTTGTGAGTGCAGTCATGAAGTTTGAACGTTAATGAACCGAAACTACAAAATAGGTATGAAAAAAGGGAAAAGCAAGAAGCGCTGCACCCCATAGAGACTCTACACCAGATGCAAACCAGAACAGTTCAGGTTCAAGCAGGAGAGAAGCCTCAACCAGGTTTCCTGGAGACTTCTATCCAGGTAATAGGCTGACGCACTCGACGCATTTAATTGAAATAGTTTCGACTTGATCTGACATCCTTCTCTTAATCGAGCCGCAAGATTTACAGGAAACACTTTATGTTGAAGGGAAAGTCAAAAATATCTACCTTCGATTTGGCAATAATAAATTCAATACTCATTTGCTTGAGAATATGTGATCAAAAATAATCTAAAATTGCTGATAAACCATACTGTTAAGAGTGCCATCGAAACAGTTGATCAGGATTGCTTTTGGTAAGTCTTCATCTTATATTATGTGTAATGCCTAAAATTGGAAATAAGCGGTTTCTATATCATAATTTGTTATGATCTCGGAGCTGTTACAAAATGACTAAATTCGAGAGCAAGGTTATTTCGTTTTCCAAACTATCTCATATTACTGTGGGCAGAAAGTCGCGACAATGTCGTTTTCTTGTTCTTATTTCCATCCTTGCTGTCATCTTTTCAGGTTGCGCTACTGAGAATGTTGAGAATGTTGATCCGTCTCGATGGCATGTGCCATCACCTCCTTCTGAAGAACTACGCACCCAATTAAGCACTATCCAGTTGTCCAAAGGCGACGTGCAACCAACTCTTTTGATTACCGGGGGTGTCAAAGGGAAGGGCAAAGGCGCGACAATGGGTGCGCTTGGGGGGCTTGGAAAAACCTTGGAACTTACCGCCTACAATCCACTCATGGTTGTTATGGCCCCGGTCATGTTAGTATGGGGTGCTGTCAAAGGCTTCAATGAATCTGAGCCGACCGTTAAAGTCGAAGAACAAGAAAAGATCTTGAGACTGACCATGGAAGAGTTGAACATTCAGGAAACTTTAAGCCTTAGTGTCAGAACAAAGATCAACGAATTGCCATTGATAAGTGCAAAGATACCAACAGATAAGCCAGCCACTACCATTCTGGAAGTCGTTGTTGAAAAAGCCGGACTTGAAGGCCACGGGTTCCGCCTGTTCAAATTCGGCATCCTTGAGCGAACGCGCCTGATTCGTGCCTCCGACGGTGCCGAACTCTACAGGCACTGGCTCACCTACCTAGGATTGCCTCGAGAACTGGATGGCTGGCTCGCCCAAGACGCAAGAAAATTGCATGAGGAGGTAGATCGAGCCTGCAGTGAACTGGCGGAACGGATTATAGACGAGGTTTTCCTCCTCTATTTGCCGGCTGGTGATAAAGGAGGAACCTGATGAAACCCTCGCAACGTCGTCGCGGTTTGATTCTTCGCATTATTGCTATTACATGGTTGTACGCAATCGTTCTGGCATATACAATGACCGGCTGCACTCGAGTCCCCCCCCCAAGCTGTTCCTGCAGAGGGGCTCCGACCCTTGCCGCTCCCCATGTCATCTTACGATATAACTAAATACGTAGATTCTATTCAGCCCACGCTGCGCTGGGAGGCTTTTCCGCGACCGGAAGATTTCAAAATAGAAAGGGATAAGCCTATTGTATCCATCCAAAACATAACCTACGAGTTGAGAATTTGGCTTGGCAAAGAAGATTTTTCGACCGGTGTAGTTGGGGGGAGATTCCCAGATAGGTTAGTTTATACTCGTAGCGGGTTGACTGAGCCTACCCATAAGGTGGAAATCCTGCTCGAGCCCGATACTCTCTATCTTTGGACTATCCGTGCTCATTTCGATCTTGACGGTAATCCCCGTGTTACAGAATGGGGAGTTCCTATTTTTAGGGATTGGAGAAGGAGATCGGTGACTTTTCCTTATCGAAGTCATTACGCATTTATGACCCCGAAGCTTTAATGACCTAAACCATGTCAGGATCAGAGATAAAATATAAAAATGATAAGAAAAAATGCGAACACTCTGAGTTTATCAAGAAAAGAAAGGTATTGTCACAAATTCTGATCATTAACCTGCCCATACACTTCTATTAACCCAAATTTGGCTATTTTTTGGCAGTCCACTTTCCAGTGCAATTGAAGAGGCTAGTATTGGCAATGATAACCATCTAAGAATATTTGAAAATTTATATTGTTCCTGTATCTCCACGATCGCCAGCGAAAAATTCATTCGTACCCTATCAATCGGTATCCTCACAGCATCCCAACCGGGGCAAAAAAAATCTCGGCATTTATTATAAAAGTAACAAAAAGCACATTTGTTGAATAATCAAGACGTTATGGACTTTGTTACTTAGAAGGAACAAGGTCAACCATTTAGGCAGACCACTTAACATAGACTTGCCAAGGGAAACCTCCAAGAACGACCCAATTGCATGAGACTTTCTGTATAACTTAGGGAACTTGACATTTGAACACAGGTCATGGACAATGAAACAATCATTTTCAACTCTGTTTTGGTCGTCAAGCCAGCTAATTCTTATATTTAAAGAATATAAGGAAATACCAAATGAAACACCTCTTGATAATTCTTATTTGTCTTGCAATCTCTATCCCAGCATTAGCGAAAAATGATAAGGATAAGAAGCAAAAAAACTTCCCCCAGGCCTTGAGAAAAAGGTTGAAAGAGGTGGGGATTTACCACCAGGTTGGCAAAAAAAGATAGCCAAAGGAGAGGTGCTTGACTCAGAACTCTATGGCTTAGCAGTGAGAATCCCCAATAAACCTACTAAACACTATCCGAATACTAAAGGCACAGAGCTTCTCAGGCTTGAAAAGAAAATCATTCGTATAGCAAATGATACCAGAGAGGTTCTTGAAATTTTTGGCATTGATACTGACGGGTAAGGACTAGACATTTGACTCTTTAGTTGATGAGGTTAGAAAAATTCACATAAGGAACACAGTCAGAATTGCAAAAAAGTAGCGAATAAAAAACAGAAAGGGTTCGAAAAAATCCTGTGGGATTCCGCGAACAGATAAGAGCAACGGTAGAGTCATCAGAGTATAAGCATGTGGATAACTTCTTTAACATTACTTCAGGAACATGCTAAGACAAGCCTTTAATATCAGCTACAACAAGAATCTTGACTGGGTGGGAGTATACAATGAAACGTATAGTGATCGACCGCAGCAAAAGACTCTATCAGGAGCCCCACACGGGTCATAACCGGTGGCACCCTGATATATTGCCGATTTTTGAAGTTAACCCGGGTGAAACGATTGCCTTAGAAACACGCGATGCCTTGGATGGCCAAATCAAACCCGGAATGTCGCCAGAGGATCTGTTAAACCTGGATGCCAAGGTCGCCCATCCCTTGACCGGCCCAGTTTTTGTCAAAGGAGCAGAACCGGGCGATCTGTTGGAAATCGAAACCGTGGATATTATCCCGGAGCCATTTGGCTGGACACGGATACGACCCGGTGCAGGGTTTCTCCGGGATCTGTTTCCAGTTTCCTGTCTGTACCACTGGAAAATTGAAAACGGCTGGGCCACATCGGACCAGATTCCGGGGGTGCGTATTCCAGACGGTTCTTTTATGGGCACATCTGGTATCGCCCCTTCACACGAACAGCTTCAATCCTGGACCCGTCGAGAAGCCGATCTTGTTGACCGTGGTGGCATTGCAATTTCGCCCGATCCAGAAGATGCCGTACCGGCAGGCGGATCCATCGCGCAAGAAGGGCTCAGAACCGGTCCACCTAGGGAAAACGGCGGCAATATGGATGTCAAACATTTGACTAAGGGCTCACGCCTTCTTATCCCGGTCAACCTAAGTGGTGCGCTTTACTCCACAGGGGATGCTCATTTTGCACAGGGTGATTCGGAGTGCTGCCTGACCGGCATCGAAATGGAAGCCACCGTGACCGTCCGCTTCAAGGTATATAAAGGGGAAGCGGCACGCCGAAATATCAAATGGCCTCGCTTTTCACATCCCGGCTATTTCATCGCACCTGAGTGGGCTGTACCTCAAAACTTTATCGCAACCATAGGGGTACCCATACGTGAGGACGGCACTCAGGAGTGCGAGGATCTGACACTGGCCGCCCGCAATGCGTTAATAAATATGATCGACCTTCTCCAGGAGCGGGGTTTCAATCGCAACCAGGCATATGCCATCTGCAGTGTAGCGGTGGATTTGAAAATCAGCAATGCCGTTGATCTTCCGAATGTAACAGTTTCCGCCTTTCTGCCAGAAAATATTTTTCAGAAATAGATGGACACCAAAAAGGTTGTTGCCGCAATAATAGTGTTCGACAAAACTACTCCAAGTTTCTTCTTGGCAACGCAACTTGCTATCTATTTAATGCAGTTTCAATCAAACATTTCCAGCAATGTTTCATCGATCCTTCCAGATTGGAAAGCCAGATACTTCCTGAGAAGGTGATTGTTGAAATAATTACAGATTGTTTACCTTGCCAATGAACATATCTTCACCGGAACGATATCAGCGAGGTTAGGGTGTTTCCTGAGAGGGTACCGGTTTATAGTGAACGGATGATTTCTTCGCTTGTGAACGTGGAGATACAGAAAGAAGGTAAGCGTAATACGCTAGCGAAATCATAGTGGGTTAGCAGGAATAATCTCATTCGAAATAGGTCAAAGTCAGAGCCATTTATGACTCTGTTCAATCGATTGACAATCCGTAAGAAGTTACGTTAGAGTATGATCGTGATAAAGATCATCGCTAAGCACTTTTTATCGCAAAATGCTGTATATTGCATAAAATTCATCATCAAGTAAGTCTGGTTGCTTGCCAGGTTATATTTAATCTTTCCTCAACCATATGACAAAAAACAAAATATCAATGGATCAGTTCTCTTGCCCTCTTTGTAAAGAAACGACAAATATGGCTGCCACTATCTCAGGAAGTGTCTGGGAATTTAACTGTCGCATTTGTGGTAGGGTGTCGGTACACGAAGCATTCGATTCGAACAAGCACAGCAATGTACTTCATCTTCTTTCAGGATGGACTCGAGAACGAACAGAAAATAACTCCCAATCAATTCCAATTCTCCCCAAAGATATTGATCCAGCTACCGAAGGTTTATCAGTACAGGCAATCATCTCTTTGCCAAGCATTCCAAGATCTATCGATGAAAATATTGGTAAATTTTTAGAGGCTATTAATAAAAAAAGTAGATTCTTCGGGGACGAAATAAAAATTGCAACATCTTATGACTACCCTTTGGCGTACTTGGAACATTTTCGCGAGGATGAAACAGGACAATATCTGAAACCATTTTTAAAATTCCTAGGAGAATTAGTAACTGCCGGTTTTATAAGTCGGCCGGATAGTAAGAGCAATAAGTACGAGTTGAAAATAGAAGGGTTACGCCATCTTGAAAAAATTGAACGGAAGCGGCCAGAAAGCTTTGAATGTTTCATTGCAATGAAGTTCGGTGATAAACTTCTAGATAGAGCTTATCATGAAGCCATGGTTCCAGCGATATTGGAAGCTGGATATAAACCTGTTCAAATGGCTTATCTTGAACACAATAATAATATAATTGATGAAATGTTAGGGGGTATAAAGAGAAGCAGTTTTATGGTGGCTGATTTATCTTTTCAAAATCAGAATGTATATTTTGAAGCAGGTTTTGCTCAAGGACTCGGAATCCCTGTTATTTATACTTGTCACGATTACCATGCCCATGAAATTAAATTTGACACTCAACATACCAATCAGATTCGCTGGAGTGAGATTGAAGAATTGCGGGTTAAACTTAAAAACAGAATCCTGGCAACAATATATTAGGGTTGCCACTATGAGGTTACAGCTTTTGAAATGAATGCTTGGGCTTACCTTCTTCCTGTACACCCACCGTTTGTCCAATACCGAGCGATCCGCTTGCAGCGAATTAGAGAGAAACAGGAAATATATGAACCTGAGAAGCTGGAACTGCTAAATATATACTAAAAAACCGCTTGAAATAATAGTTTGATGGGTATAAGATTTTCCCTAAGTTGTTTATAAAAAGAAAATGAGTATCTCTTTTCTTCACTCTATGAAAGTCGCTTGATCTCACTCCTGAGTTTTCTTTTCTCCTTTAATATCATATTTGCAGTATTTTTTTATGAACGCCCTATTTTATAGGACTAATCAAAGGAGACCAACATGCCTATCATTACCATATCAAGAGGGTCATACAGTCGCGGTAAAGAGATTGCTGAAAAATTATCAGGAAAACTGAACTACGAATGTGTTTCACGAGAAATTGTTCTGGAGACTTGCGCTGAATTTAATATCCCTGAAATAAAACTTATCAGGATGCTTCATGACGCCCCTACAGTGCTCGAGCGTTTTCAGAATGGTAAAGAACGCTATTTGAGTTATTACCGATATGCATTGCTGAAACACCTAAAAAAAGACAATGTTGTTTATCATGGCTTAGCAGGGCACTACTTCCTTCGAGATATTTCTCATGTTTTAAAAGTAAGAATAATCGCAAACATGGATCATCGTGTCCAAGAAGAAATGAAGCGGACGAACATCTCCAGACAAGATGCTCTTTATCTCTTAAAGAAAGATGATGAAGAACGACGCAAATGGGGGCTTCAAGTCTATGGGACCGATACTTGGGATAGTAGATTGTACGATATGGTTTTACACATCGATACAATCTCAATAGAGGAGGCGGTGGAATTACTATACGATGTGGCCCAAAAACCAACTTTCCAAGCCAATGAAGAGTCTCAAAACACACTGGAAGAAATGGTAAAGTTGGCTGAGATACATGCAAAGATCATTCGTGTTACTACAGATTTCAACGTCAATGTAGCCGGCAGAAATGTTTTCATCAGTAATATCCATGAAGGTCTTGAGGATCGTATAGAAAAACTTGTCCTTGAGGTTGACGATATCGATGACGTTATTATTGAAAAATCCCGACCATCAAAACCAGGCTATATTAATCCTTATCACAATATCTAATCAGGGAATCATCAGAGGAAAAGAACCTATATCACAAGTTCTTTTCCTTTTTTAATCAACAAGGCTTGGCTAATTGATTTTGAGTCAATCAGAAAATCAGCAACTGAGTATTGATTTAAACATTGCCGGATCGAAGGTAACCAGTCCTGCCTTTTTGTTCTACTAAACGTGTTTCCTGTATCTCCACGGTCACCAGCGAAAAAATCACCCGGGCCCTATCAATCGGTACCCTCACAGGAAACATCTCACCATGACAACTCGTCTTCAACGCAAATGTTGCCAAATCAAACCTCTTCCATTGTAATGACATGGATCCTTCGAGGCTATCAGGAAGGTCTACTTCGGAGACTATTTCTCAGGATCTAAACTCGCAGGAAGAATCTTCGGTATTGACTAAACCGAAATGATGGAGTTGTCTATCAAACGAATTAGGTCAAGATTAATTATCAAACATCCTGATATTTATATTTCTTTGGTTGTTACTAAATTCGATGACTGTATTTTTCCCTCTTAATAGTCGAACGACGGCATCTATAGCTTTTATGCTATCTTTGAAGGCGATAAGTGGCAGATAGGATTCACTTTCTAACTCCTTATCATAGGTAATTACTAATCCGCTCTGTTTCGAAATATCTTTAAGAACCTCGTTGATTGGCTCATACTGACAATCTATGGTTAAAAATTCATCAAGCAAGATTTTCTCGTCATACTCTTGCGACCATGACAACTGAGGAAATACGAAAATTATGATTATCAGCACTACAGCTTCTAAATTTAATTGATCCACGAGAAATTGGCGCATGAGATTTTTTGCAGGAACAGTCATCTTAACAAAAGTTGCCAAAAGAAGATATTTTCAACGTAGTTGCCTATGAATGTAGTAGTCGTAGAGATCAAAACATTGTTTCGGTACAACAATACTTGCAATATCAGATCCTCTTTTAAAAATTTAGCGTAACGTTACAGTTTGTAATGATAATTTTATGGTCTATCGGTCAATATTTTCTACATTTCTAGATTAGGATCTTTAGAAAAATCTATATATACAGAAAAAATTATAAAAAAATGGAAACATATCTAGAGGGAAAGAAGCCGATTATTAAGGATATGTGGCTGTTTGATTAACCCCAGGCGTGGAAATGATACTCATTTTATTCCGACTGCTCGAGTATTGTTCGTTTATATCAAACGATACCAATTACCGATATCGTTCTGAAACAGATTCAAGGGGAATAAAATTCCGGCATATTTCCAAAGAGATACAGGAAGAATGTCACTTTTGGTTGAACACCCTGCGCATCCATGGTGCCTGGTACATCTATCGACATTGAATAGATGAAAAATAATCCATTACTATTCTACAATGCAGATGTTGACTAAAGGATAATTTTGCCGTTTAAAGCCTTGGTAAGAATTCGGAATCATGGCTTTTATTTTAACCATAACCGTTTCAGGGTTGTATGCCGAAACATAAACATTTTCTACATCTACGCCCATTTCAGTCGCTGTCGCCATGTATAAAGCCTCTTCAAGCCCAAGCACTGATCCATTGCAATTTCCCTCAGAGACTGTTTGGGTATTTGAACAACGATATACGAGTTGTCCTGTATAATCTTCAGCAGTAGATCCCGATTCATATTGAACAAGTTCTATTTTTACCTTGATCCACCTATAAGTGATATCATCGATGGAGGCGTTCACATCAAAAACGGCATATCCTCCAAATTTTATCAGCTCGGTGCCATGACTCCATTCCCACGAGACAAGTAAACTCTCTTTAAAGGGGCTTATCTCTGTCACAATACATCCCCTATCCGCTGGGTTGATTTCAGTAAGAGCATCAGGTTTATTCTTGTTACCGGCCTGACTTGATCCAATGAATACCATTATCAACACCAGACTAAAAAATACCGCGAGTCTATTCATGCTAAATCATCCAGTCTAAATTGAATGTATTAAGGGCTATGTATTGACGCCTCTACTGGAGGGATGGGCAATATTCATACCTTTTTGAGTGCTCTACTAATTTTTTTCATAATAATATATATAATCAGGAGGATAGATAGCGGGAATAGCTTAATCGATAAATCTAATGTGGAGCAAAGTTGGCAGAAATTATGTAAACGTTGTTCTTATATGGAAACATGATTTACGAATATTAATTTTCAAGATATTGTGCATATTGGAGAGTTGAGGGAAACAACAGAGGTTTCCTTTTTTCTTTAAGTGTAGCGGATAACTGCACGTTAAGATTACCACATTGAAGGTTAGTAATTGCCATCAATTCATGAGGTTAATCCTACTCCTGTGAATTAAAAGTCCTTCCTGAGTTACAGCGATTGATCAAATCATCCTATCTGAAAATATAGTCCATAACTAATTAATTGAGCAAACTGTAGGCATCATTGCATATACCATAATGTGGCTGCGTCGCACCTTGACTGTATGATCATAAGCGTTAAAGTTTTCTACCCGTGTGATCTTTTCTCAAGTCACACCATGTTTCAAAGCATGTCCAGACAAGATGAGAGACATGTCAATCCTCCAATCTCGTGGGGTAGATTAATTCTCGAATTTATCTTTCAGATTTCTATCTCATCAATATTAAAAGGAGACCAAAATGGCCAAATATTTATATCAAGCCTCTTATTTAGGTGAAGGAATCAAGGGCTTGCTAGCAGAAGGGGCTACAAGTCGTGTGGACCATTTGAAAGAGTTAATAACCGGCATGGGAGGAACCATTGAAGCCTTCTACTTTTCCTTTGGTGACGATGATGTTGTTGCAATTGGAGATTTTCCAGATAATGAGACAGCTGCCGCCTTCTCATTTGCTGTAAACGCCAGTGGAGCAGTTAAGATAAAAACTACTGTTCTGATGACACCCGGGGAAGTGGATGAAGCAACGAAGAAGACAGTTAATTATCGCCCTCCTGGTAAATAGCTGCTCCGTTTCCTAGTGAACAAGCAAAGCAAAATCTACCATCAAGATCAACTCCGAATACCGGGAGTGTGGCAACGCTCCTGGTTGGAGTGATCTTAGCCCATTTTTTGTAGATAATTAGAAAAGCAAATACTCAAGAAACAACAGTTGTTGCGTATACAGGAAGAAATTGACGGACAGTCTTCATAGGTTGAGGTTGTAAAGATAAATCTGCCATTGCAACCAATGCTAAGCAACATCTAGTCTCCTTGCAGTTGAGCAATGCTTTTCAATCGCTTATCGATTTCTTCGGAAGGACCCAAATATTAACAGATTGCACACCATTGGCTCTAGTTTGTTGGAGGTTCTATCATGTCACTTAAAGTAATAGGAACAGGGTTTGGTCGTACGGGAACCGACTCTATGCGTATGGCATTAAATATCCTCAGATTCGGGCCAACCCATCATATGCTCGAATTGAGTGATAAACCTGCTTTGTATAAACGTTGGATCGATCTGGCACATGGCTCTCAGGCAGATTGGAGTAGCCTTTTTGAAGGCTATTCGTCGTGTGTCGATTGGCCATCAGCATATTATTGGCGAGAATTAATCGATGTATATCCAGATGCTCGTGTATTGTTAACTTGGCGTTCACCTGAAAGTTGGTGGAAAAGCTTTGAAAATACTATTTTGATAATGATGAAGCGCCCAAAAGATAAAAATCCATTAACTCACTTTCTTGCTGAAAATGTCTTCGACGGAAAGCCAGATGATCGTGACCATGCAATTGATATCTATAAACGTCATGTTGATGAAGTAATCACCACAGTTCGCCAAGATCGATTATTGGTTTATAAGCTTGGTGATGGCTGGGAGCCGTTGTGCGCATTCTTAGACGTCCCAGTGCCAAAAGAAGATTATCCCAATAAAAATGCTACCGTCGATTTCCAGACTAAAAAATCAATTTCTGAAAACCCTGTGAGCTAACGTTAATATTGCCAACTTAAACATCTTTCTTCTTCATTAATTCCATAATCTTACATTCTTCCTGTGCAGTTATTTTCAGCACTTGATGCTAGATTTTAACATTGCCACAGAGTCTCTCTTTATTGGCTAGCATAAAAATACTACACTCCCCTCTGAAAAAGGATCTGCCACAACGCCCCGCCCCGCCATATATAGAAAAACCATACCCCAGTCCCCCTTCAGAGAGAGATCAAATATAGGACCGAGCCTGACTGGCTGAAAAGCACGGTTTTAATGGCAACATGATTCCAACGGTGATTTTATTTTCGAGGGAAGAGATCAGATACTCTAGCTTTCCTAGAGATTAGAGCTATACAACAGTGCGATCAAATGTTGAAAGTAGGGTAAAAATAAACAAGGAGCAATAGGCAAAAGGTTGCATATAACAAAAAAGCACCCACGGAGAAACCAGTAAGTGCTTGATATTAATGGTCGGGGCGGTAGGATTCGAACCTACGACCTCCTGCTCCCAAGGCAGGCGCGCTAACCAGGCTGCGCTACGCCCCGACTGTATTGAAAAAGGCCCGATTCGCAAATCGGACCTGAATATTCTGGCTTCTCTTTGGGGACCCGTGTCCAAACCACAATCCACGAGGTCTTTAGAGGAGAGAGAAAATACTATTCTTATTGTTCAAAGTCAAGGAAAGGATGGTTTTATTTCTGTCAATGATCTGCAAGCCTTTATACACCAGAAGAGGGGATCATTTCAAATCAAATTATTTTTGACAAACTGGTAAAATAGAAACCTTGTTTTCATTGACCTTGCACTACCAAAGAGGAAACCGCGCTGAGCTGATTTCTCTTTTTCCCACCACCGCTGCTCAAACAGGAATGGCATAGCTGTTACTACCTGAGTCGATTTCTCCACAACCCCCAGCCAAAAAAGAGCAGTGCCAGAACATAAAGGGCGATAGAGAGCCAGCGCCCCTCATCGTTATCCCTGAGGATTGAGCCTGCAATGAGCAGACCCACCGAAGCGATTGTCCAGGACAGTCTGTTAATCTGACTTCTCCAGTCGAACAAGTACTTTGCGACTATCAGGCTGCTGAGAGAACTCTTCACTGTCAAATCGCCCCGCTCGGCCTGAGTAATGACAGCATTAACACTTTTGGGAAGTTTATAAACAAGCCTGACTGAGAGTGAAAACTTCCTTCAAAAATTCCTGCCAATTCAACCGAAGCTCTTTTGCCGCGAGACGCTCTGCGAAGGGGACGATCTCCTGCCATGGGTCAAATGTCTCGTCAAGATTGGTGGCAATGCCAGATAAAATAGCGACAGCTCGGGCGGCAAAAAGCATGTCTGCCTGAAACTGAAAGGGAGCATCATAGATAACATCACGGTATTCCCGCATCAGGCTTTCGGCCTCAGCCAGAACAACACCTTTCATCTGCCGGGCATTTGCCCCCCAGAAACGATTAAGCAAAGCCTGATGAACCTCTTCTAGCCTCTTCAGATCAGCCCCGGGGAGAAGTGTTCCCGCCTGCACATAGGACTGGACAATACGAAAAGCGTCTCGAGTACCAACACCAATGACATATTCCCGCAGCGCAGATTGGAGTCGGCTGGGAATTTCAGTGACCATACCAAAATCGACAAAGACCAGCTGAAAAGGTCGATCTACTTTGATATTCGACCAGGTCTCCGGGACGAATTTCGATAATCCCAGCTCTCGCTCCGTTTTTGTAGGCAGGGGCTTGATGAAAATATTGCCGGGATGTGGGTCAGCATGAACAAAATGGGTCTCAAAGATTTGCTGTAAATAGAAGTTGTAAATTTTTTTGGCCACATCTGCGGGATTGATCCCTGTCGAGGAGATCTTCGGCAGATCAGAAACTTTGATATAACTGACATTTTCCATAGTCAATGTGCGGGGAGCACAGTAATCCCAAAAAATGCGAGGAATATATACCCCTGGATCATCTGCAAAATCCTGCGCAAACCGTTCTGCATTCTTGCCCTCAGCGGCCAAATCAAGTTCTGCCCTGGTGACCCGGGAGAACTCTTCAATCAACCATTCCAGATCAACTCTCCTGCTGACCCGACGATAACGTTTTAGCCAGCTAATGGCGAGACTGATGGCCGCTAAATCGGTTTCAACCAGGATGTCAATACCCGGTCGCAGCACCTTTACGACCACTTCAGTATGATCTTCGGCTAAGCGGGCAAGATGTACCTGACCGAGCGAGGCTGCACCCATTGGCACGGGCGAGAACCACTCAAAAATTTTAGTGATTGGCCGGGCAAAATCCTCCTCAATCTGACTGATAATGGACGCGCTCTGTTCTGCGGGAATTTCATCCCGCAATCCGATAAGCTCATTGGTCACTTCACGCGGCAGAACATCGACCCGAACCGAAAGAAACTGGCCGAGTTTAATCAATACTCCACCCATCTCAATTGCCAGGTGGCGATAACTTCGACTGATTTTCTGCCAGCGTTGCGTGGGATTTTTCCTGAACCAGCGTAAAACCGGTCGATTCAAAATAATATCCCAGAAAATAAGGTGCAGAAAAACTCTGATAAAGAATTTACGGACCGACGAATAACGCTGGCGATCAATACTGCTTTCTGCAACCGCTGCCGCCGATTGCTGCGCCATATCTTCAGGCAATTGTTGGTCCTGTCCGGTCAAAACAGTTGTCCCCTGTGTTATAGAGATACATGCCCAAAAGCTCAACGAACCCCGACGTGAGCTGCAGGTCTTTGTGGTTATCGGGCTAAAATCGAGGGAGCAGTCCTTTCCAGTTCTCTTTAAAGCTTAAAAGAGACAGATACATGCAGCTCTCGGGATATGCCGAATGAAGTAATTTCAAATTTTCTGCGGGATCGTATGCAGGAGCGCTTTCATCCTTTTTCTTTCTCACACTCTTGTAGAGCAGATCAATGTTTTCTGACATCCAGGCTTCAATTACAACCGTTATGTCAAATTCTGCAAGGCGATCCACATGGGGATCTTTTCCGATAATCGGCTGGGTGATTAGAAACCGGGCACCCGCTTCAATTTTTTCTTTCACCTTCTTGATTTCAAAGTCCTCAGGATTGTAAGGATTGAACGCTGCCCCAACGATAAAATGTCCGGGATACTCAGCGTTGATATAGCGTATGAGATCACTCGACGATGCAGCTCTTCTGCTGCTGCCGATATCTGCGGGGTTAAGGGCGGACAGCTGCGGGCCACCATCACCCCTGACCGCCAGAATGTTGGTTATGCCCAAACCAATCGCCTGATCGAGGATGCTATCGAGATCTTTTTTGGTGTGAAATGTGTTGAGATTCATCACCGTCCGCTCACCTTCCACTGGCAGCCGGTTGGATGAAATTGCCTCCAAGGCTCCATGCCGCAGCCTTCCCATTGGGTTGTCAGGAATCGAAACACCAAAACCATGATCATGTATGCGGAGGTATCTCTCCGAAAATAATTTCATCCGTTGAGTCAGAGGAATTTTAGATTCACGGAGCGGGGTTAAAATTTCAATAATATACGGGAAATCGAACATAGGTATGTCCTCAGTACGGGTTGGTCATTCACTATCTATTTGATTCCTTGTCTCCCTGTCACTGCCGCGCGGGATATACAGGGATTCACTTTCTAATGTAACCAGGCCGTGCTGCCACTGAGGTGATGCACGGTTTAGATTGGCTGCTGGCCGTATTTCGATGACCAGATCCAGAGGGAGCGCTGCTCGATCTACAAACTACCCTGCAGCCTTCAGCAGAGCCTCGACAGGCGGGTGATCTCCCGCCACGGAGCTTTGGAAGAAATATTTGATGCTGTTTGCCGGCTCGATAACGACGGCTCCGCCGAGCTGCAGGGCATTGCCCTGAAGTGAGCCGGGCATTAAACCTGCCTTGAGCGCCAAAAAACCCTGGCTAAAAGATTTCACTCCGATGAGATTGCCCAAGCCGCTCTTGAATTCGAGCAGCTTGTAGGACTGCCGTGATGGGTCGGTTAGCAGTGTGCCCCGGTAACCGGTTACTTCTCTGAATTTTTTTAAATCCTTGGGTCTGCCGTTACCGATGACGGCAAGCTGAGCCCCTCTTGTCGAGAAATCCTGCTCGTGGCCGACCAGTTCAGCAACCTGCTGACGGCAGATTATTCAGCCGAAATGGCGAATAAAGACCAGAACAGCAGGCCCCCTCTGCCACAGTGTCGAAAGTTGCACTGCTTTTTCGTTTTCATCATAGGCCGTCAAAGAACCAAGCTGATCAACGTCGAACGCATGCTGAGACATATTACGCTCCTCTTTTATCGAGATTCAGTCATCTCCACCTTCATAAGCGCTTATTACTGATACCATTTCCTGCACATCATTCGTGTGACACTCAGCCAGAGTGTGCTGAAGATTGTCAGGCAGAAGAAGAAAATCTCCTCTCCTGGAGCCCGTATTCAACGTGCTTGATCTCCAGATAAGATTGCTCTCTTTTATACATTGTCAAGAACCGGACATAGCCGAAATTGACGATGAAGCAGGACCCGTCGAAAGACTGGCGGGCACCATTACCTTCATGCTAAACAGCGTCATGGGTGTTGCTGGTATACATGAGCTCAACAGTCTGAAAGCCGGAGCCGCCTGGCACAATCGTTTTTCTGCTCCCTGAAAAACCGGTATAACCGTCTGGCCCGATCAGCCCTGTCAGGATCTTCAGCTCAGCATTCAGTTGAAGGGTGATACGCACAGAAACAACTGGATAAAACAGCAATAAATAGATAGGTTATGCTGAGCACCTACGATGGAGGGGATGTTGGAACAGCAAGGCGGCCCTTAACATAACATTTACTTTTCAGCCCAGTGGAGGATGTGATGAAACGATTTGCTCACCTGTTGATTGCAGCAACACTTTTCACCTTCAGCCCGGCAGCATATTCCCAGGAACTGAGCTTCAGCGATGAAACTGAAGATTGTCTTGGCTGCCATACGGAGCTGCATCCCGGGCTTGTCGCTTCCTGGCTTGCAAGCCGTCACAGCAAAACGTCTCCCGCTCAGGCCCTGGATAAACCGGAACTCCAGAGGCGGGTATCATCACCAGCCATTGCCGAGGATTTGCAGCAGAGCGCTGTTGGATGCTATGAATGCCATTCCCTGCGTACCGATATGCACGCTGATTCCTTCGAGCACAACGGCTATCAGATAAATGTTATTGTCAGCCCTGATGACTGTGCGACCTGTCACTCTGTTGAGGTCGAGCAATATGCCAAAAATATCATGTCGCATGCCTACGGCAACCTCGTTGACAATTCGCTTTACCGGGATTTCACCAGAGTGGTCAATAATCACTACACCTATGCAGATAACATGCTGACGCTCGGTGAAAGAGACCCGCTCACTGAATATGAGTCCTGCCTTTATTGTCACGGCACAAAGGTAGAGGTGACAGGCACCGCAACCCGTGATACCGATTTTGGTGAGCTTGAATTTCCGGTGTTGCAGGGCTGGCCGAACCAGGGCGTTGGGCGGATCAATCCAGACGGCAGCATGGGGGCATGCAGCGCCTGCCATAGCCGGCATTCGTTTTCAATCGAGATGGCACGAAAACCCTTTACCTGCTCTGAGTGTCATAAAGGTCCCGATGTCCCTGCCTATAAAGTTTATGAGGTGAGCAAACATGGTAATATCTTCAACTCAAAACATGCAACATACGACTTTGACGCTGTACCATGGGAGATTGGAAGAGATTTTACCGCGCCGACCTGTGCCACGTGTCACGCCAGTCTGCTTGTTTCTGCCGATGATGAGGTTATCGCCGAACGCACCCATCAATATAACGATCGCCTTTCCTGGCGACTCTTCGGCGTGCCCTATGCACACCCGCATCCACTCGATGCCAACCTGAAAGATGTGGTTAATTCAGCCGGACTTCCAATCGCGGTCGAACTCAGCGGGGAACCGGTGTCCGCCTTTGTCCTGAGCAAAGGCCAGCAGGAGGAGCGTAATGGTCGCATGAAGGCGGTTTGTCTTTCCTGTCACAGTACTCAGTGGGTGGAAAACCATTTTATACGGTTGGACAACACCATCGAGAAGACCAACGCAATCACCTACGAGGCGACGAAAATACTGTTGGATGTCTGGAAAGAAGGTTTTGAAAAGGGTCTGCCGCAGCAGGAAAATATCTTTGATGAAGAGGCCGAGCGGATGTGGACCTCTGTGTGGCTGTTCTATGCAAACTCTACTCGATTCGCCTCGGCCATGGCCGGTGGCGGCGACTATGGTGTCTTTGCAAAAGGGCGCTATCAATCAACTGAACAACTCACAAAAATGATGGCGAAGCTCCAGCTTTACCGGGCACTCGAAAAGAAATAAGTGCAGGGAGGTGAATACATCTAAGTTGGCGATACGACCTCTGACAGTCGTTACAAACCGGGTTTATCCGCTTTGCCATGCCGTTTGCACAATTAATGCAGGTCTCTCATTATTTGTAAGAATTGCCTTATGGGATATTTATTGCTGGAAGGTGGGGCTGAGTTTTCCGGCCGAATGATCGAAGCCGACAATCGAGCTCTTGATCTTGCTGGGGGAGAGGATGCGGCGGTTGATATTATTCCGGCCGCAGCTGCACCAGATAACAACCACCACCGTGCGGGTAAAAACGGTGTCGAATGGTTCCGCCGGATAGGTGCACGCAACGTCGTAAGCCGATTGCTGATTGATAAGGCATCAGCGCAGAAACCCGAGCTTGCACGACAATTGGGCTACTCGAAACTAATCTTTATGCTCGGCGGATTTCCCACCCATCTGGCGCAGTCGCTGGCGGGAACCCCCTGCTGGAACAGCATCCTCTCTGTATATCTTCGCGGCGGAGTTATTGGTGGCAGCAGTGCCGGGGCAATGGTGACCTGCCGAAAATTTTACGACCCTTTTACCCAAAAGCTAGCGGCTGGTCTTAATCTCATGCCGGGGATCTCTATTATCCCGCATCATAACGCTGCCGGGTTTTCCTGGGTAGAAAGATTAAGCCATCTTCTGCCAGACACTCTTTTCCTTGGGATTGACGAGCAGACCGGCATTATCAATGATGTTCCTTCGGGCGGGTGGACCGTCTATGGTGGAGGGGCGGCAGTGCTCTATCTCCGGGAGGGTTCCCGTCGATACACCGCCGGTACGATAATTCCTTTTACGGAGTTGCCCTCTCCAAAAATTGACCTTATAACTGCATAGTGGCAAAGACTTACTGCATAACCCGCCTTTTCTCTGGTCAGCAGACTCAGTTTTTTGCCAACACTGCAATAAAATGGGGTGCTGAAGGAAAATGGGGACACTTGCTCTAATGGGGTCGGGGGAACTGACCGCGACCATGGTAGAAGTACACAAGACGCTACTGTCCCGTCTTTCTGCAAGCCCCTCGGCACTTTTTTTGGACACGCCGGCAGGTTTTCAGCTCAATGCAGAACAGATCGGAGCCAATGCGGTTGAGTATTTTCGCAAGCGAGTGGGATACCGTCTTGGTATTGCTTCCTATAAATCGTCTGAATCCATCTCAGAGCTGGATGCGGCCTTGACTTACCAGAAACTGCGGGGCGCGGATTATATCCTGATGGGCCCCGGCAGCCCAACCTATACCATAAGTCAGCTTGGAAAATCTCAAATCCCGGATATATTTAACGACCATATCCGCGGGGGTGGATGTCTTGTGGCTGCGAGTGCTGCAGCACTGACTACAGGCAGGTATACACTACCAGTGTATGAAATCTACAAAGTTGGTCAGCCTCTGCACTGGATTGCAGGTCTGGATATCCTGGGAGCCTTCGGACTGAATCTAATTGTGGTCCCACACTGGAACAATGCCGAAGGTGGGACCCACGATACCAGCCGCTGTTTCATGGGCACATCCCGGTTCAACACCCTGGTGTCGATGCTGGAAGAACCTCACCCGATACTTGGTCTTGATGAGCATACCGCCTGCATCATTAATTTTTCCACGGCCTCATTCGAGATATACGGAATTGGCAGGGTGGTACTGCAGCATCATGGCAATAGCCGGTATTTTGTCCCTGGAAAAACATACTCCCTTCAGCTTCTCCATGGTGGTGAGCTGATGTCCGCTGAGGCTGAGGATGAGGCAGTCGTCCAATATCGGACAGAATCTATTCACGCTGAGGACTCAGATTTCTGGCGGACGGTGCATGATCTTAGCGAGAATTTTCAGCAGGGAGTGGCCGCCGATAATTTGAGACAATCCACCAGTGCATTGCTGGAACTGGACGGTCTGCTCTGGCAGGCAGCGGGGAACAAGGAGGATCCGGGTGTAATTGCCCAGGCTCGAGATCATTTCAGGGAACAACTGGCAGAACTCGGGACCAGTGCGGTGCTGAGCAGATCGCGATTGGCTCGGATAATTGAACCATTTGTCGACAGCCTTCTGTCCTCCCGGCAGCTTTTAAGGGAAAACGGGAGCTTTGAGGCAGGAGACGCTCTCCGTGATGCCTTGGCCAGAGCCGGTATTATCGTGGAGGATACCGCCACTGGGTATCGGTGGCAGCTTTCCCAATCCAAGAGAGGAGGATAATGATCATTCATCCTGAATTGCATGTATTGATAGTGAAAGACGCAAACGATATCACCGGACTCCCATGGCCAGGTTTTGGCGCCGGCATGGATCACACTCGGGCAACTTTCGCATCCGTCATACCACCGGACCTGGACGATTTCCATGCCGTTATCACTATCGGGGAATCTACAGGCTCCTTGGCTGTCGATCGGATACTTGACTTTGTGCGGGCTGGGGGTGCCTGGCTCGCTATGGTTGGGCTCTGCGATACTCCAATACCTGAAGCCTTTGGCGTGCAAGCCGGACCGGTTGGTCCTCGGTCGGAACTGCGGCTGCTGTTTACAGACAGATCCAATCCACTCGGTGCCAGATTGCCTGATGCGGTATATATCGACGGCTGTTACCAGCCGCTGGAGGTTTCTGCAGAAGGGGTCGAGACTGTTCTCTATGTCGACTGGCACTACAATCACAGCAGTGTCTTGACCAGCAGGCCCTATGGTGATGGATATCTGGCCTGCACAACAATCCAGGACTTTCGTCCGAGCATGGTTCGCCAGGCTCTGTATCGTCTGCTGCGTTATTTTCAGAAGGTCGCGCCTGCCCCTGATGCCTCGCTGGCAATCGGCATTCTTGGCTACGCCCCATCAGTGGGCAAGGTTCATGGCCTGGCAGCAGAGAGGACACCGGGACTCCATCTGAGAGCTGCCTGCGATCTGAATCCCGCAAGGCTCGCGCAGGCGGTAGAAGACTTTCCCCCCATAACCACCTATGCGACTGCTGCGGAGATGGCTGAAGATCCGCTTGTCGATTTGGTAATTGTGGCGACCGCACCCAATACTCATGCCGAGTTGTCAATGCAGATGATAGCAGCCGGAAAGCACGTTCTGTGTGAAAAGCCGCTGGCCCTGAGCAGAAGAGAGGCAGAGGCGATGAAGGAAATGGCAATGCGTCACGCCAAACATCTCAGCTGTCATCAAAACCGGCGTTATGATCCCGATTTCATGGCCATCAAGACAGCTGTAGCCGATGGATTGATCGGCGAGCCTTTTTATGTTGAAACATTTGTCGGCGGCTTTCATCATCCCTGCGGCTACTGGCATTCCCATGCTCCCGTTTCAGGAGGCACATCGTTTGACTGGGGTGCCCATTATATCGATTGGCTTGTCGGGCTGTTGCCCTATTCTGTCCAGGCCGTCATTGGCACCAGGCATAAGCGGGTATGGCACGATGTGACCAACGGGGATCAGGAGCGGATACAGATACGATATACAGATGGCCAGGAAGCCGAGTTTATCCATTCCGATATCGCTGCGGTTCGCAAGCCGAAATGGTATGTGCTTGGAACGACAGGAGCAATCCATGGCAATTGGCAGGATATTGCATCCATTGAGGTTGATCCGGTGCATTATTTTTCCAGAACAGATATTCCCGCCACAGAAATGATGCCGGATATCTCTTTATATCAATACCGCAACGGCGGCAACGTGGAATTGATCAAGCCGGTTTTGCCTACCCGCAACCCGCTGGCTTTTCACTTCAACCTGGTCGACCATTTGCTTTGGGGCGAGCCGCTTGCGGCACCTCTTTGTGATTCGATCAAGGTCGTGTCGATTCTTGAAGCGGCGGCTCGCTCAATGGCACATGGCGGCAGGCTAGAGAGGATTCATGAGAGATAAGCTGAACTGGGGTGTTCTCGGCAACGCCATGATAGGCCGCAAATGCGTTATGCCGGCAATAAACCGCTCACGCAACGGCTGTATCCGGGCACTCGGCACCCTTCGTCCTCACCAGGTGGGTGATGTGGTGAAGGCCAGCGGCGTCGAGCACATCTATGAGGGCTACGATAAAGTTCTCCAGGATCCAGTCGTTGACGCCGTTTATATCCCGTTACCCAATCATCTGCACCTGCCTTGGACCCTGAAGGCGCTCGCCGCGGGAAAGCATGTGTTGTGTGAAAAACCATTGGCCTGCAATGCTGCAGAAGCGTGCCAGATGGAAGCTGCGGCTCACGAAAATGGCCTCATGCTGATGGAGGCGGTCATGTACCGGTTTCATCCGCGCACGCAGCGGGTAAAAGCTCTCATTTCTGAAGGGGCCATAGGGGTTCCCCGACTGGTTCGGGCTGCATTTTGCTTTTCCATGGCTGAAGAGCTGTTGAAAAGCGGCAAAAATCACCGCCTCAAGTCTCGCGTAGGCGGCGGGGCGCTGCTGGATGTCGGCTGCTACGGAGTGAGTGTGGCGCGCTTGTTTCTAGAGGCAGAGCCTCTCATGGTGCAGGCCCAGGCAATATTCAGGCCTGAGAGCAATGTGGTTCTTCATCTGGTCGGCAATCTGCGTTTTGATCATGGGGCCCTGGCTACCATAGAAGCGAGTTTTTGTTCGGGACTGCAGCAGACATACAGTATCGTCGGCAGTGACGGCGTCATTGATCTTCCTCACGATGCCTTTGTTCCCTGGGAAAAAGACGCTGTAATTTACTATCGCCGGGGCTCTGAAGAAACGCCCGAACACATTGTTGTTCCTGGTGCTGATGAATATCAGTTGATGATCGAACATTTTGGTGATCTGGTTTTAAGTGGAGGTGCACAACTCGTGTCTCTTCAGGACAGCATTAACAACATGTCCGTAATCGATGCACTGGGAGAGGCGGCAGAAACCGGCCGCACCGTTGCTGTCTCCCCCGGGAATACCGGAACCGCCCGGATACCATGAAGCAGTCAGGATCTGCAGCAGCGGTGAGGGTAAACAGATTGAATTTAGCGGAGTTCACCACCCTCTGGTCTCAAAATAGAGATCCCTGGCGGTGGCGTAACCCCTTTGTGACACCCCCGTGGCTGAAGGCATGGTGGCGTCACTTTGGTAATGACAGTGAATCCTTGCTGCTGCTGGTCTCGGCCGCTACACGCCCGCTGGGGGTGGCGCCCCTGATGGTCAGAAACGGAGTAGCCCGGTTCATGGGATCCACTGACCTCTGCGACTCTGGCGATTTTGTGGTGGCGACCGGGACTCAAAAACTGTTTTTCCAAGAAATACTGATCTATTTGGAAAAAGAAGGGATAGATTGTCTGGTCCTTGACCAGGTTCGTCCCGATTCAGAAGCATGTCTCGGTTTTTTACCAGCTGCCCAGGCAAATGGATGGCGTGTCTCTGTTATTCCACAGGGTGCGTCATTACAGATGGATCTGCCGAAGACCTGGGAGAGTTATCTCCAGCGTATTGGCAGCAAACAGCGCCACGAAGTGCGGCGCAAGCTTCGACGCGTAAATGATGACGGTATCCTGGCAGCCCAAATCGCCAGGGAAACGGATCAAGCTGCAGCAGCAATGGATACCTTCATCCATCTTTTTCGTCAGAGTCGAGCAGATAAAAAGGAATTCATGACCAAGACCAGAGAGGCTTTTTTCCGTTCTCTTGCAGGGGAACTGTCGCAGTTCGGCATGCTTTATCTGCTCCTCCTTACAATTGATGATATACCCGCAGCTGCCGTGTTCTGCGTTGAAAACGAGAACACCAGATATCTCTACAATAACGGTTTTGATCCACGCTTTCGGCGTATATCGGTCGGACTGGTCAGTAAAATTCTGACTGTCCGGGCAAGCATCGAGGCGGGGCAGTCAGTATATGACTTTTTAAGCGGCACCGAGCGATACAAATACCAGCTGGGAGGAGTGGAGGTACCACTGCTGAAATGCATTGTCGAGCGCAAGCCATCGTAGACATACCCGCTGAAAAAGGCCGCTGAACATGGGCAGAATTCTTAGTATTGCTATGCTCTCTGTTCATTCCAGCCCCTTAGGGATTCTGGGGACAGCCGATACCGGAGGCATGAGTGTCTATTTGCTGGAGTTGGCCTCCGAACTTGGAAAACGCGGGCATCGGGTGGACATTTTCACCCGCCGGACTAGACAAGATATGGAACTGATAACCGAGTACGCTGCAAATGTCCGAATCATCAGCCTTGCTGTTCCAGGGACTCAGGATCTGTTCCGAGCAGCGCTCTTTAACCACCTGCATCGGTTTTGCAGGGTGATTGATTGCTTTAGAAAAGAGAGTGGAATCGGCTATGATCTTATCCATAGCAACTACTGGCTGTCAGGTGTTGTTGGTGATCAACTGAAGGCATTGTGGTGTTGCCCCCACATGATCACTTTCCATACGTTCGCAGCAGCCAAAATGGCTGTCCGAATGGGTCATGCCGAAGACCAGCGGCGTGTAGCCGAAGAGGCTCGCCTGCTGCAGTGCTGCGACGGGGTTATTGTGCCGACCGCTGAAGAGAGCCGGACCCTGGCTTCAATGTGCGAGGGTAAAACAGCAGCAATCTACCACATTCCCTGGGGCGTGAATCTGGAACAATTTAAACCTGCAGGCCCGGCTGATGCAAAGCTCACAATAGCGGGTGCAGATTCACATCCGCTGGCACTGTTTGTCGGCAGATTTGATCCCATGAAGGGTATTGACTTGGCAATAAAGAGTCTTCGGTATCTTACAGAAGCCCCTGAGGTGCACCTTGCGCTTGTTGGCGGTGATGGTCCGGCAAGCGCCCCATACCAGAGGATCGTGCAGCTGGTAAGCAGCCTGGGAATCGGTGACAGGGTGCATCTGCTTGGCATAATCGAGCATTCGCAGATGGCAATGTACTACCAAAAAGCTGATATCCTGGTGGTCTCTTCATGTTACGAGAGCTTTGGCCTGGCCATCCTGGAGGCTCTGGCATCCGGAACACCGGTCGCCTCAACTCCGGTGGGGATTGCCCCGCTTGTCATCGAGCCGGGGTTGAATGGCTGCCTGGCAGCAGCAGGCGATGACCACAGCCTGGCAGAGGCGATCTTCTGCGCCTTGGCCCTGGCAGCTCGCCAGGAGCCCGGAAAAATCAGACAGAGTGTCAGCGGCTACAGCTGGTCTAGAGTGGCAGCTTTAGTGTTGGATGCCTATAATGATGCCTTATTGGTGTCTTAGAGCTATGCGACAGGGACAACCCTGTAAGGCACTCAAGGCTATAGGGGGTATTATGTCTAATGAATGTAACATCATGGTTGTGGTTGCCCATCCGGACGATGCTGAATTCGGGGCGGCGGGAAGCGTTGCTAAATGGACTGCTGCAGGTAAATCGGTCGTCTATGTTCTGTGTACGAACGGTGACAAGGGTACAAGCGATCGGCGGATGACATCTGAGGAGCTTTCCCGCATTCGTCAACAGGAACAGCGTGAAGCGGCAAGCCTGCTGGGGGTAAGGGAGGTGGTGTTTCTGCATATGGTGGATCAGCAACTGGAAGAGACACCGGCTTTTCGGGAAGAAATTGTCCGTCTGATCAGACAATTCCGACCGGAAATCATGCTCAGCTCTGACCCCTACAGGCGTTACCTCTGGCATCGCGATCACAGAATTGTCGGGCAGGTGGTGATGGATGCCCTGTTTCCCTATGCCAGAGACCACATGGCCTATCCTCAAATGCTTGATGAGGGACTCGCACCCCACAAGGTCAAAGAGGTACTTTTTTTCGGGACTGAGGATGTGAACCATCATATCGATATATCGGGGACATTTGCCCTTAAACTCGCTGCGCTTGAGTGTCACGCAAGCCAGATTAAAGAACTGAATGTAGGTGATCTGGAACTATGGCTGCAGAAAAGGTGTCAGCGCATGGCCGAAGGTACGCCATATAAACTCGCAGAGTCTTTTCATCGTGTAAAATTACCTGATTGAATGGAGTAAAGGAGCGTCCATGAAAACAATTAAAATTGCCATTGTCGGTTTAGGCAACTGTGCCAGCGCCTTAATCCAGGGGTTATACTTCTATAGACAGAATGATAACAAGCAGGCCAACGGCCTGATGAACTGGGATCTTGGCGGATATGATCCAACCGATATCGTAATTGTTGCAGCTTTTGACATCGACAGGCGGAAGGTCGGTCTGGATGTGGGGGCGGCGATATTTCAGCCGCCCAACTGTACCAAGGTGTTTTACCCTGCAGTCCCTGAAGTAGGCGTTGCTGTCCAGATGGGTGCTCTGCTTGACGGCATGGCGCCGCATATGGCAGATATGGACCCAAAGTTTCGTTTTGATCCAAGTCAAGAGCCGGATGCCACAAAGGAGACGATTATTGGCGAACTGAAGCGAAGTGGCAGCCAGATCCTGGTTAACTTTTTGCCGGTAGGATCTCAGCAGGCTGCAGAATTTTATATTTCCTGTGCCTTGGAGGCAGGGGTAGCTGTGGTCAACTGCATCCCGGTATTTATTGCCAGCGACCCCGAATGGGCTGGACGCTTTGTCAATCGGGGAGTGCCGGTAATTGGCGATGATGTGAAGTCCCAGATGGGCGCTACCATTGTTCATCGGGCTCTGACCGACCTCTTTCGGAGGCGAGGCGTCGAGTTGGAAAAGACCTATCAGCTCAATACGGGCGGTAATACCGATTTTCTCAACATGCTGGACAGAACCAGGCTTATTTCAAAGAAACAGTCAAAGACTGAGGCCGTTCAATCAGTCGCGGCCCATAGGCTTGACGACAGCAACATCCATATTGGGCCCAGTGATTACGTGTCCTGGCAGCGAGACAACAAAGTTTGTTTTATCAGGATGGAAGGGAAAATTTTTGGGGATGTAGGCATCGATCTTGAAATGAGACTGGCCGTTGAAGATTCCCCTAATTCAGCCGGAGTGGTTATTGACATGATCCGTTGCGCCCGCCTGGCTCTTGATCGCGGGGAGGCAGGACCGCTGCGCGGACCGTCGGCATTTTTCTGTAAGCATCCTCCTGAGCAGTTCACTGACGATGAAGCCTTCTACCTGGTCTCAGAATTTGTCAAAGGTCACGAACGGGAACCACGCAGCACGTCTCTCCACACCTCGTCTGGAAAGAAACAGACCGTTACAGAATGATCAGAACCCTGTTATTCGACTTTGGGCGGGTTATCTCTGTGCAGAAACCGAAAGCTTTGTTCAACCGGTATGAGACTGACCTCAATCTGAAAAACGACACCATCAACGCCATAATGTTCGATTCTCCTTTCTGGGAAATGGCTCTTGTTGGTGAGATCGACATGTCGGCATATTGGCAGGCAATTGGACCCTCATTGAATCTGGATAGCCCTGAGGCGATCCGCGCCTTTCAGAAAAGATACTACCTTGACGAAAAAATCAATCCGGATGTCCATGAGATCCTCAAACAGCTCGTAAAGCGCTATCGACTCGCTATCGTCTCAAATCATCCTCCGGGCCTGAAAGTGTGGCTGAAAGAATGGGAAATCGACCGGCTGTTTGAAGTCGTTGTCTGTTCAGGGGACGAGGCGGTGATTAAACCCGATCCAGCACCATTCTTACTGGCCCTTGAGCGACTGGGGGCAAAAGCTGCAGAAGCCGTTTTCATTGATGACACAAAGGAACATGTGGCTGCCGCCCGGGCACTGGGTCTGCACGGGATTCGTTTCACTACAGCTGAAAAGCTCCGGCTCGAGTTAGAGCACCTTGGTCTTCTTGAGGCTGGATTCTGAAAAGCAGACAAGAACAATTTTAGCAGCCGGACAGGCACTGGTGTCGACGCACCATTATCTTCGGTTACACAACCCCTATTACGTTCCATTCAAGAGTATTACTCTTTGATTGTCTTGATCGATATATTAGAATGACATCTCCATCAGGATCTTGGAAGATCTTTTCTTTTGTATCAGGAGACCCTTTAATCGCGGTGTGTTGTCCATAACCAGCGAGGAAACCAGCATGCTCAATTTCAGCTTGACTCCCGACCAGCTTGATATCCAGCAGAAGGCCCGGACCTTTGCACTGAAAGAAGTCCTGCCGGTTGCCTGGTACTATGACGAAAAAGACGAACTTCCCATGAGCGTGCTGCGCAAGGCCTTTGATGCCGGCATGATTGGCCCCGATATTCCCAAAGAATTTGGCGGGCAGGGGTTAAGCCTGCTGGATTCAGCCCTGATAACCGAAGAAATAGCCGCAGCCTGCCCGGGTCTGGCGACGTCGATTTTCGACACTTCACTTGGAATGGAACCGATTCTGCTCTCTTCCAACACCGGCGTGAAAAACAAATATCTCCCGGCAATCGCCAAGGACTTCAAGCTGGCTGCCTTTGCGACTTCTGAGCCAACAATGGGCTCGGACGTAGCCGGTATCCGCTGCAGGGCCGAGGCTGACGGAGAAGACTATATTGTCAACGGCACAAAATACTGGATTACCAACGGGGGCTGTGCTGACTATCTCTCGGTATTTGCAACCACCGACCCCAAAAGCAAGCACGAGGGAATTTGTGCGTTTCTGGTTGAGACTGATTGGCCAGGAGTAACAATTGGGCGCGCCATTCCCAAAATGGGCCAGCGCTGTTCTAATACCGTGGGCATCAATTTAAAAAATGTCCGCGTTCCCAAGGAAAATATTCTGGCCGTTCCGGGGAAAGGTTTTGTCCTGGCGATGAAAACCTTCGCCCGAACCCGGCCGATCATCGGCAGCTTTGGCGTCGGAGCAGCCAGAGCGGCGCTGGAATATGCACTTGATTATGCTAAAAAACGACGGGCGTTCGGGATGGAGCTGAGCGCCTTTCAGGCGATTCAGTTCAAACTCGCAGAAATGTATCAGAAGGTGGAAACCTCTCGCCTTTTGACCTGGAAAGCGGCCTGGGACTCAGACCAGCACCAGGACGGCAGGGTGAGTGCCTCGATCAGCAAACTCTATGCAACGGAAACCGCACTGGAGGTAGCCAATGAGGCCTTACAGATTTTCGGCGGGTATGGGTACACCAAGATGTTTCCCATTGAAAAACTCCTGCGGGATGTCCGTCTGCTCCGCATCTACGAGGGCACCAGTGAAATCCAGCGCATTATTCTCGCTGACTATCTGCTGAAAGAGTATCAGCCATCGCTTCCGGCTCTCGAAGATCTGCCGCTCCATCGCCACCATGACCCGAGCATCGCCAAGACAGCCTCATCTACTGGAAAAGTTTGGCGCTGCAGGATCTGCGGTCATGTCCATTACGATGAAACACCGCCGGATGCCTGCCCGTATTGTTTCTTCCCCGCAACGGCCTTTAAAGAAATGCAGTGATCTGACCAGGGCTCAGACAGAGGAACGGCAGTGTGGAAGCTGCCCCCTCCTGACTGCCCCAGCAGGCCTGTTTTGTTCTGCTGGTTGGAAAACAACTGAGCAAAAAGAAACGACCTTTTCTCCGAAGAAAAAAGGTCGTTTCTGAAACTGGCTCCCCTTAGTGAACGCACTTTGCATGGCCATCAAAGAATGTGACTGATACGATTCTTGTTGCACAAAGTCAAATGAAAGATGGTTTCCTCTCTATCAAAACTATTTAATCTTTTATACGTTCGAAGAGTCTGTTGCTTTATCAATGATTTCTGATCTACTCCTTGCATAGCGATTGAAGAACTGCAGCGAATTACTGTTGCGGTGCCGATTTCAAAGGTCTGCGTATCCTGCAAACACCACACTTGTATTGCTAGGAAGAAATGCTTCCCAAACGGGTGGGACCATTTTTCAACCATCGGGGTCGATACGTTCCTGGTTGGTTTTTTTCATTATAATCAGTGTTAAATCGTCGAACTGCCGCTCACTGCCCTCGAACTCGATCACACTGGATTTTATTTTTTCAGCGATTATACCGGCAGGTTGATCCCGGTGCTGTGCGAGCAATTTCGTGATCCTTCCAACTCCGAACATTTCATCCATACTATTGGGGGCCTCGGTTATCCCATCCGTGTAGTAAACGACAATGTCTCCGTCTGTGAGCTGAATCTCCCTTTCCTCAATGCTAATGTTAGGGAAAATTCCCAAGGCTAAGCCCTGTCCTTTCAGAAATTCGAAACGGTCAGCATTTTTCCTGTAATAAATCGGATAGTTGTGACCTGCTCTCACATATCTTAATATACCGGTAACTGGATCATAAATTGAAAATATCAAGGTCACAAAGAGATCTGCATTTGCACATTCCTGAATCAGCGAGTTAGTGCATAAAACCGCTTTGACCATATTTACCGGCTCATGTGCCGAACAGGCTCTTATAAGAGCCCGGGACAGTGCCATGTAAAGGGCGGCAGGCATCCCCTTGCCGCAAACATCTGCAATTACGATCCCCAGCTTGTTTTCAGGTAACTTAATGAAATCATAAAAATCACCACCAACCTCTTTTGCCGGTTGAAAAAAAGCGGCAAGGTCAATGCCCTGGATAGAAGGAATGCTTGAAGGGAGAAATGAAAGCTGGATACTGGTGGCAATCTCGAGTTCCTTTTCCAGCCTTTCCTGGGTGAGCCGTTTCTTCTGAAGCCTGGCATTCTCGATTGATATGGCTCCCTGGCACACCAGGGTACTGAGCAATTCCAAGTCATCAGCACTATATGGTTCACCAAGTAATTTGGCTCCCAGGGCAAGACCTCCTGTAAATCTATTTTTCAATTTCAACGGGTTGAAAACTAGAAATTCTTTGGACTTCAAAAAGTCTAGAAAAAAACTATCTGTTTTTTCCAGATTTTCTGCTCCCAGTTGGATTGGCTGGTCAATACCGACAAATGACTCATTGGACAGAATTTCTATAAGGTGCTCCAAGTCATCTTTAAGGTGGCTCTCAACTCCCTGCTGGCTGAAAACCTCAATCGCAGTCTGTTCTTCGTTTAAAAGAAAAGCGAAACCCTGTACTGAACCATAACTGCCCATAACCATAAGAAGTAATGAAGGAATTATTTCTTTGGGTTCTTTTAAAAAGAAGATCTCCTGGCTAACATCATTCAAGGTCTTTAGATGATATGCCTTTTTTTCAAGCTCATCGGTAAGATCTGTCATGAGTTACAAATACCGTTGCAGAGTTCTCTGGTTACGACCGGGGACCATTATGGTCACAAATCAACGTCGGGTTGACCCTCAATCGTTCTTACCTTAAAATCGCACCGGAGAAAGTCTTTTTCTCTCATCTCATCGTTATTGAAGGAAAATCAATGCTTATATTATTAGGTACATGGATTTGCTTGATTTTCTTTCAATGCCTCGATCTAAAGCATAGTTGTATTTCTCCGACACGCTCCTATTATTAAAAAATATCATCGAATAACTACTTCCTTAACTCTACGCTATTCACGAAATAGACCGGCGGCAAGACCATGTTTCTTATCCTCAGGTATCAACAATTTTTACAATGATTCTGGTGATGTCATCCTCTTGAGAAACCCCTGTTGTAAACTGGTTGCGGTCAAGCAAAATTTCTTCAAGAATCGCTTTGGCAGTTTTTGTGGAATTTTTCGGATGACAGCTTTTAAGCGCTCCTTGCCAAAAGGTTCACCATCTTTATTACTGGCTTCATAAAGACCATCCGTTGTCATCACAAGGATCTGGTTCGGGAAGAGTCGATCCAGGCTCTGTTTTTGATAGATGAAATCCTTGTCGATTCCCAAGGCGATCCCCGGTCCCTTCAACTCGATAAATTCCTCGAGATCTTGATTGTATAGCAGTACAGGATCATGCCCGGCTCGGACCCAGCTTATCTTATTGTGACTCCGTTCGATCAGAACGCTTCATTCAACCAGAGCCTATGGTCGGCCCCCAGGTCCGGCAGCTCTTTGAATGGTATGCTACGGTGAACCATTCCCTGCTTGAACTGAGCAGAAAAGCCCACGGCGAGGGTTTCTCCTCTCGAAAAAGCAATCAGAAGATACCAAAGAGCGCTGTACACAAAATTCTCAAAAATCCTCTATACTACGGTGAGTTCCGCTGGGCCGGCAACAAAGGAAAGTGCCCGGCAGTTCATGCAGGCAATTGGCGCTATCAAAATGGACAATGACGTTTTGGGGTGGGTCATTGCTGCACAGAAAGAGAGCCATGCAGATTCCAGAAATTATCGCACCGACCGCATGGCAACCTTCAAGCCCAGTATGATAAACTACAGCACCGGCTGGACGTCTTGTTCCGAACTACCGACAACCTTTTGATATTCTAGTTGAAAATAACCTGTACCTACAAAAAAGAAATGGCCTCTTTTCCGAAGAAAAAAGGCCATTTTGAAAACTGGCTCCCCTTAGTAGACGCACTTAGGAACCAATTTACAAATTCATCAAAAAATGTGTCTGATACAATTCTCGTTGCACAAAATCAGATGAAAGATGGATTTCTGGCTTCATAAAGGTGGGGAGCTAAATCCAAACATCGAGCACAAACCTAATCTCTCTCAACCTTTTGTCAGAAGGAAAGACAGAAGTGATTACCTTCGATCTGGCAATGTTAAGGCCAAGGCTATGTCGCTGCGAATACACTATCAGGAACTATGTAAATTTTCAAATATTCTTAAATGGTTAACATTGCCAATACGAGCCTCTTTAATTTGAACCTCCTAGCTTGTTTAATTTTGCCAGGAAACTCTACTTTTAAGCTTTAGAGTCCATATATAGTGGTTCTGTACTCACCTTACGCATGGATTCAAGATACTCTGGGCTTGTAAGACCTCTTTAATTGCCTTACCGATGACATCGATTTCGCCAGCTTCTACACCTAAAGGTGCAATGACTCCCTGCCAAACTGAGTACGAAATCTCATGACCGAACTCTTTTGTTGTAGGTACATCCTCTAGAAGAGAGTATCGTTCCGGAGCATAGACTGCTAACGCTTTGACGTCGAAACTGCTCAGAGCGGAAGGGGGGATTGGCGACAACAACATCACGCACGCCCGTTGGACAATCTTGTCCTCAAAGCGTGGCTTGCCGATCGGTCGCTTCTTTCCCCCTTCCTTATCTAACGCACTCACCGAGATACGGTGTAGACCCGGCCGGTCTGCCACCGGCCAGTCCTGACGCCGCCTCAGCCACAATAGCGTATGGCATCAACGTTCCCGCGACGCTAAGCTTGTAATTCGTCGGCATCAGATCAGTAATCGCTATTTGCACAACCAATACCCCTGGCCCGGTTTTATCGACGATCTCGGCTGTCGGTTGAACATGTTCGACAAGTGTTGCATAAAAATAGTCAATCAGCATCTTCAGATCAGTCGGGTCGATTCTCTTGCCCGTACTATCACCCGTTTGACGCCGACGCTTACCGTTTATTTTCATCCTTTGCCGAGGAGCCGGCTGTTATTAACTTGTTTGCCTACCATTTCCCTTATGATGGTGATGGTTTCATGGGCCGCTTTCTTCGGGTCCAGCGCTGTGTTGGCAATATTGCATACGAGTTTCGTGATATCGTGATCGATTTTCTTTTCAGCCCATTTTTCGCCCTTGGTGACTGTTATATAGACGGAATAGGAATGATGCATGGTCCCCGGACGTTCGCCGATGATGTGAAGAATCCCGCGAAAGGCTTTGGGGTCTGCGTTTTCAAAGAGCAGCTCACCGATCCGGTAGCCGGCCCGGACCCTGCCGCTGGTGACCACGATGTTTTTCTCACTCATGGGCACATCTGCCTCTGCAAGCAATTTCCGCAATTCTTCCAGATAGGGGGCAAGGTGACCGTCATCCATGATGGCATTGGCGTTCAGGCCGTCGGAGATCACAATCTGGCCTTTGGGAATATTTGCTCCCCATGAATCTCTCAGTTTTTTCAGTACCTCAATGAATTCAGGAGCCAGTTTTTCACCGCTTGCAGGGTGGGTAATATAGTCTTCCCGGTCCTTGGACAAGGTGTTGACAGGCACACCATTGGGAATGGTCTTTACAAAGGCAGGGGTAAGCTCAGATCGGAGACAAACCTTGGCGTCATCGTACAAGGTTATGACCCTGGCTTCGAGCTCAGGGTTGAGATCCCAGAGTTCCTTGCCATGGCCGATTGCTATATCAACGCCCCTGGCCTCCACTTCCTTGATTTGTTCCCGGCCTTCTGCATATATGACATCTTTGGAGCGCTTGTCGCCCTTGGCCAGGAGGTACTGGTAATAAACCCAGAGGGGGTCTCCAAAATGTTCGGTATATTTGTTGTTCGCATCCACGATCCCGATCTCTTTATAAAAATCCCACATGGCGTCGTTGACCTTGTAACCGAATTTATCCCTGATACGGACATGGTCCTGGAATGATGTCGAAAGGTAGCTCAACATGGGGTCGTTCTTGGTGGGAAGCGCAATCAGGTAAGCGGGATTGGCCGGCATGATCTGGTCCTGACACCAGTTCAGATCATCCAGGGTGACGTCCATATGTAAGGTGGAGCAGATATCAAGACCGATGGTAAGGTTATGGAGTTTAGCCATGGCGATGTCCTCCAGGCAGCACCTCACCAGTTGCTCACGAGTCCTGAAAACCTCAGGTCCGATGAATCCGGCCACATCATTGATATGGAGCCACGCTCCTTGCGGCTGCACTTTAGCCAATTCCATCGCGACCGCCCTGCTGAAACCATATTTCCGGGACTCAAGCACCATCATGTCCACACCGTTTTCAGCTCCATTGGTAAACTCGGACCCCTGGCCCGTCTCAAAATAAAGCCCGTATCTTTTTCCTTCCTTGGATCTTGCATACTTCAGGATCTTGTCAGTGGTGACATCAAATGTCTTGTTGCAGGCATCGGTTCCGGCTAGGCTCTGGAACATCGTTTCCACCAGTTCCGGTTGTATGTCGGCTACTTCCGCCTGAACATCAATATGGGAAAGCACGCACCATGGTATGATATCATTTAGCTTAAAGGCATCCACCACATCTTTGAGCGCTTCTTCAACAGCCGCGACACTTTTAACCTGACTGTCTACGGGATTGTTACCAATAACGATATCTCCTGTTGCATAGGCAAAGGCATTAAGCGTCTGCCACTTAACATCATCGGGATGGTCTGTGGGCGAATTAGGCTGGATACGGGCGCCCATATAACCTTTTGTCCCCATTTGGGTGCCTGGCAGCGGGTTGAATATTTTTTGATCGAATGCGATCAACTCATCATTGGCCATCAACTTCGGGACGCAGCCGATGATGTCGCTGTTCAAGCCATTCATGATGCCTTTTATCTCTGATTCGGATTTGGTCAGGAGGAAGTCCTTCAGTTCCCTCATTGTCCAGTCTTTGACCTTGTCGTACTGGGCCTGATCAGTGGTCTTCCAAATCAACTTTTGCAAATCGTCAACATGCAATGGATGCTCATGGAGATCCTTGAGCCTGGTGTTAGCCAGAAGCTCGCGAGCGATTTTCCGGCTGGCTTCATCCTTGGCACCAACACCGATAGTCAGATCGCCTTCCTTGAAATCGTTTGCGGCGCCGATCACCTGTTGATAGAGTGTCTGGTCAAATTTCCCTTTTATTCGTTCAGTATAGGTGAAAACATTCTCGCCCTGCTTTATTTCCTGAATTGTAATAGCCTCAGCAGCAGCCCGTTTCGCAGTCAGCGTCAAACCTGCAAGAGCAGCGCCGGCGACACCCATCATAGCGAGAAACGTTCGACGGCGCAGGCCTACATTTCCATTTGGCAACCAATTCATTTCCATAACTTATCTCCTTTTGATTAGAGTTGTTAAAACGAATGATCTTTGTCTTTTTATACGCCACAGGTCACAGATCACCGGACGCATCACCTTTGAAGATTTTTGCACCCTTTTCTATTCCCGAGCCGAATTTACCATCATTGTTTTCTTTGCTATTTGGCTTCTTCCCACATCTCTCTGAACGCTTTTTCCGTGTCTTCACTCATGACCTGCCAGATCGCAACGGTCTTGAAATAATCGTTGTCACCCACATGGGAAAGTGTTTTTCCGCAGGTGCTAACAGGTTTCCATCCAGAGGAACCACAGGCGATACACCCTGATTCTTGACGACCGCTGCCTGGGCTTCGGGTGAAAGCTGAAGATTGATCCATTCTTCACAGAGTTTTTTCTTTAATCCTTTTAACGCCTTAGTGATGCACCAGTAGTCAATCCAGGCAGTTCCCCCTTCCTTAGATGTGGCAATCATCCACTTGCCTCCCTTTTTATTTCGCCTGAGCTGCGGCAAATCCCCAATCCGTCGCAAGCGCCGACCGTGGAAACTCATCCGGGTTTGCCGAACCATCCCAGAGGCTGAATGCATTCTGGGCCAGAACGGTAATCCAGATGTTACATTTGGGGAAGTTGTTATTGACCGTGTATTTTCCCATATATTGGGCATCCCAGAAACTGTCTCAAAATAAAATACTAGGAGGTCGTCGCCTTTCACTTCCAATGCACCGGAGGCCCTCATCAGACCACGATTATACCTTTTTCGGGGCTCAATACAGAGCCTGCATCCTTGATCCATCTGGCTTCGGACTCCCGTTACCGGGCTTATCCGCAGAATTCACTACTGACCTGCCGGCTCTGCTTTGATCAGGTGGGACTTATAACCATTGCAGCTACGCACCCAATGGTTCGCAATAACCACTTTCTATCCCGAACGGGATTCCCGAGATTGTGGATTTATGAATGCCTCCACACTAAGAATGCTAACGAATCGTTGCATTTAACGCCTAATCTTGGCTTATTTTTAACTTCCACTTTGTAACCAAGATGTCTTTGATTGACACATCCGGGGCTAATCCGACGCTAGTGAACTTAAACGTTAATATTGCCAACATAAATATCTTTCTTTTTGATTAAATACAGAATATTACCTTAATCCTGTAAACCTCCCGTTTGGCAAGGGCAAGTGATTTGCTGATTGGAATTTGAAGAGATACAGGAAGAATGTAAAATTCCAAATATTCTTAATTGGTTAACCTTGCCATTTCTAACCCTGCTGAAAGCCTTGGTGGGACTCTCTGTAACCTCTCAGGAATAGCCTTAAATTGCGATTTACTTAAATGATTATGGTTGCCAATTATTATCTTATTTATTTCCACCAATACGCACCCGCTTCTTACAGACATTCTTAGATAGATGGTAAAAGGTTTCCAGTTTGGCTCCTCTTGATGCAGGCATCACTATTTATAAATAAACTCTCACTATTTAAGCACCGGAAGAATCCTTTTGTTGTAGCTGAAATTGTTTTATTGCTTCCCGGGCACTGAACAGCAAGCGTTCTTCGCCAAGCCGATCAGCAAACTCTGATCGACGTACAACAGCGAGAACCTCCGGATTCAACCCAGCGAGCCACAAAGTGAAACCGTTACTATTCGTCGTTTGATCTCCCTCAATGAGCATCTGCAAGGCTGAGTATTCAATATCCGATACCCGGCTCATATCCAGCACCAATACGCGAGGTTGATATTTCTCAATGAGTTCGTTGATTGTCTCAGCAATGTTCTGTGCATTGAGGAAGTATATCCTCTCCTCCGGACGGAGAATCAAGAGATCCCCAAACAGTTCATCATTCTGATGATCCGGGGAAAGCGGGCGCAGGACATCGGTACCCTGTTTACGGCAGATAACCGAGACTCGGGGGGTAGTCGTTTTGCTTGCCAGGGATACGAGCGAAACGATAATGGCTATCACAATACCCTTCAGTGTCCCGACCAGCAGAACGCCGATACAGGCGATCAGGGCCCAGCGGAACTCCATCGTTCGAACTTTACGGATGGCTGCAAACTCAAGAGGTTGAATCAGTCCTACTGAATAAAAGATCACCACAGCGGCAAGAGTAGCATGTGGCATCAACCCGAGCAGGGGCGCAAACAGAAGCATTACGGCAAGTGCACTCGCTGCTGTCACCAGCGACGTTATTTGAGACTTACCACCAACAGCTCTGACTACCGCTGTCTGGGAAGTACCTCCACCTGCAGGCATTGAACCAACAAGAGCTCCCCCCAGATTCGCCATCCCCGTTGCCATGAGCTCTCTATTTGGATTGATGCGCGGGTCACTCTGGACAGCAAAAGCCCGTCCTGCAGCAATCGTTTCAGTATAGCTCATCAGGGATATTCCCAGGGCACCAGGTACCAGATTTCCAATCAGAGATAAATCAGGAAAAATCAACGCTGGTAACCCTTGAGGTATATGGCCTACCGTGGAAACACCATGGCTGGCAAGTCCAAACAACCAGGACGCCGCTATACATATACCAACAGCAATCAGCGGGGCAGGAGAATGCCTGAAAAACCGCTCAAGCCCGAACAGAATCAGTAATGTGACACCCCCCATAAGCATCGTTAAAAGAGATGAATCAGGCAGATGGTGAAACAGTGAAGCGATGTCACGGAAGAAGCCAGCTTTTTCAATATGGAGGCCAAACAGTTTGGGTACTTGATCAAAAACGATGACAAAACCAACACCTGCCTTAAACCCTGTAAGAACAGGCGCGGAGATGAAATTGGCCACGAACCCAAGCCGCAACACAGCAGCTAATGCCAGAATTACTCCAACCATTGCAGTCAGTGTTGCAGCTGCAGTCATTAACCGTGCAGGGTCACCATCGGGTACAATTATGGCCAGTTGAGTCGCGGTCAGGATGCCGATAGTTGCGGTAGAACTGACGTTGAGTACCCGCGATGTCCCGAGTAGTGCATAGATCATCATCGGTAGAAAAGCAGTGTATAATCCGACCTCCACAGGCAATCCTGCAACGGTCGCATACGCCATTGCCTTTGGCAGAACTACTGCGGCGGCGGTAAGTCCAGCAATAGTATCAACACGAAAGTTTTTTGGCGATGTTGAAACCTTTTTATTTGCTGCTGAGTTCTCTTTCATTTTCCTCCTGGTTGTATCCAAGGTGACCACAGTATAATTATGGTTGAAGGACTCCTTTCCATTGGTCTGCCCTCATCAACATCTCCTCTTTCATGGCAGGAGGAAGAAAATCGACAGGATCTCTGTCTTCCCGGATCTCCCAACCGCCTCCAAGTGATTTGAAGACCTGGACGAGACTGGTTGAGACATCGCCTCGAGCCGTAGCCAGCTGATTTTGTTGCTGTAAATGAGCAAACAAGGTGTTGATCACTGTATCGTAAGGTATCAAACCTTCCTGATACTGGGCAGAAGCAATATCCACGGCGCTTTGCGCTGCCTTTTCAGCCAGGTCATATGAGGCCAGCTGTTCCTGTGCTTTTAAATGGGCGACAATACTGTTTTCAACCTCAGCCTGGGCCTGCAAGACATTTTCGTAATAGTCAACAAGGAGCTGCTGGAAAAGGGCGTCCTGCAACCGGACGTTACTTGTCAGGCGTCCGTAATTGAATATATTCCAGGAAAACGCTCCAGCTATACTCCAGGTTTCACTGCCGGTACGAAACAGCTCATTGGTATTGCTACCGCTCGTTCCAATTGATCCTCCGATGGAGAGATGCGGATAAAGCTCAGTAAGTGAGACACCGATCTGGGCACATTGCGCAGCAAGCAGACGCTCTGAAGCACGCAGGTCGGGACGCCTTCTGATTAGATCCTGCGGCATGCCCAAGGCGACTTTTTCTTGTACCGTAGGAATGTTCCCTTTCTCAACGAGCAGATGATTTATATCCTGAGGTGGTTTGCCCAACAAAACGGCGAGGGCATTTTTTGCCTGCTGCAGGGGTATTTCCAGTTTTGCAAGCGAAGCTCTGGTCGAATAAAGCAAAGATTCCCCCTGGTTCACATCCAACTCGCTTACCTCGCCTGCATCGGCTTTAGCACGGGCAATTTTCAGGCTCTCTTCCTGGAGCCGGATGTTTTCTCGAATTACATCTAACTGATCCTGATAGGTGCGGATAAGTATATAGGTCTGGGTAACCTGACTTACGAGGGAGACAACAACCCCGTCAAAACCGGCAACGCTTGCATCCAGCTCTGCTGAACTCGATTCCACCTGACGACTGAAACGGCCCCAGATATCGAGCTCCCAGCCAATATTGAATCCGAGGCTGTAATTATTGAAGGTTCGGCTGCCTTGTTTCTGACGCACAGCCGACCCGTCCAGCTCCTGTTGCTGTGGAAACTGATAACCGATGGCAATGGCAAGCAACTGTTGCGCCTGCAACACCCGGAGCCCTGCGGACCTCAGAGTGAGGTTTTGGCTCAGGGCTTCTTCGACAAGCTGGTCCAGGTAAGGATCGTGAAAAGCTTCTTTCCACCATCGTGGATCAACAGTCGGTGCAAGGTCGAAATAGGCTTTATCGACTTCAGTCCATTCTGTTGGCGTATGAACCTCCGGAGTACTGTAATTAGGACCAACAGCACAGCCACTCAGAAGAAAAACCAAGAAAAAAACAGGGAGTAACCTACCAGCCCAACCATTGATTCTAATGACCCTGCTGTAACTTTTATTGTAAGACTGCATGGGATACAGATTTTCCTCTTTCATTTCGGTGCACCCGCTTCAGGTGACTGAGCATCTGTCATCACCATGACCGATGCTGTTGTACCCACACGCAGTACAACATTCTCCGGCACTTTAGTCAGGTGGATTCTCACTGGCAGTCGCTGTGCCAATCTGATCCACTCAAAAGTCGGACTGACATTAGGCAGCAAGTTCTGCCCCGAACTGCCATTCCGTTGGGAAATACCCCAGCCAATACTGTCCACGTACCCTTCGAGAGGAGAATCAGGGTAGCCCATCAACGTGATGATCGCCTTGTTCCCCTCACCTATCCTTCTGACCTGGGTTTCTTTAAAAAACCCGTGAACCCAGAAGCTGTTGATATCAACAAGGGCAAGCACTGAATGATTGGCAACGGTGTGGCTTCCCAGTCTCAAAGTAACGTTAGTTACGTACCCATCTACTGGAGCACGCACACTGGTGAATTCAAGATTCAATTCCGCTTGACGAACTGCTGCCCTTGCTTCCCGGACGCTTGGGTTTTCATCCCCTAACGATCCGAGCGTAGCCAGTGCCTGGGCGAGCGACGCTTCCGCCTTTTTCAAATTTGCCTTGGCCTGAGTAAGACTGGCCAAGGCACCTTTACGTTTTTCAAGCGCGATATCGTAATTTGCCTGAGCACGATCCACCGACTTTTGTGAAGTCGCCTTTTGGGGTATAAGTTCTTTCTGACGTTCAAGCTCTGATCGGTCTTTCTGAATGGTGGAATCGATTTCCTTGATGGCACTTTCTACCTGCATTATTTGAGCTTTCGAACTGTTTACCTGCTCCCTTGCCCCATCAACCTGTCTTTCCTGGACAATATAATTATCACCTATTTTATCAAAATTAGCCCGGGCCTGGTCCAGACTGGCCTGGAAAGTACGTGGATCTATTTCGAAGAGCAGATCTCCGGCTTTAACGAATTGGTTATCCTTCACTGCAAGTTTGACGATTGGACCGGACACTCGTGGAGTAATTTCAATAACATCGGCACGAACCTGGCCGTCTCTAGTCCAGGGGTTGACGACTTGATCCCAATATTTAAATAGCATCAAGCCCACAGCGATGATTACAACGACTCCAGTCAAGGTCAATTTCAAAATTTTCTTCATCTGCTAGATCCTTACCACGTAGGTTCCAATAAGAACGGAATAAATAATAGAGAGCGCCACGAATACTAGCGGAGGATAAAAAAAATACCGCGACAGCCGATAGCGATTAAACAATCCGGCGGTCCAGTAGGCTAACAAAACGCCAAGACAGCCAGCGACCAACGAAGGAGGCAGATAGACACCCCCAACCGCAAACTCACTGGGAATAGTGTTCATGAAAATCGCTCCTCCCGCCAATGACTCCAGTTGATTACTTGCGCAGCTCCGGCATAGGCCAGTGCAGCCTCCGAAACGCCACGGTACCCGCCAATCAATTGAAAGAAATTTTCTCCCTCTTGACGACCCACCTCCACATCAGTTCTGTTAACGACTGACTCAATGCGTCTTTCAATTCTGGTTAAACCTGTCTCAAGACGCTCTTTGAGTGTTGCAACCGATTCTGCTTCAGGTGCTGTGGCCCAGTTGCTAAATGTCTTTGCAATAACGCTATGCCAAGTGTTCACGTCTTTATGCAGCTCGACGGAAACAGGTTCTGACCGGAAGACTACGCCGGTATCAAGAAATTGTTCAAGTCGATAGACCAAGGTCTGGATACTGGTTACCAGGTTCTGTATCTGTTTAGGTGTATTGCCCGGAAAAAGATTCTGGTCAATCGCCTTGCCCCAGGCGCTGATTTTGGTCGGAATCGAATGTAACTGTCGGTAATGGTATGCAATTCGCCAAAGCTCTAAAAACGACAACTGGCCGATTTCAGGTGTCTTCCGCGACATCAGAAATTCGGCACTGCGAAAAAACCGTTCCATCAGGCGCAGAAGTACTTTCTCGGGACGGGGGGAACCGATCAGGTAGGACATGACAAAGAGAAAAGTAAAAGCCATCACCAGGAAAATGTAGACGTTAGCCATTGCCGCAAAACTATAAACCTGTGGGTTTTGAATCTGCAGCATGTTGAGAATTGCCATACTGCAGAAGAACCGAGCCATCCCTGAAAGAAAGTAGCAGTTCAGAAACATGACGATGAACAGCAGGGAGCCGAGTCCGCGAAAGCTTGAGAGCTGCGGCATGATAAAGACATAGATCACCAGGCAGACAGCAGAGGTTACCGCTACAGGTAGGATCATCCGGCTCGCCCGCAACGATGGCATCTGGGCAACCAGCAGGGCAAGAGTACCTGTCAGCTGAAACCAGCCAGAGTGTCCGGGAGGATCAAATAAGATCCAGACAAGGAAACCAACGCCGGTGGTTATCGCCACAAATGCTGCACTTCGCAGGTGGTCCCAATCGGGAACAGGAAACGCCGATATCCGGGAACGGAGGCCAGACGTTTCCCTCGGTTTTGCTCTTCTGGTGCCGGTAAAATCACCCTGCAGTTCGCCGGCGCATTCAAGCAGTTCGGTGGTCAGTACATCCAGATTCAATAGCTCCTTTCTGAGTATTTCCAACGCCGCCCGATCAAAGCTGGACAGATTGACAACTATTGTGGAATCAACCTCCAGGCGAATCGATTGAAAAATATAAGCTTGCCCCTTCTCTTCAAAAACGTGGGACAGAGCAGTAAAACGAGAATCGATTTCAGCAAAACAGGAGTGCAGATCGGGCAGAACGCGCCTCAGGTCGATTCGGCGCAGTTCGGTAAAGCCGGAGTGCCACCGCCCTAAGCTCTCGAGCAGTTCCAGAGACAGTCCGTGGAAGCGCTCCCACAAATGGCGAAGCTCTTTGACCTCATGGCTTTCCGATCCTTCTGCCTGGAGGACCTGCCTGAACTGAGCCAGCTGCTTGACGACTTTTACCTGCAGTTCCTGAAAACTACCACCTTTCTCCCCAAAGCCAAGCAGAGTGTCTCGACTTAAGCAATAGATATTATCCAGGCTCACGGCCAGTTCAGCGCCACATTTTTTTATAGCTCCAAGGTTTGTCTGCGGCCATAAAAAGACAGCAACTAAGGTATAGACAACAACTCCCATTACCGTCTCAACGGTTCGAAACACAGCACTCTCAAACATATTTGCCGATGAATCCACATCGGATAGAAGAATCATCAGACAGACGTAGCCGGCCATTACCCAGAAATAGGAATTTTTCTCTTTGCGCACCATCATGTAAGTAGTGAAGAACATCCATCCACAGGTGAGCAGTATGAAGGTCCAGCGATCCTGCACCGCCAGGGCATGAATGACCAAGGCGGCGAGACAACCCGGTATCGTACCCAAAATTCGCAGCATACCTTTCTGAATTGAGGCTCCTGCTGTCGGCAGTGCAACCACTGCCACAGCCCAGCCAGCCCAGTACGGGTTCATCCAATCAGCCTGTAATGCGATGCCGAATACCGCGGCAAAGGCCAGGCCAGTCTTGGTTGCTTCTTTGAAATTCGTAATCTTACTCATGCAGTAATTTCCAGCTGTTGTGCATATCAATAATGTCTGCGAGCATAGACAATGTAACGGAAAGATAGTGAGGTCAATCGTTCTCCGGTTGACACCGTTATCCGTTCGTCCCCTCCTCTTCGAGCTCCGGCGCGTCTGCCGGAAGTGTGGCGACTTTTTTCGTGTAAATGGCGATACCAGGCATGGCGCTCAATCCGTGGGCGAAAATGCTGAGCAGGACAGTGGCCATCAGGGCGAGCCGAATAGTTTCCTCTCCCGGCTGGTGCATCTCCTGCTCCAGATAGACCAGTCCAAGGACTATCGAGGCCAGCCCTCGGGGGCCAAACCATCCCATAAACAGGATGGTGGCCCGTTTCAGCCTGGTTCCGATAAGGGCGATCCATACCGGAACCATGCGCACGAGTGTCAGGCTGACCAGGGCATAGAGCAGGTGTTTGAGATTGAAATTATGAACGTTTAAAACAACCAGGAGGCCAAAGAGAAAGAAAACGGCGAGGTTTACCAGTTGTCCCCACTCCTCGGTGAATTCGACACTGTGCGTGCCGACCTCCCGGTAACCTACCTGCACGGCGAGGCCGGCAACAAAAGCGGCAATGAACATGCTGGCTCCGGCGGTTTCGGCCGTGACCGCGCAGCACAGGGGCACCATGACAACGGCGAGCTGCTGCCAGGACTGGGCTATCCAATTTTTACGTTGTGCAAGCCCGAGGAGCCATCCTCCGAGCAGTCCGATGCCGATGCCGACCATGACCCCATACCCCAGTTGCTGGACAATAAAATGGGTCAAGCTCGCGCTTTGCCCTGCTCCGTGATAAGAGGCAAATGCAATAAAAAAAAGAAGGAATGGCACGGAGAGGCCGTCATTGAGACCGGCCTCCACGTTGAGAGCCTGGCGGATTTTCATCGGCACATGCGGGCTGTTAACGATGATCTGACCCAGGCCTGCATCGGTCGGTGCAAGAATGGCTGCAAGAATACCGGCCTCCCAGATAGAGAGAGCCGGGAAAACAACAACGGCGGCGAGTGCACCCAGCCCGATACTGAGAAGCAGTCCCGTGCTCAACAAGCGAATGGGCAGGCTGCGAATGTTTTTTAATAGCTGCAGGTTGGTGCGGCTGGCATCCGTGAAGAGCAGCAGCACCAGGCCAACCTCAGCCAGCAGGAGAAATGCTTCAATTTTCTCAGGCTGTTCCTCCAGGTCAGGCAGAAACAGGCAGATGAGCATGCCTGCCGCTGTAAAAAAGATTGGTGCCGTGACGATGCTGCGTTCAAAACGCGCGGATATCAGGCCGTAGAAAAATATCATAAGAATGAAGAAGACGATGAGAATCATGGTGAAAAATCCATTTTGTAGGGGCCTGGATGTTTACAGAGATACCTGTTCGTGGGATAATCCAGCCGTCAGTTTCTGTTAACCTATCATTTGTTCTTAAACAAATTGCTCACCACCGCAAAAAACACCGCGGCGGACAGCCCGCACATCAAAATGCCGGTCAATCCCTGGACAGGAGCTAAAAGGCGCCACTCCTGCGGCAGCAGAAGATCACCATAACCGATAGTCGTATAGGTTATTCCGGCGAAATACAAGGCCGATTCGACATCGGCAAAGCATTCCTGCCACCAGTAAAAAAGCCCCCATATGGCGATCTCAATCAGGTGTAGGAAGATCAGCCACCAGGCCAGACGGCTCAGGCGCCAGGCGGTTTTCAAATACCTCTTGTCGGCAGGAGATATTTTGAAAAAGTAGCCAAGGATAACGGCCAGACCTGCGGCATGAATAGTTACCGTGCTTTCGACCAGACACCAGGCAATCAGGGCTTGCGTGAGCATGAAAGAGCCAACCTTTGTCCAGGGTTTTCCGATCCTGTCATAAGCCACAAGGACCCGGTGCCGTTAAGCTCGAAGCACACCAACCGGTCCGCAGAGACATCCTGCTTTTCAAGCAGCTGGCTGCAGCCATGGCAGGCGACCAGATCTGCAGCATTATTAAAATGCAACGGCCAACACCTCCCTATGGGGTTCTGTACGAAATTGTCAGTACCTGGAATAATTGATTCGCCAGGTCCCAGTCCTCTTTATTCACGGCATCTGTAATTTCCGCATTATTAACAAACGCCTTCATAATTTCGACCGAATTAGTTCGCCATCGTGAGACATCGGCTTGCAGTAAGGATAGCGCAACGAGTGCATCAGTCCTTGACTTCGCCTCAATAGCAGATTTCACCATGTCGTAATGCTGAAGCTGCATTTCGTCAGGTGTGCCAGGGCCGGTCGTTGCAGGAGGAGATGCACAACCACCGATCAACAAGAAAAGTAAGGCTGTATTGATAAGGATTGTAAAACAAACATTTGCTTTTGGTTTATCAAATGATCTCATTCCCATAATATCTCCAGTTCGTTGTTACCTTGAATGATAGTTATAGAAGAAACGCGATTATGACCGCACGGTTCTTAGTAGAGAAAATTTCAGTATTATAAAAATTCTCAAAAAGTACCAAATAAAACCTATTGGTTGTCCAAGAAGTTTCATATCTTAGTTTGTTTTAGGAATGAAAATAACCATCGGTAATTTTCAGTTTAAGAGCATGGTTTTCAGTTTAACCTCACTGATATATTAGATAAGATATATTAATTTCAGTAACTGAGTTTTGAGCTTAACATTGCCAAATCAAAGGTACTCAGTTCTGTATTTCCCTTTAGCTTAGGGTTTTTCCTGTTAGCCTTCTTTTTTAGAATTTTCAGATAGTTGTACATTGCCAGTGGAAACATCTCTTTGGGGTAGTTCGTCGGTGATAATAGAGAATCAGGAATAGTCCTAAGTTGCAGAATTGCTTAAATGGTTAACATTGCCGACAATAGCCTCTTTAATGACTTTGCCAGGTATCTCAGTAAGATAACAGTAGTAAGTTAATCATGAAGTCAATTTCAAATTTTCATGCCTGATGTGTGGTAATAATAATGTCCCAGTTCAGCGTTAGCGCTACTTATCTGTCCGGTCTGCGATGCGGTCGAGGGTCGGTGTATGGATTGGGCCGCCGTAGGTGCCCGCCTAGCCGAAGCCGAGCAAACCCAATCTCGTTACATGCCCGGGCACATAATCGGGAAAAGTCCAACAATTCGGAACAACCTGTAAAATCATGAGCCATGGCGGAACCTCGCTGCGCAGCGTAACTACCGCATTCAACTTTGGTTCTTCCATCAGTTTTAACCGTATGTTTAGAAGATCATTCATTTCGATTCTGAGGTTCGACCAAAAGCTTCGTCAATGATACCTCTCAGATGAGCGAGCAGTTCAGGCGAAGGTGAATCGTAATCCTGCAATTCGTAAACCTTGCCTAAGATACTCATATTTACCCAGACCAAAGCGGTGATAAGGGAAGCAATTCATAGTCAATCACATTTTTGTAGGGCTTGATAAAATCAAGCACGGCACGAATATGCCCTTCATCGGCATTGATACCGGGAATGAGTGGTGTACGTGTGATAAATTCAACATTTGGAAAAGTTTCGTAGGCCTTTTTAAAGTTTTCAAGCAAACGCTTGTTTGTCTACCCCTGTCCATTTTTTATGGCGCTCAGAATCGGATTCATCAACTTATTGTCGTGCTGCATTAAATCAACATATTGCAACACTTTTTCCATGTACTCCCAGGGAACATTGCCTGCCGTTTCGATGGCCGTATGTATGCCGCTTTCCTGCACTCCGCGCAAAATAGCTGCGGTAAAATCGGGCTGCAACAAACACTCGCCACCACTGATGGTCACTCCACCACCGGTATTGCGGTACATACTTTCATCTTTCAACACTTCGGTAAGTACTTCACCGGCCGTCATTTCTTTGCCAAACATGCCTATAGCCCCGGTTGGACACAATTCCGCAAGTTCTTCGGTGCAAGAGTTGGCCAAATCCCAGTTAGGCATGCACTTTGTCATCGTCTCCATCCTGGACGTAAAACGCTCCTTGAGGGAAAGGCTCCTTCAGGCAAATACCACATGCGGCTGCTCCTTTGCAGAGTCTTCCGGTTAAAATCCAATTCCGGTTTTGGTTTAATGCTTTCCGGATTGCTGCACCATTTGCAACGCAGGGAGCATCCTTTCACGAATACAGTGGTTCGGGTTCCCGGGCCGTCTTCGCCACAATAGCGCTGTATATTTAATACACGGCCTTTTATATCTAAATAGTTTTGATTTTCCATAATAATTGAATTAAGCTCCTGTGTAAATTCCCAATGCCTGGGCTACTTTCATAAATTCATTGTCGGTTGTGTACCGTTCGTACTTTGTTCAATGCATCAATGAGCGGCACAAAATCAATATGCGGTGGCACAAATGCCGCCATGGTGCCAAACTTGTTTTGCTCAAGTGCTTTTACTGAAGCAGCGCCATATGCCAATCCCAATTGACGGTCAACAGCCGTGGCTTCGCCTCCTCGTGTCCAAGGTCCGAAAACCAAGGGAAATACATCATCTGCCAGTAGTTGTTGTAAGAGCATGTGCCAAGGTTTTTGACTGCCTTCCCGCTTTTGTTGATAACAAATCCACTATTGTCTTCTGTTGCCAATGGTGACAAGGCTTTTTTCAAATCGTCGATGGTATCATTTGTAGCTCCCGGGAAGATTTGTAAACGAACTTCCTTCTGCAACAACCACCAAGTGCATGTTGATGCTCCGGGGTTAATTTTAGTTTTGAGGTGTTGTGCCAGCGCATTTACATCGCAGGGGAATTCAGGCAATACAACTGCATCGGCCAAAACGGCAATGCCGCTTTGCAATGCCAACCAACCGGCTTGAGAACCCAGAACTTCTACAACACCTATTTTTTTGGCTGAAATGGCTGCATGCCTGGCCCTGTCAAGCATTTCGATACTAAAACTAAGTGCAGTATTGAAACCGAAAGCCACAGATGTAGCAGCCATATCGTTTTCTACTGTTCTGGGTATGCATACCGATTGCAGTCCTTTTTGATTGAGTTTGTGGAGAATACTCAAGCCCCTGCCCATCATGATGGCTATAACCGCATCAATATTTTCTTTTTTCAGGTTTTCCAGAAGCGTGTCAGACATATCCACTTCTTCTACCATTTCCAGTTCGTTAATTGTCCTTACATTGAAGGGATCAACAGTTGCCGCCGTGCCCATGGCATCGCTGCCCATTGGATTTAGTTTGCCGATAGACTTCCGGTCCCAGGTCAATCAATCCCCTGTTCGGAAATTTCTCAGGAAAGAGTAATCCTTCGAACCCATCGCGAATGCCTACTACTTCCCAGCCAGCATTGTGGGCAGAAATAGCAGCCCCCATAATAATGGAGTTAAGCCCGGGAGTGTATCCTGAACCAATAGCGATGGCTATTCTTTTTATATTTTTCATATTTGCCTTTTATAATTCTAGTTAAAATGATAACCGGCATGGGAAAACCCATGCCGGCTAACCTTAATTTCTAATGAAAAGTTTGTAATGTACGTTCAATGACTTCGTTCTGAACACCAACATCAAGTTTGGTAAAGAAGGCACTGAAACCAGCTACCCGAACCACCAGGTCGCGGTAGTTTTCCGGATGTTTCTGTGCATCTCTAAGCATATCGGTATCCAGACAGTTGAACTGAATGTGGTAGCCACCATTATCGAATAAGGTTTTTACCAGACCCAAAATTTGATCTCTACCTTTTCGTGTCTTCAGCTGATCCGGCTGCACTTTCATGTTCATGTGTGTTGCAGTCCACTTCACAGCATCATTACCTTCTGAAGCTGATATGACCAAAGCAGTAGGTCCGTTAACATCCGTTCCCGGCATGGCAGAAAGGCTACCGTCAGTTAGTGCAACCCCGGCTTTTTTACCGGTAGGCAATGCACCTGTTATTTTACCCATCAGGTTATGCACACTCTTCGTGTACTGATCAAGTGAAGTCTTAATATCCTTAGTGATATAATTACCACCGCCATCAACACTTTCGAAAGCATGCAAAATGCTGTCGTTCACTCTTTTCAACATCCTTTCAGGCTCCCCGAGGTTATTGCCATATTTTGGTGCATCCACGTAAACCATCTTGTGCACGCGCTCATGTTCACCTTCGAAGTTGGCGGCCAGTGCTGCCATTAATTCTTTCCAGGTCAGTTTCTTTTTGTCGTATATCAATTCCTTGACAGCCATTAATCCATTCGCAGCATCCACCTGTCCCACTGAAATCTGTGCCACAGTATAGTAGTTGGCGCCACCGTTCCATACATCAATACCACGTTCAATACAGCCTACTGTAAGAATGGAACGCCAGGTAACCGGCAGATATTCGGCAGCCAGCATGCTTGCAATCCATGCTCCTCTGCGAAGTACATCTTCACAGAATTGCAGTTGCACTTCAAAGGCGGCATATAAATCTTCAAAGGTTTTAAATGTTTCCGGATTACCGGTTTTGGGTCCAATCTGCTTTTTGGTGCGTGGATCAAAACCATTGTTCAACGTAAGCTCAAGTACTTTACCCAAATTTGGCTGTCCTTCTATCGGGTGTCCGGTTTCATATGGAATATAACTTCCAACACAGGCACCAATACAGGTACGCCTTGCTTTCTCAAGCGGAAGGTCGCCGCCATTCTTGGTGTTCCCCCAAATATGCAGAGCCCGTTTGAACATGGCATCACCACTCACAAATTGTGGCATTCCTATACCGGTACCGATCACATCGAGCACTTTTTCAAGGATTTTACCAGGGGTTTTATTGGTGTAGCACAACGAAAGGGGAGGCTGGGGCAAATGGAGATAATTGACTGCGTCAAGTATGACGAAGTCCATATCAGCATGTGCATGGTTTCCCTCTTCATCGAAACCGGCAAGTGTGATGCTTTGTCCGAGGTCGGCTGAGTTTTGCATGGCCACAAACTCGCCAAAGTAATAGCCAATTTCATTCAATTTAAGCGTCAGGTTCTGAAACATGAAAACAGCATCCTCATAGGTAATTAATCCGGCAGCTTTATCTGCCTGATAATAAGGCTCGAGGTTTTGTCCCAGGTAAGCTTCAGAATACCCGCAACCCACTTGTTCCAATTCAGCAACAATATGGCAGAAGAAGTGGCACTGCATGGCTTCGCGCAAATTGCGTGCAGGATGTTCCGGCACATGCTCGCAGGTTTCGGCAAGCGATATCAATTCAGCTTTACGCTGTGCATTTTTTTCTTTGGCTGCCATTTCGCGCGCTTTTGCCGCATAGCGGTTAGCATAACGGATAACTGCCTTCATGGTAATTAATGAGGCTTCATAGAAGTAAAATTTCTCCTTGTTTGGCAAACGCATTTCAAGCGACATCATTTTATCTTCTACTTCCTTAATCATGCTGGCAAGGCCCTCTCTGTATACCTTTGGATAGTTCAGGTTACCACCTCCGGCTGGCCAGCTAAAAAATTCAGCAATGAGGCCTGCATCATAAATCGGCTTGGCGTCATAGCCATACCTCTTTTCATAGATTTCGTAAACACGGGGAACCTGCGCACGCGAACCAAAGTAATCCAGTGCCCACTGATTGGCTTCTTTTTCCTCGGGAGTCTTTGATTTCTCCACTACCTTTTCTTCTTCCATCCAGCCCACCTGCCATTCAGGATAGGTGTACATGGCATTAACCGAGCCGCCCATGGCACCCACAAAAAGGTTGTCATCAATGTAGATCTTTTTTCGATCAAACAAAGCCTCATTAAACTTGGCTCTTCGGAGTACCTGGGGAAGGCCTTCAGTGGATTCGTAAAGCTCCTTCATGATGATAACGCGCTCGAAATCAATAGGAGCCACGGTGCTGCGCATGATTTCTTTTAAGGTGTCAATACGTGCAGTATCGGCGTTTACCTTCGCGGTAGATAAACTTTTCAGCGAAGGAGACTTTTTAGTTGCGAGTTTCTTTTTTGCACCCTTCTTTTTTGTTGCTAATACCTCTGAGGAATCTTCGATTGTTGCTTTAATTGCACCAACAGCATCTTCTAAGCTGACACCCTGTTCTGCCAGGCTCTCGAGTATTGATTTGGCTATATCAGCCAATCCAGATTCTAAATTCTGATCTTTTTTTGCCATTTTTTTCTCCTTGCTCTTATTTTTTTAATGGTTTCCAATCCGGTTGAACAGGAGACGGTGTCGAACCTGACCTCAGGCTTTTCAAGGGACATCTCCATGACCAGCAGCAGATTACGGTATTCACGAGAGCAAATATGCTTATTCAGGCTCTCTTCAGACCTCCAATATTCCTGGTACGTGACAACATCTGCATTCTCTGCGTCCCTGCTGATTGAACAACTTAAACAGTCCGGTTCATCCCTGACCTGCAGGGCGAGCGATCGTAGAATTTTTAATGCGTCTATCTGTTTGTCGGCAGCTATGATCATCTTGAAGGTCGAGAGAAATGCATAATCGTCGCGTATCTTCATCATGCTGGCTTCTGCTCTTGCTTGAAGTTAGTAAATCATCCGACCAATGCCCGATGCGGGATGTGCCCAGGTAGATGGACCGCGGAAAAGACAACGGTCCCTCTCTTCTGAAAAAAAATTGGCGGTATAAATCGATCATATCTCGCACGCATACCGATACTTTGCGATATACATGCCAATCAGCCCATATCGGCAAATAAAGATTATAAATATTTGAAATTAAAGCGTATTAAAAGGAAAATGCTGGTTGCTTAGAATAGAGCAGGCGGGTTTTTGAGTCGATATGGTGCAAAAAAGACGATATATCGTAATTTAGGGATTAGAGCGGGAGATACCCAATTTTTTCATCTTCGAATAGAGGGTCGTTTTCTTCAGGCCAAGGATCGCGGCGGCGCCTTTGGGGCCGGCCACACGCCAGCGTGTTTCCGCCAGCACTGCCAGAATTTCCCTGCGCATAATATCCTCAAGGGTACGCTCAGTGGATGGCTCCGGAGAGGCTTTCGCCGGCAACTGAACGGCCAGGGTTTCACCCGTACTCATGATCATGGCGCGTTCGATGATGTTCCTCAGCTCTCTTACATTGCCAGGCCACGAATATGCTTTCAGGACTTCCATGGTACTTTTAGGGATTGTTCGTACCTGCTTTCCGATCTTCTGATTAAATGTCCTGACAAACGCGCGTACCAGCAGAGGAATATCTTCAGAGCGCTCAGACAGCGATGGAACCACTATGGGAAATACATTCAGCCGGTAGAACAGATCCTGTCTGAATCTGCCGTTCTCAACTTCCTGCGCAAGGTCCCGGTTGGTGGCGGCTATGATGCGAACATTCACTTTTTGGGGTTTTGTTGAACCAAGCCGCTCAAATTCACCGTCTTCAAGGACCCGGAGAAGCTTGCTTTGCAGCTCAAAAGGAAGCTCTCCGATCTCGTCGAGAAAAAGTGCCGAGCCGTCAGCAAGCTCGAATCGACCAATCATCTTGGTTAAGGCGCCCGTATAGGCTCCTTGCTCTCTGCCGAACAGCTCGTTTTCGATCAAAGAAGGGGGAAGCGAAGCGCAGTTTATCGTAACCAGCGGGCGGTCTTTTCGCAAACTCATACGGTGGATATACCGGGCCAGCAAGTCTTTTCCCGTTCCGGTGTCTCCCAGGAGGAGAACGGTTGAGTCTGTTTTGGCCACCTGCTCCGCCTGGGCAAGGACATGTTTTATGGCAACGCTCTGCCCCAGGATCTCTGAATGATCAGCCAGGATTTTAACTTCTTCCTGCAGGTAAAGATTTTCTTGTTCGAGACGTTGTTTAAGATCTTCAATCTCACCAAGCCTCTTCTGGAGTTCAACATCCATCCGCATGCGTTCGAGTGCATTGGCAAAGATTTCCGTAACCAGATGCAGCCGCTTTACCAGCGCCTCCGGCCAGTCACGTTCTGCCTGAATGGTATTAAAACCGATGAGGCCATTAGACCGCCCACCTCCTGCTGTAAGCGGGATGCTCAAATTCGACTTAATACCAAGCTTGCGACAGAATTCCCTGTCCTGAGCCGCCTCGGGCGGCAGCTCTTCAAGGGAAGAGAAGCCGGCAATCTTACCGGAAAGCATTTGCTGTTTGTACCAGGGTAATTGCTCTTCAGTAATTTCGGAAGGTTTCAGATCACCCTCTAAAGGGTGCATATGGGTGAGTTTGTAGACGAGAGGCCCTTCACCATTCTCAGCCGAACCTTGCCACAGCGCTATAAAGTCGAGATTAAGCAACGTAGCGATGCGGTGCAAGGCGTCTTCAATTTCACCGTCCAAACGGTCAGCTGACAGGTTGACAAAACGAGCAGATATCTCGACCAGGAGCGCTTCAAATCGCAGCTGCTCTTCCTGCCTCAACTTCGATTGCTTGCCCTCGGTGATATCAATTGCCACCCCCAGCAAATGATCCGATCCTTCATCTGATCCATGATGGAGCTGGCCTCGAGCAGCTATCCAGCGGATCATTCCATCCGGCAGCACAATCCGGTACTCGCACGAAAAGTTCTCTCCTGTCTGGATTGCCTGCTGAACGATCTGTTTGACAGACTGACGGTCCTCGGGATGCATCGCGTTGTAGAAGCTTGCATCACTGATTTCTTCATCCGAGGCAAAATGAAATAGATCACGGGTTTTTTCCGAAACCCAAACTGAACCAGTGCCAATCGCCATGTTCCACAAGCCCGCTCCAGCGGCATTTGTCGTCAAGACCAGGCGTGCCTCGCTTTCGCGCAGGGCCAATTCGGTTTTCTTGCGCGTCAGCGTGTTGGCAAACATCTGGGCAAGGAGCTTACACCCCTTGAGATCTGCTTCGGACCACGCTCTTTCTTTATGCATGGAGGCGAAGGTCAACACACCAAATAGCGCCCCTTGACCAACTGATAGCGGAACATAGACACCGGATCTGGAGGCATAGAGATTAAAACTCTCACGGTCACGTTCTGCCTCGGCTGGAAGGTCGGACATTTTAGAAATAATGACGGTTTCACCAGCCATCAATTTCCCGAAAGCCCAGGGAAAGAAATCTTTTAAGATCATGCGCTCAAGGGGCAGCCGGCTTCCTGGTGGTTGATGGATATGGGTCAACAAAATAATCCCAGGCTCTTGTTCTGGGATTTGCCAGAGTGTGGAGCGGTCGACGTTGAGAAATTTACAGATGCGGCGTTGCACGTTCTCAATCTCACTGTCGATCTGATCAGCCGGAAGATTGATAAAGAGAGTCGATATTTCAACCAGCAATTCTTCGAGTCCTGACTGATTAGCAAGTTCTGAAGGCGATTTGACTATTTTTAGAGCCATAAAATCTATTTTTCCCAGGTAGTCCGAGCAAAAAAGCTGCTACCAGTAAACCTTTTCCTGATGATCATATTTTGATGGTACTTTCCAGAATGTAACATTGTGCTCTACAAACCAGAGTTTGATTCACATATTATATATCCAATAAGGCTTGATGATACAAGTTCCCCAAAAGTTATTGGTACGTTCTGGCCTTATCAACCTCTCCCAAAAGATGTCATGTTCAGATCTATCGCAAACATCCAAGACATGATATTTTTCATACTTCCAAATAGAGAGATATGAATCAATTATGATTACCTAATCAAATCTTCTTCACAGGAAGGTGCTATCAGGGTTTATACTGTTCCTGATAGGTTACGGAGTTCCGTATCTTTCCAATTGAAGAGACTTGTTTTGGCAATGTTAACCATTTAATAATACAAGAAATATAATATTATTTCTGTTAGCTTACCAGCGTACCTTCCTGTGCAAGGCAAGAGGCTAGTAAAGACAATGTTAACTATTTTATTAAATATAGAAGGTTAAGTATAGTTCCTTTGTCTCTTCTCTTATGTTGTGGTATTTCTTGGGTGCAACAGGCTAACTATTTTGAATTCAGTCGTTAAAAATTCAGCAATTATTTTTATTCAGTTTATTTCTTAACTCATTGATATACTATTTCAGTATTAATACCAAAACTTTAACTCATATAAATTGCGTTATGCGCTTGCTAAAAAAAATTTGTGGAAATGAAATAAGTATGCAACAAAAGCAAATTAGTGTCCATCCGAGAACCTATGATTTTTCAAATCTCCAGGACAAAATATCCCTCTATTTAAAAATATCATGTCCTCAGGGCAGCTTATCTAACGTTATGATGGTGCTGCTTGACTGCCTGATATTATTTAGAATTGGGCTTATGTATCCAATGCTCAGGACGCTTTGATAAAGGCCATGGTTGAATAATGATTTTAGAGTATCAATGAATACAACTAATTCGAATGATTCATTTGGAAAAGACAACCCCCTTTTCCCCATGATGTTTGCTACCGCAGTTGGTGCAATCCACTGCATATTGGACTTGACAAGAATACAAGCATATTTCCCTGGAGTTATTCAGAAAGAAGACGCAATGAGCTTTCGTGCTGGTTTATTCAGAGAGTTGAAATGCACACTAGATTCCGACAAGCAACTCCTCAAGCTCACTGAAGATGTTGAAAAATTCCCATCAAATGAGAGTGGAAAAATTATTGAAGAATTAACAACATTCTCAGTCCTTATTAAAATACAACATCCTTCAATGGAAGAAGTTCTAGCTGGCCCGGACCGCCTGGAAGAGTGAGCAGGATGATATTTTACGTAAAATTGAACAGCTCCAGAATGCCAACAGATCGTGCCTCGATGAGGGCGTCAAATTAATCGAACTTGCGCAACGTGCCGTATCTCTGTACGAAAAGCAGACAGAGCAGGAAAAGCGTCGAATAATCAATTTCGTGTGTTCGAACTCGATCTGGAAGGATGGCCGCCTCGTCCCAAACTACCGGCAACCATTTGATATTATAGTAGATAAAAATATCGACTACCAACAAAAAAAGGACTTTTCTCCGAAGAAAAACGGCCCTTAGTCCATTCTGGCTCCCCGGGACGGACTCGAACCGCCGACAGGGTGGTTAACAGCCACCTGCTCTACCAACTGAGCTACCGAGGATCAGACTAGATTTATCAGTCTTTTGTACTCCAGACAATGAGACAATACAAGTACAATGAAAAGTATGCCTCGAAAATCTTGTAGCGCGAGAATATATCCCGGTGCCATGACGGGTGTCAACGTTTTTTTGCCTCAGGATCGGTTCCCTCAGGCAGTCCGGAAGGGTATGTGTGCGATTACGGTTTTAAGGACCAATAAAATAGAGAATGTTGTCCCTCAAGTGTAATTTTTTCTGGCTCTTCCGGTAAACGAGTACCTGGCTGCTACCATTTTCACCCGTTGTTCCTCAGATAGACTTTGCTCGGCGGCACCAAACGGGGACATTCAGTAGCGCATTCCTGGTTCAGGCAGGCGTTGTCCAGATGCACCTTTTTCCTTCAAACAAGCGGCCAAGAATAATGCCTCCAAGAAATTATAAACGCCACCACGCTGAAAATACGTGCCTGACGTGAGACAGGACCAATCAGCGAGGAGGAAAATCCGCCAGAATACTGGTTACTGCACCATTGAGGTTTCTCCTGACCTGGCTCTCGGACTGGTTTTCCTTCAATTTACCGCTTCCACTGCCACGCCATAACAGCGCGTGGCTAACGGGGTCAAGAAAATCAATAACCAGACTTCCCTCTTCGTATTCGACAGCATTCATGCTCGCTGCCGGTTGGGAATTCCAGTAAGGGTCACGGTAGAGCGCTCCATAACCGTATCGCGAATAAAAATGATTGATATTCGCTGTCCGTATTTTCTCTTCGATCGAACCAAACCAGGTGACAACAAAATCGGGATGCCCGCTGTCATCGCGTGTAAAACCTTTTGCCGACAATTCATTTTCAACAGCTGCCCGCACCGTCCTTGTGACTAACTCGTTATTTAACCGTAAATCATCGCCGGGATTAGTTTCTGTACTCAGCCAGCCATAGGTTTTCAATCCTGAGAAATCAGTCTTGGGATTAAAATTAGTGTTTACCTGAACTTCCGAACATCCTGCAGCGATGAAGAACAGAAGAAACGACAACAAACTGAATCTCACCATAATCTTGTCTCCAATTGACATCATATCATTTACCAAAAATCCCTTTAAAGGCTTTGATGGCTTCTTCCAGCTGCTGCTGTTCTTCCGGGGATATCTCGACACCTTTTGCAGGAACTTTATTCATAATACCTCCCTGGCTTTTCTCCTCGAACGACTCCGGGTCCTTGAGCATGGCGATGGACTGCTCAGCCATCATCCTGGCCATCTGATCGGCGTCGGGGTCAGGCTGGGGAACAAGGCCTTCAGGGTACTGAAAATATCTGTCAGCAACAGGTCCCTTGTCGAGCTTCGTGGCGACACTCTTTATCGTAACACCCATGATATTTGACTCGGTAAGCAAGGCAATCGGAGTACCATGAATCGAGTATACGGTACTCCCCAGTACCGTGACCTTATCGCACGAATATCCCAGGATTTCTTTGGCATTTTTCTCGAGCGAACCTTGCCTGCCGCCCATAAAGTCTGCTCCCATCTCCTCTGCATTTTTCTCAACCTTCTGTTTTTCTTCTGCTGAAAGCTTGTTGTACTCTTCAATCATCAGCTTTTGCGGATTGATCGATCTGGTTCCTGTCCCTTCCCGCAGGTCGAAACTGTAGATCCAGTCAGGAGAGACGATTTCAACAGTCCTGTTTTTCATGGTCATGCCGAGCATGGATGTCATGGTCGTCCGATAGCGGGCGGTCTCTGCACCATGCTTTCTGATATAAAGCACTTCTTCGCCGGTCTCCATGCCACTGAGTGTGTAGCTGATGATCGCTTCCTCAAACGGCAGCTTCTTTTCCCATGGACTTTCCGCACCCATTGCAGCAATCGAAATAAACAGCAGCGCCAGTAACAGAGCAGCAACGAGTCCTTTCTTCATCAGGTTCTCCTCCTTATTTTGCCGGCAAACAGATTGAAACTGAATCTATTCGATATCGCACTTCACTCCACCGGTCAATCAAAGATCGGGTTGTTCTTTTTCACACATTGCATTGCATATGGCCGCTGCTTTTACAACAGCATCATCCTCAAGATAGAAATGCGGTGCCAACCTCAGGCAGCCTGCCCGCTCTGTAACCACAACCCCCTTTTCCGCCAGCTCTTTAGCCATTCTCGCCGGATCACGCTCAGGTACAAAGGCAATAATGCCCGAACGGTTCTGCTGCCCAAATCGCTGGACTCTGAAACAATCCGGCTTGAGACCGTCCAGAAACAGGTCCTGAAGCCGGAATACTTCATCCCTGATGTCTTCAATGGGGTAGCGATTGAAGACATCCTCAGCCACGACCGTCAGGGCGGCAATATGGTCCCATGGAATGGTCGAATATTCAAACATCCGCCCATCGGAAAATGGCGCCCAGCGATGATCAAGATAATCAAACATCTGCTCCATCATGCCCGGTCCCGCCATGGTAGGGGTCAACTTGTCTCTTAACTGCCTGTTTGTGTAGAGTACAGCCGCCCCCTTGGGACCAAGCAGCCATTTCCATCCGGATGCAGCTACTGCCGCGATGCCGTACTCCTCCGGATACACCGGCAGACAGCCAAGACTCTGGGCGGCATCAATTATCAGATCGATATTGCGCTCTCTGCAAAAGGCTCCAAGCTCAACCAGATCAGCCCCATAACCGCTGGCAAACTGGACATGACTGAGAGCGACAACCCGGGTACGAGGCGAACAGAGCCGCTCCAGGTCTTCAATCGCCCAGCCCCCAACGCGTCCTAAGGCATCGAAGCCGTCCGTATGCCGGCTGTCCGGCAGCAGGAGCAACTCAACCCCCCGCCTTTTCTGCATCAGCCAAGGGTAATGGTTACTGGGATATTCGTGAATATAACTGATGATCTGATCACCTGCTTCAAAGGGATAACCGTTGGCAATCTGGCAGAGGGCTTCCGCAGTGGAATGGACAAATGAAATATTTTCAGAAGAGCTTTTTAGCAAAGAAGCAAATCCTTTCCTGAATCGCGGCAGCAGATCTCCAAAATCACCGAGGGCGGTGATACCGCGCTCGACCATACTGCGCTGAAACCCGGCAGCTGCTGACGCGGCTCCAACGTAAAGTGGTGAAACGGCGCAATGGCTCAGGAAACAGGAATGGCGCCTGGAGGGAAACAGCTTTGAGCGTTTATCGAACACGTGTCCTCCTTCCGCTGTGTTTTAGACACCTGAAAATGAGTCGAGACAATGGCATAAACTGATCGCCTGCTGACCATTTGATTTATTCCTGTCATAGTAAAGCAAAATATCACAAAAACAATCACAGACTGCGATTAGCCGACCAGTACGCTCTTTTTTCCTGTTAGACGGGTATCAGCACACTCCAGAATAAATCTGCCTGTCCTTTGTCAGATTGCAACCGGCGGGCGCTCACACCGGGATTAACGACTCCGATTCTTCAAACAGTCCCTTATAAAAGAGGAAATCATCATCCTGACCCTCGCTCCTTCCGGGCCGTAGATTACATTGTGCCGACGGCTTGATATTATCATATGCTCCTTGTCCTCTGAACCAAGCCGTGAAAACAACTCCTGCCCGCAGCGCTCTCCGACGACCTGATCCCGGTCCGAGGAAACAATGAGTGTACGGTGAAGCTGTTTCGGCAGCTTCGCTCTGCATGCATCAAGCAACTTTCCTACCTCAACGACACCGGCAACCGGATTTCTTGAATAGTTTATCTCCTTGACCTCCGGCCTGAATTCTACAAATTCGCTGGTCTTCGAATTTCCTTTCCACCGGCTGAGCAGCCGGTTCCATATCTGCAGCGGAGGCATGAATCTTTTTGAGTAATCATGCAGTTCGTAAGGCGGACAGACAGCAATCACTCCGGCAAGGGTTTCAAGCCGTGAGGCAAGCTCCAGAACCAGCGTTCCTCCTGCCGAGAACCCGACAAGTGCGACGTTTCGGCAAAGCGAGTCCATCATTACATAGCCCCGTTCAACAGCAGCTTGCCATTGCCCCCAGCTCTTTGCCGCAAGAGATTCGGGGCTGGTTCCGTGACCGGGCAGCCTGACGCCATACACCCACATGCCCTGTTTCCTGAGCAATTGTGCGCATGCTCTCATCTCCTCAGGAACAGACAGATAACTGTGAACCAGAACGACACCAAGCCTGTTGGTATATGACGGCAGGAGAAAGGGGGAGGCGACTCCCTTCTCGAATTCAACCGACCCGCTCGACTCACGGTGCTCAAGCTGATATGCTGTCGCATCTTTTTTGAACAGGCGGCGGGCCACAATCATTCTGACGACGAAATCGGGCAGCAGTGAGCTCACCCGTATATATTTCTGCACCCTGGCAAGCGGCTCTATTTCGTTGGCCATTACTTCTGTGGGGTTAAGGATTCGAGCCTTGTGGAACAGCGGCGGAAACTGCCAGTAGGACGATTGTTTTCTCAGCATCTTCCCATCTCTGGCAAGACTTCCCGTAGACAGGGCAAGCTCGATAAAATCTTTGCACTTTTCAAATCGGTCGTCAACAAGCAGGTGCAGCTGGTCTTCTGTAAGCGATGAGTGCAGGCTGTTTTCCAGTGCATACCGGGTGTGCAGGTAATCGCCTACCAGGTAAACGGATCGCGCAAACTGTTGGGTGCTAAAAGGGCGGAAGGATCGCCTTCTCAGAAGGGATGCGAAGAGATGATCAAGATTGATTGTTGTTGCCGAATAGATCCGTTCCATATAGGTCCGCATCATGCTGAACGCAGTTTTACGGAGATAATTCCCTACCTGTTCATTCTGAGAAAAATCGGTTGCGACAGGGCCGTTGATCAATGATTGGAGAAGCGGAGCCTGGAGTTCATCGGCCGTGTCAAGCGGACGACTGAACTGCATATCGATATCTACGCCTTCAAGCAGCATGGTTCCTTCTGTCATCAACTCCTCAAGCATTCTCTCGGACGTCCTTTTCACATAGCGGGCAGCAAGATCGGAAAGGATATTGTCATGTGCCCGGATCGGATAATAGGTGAGGTTGACCGGCACAATTTTAACACTGCTGGAGGCGATGGTTTCTTCACGGCCAATGCCCAGAAAGCCAGCCAGGGCGGCTCTGCTTTCGTCTTCTGCATCATCCCGCAGCAGAAAACGGCGAAAGATTTCGGCCCTCAGCGCCAGTGAAGCGGCGCCGGTATGAGGCGTCCGGGTGGAGTGGTCGTCACCGATACGGTACTCGCCCTTGCTGATAAGTTTTTTGGTCTTGACCATCCGGCCTTCGGGAAAAATGATCCAGTGGGCCTTACCGGTAAGCAATGTCTTTACGATGAGCCTGTCTCTTTGCGGATCTTTTGTCGAAATTACGCCGACTTTATCGAAATAGGCCTTCAATGCCCCCTTGCTGAAAAGACCGTCAGCGGCAAGAGACCAGACCGGAGTCTTGGTAAGATGAAAAAGATAGTAGGGAAGCAGCGGCGTCTCAAGACGGGTGAAATGATTGACAACAAAAATGATCGGACCATCAGGGATATTGCCCAAACCATGGAAAACCGTTCTGGCCTTGAGCAGTTTTGACAAGGCTTTGATGGCTATATCGGTTGTAAGGTAGGCGGTATGGTTCATTCGTTACTCTGCAAAATGCATGGAGCCATGCCAAAACGCCCTTTTCGCAAACCGTCCGCGTATGTCTTAAAAATTTTATCCTCGCAAATCAATTATAGCCGCGTTATACCTTTTCGCAATCCCTTCATTTTCGCACGAAAATCATCATTTTGCAAGAGGCTCAGTTACTTCTTCATTTCGGCAATAAACGCATTTGACGACTCAATTGCCGTGCTCATTCTGGCGATCAAGGTGTCAATCTCCATCTCCAGATTGGAAAACTCGTCCTGCAGCGAGCCGATAGCCTGGGCGTTCAGGTTATGCTTGAGAAAAAGGACATTGTCCCGAAAAATGTTCAGAACAGGAGCCATGCTTTTTTCAGCACGATACATGTGTTGTATCATTTCATCATAGCGGGACCTGGTGACCTTGAGCTGTTTTTTGCTGGCCGCGGCGAGTTCCCTGTTTTGATAGAGCTCCAGCTCGTCCTGCCACTCCCTGAAAAGTGCGTCCGAAACTGATTCTACTTTCTCGATTCGCGCAGAGACCTCGTCTGCCGCATCTGAACACGCTTCATACTCCCTATTCAAGCGATCATAGGCTTTCTTGATATCAGTCTCTTTAAGCGTGACGACACTGCTGAACTGGTCCAGCGCAGATTGAAACTGCTCCTGAGCATCAGCCTGAGAATCCCGGGCGTCTGCGACCCGATCGACCATGATATCGCGTTTATGGATTCCCACTTTTTCCATTGCCCCGTAATAGGTGCTGCTGCATCCGCTGAAAAGAAGAATTGCCACCCAGGCCTGCAGAAATAGTGGTGCAGCTATATAGTGCTTCATAATCAACCTCATCTTCACTGCCACATTAGGTCCGGCACCGCTTGCGCAAGAGCCGCGTCGTTGTCGCTTCGCGTTTTAACCTAGCGTCGTAACGAAGGCGACGCAAGCGTTTATTCGCTGTTCTGCTGAAATAGTCGATCCACAGGATTCACCAGGACCTGCCGGAAACAATTCCTGCTGCAGGGTTCCTGGCGACAGCCTGGCGGTTCCCGGCCTGTTAATCTGTCTGCTTGACATGTTCGCGATATCTGACAAAATACCGGAACAGACAAAGGCATCGCATTTCGCCCATTTCAATAGAATCGATGGATCATGAAAAACATCCTGCCGGGAACTCGGCGTCGTCTCATATTCGGCTATCTGAGCTCAATTCTGCTGGTTCTCGTGTACATCAATATGTTCCCGGCGGTAAGATACATTGTCAAGCACTGGGGGGCAACACCGGTCCTGGTTCTTCCGATCCTGGTCACCGTCACGGTCCTGATCGTCATCCTCTGCTTACTCCTCAAAACTGCGAGGAGCCGGCAGGCTGATCCGGGAATTGCTTCAATCATCCTCGGTATATCCATCTGTCTCGCCGCCCTATTCGTTACTGATCCCCAGGCTCCGATAAAACGTATTCACGTGATCGAGTATATGGCTCTCTCACTCGTGATTCGCTACACGATGTCCGTTCGAATCCAGGGAGCAGCACTGCTCGTCTACAGTATTTTCTTTGCCTCGCTGCTTGGCGTTCATGACGAGCTGCTCCAGGGACTGCATCCACTCAGAACCTACGGGACCCGGGATATTCTTGTCAACGCCCTGGGTTCGGTCGGCGGCGGCTTGATCTGGCACGGGTTCAGGCTTTCTGAACTGACGGGGCATGCTGACCCGCCGGTCCTGTTAACTCGATCTACCTGCAGTTATCTGGCCTGGCTTTTCTGTTCGATGCTGTTCTTCTGTATCCCGCTCCTATACTTCAGGGAAGAACTCATGCCCCTCTGGCCCGCCGCTCCGCTTGCCTGCAGCCTGATAATCTTTATAGCCGCGGCATTAAAAAAGCCGGCGCATCTCAATCACGGCATCTGGGCGGTCAGCTGCGCATCCTATACACTCCTTGCCTACCCGATAGCAGCCCGGTTTCTGCCTGTCGTTTTTTTGTGATCTCTACCGAGATGAAGACAGCCCCCTTCCATTGCAGTTGTGGTAATCAATCAAGCTGCCTATCCTTTTTGGCAATTCGGTAACGCTTCTCGGAGCATGACGATCATGAACCAATGTGTGTCTCCTGTGCCGAAAATGCGGAATTAAAATATGACCAGTATCAGGGGAGGAGGTTTCCTAGCTGAAAATCCCCGGTTGAGAAAAACAGCCAGCTCGGATTCAAAGAATTAATAATCCTTTCCCCATCAAGCAATTCTCCCCAAGATTTATAAAACCGACCATTATCGATAACCACATCAAGTCGTATCAAGCGCCAACAATACGAAGCACTATGACACCGCAGACAATCAGCATGATTGAAAATAATTTCGCTGCGGTGGCTTTTTCCTTCAAAAAATAGATCCCGAGAATAAAGGCGAAAACGATACTTGTCTCACGCAGCGCGGCAACAAGTGCTATCGGTGCCATTGTGAACGCCCAGATAGCAAGAGCGTACGCTAGAAAAGAAATCGAGCCAAGCGAGAGTGTCATGCCCCAGTCGGCGGAGACAGTCGTCCCGACAAGTCCGGGTCTTACCCATCTCATGATAACGCTGAAGATGAGTGCATTAATCATTGACAGCCATCCGTAGAACCCCAGAGCATTGCCCGCTTCACGGGCACCGAGCCCGTCAACCAGCGTATAGGAGGCTATGAAACAGCCGGTAACGATGGCTAATATCGAACCATGAAGGTTTCCCCGGGAATTTCTCTTGCCTCCAAATGCCAGACTGATGAGCCCGACAGCAATGCAGGATATGGCAAGCAGCTCAAACATGCCAAATTCGATTCCGAGAAACACTATTGAAAAGCCGGCAACCAGCAGCGGCGCAATACCTCTGGCAATCGGGTATACTGAACTCAGGTTCCCGAAACGATAGGAATTGAGGAGAAACATCTGGTATCCAGTGTGCAGGATGGCGCCTGCGACAATATATGGATAAGAATCAGCATGGGGTAGAGGTGTCAGAGCAATCACTGCCAGTGCCGCAGGGGCGTGCCCCAAAACAACAGATGACATTCCCCGGTATTTGTCTTCTGACCGTTTTACAAAAAAATTCCATATTGCGTGTAAAAACGCCGCTGATAGAATGACAACCAGAACATGGATCGGCATGACATCTAACCTTTTAATATATTTATTTAATCAGGTGATCCTAATGGATTTCTTCCTATCCGACAACAGTAAAGCGATCCATGCCTCAGAGCTCCGAGAAGGCGCCAGGAAATTGGAACAGACAGCACATCGCACGATAATTTTCAGTGACAGACGATCGTTCTGTAAGGTATCAAGCAACATACGGGGTGCCTGGCCAGTGCAATCTTGAGGCTGAAATAGATGCTTGCTTCACTCTTGCAGAAGGAGATCAGGGTTGTTGCCTATGCACCGGGGAAAATGCAGTGGCAAGAATAAATATGCAGACGTACTCAAGACCTTACGCTTAATAACCGAGCCTTTTGCAAAACACCCTTTTCGCTCAACCTCCGCGTTATGCAAAAAAATTTTATCCTCGGAATATCAATTATATGCCTGCGGTAACATTTTTCGCATGCCTTGATTTTGAACGAAAATCATCATTTTGCAAAAGGCTGAACTGGCAATAAAAACATGAATGCAATGAGACGAATCACTATCGAACAAGCCACTGAGCTGTGTACCGGAGTCCTGGTCGCCGCAGGCACGCGTGAAACCACTGCTGCAACGGTAAGCGAGGCCCTGGTGCGCGGGGAAATTGACGGCCACAAGGGCCACGGGCTCTCCAGATTGCCATCCTATGCAGCCCAGGTCAGATCGGGGAAGATAGACGGCATGGCAGTACCGTCTATCGAGGATATAAAACCCGGCCTTTTTCGAGTTAATGCAGCGTTTGGTTTTGCCTATCCTGCTATCCGTCTGGCACTGCCTGAGCTTGAAAAACGTGTCAGCAAGGCAGGAATAGCCGCAGCTGCAATTTGTCACTCCCATCATTTCGGGGTAGCAGGGCACCCATGTGAGGACCTGGCTAGAAGAGGGCTGATATCCTTTGTTTATGGTAACTCCCCAAAAGCGATTGCGCCAACCGGTTCAAAAGAGAAAGTACTGGGCACCAACCCGATTGCTTTTGGAGCACCGCTTGAGGAGGACCCGCTTATAATTGACTTTGCGGTATCAACAGTTGCCCGCGGCAAAATCCAGGCAGCCAGACAGCAGGGACAAACCATTCCGGAAGGGTGGGCGATCGGTCCCGACGGCGAAACAACCACCGATCCTGAGACGGCCCTTCGAGGCTCCATGCTGCCAATAGGGGGAGCCAAAGGTGCTGCGCTTGCCCTTATGGTTGAGGTCATGTCGGGCTGCCTGGTCGGGGCGGCTCTGGGTGTTGAAGCGAGTTCGCTCTATGAGGAGCAGGGAGCTCCACCGGACCTTGGGCAAGTTATCATCTCTTTAGACGCCGCTGCACTTTCAAGAGGAGCTTTCTCAAGTCGAATGCGTGACCTGGCAGATGTCTACCGGAAAATCGATGGTGCCCGGTTTCCCGGCCTCACCCGGCTTGAAAACCGGAAGAAGGCAGAGTCAGAAGGCCTGCTTCTGCCGGCTGTTCTGGACAATGAAATCAGATCACTGCCCCGCTGATTGCAAGCTGAAAGTATTATCGAAACTGAGCACCTGTAAGAAAATCAGCAGGGGTGATATTGAGCTTTTTCATCCGATACTGGAGGGTTGAGCGGGGGATCCCGAGCAGGTTGGCGGCACCGTTTCTGCCCCCCACCATACCTTTGGTGGTCGTCAGAGCTTTCATGATGTGAGTGCGTTCAGCCTGGTTCAGAGTGCTGATGCTATCGATACTTCCTGGCGGTGACATGCCGAGTGGAAAAATTCGTCTTATGTCGTCTGCATAAATTGACATACCCGGGTGCAGGATGATAAGCCGCTTGACCATATTTTTCAGTTCACGGACGTTTCCTGGCCATTGATAACGGGAGAGGAGTTCAAGAACATCGCGCGTGTAAACCGGCGCGTCTCGGTGCAGGCGCTCCGCTTCATTTTTATTGATATTCTTTATCAACAGCGGAATATCTTCCGCACGCTCACGAAGCGGAGGAACGTTGATTGTTACTGTTTCCAGCCGATAAAACAGATCCTGCCGGAACCATCCGTCTCTCACCCCTTCCATGAGATCTTTGTTCGTTGCAGCGACAATACGAACATCAACCGGTATTGAAGTACTTTCACCCACACGCTCAAATTTTCGCTCCTGGAGAACCTGCAGCAGTTTTGCCTGCTGGCTAATAGGAAGTTCTCCAATTTCATCAAGAAAGACGGTACCTTGATCAGCTAGTTCAAACCGTCCCAGCCGCTTAGTTTCAGCACCGGTAAAAGCTCCCTTGGCATGGCCGAAGAGCTCACTTTCAAACAGTGAGGATGTTAAGCCCGGACAATTGGTCTTGACAAACAAATGATCATGCCGGGGACTCATCTCGTGAATCAGCCGGGCCAGATAATCTTTACCTGTACCGGTTTCACCGGTGACCAAAATTGTTTCATCGGTATTTGCAACCTGCTGAATAACCCCCATCACCTGCTGCATCTTCTGGGATGCAAAAAAGAACCCGCCAACCTGGTGATCTCGCTCACTGGACAGCAGGTATTCTCTTTCTCCCTGCAGGTGCTGATTGGAGTTCTTCAGGGTTGTGTAGGCGAGCATGTTGTCTACCGCGATGGCAATCTGCTGGGAGGTAGCCACCAATACTTCCGTCAGTTCAGTCAGTGCTTTGGGCTTCTTTCGGTAACTGAAATGGATGGTTCCCAGGATGCGGTCACGAACGATAAGCGGAAAAACCATCGTCGAAATAAGACCTGCTTTTACCAGCTCTCCCACAGAACTGAGATCGGTATATTTACTCAGGTCATCGAAAATTGCCGGTTGCCCGGAGTTAATAGCGATACGGGCAATAGCTCCATCGGCAAGCGGTCTCGATTTGTGGGCAATTACTCCGCCAGGCTGTATGCCATCAGCCGCAGCAAAGTATGTGATTACTTCCTTTTCTGAATCATAGAGAATGATACTGAGCCGATCATAAGAAAAGTACCGATATAATTCCTTCGATAGCGAGCTGAAGAGGCTCTCACGACTTTTTCGAGTGGCAATGGCATTGTTGATTTCCAACAACAGTTTATAACGGGTTTCTGTGCTCCACGCCATGATAGAGATCCTGTATTCGATAAACTCAGTTTAGTATATCGACAGGTAGTAAACACAATGTGCCGAAAAAGCAAGCCCATTATTGGGCAGTCTGCCCAATAATGGGCTTGCTTTTTCGGCACGCCATTGTCTTCAGATCTACATAGCCTTTAATTTTAGTTACTTAAAATCTTCATTCAACATGGCCTGCTAATTGCTTTGATATAGGATCCAAACCAAGAGGTGGAAAATGGCAATTGAGTTAAAGTACGGCCAAGGAACTATCAGCATAGAATTGCCGGAATCTGCAGACGTTGATATTTTAAAACCTAACCCGGTTCGCCCTGTTTCCTCTACCAAACAGGCGTTAACCAATGCATTTAACAACCTGGATGAGAACAATGCCGACCTGCTGCCTGAACTCAGGCAGAAAGAGACTGTCGCTATTGCCATTCCTGATGAGACCCGCCCACTGCCAGTAATCAAGGTACTTCCAATCATACTTGACTGGCTTTTTACCAAGATCCCCGACCTGATCCCCGAGCGAGTAACGATTCTGGTAGGTGGCGGATTACATCCTCCGGTTGACAAGGAAACACTCGAACGGCTTGTTCCTCCCAAAGTCGTTCAAGGTTGCCGGGTTCTGGCCCATGATGCGATAAATAGTCAAATGGTCGATTATGGGACTACCGATCGGGGAACCCCAGTACTTGTGAACAGTGCCTTTGCGACTGCCGACTATAAGATTGTTGTTGGCCAGATTGATCCACACCAGTTCGTCGGTTTTACCGGCGGATCCAAAGGGGTCATAATTGGGTGCGGAGGAGAAGCAACCATCGAGCATAACCACAGCCTGATGTTTCATGACGATGCCCGGGTTGGTGTTCTTGACGGTAACCCGGTCCGTGAGGATTTAAACGAAGCAGGAGAGATGGTTGGCATTGATCTTTCTATTAATTTCGTGCTGGCACCGAATAAAGATATGGTGCAGGTTCTGGTCGGCCGCCCGCTGGACACGCTCAGGGAAGGCGCCCGGACCTGTGCAGCGCTGTATGGTGTGGGCATCGCTGATTCATACGACATCGTGGTTGCCAGCTGCGGCGGTTATCCGAAGGACATCTGCCTCTACCAGGCCCAGAAAGGACTTAATCTGGCATCTCAGGCCCTTAAAGAGGGTGGTAGTATTTTATTGCTTGCAGCTTCCCCCCAGGGTGTTGGTGATGATGTCTATTTCGATTACGTTTCACGATTCACCAGCCCTGAAGAAGTGCTGGTCGATTTTAGGAAACAGGGATTCAGGATGGGGGCTCACAAAGCCTATCTCTTTGGTCGAACACTGAGCAGATTCGATGTGGCAGTTTTTTCAGAGCTTGACCCGGGTGTTCTGCAGAAGTGTCACCTTCGCGCTGCCGACCCCGGAGAAATCATTAACGAATGGGTGGAAAATTTCGATGGAAGACCGAGAATCGGTATTATTCCAAACGCAAACACCACCTATTTTTATAAGCAAGAGCAACAATAGGATTCTGATTCTCGTTCTCATTGGAACAGCCTGTGGAGATAGACCCAGTACAATGGCAAAACGAGCAATCTGCGTCTTTGGAAACAATAGTAGGAAGAAGAACGTAGAGTAAAGAGGCGAACCAACGCCGGGAGACCGGCATACGAGCAGACAGTTTTGCTACTGTGTTTTGCCCGTTTGATTCATTATTCATCTAATTCTGTAGGAGGTTTACATGGTACCTGATTTTTTAGTACACGAAGCTGCTGATGGAGTTGGCGTAGTGGTTGTCGAGGATCTGAAGGCAGATCAGGAGATCAACGGCTGGGTCATGAAAGAAGATAAAACTGTTAAAATCAAAATTTTGAATGCCATTCCAATCGGCCACAAAGTCGCACTGAAAGACTTTGCGGTTGGCGATACAGTCATCAAGTACAATACTGATATCGGCAAGGTTGTCGCTCCAATCAAGAAAGGCGAGCATCTTCACGTTCATAACGTCAAAACAAAGAGGTGGTAGCAGATGGAAAATACATTTTTTGGATATCGTCGTGAAAACGGTCGGGTAGGTGTTCGTAACCATGTGATCATCCTGCCACTGGATGATCTCTCAAACTCAGCATGTGAAGCGGTTGCCAATAACGTCAAGGGCACGCTGGCCATTCCCCATGCCTATGGTCGTCTGCAGTTCGGAGAAGATCTGGACCTGCATTTCCGCACCCTGATCGGTGCCGGCTCCAACCCCAATGTTGCAGCTGTTGTTGTCATCGGTATTGAACCGCTGTGGACAGATCGCATTGTGCAGGGAATCGCCAAAACAGGAAAACCCGTCGCCGGCTTTGCCATCGAGAAGAACGGCGATCTCAATACAATTTGTGCGGCCTCCCGAAAGGCCATGGAATTCATGCAGAAAGCCAGTGAGGCCCAGCGTGTTGAATGCGACATCAGCGAGCTCTGGGTTTCAACCAAATGCGGTGAGTCAGATACCACTTCTGGTATTGCAACAAACCCGACCGTTGGCAATGCCTATGACAAGCTCTATGAAAAAGGCAATACCATCCTCTTTGGTGAGACTACCGAGTTGACCGGCGGCGAGCATCTCGTTCTCGAGCGCTGCGCCAATGATGAGGTTCGCAAGCAGTTCCAGTTCTATTTTGACCGCTACGCAAAAGTTGTCGACGATAACAAGACAAGCGATCTTTCCGATTCTCAGCCGACCAAAGGTAACATCGAGGGCGGCCTGACCACGATCGAAGAGAAAGCTCTTGGCAACATACAGAAGATCGGCACCAAAGCTCCGGTTATCGGCTGCCTGGAGAAGGCTGTCGAACCGACTGGCCCCGGCCTCTGGTTCCAGGATTCCTCCTCTGCAGCTGCAGAGCAGGTTACCCTCTGTGCTGCCTCCGGGTTTGTTGTGCATTTCTTCCCCACCGGTCAGGGCAATATCATCGGCAATCCGATTCTCCCGGTTATCAAACTTTGCTCAAATCCACGAACCCTGAGAACAATGTCAGAGCATTTTGATGTTGATGTTTCAGGACTTGTTCGACGTGAGATGAACCTTGACGAGGCTGGAGACAAGCTACTCGACATGATGGTTCGTACCGCCAACGGCCGGATGACTGCCGCTGAAGTACTCGGTCATCGTGAGTTTATCATGACCAAGCTTTACGAGAGTGCTTAGCAGCAAGAGGATGCAGTTGTAACCCGAAGATCTTCACAACAGGTCTTCGGGTTGTCTGGTTTCTTGTAATCAAACACAACAGGAGGCACTATATGCAAACGACTCTGAAAGTATCAGCAATGCTGGCACTGGCATTGATTTTTTCGATCACGGCAACAAACGTTCGGGCAGAGGGTTATCCCGACAAGGCCATCAATTACGTCATTCCCTTCGGCCCCGGTGGAGAGTCAGACATTACCGCTCGTCATCAGCAGCCCTTCTTCAAAAAGATGTTCGGAGAAGACCTGGTAGTATCCTACAAACCGGGCGGCGGCGGAGCGGTCGGCTGGGCCCAGCTGAACACGATCAAGGGCGATGGTTACAACATCATGGGTATAAATCTGCCCCATATCATTATCCAGCCGGAGCAGAAAGATGTCGGTTACAAGACCGGTGACATCGTCGGTGTGTACATGTTCCACTACACGCCTGATGCCATTGTCGTGGCCAAGAATAGCCCTTTTCAGACCCTGAAGGATCTGGTTGAGTTCGCCGCTGCCAATCCCGGGAAAGTCACCTTCTCTGGGTCCGGCAAGGCTTCTGCAAATCACCTGGCGCAGCTCCGCTTCGACAAGATGGCAGGTATCAAGACCACCTACGTTGCGTTCAAGGGTACCGGTGCCGCAGTAACTGCCCTGATGGGCGACCAGGTCTCGGCTGAGTGGGGTTACACCTCGGTTGGTGCCCAGCAGGCCGAGAACGTGCGCATGCTGGCGGTGGCCATGGAAAAGCGTCACCCGAAATTTCCGGATATCCCGACCTTCAAGGAACTCGGTTACGATCTGGTCTCCGGTGCCTATCGCGGTATCGCGGTACCCTCATCAACGCCTGAGGACATTCGCCAGAAATTGTCGGATATGATCGGCAAGATCAATGCCGATCCGGAATTCATCACGCGCATGGAGAATGACGGGATGGCAATGCTGGATGTCGACTACAAAGCCTATCCGGAATTCATAGAGAAGATGACAGCCATTTATCTCGAGGCTGCTAAGGAAGCAAAGATTTTAGACTAAGTGCTGTCAGGGAAGAGCGGGAAGACAACTCTTCCCGCTTGTTCCCTTTGCTGATTGACGCCGTTGCTGCGCTGAGCGCTGCTGCTGAACGGGCAGCGCTCAATACCCTGGCGGGCTGGCTGGAGATGGCGGTGAATTCTCCCGGTGGAATAGTTTGTCCACCTGCCGGGTAACTGGTTGTATCGTTTTTTAAACCGAAACGAGGGTACACATCATGCCGGGAATCGATTATATATTTGCAGCACTGACGCCGGTCAATATTCTGCTGGCTTTGCTCGGCGTAATTGCCGGCACGGTGATCGGGTCGTTGCCGGGTCTTACGGCAACAATGGCTGTCGCAGTTCTGGTGCCGCTTACTTTTTCGATGGAGCCGGCCTCTGCGCTCATCATGATGGGAGCCATTTACACCGGAGCGATCTATGGGGGCGCCTATTCCGCCATCCTGCTCAATACGCCGGGTACTCCTTCGGCAATTGCCACGACCTTTGATGGTTTCCCGATGGCAAAGCAGGGCAAGGGGGATCTGGCCATCACCGTTGCCTGCATCGCCTCGGTCACCGGCGGCCTGGTCGGAGCCGCCTTTCTCCTGATGCTGGCGCCGCCCCTTGCAAGAGTCGCCCTGGCATTTGGGCCGGTAGAGTATTTCTGGCTCGCCATTTTTGGTCTGACCCTGATTTCAGCGCTTTCGGAAGGCAATCTGATCAAGGGCCTCATCGGAGCCTGCTTTGGCCTGCTTCTTGCGTGTGTCGGCGTTGCAGAGATAAGTGCCGATATACGCTTCACCTTTGGCAGTCAGGTCCTGATTGGCGGCATTGAGACCGTATCGGCCTTGATCGGACTCTATTGCGTACCGGTATTGATTGACCTGGTGGCGACGCCGGACAGGCACCTGAAGGTGACCCATGAACCCCGGGGGTTTCGTTTTCTCGAAGCCTCAGCGCTTGCCTGGCGGTCAAAATTCAGCCTGCTTCGCAGTTCCGTGATCGGCACCCTGGTCGGCATACTGCCCGGTGCCGGCGGTTCAATCGCCGGGTTGGTCGCCTATTCGGAAGCCCGACGCTCCTCGTCCCGAAGCGAAAATTTCGGCCATGGTGAGCCCGAAGGTGTCATGGCCACGGAATCGGCCAACAATGCCACTGTCGGAGGCGGCTTTATTCCGACCCTGGTACTCGGGATTCCCGGAACACCTCCCGATGCAGTCATCCTCGGGGCCCTGCTGATCCAGGGGATACGCACCGGCCCCAGCCTGTTCGCTGAGGGTGGTTCGATTGTCTATACCTTCATTTACGGATTGTTTCTGGCCACGCTGTTGATGCTTCCCGTGGGACTCGTCATCGGGCGCTATGCCTACAAGGCCATTATCACCGTGCCCAAAGCGATGCTGGTGCCAACGGTGGCCTTTATGACCATTATCGGGACCTATGCCATCCGCAACAGCATCTCTGATGTCGTCATCATGATTCTGCTCGGCTCTGTGGGGTGGGTTCTAAATCGCTTCGGCTTCAGTCCGTCGCCGATCGTTCTTGGCCTCATCCTCGGCAGCATCGCAGAGCAGGGATTCGTGCAGGCATGGACCATTGGCGCAGCAAGTGACGCCTTGCCGAAAATGTTTTTCGGCCGGCCAATCAGCCTGGCGATCATCCTGTTTATCCTGCTGTCGTTATTCTATCCCCTGATCCGCAAACTCTGGATCAAACGCAGACGGAGAACTGCCAATGACAACAACTAACGAAATTACCCCGGCAAGAGATACGGCAAGTATCGTCATGGCCTGTTTGTTCATTGTTCTGGGATCAGTTGCCCTGTGGGATACCACCAACATGATGGACTCGGATTCTTCGGTCTTTCCGCGCGCCATAGCCATTGTCATGATTCTGCTGAGTCTTCTGCTGATTGTCCAGAAACTCGTCTATCCAGCTGCCGCGAAAAATGGAGCTGATGCGCGCGCCTCCACTCCTCGCCGCACTGTCCTGGTTGCCGTGATGCTTCTCAGTTGCGGGCTCATGCCCTGGCTGGGATTCCTGATCTCCGGTATCGCCACCTATCTCCTGCTGATGATGGTTGCGATGTATGACACCTGGACCCCCGTAAAAAAAATCATCTACCCGCTCATCGCCGTTGCGGTTGTGCTCGGGTTCTATGGCCTATTCGCTCATCTCCTTCAGGTGCCGCTGCCTACAGGAGTATTGTTTGATTAACGAGAGTACACTTATTGTTGCTACAAATGGATGGAGGAAGCAAATGCCAAACGGTTATAATGGAAAAATCCTGTATGTTGATTTGACGAAGCAAACCCATGAAGTAAAAGCTCCAGATGAAAAATGGTATCGGACCTATTTTGGTGGTACGGGCATAATCAGTCACACCCTGCTCACCGAAGTCTCCCCAGACGTAGATCCGCTTGGACCTGATAACGTAATGGTGTTCGCCTGCAGCGTGATCACCGGCGCTCCCCTTGCCGGCTTCAATCGTTATTCCGTCGGTGCAAAATCCCCGCTTACCGGTGGGTATGCGCGCACCGAAGCTGCCGGTTTCTGGGCACCGGAGCTGAAGTTTGCAGGCTATGACGCGATTATCATTAGAGGCAAGGCAGATCGGCCCGTCTATCTGTGGATAAAGGACGAACAGGTAGAAATCCGCGATGCGGGCGATCTCTGGGGCAAGGATAACTGGGAAACCCTCGAGAAAATCAGGGAGACAGAGGGTGATGCCAAGGTCCGCGTTGTCAGTATCGGACCTGCGGGAGAAAAGCTGGTTTCATACGCTTGCCTGCAGACAGACCTTGAGCATTTCAACGGCCGCACCGGGATGGGTGCCGTCATGGGTTCAAAAAACCTCAAGGCTATCGCTGTTCGGGGTACCAATAAACTAAGTTTTGCAGACCCGGAAAAAGTCAAAGAGATTGCCAAATGGCATCGTGACCGGATTAAAGTACACCCTCCCAATGTCGGCCTGCATAAAGTGGGAACTCCCGGTCTTGTGCAAGGTGTCAATGACTGCAGGCTTTTTCCCCACACGCAACTTCAAGGAAGGCCAGTTTGAAGGTGCGTCAAAACTTGCCGCCGGGATTTATCACGACACCATTTTTCACTCTCGAGGCACCTGTTTCCAGTGCACGGTGGCATGCAAGCGCAGGGTGTCCTCCGACGATGCAACCTACCCGCTTGACAAACGATTCGGCGGACCGGAATATGAGACGATCGCTGCATTTGGCTCCATGCTGGCAATTGATAACCTGCCGGCGATTGCCTATGCCAACCAGCTCTGTAACCTGCTCGGCCTTGATACAATCTCAACCGGCTGTGTTATCGCCTTTGCCATGGAATGTTTTGAAAAAGGAATCCTCACCAAGGAGGATACCGGAGGCATGGACATTACGTTCGGCAACGTTGAGGCAATGATCGAGCTGATCCGGCAGATAGCCGCAAGAGAAGGCATTGGTGAGACGCTCGCCCTTGGAGTTAAAAAAGCAGCAGAGAAAATCGGCCGTGGTGCGGAACGTTATGCTTTTCATATCAAAGGGCAGGAACTCGGGCTGCACGATGGTCGAGGCAAGACCGGCATGGGGCTTGGTTTCGCTCTCGGTGTAACCGGTGGTGACCATATAGAGACACCCCATGATGTCGCATTTGTCGGGGAGGGTATCAGCAAATTGCACCCGATGGGGCTGCTTGATCCACCGGACCCGGTCAAGACCGACGCTGCTAAAGTGAAGTTTTTCTATATCGGCCAGAAAGCCTGGGGAATCAATAACCTCCTCGGGCTCTGTAATTTCTGTTCGGTGCCGATTCATGCCCTCACCTTTGCCAAACTCGTTGAAGTCGTACACGCCATAACGGGTTGGGATACAAGTCTGTATGAAATCGTAAACGGGGTCGATCGGGCTAACACCATGGCCCGTATTTTCAACAACCGCTGTGGGTTTACCCCTGACGACGACACGCTGATCCGGAGATGGTTTGAGAAGATGCCCGACGGTCCATTGAAAGGCGCCCGTTTTGAGCCTGATGAATTTCGTGGGTGGGTGGAATTGTACTATGAGATGTGCGGCTGGGATATGGATGGAAAACCAACAAGAGGGAAACTTGTAGAGCTCGGATTGGACTGGCTTCCTGAGATGGAAAAGTAACGCGAATGCAGGAATTGTGCGCCATTCACCGTTTCAGAGGAGTGGTATTTTTTACAGGTACCTGTCAACATGCAGTGATTTCAGCAGGTACCGTGTTTGAAAATTAAACAGGAGGATTGCAATGAATATTGGTTTTGTTGGAGTTGGTTTGATGGGGGGTCCGCTCGCCCGGAATCTCATCAGAGCGGGAAAGGAGGTTTTAGTATTCGACCTCAGTGAGGATGCGGTAAAAAAGACGCTTGAAGCAGGTACCACTGGTAAGGCTGCAGCATCACTTGGTGATCTTTCAGGTTGTGATGTTGTTTTTACAAGCCTGCCAATGCCCCAGCACATTAAAGGCGTGATGCTTGGGGATGACGGGCCTGCTTAACATCATGAAAAGCGGTGCTGTCCATATTGAACTGAGCACCATTGACCCCGAGACCTCACTGGAACTACAAGATGCTGCTGCTGCAAAAGGAATCAAGTTTCTGCAGTGCACCCTCGGCAAGACTCCCGGCCATGCTGAGAAAGCTGAAGAACCGATGTTCATCGGCGGCGACAAGGATGTCTTCGAGCAAATGAGCGCGATCTGGCCGATAATCGGTGAGCCAGCCTACTACATGGGTGGTGTCGAAGCTTCCTGTGCAGTCAAGCTGATCAGTAACATGGTGGGAATGGCCAACCTGGTTGTCCTCGCTGAAGGAGTGCGGGCCGGTGAAAAAGCCGGAATCGACAAGAAATTGCTGATTGAGCTGCTGCAGGATACCGGTGCCAGGAGTTTCCAGATGGATGTCCGCGGACCATGGATAGCGGCGGATGATTTTAACAACCGCTTTGGTCTTGATCTGGCCTTGAAGGATGTCAGACTTGGATGCGAGATGGCTCGTGCCTGGGGGCTTGACCTCAAAGCCATGGAAGCGGCTCTTGAGATTTTCAAAAAAGGATCTGCCGCAGGTTTTGGTAAAGAAGACTGTAATGCGGTGTTTAAGGTGGTTGGCTCCTGATGCTCATAGCAAACAGGAACTGATGAGAAAAAAATCAACTGTTGAGATCAGATATGACAAACGGACAAAACCATACCGATCACAAGTTGGGGTCTCGGATTGCCATTATTGTGGCGATTTTATCGTTCAGTCTTTATGTGGTTAACATGCTGATTGGCAAAGCAAACATCGTTTATGGAAAACAGATGTTTCACATCGGAGACATCGGTGAATTTCTCATGATGTTTGTTGCTTCAATCGCATTTATCGTAGCTGCTCTGTTTCAAGAAGCAGACTACAAAGTAAACCTCGAAACAAACAACAACTAAGACAGGAGAAAAACATGGAAGAGCGCAATGAAATACAAGACGTAAAAAACAAAGATCGTCGTCGTTTTATGGAACTAAGTGCAAAAGTCGGCTTCACTGCTGCAGTTGCCGCGCTCGGCAGCGGTATTCCGTTGAATGCGGAAGCTGCAGCCCCGACGGCTAAAGAGGATCAGGAGCGCCAGAAAGCAGCCAAGTTCACGATGAATGTGGCCACCGCCTATATCCTCGGGGCATCCAGAGAATATCCGATCATGCAGTGGAATTTCAAGGATAACATCGAAAATGCCACCAACGGTCAAGTCTACGTCAAACTCGCCCCGGGCGGCCAGCTCGGTGCGGGCAGCGCCCTGGTCCAGAAGGTGCAGGGAGGCACGATTCAGGCGGCCCAGCACTCGATTTCCAACTTTGCTCCATTCGCACCTGCGGCCGATGTCATCAACATCCCGTATATGTGCGGTGAGAACCAGCAGTTCATCAACCTGGTGACCTCTGACGCGTGGAAGGCTGAGATCAACCCGAAAATCGAGGCCAAAGGATTCAAAGCACTCTGGTATTGCCAAATTGACCCGCGAACCTGTGCAATCCGCAAAGGCGTCGATGGACCGATCAAGACACCGGATCAGCTCCAAGGCATCAAGTTCCGCGTACCGGGATCAAAGATCCTCCAGCAGTTCTACCAGCTGCTCGGTGCTAACCCGACCCCGGTCGCCTGGGGCGAGACCTCCTCAGCCATCAAGCAGGGTGTGGCGGACGCCCTTGATCCTGCTGTTGGCGCCCTTTACACATTTGGGTTCAAGGAGATCCTCTCCTGGATTACCTTCAACGCCGCGGTGCCCGACGCCCAGGTCTATTCCTGTAACCTGGAGTGGTTCAACAGCCTGCCCAAGGATATTCAGGAAGCCATCGAGTTCGCCAGTGATATTACCTTCCGCCAGAACCTGGCCATGGTTCCGGCCGCCCGGGCCTACGCCATGGCTGAAATGACCAAGGCAGGCGTGCAGTTCTATGCACCGACCGCTGCCGAGAAAGAGCAGTGGGTCGCTAAGGCCGGAGCCCAGCTGCCGGCATGGGATGGCATCAAGAAGGAACTGCTCGGCTCGGTCGATAAATTTGACGCCCTGCAGGAGGCCGCCAATACCTTCAGCGGCTACTATATACATGATGTAAAAAGTTGATGATGTAGTTGATGATGTTCGGGGCGGTCAGGCGCTGGCCGCTCCCTTGATGAACCATAACCCGATGGTGACCCCATGGATTTCAAAAAGATTCTCCAACTCATCGACAAAAACGGTGAACGTTACCTGCTGCTGCCGCTCTACGCGTTGATCGTAAGCTCCATTTTCATTGAGGTGCTGAGGCGCAGCGTACTTTCCTATTCATCTGTCTGGACAGAGGAGATGGCCCGCTACGCATTTATTTATATCGCCTATATCGGCGCCTCTGCTGCAATCAAAGAACGAGCACACATAAGGATAGATGTTCTCCTCAATCTATTGTCCAATCGGATGAAATTGATCTTTTATATCTTTGGCGATATCGCCGCGCTGATTCTTGCAGTCGTGTCGATTTATATGTCAATGGAATCGGTTCTGGTCTCTTTGCATTTCGATTCGGTCACCCATGGCTTAAGGATAAGTCAAGCCTGGTTCCTTGCTGCGGTTCCAATCGGATTTTCAATGATGATAGTTCGCATTCTTCAATCAATATGGCGAGATTGGAATGACTTGAGGGCCAACAGACCTGTGTTTGAAGGCAACGCACTTTTTGATTAATAGGAGAAAAAAATGTTTCCATCAATAGGGCAGCAGGCACAGGAATTAGTTCTCGGCTGGGGTTTTTACGGACCGCTGATCGGCATGGTTGTGATGATCCTTCTCGGCGTCAGAATATGGGTTGTTATCGGGCTTGGATCATTGGCCATGCTCTATTTCACCGAGGTTTTGCCACTCACGCTTCTGGGCGAGGCACTGTTTGACGGGGTCGATTCATTTGCCCTGATTGCGGTACCGCTCTTTATCCTGACCGGTGACGTACTGGTGCGAACCGGCCTGTCGTTGAAACTGCTGCAGGTTGCGGAAGCGGCGATGGGTTGGCAGAAGGCAGGATCAGGAACCGCAACGGTGCTGGGCTGCGGTTTTTTTGCCTGTATTTCGGGTTCGGACGCGGCCGACGCCGCGGCCATCAGCCGCATCACCATTGGTCGTCTGGTAGAAAAGGGTTACCCGAAGGGCTACGCCTGCGCGATGGTTGCTGCTGGCGCCTGTACGGGCATCCTGATACCGCCGTCGATTGCCTATATCATTATCGGTCTTGTTCTCGGAATTTCTGCATCCACCCTGTTCCTGGCAGCCGCAGTACCCGGTGTGATGATCCTCTCCTCGGTAATGATTACCAACATCATCGTCAACAAATTCAAAGGCTACGAGGATTCACGCATTGGCTTTGATTTCAAGCATTTTGCCAAAACCTGTTATGAAGGTCGCTGGGCGCTTTTGATTCCCTTCATTATCTTAGGTGGCATCTATTCAGGTATTTTTACCCCGACCGAGTCGGCTGCCGTGGCAGTCATGACCACCATCATCATCGGTTTTTTCCAGGGAACCCTGACCCTGAAGGATTTTCCCGATATGCTCGAGACATCGGCAAAAGTGAACGGGGTCATCGTGCCGATCATCGCCATGTCACTGCCTTTGGCACAAACGCTCGCATCGCTGCAGGTCCCTCAATTTTTCGTGCAGAGTATCACTGATTATACGACGAATCAGTACCTCATCATAGTCCTGATGCTGGCTATTCTGATGGTCGCCGGGTGTGTGATGGAAACCACTCCGAACATCGTTATACTCTCTCCCCTGCTCCTTCCGCTGGCGCTCGAAATAGGGATGCATGAGATCCATTTCTGCATCTTCATGATCACAGCCCTGGGGATCGGGTTCATCACCCCGCCGCTGGGGCTTAATCTTTTCGTGGTGTCGGGGGTAACGGGCGAACCGGTGATGTCGATCTCGAGGCATGCAGTCACGTTCGTGTTTACCATGCTTATCGTTGTGCTGATTCTGGCTTTTGTTCCGGCCCTGTCGTTATGGCTGATCTGATCCTCGAGATTTGGTAACTGGTGATTGATTATCCGTGAATCGGATTTAGATTAAGCTCGCTGAGATCTTTGTTCTGAAACATGCCACCCATGTTCCGGATTTTACCGGACATGGGTGGACAATTATTAATTTTCAGCACATTGAATACCCGGCGTTCCGGTACATACAGTGAGCAGTGTAAATGAATTTCAGGGAATAACAGATGGAAGTTGAGGTAACCTTATACAGCCCTCTTCAAGACAACAGGTTCAGCAAGGCGACGGTCAACCTGGCAGAACCTGCATCAATAGACACTCTTTTACAACACCTCACTATTGAACAGCATGAGGTCGGTTCGGTATATGTCAACGGTAAAGGCAGTACCTTCAGCCACCCTCTTGTAACCGGTGATCGGGTTACTCTCCTGCCGCTGATCGGAGGCGGTTGAACATAGTCAATTAAAAAGATCGAAGGTCATTATAGTCGTGAGATCGATTTCTCGCGAGGGAGAAGATATAATGGATCGTTATCAATTATTGCTCAACGGAAGCCTGGCAGGACAGTGAAAAACACCTGACCGTGCTTGATCCTGCAACCGGGTTACCGTTTGCTGAAGTAGCCATGGTTGATCGAGATGCGGTCAGGCAGGCACTTGAGGATGCTGAGGCCGCCTTTTCCGGATGGAAAAAACTCACAGCACTGGCGCGCGGTGAATACCTGCTGGCGATTGCTGATGAACTTGGCAAGCGGGCTGAGAAGGTGGCAAAGCTCATTACCATGGAAAATGGTAAACCCCTGAACCAGGCCGCAGGTGAAGTCGCAATGTCCATCGATCACCTGAAGTGGTTTGCCGAAGAGAGCCGAAGAGCGTATGGGCGGGTGGTTCCCAACCAGGCAGATGGAAAACGCCACATGATAATCAGACAGCCGGTTGGAGTGGTCGGGGCGATCGCGCCCTGGAACTTTCCCCTGGTACTGGCCCTGCGCAAGGTCGCGCCCGCTCTTGCAGCAGGCTGTCCGGTGGTTCTCAAACCGGCAAGTGCAACCCCGCTCTCTGCAATTGAACTTGCCCGCTGTGTGGAAGCAGCTGGTCTGCCGAAAGGTGTTTTTCAGGTGGTCGTTGGACAGGCCTCTGATATCGCCAATGAGATGCTCCACTCCTCCAAGTGCCGCAAAATCAGTTTCACCGGCTCAACCGAAGTCGGGAAAAAGCTGATCGTTGGGGCAGCAGAAAAATGTACCGAATTATCACTTGAGCTTGGCGGAAATGCACCCCTGATTATTTTTGCAGATGCTGATTTTGACCAGGCTGTTGAGGGGGCGTTAATTACCAAATTTCGCAACAATGGTCAGTCCTGCATCGCCTCAAACCGCATCTATGTTCAACGTCCTATCTATGAACGTTTCATAAACACCCTGGTAGAGAAGCTGGAAGCGTTGAAAGTGGGCAGCGGCCTGGAACCAGGTGTTGATATTGGACCATTGATTGATGAAAAGGCGCTTGCCACAGCCCTCGGCTTTGTTGAAGATGCCATTGGCAAAGGTGCACGTGTCCTGACCGGCGGCACCCGGTTTGGTGAGTAAGGGAACTTTATTACACCGACCCTGCTGGTCGATATACCGGAAGATGCAACGTGTCGACATGAGGAAATATTCGCTCCGGTAGCCGCCGTCTATATCTTCGACGAGGAAGAAGAGATAATCGCCAGAGCGAACGATACCGAATTTGGGCTGGCTGCTTATGCCTATACAACTGATCTCAACCGCGCCCTCCGGGTTGCCGAATCACTGGAGGCAGGCACTGTCGGAATTAATGACCCGATCCCTTCCACCAGCAATTGCCCGTTCGGCGGATTCAAGCAGAGCGGCTGGGGAAGAGAACTTGGCAGCGAAGGTCTTGACGCCTACCTGGAGACAAAACACATTTCCATAGGCGGGGTGAGTTGAAAACGTGAGTGTCATTTGTAATTGAGAAAGCCGGTTATATTGTCTATTGCAGCAGGGGAAGGTGCTCTGCTGCTCTCGGGACTGTTGATTTACGAGGAGACCTTACATGGCCAGGATCGTTTGTGTCGGACTTGCATGCCTTGATTACCTGTTCAAGGTAGATCATTTGCCGGCTGGCGGCGGCAAGATTTTTGCCGAGCAATTCGTCGCGGCTCCTGGAGGCCCTGCGGCGGCGGCCAGTATTGCTGCAGCAACTCTCGGGCACGATGCTGTTTTTCTCGGACGTTTGGGAGATGACGATATCGGCCGGGAGCTGACAGCAAGAATGACAAGGTGCGGGGTTGATGTGAGTGGAATACGGTATATCAATGGTCAATCCTCACAGGTATCTTCCGTTGCAGTCGACCGGGATGGAGAGCGGCAAATCATCAACTTTTCGTCCAAACACCTGGACCCTGATCCGTCATGGCTGCCGGAAAATATTATTGCCGGTGCAGATTTTGTGCTTGCCGATGTACGCTGGCCTGAGGGTGCGGAACGCGCGCTGAAACAAGCCCGCCAACACACTGTTCCAAGCCTCATCGATGCTGATATTTCACCGATCGATACCAGTCACCTGGTAGGGCTGGCTGATTATGCAGTCTTCAGCGAAAAAGGTCTGCAGATGTATGTTGATGAACGAGATATCGAAAAAGGACTGCGGAGCGCTCACCGGAAAAGCGGGTCCTGGGTCGCCGTAACCGTTGGTGACCAGGGAAGTTACTGGCTGGAGGAAAAAGGAGCGATTTGCTCTTGTCCGGCAGAACAGGTAGAAGCCATAGATACCTGCGGTGCAGGAGACGTCTTCCATGGCGCCTTTGCTGCGGCTTTAGTCGAAAAAATGGAAATTGACGAGGCGATGCGTTTTGCCGGTGCAACAGCATCACTGAAATGTCTGACGTTCGGAGGCAGCCTGGGCACTCCTGATCGAGCGGCGGTTGACAGGTATTTAAAGAAGGCATGACCAGGACAGCCACCTGACAAATTGACGTCTGGTTATCTATCCAGGAAGCTTACAGATTCTCAGTCCCAGGAAATTGCATAGGTGGTTTTATGCCTGTATAGTTCCCCAGGCCGCAGCACCATGGGTGGGAAGTTGTGATGATTTACCGCATTTGGAAATTCCTGAGTTTCAAGGCAGATCCCTGCCCATCTGGGATAACGGTACCCGCCTTTTCCCACCTGATTCTGCTCAAAAATTTTGTGTCCGTTATAAAATTGTAAACCCGGCAGCGTCGTCGCAATAGTCATAATCCGACCGGATTCGGGATCGCGGAGGCGGGCACAGGGTTTCAACCCTGTTTTTGTCGAATCCAGAACATAATTGATATCAAACACTCCGTCGGTCTTCTCAAATGCAGCTCCCAACACTGTTGATTGACGAAGGTCATACGGCGTACCGGTAACATCCATGATCTCACCGGTGGGGCAAAGCCGGTCATTGGTGGGGGTCACCATGTCTGCAGCAATGCTGAGCTCCTGTCCCCTGACATCCCCTGTGTCATGTCCGGCCATGTTTATGTAGGAATGCTGGACAATATTGACAATGGTGGCTTTATCGACAGTTGCTGACACCTCGAATCCCAGGACGTTTTCTGAATTCAAGGTGTAGGTTATGGTGGTGTCCAGCATGCCGGGATAGCCTTCCTCGCCGTCAGGACTGATCCTGTGAAGACGAAGAACCATTGTATCACCATCCATAACTGCCTCACTATCCCAGACATATTTGTCAAATCCTCTGAATCCGCCGTGAAGGTGATTATCAAAAGGAGCGTTGATACCGAGCTGATACTCAGTATTGTCGATGGAAAACCGTCCATCTGGTATACGGTTTGCCACACGTCCTGCTATTGCACCGAAAAACGGATGCCCCTGCAGGTAGTCATAGAGGGTATCAAAACCAAGGATAATATCTGCGGAACCATCGCGCCCCGGTGCCTTCAGGGATTGAATAATGGCGCCGTAATCGAGAATGTTTACCGAGATACCCCCGGGGTTCTCCAGCGTATAGCAGGTAACTTCTCTGTTCCAGAACTTACCGAATAGAGTTTTTTTAATTGTCATTATCCAATGATCTCTCTATACCAATTCTTATTACTGACCCATGGTATCAACAGCAAAGTCCACGCACAGTAAAGACTGCGAGCCAGGATCTCGCAGCTTCAGTTTCAGCCTTTTGCACTGGAACCAAATAATCTCATTCGTTCTGCAACCGAAACAGTGACAGCTTCCATGCCCCTATCCAGATCCTCCAGAAGGTCACTATCCGGGCTGTCTGCAAGGTGGGCGCTAAGCATATCCTTTAAAACAACCTTGAGATTGGTATTTACATTAATTTTTCGTATCCCGTTAGCCACTGAGGCTGAGATATGTTCGTCGACAACTCCGGAGGCACCGTGAAGGACAAGCGGTACCGCGATCTGCTGGTGCAGTGTCTTCAGCAGATCCTGATTGAGTGAAGTTCCTGCACTCTTCATTCCGTGAACACTTCCCAGGGAGACGGCAAGAAAATCAACGCCGGTGCGTTCGGCAAACTCAACAGCCCTGACAGGATCGGTCATGTCAGAATCGCTTACTGTTGCGTTGCCATGGGGGACAATACCGATCTCACCTTCTGCTGTCGCTCCGCAGTCGTGAGCCATCTTGACCACTTCTGTTGTTTTTTTGACATTTTCTTCATAGCTCAATGCAGATCCATCAAACATGACCGAATTTATGCCGAGATCCAGCGACGCTTTCACAACATCAAGGTCCCGGGCATGATCGAGATGAATGGCAACAGGGACATCGGTCTCCCTGCAGATAATCTGGCAGGAGCTGATCAGCGGCGCAAGCCCCATATATTTAATAGACATCATTCCCACTGCCAGAATTGCTGGCGAGCGTTCCTGCTCGGCAGCCCTGATCACCGACCGGATAAACTCTTGGTTGTGGATATTGAAATGTCCGACAGCCCAGGGTGTTTCACGATTAACACCGAGTTGGTTCAGATTGCACGGGTTCATAGGTTAACCTCTAGGTTTATCGGTTCGAATAGTAAGAACATTTTTAGACTTTCTGATCATTTGGTCAGTGACAATGTGAAAAAGCAGTCTCTTTTGTTGATAAAACGACATATAATGGGAAATATCAAGTTTTTTTTGAATATTATTGACACTTATCAAATAATGTGTCAATTTGGTTACAATACCATATCAATCTTTTGCCGTCTGGCGGCTACTATGTGATGCACGGGAGCACGGTAAGATGAAAACAGTCAAACCACGTATCGGTGTCCTCGCGGTTGGCCGCAGCACCTTCGATGTTTCTTACGCCCATGAAATCCAGACTGAGGCACTGCTGGCGCTGAATGGTCTGGACATTGATATTATCGGTACACAGGAACTGCTTTTCGATGCAGATGAGGTGGCACAAGCCCTTGCAGCATTGAAGAGAGAACGTCTCGACATCGTCTTATTGCTCCAGGTTACCTTCACTGATGCCTCAATGACCATGGAGATTGCCCGGCAGCTCGACGCCCCCCTGGTGATGTGGTCTTTTCCCGAACCCCGGACGGGAGGCCGTCTGCGTCTCAATTCGTTCTGCGGCATCAACCTCGCTGGACACGCACTTTCCCGAGCCCACCTCAGATACGATTTTGTCCATGGAGCTGCATCCGATACGAGTGTCATTTCACGTATTCATGCTTTTGCCCTGGCTGCTGCCGTAAAACGGAGCCTTTCAGATGTTCGGATTGGCGTCATCGGCCAGCACCCCGACGGCTTTGATGCCTGTATGTTCAGTCACCAGGAATGTAAGGAGCTTTTCGGCATTGAAATTGAAGAACATGACCTGATTGAATTCCTCGATACGGTTAAAGAGCTTGATGATTCGGTCGCACTGCCGCACTATGAAGACCGCCAAAAGGTTATGGTCAATCTGGCAGATATGGATCGTGAAGTGACCTTGAAATCATTGAAAGCATACGAAGGTATGCGCAGGCTGATTAACCAGAGAAACTATGCAGGACTGGCTGTTCGCTGCTGGCCCGAATTTTTTACCCACTATGGTGCTGCCGCTTGTGGTGCAGTGGCCCTGCTCAATGAGCATTTTATTCCCGGCGGCTGTGAAGCTGATGTCCATGGCGTTATAACCTCCCTTATTCTCCAAAGGTTGGCTGGTGAGCCCGCGTTCAATACAGATCTGGTTGACATTGATACAGAGACTGATACCTGCGTTTTCTGGCATTGCGGGCAGGCACCGGTACAGATGGCCGACCCTGAAGTCCCGGTCAAGGCCACCATTCATTCCAATCGCAAGCTCCCACTGCTCAACGAATTCCCTTTGAAACCAGGTCGTTTTACAATGGCCCGCCTGAGTAAAGGTCATGGTAAAACCACTATGATTATCGGCGGAGGTGAAATGATTCGAGCACCACTGGCCTTTTCCGGCACTGCTGGTGTTGCCAGGCTTGACAGTCCGGCCGCTGAAGTACTGGAGAACCTGATGCATGCCGGGCTCGAACACCACACCGCCATTGTCTACGGAGAACATCGACCGTCACTGCGCATTCTGGCCGGACAGCTTGGCATCGAAGTTGTTGAATTGACTAAATAACAGACCCAGTTTAGCTCGCTTGAGGAGAATACGGTATGAAAACACTACTGAACGTGAAACTCATACTCGGTAAGGTTAACGACCTGGTAGACAAGGTCGCCGTCAACCTTACCTGGATGATGCTTCTGGCAATAACCCTGCTGAACATCGTGCAGGTGTTTTATCGTTATGTGCTCAATAATGCGCTGTCATGGTCCGAGGAAGCATCACTGTGGATGATGGTCTGGATAACCTTCATCATCCTGCCTCTGGCCTACCGGAGGGGACTCAATATCAGTATGATGTTCTTCCGGGATAAGCTGGGCAGGAACCGAATTGAGTATTCTTATCCGCTGCCTCTTTCACCTCATTGTTATCGTTATTTCTGTTGTCTGTTTCTACCAGGCCGTGGAGATGTGCAAGAGTGGAACCCGGATCGAGCTGCCTGCGCTGGAGGTCAGCAAGGTATGGGTCTACGCGGTTATGCCACCCGCCTGGATACTGCTGATCCTGGCTGCCGTTGAGGGAATTTTCAATAGATTTTCCTGGCGTTATCAATCCCGCACAGGCTCGAGAGACTGAAGATACAATAGCTCATGAACTGTCAGAGGAGGCTGCCCTATGATGTATTTCCTTATTTTCCTGGTCATGATGTTCGGTGGCCTGGCGGTTGTCTTTTCGCTGCTGTTTGGGCCGGGACTGGCCTTCGTTATCGATGGCAAGCTGATGTTTTTAAAACTCCTCTATTCACGCCTGTTTAACGGGGTATACAGTCCTCCTCTGCTGGCCTTGCCGTTTTTTATTGTTGCTGGTGAAATCATGAATCAAGGTGGAATCACCAAGAACCTTGTGAAACTGGCTCAAGCTTTTCTCGGTCATCGGCGGGGAGGCCTCGCCCAGGTCAATATAGCGTCCTCAATGCTCTTTGCCGGGTTGTCAGGATCGGCCGTCGCAGACACATCAGCCCTTGGCGCAATGCTGATTCCGGCTATGGAAAAGAACGGGTATACACGCCGGTTTGCAGCTGCAGTCACTGCTGCCAGTTCGGTAATCGGACCTATTATCCCACCGTCCGGGTTAATGATATTGTATGCCTTTGTCATGAATGTATCGGTAGCTGGTCTCTTTGCAGCCGGTCTGGTGCCGGGAATAGCCATCGGTCTTGGACTGATGGCACTGACCGCCTATTTGGCGCGGGTCCGAAATTTTCCGGTGGCTAACGAACCGATGCCCTGGAGTGAACGTTTCAGGGCGTTGTGGGATGGCGCCATCCCGATGATGACCCCGGTTATCATGCTCGGCGGCATCCTGGCGGGTGTATTTACACCGACGGAAGCGGCGGCAGTTGGCGCCGGTTATGCTCTGATTGTTGCCCTGAGCACTCGACAGATGAAGGTTAAGGATATACCTCGTGTGTTTACCTCTGCGGCAATATCGTCTGGAGTTATCCTGATGCTGGTTGGCGCAGCGGTGAGCTTCGCCTCGATTGTCAGCTTCTACCATACTCCGGAGAAGATGGCCCGGATGGTATTGTCAGTCAGCGAAAATCCCTATGCTGTGTTTTTCATGGTGAACATGTTGCTGTTTGTGGTCGGTATGTTTCTTGATGCCGGGCCGGCTATCCTCATCCTCGGTCCGATCCTCGGCCCTGCCATGGTACAGGTAGGGATTCACCCGCTCCATTTCGCTGTCGTCATGTGTGTCAATGTGACCGTCGGTCTTGCAACACCGCCGATGGGCCTGGTCTTATTTGTGGCTGCCGGATTGAGCCGTGAATCTCTCGAGAAGATAGCCATAGAAATGATCCCCTTTCTGGCGGTGGAGTTTCTGGTGATCTTTCTCATTTCCTATTTTCCCATTTTAACCCTGTCCATTCCCAATTGGCTCGGTTATCTGGATGTACCGTCAGCCGCCAGCTGGTTGCTGCGCGGGATAGGCGGTTAATTTTCATGAATTTCTAATCTAAAAGAGGAGGAGTATCAGATGAAAAAGTTACTGGTAGCACTGGCAGCCTGCATCTTTGTATTCGGCATCACTGCCGTTTACGCGGCGGACCACACACTGAGGATTGTGCATCTCTCGAATACCAATGATGAAGATTACGACGGCGCCCTCGTATTTAAAGATTATGTGGAGGCTCGCTCCAATGGCAAAATCGTCGTTGAAGTGTATCCGGGTGCTCAGCTCTGCGGCAATGCGGGAGAATGTTATGAGTCCACACAGGCCAATATCATCCAGATCCACCAGATGACTATCGGCGGGATCTCCGTTGCCTTTCCGGAACTGCAGGTAATGGACCTGCCGTATATGATGGATAATGACTCAGTGGCAGAAGAAGTCCTGACCGGCCCGTTCCTCAACGTCATTCGTCAGCATGTCCTGAAGAAAGGTGGCCCCAGGATCATGACCATGACCAATACCGGTGGCTGGCGTAATATTGCCAACACCAAAAGGCAAGTTAAATCACCGGCTGATATGGAAGGGTTACGCATTAGAACGATCAACTCTCCACTCCAGCAGACCCTGGTCAAGAACCTTGGTGCATCGGCTACGCCTGTTGCCTGGCCGGAAGTTTATACCTCTCTTGCCACCGGCGTTATCGACGGTTCCAAAAACGGCATCACCGATATTGTTGGGATGAAATTCCATGAGCACATCAAATACCTGACACTTGATGGTCACGCCTACATGGCAAGCCTGTGGATCATGAACGAGGATTCATACCAGGCCTTGACACCGGAGCAGAAGCGCGTTGTAAATGATGGATTCAGGCATCTTGGACAGGTCTGTTTCGCATTCCCGAAACGTCGTTCTATTGAAGCATACGAAGAATTCAAAAAGGCGGGGGGTGATATCTATGTCCCGACTCCAGAGGAAAAAGACGCCTTCCGTAAAGCTGCTGAACCGCTGCAGAAATGGTACACCGACAAGTACGGGGCAGAGGGAGAACTGCTGCTCAAGGAATACAAGGCTGCCATCCAGGATGCAGAACAAAAGCTTGAAGCACAACTGAAGTTGAACATGTAAATCCACACCTCTCACGGCGGGCAGTTAAAGAGTGCTGCCTGCCGTGGCTGCTTACTTCATTTTCATATTCGACGAGCACATGACATGGATCCTCAACACCTGCCTCCGGTAACCGGGCTGAAACTTCTAAGCATCCTGGCTGACAGGGTGTTATTCTCTACCAGCGAAGGAACGCTTGAGGTCAGTTTCTGGGACGAAGATATTCTCAGGCTGAGGCTGGGCGATGAGCCGGTGAATACTTACCCGATAATTGTCGGCACGCCTGCCGGTAAAACAATTTCATACTCGAACGAGGATGATCTTCATATCATTCGCTGTGGAGAGGGAGAAGTGCGCCTTGCTTCCGGACCAGAAGCCTGAGCGATACTGAATCAGGTCCTGTCAACTTCACCTTCACTCAAAACAGCAAGGCTGTTGTCCAGCCATCTCCCGATGGTCATTTTGTCAGGCGATTTCGCATTCCGCCCTTCGCCCGTACCGACAATGGCTGGTTCTTTTCGATTGCCCTGCAACCGGGGGCACCCATATACGGTTTTGGCGAAAAATACGCCACCCTGAACAAGCGCGGCCAGAAGTTGACAAGCTGGGCCGAGGATGCCCTTGGTGTCAACGCCGAAGTGTGCTATAAAAACACACCATTTTGCTGGACACCCAACGGTACGAGCAGCCCTGAAGGGACATCAGGATATGGGGTCTTTATTCACACAACTGCACGGATCACCCATGGGGCGGGATATCCCCCATGGTCGAACTGGAGTTATGCTGCCCATGTCGAGGACAAGGTTCTTGACCTCTTTTTTATAGCCGGTGAATCGCCTGCTGAACTGATTAAACGCTACACGGACATCACCGGACGAACCGGCGATGTACCGCTCTGGAGCCTCGGTAACTGGATCTCAAGAGCATATTACAAGACCTTTGAAGAGGCGGAAGAGATTGCCCGAACCATCAGGGATAAACAGATACCCTGTGATGTATACACACTGGACGGGCGTGCCTGGCTTGACACCGATAGCCGTTTCTATTTTGAGTGGGATCCAGTCCGCTACCCTGAACCGGAAAAATTTATCTCAGTCATGCGAGAGCTGGATCTCAAGCTCTGTGTCTGGGAGTACCCGCTCTGCTCGGTAAGAAATCCACTGTATGATGAATTCGAGGCAAAAGGCTGGTTCCTCAAAGACGCAGATGGCAGCACCTATACATATGAGTTTGACCTCTCACCATTTGGTGAAGTGCTGACGCCGCTGCCTGACTCAGGGCTCTTTGACTTTACTGTTCCGGAGGCGGCACGCTGGTGGTATGATCAGCATCGAAAGCTTCACGATATGGGCGTGGATGTCTTCAAGGTAGATTTTGGCGAACAGGTTCCCGAGGATGCCTACACCTCAAACGGTGACTCCGGAATTATCTGTCACAATGCCATTCCATTCCTTTACAACATGACCTGCTACCAGGCCTCAGAAGACCATTTCGGTCTGGGCCTGGTCTGGTCCCGCAGCGGTTGGGCCGGTTCCCAGCGGTTTGCCACTCAATGGGGTGGTGATGCGGAAGCTTCCTGGGGTGGCCTTGCAGGTTCAATCCTGGGAGGCCAGAGCTGGGGGCTGAGCGGTGCACCCTTTTACGCCCATGACATTGGTGGATTTTATGGCGCAACACCCAGTGATGAGCTCTATATACGCTGGCTGCAGGCCGGTGTTTGTGGTGCCTTCTGTCGAATACATGGCATCGGCCCACGGGAACCCTGGTATTTCAGTGATGAAACCCTCGAAATCGCCAGGGAATGGCTGGCACTGCGCTACCGTTTGATTCCCTATCTCCAGCGGCAGGTGCGCGAAGCGATGGTTTCCGGGCTTCCTGTAATGCGCAGCATGGTACTGGCGTTCCCCGAAGATCAGCGAACCTGGAACTTTGAATTGCAATATATGCTTGGTGATCACCTCCTTGTCGTTCCCGTTCTGCAGCCAGGAGGATGGGTGCGCGCCTGCCTGCCGGAAGGTGTGTGGTACAATTATTTCAACGGTGATCGTCTCGAAGGCGGTCAGGTGTTTACCGTGCAGATGGAGCTGGAACGTATACCGATCTTCGTCAGGCAGGGAGCGGTTATTGCTGAAGGTCCGGCGGTGCAGCATACTGGTGAGATTAATAAAGAAAATCGAATTGAAAAAATCCGTGTTTTCGGATATCCAGAAGCGGGCTCTCTGCGTTACGAGCCAGACGTCTCACTCATAGCATGAACAAGGCTCCTTCAGGCTGACGTTCAAGCAGGGAATACATGGTCGAAATCTATGATACGAATTATTCCGTATCTGAAGATGGAACCCTGGTGGTGAGTTGAAAACAGAACCCTAAAGATCAAGCATCGGCCAACAGCCCCATACCATGACTAAAGTAAAAGAACGACGCGAAGGAATTGCCAATTTAGTTAATAGAAAAGGGTATGCGAGTATCGAATTCCTCGCAGAAAAGTACGATGTTTCAACTCAAACCATCCGTCGAGACATACTGGCACTGAGCGGGGACAAACTGGTAACCCGCCACCATGGCGGGGCCGGCTCAGCTTCAAGCCTGGTAAATATCAGTTACGATGTGCGCAGGATATCCATGCTCGATGAGAAACAGCGTCTGGCACTCGCCGCCGTTTCAATGATCAGTCCGGGTCACTCAATGTTCGTATCCGGCGGATCGACAATGGAGATTGTCTCAAAAGAGCTTGCCCGGATTTCAACCCTCTGCGTCATCACCAATAATATCCATGCTGCATTTCACCTCTACAGTAAAAGTGAAATTGAGCTGCTGATGCCATGCGGACGCGTCCGCCATCACAATGGCGGAATAATAGGGCCTGCAGCCATTAACTTCATCGACAATTTTCAGACCGATTTTCTTCTGATGGGCATCGGCGCAATATCACCGGAGGGTTTTCTGCTCGATTATCATTATGAAGAAGCGCTGCTGATGAGCCGGATGATAGCGAATGCCCGCGAAATAATATTAGTAACTGATAGCTCCAAATTTCAAAAGAGCGCCATGGCACAAGTCGGCCACCTTCGAGATGTCTCCTTTCTGGTCACCGATTGTGAACCGCCCGACCAGCTCCGGGAAATCATGAAAGAAAACAATGTCTCACTCGTTATCCCTGACTGAATTGCATCACTGCAGGTTTGGTTCCGAATAGCCTTGCACACGCATGCTCATTGCAGATTGTATGATGCTCAAGGCTCATGTTCCCGGTATGTTTTTCCCTCCTATTAGTGGCTGCTATTCGGCCCGCAATGCTTCGACAGGATCGAGGCTGGCCGCGTGGCTGGCTGGCAGCACCCCGGCAAGCAGGCCGATGACCGCTGCAAGAATTTCTGCATAAAGCGCATACTGCCAGGGGGTATGAGTCGGTAAGGCTGGAACGAATACACCGAGCAGCCAGGCACCTCCGGCCCCGATAATTAATCCAGCCAGACCGCCCAGACCGGCAAGCACAACTGCTTCACCGAGGAAAAGGAAGAGAATCTGCCGACGGTCGGCGCCAAGAGCTCTGAGCAGCCCGATCTCGGGAATGCGCTCATTCACGGCAATGGTCATGATGGTGATAATTCCCACGCCGCCCACGAGCAGCGAGATCGCACCCAGACCACCGACGGCCAGTGTCAGGATATCCAAAACCGAACCGAGAACCTTCAGCATTTCATCCTGGGTGGTAATAGTGAAATCCTCGGAGCCGTGCCGACTGATCAACAACTTTTTTAATTGTGCGGCGATTGTCTTTGACTGCAGACCTTCCCGATAGAGAACATCAATTTCCATCAGGCTTTCCAGGTTAAAAAGGTTCATCGCCCGAATCGTTGGAATATAGACGGCATCATCAAGGTCAAAGCCGAGCATCTGTCCTTTTGACTCCATCACTCCAACCACCCGAAAGCGCTCGCCGCCGATTCTGACAAGCCGGCCCAGCGGACTGCTGTTGCCGAACAACTCGTGATACACTCTACTACCGAGAACGACAAAGGAACGTGCCTTCTGGCTGTTATCATCGGGCAGGAATCGGCCCATGGCAACGTTAATCTGCCAGACTCTGGATCCGGAGGGTCCAACGCCAAGAATATTGGTGCGGCGGCTCCGCTTTTCATATTCCACGGCTGCATTTCCCTGGATTACCGAAACGGTGTCGATAATCCCCGGAATATGCCTGAGTGCCTCTTCGTCAGCGATTGTCAGCGGCCGAACCGTGTTGATAAGCGCTCCTGACATCCCTGCAGTAGTGGTACGGCCTGGGTTGATACCGATCAGGTTGGTGCCGAACTGAGTAAACTCGGCCAGGGTGAAACGATGAACCCCTTCACCGATAGAGGTGAGCAGAACGACTGCGGCGATACCGACGGCAATGCCAAGCAGCGTCAAAAAGCTGCGCAGGCGCTGGTCAAGCAGGGAGCTTAAAGAAATCCTGAAAATGTCTCTGAACAGCATCGCAGATCACCGTCTGGAAAGGGCAAGAACCGGGTCGAGCCGAGCGGCCTGCCGAGCCGGTAAAACACCAAAAACAAGTCCGGTAACGAGAGCAACCCCGACCGCTGCAACAAGCGACCACGTTGGTGCGGCAATTGGGATCTGCGGAAAAACTCTGGACAGCACTTCATTTGCAAGGGCTGCCAGAATAAGGCCAAGATTTGCACCGATCAAGGATAGGATTGCCGATTCTGCCAGGAACAAAGAGATGATTTGCCCCTTCGGCGTGCCAATAGCCTTGAGTAATCCGACTTCAGCCTTGCGCTGAGAGACAGCAATCAGCATGACATTCATGATTAAAATACCGGCAACAGCCAGACTGATGGCGGCGATCCCCACCACCGTCAGCGTCAGAACTGCGAAAATCCGGTCAAACGTTGCCAGTACTGCATCCTGGCTGATAACGGTAATGTCATCTTCACCATCGTGACGTTCCCTGATGGTGCTGATAATCGACTTCTTAGCACGGGATATGGCCTCGCGGTCCCGAGCCTCTATCATGATCCTGAAGAGGGAAGGGTTGTCAAACAATGCCTGTGCAGAGGCAACCGGGATAACGATGACATCGCCCATGTCCAGACCGACCGATTGTCCTTTTTTTGCCAGGACCCCTATCACCCGAAAGCGGCGGTCACCTATACGGAGCGTTTCTCCCAGGGGTGATGAATTACCGAAGAGCTCTTGCTTTGTTTTGTAACCGAGCACGCAGATAGATGCTGCACGCGATGGGTCAGACTCGGGAAGAAATCGGCCCTGGGTCATGTTCATTTGCCGGATATGAAAGAGATGGGGTGTTGAACCGATGATGGTTACTTCCCGTTCTCGCCCACCCTTGGATACAGGTGCAGCACCAACAGAAATCGGCGCCACGTAGCGAATGGCTGAGGAACGCAGCAGTGCTTGAGCATCATCCAGGGTAAGATCACGGGGTGTTATGCCGAGCATGGGCGGAGGCCCGCCAACGGTTTCAGAGCGCCCAGGCAACACAATGAGCAGATTGGTTCCGAGTGATGAGAACTCGCCGACCACATAGTGCCGTGCACCCTCACCCAGGGCAGACAGTACCACCACTGAACCGACACCGATGGCCATGGCCAGGAGCATCAAGCCCGTTCTTGTCGGGTAGCCGGATATAGCCTTGAGGGCATAGCGGATGATATCGGTAAGTTTCATATCGTTAAATCTGCCGCTGTTCAGCCCGATTTATCTGAGTCGATCAAACCATCCACCATACGTATCCGTCGTCCGGCACGTTTACCTAATTCCGGATCGTGCGTAACCATGATCAGGGTCAAACCCTTCTGATTGAGATCTTCGATAATGTTGATCACGTCCTGTCCGGAAACGCGATCAAGATTTCCGGTTGGTTCGTCAGCGAGCAGAATATGAGGCTGCATAATCGTCGCCCGGGCGATAGCGACACGTTGTCGTTGCCCCCCGGAAAGCTGGTCTGGACGATGTTTGCCTCGATCGGACAGGCCGAAGGCATGCAGCACTTTGTTAACCCGGTTTTTACGTTCACTACCGGCAAGCCCGGCCAGCATCATTGGCAGTTCAATGTTTTCCACGGCTGACATGCGTGGAACGAGGTGAAAAAACTGAAAGACAAAACCGATTTTATGGCGCCGCAGTGCTGCCTGCTGGGCATCACCAAGCGTCGTCATGTTTTCTCCCTCAAGGAGGTACGTCCCACTATCGGGCCGGTCAAGCAAGCCTATGACGTTCAGCAGGGTTGACTTGCCTGAGCCTGAAGGTCCCATGATGGAGACATACTCTCCTGAAGATATGGTCAGATCAATGTCGTTCAGGGCCGTTACCTGCTCATCACCAACCTGAAACTGTCGGCGTATTCCAGACAGACTGATCATGGCTGACCTTCAGCGCGCAAAACGGTGACTCCGTTCTTAAGCTCCGGTTTGTCGACGTTTACCACAATCTGAGTTCCTTCATCCAATCCGGATACGACCTCGGTGAAGGCCCAATTGCTCAGTCCAGCGCTAAAGGTTCGTTTGCTGATCGTGCTGTCCTTCTCCGAAAGGACATAGACCGTGTTACCATCCATGACCGCTTCGGAGGGTACCTTCAGGGTATTGGTACGGACATCGAGGATAATTTCCACATCGGCGCTGTATCCTGCGAGAAGATAGGAAAAATCATTGCGATCTACAAAGTCCACCTCAATATCGACCGTCCTGGCCTGTTTGGCCAGGTCGAGAACATAGGGGGCGATACGGCGTACTTTTCCAGCGAACTCCCGGCCACGGAAGGCATCAAGCGTAACCCGCGTCACCATACCGACCCGAACTGCTGCGGCGTCCACTTCGTCGATCGGGGCAGTTATATAAAAACAGCTGTTTTCAATGAGGTCAACAACCGGAGCGGTCTGTACGCCGACCGGTGAGGGCGTCACATATTCATTCAATTCCCCTTCAATTTTGGCAATGATACCGGAAAAGGGCGCAATAAGCCGGGAGCGGGAAAGGTTGGCCCGGGCAAGTGAAACGTGAGCAAGACTCATTTGCACCGAGGCGCGGGAAGCATCACATTTGGCTCTCAGGGATAAGGCCTCGGTGAGGGCCATATCTGTTTGTTCCTGCGAACCGACCCGGTTGTTTAATAACGTTTGTGCCCGTTTTGCCTGGCGCTCAGCCTCCTGGGCTGATTGACAGGCTGCCTCGGCCTGGGCCTTGGCAACGACTGCCTCCTGTTCTGCTACAGCCAATTGAGCCGAGAGATCTTCGTTCCAGATCTCCAGCAGCAGATCGCCCGCTTCAACCTGGTCGCCCTCGTGAATGGGCAGCACTGCTATTTGGCCGCCGATGCTTGGCGACAGTCGGGCCCGCCGACAGGCGTTTATGGTACCGGCCCGGGTATTGGCAACGGATTTTTCAACTATCCCCCGGGTGACCGGACTGACCATCACCTCAACCGGCTTGGCTCTTGTTTTCTGCCAGATCAGAAAAGCGACACCGGCAATCACCAACAACAGCATGAGCCATCGAATCAGCCTGCCCATGTATAATCTCCGTTTGCGTTCTTCTCTCAGGATCTAACCGGAAAGCCCCTCTCATACAACCACAATTGTTTACTTCACAAGTCCAGATTGATAAACAGATCATACTGAATCGGGAGTGTAAAAACAACTGGCGAATCCTCTGGGATTCGAAGACATTGCTTATCTCATTAAAGAAAATGACAATCAATGGATGGATGAGACATCATAGACTTAAAGAACCTGTTGTCAGCGCCTTATTCCCTTCATCTCTAATCTGGAGATGTATAGAATAGGTTTATCAATTGCTCTTGGAATTATCCCCGACGCCTCTTTCCACCGCTGAACAACCAGCAGCAGACTCACTAATTGTACGGCTCCCATGCTGCTGACGGAGGAGCAGTGCGGGCATTGATAAAAGGGTTCATTCAGGACAGTAATTAAAAAACGAGTGTTCAGGTGAAAGCAAATTCATCCTCAAGAGTGGAGTCGTTCGCCCTTCTATGCTTGATGGAACGTCCCCAATATAAACGCAACCCATCTTTTCATAAAACTCCCTGGCATATGGATCAGTCAACAGCTCAAATCTGGTTATCCCTTCTTTTATACAAAGAGAACACAAATGGGCAAACAGCTTCCTGCCCAGACCTTTACCAATATATTCGGGCAGGATAAACATGTGATCCAGCCAATATCCCCGGTCGAGCGTCTGCCCCGGCAGCAGCAGGTCTTTTTCCAGCAGTACAAGTGCATAATAACCAACAATTATACCTTTATCTTCAACGACATAGACCACATTTTGCTCAAGATAGCTGGCGCTGATGGTCAGCTCTGACTGCCAGACAGTAAAATAATGATCCGGGTACTGCCAATAGCGTTTGGAAGCAAAAGAGAGCTCAGTCAGTTCCCCATGATCACCACTCGCTGCTTTTCGTATTCGATACAAAATACCACTCATCTCCTTTCGCCAGTATATTTAAGCTAAATTACAGCATATTACTGGAAAATACAGCTGTCCACCTTTGAAATATCACCACATCGGCCTCTCAGGTTATCTTAAGGATTGAGTTTTCAAGAAAAACTCCTATCATGTGGAGTAACACTTCTCTAAATTCCCAGGAGCTCACCATGAACCCACTAATGCCCTATACACCCCCGCTATTTGACAAGCCCGCCGCTGTGCAACAGCCCAAACGCCAGGCTCGACACCGGCACCCGCGGACGGCATCGCACCCGATCTTTTTCATGCAACATCCAATTTCCCCGAATATGTTAAACTGGAAGGGCATGGCTGGACGATCGCCCCTGAGAGCAGAATGGATGCGGTGCTTGTTGTCGATAAAGCAGACATCCAGGTCGTTGAGCCGCGCCGTCTCAAAAAAGGAGACCTCGTTGTCATCGGTCGAACAGAAAATGGTGAGGAAGGTATTTTTGTTCACCCCGACGGCTTTGTTGAACTGGAAGCTCAAACCGACAAGTTTACCTTTCGTTCCCGGGGAACACGTGAGACACCGTTCTCACGCTCCTATGACGACCTCTATAATATCCTCAGGCACGATCGGGAACACGGCCATATTGTCTGGGTTCTGGGTCCTGCGGTATCGTTTGACAAGGACAGCAGAAAAGCGATGCAGGGGCTTATTGAATCGGGCTATTGTCATGGACTGATGGCTGGAAATGCCCTGGCGACCCATGACCTTGAAGCCTCCCGTTTCGGGACCGGCCTTGGCCAGGATATTTACAATCAGCACCTTGTGCCCCTCGGTCATTACAATCACCTCGATGTGATCAGTGCAGTGCGGGCAGCCGGATCAATTGCCGGCTACATTGACCAGGAAAATGTGAGCGAAGGGATCATGTATGCCTGTGAATTTAAAGGCGTTCCCTACGTTCTCGCCGGCTCAATCAGGGACGATGGACCGCTGCCGGGCGTCGTCGGGGATGCCTACCAGGCCCAGGACCGGATGCGTGAACATGCCCGCAAGGCAACAACGATAATCGCCATGGCAACTCAGCTCCACTCGATTGCCTTTGGCAATATGGTACCAAGTTATAAACTCAACGATGACGGCAGTATCAGACCCGTTTTCTTCTTTATTGTCGATATGTCTGAATTCAGTGCAGATAAACTTGCAAACCGCGGCTCAGCGCAGGCCCAGGCGATCTTGACAAACGCCCAGGATTTTATTGTTAATCTGTGGAATAACCTCAGAAGGCAGGATCTATGAGTAAAACCGTCAGAATTATCGGCATCCCCATTGACCTTGGCCAGCAGCACCGGGGAGTGGACATGGGTCCGGTTGCAATCCGCTATGCCGGTCTCGGCAGAACCCTGAGGAACCTTGGATACCAGATCCAGGACGCCGGCAATATCGAAATTCCGGGTCATTACACCCTCACAGACAGTACCTACTCGGAACGATTGCCGCTGATTCGCTCCGCCTGCCGGAAAGTCTACAGTGCCGCCCGCGAGGCACTGGCGGATGAAACCATACCGATATTTCTCGGCGGTGATCATTCGGCCTCCATCGGCAGTATCGGCGGGGTAACAGAGGGAGGCGAGTGCGGTGTCATATGGGTAGATGCCCATGGAGACTTCAACACGCCAGCCACCTCCGAAACCTGCAATGTCCATGGCATGGCCCTGGCGATCCTGCTCGGAAAAGGCCCTGTAGAGCTCGTCGATGTCGGTCGAAAAGGTCCAAAACTCAAACCTGGACAGGTCGTGCTGATAGGCCTCCGGGACCTTGATCACCAGGAGAAAGCGCAGTTAAAAAAATCTGGCTGTTCTGTATTCACCATGCGCGATATCGATGAATTGGGTATGCATGCTGTATTAAAAAAAACGCTGAAGATACTGGCACACTGCAAACAGCTGCACCTGAGCCTGGATATGGACAGCATAGACCCCAATGAAGCTCCGGGTGTCGGTACACCGGTTATCGGCGGCCTGAGCTACCGCGAAGCCCAGTTGATTATGGAAACGGTTCATGATACCGACAGGCTGCTGTCATTTGATATTATGGAGACAAACCCTATCCTCGACATCAGCAACAGGACGGCCCAGATGGCAGTCAGCCTGACAGCATCACTGTTTGGTAAAAGTATTTTTTGAAATTTTGCAGAAGCTCAGGTCGGTTTCAGCCAATGCTGGCAGACGCCGCGAAAATGCCTTAGTCGTGGACGTATAATTCATCAATTTCGTCCCAGGCTTCCGGCACGCCGCGACGCAGTTCAACCAGCTCTTTAAAGTAAAAAACCAGAACGGATATGTGCTGAAGCTTGAGTTCCCAGCTGTTTCTTTCTTCTGCTGAATCGTTATCCGCCAGTTCACTTTCAGGAAGCCTGGCAATACGATCAATTTCAAGGAGCATCTTTTCTTTGGTGCAGCGCAGAAACTCGCCAACCGGCAGTACCACCGGAGGACCGTAATTAAACCCTTCCAGCCGGGTTGCAGTCTCCTCTATAACCGACTGCTCTCTATCGTCCAGCTCCCTTACCTCATCCTGGAGTACTTCAAGTTTTGCAAAAAACTCATCTTGATTCAACATTATTGTTTCCTCTCATCAGATCTCATATCGATATGGACCAGTTAATTTTGGCCGTGCTGTTAATTAAACCCGTAGAGTCCTGGAAAAACAACCAGTGACAGCAATACCATAACCTGAATCACAATAAATGGAATGACCCCGCGATAAAGATCTGTTGTCCTTACCCCGGGAGGGCAGACCCCCTTGAGATAAAAAAGTGAAAAACCAAAGGGCGGGGTAAGAAAGGAAGTCTGCAGGTTCATGGCGATCAGGATGGCAAACCAGAGCGGATTTAGACCGATGATATCGACAATCGGCAGCAGGATCGGCACCACAATATATGAAATCTCTATAAAATCGATAAAAAAGCCGAGGACCATGATAGCCAGCATCGACAGCAGGACAAATGTCCATTTCTGTCCGGGCAGATTGGTAAGAATATCCTCGACCAGGTAATCAGCTCCGCTGTAGACAAATACCATTGAAAAGGCTGTGGCCCCGATCAGGATGGCAAAAACCATTGCGGTAATCTTCACTGTTTCCAGGGCAGACTCCTCGACGACCTTCCAGCTCAGCTTCCGGTACATACCTGCCAGAACAACCGCCCCGACACTGCCGACCGATGCGGACTCGGTTGGTGTTGCAATACCTGCAAAGATAGAACCCAAAACCAGGACAATGAGGGTCAGAGGCGGCAGTATTGCAATAAAGGCATTCCTGATCCCCCGGCCCCTGCTGATATCCTCTTCAGGCGGTATAGGGGGAGCCGCATCCTCGTCAACCAGAGAGACGACAAGGATATAGATGATGTAACAGACCACGAGAACAAGACCGGGACCGATTGCGGCCTGAAATAAATCGCCAACCGGCTGCTGAAAAACATCTCCAAGAATAATCAGCACAATAGAAGGCGGAATTATCTGTCCCAGGGTTCCTGCCGCGCAGATGGTTCCGGTTGATAACCTCTTGGAATAACCGTATTTAAGCATCACCGGCAGGGAAATGACACCCATCGCAACAACAGATGCTCCCACGACCCCCGTTGATGCTGCCAGCAGTGTTCCAACCAGCACCGTACTGACCGCCACACCTCCACGGATTTTGCCAAACAAAGTCCCCATGGCTTCAAGCAGGCGTTCGGCCAGATCGGACTTCTGCAGGACGATCCCCATGAAAATAAAAAGCGGAACGGCCATCAGGATAGTGTTTTTCATGATGGCATAAATACGAAACGGCATCATTGAAAACATCTGAAAAAATTCTTCTGCAGCAATGCTAACCGTCACATCAGGCAGCAGTTCAATAACCGCCGAAATAATACCGAAAAAAATGGATACCGAGCCGAAGGTAAAAGCAACAGGGTAACCGATCGTGAGCATCAGCAAAGCTACGAAAAACATCACGATTCCTGTCATGAGCCACCCTCCCCGTTTGCTGAAACGGTTGGCTGACTGACTCCGGCATGGCCGTTATTACGGTACATATTTATGTTTTTCACCGTATAACCAAAAGAGTAAACGATCAGTAAAGCAAATGACGCCGGAATCATCGCTTTGATGAACCATCGATATGGTAGTCCGCCCGGATCCTGGGAAATTTCTTTTATCTCGTACGCATCAATGACAAAATCGAGCGACCCGAAAAAAATCAGCAGACCAAGCGGCAGCAGGAAAAAAACGGTCCCGATGATATTGATAACTGCTCGCGTCCTGATCGCGAATCGATCATAGAGAAAATCAACCCTCACATGTCCTTCGTCGAAGAGAGAAACGGAGATGCCAAAGAGAAAAATGATGCCGAAAAGATGCCACTCCATTTCCTGCATTGCAACTGAGCTGTTATGCAGAAAATACCTCATGATAACATCGTAAAAGACGTTCAGGGTCATCAGCAGCAGGAGGACCGAGAGAACCTTCCCGATAATATAATTTACCTTGCCAAAGGCTTGTTCCACCCACTCCAGCATTACGCAACCCCAGCGCTATAATGATTACTGTCTGTCATAAAATACTCAGCCGCCTCAAAGAGCTTTTAACTAACCGTTAAGCTGGTCAAAATGCAAGTCCATAAAAAAACCGCCTGGGCTTTTGGACCAGCCCAGGCGGTTCAGCAATACATGATAAACTTCAGTCTATTGTGAAACCGTTTCAGACGTTTCCAGATAATATTTTTCCGAAACCTTTGTCCATTGCCGTGCTGTATCCATATATGCCTGTCTGGATTCATAGACTTCCTTGAATTCCTCATTTTCAGCGGCATACCCCTGGAGGACTTCGTCGTTTGCCTTACTCATCGCCTTGAGTACCGGCTCAGGAAAGGTCATCACCTTGATATCCGGGTACTCTTCCTTCATCTTCTTCCAGGCCTGGGCATTTGCCTCAAAGTTGGCAGCTGTCATCTCAAGTGCGATAGCCTGCATCGCCGTTTTCAGCACCGCCTGATAGCTTGGTGGAAGTTTTTCAAAAGCAGCTTTATTAACAAGAAATTGCAGTTCTGAGGCTGGCTCGTGCCAACCTGAGTAATAATACGGTGCAATTTTATGGAAACCCATTTTTATATCCATGCCAGGGCCGACCCATTCAAGCGCGTCGATTGTGCCGCGGTCAAGGGCCGTATAGAGTTCTCCGGGAGCAATGTTGGTCACATTAACGCCAAGTTTGGCAAAAACTTCCCCGGCAAGACCGGGAATTCGCATCTTCAGACCATTAAGATCATCAAGCGATTTAATTTCTTTGCGAAACCAGCCGCCCATCTGCACACCGGTGTTGCCGCCTGGAAAAGATAAGACATCAAATTTGCTATAGACCTTCTGCATCAGGTCGAGACCGCCGCCAAAATAGTACCAGGCATACTGCTCTGATGCCGTCATACTGAACGGTGCCGTTGTAAAGAACGTGGTGGTCACATCCTTGCCTTTCCAGTAGTAGGATGCAGTGTGCCCCATTTCATACTGGCCGCCCTTTACCATGTCCAGAATACCAAGACCTGCTTTATGCTTTTCAGCGCCTTCAAAACGGATCTCAAAGTTTCCATCGGTCATGTCACTGACCATTTTGGCCAGCCATGGTCCGGCGTTGGACAATGGGGTAAGTGTGCTGGTCCAGGTCATTGCCAGCTTCCAGCGCACCTTTTTTTCAGCCAGGGCCGGGGTGGCAATCATCATCAGCGCTGCAAGACACAAAACAACCGGTGTCAATCGTTTCATAAATTTTTCCTCCCAAAACTTGTTTTGATCTTCTAGAACGTCCGGACAAGACAATCGCTGATTGTCCAGGAATCCGGTATTCAACCACCACACTTATGTAATACTCAGACCCGCTTATATCAAGGTGAAATCAACGATGTCTCCCCAGGCTGCTATAAAAACTTTCAGCTGGGCCGGATTCGGACTGGTCTGTTTCGTTAAACTGATTGCATTTTGCAGATAATCTCTTAGTATAAATCATCTTATCATCTGCCCAAAAGGCGCATGATTCCATCAATTGGAGGCAAGACGATACCATGGCACGAGCCATTGAAATATTTGATACAACACTGCGGGACGGTACCCAGGCTGAGAACTTCAATATCTCTGTCAGGGACAAGGTACGGATCTCTGTGGCCCTTGATGAGCTTGGCATTGACTATATCGAGGGTGGCTGGCCGGGGTCAAATCCAGTATCTGTTGAGTATTTTCAAGAGATCAAAAAGATACCGTTAACCCACGCCAAAGTCAGCGCCTTCGGTTCAACGCGGCATATCCGCAACGAGGCCCAGAAAGACAAAAACCTGCAGGCCCTGGTAGAAGCTGAAACTCCAGTTATCACTATTTTCGGTAAGAGCTGGGATATCCATGTTACTGACGCGCTGAATATTAAACTTGAAGAGAACCTGGTCATTATCGAAGATACCCTTGCCTATCTGAAAAAATATGTGGATGAGCTGATCTATGACGCCGAACATTTTTTTGACGGTTTCAAAAACAATCCGGACTATGCTCTCGCGACACTTGAAGGTGCGGTAAAGGGAGGCGCCGGCACCGTTGTTCTCTGCGACACCAACGGGGGCACACTCCCCCATGAAATGCCTGACATACTGGATGCCGTCAGCCGGTTCCTGAAGAATATAGGCTCCAAAGCCAAACTGGGCATTCATTCACATAACGACTCCGAGACAGGCGTGGCCAATGCGTTGATGGCAATCGATTACGGACTTGAACATGTTCAGGGGACCATCAACGGCTATGGTGAACGGTGCGGCAACGCCAACCTCACCTCCATTATTCCTGCACTCATATTTAAAATGGGACTTGATTGCCAGGTGAAAGATCATATCGATCAGCTCTATACAACCTCCCGACTGGTCAATGAACTGGCAAATCTGCCGCACAATCGCTATCAGCCGTATGTGGGGGAATCCGCCTTTGCCCATAAAGGCGGAATTCATGTCAGCGCTGTAAAACGCAATCCATTGACCTATGAGCATATTGAACCGGAAAAGGTAGGCAACAATCGCCGTATCCTGATTTCAGACCAGGCAGGCCGCTCAAACATACTCCACAAAGCTCAGAAATGGGGGATCAACCTGAAGCAGAATGACCCGCTGCTGGCCTCGATTATCAGCGAACTCAAAGAAAAAGAAAACCAGGGCTATAAATATGAAGCCGCCGAAGCAAGTTTTGAGCTGCTGATGCGAAAGACGCTTGGACTGCAGAGGAATTTCTTCAGAATTGACGGCTTCCGGGTTATGAACAATAAATACCGGATGGACAGAGCCCCGTTGACGGAAGCAACAATCAGGCTCTATGTCGGCGGCGATGAGGTTCATACCGCCTCCATGGGTGACGGCCCGGTAAATGCACTGGATAATGCCCTGCGTAAAGCTTTGACCCGTTTTTATCCCTGCCTGGAAGAGATGAAACTGATCGATTACAAGGTTCGCGTGCTGTCTGGTGAGCTGGGAACCGAGGCAAAAGTCAGGGTACTGGTAGAGAGTACCGACGGCCAGTGCCAATGGAATACTGTCGGCGTGTCGATTAATATCATTGAGGCAAGCTGGCAGGCTCTGATTGACAGCGTTAACTATAAGCTCATGAAAAATGAGAATAACCCTCCTTGATAGTCCTCTCTTTCGACCTTAAACGGAAGTGATCAGGTTCACCCCGCATGGAAAAATTATTTTTTACGCTGGGTCTTATTGTCACCGGTCTGGTACTGGGATATATGACTCAGATGATGGCCGCTGCCGGGTATCTTTCGTTACCCGTCCCTGTCGCTGCTCTCAGGAAAATACTGCAGAAGATCGGCCTGCTTTTTTTCGCCCCACTCTCCTTTCTCTCAGCAATATGGGCAGTCTCCTTTGATGACATTCGGGTGTTCCTGCTGCCCGTTGTTGGTTTTTGCGCCTTGATGCTCGGCGGACTTCTTGGGCTCGCCCTGGCTCAGCTGTTGAAAACACCGACAAGGCAGAAAGGAGTCCTCTACTGCTGCGGGTCTTTTACCAATATTGGTTCTATAGGCGGCCTTATCTGCTACATGTTTCTGGGTGAAATCGGCTTTGCCCTGGTGGCGATTTACAAAATGTCCGAAGAAATATCCTATTATACCATCGGCTTTCCCATAGCAAGGTACTACAGCGGAGCAGCTGATGACCATCAGTCAGTGCTCACCCGTATCTTCGGCGTCTTCAGCGATCCCTTCGTGGCCGCTGCCCTGGCGGCATTCGCTGTCGGACTGTCCCTCAACCTGCTGCATGTCCCAAGACCTGATTTCTTCCAAATGGTGACCGCTGTTTCAGTACCTGCCGGCACCTTTATTCTGATTGTCTCAATTGGACTTGGCATGCGGTTTTCAAGCGTCTCCAGCTATCTCAAAGAAGCCATCGGAATCAGTATTATCAAGTCTGTCATCATCCCGCTAACCGCCCTGACGCTCGCCTACCTGTTCGGCCTGCACCAGATCAACAACGGTCTACCCTTTAAAACGGTAATGATCCTGAGCTCCATGCCGGTGGCATTCAACGCCCTCCTTGCCGCCTCCATTTATGACCTGGATCTTGACCTGGCTAACAGCTGCTGGCTGGTATCAACCGGTTGCCTGCTTTTCATGATGCCGGCTCTCTATCTCCTTGTAAACCTGTTCTGATCAGTGCACTGCAGGTCCCCTGAAACATGATATCACTGCTCCTCCCTGCTCCTTGTTGTGCAGGCAAAGCAACGACTGATTTAGGCAATTATCGGTGTGACAGCCCTGGTTCTGATTGCCACCGGGCTCATTAAATTGTTCAAAAACCTCGGAGCCATCGTCTTAGACCCGATCTTTCTGCAGTGAATTGCGTTCAGCCATGCTGTTACCGGAATGATTTTTATGATGCTGTTTGTCGCCCATGTGGCACCACTTTTGCTGAAAAGTCACCGGCCCCTCATGCCATCACTGTTTTCAGGGAGGCTTGACAGGGAGCAGGCTCGAAAACATCACCCCAAGTGCTAAACTGAGGAGGACAAAGCCTGTCCTGTCAGTAATTTACATGATAGAGAAAACAGATCACAGAGCCCACATGAAGGCGGCGGGAAGGACTCCTACGGCTCAAAGCCATCAACCAGGGCCAGAATTCGTTTACCGTACTCAGATTTGAGTGCATCAAGGTAGACGCCGTCAATTTTCCCTTTCCAGGTCTCTACTTTATAGAAACGCTGCGGGATAAGAATCTCTTCAGGCTTGAAGCCGCTGTCTATCCTGACTTTCCAGCGCAATTTCCGAATATATTCTGCCGTATCAGCAATAGTTTCAGACAGTGAATGATATCCCGCGGCTTCCAGGCACTCCCCCAGCTGTTCGTCATTATAGGCTGAGCGAGCAAACAGGCAGGCAACCATCGATGTAAGAAAGACTCTGCCCGGTTCATCTTTGATCAGAAAATCGACACCGGCTCCAACATCTTTGGTGTCATGCTTCTGGTCCCACGAATAGGCACCGGAATCAAGGTGTGAATGCCTGAAACCAAGGGCTTGAGCGGCAAAAAAGAGTTCACCGGTTGCATATCCGGCCATTTCCTGTCCGAGGACACAGCTAAAATCTTCACCACCATATTCTCCGGCAGCCTTCAGCGTTCCCATGCCGAGCAATCGATAAAAATCGTTGGCGCCTCTGCCAAGATATTGGGCAGCCTCCTGGTATGCCGAAGCATCACCGAAATTCAGCCTGACAAGTGTCTCTTTTTCACTGATCAATCCACGCTGTGTCGCCTCGGTCGCCCAGGCAAGGGCTACTCCGCCGGACATGGCATCAATACTGACCAGCTCAAAATCCTCCAGAATTCGTAAAATATCGAAACAGTCGGTCACTCCCAGCATGGTTCCGGCAGCAAAAATCGGCTCATAGTCATAAGGGACCTGATGGTAGAGGTATCGGGCCTCTTTTTTAAACTGATCCCTGAAAAATCCAAGATGAATACAGCCGACGGGACACCCGGAACAGGCACCGTTGCGCAGCAGCGTTTTCTCAGCGAACGTCTCGCCGCTGATGCTGCTCACTGCCGGATTGCTTGTCTCCTGCAGGTTATGCCATGGCAGTGAACGAATATCGTTTAAACCCTGCAGGTTGGCAGCAGTTCCAAGATGATAGTATTTCTTCATCATATCGGTAGAGGTCACCTGGCCGTATACCTTCTTGAAGACCTCCGGGTAAACTTTCCCCGCGGGTCTTGGAAAACTGCTATCACCGTTGATAACAATCCCTTTGAGGTTTTTTACACCCAGTACCGCACCACCTCCAAGCCTGCCGAAGTGGCGATAGGAATCGACATTAATGCATGCCATTGCCGAGCCAATCTCTCCTGACGGTCCGATGCGGAGGATAGAGCGATGTCCGGATGATTTTTTGAACATCCGCCTGATGAGTTTACCGGAACTCGCACTGTTCATCCCTTTCATGAATCCGGTATCTTTTAACTGCACATGTCTTGAGCCGATAGACAAACAGCTGAGTGCCGCCGCCCGGCCTACAATAACCAGGGCGTCATAACCGGCAAAGAAAAGGGCCAGGGCTGACCTGCCGCCGCCATGGCTCTCGGTATACTGGCTGTGATACGGTGAGATGAATGAGCAGACTGTCTTGCTCATCAGCGGGTAATAACCGGTCAGCGGGCCGATGGCCAGGATAAAAGGCTGACTCGGATGATCCCAGTCCAGATCGGCATGACCGTAAACAGTATAGAGCAGGGCGGCAAGACCGCTGCCCCCGGCCACCCGGTTCCGGCCGTCAATTTTTTCAACCGTGCTTTTTGAGCTTTCCAGATCAACGACCAGAACTTTAAAGTATTCATTTATCATAGAAGCACCTCACCCATATCCTCGAGCTCTTGAAGCTCCAGGCAGTTGTGGGGGCAGAACTCAACACAGCGGCCGCAGTGGATGCAGAGATACACATCACCCGCTTCATCCTGGTAGATCGCATCGACAGGACAGCTCGCCACACAGTCACCGCATTGAATGCAATATTTCTTGCGGACGATGACACCGCCGCCGTTTCGCTGGCTGAGTGCACCTGTCGGACAGGCGGCAGCGCAGGGCGCAGGGTCACAGGCGAGACAGCGCAGCGCAATAAAACCGGTAGACAACCCCCCGGAAGAATGAATCCGGATCCCCGATGTCGACCATGAAAGACGCTGATGAATAAGGCGGGCGCAGGCAAGTGAGCAGGAATGACAGCCTATGCATCGATCCATCCGTGGTGTGGTCAGTACTTTCATAACAATTCTTAAAAAATCAATATTTTATGAGCAATAAACAGTGGAATCTTGGTTGACAAGGGTTTCTCTTGTACATGGCTGATGCCGTTAGACGCTCCGCCGTATTACTGATGGTCAATCAGGATCTTCCGTCCGTAGCTGTCTGAAATGTCCACCTCCACCGCCTTGAAAGTTTTTGTTTCAATTCCTGTTGAGGTCCGTATCTTCCGTTCAACATCCTCGATATCCTCTGAGGCTCGGGATTTTTTTCCCCTGTCAGAGATAATCGTTTCTATTTCACTGATCAGCAATTTCTGCTGGCCAATGCTGTCAGAATGTTTTTGAAATTCCTCGGTCAGCTTCTCAATCTGAAACAGCCGCTCCTCAGAGGCAATAAGAAAAAATGTTTCTGTTCCTGCCGGCGGCACAAAAGCAAAACTCTGGTCTCCAGGAGGTATAAATTTGGGTCCGCGAGGAAAGCCATAATTGTAATAACCTCTCTCAGTTGGGTAAAGCGGCGTCAATTCATCCTGGGAATCAAGGAGGTAGAGATAAATATGGCAGTTCTCAAGATGCTCAAGATAAATCTGCAGCCCTGTACCCGAAAAAACAATCGGCGGGGAACCGGAAAAATCAAGGGGCTTCATTCCCTCGCCGCTATCGGATAGAATCGCCCAGCGAAAGGTTACATTTTTCGCGTGGCCCGGATTCGCGAAACAGAAGATCAGGAGTAACAGTAAAAAACCTCTCGCCAGACCCTTTAAAAAACCATTTTCTGCCATTCTTAACTCCAATTCGTCCCTGTTCCGGCTCGGCTATGCCCCTTGCCCTCGCCACCTGTCTGTCGGCATTCATTCATCAGCCTGAATATCTCCAGCGGTTCTCCCTTTTCAGCATCCTTTCGCAGTGACAGCGCCTGCTCAGGACAGCTGTTCACACAGACCCCGCAACCCATGCAGGAGGCCGGATCAACTTCAGCCGTATGCTCAAGGCTCAGTGCACTGAATTGGCATAACTCAATACACAAACCGCAGGAAATACACAAATCCTTTTCCGTGACGCAGACATAGCCGGATGGAGCCAGCATCGGAGTGCCGTTGCGCTGCGCCTGCATAGCCCCGCAGCAGCAGCTGCAGCAGTTGCAGATTGCATAAAAGCGGTCCAGCATCGCATCCTTAAAAAAGGCATGCGCCACGTGACCGCGTCTGCTCTCTTCCTCAAGTATGGCAGTCGCTTCATGCGGGGATATCCGTCTTGTCTTGTCCGGGTGGTGTTCCATAGCAAAACTGGCAAACGGCTCTCCGACAATCAGGCAGACATCAACGGGTTCACAGGGATTTTCGCGTGCAGAACGGCATGGGCATATCATGGCTACTATCTGGTCAGGATTTTTCAGGACAATGTCGCGCGCTCTGGTGTAGGGCACTACTTTTTCAAGATTGGGTATGGTAATGGGCTGGTTAACCGAAACGAGCTGTCTGGCACTCTCAAGGGTGACCACCTTGCCATGATAGGAGTTGGCGAATCCGACGCCGCCGCCGTTTTTCTTAAGTCCGGTTACCAGCTGAAAAATTGAGATAACTGCCTTTCCAACCGGTTTCAGATATTTTACAATCGGGTGTTCACCGGTACCTATACCGATATATTGGTAGATCCAGCGGCCATAGATATAACCGTGCAGCCACTCCACAGGTCCATAACGACCAAGTTTTTTTGACTCTGTAAAAAAGGTTCGGGTTGAAGGCTTTACCAAGGTGATTTTTTTCGACATAGTGCCTCCCGGATAGAAAGAGGTCCGTCCCTGTTACATAATGGTCACTCACTACCATGGATCATACACGATTCTGCAATATTCTGCTCAGCTGGATAAGACGATCGTCCGTTCCCTGCAATTCTGAATCATATCGGTACATACCGAACCGAGAAAGGCCTGCGCCGTCCTCGACCGGTCTCGTCTGCCGATAAATATCAGGGTGGCGTCAGATGATATTGCTTCTTCCGCCAGAATAGTTCCCGGCTTGCCGAAGTGAATAACCGTTGTGATTTTTTCCTGATCAACTCCGGTCTCCATCAATAGATTTCCAGCCTCTTCCAGAGCCTTTTGGCCAAATGCGCCTGCCTCCATACAGGAAACACCATCCTCATCATAGTAGCAGGACTGATCCAGGACATGGACAAGGAACACCCGCTCTACTTCATGGCCTGCCTCTTTGAGCAGCATACCGGCTTCCTTAACCACATTTTTACTTGCGGCAGACCCGTCAATTCCAACCAGGCACCTGGCAAACGGCGACACACCTTCCGGCAGCGGTTCATCTCCAACCAGATAAAGTGTTGCATCAACATGCCGATGGAGAACACCGGCGACAACACTGCCGGTCAGTTTGGCAGTTTCCTCGGCACGATTACGCCTGCTCATTATCAGGGTCGAATAGTTTCTATCGCGGCAGACTTCATCGATTCTTTTTACCGGATCCCCATCAAGAATAATAATATCTGATGAATAATCCCCTGTATTTTTCTGTAACAAGTCACTGGCCTGGTACAATAAGGGCGTCACTACTTCCTCGATATGATGCTCTCTCAATCGTCTCATGTCCTCGGTGGAAGGCACTTCCCCTGAAGCAACATCAATTGTCTTCATGTGATCGCCAAGAAATGAGCCAGCAACAACATGAAGGAGCTGAGTCTGTTCAGCACCGATGTTCATGGTAGAAATAAGCAGTCGTGCCAGAGGGAGAACCCTGCTGAAAGCCTCCAGAGTATCGACCGGGAGCAAAACGTTTTTGAGCGGTGTAAAAGATGTATTCATCGAGTCTTTATGAGTTCTGGTTAGATAAGCCCTGCCATCATCTGGGGTATTTGGTCAATTTTCTCTTCATTGTATGTACTGAAGGTGTCGACAATTCGACCGCCATACATAACCGCGAGCCGGTCAGATAATTCCAGGGCTTCAGAAAGATCGCCGGTAATCAGCATGATGCCGGCCTGTTCGCGGGCCTTCAGCAGGAGATTCCAGACATCCTCAGCTGCCGCAATATCGAGGCCCTGGGTCGGCTGTTCAGCAACAATCAGACGGGGCTTGCGATAAAATTCCCGAGACAGTACCATCTTCTGGAGATTTCCTCCAGATAACTGCCAGGCAAGGGCCTGTAGATTGGGCGGCCTTATATCAAATTCCTCCACAAGATGCTGGGCTTTCAGGCCTGCTGCATCTTGCTTCAGCAAGGGACCGGTACAAAAGCCTTCACGCGTGGTCAGCAGAAAATTATCCAGAAGATTGAGTCCCTGGCAGGTTGCCAGCCCCTGTCTGTCCTCAGGGATATAGCTCAAGGCATTATCCCATTTACGACTGGAAAAAAATTTTTTCCAGTCAATGCCGAGAATGGTAATCTTACCCTCAGTAGGCTGCAGCAGACCACATACCATCTCGACAAGCGGTTTCTGGCCATTTCCCGCGACGCCGACAATTCCTAGAATCTCGCCCTGGCGTACTTCAAGGCTTATATCTTCGAGTGCATTATCCGTGAGGTGCTCAACTTTGAGTACAAGCTGTCGCGGCTCTACCGGAAAACGCTCAACCTTCAGCAGCACCTCACGACCAACCATCAACTCAGCCAATTCTGCCGTCGAACCGACTTCCGAGGCGGGACGTACCTCAATCACTTCACCTTTTTTCAGTATGGCAATATCGTCTGCTATGGACATCACCTCTTCAAGCTTGTGACTGATAAAAACAATAGCCTTACCGGCAGAAACCATCTGCTTCATGGTTTTAAACAGGTTTTTCGCTTCATGGGGAGTCAGCACTGCCGTCGGTTCGTCAAATATCAGGATATTACTTTTTCTGAATAACAGTTTAAGGATCTCAACCTGCTGTTTTTCTCCCATCGACAATTCCGAAATTATTGCACTGGGGTCAAGCTGCATACCGTAGGATCCGGCCAGGTCGGCAACAATTCTATTCATCTTCTTTTTTCTGAGCCAGACGGATTCGCTCTGACCAAGAAAAACATTTTCAGCGACGCTCATCGCATCTACCAACTTGAAATGCTGGTAGACCATACCAATTCCAGCCTCGATCGCCTTCTCTGTAGAAGAAAAGACCACTTTCTTTCCTTCATGATAAATCACCCCGGAGTCTGGCTGGAGCTGGCCGGCCAGCATTGACATCAGAGTAGACTTTCCGGCACCGTTTTCACCGAGAAGAGCCAGAACCCTGCCTCTGCGTATGTCAAGAGATATCTCCCGATTTGCATGAACAGAACCAAACGATTTGCTGATTCTCTCGAGCCTGATAACAGGATCGGTACCCATCGGCTAACGATCCCTTCCTGCAATTGGCTGAACGAATTGCGATTCGGTGTCCCAGGGGAACAGAATCCAGGTATCCTGGCTGACTTCAGTGATAAACGTGTCGACCAGCGGTCTGCCGGCAGGTTTGGCGTAGACCGTGGCAAAATGAGCCTTCGGCACCATTTCCTTGACAATTTTTGCTGTCCTTCCGGTATCAACTAAATCATCGATCAACAACCACCCTTCACCATCTCCCTGAATGCCCTTGAGTATCTCTGCATCTCCTTTTTTATCTTTCCAGTCGTAACTCGATATACATATGGTTTCAACGAGATGGATATCGAGTTCACGGGCGATGATTGCAGCCGGTACCATACCTCCCCGGGTAATTGCGATAATACCCTTAAAATAATGCATATCAAGCAACCTCCAGGCAAGCGCCTTGGAGTCACGATGCAGCTGTTCCCAGGAAATAGGATACATTCTTTTGTAATCAGAAGTTACTTCCATAACGGTTCCTTATACGGTTTTATTTTTGCTCACTGCAGAAATTACCCTTATTCTGCAGGTTCAATATTCACGCCCAGTGCTGCCGGTTCATCTGTTTTACCACGCCACCAGGAAGAAAACACCAGCACCCCGATGGTAAGCACATAAGGCAGCATCAACAGCAATGAGGACGGTATCTGGGTGCCGGATGCCTGCAGCCGCAGCTGCAGCGCCATGATGCCGCCGAAGAGGTAGGCACCGAACACGGCCCTTCCCGGTTTCCAGAATGCAAAGATAACCAGTGCGACGGCTATCCAGCCTCGTCCCGCAGTAAGATTATTGGTCCAAAGATGAGTATAGGCAAGTGACAGGTAGGCGCCGCCCAGCCCCATGAAAAAGCCGCCAACCAAGACACCAAGCCACCGGCAGGCTGAGACATTGAGCCCGGCTGCGGTGGCTGCTGCCGGATATTCGCCCGCCGCCCGCAGGCTGAGTCCATACCTGGTGTAATAAAAGAAAAGCCACATCAAAAACGGGATGAAATAAGTAAAATAGACCAGCAGATCCTGCTTGAAAAAAATCGAACCCACAACCGGTATAGTTGCCAAAACCGGTATTTCAAAGGTACTGAACCCCGGTGCCGCCATACCGATGAATGGCGATCCGAAATAATCTGCAAAGCCGAGCCCAAGGATGGTCAGGGCCAGCCCTGAGACGACCTGGTTGCCCTGGAAAACGAGACAAACCAGCCCATGTATTGAAGCAGCACAGGATCCGGCAATACCTGCGATAAAAAAGGCGAGCAAGGGATTACCGGTAAATTTGGCCACCAGAAAACCGGTCAGCGCTCCGGTAATCATGATGCCTTCGACGCCGAGATTCAAAATACCCGAGCGTTCAGTGAAAATCTCGCCCAGGGTTGCGTAAAGAATCGGGGTACCAGACTGCACCGCCGCTGCCAGCAGAGGGATGATAATATCGCTATTCACTTTTTCCCCTCCTGAAGACAAACCGGTACTGGCTGAACAAGCCGCCTGCCAGAACGGTGAGCAGGATAAGCCCTTCTATGATACCGCCAAATGCGGCAGGTACCTGCAGATCAAGCTGTAAGGCCTCCACCCCGACCCTGAGGCCGGCCAGCATAAACGAGGCAATGCCGATAAAAAAGGGATTCAGTCGTGCCAGCCAGGCAACAACAATGGCGGTGTAGCCATATCCGGACATGATGCTCGGCTGAAGCCTGTTTACCGTTGATGAGGCTTCAAGGAATCCGGCCCAGCCAGCCAATGCTCCGCTGATTATCATGACCAGCATCACCAGGCGGTCGTAGGGAATGCCCGCATACCTGGCGGCCCGGACATTATCTCCGGCGGCCTTGATCTCAAAGCCAATACGGGTAAACCGCAAGAATACCCAGAGGCATGTTCCCAGAACAAAACAGTGGAGTAATCCCCAGCTGAAATTGCTGCCCCCTATCCTGCCAACGATCGCCGCACTTGAAAATTCAGAGGTCATTGGGAACCCGAAGCTCGCCGGGTCCTTCCAGATTCCGTAGACAAGGTAATCGAGAATTAGAATCGCAATATAGTTCATCATCAGGGTGACGATGATCTCATTGGTCTTCAGTTTCTGCCTGAGCAGGGCTGGAATCAATCCCCATAATCCGCCGGCTGCCATAGCCATTGTAATCATCGCCGGTAACACATAGTAGGCAGGAGCCTCTGGAAACGACAAGGCCATCCAGGTGGCGCCCACCGCTCCCAGGGCGAATTGACCTTCAGCACCGATATTCCAGACCTTGAGACGAAAGGCTATCGCCACCCCGAGGGAACAGAGAAATATTGGCGTCGCTTTTAATAATGCATCTTCAAAGGCATATTGTGATCCGAAGGCACCCGTAAAAAGAACTCTAATCCCGTCGACCGGAGATGTTCCGCCGATCAGCAGTAACAATCCGCTCAGCAGCAGCGACAGAGTGACCGCGCCCATTAAAACAAAACAGGAGCTCCAGCCAAGGGGCTCCTGTCTTTTGACAATATGAATCGGCAACATATTTTTTACTGCACTACCTCATGTTAGCAGACGCCCTTCAAACGGTTCACACGGGCAGTTTCCTTGTGCACTATTCTATTGTTCCGACAACTCCTTCGACAAACCAGGTCATGCCGAGCATGTCACCATCAGCCATTGCCTGGCCGGCCGCCACCTTCTCATTACCAGCCTGGTCCTTGATGGGACCGACAAAGACCTTCTCACCACCTATGATTGCCTGTTTCTTGGCCATCACCTGCTCCTGCACATCCTTGGGAACCATTGCGCCCATCGGTGCAAGATCAACGACTCCGGCTTCCAGACCAACCCAGATGGATTCTGATTTCCACTCTCCGGCCTGAACCTGTTTTACCGCATTGGTATAGATAGGAGCCCAGTTGAATATCGGGGCTGTGAGATGTGCTTTCGGAGCGAATTTACTCATGTCAGAGTTATAACCGACAGAGTAGACGCCTTTTTCTTCAGCTGCTTCCTGAGGACCGGGAGAATCCTGATGCTGGGCGATCACGTCGGCACCAACGTCAAGCAGAGATTTTGCGGCTTCCTTTTCAGTTGCCGGATCGTACCAGGTTTTGGTCCAGACCACCCGTACGGTTACATCGGGATTGACCGATTGCGCCCCGAGTGTAAAGGCGTTAATGCCCCTGATAACCTCGGGAATCGGAAAGGCGGCAACATATCCCATTATATTGCTCTTTGTCATCGTGCCGGCGACCATCCCTGACAGGTATCGAGCCTGATACATCCTGCCGAAATAGGTTCCCATGTTATCGGCCGTCTTGAAGCCTGAGCAGTGCATGAATGTGGTTTTTGGAAACTGTTTGGCGACTTTCAGCATCGGGTCCATATAACCGAAACTTGTTGCAAAAATGAGATCATAGCCCTTACGTGCCATGTTCTGGATGACTCGTTCAGAGTCCGGGCCTTCATTGACCGCCTCAACAAAGGAGGTCTTGACTCCATCCATTTTTTCGATTTCGAGGCGTCCCTGGTTGTGGGCATACGACCAGCCGCCATCGCCAATGGGGGTAACATAGACAAAGCCGACATTCATATCTTTTGCTGAAACTCCTGCAGCACAAAGCCCAACGCTGACAAATGCTGCAGCAAATAATTTGGTAAAACGCATAACTCTCCTCCTGCTCTAGACGTTCAAAATTTTACTTTTTTATGAGATGAATATTGCACTGTTTGTGTGCCGGGCTGAAACCGACCATGGACAGGCAATACAAATAGATGACAACGAACTACAGCACCTGTTTCAAGAACAATTTGGTTCTCTCTTCACGCGGCTCAGTAAAAAAGTGTTCAGGCGTACCGACCTCGACAATTTTACCTTGATCCATGAAAAGTACACGGTCTGCAACCTCCCGGGCAAACCCCATCTCATGCGTGACCACCATCATGGTCATCCCTTCCTTGGCAAGCTGCTTCATGACGTCCAGAACTTCTCCGACCATCTCGGGATCGAGTGCTGAGGTCGGTTCATCAAAAAGCATGATTTTCGGGTCCATGGCAAGTGCCCGGGCGATGGCCACACGCTGCTGCTGCCCGCCAGACAAACGCGAAGGATACTCACCTTCTTTTTCACCTATGCCAACTTTTGCAAGCAGCATGCGGGCTTTTTCCTGGGCAACCTTTTTACTGCGCTTTCGCACCCTCATCTGGGCTAAAGTCAGATTTTCCAGCACTGTTTTATGGGGAAAGAGGTTAAATTGCTGAAAAACCATACCGACCTCAGCCCGTATCTTATTGATATTGGTTTTTTTATCTTTAATATCAACACCATCAATATAGACATGACCTTCATCAAACATCTCAAGGGCATTAATACAGCGTATGAAGGTTGATTTACCTGATCCTGACGGACCGATGACCACAACGACCTCAGCTGGAGCAACAGATTCCGTCACACCATCGACCGCCCGAACGGTAACACCGCGTCCACTGAAGATCTTTACAACGTTTTCCGCCTTAATCACTGATCGCGAGCCTCCGTTCCAGATAGAAAACAAATTGTGACAGCACCGAAGTGACAATCAGGTACATTGCGGCAACCACAAGCCAGATCTCAAAGGTTGCAAAGGTGCTGGTGATGATTTCACGACCAGATTTGGTCAAATCGGTAATAGCAATAACCGAAACCAGCGAGGAGTCTTTGATCAGAGAGATAAATTGTCCTGAAAGAGGCGGCAGAATGCGCTTAAATGCCTGCGGCAGAATGATATCTATCATCGCCTGCGGCAAACTCATCCCAAGCGATCGGGCCGCTTCCATCTGCCCTCGTGCGATAGACTGAATACCCGACCTGATGATTTCAGCAACATAGGCCCCGGCAAACAAGGCCAGTGCCCCGATGCCTGCAACATTACGGTCCAGATTAAAAACAGTACCGAAAAAGAAATAGGCAATGAAAATCTGCACCAGCAATGGCGTGCCCCGGATAATTTCTACATAAATTGCTGCCAGGGTAGACACGGTGTAATTTTTGGATACCTTCATCAAGCCTGCGACCAGTCCAATAATCAGGCCGAGAACACTGGCGACTGCTGATATCCAGAGAGTAGTCCATAACCCCATCACCAAAGGTCCCAGGCGCCACTGGCTGGTAAAGCCAACGGTATCGCCATCAAAGAGATCATCACCTTCTGAAACCTTCACCGTTTCAGCGTCAACATTTAACGCCATCTTTTCACCGGTTTCAGAAACAACGGTAATGGCTGCTTTACTACCTTTCACGGCAATCTGTTCAACCCTGCCATCAAACGGGATTTTCAGAGGGTCTTCGGCTTTATAGAAAAAGTACTGCGGTACCCGGTACCAACGCCATTCGTAATCAATACGCGCTACCGAGCCGTAAATACTGGCAGACATCACAATCAGGATGACTGCCAGCAGAACTTTCCAGAACCATGCTTTTTCTGTAATCTTCACGAGTCAAAACCTTTTGGTTTTATTGAATTTCCTTCAGCCAGGCATCGTCCTGAAACCACTTATTGTAAATCTTTTCGTAGGTCCCATCACTTTTGATCTGGAACATGAAGTTGTTCAACCAGTTAAGAAAGTCAACATCTCCTTTTCTGATAGCCCAGGCAAGCGGCTCAAACGTGAAGGGTTCATCTAAATGAAAGATTTTTTCTCCACCACGCTGAACATAGGCAATGGCGTTATAAGGCATATCATAGATGAAGGCATCAATTTTACCATTTATGACTTCCAGCACACCCTCCTGCTCGGTTTCGTAGGAGATATATTTGGCATTGGGGATCAGTCGTTTAACTGCTTGCTCACCTGTGGTACCAAGTTTTGAGGCAACGGTGTATTTCGGGTCATTGAGGTCTTTGTAATCCTCAACAGTTCCTTCATATTTTTTATTCACCAGAATAGACTGACCGATAACGATATAGGGCTGGGCAAAGTTAATACTCATATTTCGCTGCTGAGTGAGCGTCATACCAGACATGAGGATATCAAACTTACCGGTGAGCAGCGCAGGGATAATACCATCCCAGGCGGTTGAAACCAGCTCAAGCTCTACGTCCATGGCTTTGGCAATGCGCTTTGCCATATCGACATCAAAACCGATAATCTCACCTTTCTGGTTCGTCAGTTCAAACGGCATATAACCAGGCTCCATACCGACCCGGAGTGTACCTCTCTTCTGAATCTCGTCCAGAGCACCAGCAGTAACACTTCCTGCTGCCAGCATAACTGCTGCCATCAGAACCAGACACATCATTACACGTCTTTTCATCGTTTTCTCTCCTTTCATTTTTCGTTTTCCATAAAAAAAAGCAGTCGACACCTCGTGCCAGACTGTACTCACATCCTGCATTAACTAGACTTTTCCCGCGTCCAGCAGCTCTTCAAAGATTATCTGCGCTTCTTCACATTCAGGGTACATCGGCAAACTATGGAGAGGCGCATAAACAAGCTTCTGAAAACGATTTTTCGGGCAGATGAGCTGTAATGCCCCATTCTCTCCACGCATAGTCTCCTATCCTCGTCTTGCAGATGATTGTTGATTGGCAAATGATTAATGCTCGCCTTCTATTGGAGCACGCTCTGGAATAGCTCCTTATAACACAGCCCCTTCCCCAGAACAACAGCCTTTTCATGCACCAGCCAATATTTATCCCCCCGGTAAAAGCTTGTTTCCATACCTGTAAAAGCAACGCTTCTGTTCCTCGAAGAAAAGGTCTGTCGACTCAAGCTGAGCTGTTATCCTTTCGCCTCTCGAAGCTGCTGCCCCTATTATTTTTTAGAAAAGCTGTGCTGTCGTATCTGTAGAGATGGTGCGGGCCAGGAAAACTACTCCGCAAGATTGACCGGATTATAACAGGCTACATGTGTCTTACCAAGGGCGCGAATTTCCGGGGCTTGCACAAGGCACTCATCAGTGGCCTCGGAGCACCTTGGATGGAAGGCGCATCCGGATGGGGGATCAATGGGCGATGGTAGTTCACCGTGCAGCATAATACGCTGCTTTGTTCTCAATGGGTCGGCAATCGGTGTTGCCGACAGGAGTGCTCTTGTATAGGGATGACGGGGATTGGAGAATAATACCTCTCTGCTGGCGGACTCAATTGGAATACCGAGATACATGACCATTACCTCGTCGGCAATATGTTTGACGACCGACAGGTCATGGCTGATAAATAGATATGCCAGGTTGAGCCGCTCCTGCAGCTCCGCGATCAGGTTCAGGATCTGGGCCTGAATAGAGACATCCAGCGCTGACACCGGTTCATCTAAGACGAGAATCTCGGGATTAAGCATCAACGCCCGGGCGACAGCAATACGCTGCCGCTGTCCCCCTGAAAACATATGGGGATAACGGTCGTAGAGCTCCGGCCGCAGACCAACAAGATCCATCATTTCACTGGCCTTCCGGCGGCGCTCAGCCTTGGTCATTGTGGTGTTTACCAGCAAGGGCTCTTCAAGGGCATGACCTATTTTCTGTCGTGGGTTAAGCGAACCGTATGGATCCTGAAAAACGATCTGTACCTTTGACTTGAGCTTTCTCCGGGTCGCCCTGTCTGAGCCGACAATATCCACGCCCCTGATTCTCAGGGCACCGGAGGTTGGTGGCTCGATCATGGTGACCAGCCTGGCAAGTGTCGACTTACCGCAACCGGATTCCCCAACAACGGCAAGGGTTTTCCCTTTTTTCAGGGTAAATGACGCCCCATTCAGGGCTTTCAATATCGCCTTTGGTTTGAAAGTACCTCGCGAGACCTCATAGAACCGCTTAAGGTCTGTGGCTTCCAGGATGGTTTCTCCACTCATGCCGCCGCCTCCTTGTTCCCGGGATGGTCTCTGGGTACGCCATCTTCAAGGGGATAATGGCACAAGGCATTGCCAAGTTCGGCCGCCGCACTAACGGGTTCCTGCTGCCTGCAGAGATCCGTGGCATATTTACAGCGTGGGGAGAAAAGACAGCCGCTGGGCCTGTCAAACTGGCCGGGAACAACACCTGCAATCGAAGGCAGGAGCTTGGTCGTTGAACGCTCGGGCAGTGCAGCCAAAAGCGCTGCGGTATAGGGGTGATGCGGTTTGGTGAACAACCCTTTTATGTCCTGATGCTCAACCTGCTGGCCAGCATACTGGACCATGACCCGTTCAGCCGTTTCGGCAACAACACCCATATCATGGGTGATCAGTACCAGAGCCATATTGGTCTCATCCTGCAGTTTCAGAAGCAGATCAAGAATCTGGGCCTGAATGGTTACGTCAAGTGCCGTTGTCGGCTCATCAGCAATCAACAGTCGAGGGTTACAGGCAATTGCCATGGCAATCATTACCCGTTGCGACATGCCTCCTGAAAGCTGGTGAGGGAAAGCGCTGAGCCGTTTGAGTGGCTCCGTAATGCCGACCAGGTTCAGCAGTTCGAGGGAGCGCTCCTTGCATTGCCTGCGGTCCATGTGCAGGTGCGTTTTCAATGCCTCACCCAGTTGAAAGCCAACGGTAAAGCAGGGGTTGAGGCTGGTCATCGGCTCCTGAAAAATCATTGAAATTTCCTTTCCGACAATCGTACGCTGCTGGTTTTTCCTAATCATCTCCAACAGATCTTTGCCGTCCCACAGGAGTTTGTCGGCGGTCACCTTTGCCGTCCAGGGAAGAAGGCCCATCACCGCAAGCATTGATACCGATTTACCGGACCCGGACTCTCCAACGATAGAGACCACTTCTCCCGGGTCAAGGGTCATTGAAACCCGGTCAACAGCAGTGAAAAGGCCACCTGCGGTCTGAAAGGCAACAGAGAGATTTTTTATTTCAAGTAATGCCATAACTCCCCCCTGGTCACGACCGCTTCAACTTCGGGTCAAGGGCATCCCGCAGACCATCACCCATCAGATTTATTGCCAGAACCGTCAGTAGAATGGCCAGGCCAGGCAAGGTTACTACCCACCAGGCACGCAGAATGAACTCACGGGCATCCGCCAGCATTGTACCCCACTCAGGGATTGGCGGCTGAGCACCCATACCCAGAAATCCAAGTGCTGCGGCATCAAGAATGGCCGTGGAGAAGCTCAGGGCGGCCTGGACGATCAGGGGCGCCATACAATTGGGCAGAATGGTTACAAACATCAAGCGCACTCTACGCACCCCGATAACGCGGGCTGCTGTGACATAGTCCTTGCTCATCTCACCCATTACCGCTGCGCGCGTCAGGCGGACGTAGTGCGGCTGCTGGACGATGGCAATGGCGATCATCGCATTAATCAGACTCGGTCCGAGAATGGCTACCAGAACCAGGGCCAGCAGCAGGCTGGGAAAGGCCAGAATGATATCCATCAGGCGCATGATCATGGTATCGACCCGGCCCTTGAAAAATCCTGCGAAAAGTCCAAGGATTACTCCTACGCTGAGCGCTCCGGAGACCACCACGCAGCCAATAAACAACGAGTATCGTGAACCATAAATCAAGCGCGAGAGCATGTCCCTGCCGACAGCATCTGTTCCGAGCGGAAACGTGAGCGAACCGCCATCCTGCCAGAATGGCGGCTGGAGGAAGGCCTCACGGTACTGCTGATTGGGCAGATGAGGGGCAACAAACTCTGCAAATATGGCAATTAGCACAATTGCCACGAAGAAAACCAAGCCGATGACGGCACCCCGGTTTTCAGAGAAATAGGACCAGAACTCCTTGAGCAGAGCGATACGCCCAACTTCACGTGTATCGATATCACCGTTATAGGTTGTCTCTGTCATGGCTACTCCGTATGTCTGATACGTGGGTTGATCAGGCCATAGAGCAGATCAACGATGAGATTGACGATCATGACAATAGCTGCAATCAGCAGCAGTCCTCCCTGAACCGAGGAGTAATCACGTCTGGAAATCGAATCGACCATCCACTTGCCGATACCGGGCCAGGAAAAGATTGTTTCAGTAAGAATTGCTCCGGCGAACAACACACCAACCTGCAAGCCGATAACGGTGATGACAGGTATCATCGCATTTCGCAGGGCATGCAGTCCGATCACCCGTGATGGCGCAAGCCCCTTGGCTCGGGCTGTCCGGACATAATCCTCACCAAGAACCTCCAGCATGGCAGAGCGTGTCTGCCGGGCAATAACTGCAAGCGGAATCGTTCCCAGGACAATCGCCGGCAGTATCAGATGGGAAAGCGCTGACCTAAACGCACCTTCCTGCCCCGACAACAGACTGTCGATAAGCATAAATCCGGTCACCGGTTCGAAGTAATACATCAAAGACATCCTGCCGGATACAGGGGTCCAGCCGAGAATACCTGAGAAGAAGATAATAAGAAGCAGGCCCCACCAGAAAATCGGCATCGAATAGCCGGTAAGAGCACCGGTCATCACCGTATGGTCAAAGGCTGATCCCCTTTTGACAGCCGCAATCATGCCAGCCGGCAGACCGATAAAAACGGCCAGGATCATCGCAACGATTGACAGCTCCAACGGTCGCCGGGAAACAGCGTGATGAATTCTTCGAATACCGGTGTTCTTGGTGATGATTGAAGTACCGAAATCACCGTGGAGCAAGATCATTGAGATATGATCCATACTGGACAAGAATCGGCCTATCAAAGCCATACTCTGCCATCAGCAGGGCATGGCGTTCCTCGGTCATCCCTCGCTCACCTGCCAGCAGCAATACCGGATCACCGGGCAGCAGGCGAATGAAGGTGAAGGCCACCAGGGTTACACCGAGAAACGTGGGTATTATAACACCAATTTTCTTCAGGATAAATGAAAGCATCTGCTTACCTGTGGAAATTGAGTGGACATCGAGCAGAATGTCAGAACAAAGCCCTGTGCTGAGCACACAAGAGGCCGGGCACTAAGGGCCCGGCCTCTTCACCTTTTCGGTTACGACTACTTCAGATCAACTCCATAAAAAATATGACCGCCGAAAGGATCAATCTTGAAATCGACCACTTCCTTGCGAATCGGTTTGAATACGATCGAGTGAGCAATGGTGGCCCACGGAGCCTGCTCTTTGAATACGACCTGCGCCTGCTCATAAAGCCTGGTACGCTCTGCCGGATCGGAAACAACCTTGGCCTTCTGGATCAGGTCTTCAAACGGCTGATAACACCACATGGCACGGTTCGATCCGCCAACAGCATCACAGCCGAGCAGAACGGCAAGGAAGTTATCCGGATCACCATTGTCACCAGTCCAGCCAAGCAGAACAGCGCCGTCACGATCTTTATCCTTGGAGCGCTTCAGATACTCACCCCACTCGTAGGAAACGATCTCTGCCTCAACACCAACTTTGGCAAAATCAGCCTGGATCAGCTCAGCCATACGACGGGCATTGGGATTATAGGGACGCTGTACCGGCATCGCCCAGATATTCATTTTCAAGCCCTTGACCCCTTCTGCCTCGAGCATCTTCTTGGCTGCATCCGGATCATAAGTGTCATCCTGAACGGCATCGTTATATGACCAGATGGTCGGAGGTATCGGATTTTTGGCGACTTTACCGGCACCCTGGAATACGGCATCGAGGATCGCCTCTTTGTTGATTGCCATGTTCAGGGCCTTACGAACCTTAGGGTTATCAAACGGAGCAACCAGGCTATTGTAGGCCAGATAACCAACATTCAGACCTTCCTGCTGCATCAGATTAATTTCAGGATCTTTGCCCATTGCTTCCAGGTCAGCAGGATTCGGGTACGGCATGACATGACACTCACCTGCTTTCAGCTTCTGGTAACGAACGGAGGCATCCGGGGTGATGGCGTAAACCAGGTTGTCGATCGTTGCTTTTCCTGCCCAGTAATCGGGATGAGCCTTATAACGAATTACCGCATCTTTCTGATATGCAACCAGCTGGAAAGGACCGGTGCCGACAGGCATTCTGATCAATAACTTCCGGTGTCCCTGCGGCCATCATTTTCTCAGCATATTCTGCTGAAAAGATAGAGGCAAAGTCCATTCCAAGATTGGCGATCATCGGTGCTTCCGGACGATTGAGAACAAATTTAACCGTGTAATCGTCAACTTTTACAACATCCTTGAGCAGATCAGGCATTGACATGCCATTGAAATACTCATAGGAGCCGTTGGAAACTTTATGGTACGGGTGCTCCTTGTCAAGCTGCCGTTTAAAAGAAAAAACAACATCATCGGCATTAAAGTCACGGGTGGGGGTAAATTCCTTGGTGGTCTGGAACTTGACACCTTTTCTCAGATGGAAGGTGTATTCCAGGCCGTCATCTGACACATCCCACTTTTCAGCCAGTGCGGGACCAATCTTGGTGGTACCCCGCTCAAATTCGACCAGCCGGTTGTAAACCGGCCGGGATGAGGCATCAAACGATGTTCCGGCGGTCATAAATGCCGGATTAAATCCTTCGGGGCTTCCTTCAGAGCAGAATACAAGTGTTTTTGCCTGAATACCTGCTGCACCCATCAACAGCATGGACGCTCCGCAGAAGACAGCAAGCAGCTTCTTTGTCACTGGTCTCATGTTTTCTCTCCTCTCTAATTAGTGGTTTTTCAATCAGGTGCGGTGACCTGACCTTCATTTTTATCCCTGTTTCGGGAATCCTTACAGCTTGATTCTACGTCTTCCTCCTCTACTCAAGAAAACGTTTAGTTTCCATTAGTAACGACATCTTAAGCTAATCACCTTTTGCCAGGATTCAAGGCTATTTTCATGGTCGTTTTGTCATTCCCCAATTAATTTCACAATCTGTAATTTCTGCATAATAAAACCGGGGGTTCTGTCCCATTTGCAGTCAAGAAAACAGCTAACGCAGAATGCAATAGCAGGAAGCTATGTTGATCGTCCGAACAATCAGGAGCGGGCAGTAATAGAAGATTCGTTAACACTGCTCAGCCAATCTCCAAGGCAGAAGGTTATTGGTACGTTTTTACAGTGTGGATTTCAGGATAAGATGCTCATCAAAATATTAAAGACATGTGTCCATGAGCGCTAACTACAAAATATAATACAGAAACAGTCGTTCGCAAGCAGTCCCGCCATAATAGTTTCAGCCCGGCAATGGTGCATACAAATGGAGATGTTCTTACCAGTGCCGGATTCCACCAGAGGATATCCGGCACCAGCATCACTTACGACTCTATTTTCTGGGGCAGTACCAGATTAAGTATGACACCAAGAATGGCACCAAGGCCGATCCCTTTAAGATCTGTTACACCTACGTTGAGAACCATACCACCCAGACCGGTAACCATTATCATGGCAACGATGATCATGTTCCGGGACTCCATCAGGTCGACGCGAGCACGCGTTATGGTGGAGAGTCCGATAACAGTGATTGCACCAAAAAGAAGCAGCATGATGCCACCCATCACTGGCACGGGGATGGTATTAAGCAAGCCACCGAGTTTCCCGACAAACGCAAGAAGTATTGCGGTGATTGCAGCCCAGGTCATGATCGCAGGATTAAACGCACGGGTAAGAGCCACCGCACCGGTAACTTCCGAGTATGTGGTGTTCGGGGGGCCACCAAGCATAGAGGCAAATGAAGTGGCGATGCCATCACCAAGCATGGTGTTTTGGATTCCGGGATCTTTCACATAATCTTTGCCGGTAATGGAACCTATGGCAAGGACATCACCAAAGTGCTCGATAGCGGGGGCAATTGCAATTGGTACAACAAAAAGAATGGCGTTAAAATCCCAGGTGGGAAAGGTAAATTTAGGAACGGCAAACCAGGGAGCATCTTTTAGGCCTGCAAAACTTATCAGGGCAGTATCCATCCATGGCGCAGGGGCGACTCCCTGAATTTTCCCTTCCACGGCAGTAGCAATAAAGGATGCGTGCATGGCGGCAGTTAAACCAGTAAAATCAAGCACAAGAGCGGTAACATATCCCGCCGCAATACCGCAGAGGATGGGGATGAGCTTCAGCCAGTTCTTACCGAGAAGTGAGGCTATAATCGTCGTTGCCAAAGCAACCCCAGCGATAATCATGGCAGGAATCTTCGGTTCAAGCCATAGAGAACCGTCTCCACCACGTCCCATCGCCATATGAACGGCCACTGGTGCTAAAATCAGGCCGATCAGCATGATCACTGGACCAGTTACAATTGGTGGAAGCAGCTTATGCAGAAACCCCGCCCCAAATGCTCGAACAAGTAAACTTAAAACGATGTACAGAAAACCAGCTGCGACCATGCCGCACATGATTGCAGGATAAGAAAATTGTCCCTGTTGAGCTGCAAAAAGCGGGGGCAAAAAAGCAAAGGAAGAGGCAAGAAAAACAGGTACTTTACCTTTGGTGATAATCTGAAAAATAATCGTTCCAGCGCCTGCCGTGAACAGGGCAACATTTGGATCGAGTCCGGTTAAAATCGGAACCAGGACAAGTGCGCCAAATGCCACAAAGAGCATCTGGGCTCCGAGCAAACTATCACTGAAACGGAATTGATAATCCGAATTGGGTGTATCAACTGACATGTCTTTTTCTCCCTCAGTATCTGCTGTTAACGTTAAATAAACCTCGAGAACCCTCTCTCCGCGCATTTTTCTCCAGGTTTACCAGTTTATTTTGTGCCGAAAATTTTATCTCCCGCGTCACCAAGGCCAGGTAGAATATAGCCAACGTCATTCAGCCGCTCATCGACGGCGGCGACATATATCTCCACATCCGGATGAGCTTCAGTAATTCTCTTGAGACCCTCTGGTGCGGCAACCAGAAAAAGCCCCTTGATTGTCTTGCATCCTGCCTTCTTAAGGGTCTCTATTGTGGCCATCAGGGTGCCGCCGGTGGCAAGCATTGGATCAAGGATAAGGGCTATTCGTTTATCCATTTCACTTGTTGTTTTCACATAGTACTCAACAGGCTGCAGTGTTTCTTCATTGCGATAATAGCCGACCACACTCACCTTGGCCGTCGGGATCATATCAAGCACGCCATCCATCATGCCCAAGCCTGCCCTCAGGATAGGAACTATAGTTATTTTTTTCCCTTTTATTTCCTCGATATCAACCGGTCCAGCCCACCCTTCAATGGTCTTTGAACAGGTTGCAAGATCCTTGGTTGCCTCATACGTTAACAGCCTGGCAACCTCGGACGACAGGTCTCTGAAATCTTTTGTGGCTATATCCTTTTCACGCATGAGACCTATTTTATGCTTGACCAGGGGGTGGTCAGCAAGATGTACCGTCATAATATTCTCCTGATATTTTTAAGTAAGAAAAAGAGTACTCAGTAAACAAAAAAATGGGGAATTGCCGGGACATAAATATCCGGCTGGCAGGTTGTAAAACATATACCATTTATATTGAGCCGATGTGTGAGATGAAAGTTGGTTACACGCTAAACGTTGCCCCTTTTTGTTAAAGAAAAAAAAGGGAAAAAGCAAGCTATTTAACGACAGCTTCTTCTACATCGTCACAACTGTTTGGGTTCATGAGGAAAGGGGTTTTGCTTTTCGCCGCAGCATCGGCAGCAACTGAACGGCGATAATTCCAGCAAAAATCAAGGCCGCACCGGCTACCTGAAACAGGTTACAGCCTCTCGCCCAGAAATATAAATCCGGCACAGGCGGCAAACACGGTTTCCGAACTCAGTATAATAGCGGCATCGGCTTCGTGGGTGAAACGCTGTGCCACCACCTGCAAAGTGAAACCTACACCGGTCGAGAGCAGGCCGGCGTAGAGAATTCCAAAGAGAGCACCGGAAAAGTCAGTCAGTACCGGCTGTTCCGCCAGAACCCCAATTACCAAGCCGCTCACCCCACAGACAAAAAACTGCCCACAAGCAACCACCAGCGGAGCCTTTGTCCGCGAGGCCATCCTGCCGACCAGTATCACATGCAGGGCCCAGAACAGGCTTGAGCTGATCACCCAGAGGTCCCCAGCCTGGAGCTCTATTTTCTCCGCCCCGGTCATAACGTAGGTACCCACAACACAGCAAATTGAAGCCGGCCAGACAGACCAGTGAGCTCTGCGTCTGAAGATTAGAAATGCGATTATGGGAACAAGAGGGACATAGAGAGCGGTCAGGAATCCCGCCTTGGTGACCGTCGTATGAAAAATCCCATATTGCTGCAGGGCGGCTGCAGTGAATAAGACCACGCCAGTCAGAACTATTCCGAACCAGTCAGAGCTTGTAAACAGGTGTGACCGATCATGTACTGTTCTATACTGACGAATCGCAAGCGGCATGATAAAACAGGCTCCGACCAGCATACGAATCCCGGTGAAGGTGATCGCCTCCAGCCCGCCGGTGCCCACCTGCTGAACGACAAAGGTGGTCCCCCAGATAATCGCGGCACCGAGCAACAGGGCATTGGCCTGAAATCGGTTCATATAAATCCTGACAGCCTCTCTGTTAATTAAAACATCGTCGGACAGCTTTTTCTTTACCGTTGAGATAACCTCATTTATTGCCGTCAATCCCAAGGATTCACGGACGCAGGCTGCATCTCAACGAGGCGCCTGCCTGTTTGAAACAGGCAGGAGTATACAGATTCTGTCTGTTTTTGCAATCTTTGCAGGGTTAAGCCTCTTGAGCTTCCGAAAACGGGTCTTATAGAGGTGCCGGGGACCGGGCAACGGTTAAAATTACTTGAAATACCTACTATGTGATGGTACTACATAGTACCGATATCCTGATAAATCAGCCGCAATTGTCATCTCAGTAAAACCATAAACTCCAGTGGAGGTCTCGCGATGTCAACAAACCATCGAATCAGGCGAATCAGCAATCCCTTTATTGCTCATCTCGCGATTCTGGCTCTTGCCCTGCTCCTTTCAAATCAAGCCCTTGCGGACGAATCAAGCTGCATCGTCTGTCATACCGACATCGACCTGCTGGAAGAAAACCTTGGTGACGGCGGCAAAACGAAATCACCACTTCAAGCCGGGAGCGGCTGAGGCGGCGCCGTGGCTCCGTTGGAGCCGCAGGAAAAAGTATTGGTATCAGAGGAATTCCTCGAGTCAGAACATGGCGAGCTGGCCTGTATTGACTGTCACGGGGGTGATGACAGCGCACCTGACAAAGAAAGTGCCCATGACGGTTTCGACGCGCATCCGTCAATTAATAACCCTCAGGAAACCTGCGGCGAGTGCCATGAGGAAATCGCCGAGACAGCACCCCAATCGCTGCATGCAACCCTCTCAACCTTCCCGGGTTTTCTTCAGAAACGGGTAAGTGAAGACACCTGGGAGGCTGTCGACAAGGGTCGTGAACGTCACTGCGCATCCTGTCATGCCAGCTGCGGTGCCTGTCACGTCAGCAGGCCCAAGTATGTCGGCACCGGTTTCGTGGATGGCCACATGTTCAATGCAAAACCTGATCCGGTGAACCAGTGTACCGCATGTCACGGCAGCCGGGTTGGCAATGAATTTTATGGCAATCGCGGCCAGGGAGACATCCACCTTCGAAAATTCACCATGAGCTGTAATGACTGTCACGGTGCTGAGGAGATGCATGCGGCAGCGCCTGAAGGACTCGAGAACCGCTATCACCTTGAAGAAGCAGCAAACTGCAAAGACTGTCATATGGACCTGCAGTTTGGCTCGGTGCGCGAGCACCGGATCCACAACAACAAAGTACAGTGCCAGGTTTGCCACTCCCAGACCTATACCAACTGTTACAGTTGTCATACCGGCACTGACGAGGAAGGTATCGCCTATTTCGTCAACAATCTCGATTTTGAGGATATGAAGATCGGTTATAATCCTGACAGGATTCCGGGAAACAACTATAAATTTGTCTTGCTGCGACACGTCCCGGTCGATCCCAAGGTGTTTGATTATTACGTCAAGGACGGCTTCCCTAAATTTGATGTATCGCCGACCTGGAAACGAACGTCTCCCCATAATATCCAGCGCAGGACCTGGCAGAACGTTACCTGTAATAACTGTCATGGGAAAAGGGATCTATTTCTTTCTGAAGCGGACCTGCTCGATTATGAGAAAAAGGCAAATTTTGGTTTGACGGTGAGAGATGACCAGATCCCAAAGGAGCGTGCCAGGACAATGGCGGTCAATATTGACACCTCTGGCGTCGATTCGTCTAGAATTGTTGATGTCGGCTGGCTCAAGGAACATCTCGATGACGAGAACCTCGTTATTATCGATGCCCGGGCTGAATCGGATTATGAAAAGGAGCATATTCCCGGTGCAATAAATCTGGACCCCAATATTCCAGAGGGAATCAGGAAGGCAGCTGACTCAGACACGCCATTACAACTTGAAGATGCAGATATCCTCGGAGAAACCTTTGGTGAATACGGGATGGGCCGCGGATGATCACATCGTTGTCTACTGCGACAAGGGGCAGAACGGAGGATTTCTTCTCTCAGTCCTCGACTATGCCGGTGCCCAGAACATATCCATGCTCAACGGCGGCATCGCCGCATGGAAAAAAGCAGGCTATGAGCTCACCGACGAAGAACCGGATTATGAGGAGAAGACCTTTGAAGCAAACGTCAGAAGTGAACTGCTCGTTGACAATGAATTTGTCAAGGCCAACCTCGACAACCCCAATGTGGTAATCGTTGATGTCAGAATACTGCAGCAGTCGATGGGGCTGTTGAAACATGGCCTGGCGGAACGACCGGGCCGCATTCCGGGATCCGTTCAGTTCCCGCTCTCTGGATTATACGAAGATCATGCCGGTATAAAAAGCCCGGAAGAACTCCTCTGGGTCCTTAAAGAACGCAATATCCGGAAACACAAGACCATCGTCCTCAGCTGTAACACCGGGATGTGGGCGGGAGCGTCACAGTTTATTTTCCGCTACCTGGGCTACCCCGATGTCAGGGTACACGATGAATCATGGATTAGCTGGTCAAACTGATTACAAAGGGGCTGCTCTGGCTACCGAGCAGCCCCTTTGTACGTTTGAACGGGCAGTCTCGTTAGATACCTTCCAGAACCTGCAGGATCTCTGGATCCTTCTCATCCTCGGCAAGGATAATATGACACGCTTCACAATCCATGGAGATTGCCTCGCCGCTGCTTGTTTCATGCTCGTCGTCATGGCAGCGAAAGCAGCCTGAGTCATCCTGGTGACCTCTCAGGCTCCGGTAGTTGTTCCAGCCGATTTTCATGGTCGGCCAGACGTTTTCAAGATAGGCAGCCTGAACTCCAGAGATGGCTTTATCGAGCATCGGCATGTTGTTATTGACCAACTCGGGATACTTAAGCCGATACCAGGCGCGCAGCTCCGTGGCAATCTTATCCTTTGCTTCCTGGTGACTGCTGTAGTCCCGGGTAATGAGCTCGTACCCTATTTTTCTGATGAACGGAAGTTCACGGGGAACTGCCCCAAGCATCAATTTCTCATCGAGAGCCTCTTCCGGCGATTTGTATATATGGGTCGGACGGTTATGACAATCGATGCAGTCCATTTCCCGCTCGTACAGCTCACCGCCTTCTGCCGCTGTCTCATCACCCCGGTCGAAAACCACCTTGGTGCCGTCGAGCTTGGTCAGCGTCACCGTTTCTATTTCCTCACGTTCCCAGTCACGGTGAGTATAGGTGATTTTATTGTTTTCGGAGACATGCCAGTGAATTCCGTGAGCTTCAGAGCCCTGATAGCCGCCCGAACCAACTTTTAACAGAAGAACTGTCTGCACATGGGTGTTTTCTTCATCTGAGAGAAATTTATCTTTGATATAGAGCTTATCTCCGTGAAACAGCTCCGGACGATGACACTCTTCACAGGTATCGCGGGCAGGACGAAGTCCATGCACCGGGGTTTCTATCGGCGTTGCATAGGTTTTTGCGACCACCGCGACCAGCTGCCTGGTTCCTGACAATTTCGCTTTGACAAACCACTCTGCCCCGGAGCCAATGTGGCACTCAACACATTTCACCCGGGAGTGCGGTGAGTTGGAGTAGGTTGAATATTCCGGCTCCATTACAGTGTGGCATAATTGTCCGCAAAAGGCGTTTGATTCCGTGTAGTGATAACCAGTATAGGCCAGGAGTATGATGACAAACACATTTATAAAGGTGAGACTGGTGGCCAGAAAAATCAGCTTTCGGACTTTTACAAAGCTTTCCGGCGCCGAGAGCTTCTCACTGAGGTACTCATGGGTAAAAAGACCGACATCCTCTTTGCCCTTGAAGAAAAAGAGTCCGAGAAATATCAGCACCAGGCCAAGTATGAAGGCAGGTGCCACGAACATGTACAGCACAAAACCGAAATACTGATTGTGAATAAGACCAAACAGCTCCAGCAGGACACCAACCAGCAGGATAGGAAATGAAGCCGTGGTCATCGTTGCCCCGATGAGGGATAATTTACTTCGGGCAATTCCGTTAACGAAAGAATTAATGATCTGGGTAAATTTAACCAAAGCCGCTCCCTCCCCGCTGTCAATTGAGGTTGTTCTTATCCGTGTATGATCAGGTTCTTATCATCGCAAACGTACTACATTGTCTCTCAAAATTAAACGCTTTTCTTTTCGAGGTAGAGGAATCGACCAGTTCCATGAAGAACCTTGTGGCTGTTAGGCGGAACCGCTGCCGGTAACCGGCTTTCTGGTGTCCATGCAGGAATCGGGCGATTGATGATAACCGACTGCAGATGATTAACGTGATGAGCGGACAGGAATTATCTGAAGTATACCAAGAACAAGCAGATAAACGATCCCCGACAACACAATGATGACCGGACCGCTTGGTAAATCGAGGTTGTAACTGATCCCCAGCCCAACGGTTATAAATGCCATGCAGATCAGGATAGCGAGAAGCATCATCTGCTTGATGCCCACGGCGATATTGCCGGCGATTGCAGCGGGAAGGGTCAGCAGGGCAATAACCATCACAACCCCGACAACCCTGATCAGTAAAACGACCGTTAATGCCGTCAGGCAGAGCAGGATAAAATAGTACCATCCGGTTGAAACACCCCTCAGAAACGCGTACTCCTCGTCAAAACAGAGGGCAAGCAGCTTATTGTAGAAAAGGACGACCACGGCAACCACCAGAAGATCCAGCATGAGCACCAGGTAGACGTCTGACCTGGAGAGGAGAAGAATATTACCAAAGAGATAACTCATCGGATCGGTATAACCAGGAGTTCTGGCCATAAAAAGAAGACCAACAGCCATACCGACTGCCCAGAGCGCTCCGATTACCGTATCCTCCCGCTGAGATCCATAGTGTTTTATCAAGGTCAGGACCACTGCAGCTCCCAGGGCAACTACTATCGCCCCCTGCACGGGACTGGCCCACCCGACTCCGGCCACCTGTTCAAGATAGAGACCGGCACCAATCCCGCCCAGCACACAGTGGGCAATTGCACCGGCAATTGAAGAAATTCTCCTGACAACAACGAGCGTGCCGATAATACCAAATGAAATCGAGGCAAGAATTCCGGCTATGAGCGCGTAGCGCAGAAACGGAAGGTGAGGATCTGCCAATGCGGCCAGAAACTCAGTCATGGGAATGGCCCTCCAGAGAACAGTGATGATCATGCCTGATCAGGTGCAGGTCCGATCCATACATATCTGAGATTAAGGCCCCGGTCAAGGCGCTTGTCGGGTGAATAACAACACGCCGGTTGACACAGACGACCCGTTTGAAAAAATGAGATGCGAACCCGACGTCATGAGTAACCAGCAGGATCGTGAACCGCTTGTTGAGCTCGGATAATATTTCAAAGAGATGTTCCTCTGCATGGGGATCAATATTTGCCGTCGGTTCGTCGAGGATCAGGATATCACCTCCCGATGCCAGAGCCCGCGCAATGAGGACCCTTTGCCGCTGCCCGCCTGAAAGTGCTGAAAACGGCCGCACACTTTGGTCAGCCAGCCCCATTTCCTCAAGCGCCTCAATGGCTATCCGGTTATCCTCACGGGAATAGTGGCCGAAAAGCGAACTGCCAAGCCTTCCCATACGGACCACATCACGAACTGAAATAGGAAAAAGAGGATCATAATTGACATATTGGGGCACATAGCCAACCTTGAGTCGACTGTCCTGGGCTGGTTTGCCAAAGACCTTAACCTCACCCCGCTCAGGTGACAGCAGACCGATAATGAGTTTTACCAGGGTACTTTTACCACCGCCGTTCGGGCCGACAATACATACAGAATCTTTATGATAGATATTGAGAAGGACATCCTCAAGAATTGTTCTGCCGTCGTACGAAAACCAGAGGTCTCTGATTGATATTACCGGTTTTGTCTGATCCATATTTACCCAATAATCAAGACGTTTCTTATCTGACTTCGGCCAAGAAACAGTAAACAATGCTTTACCTTACCATCATCAGGCCAGCATAGCCGTAATAGTTCTGAAGATCTACGGATTTTCGCTCATTGAGCAGTTTGGGTGGATAAATGATTTTTCGATAATTGCCGATACTGCTCCAGTTCACCGATCAGCCAACTTTCACTGGTGAGCGTTCTGGTGCCGCAATTGACCATATACGGTTTTTTGGATAAGGAACTTTGACTCGCAGCATATTTTATAAACTGTTCGGCTGAAACCTCTTTCTTTCTCTTTTTTATATAGTTAAATTTTTTCTGGATATGCTCTCTTGCCCGGACCCCGCTATAGGTCTCGTTATTGCGGATGAACGTGCAGTCTGAATGTTCAATGAACTGAAGTAGATGGCCTATCTCCTGTGCCGAATCGAGGTCGGAAGATTCACCCACTGCGTTAACGGGTACAAGTATCAGCAGCAGCAGGATTTTGGTAAAAAGATAGTCAATACGAGGAAGCACGTGACTGCTCTGTTAATTTAAAATGAACTTCCAGCGGGTTATGATCAGAACTTTCGACCAGGTGGGTGTTCGAGGCTGTTACTTCAAGCCCCCTGTAAAATATCCCATCGACGGTTCTGTTCATGAACAGGCTGCGATTGTCGGGGCTAAAGGTGACAGGTTGCAGGTTCAATTTACTCATTGCCCCTTCGACAGCAGACTCACGGTCGCTGTTCCAGGTGTTAAAATCACCGGCCACAATGACCGGACCGTCATGTTTTTTTATAATTTCAGCAACCTCTGCAAGCTGTTTGCGAATAACCTCACTGGTGACGGTAAAATTAACCATATGGGCATTAACAACGAGAAGTCTGCGCTCAACCCCTGCAAGAGGATAGGTGCTGACCAGCATCATTTTAGGAATTAAAAAGATCGGCTCCGGTTCCTGAAAGGCGCAATATGAAAGGGATGATGCTTTGCTTGCCGCCATTATCCCAATTTTTGTACCTTGTTTTTCAAAGGCAACAGCGAGCAGCCATTTATTAAAATCCATTCCCAGCGAGTTCTCCAACTCTCCGCTCAGGGCCGCCTCCTGCAGAAGCAGAATATCGATATTGCGGCTGAGATCCTTGAGATCTGAATGGAATCCATCTTCGGAACCTTTATGAATATTCCAGCTCAGAATCGAAAAATTATCGGGGGTAAGCGATTTGTAAGGGAAGCCTTTTTCATTGGCAATCTCAATCTGATCGCAACTTTCAGCCACTTGCTCGACGACCTGGCTCCCGCTTGATTGAACCACATAGGCCTGCTCCTGTATCACCACACAGCCGGAAAAATAAAAGAATCCGGAAATGCTCAGCAGCGTTAAAAACCACGTCAGTACAGATATTTTGGGTATATTCGTCTTTTTCATCAGGGCTCTACATTATTGCATCACCACACCACATGCAAGCTCAGTTATCAAATCAATTGGCAAAATTGTGATTTGGAGAATTATTCCAGGGAATCGTAGAATGAGTCATTGTGATGTCTGATAGCGCTTAAACAATAATCATTTAAAAATATAATTCTCAAGCGCTGACGCTAAATCTGTATTTTGTTATCTGTTTGTAGAGATGCCCCGGTTCAAGAACAACTGATGGAAATGCACGTTGGTTCGGTGAATCAGGAAAATGCTGGGTTTCAAGGCATACCGCACCATGCCTGCAGAATGGTTGACCGGTCTGCCCCGTCAACTCTCCATCGAGATGGTTCGCGGTGTAAAACTGCAGGCCCGGCTCCGTTGTAAAGACATCAAGCCGCCTGCCTGATCCCGGGTGGAGAAGTGAAGCGGCGCAGCGGCGCAAATCTCCGTCAGTGTCTAGAACGAAGTTATGATCAAAACCGCCGTCAATCAACTCGCCTTTTTTCGCCTCCGCAAAAAGATCTCCGATCCTTTTTCCCTCTCTCAGGTCGTAAATTGAACCATCCACACCGGTGATTGCTCCGGTGGGAATAAGCTTTTCATCGACAGGGGTATAGGCTGAACCATTAATGCGGATCAGGTGATCATCAATTGTACCTGATCCTGCCAGGTTGAAATAACTGTGCTGGGTCAGGTTAATGATTGTTCGGGTGTCAGTCGCAGCGAGATAATCCACAATCAGTTCATTTTCCGGGCTCAGCAGGTAGGTCACCTGAGCATCAACGGTTCCTGGATAGCCCTCTTCTCCGTCCGGGCTGGTCAGAGAGAGCTTTACCCCCCAGCCTCGTTTTTCGCGCACTGGTTCGGGTGCCCATATTTTTTTATTAAATCCTTCCCTGCCCCCGTGAAGGTGGTTTGGCCCATCGTTACAACCAAGCTGGTACCACCGGCCGTCACTTTGATATCTGCCCCGATCGATCCGGTTTGCATAGCGGCCGACAAGGCAGCCGATATAGGCACGATCTTTGACATAATCCTCCAGCCCCGCGTAGCAAAGGACAATATTGGTATCATCTCCCTGTTTATCAGGGGTACAGATTGACGTTATGATTCCGCCCAGATTGGTAAGCTTGACAACCACTCCATTGTCATTAGCGATGGTATAGAGATCAATTTCTCTGTCATGCAGAATGCCGAAACTTTCACTGGAAAAATGCACACTGGTTCCCCTTCTCTTTTAATAATGCCATCGGTTGTCGGCGTTGGCTGCAGCGGCTCAGCGCTGACAGTCACGAGGAGAGGAGATCATGGATTTCTTCTTTGGTAAGAATTGATCTGGGCGCCGCTCTCCTGTCAGTAAGCTTTCGCCGTTCGCCTTTTCTTCGATCCACGCCCAAACGGGCATTGATCTTTGAACGGAGCCAGCTTCTCACTGTTCGACGAGGTTTCTGGCTGCTCTGGCGACTGTCAATACGTCTTTCTGAGGTTGCCCTGCGGTCCTGACATACCCGTCTATCCTGATATTGTCGCCTATCAGGTGTCGAATCTCCCCCGCTGCTGTTTTGTTGTTTTTCCATAATTATTGCTGCTGCATATTCAATTCTGGCGGATCCTCTGAATTGTATAGTTAGGCATTTTTAAAAAATCAAGCTCCTTTTCCACAGACAGAAATATTTTCCTGCTCTCTTTACTTGCGAGCGTAACCGATTTATTTAGTAACTGGAAAACTAATGTTTATCGTAGAATCTGTTTCCCCAATTCTACATTCCAATATTTCCGGGATAATCTAGACTGACCGGTAATATAGCCATTTAATATATGGAAATATCAGCTTATGACTGAACATAAAAATGTACTTGGCAGCCCGCTGGAAATCTGCAGCCTTGACCCGCTCACTGGATTTACCCGCGAGGGCAACTGCAAAGTAACAGATGAGGATATTGGCGTTCATGCTGTTTGTGTTGTCGTTTCAGAGGAATTTCTCGAATTCTCAAAACGCGTTGGCAATGACCTGAGCACTCCAATGCCGATTTTTGGATTTACCGGTCTTAAGCCCGGTGACAGGTGGTGCCTTTGTGCCCCGCGCTGGAAACAGGCGCTTGACCATGACATGGCCCCTCCTGTAGACCTCAAGGCCACTCATGAATCGGCATTAAAATATGCAACCTTTGCGGACCTTTTACTGCACTCCGTTGGCAGTGATACATGAAAGGAGTAAATATCCGGGAGACCTAGCTCGGAGCCCCCCGAAGCGCTTGTTGATTTTCCCATTGGCACAATCAGCACCGGCAAGGCCCGATACGGAAGTTTGAACTGTTGCGTGCAGCGAGTTTTCAATCTCCCGCAGATTTCAAGGCGCCTAAGGCACCCGAAGGGCCGAGTGAAGAGGGAGATATCCGCAGTAACAATAAATCCCGCAGGCCTGTCACTGTTGGTCCCTTTCGCGGCAGTGGTTCTTTTTTTCTGTAAAACAGCAGATCACGAAAGGCTTAAGAGCTCCAGGGAGTAATCTGATAGATCTGCAAAAAGCAGTCTGCTCCTCAAGGCTGGTGATTTGCCTGTTATGTATGAAACGACTTCTGCGCATTCTATAGCCGCCATCGTGATGGCTGAGTAAGGCAGCGTGCCCAGTGACGTTTCGACTCCCCTGGGCTGAGCATGTTCCGGCTGCCCATAAATCAGGCTCAAACCGGGATCTTGCGGATAAACGACGGTGGCCTGACCCGAAACACCTCCTATTGCTGCCGAAACCATTGGAATGTTTTTTTCCCGGCAACCTGCCTCAAGCACAAATCGATCGGGAATATTATCCAGACAATCAACAGCCAGTGCAGCGCTGCCTAATAGATCGGCACAATTTTTTGCATCAAGATAGACGGGACAAGATCGAACATTTACTCCCGGATTGATCGATAAAACCCGGTTTTCGGCAACGCTGGCTTTCTTCCGCCCCAGATCCTCCACCCGCGAGAGCAGTTGGCGATTTAGGTTGCTGTCTTCAAAAACATCGCCATCAACAAGAATCAGCTGACCGACCCCGATCCGGGCCAGGATCTCAGTTACGCACCCTCCCAATCCTCCAAGCCCGACAACAGCCACTGACGATTTAAGCAGCATCATCTGTTCTTGATTACCCAGACTTTTCTGGTTTCGGGCATATCTCTCCGGAACGATATCCAGTTCAAGTGCCATGAGCTGAATCTCATTATGGCTATATTCACTTTCCTCGACAATTCTTCGTTCGCTTCTGAATGATAATGAGAGATAGGGTGAGCCATCAGGCCGGTTTTTGCCAGTCGCCTGAGTTTTCAACATCTCGGATACGCCCTGCCTTGCCATACACCCTCCCAAAATTTGGTTTTATTAGACGACACCATTTAACGTCTGAACCATGCCGCCGTTGCGCGCCGAAAAAGCTTTACTTTTTCTTCCAGCTTTTTTCCTTGCCCTGCAGGAGCCTGACAATGTTCTCGTGATGCTTCAGCCATATCAGCGACCCGATAATAACAGCAGTCAGGATGATTTTCATCGGCTGCCCAAGAAGCCAGAGCCAGAGCGGGAATAATCCTGAGGCGAGCAGAGACCCTGCTGAAACAAAGCCGCTCGCGGCCACTGCAATGATGAAAACAACCAGGCTGATAGCGATTGCCGGTGGGGAGAGAAAAAGAAAAACACCAAGAGCGGTTGCAACCCCTTTGCCTCCGCGAAAGCCGAGATAAACAGGAAACATGTGACCGACCACCGCCATAACTCCGCAGCTCATTATATAAATAGTTTTGTCTCCACCGTCCTGGATAAGCAGTGAGGAGAGATAGATCGGCAGAAAACCTTTCAGACAATCAAGAACAAGGGTTATCAAGCCGAGTTTCTTACCCAGCAGCCGGCTGACATTTGTTGCACCGATATTGCCACTTCCTGCCGACCTGACATCAACCCCTGCCATCCTGCCGACCAGCAGGCCGAATGGTATTGCGCCTATGAGATAACTTGCAATTGGAAAAAGGATGTTCATAATGTACCTGTAACGTTAAGACAAGGGAATTTACGCGGATAAATACGGGCAGTTTAACGCTTTATTATCGACTGCGCAACAGAGTCTGCCTGACCCTACAGTAAACATTCATGGCGAAGAGAAACCCCTTATGTTACATTTTGTCGCTCGCTGAGAGGTACAGACAGATTAAAAATATGATGAGCAGAATCAATGGCCATACGAAAAATCATTGAATACCCTGAGCCGATCCTTCGGCTCAAGGCCAAAGATGTTGAAATTTTTGATGAAGAATTGAAGGTCCTGATAGAAGACATGGCTGAAACCATGTACGATGCCCCTGGCGTTGGCCTTGCCGCACCACAGGTTGCCCAGTCTGTAAGGGTAATTGTTGTTGACACAACCGTCATGGGAGAGGAACAGCAGTACCTGGCGATGGTTAACCCTAAGATTATTGATCGTCAGGAATCGCAGGTCGATGAAGAAGGATGCCTGAGTGTTCCGGAACTCACCGCCAACGTTCAAAGATACAGAAAGATAACCGTCCAGTATCATCGTGAAGACGGGACAAAACAGGAGCTTAGCGCGGAGGATCGTTTCGCTGTTGTTCTGCAGCATGAAATAGATCACCTGAACGGCATTCTCTTTATCGATCACCTCAGTCCTCTGAAACGAAATCTGTACAAGAAAAAGCGAAAAAAAATGTTAGCCGAACAGGAAAGCTGATGAGCCGTGCTCCGTTGAGAATTATCTTCATGGGAACACCAGATTTTGCCGTTCCCACACTTGAATCACTCATCACTGGACCTGACCGGATTGTTGCTGTTGTTTCCCAGCCCGATCGTCCAAAAGGAAGAGGGAGAAAACGTGTGGCGCCGCCGATAAAGATTCTTGCCCTGCAGCACCGCATACCGGTGCTGCAGCCGACAAAAATCAAAACCGCTGATTTTTGGGAAGAATTGAAGCGCTATCGGCCTGATCTTCTCGTTGTTGCAGCCTACGGCAGGATACTGCCGCCGCAACTGATCACCCTGGCGCCTCATGGCTGTATCAATGTCCATGGCTCGCTGCTGCCCAGACATCGCGGAGCAGCTCCCATACAATGGGCTATAATAGACGGAGACCAGGAGGTCGGGGTTACCATCATGCAGATGGATGTCGGCATGGATACCGGTGATATCCTCTTGAAACGGTCAATAGTTCCCGCACCGGATGAAACAGCAGGCTCACTCTTTCCTAAAATAGCCGCGCTTGGCAGCGAAGCGCTTATGGATGCCCTTGAAATGCTAGGAAACGGCTGCCTCACCCCTTCGAAACAGGACGATTCCCTGGCAACAGCGGCTCCGATGCTGTCAAAAACTGACGGCTTGATAAACTGGTCCAAACCGGCAGAAGAGATTGCCAGACTGATTCGAGGCCTTGACCCCTGGCCCACCGCTTTCTGCAGAGTAAATGATAGGAAACTGCAGCTTTACAAACCAGAAGTTGTCTTCTTCGCTACCAGTCACCCCCCGGGAACGCTGCTGCGGGCTGACCGCGAGGGGCTGCTGGTATCAACCTCAGAGGCCTGCCTGCTGATTAGAGAAGTTAAACCTGAAGGAAAAAAACGCATGACGGTTGAATCATATCTCAATGGCCACCAGCTGGAAGCCGGAATTAACCTCAATTCGCACACTCAATAATGTCACCATCAGTCAATACTCTATACCTGGACTGTTTCTCAGGAATCAGCGGGGACATGCTCCTGGGAGCACTGATTAACGCAGGCCTTTCTGAACAGCACCTGGAAGGTGAACTGGCAAAACTCAACCTTGAGCCCTATGACTTCACGGCCGTAGAGAAAAAAGTTCAATCGATTTCAGCAACCTCGGTAACCATAGAATCGAAATCTCAGCAGAGGTTCCGAAACCTTGGCGACATCATCGCGATTTTAAACAAGAGCACCCTGGAAAAAACAATTATCGACAAATCCCTGGCCGTTTTTCAGTGTCTGGCCGAGGCAGAAGCCAGGGTCCATGGAAAACCAGTCAATGAAATCCACTTCCATGAAGTCGGTGCTCTGGACACAATCATCGATATAGTCGGAACCGTCGCCGGGCTCCACCTCCTGGGTATCACAAAGATCTATTGTTCGCCACTTCCCCTTGGCCGTGGGTTTGTGAAATGTGACCACGGAAATCTCCCGCTGCCGGCTCCTGCAGTATGCAATCTGCTGAAGGATGTTCCTGTCTACGGCATTGACGCAAACCGGGAGCTGGTGACACCCACCGGTGCCGCCCTGGCGGCAACGCTTGTTGATCAGTTTGGGGAAATTCCGCCGATGACCCCTGCGGCTACCGGCTATGGTGCCGGAGACTGGTCCGGAACAGAGAGCAGACCAAACCTGCTGCGTCTGATTATGGGACACAGCGAGCTTGTTGACGAGGCCCAGCAGGTTGAGATCATTGAAACAAATCTCGATGACTGGAGTCCTGAAGGCTTTCCTTTTCTCTGTGATAGACTGTTCGCCGGTAAGGCACTGGATGTCAGTTTGACACCGATTCTGATGAAAAAGGGCAGACCCGGGTTCTGCCTGAGTGTGATCGCGCGCTGCCAGGACAGCCGCACACTCAAGGAAATAATCCTCACAGAGACCTCGGCCATTGGACTGCGCTATCGAAGAGAACAGCGAATGACACTGCCAAGAGAAATTGTGAACGTGGATACCCGTTGGGGTATTGTCACCGCCAAGAAAGTTAAAACGAGCATCGGCTCAAAGATATATCCGGAATACGAATCCTGCCGGATTGTTGCCGAAGAACACGCTCTGCCGCTCGATACTGTTTACAGGGAAGTCGTGGGCCTGACCCGAAAGGAAGTTTGATGGACCGGCTCATTGTCGCGATCGCCACGGGAATGTACAGTGGTTTCATTCCCAAGGCTCCTGGAACCTGGGGTTCCATAATTGCGCTGCTGCCCTGGTATTTCTGCCGTAACCTGAGTTTGTACCATTACCTGATACTGCTCATTTCTCTTTTTATTCTCGGTTTTTTTACTGCGGGATCTGCTGAAAAGATCCTCGACCAGCCCGACCCGGGCTGCATCGTTATCGATGAAATTCTCGGCATGTTCATCACCCTGTCCCTGGCACCGAATCATCCGGTAGCCTGGATAACAGGCTTGATGCTGTTCCGCTTCTTCGATATCCTCAAACCGTTTCCAGTTTCCTGGCTTGACACCCATCTTCACGGCGGTATCGGAATTATGATGGACGATGTTGCGGCCGGAATATACGCCTTGATCTGCCTGCAGATTATCTGGCGGGTCGTGGAAAGATTTCTCTAGCCTCAATATTTCAGGCGTTGAGACGGCTTGCCAGCCAAGGAGAGCTGGGGAAGGTTATAGAGGCAATATGCCTTTTCCAAAAGAGACGCGGAAGCGCAGGGTGTCAACCGATAAAGGCACCGTTGGCAAATACCGTCTGACCGCTTATCCATGAGGCATCATCACTGCAGATCATGGCAACGCTGCGGGCGATATCCTCAGGTACTGCAATTCGATTGAAAGCAGACATGCCGGCAAGAGCCGCCACCTGTTCTTCATTTTTTCCCTTCCTGAAAAGTTCAGTATCTGTGGGCCCCGGTGAAACGGTATTAACGGTAATATTCCTTGGTCCAAGCTCTTTGGCCAGTACCCTGGTAAGCTGTTCAACCGCTCCCTTGCTGGCGGCATAGGTACCATACAGGGGCAGCATGACTCGGGTAACAGACGTACCAATATTTATAATTCTGCCGCCCCGGTTCATTTTCCGAGCAGCCTGCTGACAGCAGAAAAACAGCCCTTTGACATTGATTTCAAACACCCGATCAAACTCTTCTTCTGTGACCTCATCTATTGAATTATTGATCATGATGCCTGCATTATTAACAAGAATATCAAGACCGTCGAAGTGCTCGATTACCTGGTCGAATAAATGTTCGACCTCACTGACGCGACCAATATCAGCCTTAAAAGCGCGACCCCTGCCGCCAGCCTTTTTGACCAAGCCCAGCAGTTCCAGGACCTCATCTTCACTCGCAAGATAGTTCAGCGCGACATCAGCACCGCGACGGGCAAGTTCAATGGCAACTGCCCGTCCGATTCCCCGTGAAGCCCCCGTGATAAGTGCAGTCTTCCCTTTCACCTTAAGAACCCCTCCATGTCAGACTGATATCAGAAAATATGTAGTATTGGTAAGCTCCCAGCCATGTGCTCCCCGATCAAGAAAACTGAGAGACATACGCCAGCCGGTTGTACACCTGCTCAATCTGATCCTCGTTCAAGAGCAGCTCGTCAAGGGTATTCCAGGTCCCCTTCAGTAACGCCGTTTTTGCAGACGAGTTCATGGCAAGCGCTAATTGTCTGTCTGAGATGGAAAGTGTCTCACCGTCAACATCCAGGCTCAGCTCAATTTCTGGCTCTTTTTCCACCATCCCCTGAATATCAGCGATGACCGTTTCATCTGCGGTAAAAACCGGGATTCCAAGACTGGTGCAGTTTCCGGCAAAAATCTCCGCAAATGATTCTCCAACGATGGCTTTAATTCCAAATCGCATCAGGGCCTGTGGGGCATGCTCCCGACTGGAGCCACAACCAAAGTTGCGATTGACAACCAGGATTGCGGCACCATCATATTTCGGGTCATTAAAGGCGTGATCCTTTTGAGAACCGTCATCGTTATAACGCTCATCCTTAAAAACCTCTTCCCCAAGACCTTCAAAGGTCACACAGCGAAGATACCTGGCCGGTATGATGCGGTCCGTATCGATATCATTACCTTTAACAGGAACACCACGTCCCTCTACCTTTTTTATTACTGCAGGATTATCTGTCATGGTTTTTCCCCTTAAAAATTTCTAACATCTATTACCGCGCCTTCCACTGCGGCCGCTGCTACCATGGCGGGACTCATCAGCAGTGTCCTGCCGTGGGCAGAACCCTGCCGGCCAATGAAATTTCGGTTCGAAGAGCTTGCAGACAACTGACGGCCAATCAGCTTATCCGGATTCATGGCCAGGCACATTGAGCAGCCGGCTTCACGCCACTCAAATCCTGCTTCTCTAAAAATTGCATCGAGTCCTTCAGCCTCGGCCTGCAGCTTCACTTTTCTCGAACCCGGAACCGCAAGAGCTTTTACATGGGGCGCAACTTTCTTTCCTTTAACAACCTCGGCGGCCGCCCTGAAATCAGAAATACGTCCATTGGTGCAGGACCCGATGAAAGCGACATCTATTTTCTCTCCTTCAAGCGGCTGACCTTCTTTAAAACCCATATGCTCATATGCTTTTCGGGTTATCTCCTGATCATGCTCTCCAAGATCTTCAACACGCGGTAAATTCCTGCCCATCTCAACTGACTGGCCGGGTGTGATTCCCCAGGTTACCATCGGGCCCATACCGGTAATATCCAGATCATAAATATCGTCAAATTCGGCGTCGGGATCAGATGCGATAGAGCGCCAGTACTCTACCGCCTTCTCAAACGCCTTTCCTTTTGGGGCAAATGGTTTTCCTTCAAGATAATCAAAGGTGACCTGGTCCGGATTGACATATCCGGCTCGCGCCCCTCCCTCAATACTCATATTGCAGATGGTCATCCGCTCTTCCATTGACAGGGATTCAATAACCGGCCCGGCAAATTCATACGCATAACCAATGCCCCCCATCACCCCAAGTTCGGAGATTATGCGTAATATAATATCTTTGGCAGCAACTCTCTTACCGCGCTCTCCAGTCACATGTATCTTTCGTACTTTCAAACGTTCAAACGCCAGGGTCTGCGTGGCAAGCACATCACGTACCTGCGAGGTGCCAATACCAAAGGCGAGTGCCCCGAACGCACCATGTGTCGAAGTATGTGAATCACCACAGGCAATAGTCATCCCCGGCTGGGTAGCACCATTTTCGGGCCCGATAATATGGACAATTCCCTGGGACTCAGAATCCAGCCCAAAAAACTGAATTCCAAAATCTCTGGTATTATCCTCTATCGCCACGAGCATTTTTTCAGCCAGGTCATCTTTGTATGGCCGAAAAAGCTGCTTTTGAGTTGGCACAATATGGTCAACAGTTGCAAGGGTCCGGTCAGGGTACTTCACAGAAAGGCTGCGCTCTCGAAGGGCCTGAAATGCCTGGGGTGAGGTCACTTCATGCACCAGATGCAAACCGATGAACAGCTGGTCTCTCGATTCTGAAAGCGCGGTGACCTTGTGCAGGTCCCAGACTTTATTAAATAAATTTTTTCCCATATCATTCTCCTTGAGACTCATTAATTCTATCAATTCAGTTCTCTACAGATCGGTTATAAACGTTAAGCACCAAAAACAAAACGGGAAGATCTTAACAGATCTTCCCGCAGTTTTAAAGGGAAAGCAATTATATGGCGTCCCTTCCTATAGTTTTCCTGCCTTTTCTAGCACCGTGCAGGACACCTTATATGAGAGGTAAATCAACCCTATCCAGGATATCAGTAAAAATGCTACCATGTCTTATTCCTCCTCGATCTCGTGCTTAATAAGCCTTTGAATCGTTTATGTCGTCATGTCCTATTTTCTTTGCATCCATCAGTTTCCAGACGTAAACGATATAGGCCAGAACGAATGGTATGACGAGTGCTACATAGCTCATAGCCGTTAACGTATAATGGCTCGAAGAGGCATTATAAATGGTGAGGCTGGACTGCAGGTCCACCTTGGATGGGTAAAAAGGCGTATTGTTGAACCCTGCAGTAAAAAATACTGCAAGACCGACCAGTACGGTTCCCAAGCCGCCAAACCAGATGGACCTGAACCAGCCGAGAAAGCTTGTGCTGATCACTCCCCAGACCACCAATACAAGGCCAACAAGCAACAGACCAAGGACGATCGGCATGGCGAGCAGGTTCTCAAGATACTTTCCGGAAACGATGCTGACAATACCGTTTTCGTCAAAGCTGAACCCTTTCATGAGCAGCAGGCTGGCCAGGACGTAGAGTAAAAACGGCAGGGCGCAGACAAGATTGGTCAGACACGCCTGTCTCAGCCGCTGTTCCAGATCCGGTGTCGTTGAGAAATCTATGTTGCTCAACAGGTACATGGAACCGATAACCCGGGAGTTGAACACCAGGAATAGCCCAAGAGAGAGATTGAACAGCGAGAAAGCCGCTTCAAGCCCCATCAGCGGGTGAGTCCAGTTTACCTGGTTGAACGAGTTCAAGGTAAAATTTGAACCGGTGAAGAATGTCCCAACGGCAGCACCGATCAGTAAAATACCGACCGAACCGTTTATAAAAAGAAACAGTTCATAGGTTTTCTCACCGAGCAGATTGCCAGGCTTTTTGCGAAACTCATAACTTACGGCCTGAATGATAAAGGTAAACAGGATCAGCATCCATACCCAGTAAGCCCCGCCAAAGCTGGTGGCATAAAATTTGGGAAAGGCAGCGAACAGTGCGCCGCCAAACAGCACCAGGGTGGTGAAGGTCAGCTCCCACTTTCGCCCCAGAGAGTTGATTACCAGTGCTTTTTCAGTGTCATTCTTGGCTACCTGCCAGAGCAGTGTCTGCCCTCCCTGCACAAAGTTGAGAAACAGAAACAAAGAGCCGACAATCGCAGCAATAATCCACCAGAGCTGCTGTAAAATTGATATATCCAGATTTCCAATCATCTATTCACCCTCCGGTCCTTTTTTGATCTGTCTGAGCATGATTTTCACCTCTGCCAGCAGCAGCAGGGTGAAGAGGCCGGCAAACATCCAGAATGTCATAATCACATTGCCTTTACCGATATTACTGGTGGCAACGCCAACCGGCAGCATATCCTGGATAGCCCAGGGCTGGCGACCAACCTCGGCAACCACCCAACCAGCCTGACTGGCTATCATCGCCAGAAAGAATGAGAGGACTCCAAAAGGCAGCAACCAGCGTTTTTGTTCTATGGTATCCTTCAGGCCATAAACAAGGTAGGCAATACAAATTAGACCAAAATATACGGCCAGAATAACCATGATGTGAAATGCATAGAATGTTGTCTGAACCGGCGGGACGGCATCTTCGGGACTGTTCAAGTAGCCGTACCCGAGGTAGTCCTGGTTTACTTTGAATTTGGCAAGGGCCGTATCTGCCGCTGCAGCATCACCGCCCTTCTGGGCATCTTTATAGGCGGTGAGATCAGTAAGCGCCATTTTGCCAAGTGCAATCTTCTCACCTATTCCAGCAATTCCTTCTTCTTTATTACCGTACACAAGATCATTGACTCCTGGAACAAAAGAGTCTAAGGACCGGTTGGCAAGGAAAGAGAGCATATATGGTAACTTGATATCGAAAAGAAAGGTCTCCTTGTCATCACCAGCCTGCTTTTCCGGGTTCAGGATACCAAAGGCAACGAGCGGTGCTTTCCGCTCACCGTCATACAAACCTTCATATGCTGCCAGTTTCATTGGCTGGGTATCAGCATTAGTGTAGGCAGATTCATCACCGGTAAGCCCCACATAAGCGAAAGAGAACAGCCCGAAGACAGATGCGACAAGAATTGATTTTTTGGCCATTTCAACGTGTCGCCGCTTGAGCAGGTAATACGAAGAAATCGCGATCACAAACATTGCACCAACCAGGAAACTTGAGCTTGTTGTATGGGTAAATTTTGCTATGGCTACCGGGGAAAAGAGAACCTCCCAGAAGTTCTGCATCTCAAAACGCACCGTTTCCGGGTTAAAAGCCATACCGGTCGGGGCCTGCATCCAGCCGTTAGCCACCAGGATCCACAGGGCTGACAGGTTGGAACCGACAGCCACCATCCAGGTAGAAAAGAGGTGAAACCCTGTTGATACACGATCCCAGCCAAAAAACATGACGGCAAAAAAGGTCGCCTCAAGGAAAAAGGCGACGATGCCCTCAACTGCCAGCGGTGCCCCGAAGATATCACCAACCATCCATGAATAATTTGACCAGTTGGTGCCAAATTCAAATTCAAGAATAATTCCGGTCGCCACCCCAATCGCAAAATTGATACCGAAAAGCGTCATCCAGAATTTTGTCAGATCGCGCCATTCCTGTTTGCCGGTTTTCACATAAATGGATTCGAAAAAGGCACACAAAAATGACAGCCCAAGCGTCAATGGCACAAAAATCCAATGATACATTGCCGTCAGAGCAAACTGTGCCCGGGACCAGTTCACCAGGCCCAGATCTATTTCACTCATGTTCCACTCCTCCCTTAATTCTGTTTTTGAGCCGGTCGTGTAATCTGCTCCATTACATGATCAGCCCGTTGTTCATCTGTATGAAATTGAGTACTGAGAAAATCAGGAAAAAAGAATAATTTTAGAACAGCAAACATTATAAACAGCTTAATCAGGATTATTTTCCACAAGGTCTTGCCCAGGGTCATCGATCGAAAGCCGTCGCGATAAAATCTGAAAATCCTGCCTGGATATGAAAACATATTCAGTTCTTCCTCTACGTCATTTTTCTGCAAGACGTCTCCACTAGAGCACTGCAAAACAAGGATACATTAGACCCGTTTAAAATAGAATAATCAACCATAGATAAGACCTTTTATTCTTAATTTATCGGGACTATAGCGAACAGACAGAGTGATGTCAATAATAATTCCTATTCCTAAATAACTGCGTTGCTCAGCCCAGCTCAGCAGACCAAAATCGATTATCTCAGAGCCGGACCCTCGCCATTTCTCTATTCGTATTTGCAGCCATTGCCTTGCTGATGAGGTGTCTTATTATTGTCGTTGACTGAACAAACACGATCGTTACGTTTTGAGGCGATTGCACTTCATTTAATCGGCATCAACGGGGATATTAAAATGGCAAAGGGCGTTAAATATTTTTTCATCATAACAGGAGGACTGACCCTTCTATTGTGCGCTGCACTGCTCATTGTCCCGCATTTAGTTGACATTGATCACTTTAAACCCAAAATCGAAAAACTTGTATCTGAAAAAACCGGGTATCCCCTGAAGATAATGGGGACTATCGATCTTTCAGTCTTTCCCTGGGTTGGCCTCAACTTTACAGACCTGGTACTGAATAATCCGGAGGATTTTCAGGAGAAAAAATTTCTAAAAATCAAAAACTTCGAGGCTCGACTCAAAGTGCTGCCTCTGCTTTCCAAACGAGTCGAGATACATCGCTTCATCATCGATCAGCCTGAAATACTGCTTACCAGAAATGTCAAAGGGCTTTGGAACTGGCAAGAAGCAGGAGCGGCAGGCAATAAAGGTCAAGAAGCAGCGACAGGTGAGGGGAAAACCTCAACGGAACAGACCAGGAGTGAACCCGCCCCCCAGCCTGAAGCCCCAAAAGAGCTCGGAATCGAGTCCCTTCTTGTTGGTGAGTTTGCCCTTACCAATGGAAAAGTTGTTGTAAACGATCAGCTCAATGAAACGACTCGTGAACTTTCAGATATTAACCTGAGCCTCCAGGATGTATCTCTGGACAAGCCGATTTTCATTACCCTTCTGGCACACCTTGATGACAACCCTGTCGAACTCACGGGCAGTATAGGTCCGGTAACTCCAGATCCATTACACAGTAGAATTGCAATTGATGTCGATATCGATCTGTTCAAAACACTTGCTTTGAAGACCTCGGGCTCGATTGAAAACCTCGCCTCAGCGCTCTCATATGATCTCGCCTTCAAGATTTCTCCATTCAGCCCCCGGCACCTGTTCTCACAGCTCGGTCTGGACTTTCCCGCGGCAGCAGGTCCCCAGGCTTTTGAGTCAATAGAGGCCGAGGGTAGTGTTTCAGGCAACCAATCAAGCATGCACCTGTCTCGTTCAGCAATCAGATTCGATGAGTCAAACCTGATTGCTGAACTGAGAGCAAAAGAGTTCTCGAAACCAGAGCTGGAATTTCATCTTAAATTGGATAGTATTGACCTTGACCGCTATCTGCCGGCAGCTCAGGATGGCAATGGTTCCAGATCAAATCCAGGGGACAGCAGCACTGCGCTGGCGCCAGGTAAAAAAGAGGACACGCCTGGCGAGTCTCCAGCTTCCACGTCACCGCCAGTGAAGAGTAACACCAGCGCTGACCGCAATGGTGGAAACAATGAGTCCACGACAGAGACCAAAGTCAATTTTGAACCGCTGAGAAAACTCGTCATGAGCGGCGACCTGAGCGTGGACACAATAAAAATGCATGGCGGAATGATCAGTAATCTCACGGCTGCTGTAGAGGGTAAAAACGGAATATTTAACCTCACCTCTTTTACAGGCAATCTCTACCAGGGCCGTATCAGTTCAACGGGATCTGTTGATCTTCAAAAAGCGCAACCGGTCAGCTCTGTTAAACTGAACATCGATAATGTACAGGCAGGTCCACTCCTCAGAGATTTTGCCGACAAGGATATCATTGAAGGAGTACTCCAGGCGGATATAAACCTCACCGGGTCCGGCATCAGCGGCGACCAGATAAAAACATCTCTTAACGGCACGGGGAAACTCTTTTTCCGGGATGGAGCACTTATCGGCATTGACCTTGCCCAACTGGCCAGGACTATCAAGTCAGGCTTTACGCTTGACCAACAGGGGGAACGCCCAAAAACCGATTTTGCCGAACTGCACGCCCCTTTCACCATAACCAACGGGCTGGTCGAAACGACCGAAACCACCTTGAAATCACCTTTCATCAGGGTGAACAGTCATGGGAAGGCAGACCTGGTCGGTGAAACCATTGATATCAGGTTAATCCCCACGCTGGTTGGTACCATTAAAGGACAAGGTGATAAAGAGGCCCGCTCCGGAATTTCCGTTCCCATTATCGTTGCAGGAACCTTCGAAAAACCGACATTTACACCAGACCTCGAAGCTCTTGTCAGAGAGCAGGGCATCGACAAGAAGGAAATCACTGAAATTCTGGAAACCGGTAAAATTTCTCCACAGCGAAAGAAACAGTTGAGCGAGGAAGTGGAAAAAGCAAAAACTCTGTTGAAGGGGTTATTCGGCAATTAGACTCTTTGAAGAAAAGGAGCATCAATAAGGGTAGGCCCCGCCTTCCAGCTCCCCACTGACGGGTAAAATGTTGTCTTTATCCCGCTCCTCCCCTGCGCTGGTTATATAGATTGCTGAGCGTCCCGGCACAGGGCATTTTGTCTCACATATTCCGCAGCCGATACAGAGACTATCCACCACATACGGCTGCTTCACGCTCACCATTCTGCCCTGGTCATCATGAACATCCGCCAGCCTGAATCTGATAGCCTTATCAGGTGTCGGGCAATGCTCCTCGCAGACAATGCATGGAATCCCTTTGGCGTAGGGCAGGCAGATATTTTTATCAAACCAGGCGTGGCCTATCTTGGTCCTATGTTTCTGCTCAAGGCTAAGCTCTTTAATCGCTCCGGTCGGACACACCTGGCCGCAGAGCGTGCAGTTGAACTCACAATATCCGCTGCGTGCCACAAGTCGGGGAGTAAATATTCCTTCTATTCCGGCCTCCAGAAAGGTCGGCTGCAGGGCATTACCGATGCATACCTGGATACATTCTGCACAGCGAACACAGCGCTTTAGAAAATCAGCCTCCTGGTGAGCGCCGGGGGGTCTGATCAGGTTCGCCCGCTCCGCGTGATTCCAGTTTCGTACCGTCAAAATCGGCGGTACCATTGCCCCTGCAGCAAGGGTCGTGATGAACTGCCGGCGTGACAGCGACACTTCATCTTTCCCCGGTGTTAAGAAACCGGAGTCAAAACCAATCACCTGACGTGGACACTGTTCCAAACATTCCATGCACAAACTGCAACTCCCCATCTGGATCGTTCGATTCTCGTCAATAGCCCCCATGCGGCAGATCTGAGTACAGTGACGACACTTCCCGCAATCAGTATCTCCGCCATGTATTTTCAGTAGGCTCAGACGGGAAACCAGGCCGATAAGAGCACCGAGCGGGCAGATATTCCGGCAAAAGAACCGGCGCTGCACGAACTCCAGCAGAAAAAGCGCTGCAAACATCATAAAACTCAGGAGTGCCAGGTCATAATACTTTTGCTCAAAGGGCAGAACCGTCTCTTTCAAAAAGGAATAGAATGGTTCCGTAACAAAATTGACAGCTGGCGGGGCTGATTCATAGGTAAAAGAAAAAAACGACACTGCCAGGTCGTTGAATGCCGGGTAGAGGGCTTGGGTGAAGGCCCTGACAATAATAGAAAAAGGGTCGAGATAGCCGGCTATCGGGAAATTCAGCGCTGATGAGATGACAAGGAACAGAAGGATTATCAGGGCCATACGGGGATATCGGGTCGGGTTGTTTCTGCGTTTTCCTTTGTTCACCAGCGGATGTGCAATATCAAGCATCGTACCTGCAGGGCAAAACCAGCCGCAGAACCCTCTGCCAAAAACAATTGAAACCAGAAGAGTAATTATTGCCGGGGCCATTAAGGAAATAATCACCTTTCCGGCAAGCATCGTGCAAAGTGCCAGGAAGGGATTAATACGGAATAAAATATTGACCGCATATTCAATGCTGTCCGACCCGGTATAATCCGTTTTTATAAAAAGAAAGAGAAACAATCCCAGGAAAAAGGTCTGGCTGCAGATTCTGGCAACCCGCAAGGCGAAATATTTTGCTTTTGATCGCTGGCGCACCATTGTCGTCAAAGAATGCGCTCCTTAACAGAGATTCTGTCCAGGTTCATTTCACCAAGTCCCATCTTATGGGCGGCAACGGTTGACGAGATAGCTTCAGGCTCAAGACCAAAAAGAGTAGTTGCATATGCATCTGCCGCAACCGGGTCAACCGATGCCACAATGGTGTCAGCCTTCCGGACATCCGTGAGTCGTCCTCCCTGGGGACCGTTTTTCATCAGCATTCGGGTTGCATCGACAACCGTCAGCTGGGGCCTGACAACCGTTGCTAAATCTGCAAGCTTCTGACCAAGATCATGGTGGAGTCGACCTCTGTTTCCACCAATCACGCCCATATTGTTCTTCAGTCCCAGCGTCAGCCTGCTCAGGCCATGGTGTTTTGCTACCGGAACATTGATGTAACAGTCTGCCATCAGAGCCTCTTTATAGATGTCCCAGCGGCTCAGGGAGAGACCTTTTTCAATATCTACCGGAACGAACTTCCGGTCATCAATATGTTCAAGCCTGACGTTTCGTCCCAATGTGGCAAGGGTTTCTTCCATACCGCTGTTCCGGTAACATCTGCGTTTTTCATTACAGGTATGATCAAACACCAGAACCCGCGAGGCCCCGGCCTCCAAAACCAGTTGAGCCAGTGTTTTTACCACCAGCGGGTGGGTGTTCGCACCCTGCTCGACCGAACGGTCCCAGCCGATATTGGGTTTGATGACAACCGTGCTGCCTGGACTGACGAACTGATTCATACCGCCAAGCAGCGACACAGCCTCTCTGGTAATGAGCTCATAGTCACTGCCCTTTACCAGAGCAAGGTGGGAACCTGGCGGCGAAGATGCACTGGCAGGGGATAGTGAGAATCGGGGCACAGCAAGTGTCAGGCCCAGGGAAAACAAGCTTACCTGTTGAAGAAATGTTCTTCTATTGAGTGTTCTATTTCCCATAATTTAACGACCTCCGGCTCAACTGATTAGCGCTGGACGAGTTTGACAGTGCGCCCGACAATGGATGCTGCCCCTCCTCTGCAGCCCCGCCAGGATCATCTCGTCACGTCTCATTGCAGGTGTATTTGTTTTTTTTCTTCTCAGTATTCACAAATCTATACCGCTATAAAGAGGTATTTATTGATAAAGGATCTCAACAAATTCACCAGACGTGCAAGAAGCATAGGTAATTTATACCCCAAAGAATAACGGAGAGCAATACGTGGTACAGCAGCTCCTCCTCTACGATAAAGGCGGAATCACTAATAACCTCCTTACACCTGGAAAAGAAATGCTTCGTGTTTATATCATCAGGAGAATGAAATAACTGATAATTTGACAGCAATCAATCCCAATCGCGATAACAGAAGAGGAAACGATGTCAAAACCATATGACTTGCTCAAGGAACATTTTTACAAACTGGCCAGACTGAATCATGCCATTACATTTCTACAATGGGACCAGCTGGTAATGATGCCGCCCGGGGGAAACCAATCCCGTTCCAGCTCCATTGCCGAGCTCTCAGCAATGTATCATGAGCTCCTCACCTCCCCTTATCTTGCAGATCTACTGGAAAAATGCATACATCAGCCGGCTGATGATGAGACCAGGAGAAGCCTCGCGGAGATGACCAGGATACATCGGCAGGCTCTTTGCATTCCTGCAGATCTGGTCAAGGCACAATCATTGGCAGGATCGAAGTGCGAACATGGCTGGCGACAGCAGCGAAAAGAAAATGACTGGAATGCATTTCTGGTCAATTTCACAGAAGTGGTCAACTTATCCCGGCAGGAGGCCATGGCGCGCCAGGCGGCAGCACCTGACAACCATAAAACGCCATATGATGCCCTGCTCGATCTCTATTGCACCGGTGACAGCAGTAAACTCATTGAACGCATCTTCGCTGAACTAAAGGCGGAACTGCCCCGTCTCATAGAAAAAATATCCGAGAACCAGGTGGGGGGCAGTGCGCTTCCCCATGGTCCATTCTCCTAAGCAGCCAGAAAAAACTTAACCATAAGTTAATGGAATATCTTGGTTTCAATTTTGATGAAGGACGTCTCGATGAGAGCGGCCACCCGTTCAGCACCGGCGACCGGGGCGACCATCGCATAACCACGAGATTTCGCAGCACGGACTTTTTAGACGCACTGCTTGCAACAGCTCACGAATCGGGTCATGCCAGTTATGAAGCTGGCCTGCCTGCCGAGTGGCATGGACTTCCCATTGGCTCATCCAGGAATATGTCTATCCATGAGAGCCAGAGCCTGCTCTTTGAAAAACATCTGTTTCTGTCAAAACCTTTTTTGGCATTTTTCACAAAAGCGATACACGAGTATCTTCCTCAGACATCTAAAATTTCAAGTGAACATATCTGGTCTCTCTGCACTCATGTAGAGCCAAGCCTAATCCGTGTAGAGGCTGACGAGGTGACCTATCCGCTCCATGTCATCCTTCGTTTTGAGATCGAAAGCAAACTTATTAACGGCGAACTCGAAGCTTCAGAGATTCCAGATGCCTGGGATGACCGAATGAAAAAGTACCTGGGCATATCAACAGCGGGGAACTACGCCGACGGCTGTTTGCAGGATATCCACTGGACCGACGGCTCCTTTGGATATTTTCCTTCATATACTCTGGGAGCTCTGAACAGCGCTCAGCTCGCTGCGGCTGTCAAGAGGGTTCACGCTGACTGGGATGAGAGGCTGGGGCGGGGAGACCTCAGATTTGTACATGACTGGCTAAAAGATAAGATCTGGAGTAAAGCCAGTGCCATGGACTCTCAGGAGATAATTCGGATGGCAACAGGAGAAGGCACAAACCCCAGATGGTTTCTTGCTCACCTCAAGCAGAGATATATCCTTGAGGAATAACGACCAGGTCAAAGGCAGGCAAAAGCTGCTGAAATCAATGGTCCAAACGTGATGATAACCAGAACCTTCACCACCGTTGTCAGGCTGATTGCTATGAAGAACATGGAAAACAAAAGGGACCAACTGCCTCTCTGACTTGAGGAATGGTCCCTGGTCTTTCTATTATCCCAGCGCCACGTCGAGGGTCATCATTATGGAAAACCCGACCATTACCCCAATAGTTGCAATATCGGAGTGTTTCTCTGCCTGGGATTCCGGGATGAGCTCCTCAGCCACAACGTAGATCATCGCACCAGCTGCAAATGACAGGGCATAAGGAAGAAGCGGCTGCATGTAGATTACCGCAAACGCACCGAGCACACCGGCAATCGGCTCGACCATACCGGAGAATTGACCATACATGAAGCTCTTGCGCCTTGAGAGTCCTTCGCGCCTGAGTGGAACAGAGACGGCAGCTCCTTCTGGAAAATTTTGAATACCAATACCGATTGCCAGGGCAATTGCAGCACCGATTGAGGCTGCCGGGTGACCCGCGGCGGCGGCTCCAAAAGCCACCCCGACTGCCAACCCTTCAGGTATGTTGTGCAGAGTAATTGCCAGGACAAGGAGGATTGATCGCTGCCAGCTTGTCTTCACACCCTCGGCTTCACGCGTTGGGAAACCTGCATGTAAATGCGGTAAAACTTTATCGACACCCCAGAGAAAGGCACCGCCGCTTAAAAACCCCACCAGTGCAGGAATCCAGGGAGTTCCTCCGGCATCCTCAACCATTCTGATGGCGGGGGCGAGGAGCGACCAGAAGCTGGCTGCAATCATGACACCAGCAGCGCTGCCAAGCATGCCATCCATCACTTTTCTGTTGATCCGTTTGAAGAAAAAAACCACACTCGCGCCAAGCGCTGTCATAAACCATGTGAAGCAGGTACCAAGAAGCGCCTGCTGTACTGGACTCAGTGCCAAAAACCATTCTGCCATTGTCTCTCCTCTTCCTGTTTACGCTAGCGGTGCAATCCGCTTATCCTGGCCAGTCAGGCCTCCTGCACAGAGCCCTGGTGGATCGATTTCTCTCTTAAACGTCAACAACTGAATCTGCCCGTTGTTCAAATCACCCTCAATTCCCAGTATACCGCTATGTTGCTGTATTATTATTAGTTTTTTTGTACCCATTTTCTCCCTATAACCATGTAAAGGAACACAGAGCAGAGAATCAGGTAGCCATACATTTCCACGTTTTTCGTTTTGAGAACAAAAGCGATGGTTACCGTTATGGTTGAACATATTATAAAAAACAGCGGTTTCGGTATCTGCTTGAGGATCACCCGGCCGAAATGGGCAAAACGTATATGGCTTACCATAAGTCCGACAGACAGTATTGCAAAAAACCATAACATATTGGGTTGCACAACAAGTGCGGCGCCGAGAATAATTAATGCCCCTGCAGGGCTTGGAAGACCGTTAAATATACCCTCAGGCAGATCTGTTCGTTTCTTGTCTACAGCGATAAAGCGGACCAGCCGATAAGCCACACCGATGAAGAAGATGGCTGCAAAGACCCAGGCCATGGAGCCTCCCGACTTGATAATTACATAGGCTGGGGCAAGTCCAAAGCTGACAAAATCTGCGATATCATCCAGGTATGGTCCATACTTGGTTCCTCCATGTTTTTCTGCCATCCTGCCATCGAACAAGTCAAACAACTGTCCAACAATTATTATGGAAATCGCCCAGGCAAAATATCGATTATGGGTCAGGACAAGGGAGGTGATACCGCAGGCAAAATTCAGTGTTGAAAGGATATCGGCATAGAGTCTGTTGGGAACGAACTTGAAAATTACCGATGCTGACGAGAGAATAATACAGGCCAGCAAAATTTCATCGCCAAGGTCAATAACTTCCGGGTTGGTATCAAGCAGGGCACAAAAAATAACAAGTCCAAAACAGATAATCGCCTTTATTTTACCGAAGTTATTAGCTGCCCCGGAAGATTTAAGAAGGGTGAGAATATGTCGGGCAAAAAACTGGCCAAACAGTTCCACTGCCACGAAAATCCAGACAAGTTTGACTGAAATTATCCCAGCATAGGCAAAACCAACCAAAGGAGGCAGGTAGGTCAGTTTATCACACATCGGATCGAGCCACTCGCCCCATTTCGTGCCAAGATTACAATTTCTTGCCACGACCCCGTCAACACCGTCAAGTATAGCGGCAAAAGTAAAAATGAGAATTGCAACTGACTGATATTGAGAGATAAAATAGAGAAAAAAGCCAACCATCGCCATTGCTGTCCGCCAATAACAGATTGCATTGGGATGCAGCAGCCATAGATGTGACTGTATGTAATCCTGCATGGACTTCTTGTGCACCATGCGGGAGAACCAGTAATAAAAAGCGGTTCCAATGGCTCCTGCAATACTGATGACGAGTAACCTTTCCATATTTTCTCTCGGTTTAAGCGTGAACTCCTGTGATCTATTCATTTGGCATAAAACAGCATCATCTCTATCACTGGCCTGCTTACCATTTTTGCACAGAAAAATCTATTTCTCTGTAATTTCAGACCGCTCCTCATGGATAGAGCGGCTCCTGTTATCGCAAATCACCCCTAAAGAGGAACCGTAGTCACTTATAGGGAACGGGCTTGCATCAAGATTTCACCGCAATCCATGGGAGGAATCATGAATAAAAAACAAAATCTAACCGGTTGCTTTTTATGTAGCTGAAGGTTCCTTGCTGACAGCATCTCTCCTTCCAACCGGGCATGTGGGAGGTGGCGGGTTATACCATCATTGAATCTCCTCCTTTTTCGTTAAAAGTACTATCTTCATAAATAAGTACCACCAGAAAGCCGCTCTCTCCACAGGCATCACCTCACTGCCCGTAATCTCACCATCTAATACACCTATCTCAGTTGAAACCTCAGCAGTTAATGAATATTTTGACCGTACTGTTGTAAGAATGATCTGTCATTTCTGCTTACAAGAAACACTCTGAAAGCGAGTTGGCCTGTGTTTTTTTGCCGCTGATCCCGTCAGGGAAGCACCTACTTAACTGTTAAACGGTACCTGAATGGTCTTGAATTTCCTGCTGTACCTTCTCTACGGACTGGCCTTCTTTACGCTCGGTGTCGCCATTCTCTCTCGGGATACCCGTTTCAGTGAACTTGGTATTGCCAAAATTCTCTGGCTGCTTGCGGTATTTGGTATTATTCACGGTTTTCACGAGTGGCTGGAACTTCTCGAACAACTCAACCCAGAGATTAAATCCGTATCGTTTTACCAATTACGCCTGATTGTCGTCAGCACCTCTTTTCTCTTTCTTCTCTACTTTGGTCTGTTTCTCAATATCATAACACTCTATGGTGATCAGGCGCTTAAGACGACACCAGACGTGGTTAAACTACTGGTCGGGGTATCCGCCCTGATGCTCATTCTGGGAGCCATCTATTTCGATCTTGATAGCGGCAAAGACATTAACGTACGTCGCTTCGTCGCATTTCCAGGCGGGTTGTTGGCTGGAATTGGGCTTATCATATACTCCCGGACCGTGCGCGCTTTCTCGGTAAAAGTTGCCGGTAATTTTATCGCGGCTGGAATCTGCATGATCTTCTACGCCCTGTTCACCGGAATAATCCCATCTGATTATATTATCCCGCTGTTTGATATAAAGATAATATTGTTAAGAGGTGGAAGTGCCTTCCTGATAATGCTTTTTACAATCAGGGCACTCTCGGTTTTCAGTCTTGAACAGCGAAAGCTGATTAACGAACAACTTCAGCGTTTTGCTCAATCGGAAAAATTGTCGTCCATGGGAGTTCTGGCAGCCGGTATCGCCCATGAAATTAATAATCCCCTTGCCAACGTCTCTCTTAACCTGGAAATGCTCAGAGACATGGTCGGTGGCGACGAAAAAATCAATAAAAAGCTGGATTCAATTGATCGCAATGTGAACAGAGCCTCCACATTGCCAAAGAACTGCTACATTTTTCTCGTGAGAAAGAAACCGCACTTGAGCCTACAGACCTTAACCAGGTATTAATGAGTACTAAAAATCTCCTTAAAAACCAATCGAACAGTCCCAAAATTCAGGTGCGGCTGCAATATCATCCCAAAAATAATGGGTATCGCCTGGAAACTGGAAGAAGTATTTATTAACCTGCTGATGAACAGTATCGATGCATGCGAACAGGAGGACATTATTGAAGTTGAGACCTCTCTTAACGGCAGCAGGGTTCAAGTAGTGATTACTGATACAGGACATGGTATCAGTGATGATATCATTTCACAGGTATTCGATCCATTTTTCACCACCAAGGAAATCGGCATGGGGACTGGTCTTGGTTTATCCATATCTTATAATATAATCAAGCAGCATGGTGGGGAAATCTCAATTGTCAGCAGCGAACAGGGTGGAACAATTATAACGACAACGTTTCCGGTGATCACGGATGAATAATAAAATTATCTTTGTCATTGATGATGATCTGGATTTGCGCGAAAGCATCATTGAAATCCTTGAAGCGCAGGGTTTTACGGTTATTGGTTTTGAAACGGCCGAGGCTGCCCTGCAGAAACTCGAGGATCAATCTCCGGATCTTGTCATCGTCGATAACATGATGCCGGGGATGGGTGGAATGACCTTCATCCCATTATTGAAAAAAAACTGCAGCACAGCCAAGGTTGTGATGATTACCGCTTTTTCCACGGTCGACAATGCTGTAACAGCCATGAAACTGGGCGCCAATGACTACCTGGCCAAACCTTTCAGGCGCGACGAACTCCTCGTAACCGTCAGACGAAATCTGGAAGAGCTAAGACTTGAGCAGCAGTTGGAAGACCCGGGCATGGATGATGCCCTTGCCTGCCTGTCGAACCAGATCAGACGACAGATCTTAACTGCCTTATCCACTAATGAAAAAATGCGCTTCATGGATATTACCCGGCATCTTGAGATCAGTGACCATACCAAAGTCAATTTCCATCTGAAAAACCTTAAAACCCACAATCTCATCACCCAGGATCGGGAGAAAGCATACATATTGACGCCGCAAGGTGAAAAAATGGTAAATTGTCTCTCTCTGCTCTCCCAGCGTATTTCTGAATAAATTCAGATTATTACAATTTCCTTGTGAACTGAAATTCACAGGGTTCTATTGTTCTGTGAACTATCTTTATCTGGAATCAAGCTATTAACATTCATATTTTGATACCGTCAAGAAAGTCCGCAAGATCATTTAAATCGATTACAGGAGGAGAATATGAAAACAGTAGGAATTCTTACGATGGCATCCATTTTCACACTCAGTGTTTCTGCGTATGCTGCAGACCAGACACTGGTGAGCACAAAAGCCGGATCACCCATTATTCTCGATGGCATGGCAGATAAAGCCTGGGATGCAGCGAAGGCAATTACCGTTTCACTTGAAGAACTGCCCTATGAGCCTAACAACGGTTATGAGGGTATGCGTGATACCGAGGTTTCCATAAAATCATTGTATGACGATAACAGTGTCTACTTCCTGATTACCTACAAGGATCCGACAAAGAGCCTGGAACGTTTTCCATGGGTGAAGCAGTCTGACGGTTCCTGGAAAAAACTTGCCAACAAGGACAGCACCGGTCATGACAATACCTATTATGAAGACAAATTTGCCATGTTCTGGAACATCAGCACCAAAGGTTTTGCCGATGAAGGCTGCATGATCGCCTGTCACCTCAATGAACCTGGCGACTCATCAGCAGGCCGTAAATACACCGCATCCGGGGAAGAAACCATTGATATGTGGCACGCCAAATATGTGCGCTCACTGCCGATGGGAATGTTTGATGACCAGTATGTCGACAACAATACCGACCCCAAGAAAAACGGGGGCTGGGGACGTAAAGGAGATACCGGGAAAGGTGGATACACAAACAATGACAATAAGGATAAATCAGCTCCTGCCTTCATGAACCTGAATCCTGACGCTGATGACAAGTATTATGTAATTCCAAGTAAAAAAGTACCTTTTGTTGATACCTTTAAAGAAGGTGATGTTGTTCCGGGTATCGATATTCAGCCAATGATGGGCGGCCGTGCAGATATTCTTGGCCGTAATCACCATGAGAACGGCATGTGGACCCTCGAGGTTATGCGCTCCCTGAAAACCGAAGGTGAGAATGTTGAGACCCAGGACGTTCAGTTTACCGATATGAGTAAAACATACCCGTTTGGTATTGCTGTTTTTGATAATTCACAAATCAATCACCTGTATCATGTTGAAACACTTGAGATGAAGTTCCAGTAGCAGCAGATTTGTAGCTCGAACTTTTGATCAATAAGCGCTACGTCAGGCAGAGACAGTCTTTTATGGCTGTCTCTGCCTTTTTTGTTTTAGGTAATATACCATGTACCCTCCACCTCGTGTGAAACGGTACGTTGTTTCATTGCTGAAACACATCCACTGTCACCTCACAAAGTATACAGTAAAATGTAAAACTCAGAAGCCGATTTACCAAGCTTGTTCTTGAGTCTGGACAAGAGCTGATAGCTCTGCGAAAATCTACACACGCAAGATTTACAGCAAGAAGAGCTACTACCTACCGAAATCTTCACTCGGCTGCTAGTGCCGCAAGAATCTCATCTTTGTCAGATAAAGTGTACCTAAAAAACTTGCCGGGTATGGTCTGTTTTTATGCTGCCTCAGGACTAAGTCTAGAAACTCCAGTCTTAACTATCGGTCAAACCAATAAGAACGATAACTTTGTTGCTGAGCAAGAAAAGGGCAACGACTAATATGGATCCTAGTATTTTCTGCATGGTTTGTGGGTGAAATCTACCTGCTCCTAATAAAGACCCGCCTAAACCTCCAATTACAACTCCCACAATGAGCGGCAGATAACTCTCAATATCAATAGCATTATGCTGATAGCGAGCAAGCAGCCCAGATACTGAGTTGACCCATATAAAGAAGGCTCCGCACGCGGCAGCTTCTTTTGCAGTGCCAAGCCCAATTAGTAAGATGAGTGGTACAAGATAGACACCACCTCCGATACCAGTGACGCCTGCGACAAATCCAAGCAAAGCACCACAGACAAGCGCTATGATATATTTTTCTTTATTTTTCAGCTTCAATGTTCGGGCTTTTTTCGGGAAATAAATCCTGAAGGAGGCAACGAACAGTGAAATTATGAGAATGATATAGAAAATAATTTTTGGCAGATTGAGCATCCCTCCCAAATACGCCATGGGTATTGAGGTTATGAGAAATGGCGCAATCAATCGTAATCTGGCATGACCATTCAATAGAAAAGCAGTAGCTCCAATGGTTGTTACGCATAATATTCAACGTCAGAGAAACCATTGGAATGGCAGCAGCATTAGCACCAAAGATCGCGAGCAAGGCTGTATAAGAAGATCCGCCGCCAAGGCCAACAGATGAATAAAAGAATGCGACGAAGGTAAAAATGACAGCAAGCAAAGCAACGGGAATAGATAGATCTGTCATAACATGTTCCCAAGGGGGTTTATCATTATATAACCCCCAAAAGGAGTACTATTTTTTTCAAAGCTCTGGCGAGTTCTCGGTTCCTGAGATGGTTGCGGTCATGGATCATTTCAGAGATCAGGGGATAGGCCAGGGATATCGCCTTTTGTTTGCAAAACGATACGCATAACCCACAACCGCTGCAGCAGCGGCTATTGAACATTAGCTGCTTTCCTTCTTTTCGGCGTTCGATCTTCAGCGCACCTGTTGGGCAAATCCCTGTGCACAGGGGACATAGAGTACAATCGCTGCTCACACCTATCCGATGAGCACAGAGTGGGAGAAGCAGATCGTTGTCCCTGTTCTCCTCACGCTCAAAAAGCCGTTTAATTAGTTCTGTCTTTTGAGGTATCCGCCTGGTTATTGACGCAGTCTTAGAGGTTATATCTGATTTATGTGTACGTTGAGCGCTGGAGACAGAGGCCAGGTTGTTGGCAAGCGTTGATATAAAGTATCTTCTATCATCCGTATTGTCTGGCCGTCCATGGTCTGGCTCAGCCTGAACAACAAATTCCGCAGAGAGAAAGGCTGATGCATGTTTTTCTAGGTGTTTTAGTGATTCCCGAAAAGCGTCGGAAGATGCTTTATTCCGACAGTCGGAGCAGTCCGCAACATTAAAAACGATAGTCGATGGACCTCTCATTCCAAGGGTGAACAACAGTTCAATTGAAAGCAACCCCAGGCAGGGAATCACTTTGTCATCGGGATGCATAAGGCTTCTTCTCGAAGGCAGGTAAAAACAATATATTTTCGATTTAGCAGGAATTCAATCTCGCCATGGAGATCATTTTCCGGTGACAAAAATGCATCGTTCGGACAAACAGCTACGCATCTCATACAGCTGCTGCAGGAATCCTTGTCAAACAGGACCTGATGATCTCGTAATGACAATGCTCCCGCCGGGCATGAATTAATACAACGCACACAATCACACGTGTTCAGTCGTTTTCTCAAGCACCTCCTGTCGATAAAATCAATTCTCTGAGAAGAGTCGACGAAAAGATCTTTTAACAGTGAAAGTGGCTGCATAAAAAGCACACAAGTGCTCAGGCTGGAGTTTTTGAAACTTTACTGTAAACTTGTTCACAGCTTACCATGAATCTGCTCAGGCAATCGGCAAGGCTTTGATAAAATGAATTTTCCGATCCCTTTTTTATAGAATCACAAAACTGCTGAGCCCAACCCAGAGACGTATTGAAAAATTGTATCTGCATTTCCCTGAATTTTTCGGCGTCTTTATAATTGCCGGCCCCTGAAGATTCAACCTCTTTGCGGCAGAGGTATGACATGAACTCGAGTTCTATGGCGATATGGTCAGGCGGTTCCTTGACATCCAAGGCCAGGCCTGCGTTTTCATAGAACCGCAGGGTATTAATAGTTGTATCGCCCATTAACTGTCTATGCCCTTCTGAATAGACAGATCCATATGGAGCGGCAATTAATTCAAAAGGACCTATGAAAAGTGCCGCATGGTCGATACTGAGTTGCTCCTGTGAAAGCGCATTAAGGTACAAGCCCATTTCCCCAGCAGCCTTTGCTGCGCCTGAAGCCCAGTCATTGAGCAGACTTCTGAGGTTATCACAAACACGTTCCTCAAGGAACAGATCTTTATCAGGTTCATAGAAACATGCTGCCAGCAGTTTGAAACAATCACCTCGGGTTTTGATCTTATTCAGGTCTGTCATCATTTTCCTTGATTGAGAAAAGTAAGCCGGGACAGCCGGCAGAAAGCTCCAGTGTCCCGGTAGATTATCCTCTACTGACGTGCAGAGTATTCCCTAATGTAATACACATTTGGCTTGGTACCTTCACCCGGTTGCAGTACAAAATTTTTATGCTTCTTCAAAAGTTTTGCGGCATCACTGCTGCTATCCTGTATGTCGCCAACTGACCCTGGCACCAGAAGGACAGGCTTCTACGCACGCCGGCAGTTCCTGGTTCTTGAGACGATGATCGCAGAGAATACATTTCTCAACGACGTTGTCCCTGCGAACACTTTCATAATCGGGATGGTCGTACTTGGTCTGGTGCGGTGGATTTGTACCGGTTATTGCTGCAAGCTCAGCCCCCGATGAAGAACCATTTATTACCAATTGCGTTTTATCAGTAAAAAACGGTTGGGTCGGTTGCCCTTCCTCGTTGAAGCTGATAACACTGTATTCACCGTAGGCACCATCTTTTGCAACCTCATCCATACTGTAGGGACAAGCTTCCTGGCATGCACGGCAGCCGATACACCGTTCATCATTGTGCATCGTTATTCCTTCGGCTGTCTTGAACATCGCTTTCGGCTCGACAGGACAGGCTTCAACACACGGCGCATTACTGCAGTGATTGCAGAGTACCGGTAATGTCCGATATTGAGTATTCGGGAACGTACCAGTGGTCTCATGAACAAAGTCAGCCCAGTTGAAGGTCTGGCCGTTTCTCCTCAATGGTGTGTTGTTCTCCGTTTTACAGGCAAGAGCACAGGCACCGCAGCCAACACATTTTCTTAAATCAATTATCATTGCATATTGTGTCATTATTAAATCCTCCGCTTACCTATATTTTCTCGATCCGGACGGCTGCGTGTCCACCGTTTCGGGCATTTGAACCAGAAAGTCTTTCAAGTTCCCATGGGATGATCGTGTTGTTATTAACGCCTTTGGTCGCACTCATGCCAAAATCTCCTGTAGCTGTGTTCCCGTATGCCCAATGTCCTTGACCATAGGATTTGCTTACGGTACCGGGACGAACACCCTCCCAGACCCTCGCAACACATTCACCACTTGCAACCGTCGAGGTGATCCGCACTCTGTCACCATCCTTGATGCCGAGTTTCTGAGCATCTACCGGATTAATACGCAAACTGTCCTGCCCGCTGACATCACCCGGATCAACGTGTTTAAACTCATAGTACCATGGGGCATTCTGGCTTCTTCCCTCACGGTTGAGACGAGACTTATAGTCAATGAAATCGAATGGGTAATCTTCCCTGCTGCCATGACGAAGAGGCGGCTCATGGTGAGGAACGAAGGCAAGTTCTCCTCGGGCCGTGTAGTTGGCCTTCTCAAGGACAGTATCAATGTCAACCTTGTGCTTCTCTGCATGCCCGCCAAGCGCCTTCTTCAAAGTTTCACTGTAAAACTCGAATTTCTTGCTCACCGTATTGAACTTTCCACCCCAGTGCGATTTGTATTTATACGGCTCAGAGTTCCACATTCCGCGCTCAAGCATGTCGTTCCAACCGTTAATCTTATCTCCGTGGGTATCTTTTTCGCCATCCCAAAGCGGCTTGGTATAATACTTCAGAGCACTAATGGTGAACTCTTTGGAATCCTTTGGTTTTGCAGCTGTTTCAGGGTCAGAATACATCTCCACAAGACAGTCATAGAGATTCGCGAATCCGCGTTCCTTTAGTTTTTCAGCCATAAGGAATGGGAACTCTGACTCATCCTGAATTACGTCCCAAAGTGGATTAATTACAGGCTGAAGAAGCGTGCAGGTAGCGTAACGATTCGCCTTTGTCTTTACAAAGCCGTAACGCTCGAACATGTTCACCGTACAAGGCAGAATAATGTCTGCAAACATTGTGAACTCGGAGGCATTGGTGGTGAGATGAACGGTAAACGGCACTGAGGCAAGCGCTTGTTCCCAGCGATCTGTGCCATTACAGGAAAACACGAAGTTATTCATGTAACCTACCAGCACTTTGATATCGTAAGGATCCTTATTCAAAATACCGGTTGCGGCATTGTTGGTTGAAACACCGCCACCAGATTTGCCGCTGGCGAGAACGGGCAGTTCGAGTCTCCCTCGCTGATCAATCTTCTCCTTTTTGGTGTGCTTCTTGGCTACATCATCCTGGTATTTCTTCAGGATGTCTGAGTTGAGTTTATTAACTGGAATTTTGGCAGTCTGTAAGGAGCCCCCTTCATTGTCAATACCGCCAACCAGTCCGCCGAGTGCGTGAACTGCCATAGCAGAGTACCCACCCCGGGCCTGCATTGCAGCCCCAGGGCCCATCCAAACTATTACATTCGGCGCGGCTTTGGCCATGCCGCGAGCAACCCGAAGAATCTGATCTGCAGACACACCGCTTAATTCCGCCGCTTTGGCGGCAGTCATATCTTTTACTGCCAGATTCCACCACTTGACAACACCATTCGTCTCTTTTTCGACGAAATCTTCTTCATTAACGGTCTCTCCAGCTTTAAAACGATTTGTACCGTCTTTAAAGTCACCGACAAAATCTTTATACCACAGCCCTTCACTTAAAATTACATGAGCAATGCCAAGAGCCAAGGCACCGTCTGTTCCAGGCATCAGTGGAAGCCACTCATTTGCCTTTGCTGCACTGGTTGTCAATCGAGGATCTACAGCTGCAACGGTAGCACGATCGAGAGCATCTCCAAGTCTCTTGATTGTAGCTGGTACCATACGATTACTGGCAACAGGATCACAGCCCCAGATCAATATATATTTTGAATTTGAAAGATCATAATCTCGATAGTCCCAGAGGCCCTCAGTGTAATAGGATCCAAACTTCTCAGCTTCTGCACAGGTAGAACTGTGCGAGATGTTATTGGGGGAACCGAAGACCTTTGGCATCACGTCATAAATGATATCACGCATGTAGGTGTATCGTCCACGCATGAGACAGTATTTTTCCGACTCATTATTTTTCCGGAGATCCATCATCTTGTCGGCAATAGTATCAAGCGCCTCATCCCAACTGATTGGAACGAATTTTGGATCTTGTCCCTTGCCTTTTTGAGGGTTGGTCCGCTTCATTGGAACTTTGATTCTATCTGGATCATAGACCTGTTGCAGGGAAAGGTGGCCTCGCGGGCAGACTTTACCATCGTTTTGCTTGGAATATCTATTCCCCCTGACCTTCACAGCCCTGCCATCCTGGACAAATACCTCAGCAGGGCACCAGGTAGTGCAGCCTTGACATGTGGTTGGTTTCCATTCACCGGGCAGTACCCCGATTTTTCCTCCTGTGTGTGAAGCTGCCAGAGCATTCATGCTCGTTTCGGAACCTGCATAACCGGTTAAAGCTGCTGTTGCACCCGCAACAGCTGACAGTTTGAGAAAATCCCTCCGTTTGATTCGCATAATCACCTCCGCTTAAGGTTTATTGTGATTGCTTTTACAAAAACGACATACGACAAGACAATAGCATTTTCTATGCCATGCAGATTTGGCATGAACTGTTACGACAATGTAACAGTTCTTTCCTGTCGGAATTTATTAACTGCATTGTTTCAGCCACTTGTGGCTATCTGTTCAGATCGAAACTGCCTTGAAAAGGAGTGTTCAACGTAACTAAAACTTCAATTATTTAAATATTCAATATGTTACGCTGTTTTATTGGACAAATAGACGTTACAGTTTTGTAACACTAATAATTCTTCTGCAGATGGAGGATAGGTGGGGCGATTCCTAGACGTCCAGCTTGTGAGTGTTGATTTTATCCCACAATGTTTTTCTACTGATACCAAGTATTTCTGAGGCTTTAGACCGATTTCCTTTGGTAAGAGACAGTATCTGGGTTATATGGTTCTTTTCTGCATTGGCGGTAACCTCCTGAAGGGTCATTAACTGTATTTTGTACCTTGTTTTTTTTTATAATATGAGGGGGGAGATCGGAGGATCCGACGGTCTTTCCGTTTGTCAGGGCGACGCACCGCTCGACAATGTTGAGCAGTTCCCTGACATTCCCCGGAAACGAATAATTTATCGAGCGCTTCAGTTGCCTCTCGCCCGAAATTAATATCGGTTCCCATCTGGTCATTGAATTTCCTTAGAAAGGACTCAAGCAGAAGCGGAATATCTCCACTTCTGCTCCGCAGTGGCGGCAACTCAATCGGGATGACATTAAGTCTATAGAAAAGATCTTCCCGAAATGTTTCTTTCAGAACAGCTTTTTCAAGATTCTTATTGGTTGCTGCAATAACTCTGACATCCACCGAGATTGTTTTCGTTGCCCCCAGGGGTTCAAAGCTTTTTTCTTCAAGAACACGTAATATTTTTGTTTGGGTCAGGAGCGGCAGATCGCCAATTTCGTCAAGAAAGATTGTACCGCCATCGGCAAGTTCGAATCGTCCGGGTTTCTTTGAGTCGGCACCGGTGAAGGCCCCCTTTTCATAACCGAACAATTCACTTTCTATCAAATCATCGGGAAGTGCCGCACAGTTTACTCTTATTATCGGCTTATTTTTTCTGCTGCTCTGGTAGTGAATGGTTGAAGCAATAAGCTCTTTACCGGTACCAGACTCTCCCAAGATGAGGACGGTTGAGTCTCGTCCTGCTGATCTTTTCAAGCAAAGCATAAACAGCCTGCATCGCCTTACTCTCTCCGATGATATTTGGAACACCATAGTGACTGCTCAGTTCTTTCCTGAGGCGAATATTATCTTGCGTGATTGAGTGTACGTCCAGAGCTCTGCTCACCGAGATCAACATCTCGTCAAGATCAAATGGTTTCGTGATGTAATCGAAAGCACCCAGGCGCATTGCCTCAACAGCATCCTTGATGTTCCCATAGGCGGTCATCATAATAACAGGAGTTGACGGGGCTTCCGATAAACTCTTTCGCAATATCTGGATTCCCCCAGCACCAGGCAGGCGTATATCAGTTATCACCAGTGAGAAATCTCCTCTCTCCAGTGCCAATAACGCCGCATTCCCATCTGCTATTGCAAGCACCGTATATCCTTCCGCTTTAAGTGCGTCCGTGAGAGAGACTCTGACTATTTTTTCGTCTTCGATAATGAGAATGCTATTGCTCATATACCCTCCGGAATACGGATTATAATAGTTGTTCCGATGTTTTCCTGGCTGGACACAGAGATATCACCTTTATATTTTTTGACAAGTTCATACGTCATCCACATTCCGAGCCCGGTACCTTCCCCTGCTTTTTTCGTGGAATAAAAAAGATCAAATATCTGCCCGATCTTGTCATCAGGTATTCCTATGCCGGTATCAGCAATTATCACCTGGACCTCTGTTTCAACCTGCTTTGCTGTTACCGACAAACGGCCGCCTCCTTCCATTGCCTGAATAGCGTTTACCATAGTATTTAAGAATATCTCCTCAAGATCATGGGGAGCTACAGCCACCAAAAGCTCAGTGTCGATCACTTGGTGAAAGGTAATCTCCTGCTTTTTTAACCGATAATCAAGAAAGCGAAGCACACGTGCTAACACCTCAGATACATTTGACAGTTTTTCCTCACCTTCACGCCTTCCAGCAGTCCAGAGGAGCTGACTTACTGTTTGTTTAATACTCTCCAATCCCTCGCCTATCAAATCAAGATAGCTCTCCCTGAACTCAGGATCTGCACCTTGTTTTCGAAGTAGTCCGACACAGTTGAACAGCCCCCCTAAAGGATTGTTGATGCGATGAGCAATGCTTGATGACAGGACGCCAAGAGTCGCAAGTTTTTCTGACTGGAGAAGTTTTTCGTGGGCGAGCTTCATCTCTTCATTGGCGCTTCTAATCCTCCTCACCATATCGTTAAAACTTTCGGTGAGCCGCGACAACTCGTCATTTCCCTTGACAGGAATCGTTTTCTCTCCCATCTCCACTTCAACTTCTTCCATGGCCTGTGAAAGGTCGATTACCGGTTTAATAAACCGCTGGCTCAGAAAGTAGGTGAGGACAAAAAAGAAAAAGAGCGCGAGCACAGAGATTATTACAATTTCATTAATAATGGACTGAATTTCCCGTTCCACGGCATTCAGAGACAAGGAGAAAAGGAGCATTCCCCAGCGCTTGCCTTCAATTGACAGACGGAGCAGCAAACTCCAGATCACCAGCACCGGACGCATCTGTTGATTTTCTTACAAGAACAACATCCTGCTTCTTGAGCCTCTCTCAGCAGTGGATTATCATAATGTTTGCCAAACTCACGAAAATCGCTGTGTGAGATTACCTGTAACGAGTCATCAAGAACGGCGACAAAATTTAAATCCAACTCCCTCCGTTGGTAAAGATCCCTCATATAGTTGTCTATAAGACCTCCTTCTTCAACCAGCCCGAGCTTTTCATAAATTAACTCATTTATAATCAAGGCACTGACCGTTTGAGCGAGCATTCGACCTTGCTGTTCTGTGGCATTGTAGAGGGCTGATCGGGTTTTACCAACGGCAAGAAAGCTGATGACTGTTATCAGTGCGAAGACTGAGAAGAAGGAGACGAGGATAAACTTTTTTTGCAGAGAGATAGTCATGTTCTCAGTTATTTAGAATGAAACGTTCGGGTGACAGCCCTTGCCACATGTACTTGGTACTGCGTTTATCATCTGGCGAATGCCTGTGTAATCTGCATCTGATGCAGCGACAAAACCGCCTTGTAAGTCAGGGTCAAGTTTGCTGAGGATTTTCCTGCCCTCCTCACTGTCTGCCATGGAAAGTAAGGCCTGTTGTATTTTTTTTACTATATTATAAGGTGTCCTGGGCGACACGACTACCGGGCCTGTCGGTATGGGATCAGACGTTGCAATTATTTTTAGACCATAAGGGGTGTAGCGTTCTGCGGTGGACAGTCTTATTGCACCTGCATCAAATTCATGACTGATGACTTTCTTGGCTACGGTATCGTGATAATTGTAGTGATGATAGGTGTTCAAGTTATCAAGGTGGATACCCTCCCAGGCAAGCATATATCGAGGTATCAGGTTTCCTGAGGTAGACCAGAGGGCTGCGAAGGCGAACTTCTTGTCCACCAGCTGGGCTATCTCCTCTATTGATCCGTGGGTATCGGTAACGATAACACTCCGGTAAAATGTTTCACCTCTGGCTGTTCTGCTTCTCGCTATGGGGGGGGCATCGAAACGTTTATAGGCGTCCAGGTAGGTCAATGGCCCAAGAAGGGCGAAAGAAACTTTTCCCTCGCCAAGGCTGTCAACCACAGCCTGATAATTCTTCTCCAGGTGGAGCTCAATACTGACTCCTGTTTCAGACGAGAGGTAGTCCATGAGCGGCTGATAACGCTCGTAGGCAATAATGGGGTTATCCCTGGGCAGCACCCCGAACAGGATGTTTTTCTGTTCTCGTTTCAGTTTATTAGCAGATGCTCTGTTCGTGCTGGTCAGGGAGGCACTGCTGTTTTTTATAAAAGCGCTCATGGCTCGGATTGAGTCATAGTTTTTGTCAGGTACCTCAACAAAGCGCTCAATTTTCATACCCTGCAAAATCAGCTGGCCTGCAGGGTCATCATGCATTTCAAGGAAAATTGAGCGCAGTGATTCTTTTAAAGAGGGTGAGATATTGGGGGGCACGACAACCGGTGGGATACCGAACGCAGGGGAACGATGAATAATCTTTGTCTGTTTCGAATAAGGGGAGTCTGATGAAACCATATAATCGTATACGATTGAATCGACAGCAGCTCCGTCAACGCGCTTTTTTGCTACCATTTCGACTGATTTATTGTGACTGTAGCTATACTGGTAGGAACTGAAAAAACCATCCGGTAATTCATCACGCTTTGCTAAGAAATAAGTTGGATAGAGACGCCCCGTGTTTGATTTAGGATCCACGAAGGCAAAGGTCAAGTCTTTAAGCTGTTCAAATGTCTCAATAGAACTGTCTTTGTGAACAATAATATTGGAATGATAGTAAACTTTTCCATTTACCTGAGGTGCCACCAGGAGCTCTACACCAAACTTCTCGTTATCCAGAACATAGGGTGACGAGCATATAAAAGCAACATCAACAGCATTTTTTTCCAGCAGGACATCTATCTCATCATAGGTTGTGCGGTGTACCATTTCTGCTGGAACCCCAAGTTTTGTGCCAATGTAATCAACCACCTGCTGGTAGTATTTTACAGCACTCACCGGTGTGATCATGCTTGCTACACCTGCTCGCAGAGGTGTCTCTGACAGCACGGGAGTAAGGGATGAAACTGAAATGATGAGAAAATATACAATGATGAGTTTTATTTGTTTCATAAGGCCCTCATGTCTGCAGCAATGAGTAAACGATCACGCCTATAACGTGTGGCTTTGCTTCCCGGCATAGCCGGCGGTTTTAATGATTCATACCAAACCAAACAGTGCAAGCAACGATGCAAATATCGATCCAATGCACTTTAACCGTAATTTTGCGCGATTAAGGATTTTCAACCTAACGAAGATGTTTCGAAAACGTAACATCATTGATCACGTATACCAATGCTCTATTTGGGATCAGCGAATATGTTACGGCGTATACTCTGGCGAATGATGCACTGTGTCTGGATCGACACTGATGGTATTGGCAGTTTTTTCTGTGTAAGGAACTTTTGTTTAAATCGCTATTTTGAATTAACCGAGACGATGCGCTTGATCCCCATGCTCAATCTGGCGGGCAAGCAGGTCCCAGTCCGGGAACGTCTCTAGAGGCACTATTAGTTGCTGCGAATCCTTAGCATAACATCACCGTCTGAAAGCTATTCTGTCAGACTTTGATACGACTTCCTATCCGTTCACAATCCTCCTTCAATACGTTTCAGTCATTGAACCGAGAATTCCCGTCCATTTTTTTCAGAAACGATGGTCAGGCAAAATTTCGGATTTTCTCTCATTTAAAAGACTGTTGTAAATTATTTAGTAATATAATAAAATGCTGTCGCAGGTGCCACGCAGTGATACGCGCCATCCGCTTGTCAGGTGGACCGGGTGTTATTCCCATTTTTTCAGTGGCACAGCTCACATTTTCTGAGACTAAGGGGTTGGGTATAGGTTGTTGTGCGAGTAATGGCGTAATGGATATCCCCGACGCAATACGGTTAAGCAATTGAACAGAGGAGGATGGAAATGACAGGTAGATCATTCACCAGGGCCATTCTAGGGATGTCGGCACTTTCGTTGATGCTGATTCCCGGGATAGGCCTGGCACAGGAGAAGCCAAAAGTATTGAAACCCTGTATGCAGTGCCATACTGATAACGGCGAGAACGATATCCGCGGCAAGCTTGGCAGTGTTTCGATGAAGGCCGAAACCATCAAAGTCGATACCGGTGGAGCCTCTTGGCTGGTCAGCTTTGATGATGACACGACCCTGGAAGGTGCAGAGGCACTCAATAAAATACCTGCCGGTAAGGAAGTGCTTATCACCTATGTCCAGGAAGATGGCGCGCTTCTGGCCGAATCGGTTTATGTCAAGCCGCCGGCAAAGCTCGACCCGGCCTTGATCATCAAGATTGATGAACTCGCTCCGTTGATAGAGCAGGGCCCTGAAAAGGGTAATTTCACCATCGTTGATGCGCGTCCCGGTAAGCTCTATATTGAGGGGTACATTCCCGGAGCCATTTCTATTTATGATGCGCAGTTCGACAAAAACCTGGATAAACTGCCCAAGAATAAAGACAATCTGATCGTATTTTATTGTGGAGGGCCTACCTGACGCCTCAGTCCTTCTTCTGCCCGGCGGGCAGAAAAACTGGGTTATACCAACGTAAAAGTCTTCCTGGACGGTATGCCGGCCTGGAAAAAGGCAAAGAAGCCTCTCTATTCCGTCTCCAAATCGTTAAAGAACGATGATGGATACCGAGACGCCTGTCGTGCTTATCGACGTTCGTGACGGAGCACGTGCAAAAGCAGAGCACATCAAAGGGGCGATTTCCATTCCGGGAGATCAGCTTGCCTCCTTCAAGGAGAAATTTCCATCAATTAAAAGTGCTCCTATTGTCCTCTATGGTGATGATACCAATGCAGGTCTTGAGTATTTCTCACTGGTACGAGGGTGGGGATATAAGAATACGACTGTCTTAAAAGGTGGCTTCGCCGGTTGGCAGAAAGGCCAGCTGCCGGTTGAAAGCGGCGCCACCGCAACGGAAATCGTCTATGTTCCCAAACCCAAACCAGGCGTTGTGAGCATCGAAATGTTCGCAAATGCCGTTGACAGCAAGGCCAGTGATGTGGTGGTTCTCGATGTCCGCACGGATGAAGAAAGCGAAGCAGGCAGCATTGCCGATGCCATAGCAATACCTGCCGAAGAGGTCTTCGAACGTCTCGATGAGATCCCCAAAGACAAAAAAGTGTATGTTCACTGCAGCACCGGTGTTCGTGCTGAGATGGCCTACCTGACCCTGAAAGAAAAGGGATATCAGGTTAACTTTCTCGATGCGAACATTACCGTTGCCAAGGGTGGAGAATATAAGATTACCGCCAAAGAGTAACTAAAGAGACAACCTTCATTGCCCGAGGTATGCAATCCGGCAATGAAGGTTTCTTCTGTCCTTCAGCTCTCTGCCCCCCATTCCTGCCATATATTCCGTCTATCGGCTCTTCTCAATCAATTAACGCTTCTCTTACACGTGAAACGTAGTCCCCGGAATGAACTCGACACTGAATTTTGTCGAGCTGCACCTCAATCACCCGTTCATACTCGCTGAAGTGAAAATGAAGAGACACCTGTGCCGAATATTCCGGCTTGTCTTTGAGAGTATGACGGGAAGTTTCAGGCCCTGCCTCGCTGTTTAGGCGATAACCACCCTTTGTCTGATAAACGATTTTTGCACGACAACTTACGACCGCCTCACGCACTGCTGTCCTGGCCTGCTCTGAATAGAGGGTATAATCGATGTCCAGCCCGCACTGACGATAATAATTGTCACAGGCAGCCTCGCTGCAGGCAAATACCGCCTTATCGACGCTCAATAGAAATGGTTTGTTTTCAGCGTGGGATCTCTCTTCACCAACCTTATAAGGTGTTGTATCTGAGCTTTGCCGCCGCGGAGAAGCGTCAAAATGGGCAAGGCCTCCAAGGCCTGCCTTTGTTGACAGCGCTTCCGGTATCCCGGCAATCCCAAAGGTGCAAAGCAGTGAGCAGTAGGGCAAGACGACGATTGATATGATGACAAAAAAATCTCGTTTTTTCATACGACGCACCTCCCAACTCAGACCAACAGCAGTTATTGAGGTATAGAGCCCAGCCAGAGTACCACTGATGTGGTATACTACATTTATGGAAAGTATAACCTGTGAACAACCTGTTTTCAATACCACACAGTAATATTACCACGCAGTAACAGCTATTTAACCATTCCCTTCGTATTGCCCGGAGCGGGTGCCCCGGTTAAAACATGCTGGACAGGACGGGGTAAAAGCAGATAAAAAAATACAAGCTTCTGCCAATGGGACTACCTGCTGAGAATGAATGAAATGCCCCGTCAGGAAAAGACAAAAACTGGTCTCAACATTCTTGACCAATGTTCCTACATTGTGGTATATAAGAGATATGCTTAATCGAAATGTTTATTATTTTAGGTGGTTCCTCCGAAATATCACGCTTCTCACTGTTGTTATCGGGGTAGCAGGACTGGGTACGCTGAGGGCAGGCCAGGCGGCCTGTGAACCGGGTTGCTCTGTGCATCAGCCGAAGATGCACCAGGCGTCCTGCTGCGATACCCCTGGACTTAGTCATGCAAAAACACTTTCCAGCAGTGTCCAGGAAAACCACCAAGACGCCTCATCCACCTGTGACGGAACACTCTGTATCGATTCCTCCGTTGATGTTCGGGAAACAGCTTTACATGTTTCTCGTTCTATAGATGCATCAGCAGTATCGCACTTCCTGCATGTATCACAAACAACGGTTCTTCACTCTCAGCCAAATGCTTCCGGACAGCGTTACTCTCCTGAAAAAACCACACCGATTTATATGCTCACCTGTACCTATCTGATTTGAATCTTACCGCCCCACCTTTTTTTGTTGTAACCAGTTGAAATAGAAAATTCCCTCAAAGACCCAGGAGGTCGCTATGAGACGTGTCGTATTGGCAGTAATAACAGCGCTGGTATTAAGCATACCTTTTGTTCACCCTGTAAGTGAAGGCAGTGCAGCCTTCAGTATTTTCAGTTCTCATAAAAAAATCAAAGATACAGATGGTAAAATCCAGATTCCCATTGCGGATGTGAATGATGGCAAGGCGCACCACTATCAGTATAAGAGTGGCGGCAGCACCGTGAAGTTTTTCGTGGTGAAAAGCAGTGACGGTGTTATCCGGGCGGCTTTTGATGCCTGTGATGTCTGTTTTCCAGCTAAAAAGGGCTACAGCCAGGATGGAGATTTTATGGTCTGCAACAATTGCGGCAGACGTTTTCATTCAAGCCGGATAAATGTGGTGAAAGGCGGCTGTAATCCGGCACCATTGAACCGTGAGGTTGCTGGAGAGCATCTCGTCATTAATGTTGCCGATGTGATCCCGGGCAGTCGTTTCTTTTAGGGGGAAAAATGAATCTGTTTACCATTCCGCTTAAAAACATGCGGAGAAAACCAACAAAGACATTCCTGCTGCTCCTGGTATTTTCACTTGGCGTTATGTCAATTGTGGCCCTCTACCAGGTTTCTCTGGTTGTGGGATTGAACCTGGAGCAGAAGCTCACCGCTTTTGGGGCAAATATCGTCGTAAAACCTTCAACCGAGAAGCTCAGTGTAAGCTATGGCGGCTTTCATATGGGTGACATGTTCCTCGATATAAAGGATTTGCAGGAGACTGAAACAACAGCCGCCATCAGGTCAATCGCCTTGAATGACCGGATCAGTGTGGTGGCCCCAAAACTAGTCACCATGCTCAAACTCGATGAGCTGGCAATTGCCGTTGTCGGGGTGAGATGGACAGATGAGCTGGGCATAAAAAGTTACTGGGCCACCGACGGTTCCTTCCCGCAGCAGCCGAACGAGATCCTGCTTGGCAGTCTGGCGGCAGCTAAACTTGGCATCAGGACTGGTGATACACTCTCGCTTTACGACCAGGCATTCAAGGTCTCAGGTGTCCTGCTCAAGACCGGCAGCGATGATGATTCTGTTATTCTCATGGACCTTGGCCAGCTGCAGGAAACCCTCGGCCAACCCGGCGCGGTCAGTTTTGTTGAGGTTGCCGCCCTTTGCGCTGGCTGCCCGATCGAAGATATCGTCGCCCAGATCCAGACCAACCTGCCGAAAACCTCTGTGATCGCACTTCAGCATATCGTTAACCAGAGGATGTCCTCGGTAAAATTTGTACAGAAACTTGCACTGTCAATCAGTCTTGTCATTTTAGTGACCGCCTCAGCCATGGTGGGCATATCGATGCTCTCTTCGGTGAATGAACGTAAGAAGGATATTGGCATCCTTCGTTCTCTCGGGTACGGCAAGTCCAGGGTCTTTATGATTTTTTGTCTGGAAGCCGGACTTATTGGTGCACTTGCCGGTGCACTCGGCTACCTGGTCGGTTATGGCGCCAGCGTAAAAACCCTTGAATTCCTGACCTTGGCAGACGGAGCCCGACCGGTTTTTTCCATCGCCCAACTGCTAATCTGCACTTCAATCTTTCCAGTTATTACTATTCTTTCAGCTTTTTATCCAGCCTGGAGAGGGGCCTCTGTTGAACCGTCCCAGGCGCTCATTTCCCTATAGGTGATACCATGCTCGCGGCCACTAATATTATGAAAAGTTTTTCCTCCGAGGGAAAGGATGTCAGTGTCTTGAAGGGCATCTCCCTGAACCTGGAAGAAGGTGATTTTGCTTCAATCATCGGCAGGTCCGGATCCGGCAAAACGACGCTGCTTAATGTTCTCTCAACACTTGTCAGGCCGGACAAAGGTGAACTCAATTATCATGGACAAAATCTCACAGCTGTCTCTGAAAAACACCTGAATGGACTTCGAAATTCAGATTTTTCAGTAATTTTCCAGTTTCACCACCTCCTGCCCTATCTCACCGTACTCGAGAATACCCTGCTGCCCTTCATGAATGGTTTCAAACCGGTAAGCAGACAGATTGAGACAAAAGCGATGGATTGTCTTGACCGGGTTGGCCTGGCCGATAAGGCGAAACGTTTACCGGGCAACCTCTCCGGGGGCGAACAGCAACGTGTTGCCATAGCGCGGGCGCTGGTCAAGTCATCAAAAATTCTCTTTGCGGATGAGCCGACTGGCAGTCTGGACAAGGCAACCGGTGAAACGATTATGCAACTGCTTGTTAAACTCCACAAAGAAGGACTGTCGATTGTCATGGTGACCCATGAGCCTGAATATGCAAAACTCGCCAGTCGAACCATTGAAATTGAAGATGGCAGGATCGTGCACTAGGAGCGTGTCGGAGAAAGGTCTGAGGATATAAGCCATGCTAAAAGCTGGAATTCGGCTGCCTTAAAAAAGCACGTTCCTCGTCGGTGGATTCTCTGCCCAGAACTTCATTTCTATGAGGATAGCGGCCAAAGCGTGCAATAATTACCTTATGCTTGAGTTCCCACTCCAAGCTCGATTGAACACCATGCTGCCGGTAAATGGCTTCGGCTGCCTCATGGATTTTTATTGACTCACTATGCATGAAAGGGAGGTAGACAAAACCTCTCTGCACAGGTGTAAGCAGCCTGTCAATCCCCAGAGAGACCGCTTCCTGGGCAAGCACAAGCGCTATTGGGTCCTGGGCAAATGCCAATGCTGATCCCCGGAACATATTTCTTGAGAACTGGTCGAGCACTATAATCTCGGCCAGTCTTCCTTCAGCAGTTTCGCGCCACTCAAAGAGTTCACAACGCGTGGCTCTTGAGTGGACAGCCGAAAACCTGCTTGAAATCAGTTGATCAAACTCCTCATCTTTCGTCCACCACTGTGACGGCTTGACCTCTTCAAACCAGAATTTTAAGACTTCCTGATACATATCGTAATCCCCGACTTAAAAGCATATTCTTCCGCTGATGTGATCTGCTGCAATAATGATCACCAGTAGCGGAGTACCCTGTTAAATTGTAATCACGGAGTATCATTTGTATAGCAGTGAAGAGGAACAATGGTCGAGACTGCGGAGTGGAACAACTAATAGCTGCGATCTGTGATATGCCGGGAATCCCCGTTGATGGTCGTAGAGGTGTCAGCATCTGCACCTCTGCACCTCGCAGCATGAAAAAAACTGGGTCTTCCGGTAAACGAGTACCTCAATGCTGTAATCATCCTTCGGATGTCCTTCAAATTGCCTGTGCTCGGCGGCAACGAATGGGGAACAACATTCATGCGCATACCTCTCAAGGTACGCGATAGCCGGATGTGATCTAAAAAACTGCTACTGGAGTTCAGTGCATCTCCCCTGTTGACCGGACTGAAGCGCTTTCACCTGCTCACTTATTTCCAGCTGAGTCTCTAGTACCGTTTTGGTGAGCGGAGAGTTGAGCTCCTCTGCAATTGTTACCGTCCGGTTAATTACCGCCAGCGCCTGTTCATAGCAGCCACGCTTAACAAGCGCTTCTGCCAGATTATTGGAGGCAGCCACATGGTTCGGGTTGATTGCCAGCAGTTCACGAAAAATTAGGGCAGCTTCCTGGTACCTGGCCTGTCTCAGATAGTTGTTGCCAAGCGCAACCCTGGCCGTCTGGTTCCCCGGCCAGGCGGAACATGCTGCACGGTAGGCCAGCTCAGCCTCAGGGATGTTCCCGCTTATCTCAAAAGAGCTGACTGCCTCCAGATACCGAACGGGATCCGGAGCTTCAGGCAGCTCCCCGGGGTTTAGAACAACCATACCCCAGGAACCGGCTCTTCTCCAGCTTGCCAGAAAATGATCCGCATCCACGACCAGTCTTCTTGTGGTGCCTGAACGAAGGACCAATTTGTCGGGTGGCAGTGCGCCGATCACAACAGCATAGTGATAGACCGGGAAGATATTGAGTCCGAGGTTTTGCAGCACCAGGACAGGTCTGCCGGCGCCCAGTTCAGAGATCAGTGCTGAGAGTTGACTATCTATGATATAAGGGATACGGCCGTATTGTCTGCCTGTAGAGATTAACTCAAGCTGAAGACTGCCTTTACGGCCGGGAAGATAGACCTGGGAGGCAAGGATGTCCGGATCGATAGTGACCTCGGACGCCCCCAGAAGCATTGCCAGTGAAGCAGGGCCGCACTGGTACATCTCCTGGGGATAAAAGGGTGTCTCCCCGAGCTCAACGACCGTTCCCTGCTCGATACGGACATCATCTAATCCTGCACCGCATCCCGAGAGGATAAACAGTCCCAGAATTGCAGTTATGGAAAAGATCGAGCGAGTGACTGACACCGTTATAATTTGCTGAATATATTGGTTACTCCGACCACTTCAAGAACGATCAGCACCAGGAAAACCGCACCAAGGATGGCAAGGGCACTGGAACCTGCCGGCAGGTCATTGATATGGTTCTGCAGGAGACTGAGTTCCTGATCGGTTAACGCAGCAACACGACCACTGGCATCAACCGGGTCCACCCCAAGCCGGATCAGTTGCTCCCGGACCTCTACGCGGGTAAGAAACGCCTGAACCTCAGCCTGCGGTGAATCTGCCTGGGCGGCGAGTATGGTTTGAGTATCAATAACCGCTGCCTGGGCGACAGGAGTGAGCGCGCTTACGATACAGAAAGTGATGAGAAGCGCTACAATAACGAGCCTTTTTACTGTTTGGTGCATATGCTGCTCCTTTGGGTGAATGATTATCAGCAGTTAATTTCTCAAGGCATGAGTTACACAGGGAGTATTCTTCCCCCTCCGAGGAATTCCTGCTGTATTTTCAGTATGTATAGAAAAAGAGCAGCCAAAATACCTTGTTTTAACAATGGTGGTCAAGGGTAAAATAGCGGCTGCCCATAAGTCTGCAGTATCAGCGATTAAAAAAATGTGGCTGGCGAACATTACTTGAATTGCTGCTGCCGGGCCCTGGATATGAGAGCATCATTCTGCCTGATAAGCTCGCTGTTTTGGCCGGCAAGACTTTTTGACTTTAAACAGAATTGAATTGCCTGATTGTAGAGATTCTGCTGGTACTTTACGTTGGCCATCGCATGCCAGTAGTCTCCATTTCGGGGCTCAATGCGCAGGGCACGCTCCAGTTCCAACTCAGCCTGGCGGTAACGCCCCTGATCGAGCGATACTCTGGCCTGGTGGTAGAGAGAAGCCGCCGACCCGAGCTTCGGCGAGTAAACAGCTGGTTGCTGCACCCCCGGCCGAGGAGTGCTTTCCGGCTCAGGAGCGGGGGGCGGGTAGACAGGTGTTTGAAGAGCACAGCCGTGCAGGACAAAAGCGAGAAGCAATGCCAGATGCAGCCTCCCAGGCAGCAGCCCGATCGGCAGATAGTTTCCATTTGTAACACGCATAACTTCAGTTCTCCGATTTATCGTCTTCACTTGATCAGATTATACAGGGAATCAAGAAATGTTTTGGTTTTGTTTTTAATTTCCTCTATGCCTCTATCAGACTCAGGCTGCCTGCCTGAATCAGCATCATTGGTCGAAATAAATGGCAGCAGGGTGCTGTCCGGATTAAGCGGGTGGGTCCGCTGCAGGGTTCCTGAATCAATCCTGCTCCAGACGATACCGGCCGGCTCTAATTGTTCCAATGGTGCTGTTCGGAGGCCCTGCAAAATATTACCCCAGACGATAAGTGCGCCGGATGCACCGGTAAGTTCAGTCGTTTTATTATCATCTCGCCCAAGCCAGACCACAGCAAGCCGGTCTCCGGAAAATCCCGCGAACCAGCTGTCGCGAAGGTTGTCAGAGGTGCCTGTTTTCCCGGCATATGATCTGCTGGCTGTGGGCCTGTACCTGCTTGCTGTCCCTTCCTCCATAACTCGCTGCAGACCATGGGTGAGCAGAAACATAAGTTCTGGCGAGAAGTGCTGCTCCACTTCCAGCCCGTAGCGGGTAAGCAGGTTGTCACCACTGTCCATGACCGCTCGTATCGAGCGTAACGGCAGGTAAAATCCGCCGGAAGCGATCGTCTGGTAAATCTGGGTAACTTCCAGCGGCGACATCTCGACTGCACCCAGCAGCAGTGATGGATAAGGATCAATTGTTTTGGAATATCCAAGCATTGCAAGGGTTGATATGACCTCTGGCAGGCCAACCTCGAGCCCAAGCCTGACCGTGGCCAGGTTGTACGATTTGGCGAGGGCCGTGTAGAGGCCGACGCGCCCATGGCTTATGTGGTCATAGTTTTCAGGCCGCCAGCTTTGACCATTATTGTCCAGACGGATTTCGCTGTCCATCAGAGGGGATGCAAGGGTATACCCCTTTGCAAGAGCGGTCAAAAATACTGCCGGCTTTACCAGTGAGCCGATCTGCCGACGGGCATCCAGGGCCCGGTTAAACCCTGCCTGCAGAGCATTTCTGCCGCTGGCAATGGCCTGAATTTCACCGTTTTCCCGACCCGTTACAACCACGGCGCCTTCGATGTTTCTGGCGCCGGTGCGCCCTTCAATATCGTTTACAGAGGTAAGCAGCTGGTGTTCCACCTGCCACTGAACCTGCGGATCGAGAGTCGTCAAAATTTTCAAGCCGCTGCTTTTTAGATCTTCTTCCCGATATTCCCTCTGCAGCTGCCGCCTCACAAGTTCAAGGAATGATGGAAAACGGTTAAAACTGTTCTTCTGCGGCACCACATCAGTCAGTGGTTCTTTTTCGGCTGCACGAGCGGCCTGCCCGTCAATGATATTTTCTGCCCGCATGATTTCCAGGACAACCCCCCGCCTGCGCAGGGCGTTGTCAGGTTTTCGAAGCGGATCATAATAGCTTGGTCCTTTTACCATGCCGACAAGGGTAGCAATCTGGCTCACAGAGAGATCCTTCAGGTTGCGGCGAAAATGGAACTGACTTGCCATGGCAAAACCGTGAATGGCCCTTGCTCCATCTTGCCCCAGAAAGACCTCGTTGCAATAGGCAGTAAGGATCTCATCCTTCGAATACTTGAAATCAAGAATAACCGCCATTACCGCCTCCTGTATCTTTCGCGACAGGGTCCGTTGGCGATTGAGAAATAAATTTTTAACCAGCTGCTGAGTAAGGGTGCTGCCCCCCTGTACCGTTCTGCCGGCCGCGATATTTGCCAGGAATGCACGGCCTATTCCAACAATTGAGATACCATGGTGCGAGAAAAAACTCTTATCTTCCACAGCGATAAGGGTCTTGCGCAGCAGCGGCGGAATCTCTGAGGACTGCAGGACAATCCTGTCTTCATGAACAAGGGGGTGAAAACTACCAATCCTCGCCGGATCAATCCGGGCAAAGGCCAGGGTGCTGCCGCTTTCGGTCTCTGTAAGTCGAGCAAGGCGGCCGTTTGTTATAGCAACGGTAACGGCAGCAGACTTTTCAAGCCCCGACGGATACACAAAATCCCGGGTAACAAGCTGAAAACTCGCGCCGGAGCGCTTGTAGCCGCCAGCGTCCTGCGCCCTGATCTCCCGCCGATAACCGGCAAGCTGCAGCTCTTTTTCAAGCTCATCCCCGGTCAGTTCCAGGCCTGGATAAAGTTCAAGTGGCCGGGCATACAACACTGCCGGCAAACTCCACCGTTTACCATCAAATATCTGTTCGATCTCACGGTTGAGCTGCATTACCTGGCGCGCACCAAGAAAGGCGAAGAATCATTACAATGCAGAGGAAACCGCCGGTTAATGAGAGTGCTATGGTTGTTCTTTTCATATACCGCTATTCATAGTTATCACGCACACCACGTGGATAGTGCTGTTATCTGTCCAGGCTGTATTTACTACGCCGCTACTATAGCTAAAAATAGAAAATAAGTACCCTATAAAGAACACGCCTTGACCTGTCAGGGAAAAGATATCTTCGGTGGTAACGGGGTAACTCCTGAATACGGTTAACTCTATTGTAAAGAGCTCATGTGTCCTTCAAGAAGTGTCTTATTTACAGGATTATCACCGGCAGACAACAGCAATCCAAGATTCCACCCTAACAGGCCATACATTGTAGTACAGAACACCTTAATCAATGATGATGCGCTTTAAGGAAGATATCACTTCACCCTTTGGAGACCGCAATGGAGCAAAAAAGCAAATTATTTTCTTGACAAATGAGCTAAAAACGTCACAAAGTAGGGCTGACATTTGTGGTAGTTGTTTTTGCTCAAAGAAAAAACGATCTATCGGTACGCTAACTCACTTGTTTGAATTCCCTCACCATCGCCAATGGCGGGCACTATTCAAACAGGTTTTTTATTTTAACCAAAATTTACCATCCAAATTAAAATCGCGAGAGAAAAACGATGAACGAAGCCTTAATTCTGGAAAAACTGGACCAGCTCTCAGCTGAAGTTCAGTCTCTGAAATCAGACGTCCTTCAGGAATTAAAGAGAGACCTGGAACCGCTTCTCAAACAGGCTCAGCCCGGTATGGGATCTTTTCTTGATGACATCGAGGATGGTTACACTAATGAAAAAGCCGTACATCTCGCCAAAAATGTTCTGACCAGCCTCGATGAACTCAACGAGATGGTGGACACACTCAAGGCGGGTGTCGAGCTGAAAAATGATCTTATTCCGATAGCCCAGCAGGCATACCCGTCAACCATAAACTTTTTCCACGAGCTTGAAGGCGATTTTCATATCGATGAACTGACCATCCTGCTCAGAAAAGTTTTGACAAATCTTGAAAACCTCGGGGAAGCAGTGGATATGCTCAAAGCAGGTGTTGAGCTCAGGGATGATTTAATCCCGATAGTTCAGCTTGTTTATCCCAGGCTGCTGCGTTTCATGAACTCCCTGCATGAAGGAGAATTCCAGGCCGAGAAACTTGGTGATCTGCTTCACACTGTTTTAATCAACATTCACACCTTAAGTGATCTGCTGAACATGGCGCAGCCGATGACAGAACTGGTCAAGGAGTTTACGACAGTCATGCAGAGCTCGGATGTCATGAACAGTGTCAATATATGGCTGGACAGCCTTCAGCAGAGCAGCGGTCTGGTCAAACTGGCAGGTACAGCCTGGGCCCAGGTAAAAAGGCTCGATTACAACGACAAGCAGGTCGAGGAAATATGTCAGGCGATTACCTCGTTTGACATGGCAAAGATTGAGCCCGTCGGCCCGATGTCCATGATAAAACATATGAGGGATCCCAAGGTCCAGACAGCTCTTGGGTTCCTTTTTACGATACTCATGACCATGGGTACCGTACTGCAGACCTATCAGGATGATAAGAATCAGCAGGAAAGTGTTTAAAAATAAGCAAAAACAATTGGCAGAGCCAACAACGATAACTAAAACCCCGTCCTAATCTGACCGGAAAGGAGGCAACAACAGTCATGAAAAAACTAGTCATACTCGGTGCCGGTAGCGCTGGCACTATGATGGCAAACAAAATGAGGAGAGATCTGGATAATGACTGGTCCATTACCTTGATCGACAAGGATAATGTCCACTATTATCAGCCTGGATATCTCTTCGTGCCTTTTGGCATCAACAAACCACATGAAATTAGAAGAAGCCGCAGAGAATTTATTAAGCCCGGAATAGATTTTGTTATTTCCGAACTCACCAACGTTGACTGGGACAAGCAGGAAGTCAGTACCGCTACCGAAGGAAAGTTCAACTATGACATCCTGATCATGTCAACCGGCTGTGATATTCGCCCGGATGAGATCGAAGGACTTGAGGAAGGATGGGGAAATGATATCTACGGTTATTATCGTTACAACGACTGCCAGGAACTCGGCAAGGCACTGAAACGATTCAAAGGCGGCAAGATGGTTATCAATATTGCCGAGATGCCGATCAAGTGCCCGGTGGCCCCGCTGGAATTTGCCTTTCTTGCCGACTGGCATTTCCATCAGCGCGGAATTCGTGATGACGTTGAGATGGAGTTTGTCACCCCGCTTTCAGGCGCCTTCACCAAGCCTGTTGCAACAAAGGTGCTCACCGACGCCTGCGAGGACAAAAATATCAAAATTACCCCGAACTTTGCGATCGGGTCAGTCGATCATACCAAGAAAGTAATTCAGGCCTATGACGGTTCGGAAGTTGAGTATGACATGCTCGTTTCAATACCACCGAACTTTGGTGCGCAGGTCATGATCGACTCCGGTATCAGTGATCCGATGGGATATATCCCGGTTGACAAGCATACCCTGCAGCCGGAAGGCAGGGAGAATGTCTGGGTGCTCGGAGACGGCACCGATGTTCCAACCTCCAAGGCCGGAGCAGTCGCTCATTTCCAGGGTGACGTGCTTCATGAGAATATCATGGCGTATATAACGGGAGGTGAACAACATGCCCGCTCCGACGGGCACGCGGTCTGATTCATAGAATCAGGCTTCGGGAAAGCCTATATCATCGACTTCAACTACGACACCGAACCACTGACCGGAAAGTACCCCTTTCCTGCTATTGGTCCCCTGAATCTGCTCAAGGATACAGAGATGAACCACATGGCCAAACTGATGTTCAAGTGGGCATATTTTAACCTGCTTCTCAAGGGAGCGTGGCTCGGACCACCTGACCTTATGATGGAAGGCAAGATTAAAGCCTAAGGTCTTTGAGATTAAAAAAACCGGGGTTATCCCCGGTTTTTTTAATTGTAATCCTCAGCACTTCATCTTGCAAAAGTGCTTTCCCTGCATCACCTCCTTGCCTTGAAGGTTTCCACGTTTATCAGCTAAAATTCTCCCACTGCCGCCCTCCTTACCACCGATTTAACTTTCAAATAATTCAAACAATCGACTATGGTAGTATTCTGGATAAACAAGTGCGGCGCTCAGGCCGCTTTTTAGAGTACTCAGCAAATTACTGCATGATTCAATAACACCGATGAAGCCACACTGGACCTATTCTGATATCTTCGATCTGGAATACTTTTTTCATCGTGATCAGGACGTCAATGACTCTATACTGCATCAGCGAGATCGTTCGATTTACCTTGATATTCAGAAGCGGGAAAGCGGGGAGCTGACATCACGTCAGAGCCTTTTATTCTCCTGGTTAAAGATTAACAGAAAGCTGTTGGCCGCAGAGACCGACGTATCACTTCCGGGGCCTCTTGTCGGCGAGGCGCTGCGCCTGATGCTGCTTATGTTTCCAGTGCTCGGTGTCATCGCAGGTATGCTCAGCGGACTGGCTTTTTTTTCCTACTCTGGTACCACTCCGGTAAATGTATTTCATTTCCTCTTCCTGTTTATCTTTACCCAGCTTCTCCTGCTGCTGTTTGTTGTACTCAGATCGTTTTTAAAACGTTTTGGCATAATTAGGCAGTCATTTCCCCTCACTTTCAGGCTCTACACAATTTTAACTGCCCGCCTGGTCAGCAGATTACAGCACCGGCTCCGCAGCGCTGTTCCCGGATCAAGCCGCACAACATATCAACAGGCGCTCGGGCTCGCCAAAATAGTGCATTACAAATATGGAATGCTGCTCTACTGGCCGTTATTCTCCATCAGCCAGCGCACCCTGGTTGGTTTCAACGCAGGACTGCTGGGAGCAACCCTTTTTCGTGTAACAACAAGTGATCTGGCCTTTGGCTGGCAGTCTACCATTCAGTTCAGCTCGGAAGCCCTCTATCGCGGCGTGAAATTTCTCGCTCTCCCATGGTCCTGGATCTTTCCTGAAGACATTGCCTATCCGTCTCTAACGGCAATAGAAGGCAGCAGGATCATACTAAAAGACGGAATTTATCATCTGGCCACCCAGGACCTGGTATCCTGGTGGCCATTTCTGATATTGTGCCTCCTGGTATATGGGTTGCTGTTTAGAATTCTGCTGACGATTGTATCCCACTACTATCAACGCCGCTGTTTACGCACCATCAGGCTCGACAGTACTGATGCCCTGAGCGTCATGAGGCGAATGCAGAGCCCAATTGTATCCACCCAGGCGGCGTCCATAGACGACAGGAGCTCAAAGGTAATCGACCGCACTACCTACACTCCAGTTAAGGAAGAGTGGCCGGCAACATCCTCAGGCCAATTTCCACTGCTGCTTCTGACGGCCTATGATGTCTCAAAACAGTTTGACTTGGCCCCGTTTATCTCATTTATTCAACAACGGGGATTTACTGTCGAGCAGCAGGAGATCATGATGCGGGATTATCCCTCTGACCAATCACTGCTGACCAGAATAGAGGGGAAAAAACTGGACAGCAGCGTTGGCGTTTTCCTGGTGATGGAATCCTGGATGCCGCCAATTGGAGAAGTGTTCGGGTTTATCAAGAAGCTGCGCGCTGCTGTGCTAAGATCCACTCCGATTTACATCGGTCTGGTTGGTAAACCGGCAGATACGCGTACCTTCACCAGCCCGCTGCCTGAGGACTGCAAAATATGGAAGCAAAAACTCGATGCATTGTCAGACCCATTCTTAAAAATATTCCCCTATTCTGAAGATGAAAATTCCTGAAATTGCCATACTTGGCCATCCAAACGAGGGAAAGTCTTCGGTATTGTCAACCCTTGCAGAAGATGATTCTGTACGGATCAGCTCTATCCCCGGTGAAACAACTGAATGTCGGACATTCCCTGTTGTCATTGATGGTAAAGAACTGCTGAGATTTACGGACACCCCCGGTTTTCAATATCCACAGCAAATTCTGGAAGAACTAAAAACATTCAGCGGCAGCGGTGAAATGCGCCTGAAGCAGCTCATGGAGTTTACCGGATCGTCACCTGAGTTTGCTGATGATCACGAACTTCTGCGCCCGGTTGTTCGAGGGGCTGGAATTATTTACGTGGTTGACGGCTCCCGACCGGTTCGATCAGTCGACAGGGCTGAAATGGAAATTTTAAGGCTGATCGGCAGGCCGAGAATGGCTGTCATTAATTGTAAAGATGATAATTTCAGATACCTCGATGACTGGAAGGATGAGTTCAGAAAACGGTTCAACGCAAACAGGCTGTTTAATGCACACCGGGCCACCTACCGGGAACGTATTGAGCTCCTTGAGTCTCTCAAGGCAATTGACCAGGACTGGCAGACACTCCTCAATGAAATCATCGCATCATTCAAAGCAGATTGGCAATCCCGGACCAGGAAATGCGCAGAGATCATCTGCTCCCTGCTAAAACGCGCCCTTTCCCTGCAGCTTAGTGAAAACCTCTCCAACGGTCATGATGCCAGCCGGCAAGAAAGCAAACTGGTCCAGGAATACAGCAGGCGTGTGATGGACCTGGAAGCCCAGGCTCATCAGCAGATTCGAGCTGCTGTTCAAGCATAATATCTTTGATTACAAACTCTCAGAACACTCCATTCTTCAAGAGGATCTCTTCAACGAAAAAACCTGGCAGCTGCTCGGGCTCACCCAAAAGCAGTTTCTGATCCTTGGAGGTCTTGGCGGTGCAGCCGTCGGGGCAGGCATTGATATTGCCGCCCTGGGTCATGGTCTTGGCCTTTTTACTGCCCTGGGCGGAATTGTGGGAACAGTCGGGGCCATAGCAGGGAGAAGCCGATTTTCAGCTGACGCGTCATTTATGGGAGTTAAAATCGCCGGGCCGCAGCTCCTGGTTGGTCCTGCCGAAAATATCTCTCTGCTGTTTGTCCTGCTCAACAGGGCCCTGCTCTATTATCAGCAGTCAATAAACTGGGCGCACGGCCGTCGAGACTATCGGGAATCTCTGGCGGACAGGCAAAATTCTGATACTGCAGGTTTCACCAGAGACTGGCCGGCGGGTAACCTGAAAGTCTGCCAGCGATTTTTCAAAGCCTTACGGCAAACCAATGTACACAACAGTTATGAACAGGAAAAAGAGCTGCAGGAAGTGCTTTTCACAACCCTGATGAAAATCTCAAATGACCAGGGTTCCCTTTCCTGAGTCGCTTTCTCCGAAGCACTTGATATCAGAGACCAGGGCAGCCTTAATCGTCTCCATTTCAGTAGCGCAAAAATAGCTTGAAAAACCATCCGGTAGCGCTGCTGTAATCAGCAGTTTCTGATGCTTTACAGGATGATCAAAAAAGCAGCAGACGCTATGAAGAGCGATGCCACCATCCACAGGGTATGACCGTTGCGATCCATATTTTCGATCGCCGCAGATTGGAAGACCAAGGTGAGCCAGTTGTGAGCGAATCTGATGCTTTCTTCCTGTCACCAATTCAATAAGGTGAAAGGAGCTCTGCGTATTGATATAAACTGTTTTCAGGCGTAACACCCCATGTTGTGAGTGTTTCGAGGGAGAGAGGGTCACCGTGGTCTTGTCCTTCACCCGAAGGAGATGATTTGCTGCTTCACGCCATTGCCCCCCATCTGATCCGGGAAGATTGGCTGAACAGGTTGCGGCCACATATAGCTTACCAACCTGATGATTCCTGATCTGGGCTGACAGTCTCCCAGCAGCTTTTGAGGTCTTGGCGAAAAGGATCACTCCGGAAACAGGCCGGTCAAGCCTCTGCACCATACCAAGATACACATTACCAGGTTTATTATCTCGCTGTTTGATATGATCCTTAACGATTTCCAGAAGGCACGGTGCGCCGCTGATATCGCCCTGAGTCAGCAGGCCCGACGGTTTCAGGACAGCCAGCAGATGATTGTCTTCATAAAGAATTTTTGGAACCATCTGCACGATATCAGCAACCCCTTTTAAAAAGAGCGAAAGGAAAATTGGAATGAACATTGACCTCGGAGGAGCCAGGATTACTCAGGACAGGTGCGTGAACTGGAGACATACTCGATTATCAGCTCGCCGGTAAGAGGATCTTTTCTGGTGACCGTCCTGCCGCCGCACCTCAGAGGTGAGGCCTGCTTCTGCGCCGGTACATTCGGTACATAGACTGGTACCTGTTTTTCCGCTTCGATAACTATGGTCCGGGGCGCCGGATTCTGATAATAGTAGACCCGTCCCCATCTGTCAGGCCTGTGAAAAGGCGGCCTGACACCCCAGCCAGGATCAATCGGACGGTTGTAAGACGGTGGTCTGGATGTCCAATGCGGAGGAGCACCCGGACCATTCCAACTTTTCGACCCCCAGGGTGTACGTTTGTATCCCGTTTCTGAAAAAGCTGGTGACACTGCCGTTAACATTGTCAAGACTATAAATACGATTAACTTTTTCATAGATAATTATGCCTGCTTTGGGTCTCCCTCAGACACTTCCAGTATAATCACCGAACTGACTTGTGTAAATGATTCCTGAGTAGTACTGCACGAAATGAAACCGTGTGTATCAGTAAACGATCACGCCTAAAACGTCAGAGAAACATGCTAAAGACATAACGGGAATCACAGGTTATTTACCTCAATAACCATATTGCGAGAAAGATATCTGAGGAAAACCTGCTTGAACGGGCCATGAACTTTCTGCAGCGGCCAGCTCTTTAGCAGGCAGCTGCGGCTTCCGCCCGTCAGGAAACCTGTCCGGCAGCATACTCTTTCGTATAACCGGCAAAAAGCTTCATAATCCTGGAAGTTGCCGCACCAGGCCTGCCGCTGCCGATTATCGTTCCATCAACCTTGGTAACCGGCAGAACTTCTTTGTTGGATGAGGTCAGGAAGAGTTCGTCAGCAGCCAGAATTTCTTCTTTATGTATCATCTCCAGCTCCGGCCTGAACTCAGCAGCGGTCAGGTTAAGGACCACATCACGCGTTACTCCCGGCAGGATATCGATCGATGGCGTTATGAGCCGTCCTTTCAAGACAGCGAAGAGATTCGAAGTAGTTCCCTCCAGCACCTGGCCCTTGCCATCCACATAAACAGATTCAACCGCACCTGCAGCCCGGGCATTGTCCAAGGCCATAATGGCCCGTATATAGTCAATGGACTTTGCACCGGGGATATACCGGGTAATATTGGTGGTTATTATGTGGACCCCCTCTTTATACCATTGGTCGGGAAACTCCTTTACCGCTGATACCATCACCAGGAGCCGCGGTTTGCTCCCAGGTGTTATGGAATCATCACTGTCGCCGCCCGTTATCAGCAGACGAACATTAGCTTCGGTAAAATCATTGCGGGTCAGTGTCTCATGAACAATTTCGGATATCTCACCTTGACTCCACGGACATGAGAGCTTTATGAGCTGCGCTGAGTTCTCCAGGCGCCGAATATGGGCATCGAGATGAAACGGGCGACCTCCGTAGGTTCGTAAAAAATCAAAAACACCATATCCCCTGAGAATTGCCAGATCTCCAAGCGGCAAAACCGCCTCTTCCTGAGCAACAAATTCCCCATCCACATAATAAACCGCCATTGCACTATCCGTCCTTTCGCCTGACTGAATTAAATGATTATTGAAACAGCCGTCCGGTGGATGTTTCAATAATTTTCACCAACGCTGTATTAGCCTTTTTTTTTGGGCAACTGATCAAGGTACCACTTCATCGGGTCCGTTAAATCAAAGCCCTGATCGAGGAGTTTCTGCTTAATCCTGACCACGTTGTTGGTGAGCAGATAGGGAAATATGGCCCGTTTTTCTTCATCCCAATACCTGGCCACAAGGACACTTCCGAGCGACACGTTCTCTTCTGTTACGATGTCGACAATTTTCTTCATTTGCCCGGGTTCCTCATTCACCAGGATGCAGAGAAGTGTTCCAGGTTCTCCGATACCCATAACATTTACAAAAGCCTTGAGAAGATCCCTGGTGGACATGATTCCTTTGAGGTAACCGTCCTCGTCCACAACCGGTAACGCACCGACCTTCCGACTTCCCATCACCATAAGCGTATCCTGCAAGGTGAAGTAAACAGAGATGGTCAGCGGGTCTTTCGTCATGATCTCACTCACCGTGTGTTCCATCACCCTGTCAAGGGTACGCTGATACTCTTCCGCACTCAGGAGTGATGAGGGCGACGCGTCTCTCATATCGCGATCTGTGACGATGCCGATAAGCTTGCCTTTGCTGTCCACAACGGGCAAATGACGAAAATTGTTTTTCTTCATCAAAGCGCGCACTTCAGACAACTTGGTTTCAGGGGCTACCGAGACCAGATTGGTATTCATTGTCTCACTTACAAACATATATCCTCCTTCCCTCTATCATCAGTTCAAAACGATCTTTTAAATATATGGGATACAGCACTGATCAGTCGCCGATCAGTTTACGTATGTGGTTCGCAACCAGGACGGGTAGTATTTCAAGATTATATCCCCCCTCCAGCACAGAGATAACCCTACCTCCTGCAATATTGTTTGCCAGATCAATCACTGTCTCATTGACGAAATCGTACCCCTCGGTGGTCAGCTCAGTACCCGACATCAAATCACTGACGTGCGCATCAAAACCTGCTGATAATAAGATAACCTCTGGCTTGAATTTTTCAAACGCCGGCACCAGGTCACTGGTCAGTTTTTCCTTATAAACAGAGTCACCGCTTCCCGGCAGTACCGGACTGTTCAAGGTGTAACCGTCACCTTCATTCATTCCAGTCTCGAACTCTCTGCCGGTCCCCGGATAGGCAAAGGAGGGATGTTCATGAATAGAGTAGTAAAATACCGTATCATCATGCTCAAATATATGTTGGGTACCGTTGCCGTGATGGACATCAAAATCTATAATGCCGACCCTCTCAACACCCCACTGGCGCTGGAGATAACGTGCGCCGATGGCGACATTGTTGAAATAGCAGAACCCCATGGCCTTGTCCAGTTCAGCGTGATGGCCGGGCGGCCTGATTGCACAGAAGGCATTATCAACTTCTTTTTCCATCACGCTGTCGATAGCCTTGAGCACCCCGCCGGCTGCCATCAAGGCAATATCGTAACTGTCCCTGCATATTGAGTTATCCTGGTGATCAAAATCAGGCAGCCCCCACGTGCAGGCTTCCTCGAATCTCATGATATAGCGGACATGGTGCACCGCCTCAATCCACCGCTGACTGGCAGGCTCAGCCTTCAGCAGATGAAGTTTTTTCATGACCCCATCGTCAATTAGTCCTTTTAAAATTGCGATAAGCCTTTGTGAGCACTCGGGGTGACCGTCAAATGTAATATGCTGCAGATACTTCTCATCAAAAACAAAACCTGTTTTCATTGTTATTTCCTGTTCCTGATACTATCTGATTTGATCTCTTCCCATGATCGCTCTCAAAGCTCTTAAAGAGCCCAGAATGATGGAAATTTATCAGCACCGTTTGCACCTCTATATCCTATCCGGTACATGCCCCGCGGGCAATCTTTTTATTATCATGACGCCATTCTCATTGCGCCCTCCACAACTCATTTGCTTGATAAAAAACGAGAGAACCAATAGATTGTGAGGGTGATCTTCTTCGAGGACTGATCAATTCAGCTGCAGGAGTTATAAGATGAGTAAATCGGGATACTGGGCGGACAATTACCAGCAAAACAGGCTGCCTGTTGAAAAGGCAATCAAGAAAATCCATTCGGGCCAGCGAATATTTATCGGTTCTTCCTGCGGAGAGCCCCAGCACCTGGTCAAGGGACTTGCAGATGCCAGCCTTCATTTCACAGACCTGGAAATCGTCAGACTGTTCAGTACCGAATCAACTTCCCTGTCTCAAATTGCCGATCGTTCCCATTCCCAGAATCTCAACATCCGCTCATTTTATCTCGGATCAGCCAACTCTGAAAGCTTCAAGGGTGATCTGAGATTCATCACACCAATAAATCTCTCCGAGATACACAAGCTCATTAAATCTCGACTGCTCCCTATCCAGGTGGCCCTTATTCAGGTTACCCCGCCCGATGATTTCGGCTGGATGAGCCTGGGAATATCGGTCGATATTACCTCTGCCGCGGCATCTGCTGCCGATATTGTTATTGCCCAGGTTAACACCAACATGCCGCGGGTCCAGGGGCGAAGCAATATCCATGTTAACGATATCGACTATTTTGTGGAATACGATGAACCTTTAAGAGAAATCGGGACCTACCCTGAAGTTTCGGCTGCAACCACGATGGCCCGTTACGTTTCGAGGCTTGTGGATGACGGTTCAACAATGCAGATGTCTCTTGGAGCAACCTCGGATGCAATCATTCAGGCCCTGATGGAAAAAAACGATCTGGGGATTCACACTCAGTATATAACAAATACCATTATGAAATTAATGGCCATGGGGGTAATAACGAATAAGAAGAAAGGGTTCAACAACGGCAAGATTATCTGCAGCAACGCCATTGGTACCCGGGATCTCTACGATATGCTCGACAATAACTCTGTTGTTGAGTTTCATCCTTCCAAGTATGTCAACGATCCTCGAATTATTTCTAAAAACCGCAAGATGGTGGCAATGAATATAGGCAGGGAAATAGACCTCACCGGTCAGGTTACCGCAGATGCCCTGGCATATAATAACTTTTCAGGGGTAACCGGAATTGTAGATTTCTTTCGCGGAGCTTCCATGTCTGAAGGGGGAAAATCAATCCTGATGCTCACCTCTACCCGGAGTCACAACCAGGAGAGTCGAATCGTCCCGGTACTGCGGAACAGTGCAGTAGTCATCCCCCGTGGTGAAGTTCAGTATGTTGTCACTGAGTATGGATCGGTAAATCTTTTTGGTAAATCAATCCAGGAACGTGCCTTAGCAATGATTTCCATCGCTCATCCCGACTTTCGAGACTACCTCTTTGACCAGGCCAAAGAACTCGGGCTGCTGGGCCCTGAACGCTCATTAAGAGAAGAGATGCATGCCACCTACCCTCTTCACCTGGAGGAGACCAGAGTTATCAATAACCTGCAGATCACTTTCCGACCGGTTAAACTAACTGATGAGCGGCCAATTCAGGAACACTATTACGGCCTGGACAAGTCTGATGTCACATCACGTTTTTTTCATGAAAAGACAAGTTTCGTCTCTAAACAGATAGAGCGAACCTTTATTATCGATTACAGTAAAGACCTCACAATCGTCGCAGTTGAGGGTGAACCGGGCTTTGAGCGGGTGCTTGCCGTTGGAGAATACTATTCAAATCCTGAGACCAACCTGGCTGAGATAGCCTTTTCTGTTGAGAAACGCTGGCAGGGCAGAGGACTGTCCTCAATTGTAATCAGGAAACTATCTGAAGCGGCCAAAGGTAACAACATAATCGGGTTCACTGCTTACACCTCCAAAGGCAATGCTCGGATGATCAAACTCTTTCACTCCCTTGACTATGAAGTAAAAATCAGCGGTAAGGGAGATATGATCCATCTGGAAGCTCTTTTTAAAGATTAACCGCTGCCGGTTCATCAATTCATTATCTATCTTCCACCGCCGATATCTAATAAGGTTCCGGTCACATAGGATGCTTCATCTGACAGCAGCCAGGCTATGTCGCTGCCCCGACACCTCTGCCGGCCCCTGTGATTACGACGTTTTTGCCATTCTTTCACCAACTTTCGCTCATTGCCCGCACCATACCAGTTTAAAAATCGAGAAGAGCCGCACTTGTCGGGAGCAAGAACACTTGATTGACTTTAATCTTGCATAAACACAAAACCTCATGCTAAAGTAATAAGCTAAATAATTATTCAGCCCTGCTGCCACTGCATACTGAATTTAAATAGAGAGGAGTTATCACCCATGGTAAAGTCTTCACCCGGGAAAACGATCATCCTGTTTATATCATTAATAGCCGCTGTGGTTATTTTGTCGACGGTATCGGTGCGGCTCTGGGGCGGTAAACCTGAAAAACTTCCCGATCTCAGCAGACTTGTTGTCAGTCAGGAAATGACCGTGAAAGATTTTGGTCAAGCCAACGGGCTGCCAAACCCCTCATTAAAAAAAATATTTGGACTTCAAAGCAAATCAGATCTTCAAAAGAAAATATCTGAATACGGAACAGACGCCCAGATTAAATCGCACGTAACCAAAAACCTGGCCGTAGCTGCAGAACATGAATCCAAAAACTGGAAAAAGATTCTTATCAAGTTTTCCCTGTGGTTTGCGTTTCTCCTGAGTGTTTTTACTCTTTTTAGAAAACAGGAGGTCAGTTCAGGTAAGAGAAAAACTGCTCTTTTCCTTTCAGTACTGGTCTTTGGTGTGATACTTGGCGCAGATCCAAGCCCCATGGGAACCGTGAAAGACGCTATTCATCTCTTCGCCTCCACAGGTGCCGTCTTTCCTCCGCGAATGATAGCACTCACCATCTTTTTATTACTGGTCTTTCTGGCAAATAAATTTATATGCTCATGGGGCTGTCAGGTTGGCACCTTGCAGGATCTGATTTTCCGTATAAATGAAAATGCATCACAACAAGCCATTATTGGCCGACGGATAAAATTACCATTTTATCTCAGTAACGGTATCCGGGTTACATTTCTGATTGTTTTCACCATCGCAGCCTTTGCCTGGGGAACTGATATTATCGAGTTTATTGATCCGTTCAAGGTTTTCAAGCCGATCCACCTTGGTATTTCCGGGATTATTTTTGTCGGGGCCCTTGTCGTGACCAGCCTTTTTATATACAGGCCATGGTGTCATCTATTCTGTCCGTTCGGGCTGGCAGGCTGGCTTGTTGAAAAAATCAGTCTCACCAAGATCAGCGTCAATTATGAAACCTGCATTGCCTGTGAGAAATGTGTCGCCGCCTGTCCTTCAACGGTCATGGGGGCACTATTAAAACAGGACAAAGCGACCATTCCTGATTGTTTCTCCTGTTATAGCTGCAGGGAGGTTTGCCCGACAAGTTCGATTGAGTTTTCCACAAGAAAACGAACGCTGCCCCCCGCGGGTCATTTTGACAAAAAGAAATCGAGCGATTCTCAGTAACCCTGTATTCATATTTCTACAAAATCTACGGGAGGTCTTTATCTTCCGTATCTCTGTTGGGATCATGGCTGATCTATGAGAGCGCACCTAGACAAGAATTTAACTATTTACTTATTCTTTTTTATACTTAATAATGTCTCAGTATTTTACTGGGCTCACCAACTATCAACTCAATATATAAGGTGTTTTGAATGAATCTCAAAAAAATCACATCGATGACCCTGTTCTTGACGCTGGTTGTATTAACGATTAACTCAATTGTGCTTTACGTCGTCCCTGAGGGACGGATCGCCAACTGGGCAGACTGGTACTTTCTCGGCCTGACCAAAGGTGACTGGGGAGCACAGCATACAACAATCGGCTTCTTGTTTGTTTTGGCCGGAATCCTGCATATATATTACAATTGGAAACCGATTGTCGCCTATATGAAGAATAAAGCCCGAGAGATTAAAGTCTTCACCGGGTCCTTTAACGTTGCCCTGGCCCTTACCGTGATTTTTATCGTGGGAACCTACTATAATGTTCCACCGATGAGCACAATTATGGAAATTTCAGAACATTTTAAAGATTCCGCAGCAAAGAAATATGGTGAACCGCCATATGGTCATGCTGAATCATCTTCACTTAAAATGTTCACCAAAAGAGAAAATCTTGATTTAGCCAAAAGCCTTGAGTTATTGAAGGCTGCCGGTATATCAGTTTCTGGGGAAAAAGACATACTTCGTGATATCGCTGACAGAGAAGGTAAATCTCCTCAGCAGATATTTGAAATAATCAAACCAGCTGCACATCGTCCCTGAAAAAACAACTGACTCCTGGTGCCCAGTCAGGGCTTCCGGAAGCGCCGCCATCGGGACTTGGAAAAAAGACGCTTGAAGAAATATGCACGGAATATGGTCTTGATACCAATCAAATCATCAAAGGGCTGGAAAGCCAGGGGAATAAAAGCGGAAGCGGGCGCCAACCTGAAAGAGATCGCCGAACCGCAGGGCATTACGCCAATGCAGATGTATGAGATGATGGTTGAGATAGTCTCGAAAGCCCCGGCAGCGCTTCCGGAAGTTCCGCCATCCGGGCTTGGCAAAAAGACGCTTGAAGAAATATGCACGGAGTATGGTCTTGATACCAATCAAATCATCAAAGGGCTGGAAGACAAAGGAATAAAGGCAGAAGCGGGCGCCAAACTGAAAGAGATCGCCGAGCCGCAGGGCATTACGCCAATGCAGATGTATGAGATGATGGTTGAAATCGTCTCGGAATCTACATGAAATAATAAGCCTTTCCACGAACATTCAGCTGAACCGAATATCATGGAATCTAAAGCCATTTTCCCATATCAAAGTGGCTTTATCTCAATTTTTATACTTCAGAACATCTGGTTTCTTGACAAAATAACCTATTATTGCCTGTATATATCCTCCTTATGTGTTATTAGTTGAGGCGGTTGGACGAACGATTGAGAATCTAATCTCAAAACGGTTTGAGCAATGAAAATCAAAACCTTGCTATTGAGGCTTGGTGTTGTCATTTTTTCCAGCCTTTTACTGTACTCTTCGGTTTACGGTCAGCCTGGCACAGTTGAAGGAACCGGTGCAGTCAGTGGCTCAGGTGGCAGCCGCCATAATGCCCCCGCCTCACGGATCATCGACACACCGTTTCTCGAGGCAGTCTCTTCCGTTGAAAACCACATTCTAAGGTTCTATGATCAGGTCGCGGGTTTTCAGGCACTGCCGGCCACGCTGAAAGAGCAGTGGGACCAGGGTTGCTGAAACCCATTCTCCTGTTCTCCTGCTGCTCCTGATTTTCCTGACGATTGCCGTCAGTCTGCTGGGTGAGTATGGTATTCGGCGAATCTGTTCTTCTTTACATGAAAAACTTGCATTGTTTCCCCCTGACGACCTGTTTTCCCGTATCTCTCATACCGGCGCCGCTATCTGCCTGGAACTTATCTATACCGCCGGCTATATACTCATATCATTTGTTCTGTATGTCATCCTCATTCCCCATGAAAGTGCACCTCACCTGATCGGCTCCACATTACATTATTGCCAGTTACTACATACGGCTTCTCGTGTTGATTTCAACGGTGATGCTCTCACCTCGACGACCATCACTGAGGATATTTGCCTTATTCGAACAAAGCTGCCAGCTTCCTATTCACCTGGATAACCATTCTCTGCGGCCTTGAAATTGTCCTGGTCCGGTCCGGGATAATCCTCAGACAACTCTCGCTCCAGACAATACCTTCCTCGCTCTTGTCGCCATCATCATTATCAGTACTGCAATCGCGCTGGCGTTTATGGTCATTAAGTCAAGGCGCTGGGTCTGCGATGCGCTCATGGCTCAACAATCTTCGGGTCTGCCGCTGCTTCCCGCTCAAATAGCATTTGCCAGGATATGGCACATTCCTGCCCTGATTTTCGTCCTGTTTATCACACTTATATGGGAATATCGGGTACTCGGCAGCAGCCAGGTGTTATTTGGAAGGGTAATAATGGGCCTTCTGACAATTCCGCTTTTTGGAGCGCTCGATATCTGGGGGGGCCAGCTTTTCTCATTTTTAATCCGTAAAACAGGTCAAAACCGCGAGGACAAGATACTCCCTGATGATACCGAAACAGCGCCGCCTGCCCGACGCAGCTTTATCACCTACCTGCAGTATATCCAGATTCTCTATCGTATCCTGCTGTTGACACTGATGGCCTTTCTCCTCCTGGGACTGTGGGACCTGGACTTTCCCTTATGGCAGAATGTTCACCGGCAGCATACTGGGCGTTGTCGCAATTGTTGTCTTTTCATACATGATCTGGCAGCTCTTTTCTGACTGGATTGACCATAAGATAAAAGCGGAAATGCCCGACGATGACGACGAGGCAGACGAAGGAGGCAAGGGTGGTTCCCGTACCGGCACCCTGCTCATTCTGCTTCGCAAGTTCACCTACAGCCTGCTGATCATTCTTGCCGTAATGTTCATTCTATCAGCCTTCGGGCTCGATATCGGACCACTTATTGCCGGTGCCGGAATCATCGGCCTGGCGATAAGCTTTGGAGCCCAGTCTCTGGTGACCGATATTTTTGCCGGTATTTTCTTCCTGGTTGACGACGCTTTCCGGGTTGGTGACTACATCGATATCGGCACCGCCAAGGGGACGGTCGATCATATTTCGCTCCGGTCTGTTCGGCTGCGCCACCACCTGGGTATGGTACAGACGATTCCATTTGGCAAGATTGATACCGTCACCAATTATTCCCGGGATTACATCATTTCCAAGCTGGACCTCAGGGTAAAATACGATACGGACGTGGATACGGTTCGAAAGCTGGTAAAAAGCATTTATCAGGAAATTTCCGTTGACGAGATCTATGGCCCGAAACTGACCGGTAAACTCAAGTCTCAGGGTATCAGGCAAATGGACGATTCTGCAATGATCGTTCGCATCAAGTTCACCACTCAGCCAGGTGAACAATTCATGATGCGAAGAGAGATTTATCGCAAAATTCAGGAGAAATTTGCCGCCAGCAATATCGAGTTTGCCCATCGAAATGTAACTGTTTACATGCCTGAGGAACATGACAAACCCGGCGAATCCAAGGACATCATCTCAGGCGCTGCTGCCGGCCGCTTATTGCTCGATGATGAAGACCTGGCGAACGCAGTAAAGGAGGAGGATAACCGCTAAATAAAATCATTTGCCAACAGCGCTCTGCTTTTATGGGCATATTTTCATCTCTCCTGCTGTTTTTCCAATTGACTCAATATCTTGACAGTTTCGCCTGCTGTGTTAATACGTTCCTCTTTAAGCATAAAAGAACCCAACAATAAACAAGAACATACAGGATTCCTGACACCCCCCTGTCAACATGACCGGCACCACACGTGCGAATAAAGATTACAGCTGTATATTCAGTCAGATAAGGCTGTAGACTGGTCAGGCTTTTTAAAACGACACTGCTTGACAGAACAACCGGGAGACAACAATGAGAGCAAGAAACATCTTTTCCGTCAACCTATGGAGCACCATTATTCTCCTCTTATCAAGCTCCCTGATGGTCTCTGGTGCTGATGGCCCGCCGCCATCCCAGGTCAGGGTTGCACCGGTCGTTCAGGAAGAAGTATCCCAGACAAGATCGGTGATCGGGCTTCTCTATTATGACCGGATAAGCGAAATCTCAACAGAGCTTGCCGGACTCGTCGATCAGGTCGACGTGAAGCAGGGAGACAAGGTAAAAGCAGGTGACCCGCTGGTACGGTTGAATACTGAAATCCTCGACAAGGAGATAATGTACCAGAAGTCCCGTATTGAACAGATTGAACTGCGCATCGCCAATGCCAAGAAAAATTTCTCTCGATTGGAACGCCTTTTTGACAAGTCGGGAGTAAGTGAAAAAGAATACGATGATTCCCTCTTTACCTATCAGGATGCCCAGAAAGAGAAGCAGGCCATTGAATCAACCCTTGAGAAACTGTTGATCCAGAAAACCCGTTCTATTATTTCCGCCCCTTTTGACGGAATTATTCTGACGAAAGATGTCGATTCAGGGAGCTGGGTGCAGCCCGGGAAACAGCTGGTATCGGTCGGCTCAAGTGAAGATCTCTTTATCCGCGCGCCCATCGCCGAGACAACATTGCAGTTTATTGAACTCGGTCAGGAAATACCGGTAACCATTAACGCCTTCAACAAAGAACTGAAGGGTAAAATCATCGATATCGATCCCGTTGCTGATATGAAAACAAAAAATGTCTTCCTGAAGATATCGATTCCACCGCTGCCGCTCGTCGCTCAAAATATGTCCGCTACCGTTTCTGTGCCGATCAGCGCACGCCAGAAACTGAGCATTTTCAGTCGAGCCGCCCTGATCAAATTTCAGGGCAAAGACTTCGTCTATACCGTCAAAGAGGGTAAAGCTGCTATCCTGCCGGTTAATATTGTTACCTTTCTTGGAGACCGGGTTGGTGTTGATAACCCTTATATCGTTCCCGGCATGAATCTTGTCGTAGAAGGCAACGAGCGTCTCAGGCCGGATCAGCCGGTTGTGGTGGTAGGAGAGAATTAATGGATATTGTAAAATATGCCCTCGAAAAACCGGTTTCCGTTATTGTCGGCATTATTCTCCTGGTTACCTTCGGACTTATCGGTCTTAACAAACTACCGGTGCAGCTCACTCCGGATGTTGAAAAACCGCAAATTACGGTACAAACCATTTGGAATGGTGCAACGCCTTATGAAATTGAAAAGGAAATCATAGAAAAACAGGAAGAAGCGCTCAAAGGCCTCCAGGGCCTGACCAAGATGGAAAGCGCCAGCTATAATAACCTTGGAGAAATAACCCTCTCTTTTGAATTGGGAACAAACCTCGATGATGCACTGCTGCGGGTCTCCAACAAAATGAACGAGGTCTCCGACTACCCCGATAATGCCAAACGGCCGTCTATCGAGGCAGCGGGAGCAAATAGTTCAATGGTTGCCTGGATACTTCTCAAAACAACGCCGGAAAACAAAACGCACATCAACCAGTATCGAACCTTTTTTGAGGATCACGTAAGACAGCACCTTGAACGGGTTAAAGGTGTCGGCTCTCTTTTCGTCTTTGGCGGAACCGAGGACGAACTCCATGTCGAGCTCAATATGGAGAAACTGGCCCAGCACAATGTCACCATCAACCAGATATCTGCAGCCGTTTCCAATGCAAATTCAACCATTTCCGCCGGAGTACTCGGCATCGGCAGGAAAAATTATCGGATACGCACCATCGGTCAGTTCCAGTCTCCTGAGGAAGTACTTGATGTGGTGGTTTTTGACGACGGGCTTAAACGGGTTTATCTCAGAGATGTGGTAACCATCACGCAAGGGTTCAGCAAAGAGACCGGAGCAGTTCTTAACAAAACCGTGCAGATTATTGTTGTCGGTATTCGTAAAGAACCTGGAACCAATGTCCTGATCATGACGGAGAGAGTCGAACGAGAGGTTGAGCGGCTCAACAGTTCAATTCTCGCCGATAACGGCTTATACTTTGATATGGTATATGACCAGAGACCATACATCAACACCTCCATTAACCTGGTTAAACAAAATGTACTGATCGGAGGACTGCTGGCGGTAACCGTTCTGCTTATCTATCTGCGCAGTGCTCGCTCAACCCTGGTAACAGCTCTGGCAATTCCGATCTCGGTAATCGGTACCTTTATTTTTCTGTGGCTCAGTAACAGAAGTCTCAATGTGGTCAGTCTGGCCGGAATCTCATTTGCTGTAGGAATGCTTGTCGATAACTCGATTGTTGTGCTGGAGAACATTGACCGCCACAGAAAGATGGGTAAGAGAGCCTACGATGCGGCCAGGGAGGGCACCAGGGAAGTGTGGGGAGCCGTCTTTGCTTCAACGGCAACCACTGTTGCAGTATTTCTACCGGTCATATTCATGCAGGAAGAGGCGGGACAGCTTTTTCGAGATATTGCAATTGCCATCACCTTTTCCATCATGATCAGTTTTATGGTATCAATCACCGTCATTCCAACCCTGGTAAATATCTTTTACCGCCGAGATGAAGGAAAAAACAAGCAGCCGAATCGGCTGCAGCGTTCCATTATCGGACCATTCTTTGCCCGTGCGCTGATGGGATTTTCCAATTTTTGTCTGAAAAATGTCTTCACCAGAATCGTGACGGTCGTTTTGTTCACCTCCCTTTCCGTTGCGTATCATTTTCTGGCTGCGTCCAAGTGCTGAATACCTGCCGATGGGAAACCAGAACCTCATTCTCAATATCCTCCTTCCTCCTCCCGGCTATTCTGTTGATAAATTAAAGGAGATAGGACTCGATATCTACCGGCAGGCAGAACCCTATTTCAAGGAAGACAACCTGGACGGATTCCCTCAGGTTAAAGAAATGTTCTATGTCGGAGCAGATCGAATCACCCTTTTTGGCGGTACGTCAGTTCACGAGACCCGGGCAAAAGAACTGATACCGCTTTTCACTCGAATCATAAATTCAATTCCCGGCATATTCGGTGTTTCACTCCAGACCAGTATCTTCGAAAGAGGTCTTGGACAGGGACGATCAGTTGAAGTAAACGTCTCAGGAGATGATATAAACGAGATCGTTGGTGCTGCCAGAATGTTATTCGGAGCCATCAGCCAGAACCTCCAGGGCGCCCAGGTTCGACCGGTACCATCTCTTGAAACGAGTTACCCGGAAATCAGGGTCATACCCAATAAAGAGAGACTGGCTGCAAACGGATTGACAGAAAGGGATCTGGGTATCTATGTTGATATCCTGATGGATGGCAGAAAAATTGATGAGTACAGGCCGGAAGGCACGAAGCAGATAAACCTTGTTCTAAAAGGAAATGAAACGAGGTTTGACAATCCTGAAAATATCCTCAATGCCCCTATCGTCAATCAATTTGGTGATCTGATAAAAATTGGCGATATCGGTGACCTGGTATACAGTGAAGGCATGCCTCAAGTCAACCACCTGGAACGTAAACGAAATATTACTCTGCAGGTGACGCCTCCTGCCTCAATCGCCCTGCAGGATGCCATGGAAATAATAGAAAACAAGGTCGTCGGAGCGCTGAAACAGGGTGGCAAACTCGATAATGTTGAGATAACTATCGGTGGTAACGCTGACAAACTGGCCGAAACAGGAAAAGCGCTGCAATGGAACCTGATCCTGGCCCTGCTGATCACCTACCTGTTGATGGCGGCATTATTTGAAAATTTTCTCTATCCGTTCATTATTCTGTTCAGTGTTCCTCTTGCTGCCGCAGGCGGTTTTATCGGCCTCTTAACAGTTAATACATTTGTCGCCCCGCAGGGATTTGATATACTGGCCATGCTTGGTTTTATCATATTAATTGGCACCGTGGTTAATAATGCCATCCTCATCGTTCACCAGTCGCTCAACAATGTACGCTTTAACGGACTCGAAGGTGTTACAGCAGTATCCGAGGCGGTGAGAACGAGGATCAGGCCCATTTTCATGAGCGCCACCACCTCTATTCTGGCGATGACCCCGCTGGTCCTTTCCACTGGAGCCGGTTCTGAATTATATCGCGGGCTCGGAAGTATTCTGCTCGGCGGCCTTGCCCTGTCGACACTGTTCACCCTGTTTGTTATTCCAGCCATGCTGGCCTTTGTAATCGGATTTGAAAGGAGTAGAAACAATGAAACTCATTAGTCTTCTGATAACATTTCTCCTGCTGCCCGCGTTCGCATCTGCCATCACCCTCGAAGAGATGCAGAAAGCGGCGCTGGACAACCGTTCACTTGTCAAACGCTTCGAAGCAGAAGTCGATAAATCAGTGGAAAATATCCGTATCGCCAAAAGCGGCTATTATCCGTCCTTTGATATTGCTTATAATACCTACACGATTGATGAGGCAACACCAACAGAGCAACGGGAAAATTCTGTTTTCAGCTCAGCACTGAGATGGAATATCTTTTCCGGTTTTAAAGATAAATACAGCATCAGTTCTGCCAAAAGTGTTCAGCAAGTTGAGTCTTTCAGACTTCTGGCCATAGAGCAGGATATTCAGCTTGCGGTATCATTACGATACCTGGCTGTCTATTACCAGAAAGCTCGGCTCAAGGTGGCCCAGGACACCTATAAAACCCTCGAAAGCCTCTTTATCGACAGTAAAAACAGATATGACGTCGGCCTTATCGACAAAAATGCTGTTCTCAAGTTCAAGGTTGATTTTGACAACGCAAATCTGGGCGTCAAAAAAGAACAGGCTGATCTGGCAAAAGCATTAAACCAGCTGAGCCGGGTGGTCAACCTGGAGATTCGCGAAGACGAACTGAGTTTCGTTGAGTTTAAGGCTAATCCAACGCTTAATAATCAGGATGGATTGGAGCAGCAGATGCTCGCTCAGCGAAGTGAGCTCAAGGTGCTCGAGTCTCTTGCCCAGTCCGCTGAGTATAACGTAAACGCCCGGTACGGTAGCTATTACCCCCAATTTGACCTGGTTGGCAGATATCGTAACTACGATGACAGCTACCTCAATGGACAGGGTGAGTTCAGCGACGAGGAACTCCGCGCCGAGTTGATCATGTCCTTCAACCTCTTTAACGGATTTGAGGACGAGGCAGAAATTGCCCGGGCGAAAGCCGATGTTCGTTCAATAACCTATGATCTGGCTGAACTCCGGGATGAGCTCAAAACAACATTGAAGGATATACTCGTCGATTATGAGGTCAGCCTGGCCAATGTCGACGTGGCTCGAGAAGATATCACCTACGCAGAAGAGAACCTGCGTATTACTGATCTCAAGTATAAAGAAGGTGTGCAGCGCCAGATCGACCTGCTTGATGCGGTCTCAAACCTCACAAGAGCCCAGTCAAACTATGTGGCCGTGGTAAAAACGGTGTTTGAAAATTATTATCGAGTAATTAGAATGATTGAAGGGTTCCCCGGCAGAAATTAAACGGTACGCCCCAACTTAATGACTTCCTCAAGGAGGATATGATATGTCTGGCAAAAAAGTAAAAGTACGACACTACCAATATCTGTTGTCACACTTTCCAGAGACAATGGCGGCTGTTGAAAGTCTCGGCGCTACCGTTCGCGAGGCGGGACCGCTCGACAACAAAACCACGGAATTAATCCAGCTGGCAGTTGCGGCATCCGCCCAGTCAATTGGATCTGTTCACTCTCACACCAGAAGAGCCCTCGCAGCGGGCGCCAGCAAAAAAGAAATTGAACACGCACTGTTGGTTCTTATCTCAACGATCGGCTTTCCAAAAGTGGCCGCAGCACTTGCCTGGATCCAGGAAATTACTGATGAGGCGTCTGCCTGATCAAATGGCATGGTAACACGAAATATCGGCCACCGGGGAGCGAGAAGCCTCGCGCCTGAAAATACCCTGGTGGCCTTCAGCAAAGCGTGGGATCTCGGTGCTGACGGCATTGAGGTCGATGTGCGGGTCTCGGCCGATGGCCAGCTCGTTATCCACCATGATTCGACACCTGCACGAACGACAAATGTCTCGGAATGTTTTCCGGATCGCGCCAACCAGCCGATTGCGACATTTCTGCTCGATGAGCTCAGAGAGCTTGATGCAGGCTCCTGGTTCATCGATTCTGACCCCTTCTCCCAGATCACCGCGGGCACGGTCTCTTTTGCAGAAATGGAACAGATGTATGACCTTCAGATTCCGACGCTTGAGGAAACGCTGCTCTTTGTAAAGAGTAAGAGCTGGCAGATAAATCTTGAACTGAAGAAGGTGAGCGCCCCGCTCAAAACCTTTCCCCTGGTTGAAGAAGTTATCAAACTCATCGATGACTTAAAGGTTGATCCTGGCCAGGTGGCAATTTCATCTTTTTATCACCACTATCTCGACACAGCCCAGCATCTTCGCCCTGAGATTGAAATTAATGCACTGATTGGCGGCGGTCCATCGGGGAGAAACAACTGGGGTAATTTCGGGTATCAAACCTATAATGCAAATGCACAATATATTGATCATGGCCAGGTTCTAAGAGCACTGGAGCATGGCTGTACCGTTAATCTCTATACCGTTAACGATCCGGATATGATGCAGACCTTCATCGACTGGGGTGTTTCATCCCTGATAACTGATTACCCGCAAACATTGAGGAAAATCCTGAAAAGATGAGCGGTCAGCAGAGAGCCTGGTTACAATCTGAGGAGAATGTGGTGAGAAGAAAGGAAAAGGCACTAAAAGAGACTGAAATTTCAGAAATCATCAGCAAATGCCAGGTATGCCGACTGGCCTTATCTCAAGATGACAGACCCTATATTGTTCCGGTTTCATTTGGCTATGATGGGGCCTCTCTCTATTTTCACTCGGCCAGGACCGGAAAAAAAATTGATATACTCTCCATTAACAATAATGTCTGCTTCGAATTCGAATCGGAAGTAGCAATACTGCGGGATGAAACGTCCCCATGCAACTGGTCATTCTCATTTCGCAGCGTGATTGGATTCGGAACGGTTGAGGAGTTGTCAAGCCGTGAAGAAAAAATTATGGGGCTCACTCATATCATGCACCAATACTCTGGCAAAACGTGGGATCTTAAGGATATTCCGTTAAGCGGACTCAGCGTCTGGAAGATCTCAATCGAGTCAATGACCGGAAAACAATCACCGCCTCCAGTGGACAACAGCAAGCCGATTAATTAACTGATAAATACATCCGGGTTAAAGGGTTGGCGTCCTGACCAACCAAGCACTTCGCCAGGTTTCTTTTTAGCCAAACGTCCCCAAGAGAAAGATAGGGTCCTTACCAGCACGAAATTATTCATCTCAGCGAACATATCTTGTTACAAGTAAAAAGTTTTAACTGTAGAGTGTAACATCTGGGAATGGGGGTACGAATCTGGAATTCTGTTACAGAATCAGATACTATTTCTGCTCATCGTCCAATAATGAGCAGGAAGCTCCTTTTCAAGATTTTAAGACTACCTTTGGTTTAGCAACAGTAAATCTAACTGTCAGCTAATGATATTTCAGCTCTCATCCGAAACCATTTATTTATTATTGTTCTGTGATCAAAATCAAATGGGCCTGATTATAGAAATCAGGCCCATTTGATTTAACACTTATTATTACGGCAAACTGCTATGGAATCATCACCGTGTCGATGACATGGATGATGCCATTGCTGGTCATGATGTCTGTCTGTATGACTTGTGCATCATTAACCATGACAGTCTTACCATCAACCTTTATGGCCAGATTCATATCACTTGCTGTCTTGGCAGATGATAATTCTACCACTTCGGCTGCAGTTACTTTGCCCGGGACCACATGGTAGAGAAGGATTGCCTGCAGCTTCTCTTTATTTTCCGGTTTCAACAAGTCCTCAACCGTTCCCGCTGGTAACTTAGCGAAGGCATCATCGGTTGGTGCGAAAACGGTAAATGGCCCTTCACCCTTAAGCGTGTCGACCAGATCCGCGGCCTGCACGGCTGCAACAAGTGTGGTAAATGAGCCAGCGCCAACCGCAGTGTCTACAATGTCTTTTTTGTCTGAGCCACTGAAAGCCGGTGCTGAAGTTAATAATGCGACGGTTAGTGCCACTATCATTGTTAATGTTTTCATTTTATATCCTTTTAATTTTGTGAGAAGTAGGTTTTTTTTATCCTGATTCCATGGATTTTGAACCGAGTAGGTCCTGTAGTTTTTTCATCAAACAACGTGCTGGGAGCACTTTTAACGTTTTCTAACCTCTCATTTAATTTTCGGTCGTGTTGTTTGGTACCTCACACACTAAGACCATTCCCACACAATACAATGGTAGTAAAAAATGAGTTTAATGGTAGTTTAAACTACAAACACAAGGACAGGTAACTGATAAGTAATTGCTTTTTCGAACAGTTGCAGCAGTGAACACAATGAAAATTGTTGAAAGCAAATAGTTTTGGGTGATTTTCAAATAAGAGGAGTGCTCTTGAGAAAGCAGCTCTTGCTGAGAAAACGACGATTAATCACTTATCATTTTTTGATAACAGCAGCACTTCAACAGTTTCACGTAGATCATCATCGACCTGGTGATGTTTTCCCGGCGTTCTCAATTCTGCTTGAAGGTGGCGTATAAAACCCATTGGTATCAATCTTTTATCCATTCTCTTCAATATTCCCAGATACCTTTTTATAGAAATATACTTTCCCTTTGAGACATCTTTTCGTAATTCCCATGATATTTTTGTGCCTAAACGTTTGACAACTTCAATATCAGAGTTTTCGTAGGCCTTTTCATATTCATCAATGAGCATTTCGGTATATCTCTCCAGCATCTGAGTTCTATAGGTATCTATCAATTCACCCCAGGATGTATCTTGGCTGAATCTTGAATTACTGTACATGCTCATGTGTGAACGGTAGACGTTGTCAGGAACGAGGAAACTGGGCAAAAATATCGAGACACCATTTGATTGACTATCATCGGTGTGCCGTTCATAGAGGATGAGTTCATTCTCAAGAATATCTATTGAATTCTGACAGAGCTTCTTGATATGAATGTCCTCCGAATAGGAGCGTAAATGTTCGAGAATATCCTGTAAATCCAGATACTCTAAATTTAAAAAACTTGGATATCTCTGAGATGCCTTAATGGCTGTGTGCAGGTGTGTCAAAACTTCTTTGCCTGATGGTTTTTGCTCTATTTGCTCGATCAGGTATTTTGACAGAATGTCAATTGATTTCGAAAGTCTGTCATACTTCTGACAGTTCACCAATGCCAATGTCGCCGGGTATTTTACCCTTAATCCTGTACCATCTTCATTCTGAATATTGACCTCAGATTCATACTGACTGATGAATGAATCAATGGTTACTTTGCCCATTTCCAGCGCTGACACATCGGGATTTGAGGTGAGTTTACCTATGAGTTTTTCAGGTTCAATTCCTCGGATTTGAAACATACCCGGCGGTTTATTAACCATTCTGACTTCATCCTCACTGCCAATCAAATAGTTTGTCACATCCTGCAGCCCATATCCCACTTCGACCATATTGGTCAGGCAGGAGAAAAAGAGCATAAGATGAAATTTTTCACCGGATAAGCCATTTATAATTGCTTGATTAAATTCCTGATGATTCATGGCACGCTGCCCTGTGTCGTCAGGTGAAAGTAAAACGGACTTGTATGCTCTCTTCGTATCTAAAGATTTCGTGTCTATTATGCCTCTTCCATGACCAAATAAAATAAAGATGTATTTGTCAGAAGGGTACTCAAGAGATTTTTTTATAAATTTCTCGAGCACCTTTGGGTCACCCAGGTTTTCTTCCCCCATATCCTCAATAACGGGAGAATTGATGACACCAATCTCGTCATCCCTTGTGATATGAAGGAGTTTGGTATTCTCCCATTGAGCTCCATAGCCACCATTCTCACCCGGCCTGCCATCAACAAGTGCTATGATATCGACATCTTGAGATGACCCCACCGTTTCCATCATATCAACAGCATAAAGAACCTCGTTGGCGAGGTTATTGTCTCCATTCATGTAACACATGATGGTGACCTTTTTGTTCGGACTCAGTGCTGCATCTATCTGCTGGGGGACAAAAGGGGTTAGAAGGGTGAGAAGAGTTACCAGGAAGAGATTTTTTTTCTGAAGAATCATTTTTACAAACATTCTTATTACCTACACCAGAATCGATACGTATTGCATCAAATAATTTTTGCATCGCACTTCTTTGACCATGGTGTCCCCCTCCTGCCGATCAGCTCCTTTCCCAGCCCACTGCCTTTAATGGCGCAGAAGTCAGTAGCGTAATCAAGAAATCAACAGCCGAACGCAGAAGAGTAACATGTCTATTTTTTCATATTGGCTCATCTCCTCTTCATCGAGAAATTACATACCCTTCAAGACTATCCCGAGAAGCTTTGAAAGCGTCCTGACTTCATCGATCGAAAGATCACTGGATATTTCACGGGTAAACTCCTGATGAAACCGGTGATGCTGTTCATACATACGCTTCCCCTCTTCAGTCAGCACAATCAGCCATGAGCGCCGATCTTTCTTGTGAGGTTTTCGCTCGACAAGCCCCATTTTTTCAAGCTTATCAACACCGACGGTCAGCGTTCCGGTTGTAACCCCAAGCCGCTCTGCCAGTTCCTTCATTCTCATATTCTGGTGGTGGCCAATCACCTCGACAGTATGCATCTGTGCAGGAGACAGACCGCTTTCTTTAACAATAGAGTATTCCCAGGAGGAAATTTTATCGTAGAATTCGGCAAACTGGTGGGAAAGCAATTCCACACTCATACCAACCCCGCTGATTAAGGTTATGATGCAAAGGTCTGGTAAAGACCATAAACCGAGAAAATGATTATCACGCCTCCGGCTAACCGCATTATCAAGGGTTCGACCCACTCTTTCTGCAAAGAACCCGCCATATTTGTCGCCTTGAATATGACAAAAATCACCGCACCGACAGCAATAGCGGTTGATAGCGCATAAGTCCCAAAAACAAGGGTGGCGGTCAGCATGCTGCCGGCATTCAAAGCATAACCGTACATTACCGCCGCTGTCGGACAGGGGATAATCATATTGACAAAGCCGATACCGAACAACGCCAGAGGGAGCATCCTCCTGTTCCCGGCTAACGCCTGCAGTTTTTTCAATACACCTTCCTGCTGATGGGCGTGCGAATGGCCGGTAGACGTGTAGCGGCCATGTTCAGGATGGCCGTGTTCATGATTATGACACCTTGTGTGACTGTGTTCATCATCGTGATGATGCAGAAGATGCGGGTTGTAGAGAAGTAGAGCACCAAGAATTATCAAGAGGACTGAAGTTCCGGCTTCAACCCAGGTCCCCATCGCCACAGGAACGAACTGAGAAATTGCACCCAGGCTTGCTCCCAACGCCAGACAGGCAAGCGCGGTGCCGCTGATAAACGCAATGGTGAGCAGCGCAACACGACCGCCATTTTTCTCCCCTGTCACAAACGGTGCCAAAACAAGCCAAGAATGTCCGCAAGGATTCACTCCATGAAGCAAGCCAAGCAGAAAGCTGGACTGGATAGCTGCGAAAAGTAATGTTTCCAATTCCATATAGTCTCCTGAAATAGTTGGAGTGATAATATCGGATTTTGTCCCAAAGTCAAGTTATTTGAAAACAGAGATACTTGATAATCAAACAATAATGGCGAAGATTACCTTCGACTGCAATGCGGTTATTTTCATTTCCATAGGATTACACGCTCTTCCTCCTCCTTTCTGCACTTGTCGCTCTTCATTTATGGATCTATGCTTGTAACAAGATACGCTTGCTGGTATGAATGTTTTTTTTGGAGGAGTGCCGGAGCGGTTGAACGGGACGGTCTCGAAAACCGTTGTGGGGGATACTCCACCCAGGGTTCGAATCCCTGCTCCTCCGCCACCTTTTTATATTCCTCGCTGGTAGTGATGTACTCCAATTATGTTACATTCTCTGCGCAGCTGACAAATGTAACTCTTGCAGGAAAATGGTAGAATGGCAGGTAAAAAGGCAATCTGTATATTTCTGGGATCAAGCTTTGGCAACCATGTAGCCTACAGAAATGCTGCCGCAGCTATCGGTCGTGAGCTTGCAATTCGCGGGCTGACCTGTGTTTATGGCGGATCGAGCACCGGACTCATGAATCAACTGGCGGACAGCGCACTGAATGCAGGCGGAAAAGTGATTGGTGTGACGGTTCAGGCCTTAAAAGATAAAGAGGAGTTTCATAAGGGCTTAACGGAACTGCATGTTTTACCAACCATGCATGAGAGAAAAAATCTTATGGTTCACCTTTCGGATGGTTTTATCGCATTGCCTGGAGGCATTGGTACGTTCGAAGAATTTTTTGAGGTCTATACGTTAGCGCAGATGGGATTTCAATCAAAGCCATGTGGTTTATTGAACGTTAATAATTTTTATGCGCCTCTTGAGAGTATGCTTTGTGTTGCAGAAAAGGAAGGTTTCCTCAAACGTCCATATCGGGAGGCAATTGTCAGTTCCGAAAATCCTGCCGAGTTACTCGACTTACTAACAGCTAGAATGACTGATTGATAATTCAAAACATCTGCCAGATTACTATTACCAGAACTAAGCCAATCTAATCAACCAACAGTCCGGTTTTGGTCATCGTTTCTAGGTTTGCAGGAGATACGTTCTCTTCTTGTCAGCTTAATGTTAGCCTAAAAAAAGTTTTCTAGACGGGTTCGGTCTCTATCTTTAAGAAGAGCCCATTATGAGATTACCAGAGTCCCTTCATCGTTGTTCAGATATTAATAGTTCTGTATGCGTTCTATTACGGTATCATGCTCATAAATCCTTTCATCTCGTCCACAGAAAACGCCCTCATCGTCTGAAAGCGTGCATTGCCGAGCGAGACCAGCTTAAGAAACGACACCATAGCCGCTTCATCGGACCCCTCTAGGATCACCACCATATCGTATTGTCCCTGGGTGTAGTAGACGCACTCAACCTTAATACCCATCTTTTCAGCCATCGCCTGAAATGCTTCAAAGCGCTGGGTGATTCTTTGACATTTCGGATTCATTGGTCAGTAAGGCTTACAAGGCTAACAAATGTTGGCATGACTTCCTCCTCTATTAATTGACAATTTGCTGACGGTCATTTAGCCAATGCTAAAATGAAGGAAGACCGTTGATCCTCCATATTGCAAGCTGGGTTTGTGAAATTGTATAGAGACGAAGAAATTAAGAACCTATCAAACAGACTAACCACTTGGCCTAACATGTTAATTGAGCTTTGAGGCTGTGCATAGAATTTGATCTTATTTCTGTATACCTTCTGAAGATCTACAGGAAGAGCATCTTTCGTTGGAATATAATGCAACATTGATTATCTTCGTCGCAATGTTACATTCAAGGGTCAATGAGTGAAGTTTGGTTCTGCAATTATTGACAAACCTAATCTATACATCACTTGTTACGCTCAACAGTCAAATTACTACTATATGATGTGTCTACTTAAAAAGGTAAAGGTGTCACACGCATGACTTTTCTGTTCAATCCTGTTGAAAATAAAGAATACACGAGGAACCGTATATTTCTTCTAGGCATGATTTCATTTTTGATCTGCTATGAAATATTTTTTTTATACCAGTTGAATTGTTACCATAAGTCTTTATCCGTCAGCAATATTTTATCGTCATTTCTGGTGTTTAAAAGGCTTCTAGTTGAATTTTTAGGGGTAATTGTTTTAGGTCTGATTTTATTGAATTTGAACAAATATTTTAGAATAATTTATTATTTTATATTGTTTGTGTTTGTGGCCATATATATGGTTCAACTCTATGCGTTTTACCTTGGGGGAGAATTCATCTCACAGGTATCACTAGAAAATATTGATCATATATATCTTTTCTATAACTATAAAAATATACTACTCGTTTCAGGTGGAATTCTAGCTTTTTTAGTGTTCTCTTTTCTTATCGAATTTAAATTTCAAAATAGATCCTCTTGGAAAGCTATTGCGAAGTCGATAGCTCTGTTGGCATGCCTGGTACTCTTCGCATTTCCTGTTGTCAATTGGATGCCGAAATCGATAATCCAGAAGAGCAATGATTGTTTACATGCACATAGTTTGTCTCACATCGGCCCTGTTTCAACACTATACGAGTCATTTTTTGTTCGGGGAGCGATTTTCGGGGAGGATTATAAATACCCTCGACTCAGGAAAGATGATTTGAAAGAGATTAATAAATTTGGATTTCATTACAAACCAAATAAAGAATTTCCATTTATAAAAGGACGTATATATGCGACAAAAGCACCGTTTTCTATAAAGTCTAATCAGGAGCCGGCAGCAAATATAATTATCTTTTTCACCGAAGGATTTTCAGCACGGGCAATAGAGGTATATGATTCAAAATATGATGATTTAACACCGCATATTAATGATTTTGCTAAATCCTCAATGGTAGTGAAGAATTATTACAACCACACAGCGGCGACATATAGAGGGTTACATGGGCAACTCTGCTCGCTTTATCCAGAATTTGGCGGCGGTACATGGATGATTTCTTATGATTACATGTCTCAAAAGAACTATCTTTGCCTGAATAACGTGCTTGAAAATGACGGCTACGATACAATTTTTCTTGATAGCCATCATAAAGATCACATATCAAGAGTAGATGAAATGATGGTAAATCTTGGTTTTGAAACGGTCCTTACAGGAGATGTTCTCGCTCAGAGGTATCTTGAAAACGCTCGTCCCGAGATCAAAAACGCCTATTCTGACAAGCAGTACATGCACAGTACGATTTCATTTTTAAAAGATAGACTTACTGCTGAAAACAAAGATAAACCGTTCATCATGAGTCTTTATAATTTTGGTACTCATGCGATGCTCCCTATGGCTTCTGATGGACGAGAGTATCGCGACGGCAGCAATCAGTCTCTCAATACAATACATACCTTTGATGATGCTTTTGGAATGTTCTGGGAATACTATCGGGCATCACCTTATGCAAAGGATACGATAATAATTTTTACATCTGACCATGCACATTATCCTGAGAAACCTTTTGTTGAAGCCTTTCAAGAAGCAGGCTATCAAGAATATTTCGTTGACGAAATCCCCCTCATCATTCATGACCCGTTAAGAAAATTACCTGACGGATATGATGCCAACTTTTCTACCAGTATTGATTTCACCCCAAGCCTGATCCATTACCTTGGTCTGGAAAATCGTAGCAATCCGTTCTTGGGAATGTCCTTGTTTGAACGTCAGGAAAAAGAGTATTCGAGTCTTGGTGTTACATATTTTGGTCCTAAAGATCTTTATGTTATAGATCAAGAAAAAATTCATAGATTGCATTTTTCAGAGAAACATAAAGAGCGCCTTAAGTCTTTGCAAAAATTCACCTTTTCCATGAAATTCATCGAAATAAAAAACAAACTATGGAACAAGGAACGAGATAATCATAACAAATAGTTGACGTGACGTCGTGCCTTACGATCCTTCAACAAAAAACCCTAATCCTAACAATGATGCAAACAGTACTGAGGTACTGATATAGTTCTGTACTGCCCAATGTTACATATGGTGACGGAGGACATTTGTCTTGACGATAAATTTATCCGTGTAGAAGCACCGGTTACCCGGCTTTATCGCTTTAGCGGATGACAGAGTCAACCACTTAATAGAACAGGTATATGAAAAGTGACTGATCGTAGGGCGATTCACACCTTTTGAAGACCGCTCGTGGGTCTTTGGGGGAAAAAGAATTATGGTGATTGGAGTAGGATTTTTAATCCTATACCAATGAGAATAAACCCGCCCAAGATCTCAACCCTTCCTCCCCAAATAGTGCCGATTTTCCGACCAAGAAGCATGCCGGCAACCGTCAATGAGGCGGTTATACAGCCTATGGCAACCGCCGGAGTCCAAATAGCGACCCCGAGGAGTGACATTGAAAACCCTACAGCCAAGGCATCGATACTGGTGGCAAGTGAGAGCATGACCATTGTTGCTCCTTTGGTCGGATCGCGCCGCTTTTTATTATCATCCTGGTCTGTGATTGCTTCATATATCATCTTGCCACCGACTAAGGTAAGCAGAGCAAACGCTATCCATGGGGCGTATACAGTTACGAATTGCTTTAATCCTATTCCTGCAAGCCAGCCGATGACAGGCATCATGCCCTGGAATAGCCCGAAATGAAAGCCGAGTCGAAACAACTGGCGACCGGTAATCGGATTAAGCTGAACACCGGCACTCAAGGCCACCGCAAATGCGTCCATCGCCAATGCGACAGCAATACCAAATAATGTTATTAGATCCATTCAAGCTTTTTTATGGTTGTTCCGTTATTATGAACATAATTGAAAAAATAACGCAGGTTTGAGTTAGTTTTGGTGCATTGTATGACAGTCGTCCGTTCGGGGCCGCTTATCTTCAAGAGAGTGATGTAAAATGGTAGTTACGCCGCCCTCTTTAACCACGAAAAAAAATGGAACGATAGATTACACTATATTAGCTACCGTATCGATAAAAAGATCATCCCGAGGAAAATCTTCTACTGACAGTAAAACAATAGTTTAGTTAGGCAAAACACAATTTCTTGGGCGCTCATCTTGTCTCACCTCGTCTTACGTAAAACCGATAGAGGTTGCAGGAAGCATGAGAACGATCTGGTTGGAACAGGAGCCCATTTTGGCATGCTACTATCAAGTGTTCCAAAATGCAGGAGGCCTGATCATTGTATCGGGCTGTGCCCATCATGGAATTATCAACACTATCCATAACGCTAAAAAAATCACAGGTAAAAAGAGCGTTCATACTGTAATCGGCGTCTCCCACTGCACCGGCCTGAATCCCGCCATGCCGCTCTCCAGCACGCTGGGAGAGCGGTTCTTTTTTGAATAACACCGGATGCGGATGCTTACGCACACTTCATTTTAAGAACTAAGGAATTATTTAGATTGAGGATTAGCACTGAAAAGCAGCAAAATATCGCGTATGATCCCAACTCAGGATATTTCAGATACATTTATAGTGGCGGCATGATCTGACATGTTCATACAATTGCTGACAGGTAGGTGAATTTTTACATTGTCAGGGCCAATATGGGAATGCTACAGTGGTTGTCAAAATTGAGCGGGAACTAAGAAAAATTTTCCCCAAAAAGCGCCTGCTGTCTGTTCATTGACAGATGAAAGAAATAATGAAATCATGCATAGGCAGCTAGAAAATGGGAGGAATAGAGATATGAAAACCATCATCTTAAAAACCAAAGAATTCGGTGCAATAAAAGCAAAATTGTTAACGGATACAGCACCCAAGACATGTGCGAAATTTTGGCAGGCTCTTCCCCTGAGTGTTAATTTATCTACATGGGGTGATGAGTTATATGGAACTATTCCAGTCAATATCGATGCAGAAAACCCACGTGAAGAATTTGAAGTCGGGGATATTGCCTATTGGTTACAAGGTTCAGGATTTTGTATATTATATGGTCGCACACCAGCGAGCACCAGCGATAAACCCAGATTAATTTCACCAGGTAACCATTTTGCCAAGATTGAAGGTGATGTCAGCATTTTCAAAGGTTTAGACGGGTTAAGTCTTACCATTGAAAAAGGGGAAGAATAAATTATCAGTGATGAGAAATGAGGCATAACGCCCACCAGTCACTTAACACCGCCCGCTATGTTCGCGTGGTATTGTTGAGGTACACCGGTTAGCTTCTCGTTGATATTACCGATCTAACCATATAAGATTCATTCAATTTCAGAAATTGATGTTTCTTCCCGTTAACCTCTGATTTCCCGACAGTGGAATACAGCCGTCCCTGTGTTAGATTAACCTTTGGGATCGCTCTAAATCCTATTGAGCCAGCCCCTTCACTCGACGGCGCTTGGCTTTTAAGTGGCGAGATTGTTGTAAGGTGACGATTGCTTGCCTTGCTTGAGATAAGGAGAGAATTGTGACGCAGTTGGATTCAAAATTTATAAGAAGTCAATTTCCCGCATTTGCAGAACCGTCATTAAAAGGATGGGGCTTTTTTGAAAATGCAGGCGGGTCCTATACATGCCGGCAGGTGATATCCTGTCTGAAGGACTACTATACAAAGACCAAGGTCCAGCCCTATTTCAATTTCCCGGCATCGCAAAAAGCTGGAGCGGCAATGGATGAGTCCTACAGCCGAATGGCCGCCTACCTTAATGTCCCCGAGAACGAAGTCCAGTTCGGCCCGTCAACCACTCAGAACCTCTATGTTCTCACTCAGGCCTTCCGGGAACTGTGGAACGAGGGGGACGAAATCATCTTGTCAAATCAGGATCACGAGGCCAATGCCGGATTTTGGAGACGCCTGGCAAAAACTGGCATCGTGGTCAAGGAATGGTGCGTTGATCCTGTGAGCGGAATGTTGAACCCGGATGATCTTGATACCATGCTGTCACAGAAAACCAGGTTACTGGCATTTCCTCATTGTTCCAATATAATCGGCCATGTCAATCCAGTGGCTGAAATCGTCGCAAAAGCTAAAAATGCAAGCATCCGTGTCGTTGTCGACGGGGTCGCATACGCCCCCCACGGGCTGCCGGATATTGGCTCCTTAGGGGCGGATATTTACCTGTTTTCCCTCTACAAAACATGGGGTCCGCATCTCGGTCTCATGACCATAAAAAAAGAAATCATGGATGAGTTACCCAACCAGGGGCACTTCTTTAATAAGCACATTCTTCGAAAAAAGATGCTGCCAGCTGGCCCTGACCATGCCCAGATCGCTGCCGCTTCCGGAGTTGCTCGCTATCTTGATGCTGTTTATGAACACCATTTCCCTCAGACAACAGTTCATCAGGCAGAAAAAGGACGGCATCTTAAAAAACTATTCCAGGATCATGAGAGAAGCCTGCTGACAGGTCTGCTTGAGTGGTTGCGACAGCGCGACGATATTTGCATTATTGGCCCGGACGATCCAGAACTTAGAGTTCCAACAGTATCTATCGTTCCCAAAAAGAAATCAATCGATGAGATCTTTGAGGTCCTGACAGCCAAGAAACTGATGGTAGGGCAGGGACATTTTTACGGTGTCCGCCCGTTAATGGGATTGAACATCCCAATTGACACTGGTGTTCTGCGATTATCATTTCTCCATTACACAATCGACGAGGAGATCAGCCAACTTATTGAAGGGCTTTCCGCTGCTCTTGGTTAACAGGATGAATCTCAGCAGAATCTGCCATGAACTCTGTCAGATCTATATGCACCTGATTAACAGCACAAGAGGAATTTGCATAGTAACAATTTCCCAGACTCCGCTGGTCAATGGTCAGTGAACCAGGGAAGTACTAAACTAAAAAATCGTACATTTATTGGAAGTAAGGAATGGCAGTTCAAGTACTCAAAAATGGCCGCAGTCAATTACATGTTACGGTTCTATGAAAAATACAACCCATGATTGACCATTTAAGTACGTTTTCAAAAAGAGTTATTTGGCTAAAACCATTGTTTTTTATAACGAGTGTTGTTGCATTCATTATATTTGCTTACGTGGTGTTCATTGAGGAAGGCGCGGATAAAGACATCTTTATCATTCCAAGTATAGTTGGCGTGCTGTGGTCTCTTGTCTGTTCACTGTTGCTATCCGTTTTTCCCTACGTCCCAGCGAAACCGGAGACACAGCAGCCTTTTTTCAGGCGTCTTAAAATCCGGCTTGTGAGAGGCGCGTATCACATAGGTTCATTGCTGTTTTGTGTGTTAAGTGCATCTGTTATATGGCTTACATTAAAATTACTAAATGTTTGGCGTGCAGATTTTTAAGCGTCATAACTCGTATCTTTCGGCAAAAGAAGTCAAGCTTCTCTTCTCATCGACAACAGATTTCGAGTTCTGCAAATTATGCTACAGGCGATGGGATCTTCTGAAGAATAGATGTATAATCTCTGGCCCGGCGGCTCGTTCCTGAGCAGAACAATTGAACCGGGCCAGGTTACCGATTTACAGACTCATGCTCCAACGATGGGGAGACCGGCGTTTTTCCAGGCACTGACGCCATCTTCAATCGCCTTGGTATTGGTGAAGCCTTCACCGCTGTAGTGTGCTGCTCGACCAGCAGCTGAGCCACCGCCCGGTCAGGCGCAGTAGAATATAATTTCCTTACCCCGGTCAATCGTCTTGAGTTTTGATTTAAATTCATCCAGGGATAGTGCTCCTTCAAGATGTACGTTACGAAATTTTTCATCACTCTCATAGGCACAGACGAGCAGAGCGGAACCGCTTTTCGCACGTGAATATGCCTCGCTGGCAGCGACGAGATTAACTTCTGACATTGGCTATCTCCACTTTTGATGACACCGTTTCTGTTTGGCTATCGGACACTCCGGTTCATCCGGAGTCTGAAGAAACTATAACCACATTGTGGGATGCTGCAAAACAGTAAACCATGAGCGATCTGGCTGAACGCCTCTCAATCATTGCAACCCAGTATAGTCTGCCAGGTTTGTTCGGCCTCCCAGCGCTTGATGATGTTCGAGCCCCTGCTGTTCAAGATACTTACGATTTTGTCTGCCTCACTGTTCAACAATCCGGATAAGATGAATAATCTTTGCCTGAGAAAACCCTCAGACTCAACAATGGACGTCATAACATCGTAATGAATGTTTGCAACCATCAGATCAGTTGGCTGGCTGGTAAAGTCTTCGGCGCTGCCATTAACAACGACGATGATGTCCGCCAAGCTGTTCAAGTGCACGTTGCGCTGAGCTGTTCGAGCGGCAAGAAGTGTATTGTCGACAGCCGCGATCTTTCCCACCCCAAGTCGAGCCGCGCCCAGGGCAAGGACACCGGTTCCTGTTCCCAAGTCAAGCATTGTCTCAATATTCGCGGCTTCACAGGCCGTTTCAATTGCCCGCAAACAGTCCCGGGTCGTCGGGTGAGTACCGTTGCCAAATACGACACCGGCATCAAGGATAAACGATAGCCGGTCAGGCTCTGACGGAGATTGAACCCCGGGCGGGTGGACCATGAAGCAGCCAAGTTGAAACGATTCTTTGGGTCCGCCCTGCCATTGCTCATAGGTCATGGCATACTGGTCAATCAGCTGCAGATTTTTGTCGTCTGAAACAAGCGCATGAATGAAATTGTCCACCGGTTTTTGAAAAAACAGAAACGAATAATCATCCTCCTGCCAATTCCCGAGAAAGCAGTCCAGCGACTGGCATTTTTGATCAGGAACAACACCCTGAAGGCAATAGATGGACAATACTGTGTCGGGAAGCAGCGGGCTGTAGCTCATATGGTTCGTTTTCTTCTGCTCTTTAATGTTTCATTGCTGATCAATTTTCCACTGATCAGCTGATCTTGACAAGCAGGTAAGCAATCTGCCGTAAAAGAATTATAGTCCATGCTGTCGATTGTTTAAATATGCAGGTATGTGTTTTTTAGAATTGTCTTACCGGTCGATTGAAGGGAGTAAATAGAATGTGGGATCAGCGATACAGTGAAGAGGGATTCGCCTACGGTAGAAAACCGAATGATTTTCTCATGGAATCTTTGAGTAAACTTCATCCCGGAGGCACGGTACTCTGCCTGGCGGAAGGAGAAGGCCGAAATGCAGTCTATCTGGCTGAAAATGGATTTAAGGTGAGCTGCGTTGACGTATCGCCTGTCGGCCTGGAAAAAGCGGCAGCGCTCGCAGAAAGTCGATCTGTATCCATAGAGACCTGTGTTGCCGATCTCAAGGATTACCAGATTTCTGCAGATTCCTACGACGCCATCATTTCAATTTTCTGTCACCTGCCGCCCGCTATCCAGGAACATGTCCATGGCCAGATCAATAATGGACTGCGGCCAGGAGGTGTTTTTGTGCTCGAGGGGTACAGTAAACAACAGATCAACCATAATACCGGCGGACCACGCATACCTGAAATGCTGATGGACCTGGACAGTGTCAAACGGCAGCTCGAGCCGCTCTCTTTCCAGCATGCAATTGAGACAGAACGGCTCATTCATGAAGGGAAATACCATAATGGTAGAGGTGCTGTTATTCAGATTCTCGCTATAAAGAATTAAACCCATCGTGCTTTCATAAAATATTCCGGATAAACCCGCTATCTCTTTACAAATATTAAATAAAGCTTAATCTATTACAATAACTGAAATTCCTCTTTACTCCACGTTCAAAGGGAGAGACTATGGCGTTTACGGCACATTGGTGGTATTGGCTGATTTTTGGAATGATCCTTATCGTCGGGGAAATGATGATCCCCAGCTTCACCTTGTTCTGGTTTGGCCTCGCGGCCTTCCTTGTTGCGTTCATGCTGTTCATCGCGCCTGAGAGTCCTCTGAGCCTGCAGATTATCTGCTGGGCGCTTGGGAAGCATCGGGTTTACGTTTCTCTGGTTTAAATTTTTCAAGCCAACCATGACGGATCGTACCAAAGCCGGAATTTCGCGGGAAGCTGTAACCGGGGAAACAGGCATCGTTACCAGGGCCCCACAGGATGAAATCCGGGGGGTTGTAAGGTTTTCAATGCCGCTTCTCGGTGCTGATGAGTGGGAATTTATCTGTCATGACGGCTGTTCAGTCGGAGACCGGGTTGAAGTTACCGATGTCTCGGGCAATACACTTATCGTACGACCGAAAGGAAACTGAAACGTTCAACTTTGCTGAGGTGTCGCTATGGAATATGGTCTTATTGTTACATTGGTATTTGCACTGCTGGTAATTATAACGATAGCCAAAGGTGTACGCCTGGTGCCCCAAGGCTCAAAGTGGGTGGTACAGCGCCTCGGTAAATACCACTCAACACTCTCTCCTGGACTCAACATCATTATTCCTTATTTTGATGCTGTTGCCTACAAGGTTACCACCAAAGATATAGTGCTGGATATCCCCAGCCAGGAAGTAATTACCAAAGACAACGTTGTTATTATTGCCAACGCGGTAGCCTTTATCAATATCATCCATCCTGAGAAAGCTGTGTATGGCGTGGAGAATTATATTATTGCCATACAGAACCTCGTCCAGACCTCACTTCGATCAATCGTCGGTGAAATGCAGCTCGATGATGCCTTGTCCAGCCGCGACATGATTAAAGCCAAATTAAAAACCTCCATATCGGACGACATCGCCGACTGGGGAATCACCCTGAAGACCGTGGAAATACAGGATATCAATCCCAGTTCAACCATGCAGACGGCGATGGAGGAGCAGGCAGCGGCTGAGCGTCAGCGCCGGGCCACCGTCACCCGGGCCGACGGTGACAAGAATGCAGCTATTCTCGAGGCCGAAGGCCGCTATGAGGCCTCAAAGCGCGACGCCCAGGCTAAAATTGTTCTCGCTGAAGCAAGTCAGCAGGCCATTGAGAAAGTCACCCAGGCGATTAAAGACCATGAATTGCCGGTCATGTACATACTGGGTGAAAAATACATAGACAGCCTTAAGGCAATGGCCACAAGTCAAAACGGCAAAACGATTGTTCTTCCTGCCGATATTCCGGCCGCGGTTCGAGGCATCATGGGAGGACTGAGCAAGTAACGTTAATTTAATGCGATAAAATAACCTGAGTACTAAAATGAATAAACATTTTCTGGTTACAATTAGTAATGAGATTGAAAATCTTTCCGGCGTAGAGTTTCTCTGCTCCTTTTTTAAAAAGGAATCTGAGCACAACCTTACCCTTCTGCATATTTGCCGCCTTGACGCCAACGACATGAATGCCAGCCTCATGGAAATGTGGGAAAAGCCTGATGATAAGATAAAGGGGCGCCTCACCTTTGGTGCCCGCAAGGCCATCGATAAATCGATACAGACTGATCAGTACAAGCAGAATGTCCATAGACAAGATGGAAACCAAGACCGTGGGAGAGCGTTTTGGCAAGGTGAGAGACATCCTCAGTGAAGGCTCAGAAGGGTTGTACGACGCCATTATTCTCGGTAAGCGCGCATCCTACACACTGCAGTGGCTATTTGAACGCCCGGCAGATGACATTGCCCAGTCCATATTGAAGGACAGCAATTTTACCACTCCTGTCTGGATCTGCCCCAAAACTGAGGTGAACAGAAAAAACGTGCTGCTTTGTGTCGATGGATCTGACAACTCATTCCGTGCTGTCGATCATGTCGGTTTTATCCTCTCCCGGCAGGATCAGCATGCAATTACAATGGTGCACGTGAAGAACGGAACGGGGCCCGACAGTCATCAGATTTTTTCGCATGCGGAAAAGCTGCTCCATGCCCATAAAATATCTGATGAACGCATTGAGACTGTCTCGACCTGGGGTTTAAGTGTGCCCGGAACGATACAGGGAATACTCGATCGACACCACCATGCGGCCGTAGCTCTCGGCCTGCATGGAAATCAGAGCGGGGTCCTCAGGGACTTCAACCTCGCAGGAGACACGACCTCAAAATTGATCAGTAAAATTGAAGATGCTTCGATCTGGTGTTGCCCGTGACAGCCCTTGCTCCCACCTCCAGAAACGGAACAGTGATTATCTAAAATCCTGATTTTCATTTTCCTGAGCGATTCAGCTCCCTTTTTCGACTGGAAGCACACCATTCTCCGAAGATCTCTGTTCCAAAGGCGTTTCAGGTAATTTGTGAACGAAATAATAGGTAATACCTGTCGCCACAAGAACAACACCTGTTGCAAAGATGTACATGGGCTCCAGTTCATCATAATCCAGGATAATGACTTTTCGTGCAATTGCCATTAAAGCCGTCGCCAGAACAATCCTGACATGAATAACATCATCGCGGAGATAGAGTATAATATTCTGAAAGATTTCTATAGCGATCAGAACAACCATAAAAGCCCCGAACGTGGTCAGAATATCTCCAATGGTGAGTATGAAAGTCGGTTTCTCAAGGAGCCGCTCATAGAGTGTCCAGCCAACGTCTATGACTCCAAAGACAATAACAACAATCATCAGCAGCCCGAGCGCTTTCAGTGACAAGTGAATTATTTTTTTCAGAATCCAGAGATAATTGTCATCCGTTTTATTTATTCTTTTCATATTGATATTATAAGGTTACAGGAGAAACAAAGCCATCCGGTTTGACGGTCAGGACCGTACAGTTAATTTTACTGAGAATCTTTTCGGCCATATTACCTATGAGCAGCCCTGGAATCCCGGAGCGGCCAATTGTTCCCATCACCAGAACATCTACCTGCAGCCGCTCAAGCAAGTCCGGAATAACCATTCTGGTATCACCTTCGATTAAGTGGACATTGCCTGCTAACGGGTGAATATCACTTTGTTCCAGGAGGCGCTGCAGACCTGTTTCCCGTTGGACCCGCAACGTTTTCTTAAACTCAAAGAGCTCTTCAGGTTTTACATTTAAGCGCGGACCCTGCATCATCATTTCGAATTCAAGCCGCCAAGAATGCATATAGTGGGCCTCCCCTTTCTCACGCTGTGCAAGCGAACTTGCCAGCTGAACGATTTTTTTGTTCAAGGCATCGGTTTCTTCATTTCCACTGCCAATGTCCACTGCCGCCAATATACGCCGAAAATCGCCAGTGTGGGTTTTTCGAATTACCCAAACTGGGCAGGGGCATTTCCTGATGAGTCTCATTGCTAACTGGTCAACACCCTCATCAAGCTTCCCGCCCTTGATTACCAGATCATGTTTTGCCCTTAAAACCTGCCGGACCACAGAAATAAAGCCACGCCCTGGAATAAGAGCGCCTGAAACCTTAACATCGCCCCAGCGAGGGTCATTTACCACTCGGTTTATTGCCGTATGATCATGTTCTTTTAAGATTGAATCCAGTTCTCTCATGCGCTCGGGAAAAAGATGTGAAAAGGTGTCAAAGTAGGATTCATCTGGAATCCTGGTTACCAGCACCTCAGCGTCATTGAGGCGAGCCAGATTAATCACTTTTTCAGTAACTGTATTTTTATCATGATCGTCTTCAACGATGAAAAGAATATTTTTAAAGCGTTTCATGCAGCCCTCTTTGACTTTTTATTATTCACAGTGATTTTACCATGAACCAGTAAAACCGCCCGCTACCGGCAAGCAAAGCCACGCGTTTTACGCGTGGTCGTTTACTCTTGCCCAACTCCGGCAGTTATACAAGGTTCACGTATCAACACTAAAGACGAAAGAACCTTTTCATCTCTAAATTCTTTAATATGATAGTTATGAATTGGCCTAACTTCAATGGTAATCAGAAAGGGGGCTAATGATAGCATTTACTATTATTCTCTGGAAACGATGTAGACCTGGCCTGATCATCTGGCGGACGTTCTATCAATTGGCCGGTTGAACACCAATTCAGACATCACCTGCTTCTGCCATCTTCTCAAGTTTCCTGACAGCCACCTCCACTTTCACTCTCGCTTTGGCGGCCTTTCTATAACCGGCCTCATATTTTTTAATGGCATTATCACTCCGAACAATTAGTTCAGCTCGGTTTTCATCGCCTGAATCCAGTTCGCTCAGCTTCAAGGTTAAACGGTCCGCCTCTGCCTTTAACTGCTGCGCTTTTCTATATGCCTGTCGATAGGCTTTCTGGGCACTCTCCAGCGCGTCTGATGCGGCGGCAAGATCTCCCAGAAGCCCCTCATCCGGCTCTGCCTCCAGATCGATATCCTGCGCCGCCTTCGCCAGCACGGTTAACGGCAGCTGAGGAAGAAGCCTGTGGAGCGAGCCGCCGGAATAATCAGAGAAACGATAATCTTTCATCCTAAAAGGCATAAAAACCAGGGAAGAATGGGATGAGATCTGTACTATTGTTTCTTGGTCAATTTCCTGAACGACAAGCGGTTCGGCATCGATACGAATATCTTCCAGTTGTTTTTGCAACTGCTCTGTGATCTGTGTGACATCTTTCTCCTCTCCCTTGGCAATCATACGAATCACTGAGTTTTTAAAGATTTCGTTGCGGGTTATCAGGTAGGCCACCAGGAGCATGAAACTACCTGTTGAATCATCTCTCCACCAGACATCTATCACGTACTGATGCTCGCGGTCGTTTTTTGCCAGGAGTCTGTCCCACTTGCTTAAATCGGTATCAAGGATGATCACGTTCAGCCCCTGCTGGAAAGCAGACTTCAGGTTTCGAGCATACTCGATTGCTCCGAGTCCCGATAACCCCTTATTAAGGTCATCTATCCAGTTGACGAGCATAGTATTTGCCTTGAAAGGACCAAGACCATATGACTGAACAAGAGTCGGAAGGACCTCGGAAATATCATTCGCAGACAAAACGAGAGGAAACGCCTTTGATTTTATCTGCAAAAGATCCGAACTGAGCTGCCTGGCCGCCTCCCTTCGCTCTCGAACTGCTTTTGCCCCCTGCCCCTTGATAATCCGGACGGCAGAGGTAATGCCCGAGGTTCCTTCGACCCAGGAAGCAAAACCCATGATTTGATGCAGTCTCTTGGATTCCCTGGTCATGGCTAATATGACCGGACGCCAGTCCCGGTCATGTACTTTCTCAAGGGCAGCGGCACGAATATTCTCCTGGGCCTTCTGGAGAAAGTATGAACGCCTGCTGTCAGCCCACCTGGCTGGCCCGGAATAATGTTTTAAATATTGATAAATCGCAAAGATAATAGAAAATGCGACAATACCTGCTGAAACGTCTATGGCGATCATGGCACCTGTACAGGTCAGGAAACCAACAAGGCTCATCCACGGTCTGAAAATTTTTAAGCGCGGCCTGAAAAACGGGCTTTTCGTTCTGGACTCATAAAAGGTGGCATAGTTCAGAAGACCATAGGAAATAAGAAAGAACATCGAAACAATCTGGGCAACAAGGTTCAGCTGCCCAAGTGATATTACCACCATCGCGATGGCGCCGGACACCAGCACTCCCCGCCGCGGATTATTGGCATCACCGTGGCCCAGCGAAAATGGATTTAAAAAAGTGAAGATTTTATCTGCCGCCAGCGACTGCAGAATACGCGGGGCTCCAAGGAATGAGGCCATCGCTGAGGAAAGGGTCGCCGCGAGGACACCAGCCGTCACGAGCCAGGGAAAATATGAGACCCGTTTCATGGAATCATAGTCAGCAACCATATCAGCATTGGTCATGGACCCTGCAAACAGCAGCGCCGCTGCAAAATATACACAGCCGAAAGTCCAACTGCCCAGAACGTCCCCAGGGGAATGCTCTTTCCCGGGTTCTCAAGGTCGCCGGACATGTTCACCCCCTGGGTAAAACCGGTCACTGCCGGGAAAAACAGGGCAAACAGCACCCAGAAAGGAAGACCGTTTTCGGCAGGGGCCCAGTTTTGAACCACCATGTGGGTTTCAAACTTCAATAAGGCCCCAACAAAAAAGGAAATCAGGGCCATTATCAGCAGTCCCATGACAATGTACTGAAACTTCGTCGCCCAATCGGCTCCCATCCATGCCATAAGAAAGAGAAAGACAACCGCAAGAACAGAGATCAGTTTCACCGAAGCCAGTGGAAGAGGCGGAAGAATTGTCATGAGCGCCTCCCCAAAGCCGATACAGTAAAAGGCTATTGAGACGGATTGTGCCAGAAACAGGATGATGCCGATGGATCCACCAAAGCGTACACCCAGGGCCCGTGAGATCAGGTAGTACGCCCCTCCTCCTTTTACCTGAATATTGGTTGCCGCAGCGGACATGGAAACACTGGTCAGGATCGAAACGATATTGGCAATGGAGATGATCACCAGTGCTCTGGACAAACCGGCGCTGCCGACCATAAACCCCATACGGAGAAACAGGATGATACCCAGGATCGTCAAAATACTGGGGGTAAAAACACCACCGAAGGTCCCCAGTTTTCCCGGGGAAACTGAATTATTTTGATTTGCCGAATGATCCATGAAACAATACTCGACGAGCGCGGTTTTCTGCGCAGCGAAGGTTTAGGTGAGGTAAAATCATTTGCAGCAACGACACCACCTGCAGGTCCGGCGCAATCTGAAAATCGTATCGTATCAGGTGCCTGAAAGCAATCATAATATATGTCCAGCAAATCTTCCAGCAAGCAGCGTTGGCAGGAAACACCAATCGCCAGAACGGTTAAATGACTCTCTGCCTGAGCCTTCCTGTATTTTTTCGGGAAAAATGGTATGTTTGTGCGGCATGGAAAAAGGCCGTATTTCCAGCTGCTGAAAGAGTGCTTCATCAAGCGGCCGTTTATCTTCGGAGAGCCTCACATGACTCAACGCTATCACCACCGATTATGGTTCATCCTGCTCCAGGTCCTGCTGGTATTTCCATTGACCGGCCATACGGCCCCGAACCTTGCGCCCATCGTCCTGGGCCAGTCATGCGCCCTGTCAGGCCCGGCAAAGGATCTAGGCATCGAAATGCGGGCCGGACTGCTCGCCTCTTTTGGGCTGATAAATGACAATGGCGGTGTTAAGGGAAGAGATATTCACCTGATAAGCCTTGATGACGGCTATGAACCCGATAAAGCAGTGAGAAATACTTTAAAATTAATCACCGATGACGATATATTCCTGCTGATTGGAGAGGTTGGCACCCCCACCTCAGAAGCAGTTGTGCCAATCTCTGAAAAACACAGGATTCCTTTTTTTGCTCCTTTTACCGGTGCTGAATTACTCAGGAATCCATTTAGAAAATATGTCGTCAACGTTCGGGCCAGCTACTACCAGGAGATGGAGCAGCTCGTTGACTATCTGATTAATCAGCGACACTTCAGCCGAATTTCCTGTTTTTATCAAAATGACAGCTATGGCTATGCCGGACTGAAAGGAATAGAACGTGCCCTGGCAAAACGTGGAATGGAACTGGTTTCAAAAGGCACCTATGAGCGTAACACCCTTGCTGTTATGGGTGGCATGAAAGATATTTACCGTGCCGATCCGGAAGCGGTAGTGCTTGTTGGCGCCTACCCCGCCTGTGCTGAGTTTATCAAACTCAGTAAAACAAAAATTAACGAGAATCTGACATTTTGCAACATCTCATTTGTGGGTACAGAAAGCCTCAGAGATGCCTTGGGCGCGTACGGGGAAGATGTAATTATCTCCCAGGTGGTTCCGGACCCCAAAGATCCGTCCATCCCGCTTATCAAAGAATATATGCAGTCCATGAGACAATATCAGCATGGCGAGCCTCTCAGTTTTACAAGCCTTGAAGGGTATATTGCCGGCAAATTATTTGCTCAAATAGCTGAATCGGTTGTCGGGGAACTGACCCGTGAGTCATTTATTTCGACAATGCAGACGGTTGGAGCCTTTGATCTTGGCGGTATCATTCTAAAGTTCGGCCCGCAGGATCATCAGGGACTGGACACTATTTACCTGACCACCATATATCCGACAATTCTGAAAATTGATCAAACCAGTGACAAATAACTATCACGGAACAGTACGCAGCTGTTTTAAAACTAAGTCTACGTCTCGGCAACCAGATGATTAATTCACAGAAAATATCGCTGTCTGCAGCCCCGTTTTATGCCTCCCTCCTGGTTATTCTGGCCCTGGCAATCTTCATTGGTGTTTTCTGGGCCGTCAATGAATATCAGGCACACCGGGAGAGTATCGAAAACATTCGCACGAATTATGAAGATCAATACAAAGCTCGGGTTCGTGAAGAGCTGGATAATGTAGTTGATTTCATTGATTTCACCCGTAACCAGACGATGATAAACACAGACCAGGAAATTCGCAACAGAGTCCAGTCTGCATACTCCATCGCCTCCCACCTCTTCAGCATGTACCATGATGAGATGAGTGTTGAGCAATTACGTTCCATGATTGCTGAAGTGCTCCGACCTATTCGCTGGTATGAAGGGCGCGGGTACTACTTTGCCGGACAGACCCTGACAGGCATCATTGACCTTTTTGCCGATGAACCATTCTTCGAAGGACAGAATAAACTGCAGGCAGCGCACCCCTCCGGCGATGTGGTCAACGATATTATCAACATAGTCCATGAAAAAGGCGCAGGCATATATCATTACAACCTGATCAAACCGGCTTTTGAAAATCGCGAATACTCTAAAACATCATTTGTTAAGTACTTCCAACCACTGGATTGGTTCATTGGCGCCGGGATCTATAATGACGATATGGAACGTCTGAACAAGGCAGCCAGTCTGACCAGGATTAACCAGATGAAATTTGGCCAGGGTGGTGAAGTATTTGTTTTTCGAGCTGATGGAACAATAATATCACATAAAAACGAACAGTTAATCGGCCGCTCTATCCGCAGTCTCAAAGACGGGTATGGTCCATACGGTGAAGAAATATGGCGTGCCGGCAAAGGACCTGACGGGCAGGGATATGTCACCTATCTTGAACCAAACAGCGAAAACCAGACGGCTCAAAATAAGCTCTGTTTTGTTAAATCATATGACGATTGGGACTGGATTATCGCCGCATCCATGCACATGAACGAAATGGAAAAGCTGATTGGCGGAGCGACCCGCAGCTATCGGCGAATTGCATTTAAGAATGTTTCTACCTTCATTTTCCTGTTCATTGTAGCCGTCTCGCTGCTGCTGCTGATCGCCTATTATTACACCACTAAAATCAAACAGGGATTTAATCTTTTCACCGATTTTTTCAGACGTGCTGCCGACTCAAAAATCAAAATCCAGAAGGAAGACCTTGTCTTCCGCGAGTTCGAGAATCTTGCTCATCTTGCCAATGACATGGTTGACGATCGTATCAAGAAGGAACAGCTGCTCCATCGCGATGAGTTGCGACTGGATACATTGCTTCGACTTGGAATGATGGAGGATTTTTCACTGAAAGACAAGTATAACTTCACCCTGCAGCGCATAGTACAAATCACCCGTTCAGAAGAAGGATACCTGGCCCTTGTCAACAAAAAGCAGCAGCACATAACGATTATCTCACACTACCAGTCAGATGGAACCAGGGTCCATTATCCCGACAAGCGCAATCTCTCCAGCAGCATTGAAGGTGGCGGCGCAGCCGGACAAACGGTTATTCGCCAGAATGCCGTAATCTGCAATAACTGCAGCAAAGAAGGAGAAGCCCTTTATCCATACCAGCAGAGCTATTGCACGGCATCTGGACGTACCCATTTACAATAGTGGTCTGATCGTCCTTGTCGCCGGTGTCTGCAACAATAAAGCGAGCTATGACGAGTCTGACATCCGCCAGATGACCATGGTTCTCGAAGGAATGTGGCTGCACATACTAAAAACCAGATCAGAGAAAAAGATGTCCCGGCTGGAACGACAGATTATTGCCGTCAGGGAGGCTGAGCGCAGCAATATAGGAAGAATCCTGCACGACGATCTGGGCTCACATCTCAGCGGTGTAGAACTGCTTGAGTAAGGCCTTACAGATGAACCTTGAAAAAGAGCTTCCCGAAGCGGGCTGAGCAGCTCGAATCGATCAGAGGACTGATTGTTGACGCCACTGAAAAAACCAGGCGTCTCGCCCGTGGACTCTATCCTGTTCATATTATTGAAAATGGACTCGAGGCTGCAATAGAAGAACTGGCGGTTGAGGTTGAGAAGCTGTTCGGTGTAACCTGTGAGCTTTCTTTTGACGGCCAGGTTGATTATATAGATAATAGCGTTGCCACACATATTTACTATATTATCAGAGAAGCAGCCTTTAATGCGGCACGTCATGGAGAACCCGAGCATTATCGGAATCACCATGCAAAACAAGGCACATAATTTACTGGTACAGATCACTGACGACGGTACAGGCTTTGACCCGCTCTCTGTCCAGCAAGGGTATGGGATTGCACACCATTGACTACCGTGCAAAAGCAATTGGAGCAGCGTTTTCACTGGAGTCTGATTGGCAGCGTGGTACGGCCGTAACCGTTCACCGGAGACATTGAGACTCATGACAAACATTTTAATTGTTGATGACCACCCAATCTTTCGTATGGGCATGAGAGAGTTACTGAACCAGGAAGAAGACTTCTCGGTCTGCGCAGTAGCCGAAAATATTGGCCAGGCCCGAAAGGCACTCAGAGAACATCAGCCTGATCTGGCCATCATCGATATTTCCCTGTCAGAAGAAAATGGTCTGGACCTGGTCAAAGAAATCAGCGGCAGGCCCCTGCCGCCTGCCGGTGCTTGTTCTCTCGCTGCATGATGAATCGGTCTGGGCCGAACGGGCCATCAGGGCCGGGGCACGCGGATACGTGATGAAAAAAGAAGCATCAGAGTCGGTTATTTCTGCGATCAGAAATATCCTGGACGGGAAAATCCATGTAAGCTCTGACATGATGGCCCACCTGCTCGACAAGTTCCAGGTCAACCCCGAAGCCAGGGAGCTCCGACTGTAGAGGTTTTAACGGATCGTGAACTCGAAGTTTTCAGGCTTATCGGTTCAGGACTGGCAACCAGGGAGATCGCCTCCCGCATGAACCTGGGCATTAAGACAATCGGCACCTATCGGGATCGTATCAAACAGAAACTCTGCATTAAAAACGCTGCAGAGTTAACCAGAAGAGCAGTCCTCTGGATCGAAAAAGAACATTTTGGTAACAGAGAAAATTAGCTCATCATACTGATTAGTTATATGTTCAGTTGGCCTAAAGTGTTGCCCGCTTCTCGGCGTAGGCAAACACCCTACAACACTGTAATCCCCCACCCCATAACCCCTCGTGCATCTCTCCTACAATACAAAAGGCGATAGACCGCTTTTATTCTCGACCCGCATCATCTATTTTATAATACGTTAAAATTTTTAAAACAGTACGGGAACCCTATTTCCACACTGTCAGGCTATTGCTGTATAATAGCTTTGCTATTATGCAATACGACAACTTTTCAATAATTATCAGGAGGGCTGATGATGGAGAACGAGAAGAAAGAAAGGCGTTCGTTTCTGAAGCACATCCTTGCCGGATCGGCAGTACTGGCTGGAGCAGCCTCTGCCGATAAAACCGGCAAGAGCAGGAACTCACAAGAGATGAAAGGCTCCGATGAGATCCTGTACCATGAAAGTGAAGCGTTTAAGAAATATTACAAATCACTTCGCTCTTAACAGGATGTTCTTTGAGTAGAATTACCAAACAAGCTTCAGACAAGGAGGCATAGTAACATGGCCATAAGCAAAATCAGAAAGCCCTCATCGGGCGGTTCTGTTTCCGGCGGCCGGCGGGTTACTCATAACCCGAAAGTTGCCAGACGATCGTTCCTCAAACTATCCGCTGCCACCGCCGCATTAACCGGTGCAGCAATGACCACCAAACTTAACCAGCAAAGCTGTTGCCGCTGAGAAAAAAGAAGCCTATATCGGTTCCAAAACGGTTCGCACAATCTGTACCTATTGTGCCGTCGGCTGCGGTATCGAGGCCGAAGTACAGAACGGTGTCTGGGTTCGCCAGGAAGTCGCCCAGGATCATCCGGTCTCCCGCGGTGCCCATTGCTGTAAAGGTGCCGGCGCCATCGACATGGTGATCAGCGAAAAACGTCTGAAAAGCCCGATGAAGCGCGTCAACGGCAAATGGACAAACATCTCCTGGGATCAGGCAATGGACGAGATCGGCAACAAGCTGACCGAACTCAGAGAAAACGACGGTCCCGATGCCCTGCACTTCAACGGCAGTGCCAAAGTCTCCACCGAGATGGCCTACCTGCAGAGAAAATTTGCTGCTTTCTGGGGGTCGAACAACATTGACCACCAGGCCCGTATCTGACACTCCACAACGGTGGCAGGTGTCGCCAATACATGGGGTTACGGAGCAATGACCAACAGCCTGAACGATATCAGGCATGCAAAAAGCATGATCTTTATCGGATCAAACGCAACGGAGGCACATCCCGGTTTCCATGCAGCATATCCTGCATGCCAAAGAGGTGAACAACGCCCCGATCATCGTCGTTGATCCGCGCTTTACCAAACTTGCTGCAAAAGCAACTGAATTTGTCCGGATTCGTCCGGGCGCAGACTGCGGCATTTATCATGGGCCTGATCAACGAAATCATTGCCAACGGCTGGGAAGATAAAGAATTTATCCGCACCCGTGTATCCGGCTATGAGGAAATGGCTGAGGTGGCCAAGCATTACACACCTGAAGTTGTAGAAGATATTACCGGTATCCCGGTAGAGCAGACCAAACGGGTCGCCAAGATTCTGGCCCTGAACAGGCCGACCTCGTCTGACCTGGTGTATGGGCGGAACCCAGCATTCAATCGGATCCTCCATTACCCGGGCCTTCTGTATCCTGCAGCTGGTTCTCGGCAACATGGGTAAATCCGGCGGCGGAACCAATATCTTCCGCGGCCACGACAATGTTCAGGGCGCAACCGATATGTGTGTCCTGGCAGACAACCTGCCCGGTTATTACGGCCTTTCAGACGGTGCCTGGAAACACTGGTGCCGTGTCTGGGATGTGGATTACGACTATATCGTCAGTCGTTTCCCTGAAAAAGAGTGGATGAATAAAAAAGGCTTCACCCTGGCCCGCTGGTATGAAGGTGTTCTGACCGAAGAGAAACTCGAAACTCCGACACCGATCAAAGCGATGATTCAGTGGGGCTGCGGCTCCAACTCCAACTCCCAGTACAACAGGGTGGTAAAGGCTCTGAACAAGCTCGAACTGCTGGTTATTGTCGATCCGTTCCCGACCATTGCCGCAGCGGTCACCAAGACCGATAATGTCTACCTGCTGCCCGGTGCCAGTCAGTATGAGACATCCGGCTCGGTAACCTCGACCTCACGCCAGATTCAGTGGCGCTACAAGGTTGTCGATCCGGTCTATGACTCAAAGGATGACTACCAGATCATGGAACTGCTGGTCAATAAGCTCGGTTTTGCTGATGAGTTCTATAAAAATATCAAAGAAGTTCCGGAAGACATCACCCGTGAGATCAACAAAGGTATGTTGACCATCGGCTACAACGGTCAGACTCCCGAGCGGATCAAAAAGCACATGGAAAACTGGCACACCTTTGATATTGACGACCTGCAGGCCAAAGGCGGCCCATGTGACGGTGAATACTACGGCATGCCGTGGCCATGCTGGACCGAAGAACATCCCGGCACGCCGATTCTCTACGATATTTCCAAGTCGGTTGCCGAAGGTGGTCTGCCGTTCAGGAACCGTTTCGGTGATGAGAGAACCTACGAGTCAAGCGGTCGAACAGAAAATCAGCTGGCTGCAGAAGGTGTTTACAATCCGGGCAGTGAAGTTGAAGGCGGTTATCCCGAGTTCAAGGATGTTGTTCCGGGAACCAACTGGAAGACCGATCTGTCCCAGGAAACCATCAAGACGGCAATCAAGCGCGGTATGGCACCGTTTGGCAATGCCAGGGCCCGCTGTGTGGTCTGGAACTTCCCGGATCAGGTACCGATCCACCGTGAACCGCTGCATTCACCGCGGCCGGATCTGGTTGACAAGTATCCGACCTACGAAGATAAACCCAATCATTTCCGGGTTAATACCCGATACAAGAGTGAACAGAATCCAGATCTGGTCAAAGAGTTATCCTTACGTCATTACCACCGGCCGTATGGTCGAGCATATGGGCGGCGGTGCTGAAACCAGAAGCACCAAATACCTCTCTGAACTGCAGCCGGAAATGTATGCGGAGATCAATCCGCGTCTGGCCAATAATCTTGGAATCCGTAAAGGTGACATGATTGATCATCGAGTCGCCGGAAGGATCCAAGATCAAGGTCAAGGCATTTATCACACCACGTGTTGATGATAAAACCATATTCCTGCCATTCCATTTTGCCGGCACACTGATGGGCGAATCCTACCTGAAGGATTATCCGGAAGGACATGCACCCGTATGTTGTCGGTGATCCCGGGCAACACCGTCACCAACTATGGCTATGACATCATCACCCAGATCCAGGCCACCAAGGATGGATCTGTGCAAAGTCACCCGCGCCTGATCGGTGCGGCTGAGGAGGAATAAAAAATGGCACGAATGAGATTTTTATGTGACACCGAGCGCTGCATCGACTGCAGTGGCTGTGTGGTTGCCTGTAAAGAAGGCAACCATGTTCCGGTCGGCGTAAACCGCCGCCGGGTAATTACAATGAAACAGGGCGAACCGGGAGAAAAATCGATCTCGGTTGCCTGTATGCACTGCTCTGATGCACCGTGTATCGCCGTATGCCCGGTTGACGCGATCTATCAGCGCGAAGACGGTATCGTTCTGGTCAGCAAGAAAACCTGTATCGGCTGCGGCTACTGCTTCATGGCCTGTCCGTTTGGTGCGCCGCAGTTTCCGAGCGGGCAATGTTTTTGGAGCCCGCGGCGCCATGGACAAGTGCACTTTCTGCGCCGGCGGTCCTGAAGAAAACTTCAGCAAGGAAGAAAAGACAGCTCTACGGTCAGAACCGTATTGCCGAAGGCAAAGTACCGCTCTGCGCGTCCATGTGTGCGACCAAGGCACTGCTGGCCGGTGATGCGGATGTGGTTGCCGATGTTTTCAGAGAACGGGTCTTCAACCGTGGCTCAGGTGCTAATGCCTGGGGCTGGAACAGAGCATACAAGAAAAGCTACGCCACCATAACAACCGGGGCGGGAGTGCTCTGCTACTCCCGCCCATTTTTAGGAGAAACCTATGCAAAGGCTTATTGCGTCCGGGGTTCTGGTTATGGTTGTCTATGCTGTCACCCTGATTGTTGGGACGGCAATTGCTGCGCCAAACGCGTTCACCGGCTTAGCCCAATACTTCTCACCTCAGTATTATGGTGAACTGTACGGCGGCATCACCGGTAACTGGCAGGAAATGGGTCAACTTTTTACCCAGCTTCAGTCCGACTCTGTTCTGGAAAGTATTTCTTGGGGTTATTACCGTTATTCCGACGATATTTTTGCTTCATTTTATTATTATCGGGGCTAAAAAATTCTCCCATGATGGTCCGGAGATCTTGTTTTTTAATTTATTTACCCGAATTGTTCACTGGATCGGGGCACTCTCGTTCACCCTTCTGGTGGTTACAGGATTATTGATTATTTTCGGTGCGTTCTTTGGGGGCGGTGCGCCGATCCGGCTTGCCCGTCATATCCACATCATTTCAGCAATGGTGTTTGCTGTTGATGCCGTATTCATGTTTTTAATCTGGGTCAAGGATATGTTTCCCGCGCCCTATGATATCATGTGGATTTTCATCCTTGGCGGTTATCTCAGCAAGAAGAAGAAGCCGGTTCCGGCCGGCAAATTTAATGCCGGTCAGAAGGCCTGGTTCTGGCTGGCCACGGCTGGCGGCGGGTGTAATGGCCTATACCGGTTATATTATCTGGGGGATGGGGGCAGACCTGGATACGGTTCGTCTCTACACCATTATTCACAACGTGCTGGGGATGGTACTTATTTCGCTTTTCCTGACCCATCTCTATATGTCGCTGTTTGCCATCAAGGGCTCACTTGCAGAGCATGATCACCGGCTACAAACCAAAAGAGGAAGTGGATATCCTGCACAGCAGATATAAGTACGAGTAGCTACAACGTATTCTGGACAAAGCAGAACCTTGTTAAAAGCGAGATCCTCAATCGGGATCTCGCTTTTCTATTTGCAGTAAGGTTCTTGCGCTCTTCCATCACAGATCATGCAACACCTCAATCAGCACAAAATTTGCTTTTCACTACAGCGACAATAAAAAAAACCAAAACTGTTTATTCTCGAGCGTAAAAAAAAACACAAATCGATAAAAAAAAATGATGCTTAATATCATTTTTTGTTCTAATGTTCGCCGTAACGTTCTACTCTGTCATAGTTAACGAGTGTTCGTATAGTAATCTATCACTGTTTCTATGCGGCGGAAAATCATACCGCTCAATAATTAATTAAAGTGACGATCTGGTCAATCTTCACTGAGGGGCAGTAACGCAGCCGGCTGGTTGCTGAACTGCAAAGGAGGAATAATCAAGGCTGTAACATCTTGACATCAATGTTGTATAGCGATGTGGTGGAATATCATTATGAGGGAAACGGGTTCCTTCTCAGACCACCTCTCGATATACATAGTCATTCTGTCAGAGAGCTTGCTGTTTTTCAGGGCCCACTGGAGGGCTCCATGGAATAACAGAACACAGTCATTAAAAAGGAGGAGAACAATGGACGAAAGTAAAAGTTATAATGTTAACTTTTTCAAGCCATCAACACCATTCTTGAAGGAGAACATCCGGGTAATTATCATCGGACTGGTCATCTGGGGGGTTATGACCTACGGATCTCAGATTCTTTTCAAAATCGCTGAAACCCCCACCCCCGAAGCCGTGTATGTGAGCTTTCAGCAGATCGCCCCCAAACTTGCCGACGGTAGCGCATCTCCTGAAGAACAAAGTGACTGCTGCCAATTTCTATCTCGCTTCTCCTCGGCAAAAGCGCTGCACTGTTGAAAAACGATGCACTGAAAGGTGCGTTCACCTCAACCGTCTACGATCTTCTTTCCGACGCAGAGAAAAAGACCCTGATGTCTGTTGCAGAAACAGCTGCCACGGATAAAGCGGTGAACGTTGACTTCATCAACACTGCTCTTGGTATTACCGACAACAAGGCCATGATGGCTGTTGTCCCTTACGCTCTGGCCCCAGTGGCAGCCGATAAACTGACGATGACCGATGATTCTCTCAAACCGATTATGGATAAATTTTTTATTCATAATCAATCAGTTTTCACCGATACTATCGTTTTGGGATTTCCATTTCATTATCTCTACACAGCGCTCATTCTCCTGACAGCCTTCGTGCTCATCTGCCTCGTGTACTGTCAGGTCATTGACAAGATGATGAAAAGATACGGAATGGAATCCACATACGAATAGGAGGAGTGAAACATGAATAGAATCACCTATAAAACGCTATCGTTACTCGTATTACTCTCGGCGACCCTACTCGTTGCCGCTCCAGCCTTTGCAGCAAGCGGTACAGTCCTTGAAGGCAGTTTCAAGACAATGCCTGCAATCATTCTCGGAGCCTGCATCCTGCTTTTTCTGATTGTTGGTTTTATGAACAAGGCAGAAGGAACTGCTGATTTTTACGCCGCAGGGCGTTCCATCTCAAGGGTTGGCTCCGGTATGGCCATTGCCTCTAACTGGATGTCGGCTGCCTCTTTCCTTGGTATGGCAGCAATCATGTACGGCAGCGGCTATCACGGCCTCTCCTACGTGGTCGGCTGGACAGGCGGCTACTGCCTGCTCCTGCTCCTGATGGCCTCACAGATCAGGCGATTCGGAAAGTATACCGCCACCGACTTTATCGGCGACCGTTACTATTCCGGCGGTATGCGCCTGTTCACGGCAATCATTGCAATCTTTATCTCATTTTGTTACATGGTTGGCCAGTTTGGCGGTATCGGTCTGATGTTCAAGTGGATTTTTGGAATGAACTACAGCACCTCGGTTATCATTGGTGGTGGTGTTTGCCTTGCCTATACCCTTGTTTCAGGTATGCTTGGTGTAACCAAAAACCAGATCGTTCAGTACGTCATCCTGATTACGGCCTTCCTGATTCCGGCCTTTATCCTGACCTTCAAATTCGATTATTTCTGGCTCATTCCGGAGCTCGGCTATGGTCGGGTTGTTTCAGACATCGTGGCGGGTAATTCGACGCCATTCATCAATTCACTTGGTCACGCCATGCAGACGGTGCCGCAACCGGAATTCGCTATGCCGTGGGATACGGCCACTGGCAAGGATTTCTTCCAGTGGATGGCTACCTGCTTCGCGCTGATGATCGGAACCGCAGGACTCCCACATGTTATCCAGAAATTCTACGTTGTTCCGAAGCCCAGTGATGCACGCTGGTCGGTAACCTGGGGTCTGTTCTTTATCTGTCTGCTCTACTGGACCGCACCGCTGTACGCCGCCTTTGGTAGAATCCTCTCCTCAAACCCGGAGGTTGGGCAACTCGCATCAGATGCGATCGTTGTCTATACGGCCCAGCTTGGTTCAGTAAATCCACTGATCGTCGGCTTCCTGGCAGCAGGTGCAGTTTCCGCCGCCTTCTCAACCGTTTCCGGTCTGCTGGTAGCGGGCTCATCTGCATTTTCCAATGATATCTACTTCAGGCTCATTAATCCTGAAGCATCCGGTGACCAGCAGATAAGGATGGCTCGTATTGCAACGATCGTCATGGCGCTCGGTGTTATGCTTGTCGCCCTTTTAAAACTGGCTCTCGTGGCCCAGCTTGTGGCCCTGGCCTTCTCCATTGCCGGCTGTACGATCTTCCCACTGTTCCTCCTTGGAATCTGGTGGAGTCGCTCCAACCGCTCCGGTGGTATTGCCAGCCTCAGCGTTGGTGCCGGATTTACCGCAATTGCTATTTTTTACTTTATTTGTAGTAAATTTGGCGTTGCTCTTCCCGGTGCCGCGTTCGTCGGCTACTGGTTAAATCCCTGGTACTTTGCCTGGATCGCCGCTCCGCTCGCCATCCTGGCCAATATCTTTGTCTCAATGAGTACGGAAGACACCCCTGAGGAAATCAGGAAGCACTTGGCATCTGAGGTACATGGTGTAAGATAACTCTCCAAAACCGTTTTGGTCTTCTGCGTACATGTTGTGCGTAGAAGACCAAAACATCCATTCTGTGTACACACCTCCATAGGAAAATCTTTCTCGATGCAATCAGGAACGAAAAAAGTACTTTCACTCGTCGTCACCATCACCGCAACCATCTTCATCGGCTCTTATTTCTATTACGATTCAATTAACAAATCTGAAGATCCCCGTATCCTTCCGGCCAAAGAGCTGTTTCTTAAATACGATAAAGAACTGGAAAGTGATGAATACGTTCAGGCTCTGAGCCTGCTTGACCAGATGCTGGCTATTTACCGTGCAACTCCAGGTTATGAAAAGTCTTATGAAATCGGAGTACTATTGAATAATAAAGCCACGGTATATCTCGTTGAGCTGGAGACAGAGATTCTCACCACAGAGAACGTTGATGAAAAAGTACTGGAAAAGCCCCTGGCTGTTGCCGCTGATTACACCAACGAGGCAATTGCAATCTATGAGAACTGGATGCAGGATATGGGGTCCCTGACTGAAGAACAGATCAAAGAACGGATTTCACCATTTTTCAAAGCAGATGATCCGGCCTTTGGTGATATGAGCGTTGATAAGCTCTTGAAGAAACGGGTAAACCTGATTCTCGATGCTCAAATTGAGACACCCCGGCGTGTATCTGTATCCCTGACTAATCTTGGTATGATCAACAGGTATCTCGGCAACCTGGAGAAAGCTAAGGCAAATTATGAACAGGCTATTGAGTTGTGGGACAGAAACTACACAGCCCAGGATAATCTTGCTATTCTTCACAATCAGCCAGTCAAAAAACGATCGATGCTTTCACGACTCTTTCCCCCGGAAAAAATCGACAAGAAAAAGGATACGCCCAACGAGCCTGTTGGACGGTGATTCAAAAGCGCTTTTTGATCATATTGGTAAGCGGATCAAACGCTCCGAACATTTTTTTGACTTTCTTGACCACCTTTTGGTCTTCCTGAAAAATTGACTCCAGGGAAATGAGCGGGTCATGATCAGGGTTGGTTATATAGTTTTTGATCGCCTCGATCTTCCTGATGATCTCCTTTTCCGCCCGCTGCTTGAGGATAGATTTCAAGCGGATAATATTCTCATCTGCGGCTTCATCCTGCTCGTTGTATTGATATTTTTTAATTTTATATTTTATTCTCTGGTCGATCAGCTCCAGTACCATTTGTTCATAGTCATCGCCAAGCCATATGGTTTCCGGCACCAGATCACCAAAATGGGTGACTCCAAGAATATCCTTGTTCTGGTTCCAATAACCGATTAGAAACTCTTTCTCCAGACTCTTGTAGTTTTGTCGCGGCATATACATTCGTCGCAGGTACTGGAGTACTTTCTCAGTCTTTTTCACATGCCCACCAATGATCACCGAACCGCCGACCTCTCCCCTGGTCACCCCTTTGGTCCAGGGAGCACCGGTAATACCAAAATCGTGGTAGATGGGGATATGCAAAATCGCCGACAGGGTGTTTAGGGCGAGTGCATACCCCGCTGAAGGTCCGCCGACATTATAAGATGCAGAGAGCAGCTGGTGATGGATCGTCATTTTGGCAAGAAACTCTCCCAGCAGTTTTGCCATGCTGATCTGCGGGTTCAGGGACTGAAAATAGTTTTTAACCAGGGTCAGCGCCTCCTGTGCCGACTGCTGGGTCATCTGGACAGCCATTTCCATTTGAGCAGAACTGTCGCCTGAACCGGAGACGGCCCCGGTTACGATTACCTTTTCTGAAGAGAGGCTATAGGTAAGACTCGTGGCAATAGGCAACAGCACCCCGTCAATTTCGTTTGCGCCAACACCGATGATAAAGCCCTTCTGGGGTTCCTGACTGAGTTCTGCCTCAAGAAAATCATCCAGCTCAACCTTGCCTTTTTTTGTTGGACTCTGGGAAGTCTCGTGCCTGGCATGACTCAAATGTGAATAGCCTAAAGGGTAGTCTCCCTCGGAGGCGACTGAAGAAAACAGTTTAATTGCTTCATCGTAATGCGACAGGAATTCGGCAGGAGAATCTCTCAATGATTTTTGTAATGTTCCCGGGTTGCCAAGTGACTCGACAATGCCCGAAAGCGTCTTCAGGTTGAATTTCATAAAGCGCTCCTGCTTTTCAAGGGAAAGCGCCGAAATTTCTCTAAATTTCTTTAAAACCATTAATTCCGTGCTACGAAGGGACAACGCTTTTTCAACAAAAGCAGTAAAATCTGCAGGAGTATTGCATATTCCTTTTGCGGCATCGATCACTTTTAAGGATGTCAATCCGTCTGCAAGAGGAGTGGTGCCAAGTGTGGCATCAATTATCTCAGTCATATCCCGTTTGGCCAGTTGGCCCGATACTTCAAGGACTTTCAGCCGTTTTGAGCGAATCAGAGCAGGATCAAGGAGGTCCAGCCTGTTTGTCGTCAAGACTGTAAAGACTTTTGATAACGGCTGCTCCCCATCGATAATGTTGAGGAACTTGTTGGTTAAACGGTCAGACGGTGACCCGCCGCTGCTGCTCCGGCGAGGTGCAAGCGCATCTCCTTCGTCAAAAAAGACAGCTGCCGGAGCAATCATTTTGGCTATATCATATATTTTAACAAGATTTTCTACCGTCCCATCGATCGGGTTCGACGGATTGTGCAAAGCGCTGGGACTGGTACTGATATCGTGGATATTTTTATTTTCACTCAACCAGGTGCGAACCAGGTAGGTTTTCCCACTTCCCGGAGGGCCATTGAGCACCACACCTTTTTCTTCATTGACATTATATATCAGGCAGTTGTTGGCCATTTCTGAAAAGGTATCTTTAATATCACCAACGTAATCATTCCAATGAGCTGAGCGATCAATTCTGTTAACCACCTTTTTGAACAGATCACCAAAGGAGTTCCGGGCTACCATTTCAAAAGCGTTTCGCACCAACAGTGAATCGTCAAGATACTCAGCCTTGAAGTCCCCTTTTATGCTGATGATATAGCCCACCAGCTTTCGTACATAGGCAGGGGTCACTTTCAGAGCCCGTTCTGAAAAGATATTATAGAATTTTCCGACTGACGTATTCAGATCGTCCGGGTCTATCCATTTGATATTATTATAATCAGGTCGATCATCTCCGGCACTCACCCGGATGTTGTTTCTCATCAGCTCTATTCTGACAATCTCTTTCATATTGGCCTTTTGCAGCCAGTAATCGGAGACATCGATTATCAACCCCTTTTCAACAAACCGACGGTATATGGCAGAATCGAATACCTCTGGCTGGTCAGAGGTAGCGATCAGTAAACAATCCCTGGTGCCGTTGATAATCTCATCTATTATTATATTGGAACTGTCGACGAGTGTACCCTGTTGACGCTCAACACCGCCGCTAGCACCGCCGCTTTCTTTTCGGGCAAAAGCGCTATGGGCTTCTTCAAGGTGCCGGATACAGGTAAACCTGGGATTTCCGAACGCTCTTCTCAGGTAGTTTCCTGGCTCGCCGGAGAGTGCTGTCTGGAAGTCGTTCGGTGTCACCCGGGCATAATCTACGATCAGACTCTGCTCTTCAAGATCACTCATGTTGCGACTAATCTTCTTACGAAGAAGAAGACTCACCAGGGGTATTTTTGACAGTGTTTTATAGCGTCGCAGCTTTTTCACCCGTTCGATATCTGAGGCCAGTGACGGTGATACCTCATCAACACTCTTCCAGAAAGGAACCTCAGACATAACCCGCGATCGTTTCTGGCTGAGATCAACCTCGGGCCGAACCTCATTTGCAAAAAACACCTTCTCAATCGCCTCAGCCGCCGTTGCGCTTTTACCACTGCCGCTGGTGCCAATCAAAAGAACAATCGGTGCTTGCGGCACTTCCGGGTCAGTTGTGTATTCTTTTCTAATGTGGGCCCGGTATATCTTTTCAAAGAGCTCTCGCAACTGCTCGGGAAGATGAACTCCTGAGAGTTCCCGGTCAAGAAGTGCCAGCATGTAAGCATGGTCCTTGCTGCTCAACTCCCGTTCCAGGATATGATTCCAGGCTTTTCTTGGTACCGTATGACCTGATACTTCAAAACGTTTCTGCCAGTCAGTGAGTATTTCCGGATCTTTCAGGATTTTCAGATCACGCTTTCTGGTGGAGAACATGAACCAGCGAAACAGCGCTGAAAGCCTTTTAAAAAGCCCTCCATGAGGCTTGTACTGATTGAGACGGGCACGCATGAACTCCTTGGTCTCATGCGACCAGGAGGCAACAAGATTGTCTATCTCTTGAATTCTTTTTTCCGGCAGCCGGATATAATTGATCTTTTTGGTTAGTCGTCTTGGCATTAAGGAGCCCCAACTCAATTATTATTGGGAGCGAGCGGCAGCGTAACAGCTGGGGCTTTTTCAGTATTCTGGATGACTACCGTGTTCTGCCCGGTCTGGTTTTTCTCATACGCCGAGGCCCATTTCTGCTGTACCAAAAACTGGAGAAGCGAGGTATCGGTTGAGCCGTCAGCCCTGCCAACCTCCTGCTGGAGCGAACGAATTCCTTCCAGGTACGCTGCATAGAGTTTTTTTATCCTGCTTGCCTCCTGGTCAGCGGCATAGTTTTCAGCCTCGGCAATCAACTCTCTTCTCTTCTTCTCTTCAGACGCCTCCACCAGCTTGTCGCCAAAACGGGTTTCTCTCAGGACAAAACTGACAATCTCAATACCATATTTATCTTCAAGTGTTGGTCCGCCCTCGTTAATGGGCCGTTCCTTGACTGCCTTGAAAATCTTCTCCTTCACCTGCTGACGATCACTGATCAATGTGTCTACCGGCTCTGCCTGGAGAAGATCCTTGACGATCCCGTCATAATCTCCCTGAAGCAGTGTCATCGGGTTCAGATTCTCAATTGCCCAGATTCTGAGATCTCGTATACGGTAGGTGAGAAGGGCTGATGTCCATAAGGCAACATTCTCCCTGGAAATAATTCTCATGGGCTCGGCACTGCCACCAAGGTACATGATCTGATTCATCAGTGTTACTTCCTGCTCTATCTTTGTAAAAAGTGGTAACCTGGCATGCCAGCCAACCTCGGTTACCGCCTGCCGCTTACCTCCTAATTTTTCGAGCACTACTGCATGATTCATCTTCACCTTAAATATCGTTTTGGTGGCATAAATCCCGGCAATAATGCTGTAGGCGACGAAGACTATCAGTGAGACAAGAAGAATAATTCGTCCCAAGCGGAAGACAAATGCTCGCTGAAATAACCTCGGTATTTGAGTGTCTGGCATACTGCCTCCTGTAACACCTGAAATAAATCGGCCCTGACCCTCCTGATCCAATGTCACCCATATAGACAGAGAACAGGAAAAATCCGGGCAATCAATAAACATCGCAAACCAAACGGGCCTGCTTTAACCTAAAGATATATAGCCGATCTGCTCCCTGTCAATTACAGGGAGTTCGTTTTGTTATTTTGATACAGTTATTGAACCCTTATGCTCATCGCCGGAGAGATTTACCAATTAATAACCACGGCTGAATCGCTCGAGTTTATCACAACTGATGAGTATGGTGAGCCGATCAGAAAAAGATAAAAATACTTGCTGGTGAGAGTTCGCGGCTTTCAGGACCACTATTCAGGGATTGAATAGCGGAGTAGTATATCTTTGAGCCTGTCCATGACTTCTGGTGAATTATCAATAAATTCTATCCCTGCGCCATCGCTGTCAACCCGGGCAACCTGACCGGACATACTAATTTTATCAACATTCAGCCCGTCTCCGAAAGCAATATCCACCTGACATTTTTCCCCCAGTGGCAGACCATGGTCCGTCGGAAAATAACACCCTCCCAGGCTTAAATTCGCTATTATACCGCAATGATAGGTGTCAATCTTGACCAACAGCACGGAAGTTGACAGCTTGAGCTGAACACGGGTACAAGACCTTCTTTCTTTAGAACTGCGGGAACAATTATTATTCACTTTGATAGAGTATCACCTTGAGAGAACCTGCTTGATGGCGCTGCCCACCTGGGGAAGGGTTACGGGCTTTTCAAGAAAATCGCCCACCCCGAGTTTTTTAATCTTTTCAGTTTCTTCATTTTTGGCGTAACCGCTGATTACGATCGCTTTTTGATCAGGATAGTGCTTCAGGATCTGCTCGTAGGTTTCACGGCCATTTAGCCCGTCACCCATGATCATATCAAGGATTACCAGATCAACTTTTTGGGATTGCAGAAAATTCAACCCGTCCTCACCACTCTGAACAGAGAAGACCTTATAACCAAGATTACTCAAAAGTTTGGAAATCAATGCATTTTGCTCCTCTTCATCATCAATCAGTAAAATTGATTCACCATTCCCCTGGAGTGAGCGTGCTGTGCCGACGTCCTGCTGGCTGTATACCTGATCTCTTGTTCCCGGGAGATAGATGACAAACCTGACTCCTGGTTTATTGTCCTTCATTTCCACCCAGCCGTTATGCTCCTGAACAGTATTCCAGACAATTGACAGCCCGAGGCCTGTGCCGCTTTTCCCCATCGTCTTTGTGGAGTAGAAAGGATCAAATATATGATCCTTATCTTTCTCATTTACGCCGGGGCCGTTGTCTGAAACAGTCAATTTGATGTATTCGCCGGCGGACAAAACGGTTTCTTTTCCGATTGCAATCGGCTTTGGTAAGACACAATTTTTGGTGGATATTTTTATTACCCCATCATTTTGTAAGGCATCAAGTGCGTTACCGATAAGGTTCAGTAGAATTTTATGAATATGCTGCGGAGAGCAATAGTTGTTAAACAGGTCATTTTGCAGCTCTGTCTGGATGACAACCCCCGGATGCGCGGCCTGCCGCTCAGAATGCTCCAGTGAGCTGAGGTGGCTGAGGATAATCTCATTTATGTTTTCCACCGATGTCTTCGGCAAACGTCCCCGGGCAATTGAGACCAGGTCTGAGACGACCGCCGCCGCCCTTTTACCGGATTCCTGTATTTTCTTAATAGAGGGATAGTACCTGTCAGACTCCGTCATCTGTGACAAAAGTAAATCGGGATAGCTGACCACACCGGTGAGAATATTATTGAGATCATGAGCGACGGAACCGGCCATAAGTCCGAGTGCCCTGAGTTTTTGAGCCTTCGCCAGCTTTAACTGCAGCAGCAGCTTCTCCTCTTCGGCCTTGACCCGCTCCGAAATATCTCTCATCGCACAGACACGTACCTGACGCTCCAGATATTGAATAAATTGCGATTTTACCTCTATGGGTATTTTCGAACCGTTTTTTTTCTGGCCGATAATTTCAAAACTGCCGATTTTGCGGCTTTTAATGCGTTTCAGGACCTGCGGCAAAGATTCAGGAGCAACTACTTTTTCAAAAAACAGTCCACGGGAGAGTTCTGCTGAGGAGTAGCCGAAAAGGTTTAAGAACTGTCTGTTCGCTTCAATAAATCGCCCGTCATCATGAATGACGATCCCCTCCCAGGAAGCCTCTGCGAGGGCCTGGAAGCGGTTGTGACTAATTTCCAGTTTCCTGGTCAATTCGTTGTGCTCTAACGCTTTATCGATTGTCTTGATGAGCAGTTCATGGTTTATCGGTTTACTCAAAAAGTCGTAAGCGCCGTTTTGCATGGCCTTTACAGCCGTCTCCACAGTTCCCAGACCCGTCAGCATGACAGCCGTGGTATTTTTTACCGATTTTTGAATGTACTCAGCTATCTCACATCCGGATATGTCAGGAAGTGAAACATCGAGCAGCGCCAGATCAAAGTCACGCTCCTTGAGCAGCGTTAAGGCTTCGGTTCCGGTCAATGCCTTTGTGCAGGTATAGTTATAGTGCTGGAGAATACTATCCAGGCTGTTTATGAAGCGCTCTTCGTCATCAACCAGCAGAATATTTGGGACGCTATTCATCTTTGCTTGTTCAGACTGAGAGTTCATCCTGTTGAAACAGGAAAATAAATGGTAAACCGCGTGCCCTCTTCGGGCCTGCTTTTGCAGGAAATCGATCCACCCAGTTCAGTTACGGTTTTATCAATAATCGACAGGCCAAGGCCTGAATGACCTTTATTCTTCGTGGTTACAAACGGTTTAAATAAATTCTGTTTTACAAGATCAGGTAATCCCGGGCCCGTATCCTCAACCCAAATTTCAATGCCGTCGGCCGGCGGTGTGCCGCCTTTATACTGGTCTTTGGCAACGCGTGAGGTGGCGACGGTAACATCTCCACCGTCAGTCATCGCCTCAGCTGCATTTTTAAGGAGATTGATGATCACCTGCTTGAGAGCGTCTCGCGAGGCCATAATCTTGGGCAGGTTGTTATCAGGCCGGAAGGTGAGGGTAATATCAGCAGGTTTAAACAGTGACGGCCTGATCAAATGAACAAGATCCCCGATAACCGTATTGACATCTGTTTTCTCCAGTTTTGTAAATGCTGACTGTGAGAACATATCCATCTGGTTAACCATTGATGATATGCGGCTTATCTCTTCACCAATAATTCCAAGCTCTCCCTGAATATCGTCGTCCTTGGAAAATTTCAGGCTCATGGTCGTGAGATAGTTCGTTATGATTCCCAGCGGGTTATTAATCTCATGGGCAACTTTTCGGGCTGTCATCGAAACCGCAGCCATCCTCTCAGCTTCTATCTCCTCAGCCTTCTTGGCCTTCATTCTTTCCAGAAACAGGCTCATGCCGACCTGCTGCGAAACAACTCTCATGAGCTTCAAATCACTTCTTGACAGCACCTGCATTGATTCCGGCAGCCCCATAAGGGCAACTCCGATAGCCTTCTTATCGGCTACCAGTGGCATGAGCAGGAGTGTACTGCAGCCAAATGCTTTCAGGACCTGGGCATCAGCCATGTTCTGGGGAAGGTTGGCGGTGGTGAGGTAGGCAACAGCTGACTCTCTGAATGTATCAATGATCGCACTGGTGCTTTTCTGCACAGAAAGGGTCAGCCCCTGGCTCAGGTGCTGGAGACTGCTTGTGCCGGAGGTCTGTCCCTGCAGGAATCCTTCAGTGTTATCCGGCAGAAAAAGGACGATTTTCTCAATATCAAAGAGAATATTGGTGGCATGCTCAAAGACCGTAATCACTTCTTCGACATCTTCCGCCTGCACCAACCCCTCAAGAAATCCGGATAACAGCGAAATGCTTCTGACACGATTGGAGAGGGCAGACTCAGTCTGGCTGTCTTGCTGCTGATCGTCCGGCTCCTCTTCCTCCTGACCTTCAGACTCATCACTCCCCGGTATGATAACCTTTATATCCAGGTCATCAGCTGCCTGGAGCACCTCTTCAGTTGCACCTTCAACGATACTGTCAACATCATTGCTATCCAGCCCGAACAGCAGTTCACCTGTCTCAGAGACCAGCCCTGAGCTACCATTGTTTTCACTCAGGAGACTGGCAAGATGGATGATTTTTACCAGGGGGAAGGCTTCACTCACGTGCTCAAGCGGTTCATGGTGATATTTAATCGCATCGGCCATCAGTGAATCAAGGTGCCAGTTATCAACCAGCCATGCCCCCACTTCACAATGGGTTACACCGATCAACTGCTTTTCCGCCCAGAGTACATTCTGGATATCTTCTGTTTTAAGCAGAATAGACTCATGTTCTGTCGGGTAGGTGGAAACCAGGATCAGTCGTCCGACATCATGCAGCAGACCGGAAAGATAAGCCTCATCGCGGCTTTCATAGCCCGTTTTCTGGGCGATCCGCTGGGCGAGCGTTGCCGTTAACAGTGAATGATACCAGAAGGCCCTGAGATTGAATCGTTTTACACCTTTGAATTTTCTCCGATCGAATACCTGGTGGACCGAGGTCGTGATGGCAATATTTTTAATCCTGTTGGCACCAAGATAAACAACTGCCTGCTCAACACTTTTAAACTTCTTCCATAAACCGTAATAAGCTGAATTAACCAACTGCAGAACTTTCAGACTGAGAACCGGGTCCTTGCTTATAATAGATGCTATTTCAGATATGGGGGTATTCTCATTGTCGCATGCCTCGAGCAGCTTGAGAAGAATTTCTGGAAGTGTCGGCAGGTTGCCGGATTTCTGGATCTCAGAGTAAACTTTTTCCTTGCTGATCATCGATCTGTTTCCAGTAGGGTTTGAATGAAGTAATAGCAGCAGGTGTGTTAATCAACCCCTGACAATCAGTCTTGCCAGGATCCCCACAGTCTGGTTACCATTATTGATATTTTTTTCAAGTAATATCTTCACTCTACTTACACTGAGGCGTTTTCCCGACAGATGTTCAAGATAATTTATTAAATACCCTGAATTATTTAAAGATATACTATCAATATGAAAAAATCACAACTGGCTGGTTCACAAAGTCAAACCTTGTTAGGCAAAAACTACCAGGGAGAGTCAAACATTGTCTATAATAACAGTTGCGTAGGAAACTTTGGTGATCAGGTCAATTTTCTTGAGCGGACCTGTGGCTGATAATTGCCTCCTTCACGTAAGGTAAAATATTCCTGGCCACGATGCTATATCCTTCTCCATTTGGATGGATACCGTCTGGCTGGTTTAGCTCCGGTCTGGCAGCCACATCTTTTAGAAAAAAGGGCATGAAGGTGACCGGGTAATCTGCTGCCAGCTTGGAATAAATTTGGTTAAATGCCTTCAGGTAGTCCGGACCAAGGTTTGTCACCATCTGCATGCCGGTCAGCACGACCACGACATTTCGAGCAAGCAGTGTTTCAATGATTGACCTGATATTTTCTTCTATCAGCTTCACTTCAATTCCGCGCAAGCCATCATTGGCACCCGTTTCCAGGATAACAATATCCGGCTTCAGCTTCAAAACCCAGTCAACGCGGGCTTTTGCACCACTGCTTGTCTCGCCGCTGATGCCACTGTTAATGACATCAAAATGCAACCCTGATGATGCCAGCAGCTGCTTGAGTTGTTCAGGGTAACTCTTCTGTTCACGGACACCCAGGCCGGCCGTCAGGCTGTCGCCCATGGCCACGATGGTCCCTTGGTAGGATTTAGTTTCCACTGCTGTCTTCGGTGGATCAGCCTGCTCACAGCCGGCCAGCAGAGACACTATTACGATGCCCGCAAACAGGACCCGTGCCCGCCAGCAAGCTTTCTGAATCGTGAGTGATCTGTTCATTATGCACCATTATACTGTCTCAGGTAAACAACTGGTTTCTCTCTGATTATCCTGAAGGAACTCACCAGCGCAATAGCAACGACCATCATTACGGTGAGCAAAACGGTAATGATGGTCAGCGGTAAATGGGACCGATAGGTAATTTCAAAAACATACCTGCACAAAAGCCAGGAACTGATATTTGCCAGAACCAGGGCCATACATGAACTGATTGTTCCGACAATCATATTCTCGAATGTTACCACCAGAAGGACAAAGAACGATTTGCCACCAAGTACTTTATAAAACACAACCTCTCTCACACGCTCCATATGGGTTGCAAAAATAGCACTAACCAGAATTAGGCATCCGGCCGCAATGGAAAATGAAGCGAAAAATGTAATTACCCCCGATAAACGATTGATTAACGCCCCGAATTGCAGCGCCATTTCCGAAACATTTATGGTACTGACATGAGGCATCTTTGTTACAATTTTGGTTATCATCTCCGGGATCAGCTCTTTTTGCACATGCAGAGCTGCAAACAGGGTCTGCGGCGCCGATTCAAGGACCTGCGGTTCAAAGACAAAATAAAAAAACGGTGACAGCTTCGATTGAGTGCGCGATCTGATACTTACAATCTGGGCATCAACCTGAACACCTTGAATATTAAAGAGAAGACGATCCCCAATTGAGAACTTGCCAATGTCACCGATGGTGTCGAGTATTGATACTGGAACAACATCCGGCGGTATATCTCTGCTGCCGAACAGGGCATCGCCCTTGACGATCAATTCATCTTTTAACAGATGATCACGATAGGTGAGGTTGAATTCCCGGCCAAGGTTATCACTCTTTCTGTTGCGTTCCTGCTCCCGGTCTATTGGAGTGCCGTTAATGGAAAGTAGTCGAGCCCTTATTACAGGAAAAAGCGGGGCCGGAGCATCCACCAATGAATAAAACAGCTCCTTCTGGTCTTTCTGAATATCCAGGCAAAAGAGGTTTGGAGCATCTTCAGGATAAGAATCCACAAAGGTGGCAAAGAGGTTAAGCTTAAGAATGAAAATAGTCAGCAGAACAGAGAGCGCCGAAGTCAGTGTTACAATAATCGAGCGGGTTGCGTTGCCCGTTCGGAAAAGACTTCTTATCGCCTGGCGTAAGGCAAGATGCGATACGGACAGGCGCCGAATGAGTTTCAATACCAGCATTGTCGCCAAGGTGATGATAACAATCAGGCCAATCAGACCTGCTGAGAAAATGATGCCCGTTTTAACATCTTCGAGCTGCCGGACCACCAGGAGCAGGAGAAACAGCCCGCCCAGGCCCATAATGAGATAGCGGGTTTTATTGGGACTGCGAAGCGGCTTGTCACTGCGAAAAATCTCAACCGGCTTCACTCCACTCAACTGATAGAGAGGCAGAAAGGTGAACAGCGTCACAACAATCAGACCGAGAATCAAACTTTCCGCAACATCAAGCAGAGACAAGGATAAACCAATACTGTCTGGAAGCAGTTCATGGAAGAGAACCGGAAAAAACTGTTTAACAGCAGTACCCAGGGCAAGACCGCAGATAGTGCCTGAAAAACCAAGAATCAAGACGATAACCAGATAGTGACCGAGCAGGAAGCGATAGCTTGAACCAAGCGCCTTGGCAACAGCGATGGTTTTCTGCTTTTCACGGAATATGGCCGAAAGGGCGCCCTGCATGCCAATACCGCTTAACAGCAAGGTGAAAATAGAAATGAAGGACAGGAAAAACAGCAGATTATCAAAAAATCTCTTTATGCCTGAACGGGCGTTCCGGGCAGTCTCAACCCGCTCCTGACCCGGGCGCGCATACTGCTCTAGCTCTCGGTGAAGCAAAGATATATCTTGCAGGCTGTCTACTTTAAGCAGAATTTCATACTCTGCCCGACTCCCTTTTCCCATGAGTCCCAGCCGGCCTCTATCGCCGGAAGAAACAAAAACACGTGGACCAAACGAAAAAAAGGCCACCGGGCGAGCCGACTCAGACAGCACCACGTCTGAAATCTCCAGTACTGCGCTGCCAATATGCAGATTTGTGCCAACTGCAGCTCCAAGCCGGTCCAATACTTCCTGGGCAACAACAATTTTTCCCGGCCGCAGTACCTGTTGGAGAGCCCTGCCGGACAGCAGCTTCACGGTGCCATAATGAGGATACCCTGAGTCGACAACCTTAATGTTGGAAAAAAGTGATGTCTCCGTATCGACAGGCCTCACCACAGAATAGAATTCATAGGTCGTCAAGCTGGAGAGCCTGTTTTCCTCTTCATACTGGTCGACCGCCCGAGTCAGCGCGTCTGAAATCGGGTGATGGGAGTGAATAATGATATCAGCACCGTGGAGTGTTCGTGCTTCACCGACCAGGGACTGATAGACATTTCTCTTAAAGCTATTCAGCGCTGTCAGGGTCGCCAGGGATAGTGCCACACATAAAACAAAAGTCACCGCCTGTTTTCCACTATGGCGTATCTCTGCGAAAATGAATCGAAAGTGTACGTTCATAGCTGACTAACATCTTGAACCAGGCGACCGTCCCGGAGAAAAAGTGTTCGATCCGCCCTCTTGGCAATTTCAACACTGTGCGTCGCCATAACCAGTGTTGCCTTGTGCTCTTCCTGCAGTTTCAGGATCAGACTGATTATTCCCCGACTGTTCTCTGAATCAAGATTTCCTGTCGGTTCGTCTGCGAACAGCAGTTTCGGTTGATTAATAAGCGCTCTGCAAATTGCCACCCGCTGTTTTTCACCACCCGACAGCTGCTCTGGACGGTTATTTCTTCGAGCCCATAGGCCGACACGGCTGAGAAGGTCCTGGGCCTTCTCTCCTGCATCCTTGTCCTTTCTTAATTCCGCGGGAAACATGACATTTTCAAGGGCATTGAGGGAAGGTATCAAATGAAAGGCCTGGAAAACAAAGCCGATTAATTCATTGCGCAGCGGCGCCAGGTCATCCTCTCCCAAAGCGGTGATCTCCCGCCCTGCAATTCTGATGCTGCCGCGACTGGGATTGTCCAGACCTGACAAGAGGCTCAGCAGCGTTGTTTTGCCGCTGCCGCTGCTCCCGGCAACAACAACAAATTCTCCGGCTCCTATGTCAAGATCTATATCGTCTAAAACCGTTATGGTGCGATCTTCTATTTCGTACGTTTTGGTTACATTCTTTGCTTCAATCATGTTCTGTATATCGATACGTTTTTCAGGGTTTGTTTAGAGTTATAAGCCTCCGGCTGGCAATAGACCATAATCACGAAATCCTGAAAAACTGCCATCACCGTAACCTATCTCGAAAACAAAAACCGCAAAACGAGCCGACAGTCGACTTCAGTGAGACCTGTTTACCCCAAGAGAAGAGGCCAGGAAGTGGGCAGCGTGCTCAGCCCCGGAGAGATTAATCCCCTGCCTGGCAGACCGCTCGCCGGCAGCAGCGAAGAGGGCAGACAGTTTTATGTCGAGAAGTGAAGGAGACTTGAGACAATCATGCTCTTCTACCGCCGACAGCCTATCGGGCAGTTTCTTAACAAGAGCTGTGAGGTGCTGCTGCTGCTCCTGATCACGCATATTTCTCAGGACGGCAAGAGCAGGTATACCCGCAGCCATAACATCTACCAGTGAATTATAACCGCCAAAGATAATGGCAGTCTGTGATCGCTTCAGTGTTTCCAGGTAGTTACTTCCAAAAGGATCTACCCGGCAGCATTTGAGACATTGAAAACGCTCTCTCACTCTCATGGATATATCACTGCCAAGAAAAATTCTCCAATCCTCCCCCCCCTCCTCGCGTGTTTCCAATAGAGAGGCGAGTAATTCAAGAAACGCGCTGGTCTGTTCCCCAGCCCAGGGTACAGAGATGGTGCAGCGGAAAGGGGCATCCCTTTTCACCTGGTCGGGACTGAATTTTTCAACTTCCGTAAGTCTTGAGACATACCCACACTCTTCTGCTCTGGTTAAAAATTGAGTATTCAGACTGCGGCAATGTGTTGTACCAAGAATTTCAGAATCGCCATACCACAGCAGGCCGGAATAGTATTGTTTGAAGAGATCTGCCGCCAGCCCCGATGATGTCTGTTTGACGCTGCCGACCACACCTCTTACGCCCAGAAACCACTTGGTTTCCTTCTTAATTTCATTTTCCTGCAGAGAAGGGATCAGCTCTTTGTGTTTCCCCTGCGGTGAGTGGTCTGCGAGCACCACCCGGGGCCGATACAATGTAATTATCTGGCGGATGTGATCACCCCTGATGACGCCCAGGTCCTGGTCACTGTAGGCCGATTTCCCGTCAATCCCACAGGATTTGCCATCAATAACTTCCGTCTGGTAAGCAGGGAGCTTCAGCCAGTCCAGAGCTCCCGCCCCGATCAGCTCCTGGGTCTGCGCTCCGCCGGTAACCAGGAGCAGACGCAACTCAGGATAGAGCCTGCGCACCGCAAGACCGATGGCCACCGACCGGCTAATATGGCCAAGTCCGCGGCCATCATGGGCATATAACATTATATCGACTGGCGGAAACTGCGGCTCCATGGATCTCATCATTGAATTATTCGACGTGCCTGCCAGAAGTGATCTTGCCAGTATTCATCACTCAGGCGAGACAGGCTGACCCCTCTTTTTGTTGAGGCATGCATAAATTGGCCGTTCCCTTTGTAAATACCGACATGTTTGTTAAACAGACCTGTTTTGAAAAATACCAGATCTGTCGGTCTCAGCTCCGGTCGGCTAATTTTATCACCCATCTGTGCCTGAATTCTAGTCGTTCGTGGCAGCGAGATGCCGAAAAGGGTGTAATATGTCTGCTGAACAAACCCGGAACAATCGATGCCTCGTTTATCCCTGCCGCCCTGACGATATGGCGCCCCTGCCCATTTTTTAAAATGCTGATCGAGTAATCTGGTTGTCTGGTTTGCATCAGATAAATCAACATCCGTCCGAGTTCCAGAAACGGTCGGCTGCTGATAGGTCACTTTATCCGAACAGCTGGCCAGAATTAATACCATCAATGGCAAAAATAGATATCTGATAAAACTCACAACGAATCTCTTTTCATTTCTTTCTCTGAAAACAACAGATCGCCCCATCATTTCACATAGCCTTACTATTATTGCCGACACCACGGTAATGTAAGACTGGTACTATACCTCCATTCAGTTTCAACTGCTACTCATTGAAAAATCCAACAGATTTTCTTCACAATTAATACTCTATGGGGTAGAATTAGAGGTCCGCTCGAACAAATTCGAGCAGTCCGGTTTATGTTAAACAGAGAGCTGCCCGGCCTATATGAAAATATCATTTTACATGCCTTTCAAGCCTTTTGGTCATAAAAACCCATCAGGTGATCTGATTACAGGCATGGAGCTTCACGATTTTTTAACCAATCATAACCATGAAGTTGAGATTGCCAGTACCCTGCGCAGTCGTTGGCTCTATCTTAAGCCCTGGCAATTTATTAATGTTGCTCGCGAGCGGAGCCGAATTATCGAGGGCTTGAAACGTTTCCCATCTGATGTCTGGCTCAGCTATCATACCTACTACAAAGCTCCAGACCTTCTGGGGCCAGCCTGCAGTTCCAGATTGGCTCTTCCCTATGTGATTTTCCAGGGGATCTATTCTACGAAAAGAAAAAGGAGCCTGAAAACTTTTCCAGGCTTTATCCTGAATCGCCGTGCCCTGCAGGCAGCTCAGGTTGTTTTTACCAATAAGAAGACAGATGAGCATAACCTTAAACGGCTCCTGCCAGAAGAGCGGGTGAACTATATTGCTCCCGGCCTTGTCCCCGATCAGTTCAACTTTGATCTGGTTGCACGCAGGGCCCTGAAAGAGCAGTGGAATATAGCAGAACGAAGGGTTGTAATGACCACCGCCATGCTCAGGCCCGGCGTTAAGACAGCCGGTGTAGTCAAGGTAATAGACAGCTGCTTAGAGCTGCGGAAGAGGGGCCATGACATCATACTGGTCGTTATTGGTGACGGGGCAAATCGCAGCATGATAGAGCAGGAAGGAAGAGAAAAACTGTCAGACAACATCCTCTTCCTGGGGAAAATACCCCGGCACGAACTGTATCGCTATTACAGTGCGGCAGATGTCTTTGCTTTCCCTGGTATTCAGGAATCACTCGGTATGGTTTACCTCGAAGCTCAATCGGCCGGGCTGCCGGTTGTTGCCTTTAAAAACTGGGGCGCAAAAGAGGCCGTCGTGCACAATGAAACCGGACTCTTGTCTTCTGCAGAAGAACCAGACACATTTACTCAAGACATTGAAAGGCTGATCGTTGATCGCGACAAAAGGATCAAAATGCGTGATTCAGCAAAAACACATATCCGGACGAATCATGACTCCACAATAAATTATCAGGCGGTCAACAGGAAACTAGAGGAAATCATCAAATCATTTTCCGGCGTCAATTAACCCTTTGAAAAAGGGTGGTATTCAGATAAATATCGGGGGCGGAGGATGACCGATTATACTTGACAGCTTCAGGCTCCTGTTTATACTCGCACACATCTGTGTCCGAAAAACTGCCCTGTTTAAAGAAGATTATAGTAACTGATCTGACAACCTCATTCCCACATATCAAGGAACAATGAAAATAATCGTTTCAGGCTCCATGGCCTACGACAGAATCATGGATTTCCCGGAATACTTTTCCGATCATATTTTACCAGACAAAATTCATGTATTGAATGTGTCCTTCCAGGTTAATGGCGTTACTGAAAATTTTGGGGGCACTGCCGGCAACATTGCCTATGCCTTAAGGCTGATGGGTGAGTCACCGGTTATCTCCGCGACCATCGGCCGCGACACAACCAGCTATTTCAAATGGCTGGAAGAAAACAATATCTCAACTGCAAATATAAAGGTTATTGAAGACGAATTTACTGCCGGGGCCTATATTACCACAGACAAGGCCAACAACCAGATAACCGGGTTTAACCCGGGAGCGATGAAATACAGTTCTGAACTGGACTTTGAAAGTCTGGATCCGGAAGATACACTGTTAATTGCCTCTCCGGGTAATCTGGACGATATGATCAACTATCCGAGGATATGCAAAGAAAGAGGCATCAGGTGTATTTTTGACCCGGGCCAGGCACTTCCGGTACTGCAGCCAGAATCTCTGAAGGGAGCAATTGCAGACAGCTCCATGCTTATCGTCAACGATTATGAATTTGACATGATCATGAACAAGACCGGACTATCAAAGACCTCTCTGCTCGATCGTGCCGGCACCACCATTATCACCCTCGGGGAGCATGGCTCAAGGCTCTTTTCAGAAGACAGGGAAATTACCATTGCCCCAGCCAGAGCGAGGAAAGTTACAGATCCGACAGGTTGCGGTGATGCCTACAGGGGGGGCTTAATCAGCGGCATTATAGCAGGAAAAAGCCTTGCTGAAAGTGCCCGGCTCGGAAGTGTATGCGCCTCCTTTGCCGTAGAATGTTATGGCACCCAGGTTTATTCTTTCACCGCCGACGAGTTTAACGACCGCCTGCAAAACGGCTCCTGACAACCAGCAATCTGTTTAACGGTCTGGAATCCACCAAACAGAGAATAGTGCTTCACTAGCCGGACACTATCTGACCTAAATCGATCTAGACAGACTGACCGTTTGACCCCACCTGACTGCAGAGAGCAGAACACTTTCAATAGAGATTTTGCAAGTCAGGAGCGCTTAAAGTATTTTCCATCTAGCCTGCTCTTGTTCTAAAGGGGTGATTAACGAATATCGCCATCTACCGTCGATTGTGTTATTTTGCATTTATGCAAATACTATTCGCTCTTCTCACCCTCGCTATTTTAATTTCACTCGGATTTCTTGCGCGCAGGCTGAACATTTTATCAAAAGAACACACAAAAGGGATCTCCGCCTTTGTCTATTATTTTGCTTTGCCTGCCCTGTTTTTTTCAAAAATTGCACAAATGGATCTGCGGAATTTTGATCAAAATCTTACAATTTTTATTGGCTCACTTCTCCCAACCATAGTAATTGTTGCCTTTTTATTAGGTGTTTATCTATCTAAATTAATAAAAAAAGATACGTTTGTTTTGCTTTGTCTGTCGGTTGTTTTTGGAAGTCACGTATTTTTTGGAGTTACTTTTTTCGAAGCTTTGTTTGAAAATAGAGGCCTGGATTTTGCGATTTTGACTTCGTCATTTTTGGGACCAATCGGTATTATTTCAAGTATTTTCCTTTTTGAATTTGCAACTAATAAATCAAAAAGCACTGAATTTATAATTCGTGTTTTTACCAATCCTCTGATTATTGCTATTTTTTTGGGATTATCTTTTTCACTATTAGAGATACAGATTCGCTCTTTAAATAATTCTCTCCAAATGCTTGGAAGAAGCGCACCTCCTTTATCTATTTTTCTTTTAGGAATGTTTATATATAATAATTTTTCACTGGTTGCTATCAAGCAATCACTAATTTATTCAATTTTCAGATTGACAGTTTTACCAATTTGTACATTTTTTATTCTGTTATTATTTAGTATAGATCTTGAATTAAAACATTTTCTATTCATGCAATCAGGTATTCCTGTAGCTATATCTCTGGCAATATATGCAGAAAGGTTCAACTACAAAATTATCGAAATCAGTGGAATGGTAATCGTTACCTCTATCGGCAGTTTTCCTGTTTTATATGTGCTCTTTTATTTGATGTAAAAAGTATTCCCCCTATTTAACAAACGAAAAGATTAACTTAATTTTGATAATAGCTTGATGCATGATTCAGCAGAATTTTAGTCATTCTTAAAATAATCATGAACGCTCCTAAGGGTGTATAGTTTATAAGAGATTTCTGATTTTCCAGTTATTAATCCCATTTCACTGTCCAAACTATTGAATTGCTCCATCTGTTTGGTAATTTCTGTCATTAGAGCCTTTTGCAAAATGATGATTTTCGTTCAACGTCAAGGCATGTGAAAAATTTTTACCGCAGGCATATAATTGATATTCCGAGGATAAAAATTTAAGCATAACGTAGAGGTTGAGCGAAAAGGGCGTTTTGCAAGTGGCTCATTATAATGAGGTTGCACCGTCGCATCAATAAAACCAAGCGGCTAATACCGTTGCATGGTTGCGTCGATACAAATCACCCCCTCTGGGCACCTTGATTTATTCCTCTTATACTCTTGGTATTGTTTCTTTTATTTTTAGCCAAGACTCGAAACATGTGGCATTTTTTTTGCAGTCCTTTGGATAAGATTGCCTGCAAGAGATAAAAGGAGGAAGCAGAATGGGGAATAATAATATGAGAATTATTGCTCTGCTTGATTTTCAGGAAAATACTGACAAAATAGTTGATTGTGCGATCAGTATAGCCCAGAAAATATCAGCAGATACTCATTATATTAATATAGTTGACTTCTATAGGGATGATCCTCTCCTGGATAATCTATTTGTTGATAGGTGTGAAAAGAGGCTATTGGCACGGGAGCAATCCAGAATGAAAGATCTTCTTGCAAAACTAAGTAAGGCCGATCATAGGTGTACCGGTGAGGTCATCAGTGGAAGTCAAATAGAAACAGTCGCTGGACTTACCATGGCTGACCGTTCAGACCTGATATTAATGAGCCTCGACGGCAATACGTACCTAGCGTTTTTTATTCACAGGGTTAAAAAGCAACCTATCCTGCGATTGATACGCTGATAGGAAAAAACACATCGTAATCCCTCCTCATTGAGTTTGATAATAAAACAGGATATATTTCTTAGGGATTCTCCTCATAATAGATGACGATATTGTTTCATGGGCCATAACAGGTGGAGCTGAACCGAGGCCCCAGAGGATTGTCTACTAACGTTTCTAGCACAGTATTCTCTCTCTAAGAAACAAGAGCTCTTCAGCAATAATAACTTTTAGCAGATCATTAAATATCAGCCTGCTACTGGTCTTTTACCTTGAAAGAAAAAGAGATCAAACGACGAGCAATGAAACCTCCCGTTCCTGCAATGATATTCATGGCAGCTGTTGTTCTGGTATCAGCCACATTCATGGCGATGGTTCCGCCAGATGGACTTTCTATAGCTGGGCAACGTGTATTAGGTATTACCATTATTACTATCGGCCTGTGGGGTACCGAACTTCTCCCGATGGGCGTTATCTCGATGCTCTTGGTTGTTTTGTTAGCGCTTTCAGGAGGGGTAAAGGACCTCCAGGCGGCGCTTATCGGTTTCGCTCAACCGGTTCCATATTTTTTAATTGCGGTATTGACTATCGGGCTCGCAGTAAAAAAAAGCGGTCTCGCAGAACGAATCGCCCGTTTTTTTTTAAGAAAGTGTCGACAACGCCCCCTAACATTGTACCAGCATCTTCTTATTTCTTTGCCATTGTTGACTCTCATCCTGCCATCAGCGACGGCGCGAACTGGCATCCTCGTGCATGTCTACGAACAAGCTCTGTCACTCAGCCAGGTGCCCAAGGATGCTCAGCTTTCAAAAGCCATAATGATGGCATTAAATTCTATCAATCGACTGGCATCGACTATCTTTTTAACCGGAGGGATCACCCCTGTTGTGGCTGCGGCACTGGTCGGTGGGATGCCTTGGAGCCGCTGGTTGATATTCATGTCGATACCTTACCTTGTACTCCTGTTTTTAGGCGCCGGTCTCATCTATCTCACGTATCGACGGGGGTTTTCTATTCAAATGTCCCGAGTGCCGGATGTTGTCTCTGGTCCTCTGACAAAGCTGGAACTCAGAACTATCGTTATTACCCTTGGAGCCTCTTTGCTCTGGTTGACCGATGCGATTCACCACATGAATCCAGTCATACCCGCACTGCTCGCCTGGATATGCCTGCTTGCTCCTGGGGTCGGTGTGCTGAGCTGGCCTGAATTTGAGAAAAACCTTGGGTGGAGTAATTTCTTTGTTATTGCTTCATCCATGTCCCTGGCAAGTGCACTGATAAACAGTGGAGCCGGTTCCTGGCTGGCGCAACTCATTATCGGTAGATTGCCTGCCCTCTCGCAATCACCAATAGTCGTGGTCACCATACTGATGATTGCAGCAGCCCCCATACGTCTGCTGATTCCCAACATTACCGGGTTTCTGGCCGTATGCATTCCAATAGCCATGTCAATAGCAACCCTCACCGGCTTGAATCCCCTTGTCTGTGGTCTCCTGGTGATGATTGCAGGAGATGCAGTACTCTACTATCCGGCCCAGAGCGCCTCCTCTCTGGTGGTGTATGAACGGGGGTATTTAAGCGCCACCGAGATTTTCTGGTTTGGCATCCTCATGACCCTAGTGGCAATCCTTGTTGCTCTGCTTGTGGCAGTACCTTATTGGGGTTTACTGGGGGAGCCGCTTGCTGCTATGCTCCGTTAGCCTGAACCTCACCCCGTCCTAGCGCATTCCGGCGGGGGTCAGGCAGACTCATGGCAAGTAACAGAATAAATGCAGGGAGAATAGAGACTGAAGCCAGAGCCATCCATACACCATAGATATCGGCGAGTTTGCCTATAAAAGGTGATGCGCCACCGCCAATCGCAACAGCGAGTCCCAGGGTAACGCCTGAAGACAGTCCGATACGATTGGGCAGATAGGCTTGTCCCAGCACGATAGTTGGACTATAGGTGGCAAATAACATGAAACCTATCGGGGCCAGCAGTAGTGTTGCAAGCTGTACATTGTCTACCATAATCAAAACGGGAAGAAGTATGGTCAGGCCCAGCAAACCGATAAGCATGACTTTTTTTTGCCCGATTCGATCGGCAAAATTGCCCCCAACCAGGTTTCCGAATATCCCTGAGCCGGCAAAAATCGTCAGTGCCAGGGCACCCGCCACTTTCGACTGCGAGAGCTCATTTATCCAGTAGATCGGGATAAAAATATTTAAACCGAAGAAGACAACTGATCGACCACTGACAATGATGGCAATTCGCGCAAAAGCACTCCAGTTTTCACTTACGACCGCTTTCGCAGAGATTCTGTTTTTTTGCTTTTCCATCGATTCCAGAGAGGCAAACAGTGGAAACTGAAAACCGATAATCAGTGCCATGATGGTCACCGGTATTATCAGTACCAGTGTTCCCTCTAACCCCCATTTAAGCAGAGCCGTGGTAACTATCAGCGGCCCAATGGTAAATCCCACCGTGCCACCAACACCAAAAAGGCTCATCGCTGTCGCCTTTTTATCTCCGGCAGCAAAATTGACAAGTCGTGCTGCCTCAGGATGATATGCGGCAATACCTATCCCACTGACGATTCCCAACAGTAAAATGGACTGATAGTCATGGAACAATCCTGTCAAAGCCAAACCGGAACCTGCCAACAACAGACCTCCCGGCAGCAACCAGGGTTTTGAAATGCGATCCGCCGCCAGACCAAACAGCGGCTGGACAACACTTGAAGACATATTGACTGCAAAAACGATTACTGCCGCGGCAGTATAAGACAGATCGTAGGCCACAATAAAAAACGGCAGCATGGCAGGCAAGGCGCCCTGATTTATATCCGTTGCGATATGACCGGCAGACAAGATTCCAACATGTTTGTATTTCACTGGCAGATTCTCTGGGTTGTACGATTACATTTTCGTTGGTAGATGATTATGCTGTGCTGATATAACCTGGCACACTTTTATTCTCTTTCGTTATCCTTTACATAGTGCCGTAATGCAGATAGACCAGGATTTTCTCAAAGTCGGTCCATAGTATGGTGCATGTTTCCTTTTGAAATATGTTTTCAGGTGTGCTGCGATGAATTGTTGATTAAGGATTCCTCTGCCGTTTTTTCGACCAGATTCGCTCGCTTCAACATATCTTCAAGGCTGGCTCCGAGAATGACAACACCGTCTTCTTTCAGGAGCAGGACATTAACACCGGCATAACTGGTTCTGATATCGGTTCTACAGGAGCAAAGACCACAGAATCTGGAAATACATTCCCTACACTGAACCCTGAGGACCTCTTTAATTTCGCTGCGGGCTCTTTCGCTAACGAGGTCAAAGACTTCGCCTCGCAACGCATACAGAGAAGCATGACACGGGTGCAGATGAGCAATGGCGTGGATATCGGTTCGCACCATATAAGAATGGAGATGGAACATTGTTTCGCAAGGAAGCTGTCGCCCCTTCGACTCCTCTTGAAGAGTGCCGGTTCCATCAACCAGGCAGGTATCCCTGTCCCTGATATCCTCGAAGCTTCTCCCCGCGGGCGTGATCAGAAAAAGGCCCGCTATCGGCAGTCTCATACTAATAACTCCGACTGCCCCTGCGGTCAGTTGCCCCTGGCAGGCTTCCCGGGCAGCATCTGCCAGTGCCTGACGCCACTGCCGGATAGTGTCAGGAGTTTGTTCTATACTGAGCGGGGTGATCTTGAGATTGTTCATAGGAGCTTATGAGCTGTGATCTGAGGCCGTTTCTCTGCACCCTCAAATAATCTGTATTAAGATGAGGGGTCACATTCATTGACACGCATTGCTCTTTGACAGAACCGGAAGCGCTCAAGCGTACCATGATTACCTCCGGTTCTGTTACCTTTCGTCAGGTGCTCATTGAGCAGGGGAATATATCTATGGATCAGGTCATCTTGACAACCACCTTGATGGCATCCTCAATGCGCTCCTTGGCGTATTTAATCGCAGTGGGCACATCCTCAAACGGGAATGTATGGGTATGAATAATGGTGGCATCAAATCGTTTCTGCTGCATGAAGGCCATTGCCCGGTGAGTGGCGCTTTGTCCTTCACCGCGGATACCATAGACATAAATATTGTTGCGAACCAGGTGAGCAAGGTCAACCGGCACCGGTTCATGGGGAAAAGCGGCGAGGCATACCCTTCCGCCGCGATTTGTCATTTGAGCCGCTTCATTGAGAGCATTTGATGCGCCTGAGCATTCCAGCACATAATGGACACCTTTACCGTTGGTCAGTTCAAGTACTTTTTCAACCGGATTTTCTTCGCGCACATTGATCACGTGATCTGCACCGAGCTTTTTGCCCATCTCCAGCCGGCTGTCCCTGGTACCGGTCAAGATAACAGGCTGAGCACCTAACGCTTTGGCCAGCGCAACTCCCATCAGACCGATTGGCCCGGGGCCGGTTACCGCTATAGATTTTCCAGCGATCAGTCCGGCCATGACGTCAAGGCCATACATGGCAGTGCCTGCCGTTACCGCAAGGGTCGCTTCCTCATCACTCATCTCGTCAGGAACCCGGATAAGGGTGTTTACATTGTTGACCGCATATTCAGCAAAGGCGCCGTCGGTCGTAAAGCCATTTGCACGATGTCCTTTATCTTTATCACCGTAATTCATTCCATAATTGGAACAAGAGGTATACATTCCTTCCCGACACCGCTCACATCGTCCGCAGCCGGCGTGTATCTCAGCGGTAACACGATCGCCAATCTGGAAATCATCAACACCGCGGCCGAGCTTTACTACCGTGCCCATATATTCATGCCCGGGTGTAAAGTTTTTATTAAACGGTGAGCCACCTTCAATAATTGCCGGCAGTCCATAAGAAAGAATCTCAAGATCAGTACCGCAGATTGCTACAGCGTCGATCCTCACGAGAATTTCTGCGGGTCCTGGCTGTGGCACCGGCTTTTCAGTCAATCTCAACTGCTCCGGGTCATCGAGAACCCATGCTTTCATGGTTTCCGGTATTTCAAAGTTCTGATTCTCTCTAACTTCCTGCATTGTCTTCCTCCGGCGTTTATTTTTGTGAAGAATTAAATAAGGTATGGGTTGCAATCAGCATCGCTTCTGAGGTCCTGCTATGTTAGTTGGTCGTCAGCTTTTCCGAGTTTTTTTTTCTTAAAGATCACGGGCCCTATGAGAGGCAGCATAAATGAGAAAAACGCTATGAGTAAAAAGGTCAAACTAATGGGATGCGTGAAAAATATAGAATAATCTCCCTGTGAAATAATAAGAGTCATCCGTAGATGTTCCTCGAGGGCAGGTCCGAGAATAATTGCCAGGAGCAGTGGAACAACAGGAAAACGGAACTTATTCATCAAATAGCCGATAACACCAAAAAACAACATTACCCCCGTATCAAAGAAGGTATTTCGCAGAGAAAAGGATCCGAGGATGCAGAGTATCGTAATAATTGGCAGCAGAATTCTGGAGGGCACCTGGTGAATCCGGACCCATAGCTTGATCGTTGCAAACGTCAGGATCAGGGTCAAAACATTAGCAACCAGAAAGGCCCAGAAGATACTATAGACAAACTGACCATTGTTCTCAAAGAGCAGTGGCCCGGGAGTCAGGCCCTGGATCATTAGTGCTCCGAGTAAGATTGCCGTAATCGGATCTCCGGGGATTCCCAGGGTGAGCATTGGAATCATAGCACCGCCGGCAACGCCATTGTTTGCCGATTCTGGAGCAGCGACTCCTTCCGGTGTTCCGTTACCGAATTCGCTGCGATTCTTTGAAATTCTGCCGGCATAATCGTAACTCAGAAAAACAGCAATGGGCCCACCTGCACCGGGAATAGCTCCAACCCCTGTTCCAATAAGGGCACCGAGGAGCATCGATTTAGTCAGCTTGAGTAAATTTTTAGCTTTTGGTAAAAAACCTGCAACCTTTCCATGATATGAAGGAATCACCCTGACACCGGATATGATGCCGCTGATGATCTGAGGAATGGCAAACAAACCGATTAATGCAGGTAAAAACGAGATACCAGCCTGCAGTTCTACATAGTCGAATGTAAATCGTGGAGTTCCCACCATTGGGTCAAGACCGACGGTCATAAAAATGAGACCGATTACACCGGCAATCATGCCTTTAATGATCGATTTCTGTCCGAAACTGCAGACCAACGTCAAACCAAGCAGAACCAGGGCAAACAGCTCAGGCGCACCAAAACGTAAAGCTAATTTTGCAATGGTGGGTGCGATCAGGACAAGGCAAACCAGACTGAACATACCGCCAAAGAAGGAAGCAGTTACGGCGATCCCAATTGCCTCCCCACCCCGACCCTTTTTTGCCATGGCATGTCCGTCTATCGCAGTCGCTGCAGCTGAGGGCGTCCCGGGAATATTCAGAAGAATTGCCGAGATTGAACCGCCGGTAAAACCAGCGGAATAGAGGCCGAGCAGCAGACAAAAAGCTGTAACCGGGCTCAAAGCAAACGTCAAAGGGAGCAGCAATACCATGCCCAGACTGATGGTCAATCCGGGGGTTGCCCCAATGAAAAGCCCGAAGAAAACGCCCGCCATACTGGCTAAAAGGTTTTTAAACTGAAGCACGTCAGCCAGTGCAGCCAATGCCATATCCATTGATCGACCCTATCTAAAAAAAGATTCCCGCAGGAAGTTGAACTCCGAAAAATTTCTGAAACAGAAGATATACAATAGTGGTGGTCGTTATGGAAAAAACGGCAATACCGAGCGGCTTCCTTGAGCCTGCAGCCCAGGTCAATATTCCCAGAAATACAATGGAAACGGGGATAAATCCGAGATAGCTCATCAGTTTAACGTAAAGAGCAATCAAGAGCAGAAGTCCGGTAATGCCAAACAGATCTCTTTTTGGCAGGACAACCGCACTGTTGTCATCTCTGGATGTGATGGTGGTTATGAGAAGAATCAGGCTCAGTAGTGCCAGCAAGCCCGCCAAAACCCAGGGGACAAAAGCAGCACCGAGGGTATGCGGCAGATCACGTGATGGGAGCCGGGCAATCAATATCGCATAAAACCCTGAGAAAACCAATAAGGTGATCGAGACAATGATATTAGCAAGGCGCATGGTACTTTCAACCTTTCTAAAGACGGGGAGGTCATCATTACCGCTGCGACCTCCCCGTGCAAATGGTTACTTCTTTTTCAGCCCGCTTTCAACCATGACCTTGGCGATTTTGTCATCCATGGGAAGGATATAGTTGTTAAATTCTTCGCTCCCCATGAAGGCGATATTAAAACTGTTCTTAGTGGCAAATTCGACAAACTCAGGTTCCTGTGCACCCTTCTCAAATGCGGCTACCAGCTTCGCAACGGCATCGTCCGGGGTGCCCTTGGGGATACTGATTCCACGGAAGAGCTCGATAACCACATCGTAGCCCAGCTCTTTCATTGTCGGAACATCCGGGAAACCAGGGTCTCTTTGTTCGGAGGGCATTACCAGCACTTTCGCTTTCCCTGCTCTTACCTGCGCGGCAACTTCCGGCAGGGGGACACAGATAGCATCAACCTCGCCCCCGAGAAGACTCGGTACCCTTCGCTTTGCTCCAAGAGGCACGTGAATGAGCTTCATGCCCAGTTCCTTTTCAATGAAAATTGGGGTCAGATGGGTTGCGCTGCCGGTACCTGCATTGCCAACCTTTATTTTGTTTGGATTTTCCTTGGCATAGGCGACAAATTCTTCAAACGTATTCCACGGAGCGTCCGCCCGAACTGCGATCGGCATTGCGCTGTAACCGATCCTGGCGATATGTGTGAAGACATCATGCTTAAAGGGGACGTTGCCGATATTTGTAGCGGTCAAGATACCTGTGGAACCCCAGCCTATCGTGTAGCCATCAGCTTTCGCCTCTTTAAGTGCAGTCAGCATGATTCCACCGCCTGCTCCCGGCCGGTTTACCGCTACGATGTTCTGTCCGAGATGCTTCTCAGCTGCCTTGGCGATCATTCTTCCCAGGGAATCGGCAGAACCGCCAGCACCAAATGGTATCAGCATCTGTACTGGTTTTGATGGATAATCAGCACTAAAGGCGCTTAGACTGAAACTTAACGTTACGAGGATGGTCAGTACTGCAGAAATCGTTTTTCTCCGTATCATGTAAACTACCTCCTTCCCTGCGTTGAAGTTTAGGTCTCACCGTCATTGTTCATGCCGGCTGAATCCTGACCCAGATTGTCTTACCGTTTATACCATTGCCCATGCTTCCTTGATGACTCGTTTTGTATTGGCAATAACCGTTTCTGATGATTCGCCAGCAAGCAGTGGACGTACTTCTGCACTGAGAACCGGTTTGTTTTGGGGATCGAGCAGGCCGAGATCAAGAAGGAGCTTGAAGTAATCGCGAACCTGCGGCGTGTCAATTTCTCCACCTGGAAGGCCGAAACGCGGCTGCCTGTCACCATACGTCGGGTGTCTTCTGTCTTTGAAAGAACAGTTGCCAATATGAAAATGCATTGGGAATTGTTTGACCAGCGGTATGGCATCTTCGGGTTTTTCACGTAAAAGAGGAAAATGCGAGAGATCAGCAAGCACCCCAAAATTATCGAACTCCTTGCATACTTCCGCTGCGACGTCGGCGGCATCCTGAAAATGGCCAATCAGAAAGCATTTGTCGATATCGTAATCGAAGACTTTCATGTACAGTTTGATATCACCCTGAGATTTGGTGAACTCACAAACCTGCATCAGGGAATCGATGAGTATTTTTTTGGCATCTTCCTTTTTCTCTTCTCCGGGGTGTTTGCCAGAAAAGACCCTGGCGCAAGAAGCCCCGATGTCGTAAGCCTCATCGATACCACTTTTCATCATGCCAAGGGCCTTTCCCCTTTCCACGGAATCAAAGTGGTTAATGTTCAGTTTATTGGCGAACATGCGTGGCTGGCAGGCATAGCAGACCTCCATATGCGAGGTTTCGAGCAATTGCCTGACCTCGTTGCGCACTTTTATATCCTTTACCCAGCCGACCTCTATCGCCGTCCAGAAATCATCCTCAACAAGAGTCCTCAACGATTCGACGATCGGTCCCTCGCCCCTCACAATTTCAGGATAGGCCTTGAAATGGACTATACCCAGTTTCATATGTCGGTAGATCGAAAAATTTCCCATGCTGCCTCCATTTACAGATTACAATTTGTAGTTGTATTATTCCACTATTGCAATGATCAGCTGACTCTTTAGGCTATCTCTACCATACTACATCGTGGTCAAGTTCCTGCATAGCGTAATTCATAGAATTGTCACTCTCCTTCAGGATTATTATTCAAAAAAGTCTTATTTGAAATCATCAGCCTTCAAGGTTGCCCTGAGTCATCCATCTGTAACAGCAGAGAATCAACACACATATCGGCAAACTGCTGGTCATTAATGTGCAGATCAACCTCTTTATATTCAATTGCAGACCTGAGTCCTTTTTTCAAACTCATCAGCAGAAGCTGATAGCCCTTGAGGTCATGAAATACGCCGCCCTTACTGCCATAGGTCGACCATCCTCTCAGGGGTACAAGGATTGTCACGGGCCCTTTGGCTTGGTTAAGCCGCTCTGCCATGATTCTTCCGATCTCAGCCATCTCTTTTTGGGTGGCTTTAACATTCGCATTAAAAGGGTTATGCATATAAATCTTTCTTTTCCGCATGGACAGCGGAATCGATTCCCATGGCCCAAAACAGAGATATTCGAGTGCTCCCGTCGACACCACCTGAGGGATCCCTGCTCGTGCGGCTGCGTTCATTCGACCTGGCACTACGGGAACGTAGGCGCCTTCGCCAACGACTTCCTCGGAGAGTTCATGCGGGGTTAAATCGATGATTCCAGAAAAGACGCCTGCGTCGATCAACTCTTCCATGGCCGACCCTCCTGCCCCGGAGGCATGGAAGGTAATTACTTCAAAACCTTTTTCCATCAACCGCTCGGATACACGATGCGCCGCTGGTTCGGTATTCCCCAGAGCGCTTAAGGCGATTGTCTTTTTCCCCTCGTTACGTTGCACCGCGGCACCGTGTTCGACCATGCCGAGAAGAGCGCACATGGCGTTTCGAAGAATGGACCGGGACACTGCGTTTGGCCGCCCGACAAGATCAGCAACGGAAAAAACGACATTGATGTCTTTATGGCCAACATACGGCCTCATATTACCTGAGGCGACCGTTGAAACGAGCGATTTCGGCAACCCAATTGGCATGCTGCGCATGGCCATGGCAGCGATAGCAGTCCCCTGGTTGCCGCCGATTCCGATAACACCATCAAGCCTGCAATTATCTAACAGTTCTCTGAGAACAAGGGCTGCCCCGCTGCCCATGGCGGCCATGATCTCATCACGTTTGCCAGCCTTGACAAGCCCGGCAAGGTCCTGCCCGGCCCGTTGTGCGACGTTGTCATTTGAAAACTCTGCTCTTATTTCAGGGCCTGTTAAGGCCCCGACATCAATGCGGATCGAAAAATGTCCAAATTCTTTGACAATGCCTTCAAGGAACAATACCGATTCAATTTTGGTATCGAGTGTACTGATAATGGCTATATTCTTAGCAGGAGGCATAGCGTCTGAATTATTTTAAAATTTTCCAAAGTCCCGTCAAGACCGGGCATAAAAGTAGATATGCCCGGCCTTGGGAGGATCACACGGCAATGCTCAACTAACTAAACTCTGGCGAGGCTGGCTCGCTCTCTTCCTGCTTCAGTAACCGTAATGTCGAATTTTTTGACCTCTTCGATAAGTGCAGCAAGTGCTTCTCCGGCGACCTGAAAATATTTTTCGCCTTTCTCTTTTGAGCCAGCAAAGGGATCACCAATGGTTGCCCAATCGTTGTACTCGTGATGCTCCATCGGTACCCAAGTATTTTCTGCGCCCATAAACTCAACATGGCCAGTGCCGTCTTTTTTGGAGAATTTGTCTCCCATGAATGCAGGTGCGTGAGTCTTGTCTTTTCGGGCTTTTTCCATAGCCATCAGAGACTCATCATAGGCCCAGACAGTACTGGTTTCAAGTTCGCCGGCATGCCAGCCTGGTGTGTCTTCTGGAGGTCCGGTCCAGATCTGTCCACCGATAGCCATCGTGCGTTCTGTCGGTGTTTTGAACCAACAGCAGAAGCAGCCGGTTTCATAGCGCAGTTTGCGGAGTACTTCATCAACGACCTTTGAATTGCTGCCATGATGGGTGACAAATACGAGTTTATTGTAACCATGATAAATCATGGACATACCGAGCTCATAAACAATTTTTCGATAGGTTGAACCGGAAAACGTCAGGGTACCGGTCCCTTCACCTATTCGGCCCATGTGATGTGGGGAATAGCCGACGGGTATAACGGGTGTATGCAGGGTATCGGCTAACGGAGCAGCGACCTCCACGACGCCCATGGCCGTGACGGTATCGGTTCCGAGAATAACGTGAGAGCCGTGCTTTTCGTTGGAGCCCATCGGAATGATAATTGTATCATTGCCTTTCATGTGGGCAGCCACTTCGTCATAGCTCATTTCAAATGTGTTATAGCTTTTTCTTCTTGCCATTGTTTCCTCCTGATTAGTTTTGAACTGTTTAACATATTGCCCAGTAAACGTTTACCTGACAATTCGAATTAACAACCACTATTGCCCGTTAAGAGCGACTTGTAAGCGTTTACCTAACCTTAAAACCCCGAATTGCGAGGTCGTCGACACGATTTTATGTAAACGTTTGCCATTATTTTTGTAAACTACCGTAGTCCTTTTGTCAACGGCAAAGATCATCTGTTCAGAGTTGATTTCCTTACAATAAGTCTTGTCTTATGGAGCTTGATTCTGGATATTTGTTCGCCCGCTATCAGTCTGACAAGTGTTTCCATCGAGTCGGACCCGAGAGTGAACATGGGAACTTCTATGGTGGACAACGATGGCACAAAAAAGGAACTGAGAGGGATATTATCGAAACCAATGACAGCAAGGTCCTCTGGTACCCTCAATCCCATCTCAACAGCAGCGTAAATCACGCCAAACGCCATCTGATCGTTACCGGCGAATATTGCCGTGGGCCTCTTATCCTGGGCCAAAAGGACCTTTGCCTCCTGGCAGCCGCTTGCTGGTGTCAGTTTTCCATGCCGAACCAGGGATGGCTCAAATTGACAACTATTCTGGGCCAGAGCATTCTTGTATCCGCTCAAACGGTCCTTGGCCGTCGTTGAATCTTCTGACCAGCCAATAAGACCAATTCGCTGGTGTCCGGTATCGATCAAATGCTCCACCGCAATGGTGGCCCCAGCTATATTGTCGACCATTATTGCTGGAAAATCAACATCATGCCTACCAATAACCACGACACGATCACGTAATTCCTTCAGCGCAGATAACGGTTCATAGCCATTAATGGTACCACCGCTGAAGATGATTCCGTCAACAATTTTTTCCCTGAGAAGATAGATAGATTTGACGATCTGGTCCTGGTTTCTATCGGTATTCTGCAGAATGATATTATACCCTTCGCGGTCGGCGACACTTTGAATTCCGCGAACAATTTCAGCATAGTAATGATTTGAAATATCAGGAATGATCACCCCGATAGTCATCGTCTTTTTCATCTGGAGGGCACGCGCAAGCGCATTGGGTCGATAATCAAGCTCTTTTACGGCCTGCCGGACTTTCTCAGCTGTTTCAGCGTTTACCTTGTGGTTACCCGGGTTCAACACCCTCGACACGGTGGCAATGGAAACATTAGCCCGCCTGGCAACATCGTGAATTTTTGACACACATCTCTCCTTTCACTAAAAAAATGTAAACGTTTACCCAAGTGTAGATAATATTCAGATTTCTGTCAATAGATCTAATTAAGTATATTAATTTTAGGTAGTTAGTAGGTTTTGTCTTGATTACTTTGGGATATTGTACCGTTCTGGGTACGAAAATATTTACGACCGGTTACTTGACGATGCCACAATGTGTCATAATTATATTGGCAGTATAGAACTAACACTCTCAGGGCTTTTGAGTTTCGTTCTTAGCCTCTTTTATTATACGAGTTAAAATATATCTTGTATTTGGCGGAACAGTATATTAGAAGGACGGGTTTTGATAACTTTAGAGGCATCTGTTTTCAGTCTTACATCACATTAATCAAAACGGTCACTCACCTCGCGGTTTTTGGCTGAATATAATTTTGGAAGTCAACTATGAATAATGTATCAAACAGTTATGAAAATGTCGTTTCGGACCATGATATCGACTCAGATTTTGAGTACAACTTTGACTTAAATCCATTTACCTACCTGGTTCAGGGAATACACCTTAGTATAGTGCAGCCCTACGGATATTTTGTCCGTCTGTCAAAGAAAATCTCCGGCAGGCTCCAGAGAATTCAACAGGAACAGGCGTTGAGGCGAACCTTTAAAGGGCCTGCCTGTATGATGCGTAAGTAAAGGGTATTATAAAACCTTCTTCATACCCATACTCTAGAAGTTCAGTTTTGTATGGCTGGTATTGAGAAAATAGGTACTCAAAGCGAGACCCTGCCCGAATAAATACACTGAAACTGTCTGCTTAAATCTGCCTGTTGTGTACCCGATACAAGTCTTGATTGAATAAGTACCGGGAGAGTCATAGGCACCCTTACCCCCACCTTCCAGGGCTCCGCTTTTTCTGCAAATTTTAGAGGGTCGCCTTGTGCTCCAGATCCTCATGTTATTCGTTTAAATTACCTTCCTTCTGGTAACATCTCCTTTAATATTATTTACTTATCAGATAAACTTTTATTAATGCTATTATTTCACTCTCTATGAAATATGGACTCGACTTTGGAACGAGTAATTCAGTTATTTCTTATAACGATGGAAATACTGTAAAAGTTCTGCCTATTGCTCTTAAAAATGTTCAGAGAAAACCCGCTCAACTAGTCTAGCCCCTCAAAGATTATACAAGAAAAATATCTAACCTTGTTGTTACCTCACTCAGTGTCGCAGATTTAGAACCAGAGCATATTGATAAGATCTTGCTGGTTGGGGGCTCATCAAAAATTCCCGTATTTAGAAATCTGATGGCGGAGTTTTTTCCCGACGCTGAAATTTTGAGAGTAAACGAAATGACGAGTATAGCGCATGGACTTGGGTGTACTCCATAGCCCCTTCAGTATTCTGAACACATTACTATGTGTCAGTCACATCAATCATTTCAATACTTCCATTTCTCGTTTTTCAGTATTCTAACACCCCTGATATCGTCAAGCAAAACGAAGAGGGTTGTGACCGCTCCTGGTCGTACACGCACCCTTTGCAGGTTCGCAAACTCAATTTGCCCCACGTCTGCTCGGGGGTGCACTGGCAGGCATATTTAAGTCACCGAGGTTTCAAGATAAAAAGGAAGGCAAGAACCTCATCACCAACCCACCTGTACAGTCCGGTTTCAGGTCCTACTCAATCCCTGCCGCTACAAACAACGGTTTACCTTTAGGACCACCGAGAAATTCGACCAATGCCCGCGCCTCCTCCTGTCGAGTACTGCCCTTCATAGGAACTGCGATATATGAGGTATAGTTCTGGACATCCGGCGGCAATGGGCCCACAAACACGAGCCCGTTCTCCTTCTCAAGCAGAATTTCGGTAATTGGACCGAAGGCGACCTCTCGACCATTACCTTGGAGTGCATGCTTCATGACCTCTGCGCCGGTGGCATAGCGGGTGGTCTTTGCTTCTACCTGTTCCCAGACAGCCATTTTTTTCAGCAGGTTTTCAAAATAGATGCCGGTTGAGGCATAATTGAAGACGATCGACTCAGCTTCAAGTACGGCTTTCCTGATGTCGTCAGCAGCTGTGATCTTCGGCACCGGTGCACCGGGCCGCACGGCGACGCCTGATCCGACCTGTCCAACATTTAGACCGCCCGTCTCCACCTTGTCAGCCTCAACAAATTCCGAGATTAATTTTAGTGGTGCTACCACAACGTCGAAGGTGCCGCCGGCCGTAATGAGCTTACGTATCTGAGGCGCTGTGTTAAAGGTGATATTGATCTTCTGACCGCTCAGCTTCTCGTACGCTTCAGCGGCTGACTTCATGCCGGGCTCGATTGCCCCGCCGCTGATGACCGACAGTTCTTTCGTATTCAGTGTATCTCCAAGCCCCAGAAACAGGCTCGGTATCGCTGGGTTGAATAGACGCATGTTGTCCTCCTCTTCGTTGGTTGCCAGGTTATAAAACCGCTTGACGCGACTTGTCCGGAAGTGATCTCAAAACTCAAGCCGCGGCCGCTTCACACTACAGTAGTGAGCGAGCGGGGCTCCCTGAGTTGTATCAGGCGGAGATCATTTTATAGAGCTGCAGGATAATAATCCGTGCAGCCAGGAAAAACAGAAGCACTTTAAAGGCGATCAAAAAATTCCTGTCAGATATTTTATTGAGCAGCATCTTGCCAATGTAAATACCCGGCACAACAGCAATTACCAAAAAAAACAGGGTGCTTCCAAAGTCCAGAACATTAATTCCGATCAGTCCGAACAGAAATATTTTCAGTGTATGTTCCAACAGGGAACAGATCGACTTGGTGCCGATCATGGCTTCTTTGATAATGCCCTGTCTGAAGTAAAACGGAGAAGTAAGGGGGCCGCTTGCACCAAAAAATATTCCGAAAAAGCCGGCGGCCAGTCCAACCGGGAGAAATATCCACAGATCGAATCGGCTCTGCTTTCTGGAGACGGGAAGAAAAATCATTACCATAATAAAAATCCCCATAGCCAGCTTGATTATATCCTTCGGCAGCAACTGGAAGATAAAAATACCAAGGAAGGCACCGGGAAGCAGTCCCAGGGTGTAGCGGAAAACAATCCGCCAGTTGATATATTTATAAAAGAGAACGGTCCGGGAGCCGCTGCTCACAATCATAACAGTGGCATAAATCGGAACGATATAGGCTGTTTCGACAAAAGAGGCCAGGATCCCCAGAAATAGTACACCACCAGCCATTCCCATCATACCGCTCAAGATGGAACAGAAAAAAACTGATATTGTTAAAATAATGAGGGCCGACAGTGAGAGATCCATACCGTAGTTTGACACCCTTTGATTAAATTTCAGTCAGGTCTTGCTGCAGAATTCCCTCCATCACAGTGATGCTATGCTGCACTATCAGGAGAGCGCCACCAGATAAGGCGTGTGCTATCGCCTCATCAAACAGCAGCCGTGTGCCTCAAGACAATTCCAGGATATCAAGGCCGGAGTTGCGATCCAGTAAATAGATGATACCCCGATCGTCAACTTCAGCATCCATGCTCTGGGGTACCCGTGATCCGGTGCCCGGCGGCGGTATGAAACAGCCATGCTGCCGTGGAAAGGATGGGATGGAGATATCTATAATTCTCAGCCCCCCTGCGAACCAGGCGGCAAACACCAGATCCCCTGTGGCACGTTCAACTATCTGACTGGCACCGAATCGGCTGCCGCTCCGGCTCCATGGTGAATCCAATTCACTCACTTCGAATACCGACAGCGGTTTGATCTGTTCTTTTTGGCTCACATCTAATATCCAAAGTGCAGCATGGGGCTGTCCCTTCGGATGATTGTCATGCTCCTCGTCAATTACCAGCGCCAGCTTTCTTCCCTGGTATGTTTGCGGCAGGCCCATGACCGTATGGGTCGACTCCAGGAATGGTGGATGATAGTTATACGTACCTGCTGTCACGGGGTGAGCGATGTCGGAAATATCTATCGCCCAGACACCCGCCTGGCAGCATGCTGCCCAGAGTATATTGTCCTGTTTTAAGGCATGGTGCAGCCAGTTGCCGCTGACCGGGCCAGTAGAACAACTGTCACCTGATTCCTGGCCGGGCATCCACCAGCGCGAGACTTCCCGGGGCTGTTCAGGGTTTGAAAGGTCGAAAATCACCAGAATATTGCCCCTGAAGCCAACCATTTCCGTCGACACATAACCATAGCGGCCGTCAAAATCAAAGCCGTGAGCACCCATGCCGCCTGTTGGCTGGAAGCAAATCTGGCGCGGTTTTGCCGGGATGGAGATATCATAGATGCGAAAACCGCCCTGGCTGTATGGCTTGGCTCGTTCGGTGCGAAGTATCTCAACATCCTGCGGTTTGACTCCCAATACCAGGGCCATCTCATTATCGCTTGGCAGGACTCCTTTCTCAAGCGAAAGTCTTGATTCAACTTCCTGCAATTGTTCACTTTTGCGGAAAAATTTGCGACGATGACGCTGACTGTTGACAATCATCAGGTCACCGTAAACCATCACCTTGTGGGAATGTGAGCGCATATCCGGCAGAACGACAGTGGTCACAACAAGAGGATTTTTCGGATCACGAACATCAATGATCGAAGTGCCCTCCGGAGGAGAAATATGACCGATGAAGACATATCCTCTGTGTTCAACGACCTGTGCGCCACCCGGTATCTCCAGATGTGCAATTCTCCTGACTCCCTTGGAGATACAACCGTCAGAATCGGCTGGGGGAAATGGGTTTTTTGATCTATTCATAGAATCTTCAGATAGACTCATTCATGGGAGAGCGGACTGTCGCCCCTTCTCAGACCAGCCATCTTCTGGGTGCATCGCCCGCCTACTCCTTTGTTTTGCCTGAAACAGGAAGCTTATTTTCAAGCGCCGCCTTGATTTTTTCGAGAAACTGTCTGGTGGTCAACCAGGATGACTGCTTGGTCAATAGGGCCAGGTCTTTTGTCATGTCGCCTGACTCAACAGTCTCAAAGCAGGCCTGCTCGAGGGCAGCAGCAAATTTCTGAACCTCAGGCGCGTTATCGAACAGACCGCGATAATGTATGGCCCGGGTCCAGGCAAACAGAGTTGCCAACGGATTTGTCGAGGTCTCCCGGCCGGCCTGATGCTCGTGAAAATGTCGCGTTACGGTGCCATGTGCAGCCTCGGTGAGGACGATTTTACCATCAGGTGTTAAGAGCATTGAGGTCATCAATCCGAGTGAGCCGAACCCCGCGGCAACAAGGTCCGAGAGTATATCACCATCATAGTTTTTGCAGGCCCAGACAAAACCGCCTGATGATTTCACCGCAAAAGCAGCCAGGTCATCTACCATCCGGTGCTCATAGAAGATCCCTTTGTCCTCAAACCGTTCCCTGAACATGGTTTCATAGACATCGTCAAATGAGTTCTTAAAAAGGCCGTCATAGTGTTCCAGCTCAGTGTTCTTGGTGCCCAGGTAAACAGGATAGCCTCGCTCCAGGCCAAAATTCATGCAGGACATTGCAAAACCACGAACCGATTCCTCCGTATTGAAAATTCCCAAAGCGGCGCCAGGGCCGCTGAAATCATGGATATCCACCTGTTGTGAAATGTGCTCGCCATCGGGCACATAACTGAGCACCACCCTGCCCCCCCCGGGTATGGTCATATCGTGACCGCCATACATACCGCCATAGGCGTGCCGGGCTACAACGATCGGCTGCTGCCACCCGGGTATCAGCCGGGGAATGTTTTTGAAGACGATCGGCTGCCTGAACAGCGTTCCGCCAATCTGGTTGCGGGTGCCGCTGTTGGGCGATTTCCAGGCCTTCTTGAGCCCGTATTCCTCAACCCTTTTCTGATCCGGGTTAATGGCTGCACATTTGGCACCCACCCGGTACTTTTTTATGGCCTCAGCGGCCTCGACAAGAATCTGGTTGTCGGTCGCGTCACGGTTACTGAGATGGTAGTCAAAGTAAATGAGTTCCACATCCAGATACGGCAATATCAGTAATTCCTTGATCCAGCCCCACATGACACGCGCCATTTCATCACCGTCGAGCTCAACGATGGGGTTACGGATTTTTATCTTGTTCAACCGTTCCTCCTTGAGTTGTCGTTGTCCAGCAAAACATCCTGCATCATTGCATCACATCTCATTAATTATGGCCTCAGTCATCTGAGAGGTTGATGCACTGCCGCCAAGATCGTAGGTAACGGCTTTGCCTTCTGAGATGACCTTCTCCACCGCCCGGGAAATGGTGCCGGCCGCTCCCGTTTCGCCCAGATGGTTCAACATGAAGGCGGCCGAGAGAATCATCGCGGTCGGGTTGACCTTGTTCTGTCCTTTATACTTCGGGGCGCTTCCGTGCGCAGGCTCAAAGACGCTGATCCCGGTTCCAAAATTGCCGCCAGGGCAGAGGCCGACACTGCCGACCAGTCCTCCGGCCAGGTCCGCGACAATATCACCATAGAGATTGGGCATCACCATGACATCGTAGTTCTGAGGTTTTCTGACCAGGTCCATGCACTGGGCGTCCACGTTGGTTTCTTCAAATTCTATCTGAGGATATTCCTTGGCAATCTCCCTCGCCTCCCTGAGAAACATGCCGTCCGTCAATTTGAGGATATTCGCCTTTAATACCACGGTAACTTTGCCCCGCTTTTCCCTGACAGCATAATCAAAGGCAAACCGTATGACGCGCCGGGAGCCCTTTTTGGTGATAAATTTAATGGCGATGGCCGCATCATCTCCAATCATCTGCTCCCGGCCAACGTAAACATCTTCGGTGTTTTCCCTGACCACGACCAGGTCGACATTTTCAAAGGGACTCTGCGCTCCGACAATAGTGCGGGCCAGACGGAGATTGGCATAGAGATCCAGTTCAACGCGCAGGGTGATATTCGGGCTGGGAAATCCCGCTCCTACGATGTTGGTCATGGGCCCTTTCAATGCCACTTTGTTTTTCCTGATTGAGTCAACGGCTTGTTTCGGAACCGGGCTGCCGAATTCCTCAATCGCACACTGACCGGCAGCGACCTCCTCCCAGGTAATGGGAACGCCGGTCGCCTCCGCCACCTGCACCGCAGCTGCTACTATTTCCGGGCCAATGCCGTCACCTGGTATCAGTGTTATACGGTACATCAACTGCCTCTCACTGTTGAATTTCATCCCACTCCGAAGCGGGACCTTTGGTCAATACCTGTAAAATTATTCAGCCGTAATCGGGTTTTTCAGGACACCGAGCTGTTCAATTTCAGTTTCCATAATGTCGCCAGGATTCATATAAGTCGGTGGATTTCGATCTTTGGCCAGGCCTCCGGGCGTCCCTGTAGCCACAACATCACCCGGTTCCAGGGAGAACACCTGAGAACAAAATGCGACAAGCTGCGGAACATTATAGACAAGCTGATTTGTATTTGATTTCTGCAGTACCCGGCCATTGACGCGCAATTCAACAGAGAGGTTATGAGGATCAGGCAATTCGTCCCTGGTGAGCAGGAACGGGCCCATCGGCGCAAAGGCATCAAAACTCTTTCCCCGCAGGTTCTGGCCGTCACGCTTGGTCAGGTCGCTGGCACTGATATCATTCAAGCCCATATACCCGGCGATACACTCATAGGCATCGTCCTCGGAAACATGCTTGCAGTGCTTGCCGATTACAAAGGCCAGCTCCGCCTCATAACCTAAGGCCTGGGTCATTGCCGGCCGTGGAATGGGGTCTTCATAGGAAGCGACGGCATTGGCAAATTTGGCAAAGATACGTGGTTCGGCATGGGGTTTCATGCCGAGTTCTTCGAGAAAATCATGATAATTGTGAGCAACGCAGATGATTTTAGACGGCTTGAGGACCGGGGCCAGCAGTTTCACCTTCTCCTGCGACATGACAACCCGATTGTTTCTAACGGAGAGCTCTTCCTGCTTTGCTGCGTTGACCCACGCCACCGCCTGCCGTGCCGCCTGGAGTGACTCGTCACCACCTTCAAGAAAGGCGATGGTCTCAGGCGGGATCATCAACTCAGCCTTTGCCCGCGGACGCACTACCTGGTTTGCCGTCAGCATTGCCTCATAGGCACGATTTAAATCAATGACCTTGTCGCCAGCAAGACATCCGAGCCGCGGGTCACCTTTTTTTTGATACATTACCAATTTCATCTGTCATCTCCTTGATTTCATGAGTTGTTCACTCGCCTGACTTTTCCCGGGGAACGCTTGACGAGGGTGTTGTTTTTACCGTCTGGCATCATCACAAATAATCTGCCTCAGGTCCTAATATTCACAGACGGCGACTTGAATGATTAGCCCTCTTTATCGTGACACTCACCAGCTCACGCTGGCGGCGAACAATTCCCCGACAGACAGCTCTTTTGGTGTCAGCCCCTGTTCATGGGCATAACGGACCAGTCTCTCCAGGGTCTTTCGGTTTTCGTGCAGTCCATAGGGCCAGAAATCCTCTCCGAATACCTGCCGTGTTTCCTCAACGTATGCCGGCAACATCGGCAGCATGGCGGCCAGGGCCTTGGTGTCGGAAAGTGCCTTAACTGTCTGCAGCCGGGCTTTCTGCAACGCCTCATAGATGCTGCGTAACGCCCATGGATATTTTTGATAAATGTCTCTGCGCAGGACAACACAATGCATGATCGGATGGATCCCGGTTTGCCGGTAGTATTCAATTTCCGCTGATTTGTAATCCGGGAACATACGTCTGACCTGCGGCATTCCGGCGCTAAAGCAGTCAGGTGCCTGGTGGATCAATGCCGCATCTACATCACCGGCAGCCAGCATGTCTGACAGCGTCTGGCCCTCGTTCATGTAGCTGATTCGTGCCCCTTCAGGCATCTCAATCGGTACTCTGGGTTTTTTCACGGCAACCCAGTCAATGGAACGCAGATCGAAGCCGTATACGTCTGCCAGAATGCCGACAATCCAGACGACAGCCGTCATGCCCCATTCGCGAATGGCAATACGTTTACCATTGAGATCTTCTGGTTTGCTGATGCCTGACTCAACATTGTAATAGACCATGGAGTGCCGAAAGGCCCTGCTTGGGAAGGCGGGCATTGCCACAAAAGGATTATTGTTCGTTCCGCAAAGATAGCAGTATGCCCCCATGGACATCTCGGAGAGATCAAATTCCTGAAATTGACACATGCGCAAGAAGATATCCGATGGAGACAGTCGCAGAATACGCAGATCAATACCATCAGGCTGGATCGAAAAGCTTTCCAGAGCCCGGATTCGATCATAGTCACCAAAGGCACCGGTGAGAGTAAGCTGTTTCATCATTTTGTCCTGTTCACCATGATTTTCAACCTTAGAAAAAGAGCTTTATTCGGCTTTCCAGTATGTTTGAATCTCTCATTATAAAAATAAGTTCTGGGCGGCAACTGTTGTCAGCTGCACTGTTCAAGAATATCAAGCCCGTTGACCCGATCGAGCAGGTAAATCAAAGCTCGCTCGTCAACATCGACATCGTTACTCATGGGAGTGGGAGCTCCTCTGGCCGGTTCCGGAATAAAAAAGCCTTTCTCTTCGGGTAACAGCGGGTTGGCGATATCAACAATGCGCAGACCGCCGCTGAACCAGGCGGCGTAAACCAGCGTTGAGTCCATGTGCTCCTGAAACTGGTGGGCGCCGAAGACGCCGCCCGGGACTCTGCTCCAGGGTGAGTCAGCCTCACTGACATGATAGGTTGAAAGAGGCTTCATTTGCTTGATGTCACTGACATCGAACACCCACATGAAGGCATGCGGCTGCCCCTTGTGGTGCTCGTGCTGCTCATCGATGACAATTGCGATATCCAGACCGTCAACCTTGAAGGGCACGCGCAGGGCAGTGTGGGTAGTGTCGGGAACCGGCGGATGATAATCGTAAGAGCCGATGGTTTCAGGAGCCTTAATATCGGAGACATCGACGACCCTGAAACCGGCACCGCAGCAGGCGGCCCATAACTGATCTTCAAAGCGCATGGCATGATGGAGCCGCACCCGGTGGTTGATCCAGAGTGGTTGCTCGCCTTCTGCTATTTTCTGGCTGGGCATCCACCAGCGCGATACTTCCTGGAGCTGCAGCGGATTTCTTATGTCATAGGTAACCAGGATATTGCCGTTAAAACCATCCATCTCGGTAGAGATGTAGGCATAGTTTTCATCAACGTCGAAACGGTGCACCCCATACCCGGCTGTTTTCTGAAAAGCAATTTCGCGCGGACGGGTGCGGTCAGCAATATCGTATATTTTAAACCCGCCATCGCTGTAGCCTCGCTTATCTGCCTCGGCAAGCAGCGGCAGATCTTTCACCGCAACGCCAAGCGCCCGAGCAACATCCTCTTCTGAGGCTGGACGCCCCAGCGTTTTTTCCAGTCTTGAGCTGATCTCAGAAATTCGCTTGCCTTTTCTGAAGAAGTGCCGCCTGTAACGCTCACTGTTGACGATCATCAGATCATCGCCGACGACCCGAACTTTATGGGAATGGGAATCGAGGCCCGGCAAATCAATTTTCGAAACCAACCGGGGACGTTTCGGGTCGGATACATCAATGATCGATGTGCCATGAGGTGGAGCCATATGGCCGATGTAGGCATAATGGCCCTTAACCTCGATCTGTCCACCGCCGGGGATGTCCATGTGTGCGATTCTTCTCACATTGTGCGACAGTGGTCCGGGATTTTCGCTGGTACTGCTCATATGGTTTTTCTCCATCTTTTCGTCCTTTGCTTATTCCCTGTTCCGGTCAATATTACAGTCATGACTCGGGCGCCTTGCACCTGGCAGACAAATCAACCTGCGATTACTTCGGTCCATTCTTTTTCAATCGCTTTCGTAGTGCCGGCAACACCAGAGAGAGAACCAGAAATACCCATAAAATATTGCCTATAGTCGAGGAAAAGAGCACCATCGGGTCCCCCTCGGAAAGTCGCATTGACCGCATGAAATACTGCTCGACGTAGGGACCAAGGATTATACCGATCAGCAAGGCCGATACCTGATAACCTGTCTTGCGGGCAATATAGCCGATAACACCAAATACCAGGGCCAGTCCCATGTCAAACAGGTAGCCGCGCGGCGCGAATGCCCCTACCAGGGTGAAGGAGATGATCACCGGTGCCAGATATTGGGTCGGTATCAAGGTGATCCGGGACATATAGCGGGCCAGCGGCAAGATTGTCCCGATCATGAACAGGTAGGTGATAACCATGGACATCAGAACCCCATAGGGAAACTGGGGGTTATCGAGAAAAATCCGGGGTCCCAGGGTGATACCATGGTACTGGATAACAATCAGCATGATGGCCGCCGTGGAGCCGCCGGGAATGCCGAGCGTCAGCAGGGGAATCAGGCTTCCGGAGGTTACGCCGTTGTTTGCTGACTCAGGGGCAAGAATCCCTTCAGGATGGCCGGTTCCGTATTTTTCAGGAGTCTTTGAAAACAAACGCGACTGCTGGTAGGCCACAAACGCGGCGATCGGGGCACCCGCTCCGGGCACAACCCCTATTCCGAGCCCGATGAAGCTCGTCCAGACGATATGCCACCAGCGCTTGAGCGCCATGCGCACTCCTTCAATAGTCTCCTTCCAGCGCGACTGTGTGGCCATTCGCACCTTGCCTACTTCGGACACTATTGATTTCACCTCGACCATTAGCAATGCTTCGGAAATTGCAAAAATACCGATCAGGGCAGCCACCACCGGCACGCCATCATAAAGTTCGAGAAAACCAAAGGTCGCACGGGGAGCGGAATAGATTGCATCCGGGCCGATCGCCCCCACCAAAAGACCGAACATCCCGGCGATCAAACCTTTTAATGTATTCCCGGAAGATACGACAGCGATAAGCGTCAGGCCGAAGAGCATGACCACCACCATTTCCACACTATGGAAATAATAACCGGCGCGCGAAAGCAGCGGCATGGCAAAGATAGCAAAGACTGAGGCGATCAGGCCGCCGACTGCTGAAGCAACGAAACTCAGGGTCAGGGCTTGCTGCCCCTTGCCCTGCTGGGTCATCGGGTATCCATCGAACGGTGTGGCGGCAGCGCCTGCGGTTCCTGGTATATTCACCAGAATTGCCGGAATACCTGCACCCATTCGGGCAGAACAGTACAATGCCACCATAAAGGCCATGGCAGTCTCGACATTGAGAGCCAATGTAAATGGCAGCAGGATTATCAGGCTGTTAGCCGGTCCCAGGCCGGGAATCGCACCAATGATCAGGCCGATGATGATAGCTGGAATTATCACATACCACTGGCCGAGTGAAGAGACAAAAAGCGATACTAAAAAATCGAAGGTGAATTCCATCTTAAAATAACCATTGAATGAAGTTCTCAAAGGGACCCGGAGCAAATCGAGTATCAAGCAGTTCAATAAAAAAATAGTACCCGGTCAAAGACAGTGCCAGGCTTACCCCGATCAGCTTAGCGGGTGAGGACACACCAAGCACGAGCATGGCTGCGATCAAAAAGGTGAACGTGGTCAGTGTATAGCCCGCCCATGGAATAACCAGGACATAGGCGACGGCCAGGCAGAGAAGTCCAATCTTGATCATCTGGGTCCTGTTGAACTTAAACAGACTCATGGACCGCAGGCTGGACTGACCCCGAATTACCTCAAGAGCGGTCCTGACCAGGAAGATAAGGACCAGAATGATCAGGATACTGCCGATCAAAACTCCGTTTATCTGGGCCTCCCATGACAAATCCATGATCGTATAAAAGTAATAAATGGCGAAAAGCAGGGCCATTATCGGAAAGATAAGATCATCGCCCTTCCCGGGAAGCTGTTTTTGTTCTGAATCCGTCGTTTCTTTCATGGCATACGTACGTTTTAAGATGATATTTCTAAATTAAAGCTGAAGCCCAAAACATCATGAACCTTTGCACGGCATGCTCATTGTCGTCAACAATACAATTGCGCCGGCAAAACGGGTCATTTCCATGCCGGCGCAATTGTTTGACAATTAAGGAAGTGCCAGGTCGGCTCTATTATTTCTTGGCCGAAAGCAGGCTCGAGTATTTCTTGGTCAGTTCCATCATGTTGTTGGCATATTCCATACATTCGGCTTCATCAGCATATGAGATAAATTCCCATGGACGGCCGGTTTTGTCGATTGCAGCCTTATAATCCGGATCATCAAACACCTTCAGCATGGTCGATTTGAGAATTTCAAAACGCTCAGGATATGTTTCGATCGCCTTGGTGTGAATTCCAAAGGCACGCGCCGAAGGGAGGTCCGGAATTTTGGTTCCAAAGACATCGTTAACCGGCGGGGCATTGTTGGTTTGATCCGGAATGGGATTTTTGGGTGAGAAAACACCAAGAATCCTGGCTTGACCTTTTGTGGAAACCGGGTTGGCCATAGGCAGGGCACTGGCATCAACTTCCCCGGTAAGACAAGCGACAACGGTTGGATTGCCTCCCCCGTAAGGGATCAGGTTGAATTTGGCTCCTGTTGCTTCAGCCAGTGACAAGGTACCGATAGAGGCGGGGTGCGGCAGCCGGCTGACAGACAGATTCACGGTTCGCTTCTTGCCTTCTGCAACAAGCTCTTCAATGGTTTTGAAAGGACTGTCCTTCCTGACCCAGATCACGCTTGGATCCACATCCACCCGGTTAAAGTAGATATAGTCCCCGGGAAACTTATAGGGCGGCTTCTGCATGACGTACATAATGGTCTCCGGCCCCATGTTTCCGAAGAGTAAATTATAGCAATCCGGCTCTTTTTTCCCCAGATATGTCTCATAGCCTACCTGGCCGCCGGCGCCTTTAAAAAACCCGGGGGTAAAATCCGTATTAAGGTATTTTTTCCAGACACCTGTAAATGCCTGCAGATTGCGGTCTGCCGCACCTCCCGCACCGGTTGGAACGACAATGTCGATGTTGTGATCCGGAAAATCTGCAGCAAATAGACTTTCAGCCGGGAACATTGAAATCGAACTGAGAGCAAGCGATGCTGCAGTGCCTCTGATAAACGTTCTTCTTGATAATCGGCTATCACTAATCTTCATAAGAATTTCTCCATAACAGGTTGAGCGGCCAGATTAGGCCGATAAATCAGTCGGCTTTTGGCCAGGCCGCGTTGACTTCAGATTCTCTCTGATTTTAAGCTCCGTTTTTCTTCCCCCTCTGTATTTATTCACCCAGTTGCGCCAGGTGTCCTGGAGCAACTGGGTGTAACGATCGCTCCCGTTCCTGGCTGGTTCAAGGTCAGCAATCTCATCAGGTATGGTGAGACCGACCGTGTCTGCTGCTCATTTTTCCTTTCAAAACTTTTCATAATTCAGGCAGGAGCTGGCTGTTGTTTTTTTTCAATAATTTTTCCAGTGCCTTCCTTGTGCGATTTTTCTGCTGCCTGACCAGCCTCGCAGCGAGTGATGCATCTCTTCTTTGCAACGCGTCGAGTATCTTTTTGTGTTCCCCCCAGGATGGAACGGCCCGCCCCGGGACGTAGGCAAAAATACAGTTCATCATCTCAATTTTTTCCCACAAGTCGGCAATCGTTTTGTACAGGTATGGATACGGCCCGGTACTATAGATCTTGAGATGAAATTTTTTATTCAGTGCTCCCAGTTTACCGATTTCCCCCTCTTCGATTGCCAACTCTGCTTCATTGACGTAGTCCTTTAAAACGGTGAGATCGTCCTCTTTCAAATGCGGCACTGAGAGCCTGGTGGCAAGGGCCTCCAGCTCAATTCGCATGAGATAGATTTCGAGAAAATCGGCTCCTCCAATGACGTTGACAACAGCCCCGACATGTGGTGTTAAATTGACCAGTCCTTCACTTTCAAGTTTTCCTATGGCCTCACGGACCGGGATTTCACTAATGCCGAAACGTTTGGCCAATTCTGAAATAACAATTTTTTGGCCCGGTTTGAACTCGCCTTCGAATATTCTTTGACGAATATTTGCCAGGACGGCTTCTGCTTTAGTCACGTGATGTATCATCAATAAGAACCTGCAGCTGAATGATGTTCATTGTCAATCATATGTCATATATCATATATGATATCGATTGCGACACTGTCAAGTTTTTATTCCCCAACCGAAGGATGATTGCTGCCGGTTAGCCGTTCAGCGAAAGCCGGATACCGTTCTCATTTAGAGGCTGGCGATTATTCCCACATGCAATTCCGTCACGCTCAGCTGTTCGCACCTCAGCAGTATGATATCAGCTGCCTTGAAAAGAGCTTACTTTTGTCTGGGCCAGCTCCTCCAGCACTCTCAGGACGCAGCAGGAGTCCAGGTCCCCGTCCCCGCGTGATTTAGCCGCGCGCAGAATATCCCAGGAGGTGCTGGCAGCAGGAAGCGAGACACCGGCCTGGTCTGCCAGCTTTATCGCACTTGTCAGGTCCTTGTACATATTGTTGGTTGAAAATCCCGGAGTAAAATCACCGCGAATCATGCGTTCACCCCGCGTTTCCATCGCTCCGGTTCTGGCACCGCCAAGCGATGTAATTTCCATCACCTTTCTGGGATCGATAGAAACTTTGGCAGCCAGAACCATTGCTTCAGAGACTGCCTCAATGGCAACGCCCAGAATAAGATTATTAATCAACTTCAAGGTTGACCCTACGCCATTCTCTTCGCCGACATAAACGATTTTGGCGGAAAGTAATTCAAATATCGGCAGACATGCTTCATATGTCTCTCTAGGTCCTCCAATCATTACCCCGAGTCTACCAGCCTCTGCAACCTTCGGGTTACCAGTTACCGGCGCATCGAGCATGGCGACACCCTTCTCTTGTGCCCTCTCGGCGATTGACCTTGACATCTCCGGGGCAATACTCCCCATGTCAACGAGTATCAACCCCTCATGAGCTCCCTCGAGGATTCCGCCCGAGCCGCAGACCACCTGCTCTGAAGCGGCAGAATCGGTGACCATGGTGATGACGACATCCGAGGCTGCTGCCACCAGTTTAGGGGATTCAGCCCATTTCGCGCCACCATCCAGCAGAAAGCCTGCTTTTTCCCTGCTGCGATTCCAGACTGTCAGGGGATGACCGGCCTCCAGAAGATGCCTGGCCATGTGCTTTCCCATCAAACCAATTCCTATAAATCCAATTCGTTGCATAGGATCACCTCGAAATTATTTGCATTGCTGTTTTTCGATTACCTTAACCCGCTCATTCATTACCGTTTTCTCATACTTTCGCAGCTGCCAGGTCTCTGCGATGGACAAGATAAGCTGGAAGCCAGCCTGCTGCCAGGGCAATCAGACCTATCAGGTTAATCCATCGGGGTACCGGCAGCAGCAGCAGCAGGGCAGACAGTATAAACAGGAGGCGGACCTGCATGCTGATTCTGGAATTTATAAAGTCGGCTCCCTGCAGAACCATAGCCAGCGCCATGAATCCGAACAGTAGCATAATCACCGTATAGACTATATCGAATACCGATCCACCCATCAGTAATGGGGGTAGATAGACAAAACCAAAAGGCAGAAAGATCAGGGCGAATCCAAATTTGAGCGCTGCAAACCCTGTTTGCATGGGATCTGCCTTGGCCAGCGCAGCCGCCGCAAAGGCGGAAACACAAACCGGGGGTGTTATGTTTGAGAGACAGGCTGCATAAAAAACAACCAGGTGTGCAGCAATCGGTACCACACCCAGCTGGATAAGTGCCGGGGCAGCCACAACCGACAGGATGATATAGGACCCGGTGGTGCTGCTCCCCATCCCGATAATGATCGAGATAATCATGACCATGATTACGCAGAGCAGCAGGCTTCCACCTGCTGCTTCAACGAGAATGGCAGAAAATTTCAAGCCGAGCCCGGAAAGTACGATCCCGCCTATGATAATACCCAGAGCACCAATAGCGGCGCCGGCTGAATTGTTGGCAGAAGCCCCAGCACGCATGGCCACCAGAACATCATCGGTTTTCATTCGGGTATCTTCACGCCGCCAGGAAAGCAAAAAAGCTGATATCGTTCCCCAAAAGGCACCTACTTCCGGGGAGAAACCATAAAACAAAAGACCAAGAACAATGATAATCGGCAGGAAAAAATGCCAACCGTTTTTCAAGACCTCAGAGACCTTCGGCACCTCGTCAGGCGGAAGCCCCTTGAGCCCTGATCTCAGCGCCTCAAGGTCTACCATCAATATTACGAAATAAAAATAGATCAACGCAGGAATCACATTCATGAGGGCAATTTTCAGATAGCTGACTTCAATCAGGGTCGCCAGAATAAATACGCCGGCGCCCATGATAGGCGGCATGAACTGACCTCCAGTTGAAGCAATCGCCTCGATGGCGCCGGCTATCTTGGCTCGGAACCCGATACGTTTCATCATCGGAATGGTGAACGTCCCGGTTGCCACAACATTGGCCACTGATGACCCTGATATCGAGCCAAACAGAGCCGAGGTCATAACGGCGATTTTTGCCGGTCCCCCGCGCCACTGGCCGGTCAGAGATTTTGCCAGGTCCATGAAAAACTGTCCTGCACCGCTTCTTTCGAGAAAGGCGCCAAAGACCATAAACGGAAAGACGAAGGTTGCAAATGTCGCCGTGATTACACCAAACATGGCTTCCTGGGTACTATAGGTAAACTCGATAATTCGCGTCGGCGGCATCCCTGCATGACTCAGTTTGCCGGGCAGGTGAGGTCCAAAATAGATCTGGCCAATAAAGATAATCGCCAGGATCATCATGATGGGGCCCAGTGCCCTGCGGGCAGTTTCGAGAATCATGGATATAGCGATAAGGCCCATGATTAAATCCCATTTATTGGGCTCGGTAACCCGAAACATTGCATAATCCATGTACTGGTCGATCCAGTAGCCAATCGAGACAGAAATCAATATGACACAGATGATATCATAAAGGGACGGGCGGTTCTTAGGCGCCCACCGGGAAGCTGGAAAGAGCAAATAAACGAGAACAGATGTAAACAAGAGATAAAAGCCCCGGTTGGTCTCGGTCGATATTACACCAAAACCGGAAGTATACATATACCAGGCGGCCATAAATATTGCTGCGCATGAGTACAGCACGGCCCAAAATCCGGTAAGGGTACGATCTTTCCCCTTAATCTCTGTCAGCCAGTCCAGCTTCAACATGCGGTTATCTCCAGGAACCAGGTGATAATATGGGTAATTTCAAAACATTACAAAGCTGCGCTGCTGGCAGTGCAGACTGCGGCAGCGCAGCTTACTCTCATTACTCTTCCCAAACGCCGGCTTCTTTGTAATACTTCTCGGAGCCCGGATGCATGGGGGCTCCCAACTGCATAAAACGCTTTGTATCCGGCGCCAGCTGTTTCCAGCCCTTGTGGGCATCACCCAGTTGTTTTTTGATATCGGGCTGCATTACCAGCTTGGTGATATCGTAAAGAGCCTGTTCCGGCACTCGTTCGTGGGCGACCCAGTAGACCGTGAGATAAGGCATCTGTGTGGCAGGAACATTTTTGTAAACGTCCTCCTTCATGATGCCGGTATAATAGAATGGATAATCTTTTACAATTTTCGCCATTTCCTCATCTGTAAACGGAATGACATAGGCGCCTTTGGTTTCAGCGAGCTTCACAACGGCTCCAGCCGGTGCGGAAGATTGAAAAAAGGCATCGATTTGGCGATTTTCGACGGCTCGACCTGCATCGGCAAAGGACATCATGCGAGGCTTGATTTTTTCAAGTAATCCAAGAGCGCGCAGAACGTTCGAGCTGTTGAAAACGGTTCCAGACCCAGGGGGGCCCAGCGCGACTGTCTTACCCACCAGATCCTCCATGGTCTTGATCCCTGAATCGGGCAGCGTAACACAATATGAGGCACCTTCATACGCCTTGGCAACGCCCCGCAGCATGGTCCCTTTGGGAAAATCCTTGAAGGGGCCCTGATTGTGCAGAGACATATACACATGCGGACCATAAACAATTCCCATGTCAAGCTCGCCCTTGAGCAAGCGCTTGGCATTCTCAGTCGAACCGCCGGTTGTTACCTGGGTGATATTATAGGCGGGAAGATCTCTTGTTATGATGTTTCCGGCCGCACCGACCAGATAATACATCATTCCGCCTGGAGAAGAGCCGCCAAAGGAAATATTCATTTTATCCTGGGACACGGCCGGCACAGCGAATCCAACCGCCAAAGCGAAAACCATGATGAATGTTAATCCACTTAATTTTTTTCGACTGTCAAGTAACCACTTCATGTTACTACCTCCTATCGCTTAAGGGTTTTAATTACAGCCGCTGTTCAAGACTGATCTCTGCCAGTCCATCGGGGAGCCGAGCGGCTGTTGCGAAATACGTACACCTCTCCTGAAAACAGTATTCCGGCGGTGTAAATGTGCATCGTAGATCTGGTAATAGATCCTTTCTTCTCTATTCATCCAATGCTGATGAACCTGAAACGCTTGCCCCTTGCGGTTATGTAACCGGATTTTCCAAGATGCCAAGCTGATCAATCTCAATTGTCACGAGATCACCTGGCTTCAGGAATTTAGGGGGCTTGAAACCGATACCCACCCCGGCCGGGGTTCCGGTTGCAATAATATCGCCTGGGACGAGGGTGAAGAGCGATGACAATGTCTCTATAATAGTCGGAATATCAAAAATCAGGTCCTTAACGCAGGCGTCCTGACGCAGTTCGCTGTTGACCCGGGTTCTCACATTCAGGCTGGTTACATCATCAATCTCATCGGCAGTCACCAGCAGTGGCCCCATGGGGCAGAAACCGTCCAGGCTCTTCCCCAGAAACCACTGTTTGTGGCGTTGCTGAAGGTTTCTTGCCGTCACGTCGTTTATAATGGTATAGCCAAAGATATAATCGAAGGCTTCGGCTTTTGAAATATTCCGACCTGACCGGCCAATCACGACGCCCAGCTCTCCTTCGTAATCGGTAGAGTCGGACGGGTCTGAACTGGCAGGAATAGGCTCTCCGGGGCCAGTGACGCTGGTCGTTGCTTTGGTGAATATGACCGGAGCATCAGGAACTGTCTGACCTCCTGAGGTCGAATCAAATCCGCTTTTTTCGAACTCCTTCGAGTGCTCGAAATAGTTTTTACCAACACACATCACGTTGCGTCGGGGACATGGAAAAGGTGCCAGGATTTTCAGCTCGGTCATCGCTATTTGAGCCCCGTTCTCAATTGCCTTTTCAGCCATGCGCAGCCCCTTTTCACCCATTTCGATAAGTGAAGTCAAATCTGCGGGCAAACCGCTTTTCGTCAGATCAACCACTGTATTTTTATTGGCAACAAGAGCGCCAATCGCGACGTTATTGTTTTTCTTAAATGACACGAAACGCATAAGAACCTCCATTGTGATGGTTTGATTGCAAATTAGTCCAATTTGGTATTGGTGTCAACCAATCCGTAAATTTTATTTTTTCGACTAAATGAATGACCAGCAAAATATAAAAAATACATAATATTTACATATAAATATATCACAAAATAATAGTTTTACATTAAATGTAAGCCAGACAAAAGGATTGAAACCAATTTGCAAATTGGTTATCATGGGGTTGTTCTGGGATTAATTGACAACTTTTTTCAAACGTTCAGTTTCGATTGCCCATGAAATCTAGGCGGTTAAACCGGCCGTTGGCGCATGGCTGACGAGATCAGGAAGAAAAACATCATCGTATTGAGGCAAACAGCTCTGTTATATCAGACTTCGTACGGCCAACCTGGTGCGGCGGCCTGGCCCTTCGTCGCCATTCTGAAAGAGAAACGCTTGTGAGTTAGGATCTCACTGATACACTATTTCATTTTCAATTATCATCTTTTATTTTATGTTGGTTGGGTTTTGCTTCACAGGTACATGGCGCTTTCCGTTTGCAGCTAGGGATTGAAATTCAAATATAATCGAGCCTTATGCAAAACTGTCCTTTTGCCCGATCTTTGCGTTATGCTCAAAATTTTATCCTCGGAATATTATACATATGCCTGTGGTAAAATTTTTTCTCATGCCTTGATCTCGAACAAAATGCCTAGTTTTGCAAAAGGCTCAATCAGCAATTAATTTATCAGGATGCTATGTCGAATAAAGATCTGTTAATGGAACAACTCAACAAGATGATCTCTGACGGTCAGTTTCCAGAACAGTCGAAACTTCCGCCGGAGCGGGATCTCGCCCAAAAACTGAATGCAACCCGGGCAAACGTCCGAAAAGCATTAGCAGTAATGGAAGCTGAGGGAAAAATCTGGCGGCATGTCGGACGGGGAACATTTGTCGGTCGCCCCCCTGTAGACAATAATACTCCGTTTCCCTCCATTGCTCGTTCGACAAACCCTATGGAAGTCATGGAGACCCGTTTGGTCGTTGAACCCAGATTGGCTGGATTCGCCGCCATTCGCGCCACTCCTGCGGAGATAGCCCAGATGTATCGCTGTGTAGAAAAAAGTGAACTGGCTACTGAAACAAGTACCTATGAGCTCTGGGACGCAACCCTGCATCGCCTGATTGCCGAAGCGGCCCATAACTATCTGCTCTTGTCTGTACTAAATCTCGTGAACACAATGAGACAGGATAAGCTTTGGGGAAGATTGAAGAAATCGGTCGTTACTCAGCAAAAAATGGTCGAGTACTCAAGACAGCACAGGGTATGTATTGAAGCAATTGAGAACCGCCTTGCTGCCGAAGCCGAACATGCCATGACCACGCATCTTGAGCTGGTCAGTAAGGATCTTTTGTCTGTAGCTGAACATATCAACAAGCAATGAGCAGTGAACTCGGACTTGTCTACAGTCCTGATCCTGTTTGTGCCCAACTCATCTGGTCTGCTGGGCAGGCACCCCTCTCGAGACAACAATAGTTTACTTTCAGAAAATTGTCAGGTTATTCTGAGCTGATAGGCTTCCCGTAACCCTGATAGCGCAGCTTTTAACCTGCATCTATTTGAGCGGTGCCGTATTTTAATCAGGCGAGCCTTTTGCAAGATGATTTTCGTTCAACGTCAAGGCATGTGAAAAATTTTTACCGCAGGCATATAATTGATATTCCGAGGATAAAAATTTAAGCATAACGTAGAGGTTGAGCGAAAAGGGCGTTTTGCAAGTGGCTCAGCTCTTTCATATCATTCATGTGTGCCGATTCCATAGACCTGGCGCGGTGCGAGATATTCAGGAAACCTGTCTGTCAGAGAGCGTCGGACGAGGAAACAGAAGTGACACTCATCTATATAGCTTTCCTCGTGTTTCACCTTGTATTGTCGTGCCAGCGCTGCCGGGCCCCCTTCCAGGAGAGGGGCACATATTGGATGTAAAGCTGCATTATATTCGTTAATCAGTTCTGAAAGCGGCGTTTCAAACATATTACCCACGCTGATCCCCTGGCATGCATGAATATGGCCGTATGAATCTATATGAACTCTTGATGGAGTGTTCAGTTCTTCGTATGGACATTGCAAGAGATCCTCCCAGGGCCTTCTTGGTAAGCCCGCTGTTAATTTCTCTACAGCTCTTCCTTTGAACATCGCACCGCCACCAATTACCGATGCACCTTTTTCCTGCCCTTCAGCCGGCAGTTCCTCGACAAAGGGCTTCTTGATACAAATCGGGGAAGTCCTGATCCCTAATTGTCGAGCTGCCGCCAACGCTCTTCCGGCGGAATTGTTTTCTTCATTATAGTGAAAGGCGTCATCACTGATACTGAGGTACCCCAGCCCAAGTTCATGGATTGGTTGTAACCAGAGTTGTGCGTCTGCCTGCGATGTCGCCCAATAGCCGTTGGTCACTATACCGACCTGAAAACCCATTTCCCGGGCACGCCTAATTCCTTCCAGCAGGAGAGGATAAAAGAGAAATGGTTCACCTCCTTCGAAGTAAATCCACTCCACACTGCCGATTTTCACTGACTCCTCCAGAACCAGCTGAATCTGCGGCAACGTCATTGTGCCTTGCGAAAAGGGTCCTGAGAACAGGAAACAATGATCACACTCAAAGGTACACTGGTAGGTCAAGAGAATATGGACATCTGTCAACATGGGTTCCTCCATGGTTTTGATAAGCGGCACCATCAGCATATGACGATTTCCGTTTCCCTGCTACTGACGCTTAAAATCTAATAACTGACAAGATGAACCGCAACACAAGATCTCTTCCAAGCTGCGAGGACCCTTGCCTGCGTGCGGAACTTCTGATTACTGTCTATCTGCTGATCCCTACTTATTTTTATGTCTGCACCCCGTGCTCATGATTGTGCTGGATTCTCACGTCACAAGGCTTATATTAATTAGTGCCGGACACGCAACAGAGCCAATCATTAATGAGTGAGGTGGGGCATGAAACTCATTTTCGTTTACAACGCAGATAGCGGAATTGTGAACACGGTCAAGGATATCGGACAGAAATTATTCAGTCCCGAGAATTATGGCTGTCTCCTCTGCAGTCTTACCCACGGAACGTTTCGCGAAAATCCGGAGTGGAAAACGTTTCGTCAGAACAGCACAATGGAAATGCAGTTTCTCCATCGCGACGAATTTGAGCAGCGCTATGACAGGCACATGGAATATCCAGTAATTCTCAGAGAAAATGGTTCCCTGGAAGTTGCCGTCAGTAAGGACCAGATGGCCGCTCTTTCCTCGCTGGATGGGCTCATTGAGACGGTTAAAAACCTTGAACGAGAAATGGACTAGAGCTTTCACAACCCAGACTGACATCCTGAAGCGAGGCCATAATTGATGAGACTTTTTTCCTTCTTTATTCCGTTCTTGCTGATTTTAACCATTAATGCCTGGGCCGGTGAGGCTGATGTTGTCGGGGTTGAGGTAATAAAGGAAGGAAACGATTTATACCGTTTCAATGTCAGCGTCTCACATGCGGATACCGGCTGGAAGCACTATGCAGACAAGTGGGAAGTTCTGGGACCAGACGGATCTGTCCTGGGGACCCGCACCCTCCTTCATCCCCATGTTGATGAGCAGCCATTCACGCGGAGTCTGTCCGGGGTAAAGATCCCGTCTGGCCTTACCGAGATATCCGTACGCGCCCATGATTCAGTTCATGAATATGGCGGTGCGGTGATCAGTAAAAAGGTTCGCTAAATGCTGTTGGGAAAAAAACAGTCTACTGGCTGAAACTGGAGAGAAAAGCTGGTTAAATATCTTCATAAGCATGATACCGGATAAAATCGGATGCCCGCCTACGATTTTATCATTGTCGGACTGGGAACAGCCGGTTCGGCAACCTGCATGACCCTAGCACGTCGGGGTTACAAGGTGCTGGGCCTCGACAGATACCGCCCTCCGCACTCTATGGGCAGTCATCATGGCGCCTCCCGGAGTATACGACGTGCGTACCTGGAAGGAACCTCATATGTGCCGATGGCCCTGAGGTCCTGGGAGCTCTGGCAAAGGCTGGAAAAGGATTCCGGGCAAAAACTGCTTGTCAAGACAGGCAATCTGACCATTGGTCCGCCCCAAAGCCCTGCTGTCTCGGGATTTATGACAAGCGCCCAGACATACAACATCCCCCACGAGTGCCTTACCGCAGCTGAAGTTCGAAAACGATGGCCGCAATTAGCCCCGCCCCCTGCATTTATCGCTGGACTTGAAAAAGAGGCAGGTATTGTCTTTCCTGAATTGAGCATTGCCGCCTTTTTGGCAGAGGCTGAAAAGGCGGGGGCACATTTGCTTGCTGATGAACAGGTGGATCGATGGACTGAGGGACAGGGCACGGTAGACGTTCATACAGCACGAACTTCGTATCAAGCTGGCCGGCTGCTCATAGCCGCAGGCGCCTGGACGAACAGACTGCTTGACCTTGAAGGCAGGTTATTGAGGCCAAAACGGGTTCCGGTACATTGGCTTGAAGCGCCGAAAGACAGATCTCTTCAGCTTGGACGTTTCCCCGTTAATTTCTGGCAGATTCCGGTTGAGAAGGGTCCGCAATCCTCGAAAACCTTCAGAGAATTTTATGCGCTGCCAGCGATAGGTTCAGCTGCACGGATAAAGACCGCATTCCATAATGAGCTTGTCGATTGTGATCCTGCCGCACTTATCCGGGAGGTCTTTCCGGACGAGGTGGAGAAAATCAGGGTGGTGATTTCACAATTCCTGCCCGGCCTCCAGCATCTCCCCATCACCTCTGACGTGTGCCTCTACACGATGACTCCCGACGGACATTTTTACCTCGGCAGAAGACCGGGATCATACAACGTTTTTGGGGTTGCCCTTGCCGGACACGGATTTAAGTTTGCTCCTGTTCTTGGCGAAATACTGGCGGACCTCATGGTTGACACCCCGCCTGAAGTCGATATCAAATTGTTTTCACCGAATCGATTTAATCTCGAAAAATAATCCGGATCAGCCTGGCCGAAATGATATTGCTGTCTGGCCAGGTGCACTCCAAAAAGACAACCTCCTGCCGGGACTATACTCCCGGCAGGAAAGGGTATGTTTTTTCAGCAGCTGAATTTCACATCAATTTGGCATTAAGAAAGAGATGACAGGCAATGCTCGCCCCATAACCAAGAACGATCACCGGTGCCCACTTCAGATGTGCCCCGAACGTATAGATCCCCCGGGCTGTACCCATTAAGGCCACTCCCGCAGCTGAGCCAATTGACAACATACTTCCCCCCACCCCGGCAGTTAATGTAACCAGGAGCCACTGACCGTGTGACATCACCGGATCCATTGTCAGAACAGCGAACATGACAGGAATGTTGTCAACGACTGCAGACAGAAAACCGACGATGGTATTGGCAGTGGTCGGACCGAGGTCATGGTACATGTATTGAGAGACGGCTGAAAGATAGCCAAATTGTGCAAGGCCGCCGACACAGAGGATGACCCCGTAAAAAAACAGCAGGGTATCCCACTCTGCCCGGGCAATTTTTTTCATCAGATCGAATTGCTGGGCGGCAGCCTGTTTTTCTGTATAATCTTCCAGAATCTGGACGGCTCCGGTGATATTATCATCCTCATCTCGAATAGGTGTCGCAGAAAAAGAAACCCAGCGGCCGTCTTCCCCAAGGGTCGGGATGAATCGGGACGCTTCATATGCCCCTTCAATGAATTCATTTCGTTTGTAATGCCCCTCATAGTGCTGTTCTATCATCCGATCCGGCATATAATTGAGAACCAGATCAGCCATGACGGGCTGCTTTGTTTCATAGAATGGTTTCCAGTGATTCCGGGTTCCAACAATATCCTCAGCCCGGATGCCGGTGAAAAGCTCAGTGGCTTTATTCCAGTGGGTAACCATATGATTGGTGTCGATAGCAAACGCAGGTAAATCTGATTTTTCAATAATCTCATCGATGTCTAAACTGCTGGTGGCGATCGTGGAAATTGGTGAAATTGATTCAGAGCCGCGGGCTCCAAGAATGGAATCATAGCGTTCAGACCTGCCCTCGTGGACCTTGATGTGGTAGGAAAGCGGCCCCAGAAATCCAAGTCCCAGCATCATACCGGCCACAGGGGGCAGATGCAGGAAATTATGAAAACTTACCGCTGTGGCAATGGTAATGATGAAAAAGACCATTATCGCAATGGCGCCATACTTGAGTGTTACATTCTCTTCGAGTTTTTTCGGAGTAGCCTTGTCGACAGCAAAGCTCATGAAAATGGCCGGAATGAGCCAGTTGACGAGTGACGGCAGGAAAATGCTGAAAAACTCGGTAAAGTGAAGCTTTCCTTTCTGCCAGACCATTAATGTGGTGATGTCACCAAACGGTGAGAAAGCGCCGCCCGCGTTAGCGGCAACCACCACGTTAATGCAGGCAATGGCAACAAATTTTTTATTGTCCCCGCCAACAGCCATGACCACGGCACCCATCAGCAGGGCCGTGGTGAGGTTATCGGCAATCGGTGAAATTATAAAACTAAGAGCACCTGTCACCCAGAAAATCATGCGCAACGAGAGATTGCGGGATACCAGGAAGGCCCTCAGAGACTGAAAAACATTTCGCTCTTCCATGGCATTGATGTAGGTCATGGCAGCCAGCAGGAAAAGGAAGAGTTCAGCATATTCCAGCAGGCTGTGCCTAATGGCCTCCTGAGCAGTGTGAGTATCCCCAATAGTGATGTAGGCAATAGAGAGCAGTACCCAGATTATACCGGCAGCCAGGAGTACCGGTTTGCTTTTACGGAGGTGGATGGTGTTTTCCAGAGGAACCAGCGCATATGCCAGTACAAAGATGATGATGCCAAGATAACCATAAACAGATCCTGTCAGATCGGCAGCCCCGGCACTATCACCTCCCGCCCAGGCGAAGGCAGGTGATAAAAGGAACAATAATAGAGAGATAAATGTTTTCATTGATACTAATCCTTATGTCGTATGAATTTGCTTCTCAGGAACAACCTGAACGTGAGGGGACGAGCCTGCTTTGGTTCAGAACTTGGACCAGTTGTTTCTACTACCTTTTTCTTATCTCTTCAAGCGGTGATGGCTGAAAAGTTTATTCTTTTTACATACCAGGGTGGTTCCTATCAATTTTTTTGAGGTTTCCTTACTCAATAATCATGTCCTGACAAAACCATGTTCGGTAAATGTCTCACGGGCAGTCATTTGGAACGAAATGGTCGGGCACCTGCCTGCTTTTTTCACCTGTGAGGACCCTGGTGCTGGGCGCGCGGCATAGATGGAAGAAGTGATCGGCGGGTTGCTGCCGTGTTCGGTAAATTACTGGGCCGGAGGGGGCCTGAAGCAGAAGATTAGTAAATATTAGACTCAGTCAGCCATTGGCAGCAATACCGGGCAATTGAATTAAAGGTTGTTTTTCCAGTCTCCGGATAATCAATCGAATAATTGTTTTGCGTTCTGATAGGCGATCTTCGCCGCAACGCCTCTCGGAAGCTGGGAAAGCCAGTTTCTGTCAAACTCGATAATTTCCTGGTAATTGTCCCATTGAGCATTGATCCAGGTATCACTTCCGATCGTTATTCTATCTGGGTGATCGAGAAACAGTTTTTTCCATTCCGGATCGAGTTTTCCATTCGGGGCTATCTCATTTTCCCGTATGGATATATCCACCCAGAGATTTTCAAAACGATCAAACATTTCTGAAACAACATGTGGAGGATCTGACATGCCCGCATGAGCCCAAAGAATCTTCACCCCAGGCGCATAGGCAAAAATCTTCTCGACAGCCTGATGATCTGAATGCACATGAATATAAAGGTTCTGTTCAACCGCCAACTGCACGGTCTCCCTGATAACCGCTGAATCAGCATCAATTGGGTTATGAATATGAAACTCACCTAACCCTTTATAAATCGGCATTTGAAGCCGTTCCTTTAAATAATCGACCATTTGATCCTGCTGATGCCAGTTCCCGGAATTGACATCACCATGGTAGGGGCGCAAAAAAGGAATAATTCGCTCAGGATCCTGTCTGTAAAGCATACGGGTGCCTTCATCAGGGGTGCTTGACACCAAAGCTCTGGACACGCCTGATTTTTCCATCATGTTTATTACCATATCCGGCGGATATACCGACCATGCCGGTTCTTTATAGTGCACATGCGTATCAAATATTGGCAGATTTTCGGCTTCATTACCTGCAGACTTCAGCGTATCGGAAAAACCAGGTACAACTATTACCGCAACATGAACACCAAAAAAAAGTGCTCCTAAGACCAGATGTTTCATTGACTGTCTCCTCCTCTGGGAGAATCAGAGATTTGCTGATGGGTGATACCGGTGTTTTTCCTGGTCAGAAAAAAAGGAACCACCCAACGACCGTTATTTATCATCAAGATAATAAGACGGTTATCTGTAGATTCAACGGAGGACGCTATTGAAACAATCGGTCCATGAGATGCTGAGATAATTACATTTTCAAGTGAACCAAAGACCACTGACCTGGGTGCCTGGCATAAACGGTTAGATTTTCAAGAACTTCCCTGTAAATGAATTACCTTAGTAGAAAGACCATCTGTTTCGGTCAGATAAATCATACAGATACATGAATTTTTTATATAAAGGACAGCCACCATGAAAACAGTAAAAAAGAGTATGAGACGCCGCAGTCATGAAATTACCGGCAGCAAAGGAGCAGGAAACTGGGAGGCCCGGACTCCGGCACGAGCCATGCTGCGCGGGGTGCGTTTCAGCGATGAGGATTTTGACAAGCCATTGATAGCGCTTGCCGTTCCCTACACAAACGGCACACCATGCAACGACCATATTCGTGAACTTGGAGATCTGTTACAACAGGAAATTGAGGCTGCCGGCGGAAAGGCCATTGTTTTTGGAACGCCGGTGGTCTCTGATGGTATCTCGATGGGAAGCGAGGCGATGAAGTATTCACTGGTCAGCCGAGAGGTGATTGCAGACTCCATTGAGACCATGACTGAAGGATACAGGGTCGATGGTGTCATTACACTTTCCGGCTGTGATAAAACCATCCCTGCCGCGCTGATGCCGATTGCTCGCAATAACCTTGTGGGCCTCACCCTCTATGGCGGCAGTATTCTGCCTGGAAAGTTTGCGGGAGAAGAGCTTAACATCGTAAGCGCTTTTGAGGGTGTTGGTGCTCATGCTGCCGGCAGAATTGACAGACAGCAGCTTCATGGCATCGAATGTCACGCCTGCCCCGGTGCGGGGTCCTGCGGGGGCATGTATACTGCCAATACAATGGCAGCAGCCATTGAGGCTCTTGGCATGAGCCTGCCGGGATCGTCTTCAAACATGGCGGTTGACGAGCAGAACCGTATCTCCAAAGAAAAACAAAGTGATGTGATCAGCAGCGCTCATGCCTTGATGTCACTTTTATCTCATGGAATAACCTCCCGTGAGATTATGACAAAAAAGGCTTTTGAAAATGCTCTTACCCTCGCCTGGGCGCTTGGAGGGTCAACGAATGCAGTACTGCACTTCCTGGCACTGGCCAGAGAAGCAGGGGTCGCCCTGTCTCTGGCGGATATCTCATCAATCACTCGAAGGGTGCCGCTTCTCGGCAATTTTAAGCCATTTGGCCGCTATTTAATGAATGATCTGCATCACCTGGGCGGAACCCCTCTGGTGATGAAGTTATTACTTGAAGCTGGTTTTCTGCATGGCGACTGCCTGACTGTTACCGGCAGAAGCCTTGCTGAAAACATTGCCAATGCGCCTGCCCTGCCAGAGAATCAGGATGTGATTTATTCACTTGAACATCCCTATGCACCGGCAGGAAAGCACATTCGCATCCTTTACGGCAACCTGGCCGAGGAAGGCTGTGTGCTCAAACAAAGCGGCAAACCGTTGCAGGACATGACCGGACGAGCCCGCGTTTTCGAACGGGAAGAGGAGGCTCTATCGGCAATTCTCGATGGCAGTATTCATCCAGGGGATATCATTGTCATCCGTTATGAGGGTCCGAAGGGGGGACCTGGTATGCGGGAGATGCTTTCCCCCTCAGCAGCCCTGATGGGCGCAGGTCTTGGCGATAGCGTCGCCCTGGTCACCGACGGTCGTTTCTCTGGCGGCACGCACGGCATCATGATCGGGCATATTGCTCCCGAGGCGGCGCTTTGTGGAAACATTGCTCTGGTCGAAGAGAATGACCTGATAACAATCGATCTCCAAAAAGAAGAGCTGAATGTACAGATATCAGATACTGAATTGGCAAGACGCCGCAACCACTGGAAGCCGCCGCAGGAAACTCATTCGGGCGCAGTTTTAGCAAAATATGCCCGCCTGGTCTCCTCAGCAGCCAAGGGAGCGGTAACCTACTGACACCGAAAATTTCAAATTTTTTGATGGCGTCCTGACTCTTCTTAAATCACCGATGACGCTACTCGTTTTTTATGGTGACCAGGCTGCATGAAATTATCTGTTTCAGGGAAATTTAATTGTCACCTTGTTCTCTCCGCTCTCTTCCCGGGTTCGCACATATAATTCCATACTGGAATTACGAACGCCAAATGCCAGGCTGGATTCGCCTTGAGAACTGTCCACATGGATGATTTTCTTAAATGCACTGACAATTTCTTTACCGATATCAGCATCAGGCGGCGGCAGTTCGGCTTTTCGATATTCAGCTATGACTTTTACCGCCCCGGCTTTGCTGTGTTGAATGGATATCTCTTCAGCATTGCTGTTCAGTCCATGCAGGATTGCCAGGGCAATCCACTTAATTGCCGCCTCCTGGGCATCTGGGTCATGCTGCAGCCGGGACATTTCCTTGAGAGGGTCGTTTAGAGTAAAACAGTCACACATTTCCTGGATTTTCTGGTGGAGGCTTGAAGACTCACGCATAGCGGCTCTCCTTATCAAGTAGTGTTAGAGTGGAAGTTAAACGTACGCCTATGCTGGAGACGGCGTCTCCAGCCATAACCTAAAGTGTAGATACGATGTTTCTCCTGTGCAATCTTATGCAGAATATAATATGCATGTACTACCATTTGAATTATATAAAAAGATCTGCGTCCAACCCGGGAACGATGAGTGCCGTGCAGAGCGCCTCCTGCCACGATTTACAAAGGAAATTTTATGAGTGATAACAAGAATACGCTCTATCTCTCACCGACGTACTTTCTTGACGCTACAAGCCCTGCTGTGCAACAGTATGCTCAGCGCGTCTGTGCGGATGCCAACAGCCCGCTGGAACGAGCTGTACGCCTCTACTATGCTGTTCGAGATGAAATACGTTACGATCCTTATGATTTGAGATACTCCCGGGAGGCTTTCAAAGCCAGCACCATTATCACCAAAGGATCGGGATACTGTGTCGCCAAGGCCGTCGTCCTTGCCGCACTGGGCCGTCAGCAGGGTATTCCTTCAAGGCTTGGTTTTGCTGATGTGCGCAATCATCTTTCAACCAGGCGCTTACGGCAGGTGATGTCCACCGATACCTTTTACTATCATGGTTATACCGAATTTATGTTAAACGGCCGCTGGGTCAAGGCAACCCCTGCATTCAATCTTTCGCTTTGCAGTCGTTTTAAGGTTAAACCCCTGGAATTTGATGGAACCAGTGATTCAATCTTTCATGAGTTTAGTACTGAGGGCCAAAAACATATGGAGTACCTCTGCGATCATGGCAGTTTTGCGGAGTTGCCCTACGAAGAACTATTTTCGTCGTATCATCACCATTATCCTGCGATGTTTGAAATGATTGGCAGCACAGAGTCTGCAGGTGATTTCTACAGGGAAGCCGAAGAGGAAACCGCCTTGCCGTAAAGCAGGCATGAACACGGATCAATTGAGCCCTTCTCGGCTGCGGGATAACGTAAGGCTCAGATAACCACAACAGCTTGGATTGAAGACCAATGCCACGACTATATCTCCCCGAATATCTCCAAGCCTTAACAGGCAAACATATATGTATCGCCTGTCGGGAAGGTATCTTGAGGGATCACTTCACTCACATTCTGGCGGATGTTAAATTTCTTGTTCGTCACGGTATCCGGACGACACTTTATCATAATATGGCGAACCGTTTCGCCAATCATAAACATTTTCGCTTACTTGCCGATCGTCTACCAGAAACGGATATCAGGCGTGTTGCACCGGAGGTGGATTTTTACACCCACGTGCTTGATAGAGAGCAGTCAGTTTTCAAGCTCATTTTTCTGGAACGAAAATATCTTTGTGATCGCAAAGGGCATCGGATTAATACGCTCACCACCCAGGATACCATTCAGGAAATTGACGAAATTTTTGCCAATGTTAACATAGCCGGGGCCTTGAACCAGATATGCAGCCGCATTATCGCAGGGGCCTATGATCGAGTCCATATTCTGCCGGCCCGGAAGAATACCATCAAGCATGAACTGTTCACGGTTGAGGGTACCGGAACGCTGATCGCCAATAACTTCATTGAGGAATTTCTTCCAGCCGTTACCGACCAGGACGTCGAAATGATAGCCGGCATCCTTAATTTGTATGCCAAAAAGGGTTTTCTTAAACCGCGGAATAAGGACTACCTGTCACAACATCGAGAACGTTTTTACCTGACCACAATCGACGGGATTGCGGTGGGCTGTGTAGAGCGGATAGAGCTTGACTCACGCACAATTGAACTTGGTGCACTGGCCATCTCTACCCGGTTTCGAAATCAGCGTGTCGGGGTATTTACCGTTAATGCGTTTGAAAATGAGGCAAAACGTATGGGCGTTGATCGAATTATTTCGCTCACCAATAATCCCCGTCTGCACGCACTGTATACTCAACTCGGCTTTAAACAGGGCGATCTGCCAGAGTATGCTGCAAGGCGGGCATCATCTCCACATGTGGCTATGTTTTATAAGGACATCAGGTAAGGACCAGCACCAGGTTAGTTTTTTCTCATAACAGTAAGAGAGACCCTGCCATGAGTACCTCAACGAGAGTTGGCATAACCCTTTTTTTTGCAGCAGCAGCTTTGGGCCCGCTCTACACCGTTGCTGACTATTCAGCGGTCAGCAACCTGATCAGCGAACTCGGCGCACAACACACTGAAAATAATTTCATCATGATTACTGCCTTTGTCATACTTGGCGGAAGCATCGTCTTTGACGGGGTCAGAAGGTTTCGAGCTGCACTGCTCCCCTTCATATTATTCGGAGCAGCAATGGCTATTGCAGGAATATTTCCTCACAAACCGTTAGATGCATCCCTGAAATTTAATACCACCGTCCACGCCATACATGGAGTCATGGCAAGCGTTGCCGGAACCGTCATCACGGTGGGTTTCATCTGGCAGGGTATGCGGAATAATGGCAGGCAACGATATGTCTGCTTTTACATGGCCGCGGCAGCCATACTGTTTCCACTGCTCATGCTTTCTGCCCCCGGCTATCAAGGTATTATCCAAAGGCTTATGTATCTTCAAATACTTGGCTGGCTGTGGATAAAATTCCCGGACTCTTTACTCGCAGCAGAGCGCGATCCCCTGCCGGGTGTATCGCCCTAACTGGACTAGGTATTCACTCAGGCACCAAAGGAGGTACCGATATTAAAGCGATATTACACACAAAATTCGGGCCGCCGGATGAACTTAAGCTCAAGGAGATAGAAAAACCTGTTCCTCAGAGACAATGAGGTACTGATAAAAATACGGGCGACAACCGTAACATCTACGGACTGTAACGTTCGTAATTTCACCTTTGTTCCTGCGGTGTTCCATCTTCCCGCGCGGCTCATGTTCGGTGTTTTCAAACCAAAAATAAACATATTGGGGATAGATCTGGCCGGAGAAATTGAGGCGGTGGGCAAGAATGTAGAACGATTTAAAGAAGGTGATCATGTTTTCGGGACACCCGGAATGGCTTTTGGCGCCCATGCCGAGTACACCTGTGTAGCGGCAGACGGGGTGCTGACAATAAAACCGGCCGACATGACCTGGGAGCAGGCAGCCTGCATTTTTCTAGGGGCAAGTACCGCATTATTTTACCTGAGAGATATGGGGAATATCCAGGCTGGAGACCATATCCTTATCTATGGGGCTTCCGGAGCTATTGGTACCTATGCGGTTCAGCTTGCAAAATACTTTGGAGCCCGGGTTACCGGGGTGTGCAGCACCACGCAATGTAGACATGGTAAATTCCCTGGGAGCCGATAAAGTCATTGATTACACGAGAGAAGATTATAGCAAAAGCGGTGAGGCTTATGATCTTATTCTTGATACAGTCGGTAAGACTTCGTTTGCACGCTGCAGAAAATCGTTGCAGCAGCAGGGTGTTTTTCTCCCGGTAGTAATGGGTTTGACAGAACTCCTTCAGATTATCATTAGTTCACTGACAGGGGGCAGGAAAGTTAAGGGCGGAGTAGCGGGCGAACGTGTTGAAGATTTACATTTTTTCAAGGAGCTTTTTCAGGCGGGAAAGCTAAAACCGGTCATAGACAGGTGTTACCCGCTGGAACAAACCGCCGAGGCGTTTCGGTATGTTGAAAAAGGACATAAAAAGGGAAATGTAGTAATAACCTTGTGACATAATAAAAAAGACTAACTGTGTGCTGATGTGTTCAGTATGTTTAGAGATTAAGCAGAAAAGACGGCATTCGGTCAGTCTATTTTCGATTTTGTCTTTTCCTCACTATTTGCCGTTCCCCTGTTTTGCTCATCCGACAGCGGTGTCCGCATCGATCCATGGTTAAGCGGCCGCTGGTTTATTCCGACCGGGCATCCGCGCCATGCTCGGATAACTGAGCCCCAAACCATCTGTGAAGTGCAGTCAGCAGCGAGAGATCGGTCGTTTCAAAGATAATTTCTGCGCCGTAAGGAATAGCTTCATAAGAGACCCTGATCTCCGGGGCACCGATTTGAAGTTCCTTGAGACCCGCCATTTCAATGCCATGCAGTTTTGCCGGGTCTGAATAATCACCGCGTTGAAATTTTACAGCTTCGTGCTCGAGATGCTGTCGAATAAGAGTAATCTGGTCAGCAGATTCAGGATCTTTGGCGATGACTCGCTGTACGCCTCCAAACTCGGTCATTCTGAAGATGTGAACGGTCTGAGCGATATCAAAAGGCATTACCTCATGTGCCATTTGGTGCACCTGCTCTTGATGCGTTTGGGCAAAAACAGTGAAGCTGCAGAGCAGCAGAACGATGGCAACCATCATTGCCAAAGGGGAATCACAGCGTAGTAATCTGGTCATTTAATCGGCTCCGTCTAGAAGGATATGGCGATACCGTTAGCTATTATCAACGATAAGCTGAAGTCTCCAACAGGCAACCATTTATTCCAAGGTATGTCGTCGCAGGCGTTCCGAAACAAGAGAGCGGTCCTTTGATATCAGGTGCCGGCAGAACCTCTGCAAAAGCATTTTTCATCCAGGTTTGGACTGCTCCCCATAAACTTAAAGAGAGAGTCCGAAAGACAGCTGCTCGATTAAGGGCTGATCTGCCGCACGATATTGTCGACATTAACCGGCAGTTCCGTATCGATCTCAAGCGTAAAGATCCGCTCGTCAGCAGAAAGCGGTTCACCGCCGGCGAGCTGCTGCTCAAGAACAGCAACCGTCGCATCGGAGACATCACTCCCCCGCTGAAAACGTTTTTCTACCCTGGTTCTCAGGGTTTCGACTGAGGCGCTATACGATAAAATCTGGAACCGGACATCCAGCGATTTCGCTAACTTGATAAACTGTTGTCTCTGTGCTGACTTCAGGTTTGCTGCATCAATGATAACAGAATATCCGGCAATCAGCAGGCAGCGCGCCAGCTCGACCAGGCGGTGATAGGTCCTCGTGGTCATTTCAGGGGTATAGATTCTCTTTTCAAGACCTGCATTGAGACGATCATTGATATTATCACTGAAGAGACGTTTACGCTCCACGTCCGATCTGAGCTGTATTGCTGGAATTTTTTCTGCCAGAACGCTTGCTGCCGTTGACTTTCCGGTCCCCGAAACCCCATGGCTTATTAACAGTAATGGAGATGATGAACGGGTATATTTTTTTGCCAGGCTGAGATAACGGTGAAATTCATCTACTGTCTGAGCATACTCTTCTGAACCGGGGTGCTCCTGCAGGGAACGCAGAATGTCCACTTTAGCCCGTACAAGTGCCCGGTACACCTTATAAAAACCAAGCAGCCTGAGGCCTTCATAATCGCCCGTTATCTGCAAATAGGTGTTGAGAAAACAGATGGCCTGCAGCTCCAGTTCCCGGGCCTCAAGATCCATGAGAAGAAATGCTATTTCACTGATGACATCAATAAAACGAAGGCCTTTATTAAACTCAAGGCAATCAAAGATTATTATATCATTTTTCCACAGTGCAATATTTCGTAAATGCATATCGCCGTGGCATTCCCGCACAAACCTGAGAGCCTTGCGCTCATCTATCAACGGAGTCAGGGTTTCGAGCTGCTGTCTGCTCCACTGTTCGAGTCTATCCAGTTCTGAAACTAATGCCGGATCACGAACACAGTTACGTATATGGTGGAAATTTTCCATCACTGTTTTGCGGACATGCCCAACGCCGCCCCACCGGCTCTCCGGGGGTGCGGAATTAACCGACAGGTGGAATTGCGCTACTGTTCCGGCTAATTGGGTCATAATGTCATTTTTGAGTCCATCTTCTGCAATGAGACGGTCAAGCTGTGCTGTTTGAGGGAATTGCAGCATTTTCACGGCATACTCAATGGCCGGTTCCTGGCCGTTGAGTTCAAGGTGCTTCTCTGAACCGCTGAATTTCACAAGGCCCAAATACAAGTGCGGCGCCAGCCTGCTATTGAGCCGCAACTCTTCGAGACAGTTAAGACGGCGTTTTTCAAGGGTTGAGAAATCAAGGAAACCAAAATTTACCGGTTTTTTGATTTTATAGACGAAGGTCCCTGTCAGAACTACCCATGAAATATGGGTTTCGATCACCTCAATCCGGTGCACCGGATGATCATATAAGCGGGGATTTTGCAGGGACTCGATCAGCCACTGCTGCTCGGATGGATAATCATTCACGGGAGTTCACCTGTCTATCAAAAAAGAGCACCGCCCTGCGTGTAGTACACTATAATCACGACTTATATGGATAGATATCTGAAATCTGTCCCTTCTTGCTCTGCACCACTGTTTCCGTATATTTTCTCTCCAATTGACCCCTGGGTGATCTTTTATTGTTATAGAATCGAAAACAGAGCTGTCCGAACTGCAGCAAAAGCATGACGAGAGCCGCCTGCCTTTCTCTAATTCTACACACTTTTTGGATCATCCGGATATCGCCTGCCTCGAGAGGCATGCGCATAAGCGTCGTTCCCCATTCGGTGCCGCCGAGCAGCGCAGCTGGTGGCGGGACAAGACGCCAAACATGTCTGAGCGTCAGCGAGTTTTTGGCGTCCCGCCAGTGGCGAGCAGCGCAGGGGAGCCCGCAGGGCCGGCATCGTCGGGTGTCCTTTTCTTGATACTTGTTTTGGACAAGCAAAAGAAGTCTGCCAGGCGGCGAGCAAAGGCAATTTGATGGACAACTGAAGAATGATTACAGCATTGAGGTGCTCGTTTATCGGAAGATCCAACGTTTGACATTTCCGTTATCCATGATTGACCCCTGTCCTGATCCGTCTTACCTTTTCAGCGCGGCTCTGTGATGTCGGCTCAATTGCCGGAGTTGATGAAATTCATAAAATTTCAAGATCTTCGACAGCCGCAATGATCTTTTTTCAAGAGACTGTTGCTCTTGCCGTCTTCCAATATCCGCCTAAACATAAACCGGCTCATGACGAACCGGTGATCTAAACAAGTAAAACATACCTATATGAGGAATATATAATGGAACATCTACTCCCTGAATTATCCTATCCTTATGATGCTCTTGAGCCATTCATTGATGCTCGCACCATGGAGATTCACCACACCAAGCACCACCAGGCTTACATCTCCAATCTCAACGCTGCAATCAAGGGAAATGCCGAACTGTCGCAGCTCACAGTTGGCGAGCTCGTCAGTGATCTGAACCAGGTCCCGGAAGATATAAGAACTGTGGTAAGGAACCACGGTGGAGGCCACGTCAATCACAGCTTTTTCTGGCAGATCCTGAAAAAGAATGTTGCACCGGGCGGCCCCGTACTGTCCGCTATTGACAAACAATTCGGGAGCTTTGACTCCTTCAAAGAGAAATTTACCGGCGCGGCATTAAAACAGTTTGGCAGTGGCTGGGCCTGGCTTGTCGTTTCTGATGGGACACTGGAGATCCTTTCCACTGCAAATCAGGACTCCCCGCTTTCACAGGGCAAGAAGCCGGTTCTGGGGGTTGATGTGTGGGAGCATGCTTATTACCTGCTCTACCAGAACAGGCGGCCGGATTATGTTGAGGCGTTTTTCAGCGTCATTGACTGGGAAAAGGTCAATGAGCATTACAATGCAGCTCTGAGCTGATAGATTTTGACACCGAAACCTGGATACACATCTATCCAGGTTTCCTGAAACATCATTGCGAAACAGATTCTGAAATCTCCGCCCACCGGCTCTGGAATCGGCTGCACTATAGTGAACCTATCCCAGAAAAGAAAAAATCAAGATACTGCCGCAAGCCGTTGAGAACAATGACCGGCTGCTCAGAGTAGGTTTCAATAATCCACAGGGAAGCCCCCAGGCCAGTAAGGTAGTGCGGGTTATAATTGCCGTTATAACATTTCAAGACGCTCCTGATCAAATAACCGCTCAGCCTTGTCCGGTCATCTCCTGAGCGTAGACTGCTGTTCACCATGTTAAGAACCGGTAGTGGATCATGCTGTTCAAACACCCTGAAAAAAAGATTGAAATCCGGGAGTGGGGTCGTGGTGAACGCTTCTAACGGGTGCAGGAGTTCTTTTTTGTCTGCCAGCATGTGCTCCCACATGGTGAGGACGTGGTCATACTCCTGACGGGTTAAAAAGTGACGGCTTCGTTCGATTGAGTAAAGAGTTATCGTATGATGCAGTGCCGCAATACCTGAGCCGCTCACGGCTCGCTTCAGAGCGGCGAGATAAACTTTTGAGTAATCACTGATCGCCGAGTATTGTAAGGGCGGTGTCTGATGAAAATTTCCAGCACAGAAATATTCTGACAATAAGACAACTGCCGGCCATGTATCTTCATCCTTTCGATTGACCATCTCCAGGAGAATGAAGGCTGTGCAGGAAAGAGAATGCCCGAGTGTGCGATTGAGAAAATTGCTTCCCAGTACGAGCAATCGTCTGGCTAATGCTGTCGGTCCGGCTAATTCCAGATAGGCGGCCATGGCGGTTGCTGTATTCAAAACATTCTTATCTGCAATTGCAGCTTCTATGTCATTGAAATCATAAAACAAAGGAACTGAAGAGAGTTTTTCAGACCCCAGGGCCTTGTCTCGTCGTGCATACTCCTCAACTTCTATTCGCACCAGGGCAGCCAGGTCTTGCGGCTCCAGAAACTGAACAAATTCCCGATTGACAGCATACATCTTGGGGAGGTGGGGGTTGATAAAAGGAGGATTAAGAACTCGGTGGACCAGCGGATAGAGCGCCTCATGAATAACCCAGGGCTCATGCCCCTCGCTGAGCAGTGAATCGAGGAGGGTAAGCGCTTGGGACAGCTCAGATGTCTCTATGGCAGTAAGAAGATCATCGTACATGGTCGTCTCAGCAGAATAAAGTTTCCAGCAAGCTCAAAGCTGGTCAAAATTATGCCTTACCTACCATAATAATATGCTGAATTGGCCTGGGGTCAATTAACCACCTACTCCTCACCAGACCCTTCATGGATTGTCGAGTCCGGAGGGGTTGAAGCGACCACATTTTCTGCACATGGTTAGCGCCGCATATAGACAACGAAAAGTAATTCAAACATCACCGGGCCGATATTTGAACTTTGATTGTCTTTTCTGCCAATGAGTCTTATCGTCTTGTTACTGCAAGTAATCATTTAATTTTTTCGCTATGACTGGTATATGAAAGCCTCAGATCTATTTATCAAAGCCCTCGAAGCAGAAGACGTTCGATATATTTTCGGTATTCCCGGCGAGGAGAATCTTGACCTTCTCAACTCCCTGAAAGATTCAAAAATAAAACTCATCCTGACCAGACATGAACAGGCCGCCGGCTTCATGGCAGCCACCTACGGGCGGCTTACCGGTAAAGCAGGGGTTTGCATTTCGACACTCGGTCCCGGTGCCACTAATCTCGTGACTGCGGCGGCTTATGCACAGCTCGGCGCCATGCCGATGCTGATGATCACTGGCCAGAAACCGATAAAATCAAGCAAGCAGGGCCAGTTCCAGATCGTCGATATCGTTGATATGATGAAGCCCCTGACGAAATACACCCACCAGATAGCCAGTGCCGGAAATATTCCGAGCAGAATCCGTGAAGCATTTCGACTTGCCGAGGAAGAACGGCCCGGGGCTGTTCATCTTGAATTGCCGGAAGATATCGCCTCGGAACTTACGGGCAGCGAAATCATTGAAAAGACATGGTACCGGAGGCCGCTGGCAGAAGACAAGTCGATTACTCAGGCTGTGGAGATGATCCATCAGGCCAAACGACCGCTGATGCTGCTTGGCGCTGGGGCAAATCGAAAACACTCGAGCAATATGCTCAGAGAACTCATCAATTCAACGGGCATATATTTCATCAGTACCCAAATGGGCAAGGGAGTGATTGACGAACGCCACCCGCAGTTCCTTGGAAATGCAGCCCTTTCTTCACATGATTTTCTCCATCGAGCTATCAGTCACACTGACCTCATCATAAACGTTGGCCATGACGTTGTAGAAAAGCCTCCATTTTTCATGCAGCAGGGAGGGTTCAAGGTCATCCACGTTAACTACCTGACCGCAGCAGTTGATCCGATCTATTATCCACAGATTGGCGTGATCGGTGATATCGCCAATTCAATCTATCAGCTGAACGACAAAATCACCCCCCAGAGCCATTGGAATTTCAGTTATTTCAAAGAGATCAAGGAGGCGACTGAACAACACATGCTCGAGGGAATTACTGATAATCGCTTTCCGATCTATCCACAGCGGCTGGTCCACGATATCCGTCAGGTCATGCCTGACGACGGTATTATCGCGCTCGACAACGGGGTCTACAAGATCTGGTTTGCCAGAAATTACAAAGCCCATAAGCCAAACACCGTTTTGCTTGATAATGCACTCGCTTCGATGGGAGCAGGACTTCCTTCGGCAATCGCCGCCCGAATTGTTTATCCAAAGCGTAAAATCCTCGCCATTTGCGGTGATGGCGGTTTTATGATGAATTCACAGGAAATGGAAACCGCCGTGCGTCTTGGCCTTGATCTGGTAGTTATCGTTCTCACCGATAACGCTTACGGCATGGTTAAATGGAAACAGATCAACATGGGTTTTTCAGATTTCGGCCTGGATATCGGCAACCCTGATTTCGTCACCTATGCAAACAGCTACGGTGCTCATGGGCACCGATTAAGTGCCGCAGAGGAACTTATCCCCCAACTTGAGCTCTGTTTCAAAACGACCGGTGTTCACCTGATCGAAGTCCCTGTTGATTATTCTGATAATGACCGAATTTTGAATCATGAAATTGCAGAGAAAAGTAAATTTTTATAGGAGCCTGAAATGATCACACTGCATTTCGAGTTGACTGGATGCCTTTTGCCGGACTCAGGGACTCTGGGCTTGGAACCGGCGGTATCCCTTACACTCTTGAGGATATGCAGGTCAGGAAGATGCTCGTGATAGATTCGGCCGAATTATAAGATCATCATCCCTGCCAGGGCACCGGCATAGTCGGCGGCTCTAATGATTCATGGTAAAGGTGAATAAAAAATTGGCATTCACCCTACCTTTCAAAGCGACAGTTTGATCTATGGAAACAGTGCGTGGTGTCAGTTGACAGCAGGTGCGTGTCCCCTTAATGTTACATCTAGCAGTACCCCATACTTATCCGATTGTTTAGATCATTTCAGAGGGACAACTGCTGCTGTTCAAAATCGTTTGAAAATCAGATTCAAAGGAGGATACCAATGGCTCATACCTGTCAAAACTGCGGCGCAGTTGCTGATGACCCCGGACATTTATGCAATCCGTCTGATATGACATTGCATTGTGAATACTGCGGCCAGCACAATGTCTCAGCAAACCATGTCTGCAAAGGCAAATTAGCTGCAATGAAATACTCATGCAACAACTGTGGCAGGGTTGCTAAAAATAAGGATAATCTCTGTCATCCAACTGATATCGTCTAAACCATACGGAAGCTTTTACCAAAGTAAGAGCTTCCGCTCAGACGACCTAGTCAAGCACCATAACGTAACCCACACCATTATCTTCCTTTCTTACTCAAAAAACAGTATCCAGGATCGCGGTGGACAGGCAGTCATATCCAGCAAAGGGTGACTACTCATTCGCTTTTTGTCAGCAGCGGGTAAATATCCTCAAGTTTTTCCTGGACACTGATAGAGCCCTCCTTGATTGAGTGTTCCACCTGGTCGAAATTCATCATCTTCAGCTCTCCCAGGCGAGGTTGGATGAGGATGTCCGGTTGATCAACCGCCAGGTTTATGCGAGTGATACGCTCCTGCATTATCCCGATCGATGTCATCACGGTTTCGATGATATCAGGGGTCACCACATCACGATGCAGAAACTCTTTTGTCCTATCCCTGAAACTGTTTTCAACACCTTCGTAAAAGTCTGCCATCTTCCTCATCAGTTCATTGCGGCTCTGAGGCTCGGGCTCCGGTTGCCCCTGGCAGGAGCTTTGTGCCGATTATTGCCCGCTGCTGCCAGGGGATTTTGGCTGCGTGAGACAATTCTGCTGTTGAGATCTACGGCAATGACGACCTCAGCTCCCATAGCTCGCGCCAAGCCTACCGGTACAGGGTCAATAAGCCCGCCGTCCACAAGCCATCGGTCCTTTACACGAACCGGTGCAAACAGACCAGGGTAGGACATGGTCGCTCTGAGTGCTTCGATTATACTGCCTGATTTGAGCACCACCTTTTTGCCTCTATCCAGATCCGTGGCCACCATCACCACTGGAATATCGAGATCTTCAAAGGTGAGTGCATCGGTGTGCATGGAGAAGAGCTCCCTGACACGTTTTGATCCGTTCAGCAGACCGGATCGGGGAAATACAACATCAAAATAGGAGAAAATCTTTTGACCATCCATTCTCAGAAGAAACTTCTTCAGACTGCCGAGACTTCCGCTTGCATAGAGTGCGCCAATATATCCTCCAACACTGCACCCGGCAATAAAATCGATGGGAATTCCTGCATCCTCGAGTGCCTCGATTACTCCGATATGAGCCCAGCCTCGTGAAGCCCCGCAACCAAGAACGAGCCCGACTGTTTTCCGTAACGACATGGTCTTCCTTCCTCAGGGTGACTGCTGCCAAGTATATCCAACCCCTTGACCTTAAATCTTTACAATTAATTCCTTCGGGATCTCATAAATTAGTACAATTCAGCAGCCCGATCTGCCAAATAGGGGTATCGACTCCTCACTTCCTCAAGGTAATGCATGTCAACAACTCCACCAAGTATTCCCGGAGCACTTCCGAGCTTTTCCAGGATACGGCTCCTGCCATCTATAAACGGAGGACAAAATGCAGTGCAGCCATTATCGGCTCCGGCCCAGTTTGTACTCATGATATAGATTGAATTTTCCATAGCTCGTACCTGTACAAACATATGCCAGGTATGAAAACCCTCGTCTCTCGGCCAGCCCCCAGGATGCAGCAGCAAGGATATGTTCCTCTCAAGGGTAAGCGTGCGTGCCAGCTCCGGGAAGCGAATATCATAGCAGATCGCCAATCCCACCTGAATACCGTCCACATCAAAAGCCGCAAGAGGAGTTTGTCCCGAGGAAAAGTAGTCCTTCTCACAGCAGACACCCGTGCTGCAGACATGCCATTTGTCGTAGTGGGCCACAAGGCTTCCACTTCTGTCTACGACAGCTGTTGAGATGGTGAAATTTCTCTCCCCAGCACGCCTTGGAAAGCTGTAACAGATATAACAGCGCTGCTTTCTGGCAAGATCAGAGAACACGCTGAAACTTGGGCCGTCAAGATCTTCTGCCAGATCTTCAAGTGATTGAAACACATCTATGCTGTACCCTGAACTCGAAAGTTCAGGGAGGACATAGATGTCATGGTCGGATGCTGCAGTAATGGCTTGTGCCGCAGCAGCAATGTTGGCATCCCGGTTTCCCGCTTCTTGGGACATCTGAATACCTGCAACTGTAATTTTCTCACGAGACATTCGATTTTCCTTATAAGATCGTTCGCTCCGTGGAGCAGACAGCAGAGAGTTAATTATCCGAATCCGCATCACCCAGTGCCAATCGACCACTACAGACCTTTCAGCGTGCAGGACATTGGGACTCATTACAATTCAAACCTTACTATACCCAGTATTATTAATTCAGGCCCGATTCAGCAGTCACTTTTTTCAGTGAGGTAGTGTTGTAAACAGAAAGAACAGAAATAAGATGTAAATCACCATTTAGCCCGCACTAAACCATGATACCGCCAGGATTCTCAGATCAGACAAGACGCCGGCGCCTTTTCTGACGGTTGCCGGAGGATCTAAAAATAGCCAGCAGAGCGCAACAGACAAGGCCGCTGCCAAATCCCAATCCAAACATAATCAATCCACTGCTGGAGAACAGGGTCCCGCCATCGTCCATTCTGGGAATCTGGTCTTTCTCAAGCACAGGAACAGCAGTGCTGGTCGTTTCCGCAGGAGCTTTATCAGGTTTGCTGACGATTATTTCGGCTTCTTTCTTTGGCGGCACCTGAGTAAACCCCCGTGCCAGGAGCTCTGAGGCCTTGGCATCACGGACTTTCCTGTCTTGACTGCCCAGGACTATGGCAATAATGCGGACACCATTTCTCTTTGCCGTGGCGACGATGGAAAATCCGGCGGCCTTGAAGTAGCCGGTTTTAAAACCGTCACAGCCATCGATTGTTTTCAAGAGATGATTGTGAGTGCGCATGATAAACGCTCCATCTCTAAACGCTCGTTCTACCGTACCGGTATACTTGAATGTTTCCGGCTTACTGGCCAGTTCACGGCCTAAAATGGAAAGATCGACAGCGCTCGTCTTATCCGCTTTCTGTCCTTCAGCCGGAGGCAGGCCATGCACAGAATAGAATTGCGTGTTTTTCATTCCCAGCTCAGCTGCTCTCTGGTTCATGATAGCGACAAAGCTCTCGTTTGAGCCAGCCACATGAATTGCCAGGGCGACAGCGGCATCATTTGCCGATTGAATCATCAAGGCATACAAGAGATCCTCGACTGAAAATTGCTCCTTGGGGTCCAGGTACACTTGTGAGCCGCCCATCCGAGCAGCCTCAGTGGTTATCTGAACCATTTCATCCAATTTCAGAGACTTCTGCTCAACCCGTTCAAGCACCACCAGCAGAACCATCAGTTTCAGCACGGAGGCTGGATACACCGCAGCATCGGCATGATCTTCGAAGAGGATTTTACCTGTGTCGGCGTCTACGACCAGGGCTGAGACATATGGATCACTCGTGATAGTATCAATCTGGGCGCGGCCGGCCCAGGAAATCTGAGTAAAAAAGATAAAAATTATCAGTAATAAAAAAATACGTTTCATGATCGTCCTCTGAGCTGTTTCTCCCAGCCTTAACAAATAATTTCAGGTGCTATCAATTTAACTTTCCAGATATAAAAACGTTTGGTCTTTCAGCCATTCTCTGCTTTTTATCAGTTTCCAAAGAGTCAATAATTGCTAGCTGTTATTAAGAATATCCTCGATTCTTCTTGCCCCGATCTGGGTATCAAAGATTGCCCCGATCAGTGGCTCAACATGAGGAAAATCTTCCTCCGGAATGAGAAATCCGGGCAGCGGCTTCGAGGTTCGGCAGCTGGTCTGGGCACGTAGAAGCCGCTTTTTGTTTTCAGGGTATCTCTGGTCTTCAGTTGTACTGTTCTGCTGGGCCAGGAGATAAATGACATGCAGCATGTTTCCCCATAAATAACGCTGATCAAGGTGCTCAATTACCTGGCTGACTGCGGTAACAGCTGTCATATAATGCGGGGGAATCGCAGCATTTGTCCCCGGTCTGCAGATTTTCGTAGAGACAAAAGACCGGCAGCTAAACGGCCTGGCATTGTATATGGAGCAGGTTCCGTTTTCCAGAAATGGGCAGACGCCACCGTTCGACCCCAGCTCCGGCACCAGTTCGGTGCCGTTCAGGCAGGCCTGGGCATTTTCATTGGTCGTAAATGAAGGCATTATCCGAGGCAGATCACCATCGAGTTTGGCTGCCAGCCATTTTTCCATATGGTTTTCAGAAATATGGTCTATGATAGTCTCCGCCTCTACTGCCGTTACCATGACATCCCGGGTGCAGCAGGTTGAACAGCCTTTTCGGCAGGCAGGAGAGAATTGCAATGCCCAGGAATCAAAGGACTCATAGATGGACTTTAATATAATCTTCTTCATAATAAACGCTGGGATAATCAATTTAAATAAACATTTTTATGCACTGATAATAACCGGCACGGCTTTTTGCGTCACCTCTTTGTTTTACGCTGAGCGCTGTCACATCACTGAATACGGATAGCCTTTTTTGCACAGTTTTTCAGGTAAGAGTGGATGAAACAACCCAGGCAACAAAGATATAGCGCAGAGCTTTACCGGAGATAACCAAAAGCGAGAAAATAAAGGGATTGGTTTTAAAGATTCCGGCAACAAGACAAAGCGGGTCACCGATGACCGGCAGCCAGGAAAAGAAGAGAGACCAGACGCCCCACTTCCTGAATAATTGCTGGGCCCGGTCTGATTTTTCAGCGCCGATGCGAAGAAGCTTTGCAATAACAAAGTCAGCCCCCCAGATGCCGATCAGATAGGTGGTGCATGCCCCGAGAAAATTCCCCGTTGTTGCAACGGCAACAACGAGCCCAGGGGAACGTCCATCAGCTATTAACAGGGCCAGCAGCCACTCTGATCCCAGCGGCAGCAGGGTTGAAGCCCCAAAAGAGAGGAGAAAGAGCGCTGATAATGAATAATCTGTTATGAACTGGTCCACACGAAAACCGTGACCCTTTGGTCAGGATGCCGGGACAACATATAGAAATATAGAAAAAAAATGGCATAATGATCCTGCAATAACAAATACATGCCAGATGGCGTGCTGAAAAGGCAGCCGATTCCACAGATAAAATATCACCCCCAGAGAGTAGAACAGGCCTCCTGCCACCAAAAGAACCATCCCCCCACCCCCAAGATTTACCATCAGCGGCTTAACAGCAATGACGATGAGCCAGCCAAGGCAGAGATAAAGGGATACTGAGAGCCAGCCCAGCCGCTTTTTCATGATCAATTCAAGCAGAAGTCCGGTCAGGGCAACTCCCCAGACAACGCCGAAGATGGACCAGCCCCACGGCCCTCTCAGGTTGACGAGTGTATATGGGGTATAGGTACCGGCGATAAGAAGGTAAATCATCGCGTGATCAAGTTTCTGAAAGATCTTTTTCGCCCGGCTGACCGGCACAAGATGATAAAGCGTTGAGGCACTGTAGAGAAGGATCAGCGTGGATCCAAATACCGCAGAACTGACAACATGGTAAGCGTCGCCGTACCGGGCAGAATAGACAACCATCAGGACCAGGGCTGTTATGGAGAGAAGCAGCGCCACTGCGTGAGTGATCCAGTTGGCTATTTCTTCTGTTTTTGAATATTGGCTAAGCGAAATGTCGGTAATCATATAAAAAAAACTCTTCTGACCTGTTACGCCAGTTCTGTGGTTATTTATGCAGGAAACCGCTGGAAAGCGATACTACTAAAATATACAGGCGCAGACGACTGTCAATGGCTGAACAACGGGGCTGTCATGATACATGGCCTTTAACCGCCTCCAATCGGCTGATTCCCGTCAACCCGGCACCGACCGCATTGCCAACAGCAGAGAAGGGCGGGAAAGAAACCGTTGTTGACAGTTTATCGGCAACCCCCGGGAGAAAATATCTGGCAGCAGCTCCTAATCCGATAAGCGGTATTTTCAAACTGAAATCTGTTTTAATATAGGGGTTATCATGGTGGGAGGAAAGAAACCCGACGAGCGAATTTCCCCATGACCTGGTGATAATATATTTTATTACCAGATCTGTGATCCTGTTTTCAGTCGCCTGAAGAACCTTTGTGCAAAGTGCATCAGTGGTGATGCCGAGAATTCCCGCCAGTTTTTCAGCACCCTCCACGGCCCCGTTTTTGTTGCCGAAATGTGCGCGATCAAGGGCATGCAGGGCATCGGTCGGGGTAAAACCTGTTTCTTTAATCAATTGTTTCCTGTTGAGCATTTCGAGCTGCCGGTCAAGCGGGACTCCGCTTAATCCTGACTTCTGCGCCAAAAACGACAGTGTTGAAGGCCCTGTCTGCCGAAGTACTTTCAGGAGCGGATGATCGGAGAGCTCAGCTGCACCCGAATCCTCTCCGGCCAGGGAAATACATCGGGATGCCTGATCTATGCCGAGCCAGGCGCGGGCCGGAGGAGTCTCACTGCACATTGACAGGGGAATAACCCGGTTTGGCCCGAGTGACATGGACCTGTCCTGATGAAATTCCACCAGGCTGTCTCCGCCGATACCGCCAGTATACATGTCTACTGATTCCATGTGAGTAACCCAGGAATCAATCGAGCCGCCGCCGGCAGAGAAGACGGGCCGCCCTTCTGCTAGCAAAGCCAGGTCTGTGGTTGTACCACCCACATCTATTACCAGGCATGTTTCATCAGTGTGATGAGCGCCAAAGAGCGCGGTACAGGCAGGTCCGCTGGCAATTGTTCTTCCCGACTCCTTGACCGCCTGTTCAGGTCCGATGGTCCCGCCATCGCCTGTGATCATCCAGAGAGGACAGGAAAGCTGAAGGTCTGCCATTGATTTTATGACCCCTGCAGTAAAACTTTGCATGACCGGCATCAGTTTGGCATGCAGTGCTGCAGTAGCCGCTCTTTCCTGCATTCCTGCCTGCTCACTTGCGCGATGTGAGCAGAAGACGGGCTTGGGATCGATCATCGAAATCGCCTTTTCTGCCACCAGTTCATGGGCCGGATTTTTCATTGACATGGCAGAACAAACCGCATAAGCATCCACTTCTGTTTTCAATTTTTCAACGGTCTCCACGAGATACTCCAGTTCCAACGGTTCTTCCTCAATCCCCTGGATGGTATGTCCCCCCTTGAAATAGAGCACAGCCGTTACCGGCAGCTTAAAATGTTTTACATAGCCGATCACAAGAAGGCCAACCCGGGCGCCTTTTTTTTCGACCACGCTGTTTGTTGCCAGGGTTGTCGAAATCGAGGTTGCTGCAAGCTGATCAGCTGAAATTCCAGATTTTCTTATAATTTCTCCAAGAACCTCGGAAATTCCCTGGGACAGGTCATAATGTGTTGTCGATACCTTGGCGGTGGCGACAACTTGCCGTGTAGCCGTGTTGATGATTACACCGTCGGTACAGGTGCCGCCGGTATCAATTCCCGCGATATAGTGCTGCATGATAGGTGATTGTCAAAAAATTTTAAGATAAGGATAGCTGTTGAGCAGACCCACTGTAATGAATTTTCAACCGGAAGCCCTTAAATAATGCTTTTCATGGGCAGCGTCCCTACGCTTCTTGTTTCGTCTATAGCAGTATTGTAGTATAAGTCTTAACGGGTAAAAATAAATCAGATCACGATAACATTTGGTATATATGGATTTTCTTAATCTTTCGAAGAAACGTTTCGTTGTATTCGGCCTGGCCAATAAAAAGTCAATCGCCGCGGCTATTGCCAGAAACCTGGTGGGCCAGGGTGCTGAAGTAATCCTTATTGTCCGCTCGGAGGAGCGCCGTAAAACCGCCCGCAAACTCTTTCCCGGATGTCCGGTATTTTTATGTGATGTTGAATACGAGGAGCAGATTGTGAGGGTCAGAGATGAGGTGGAAGACCTCATTGACCCTGAACATGGTGGACGGATAGACGGCCTGGTTCATTCCATTGCCTTTGCAAATTACTCAGACGGGTTGAAACCCTTTCACCAGACCAATAAACAGGACTTTCTGCAGGCAATTGATATTTCATGTTTTTCATTGATTGCAATCGCCAACCAGTTCAAAGATTTGCTGGCAACTAATGCCTCGATTGTGACCATCTCCATCTCCACAACCCGCATGGCTGCAGTCAATTACGGGTATATGGCACCGATTAAAGCGGCACTTGATTCATCTCTTTGTTTTCTCGCCAAAAGTTTTTCGGAGTTCTCCCAGGTACGATTCAATGCCGTAGCCCCGGCCTTGCTCAAAACTTCAGCATCAGCAGGTATTCCCGGATATATTGACAGCTACCTGTTCGCAGAAAAAGCGATTTTGCGAAAAAAGGCCTTGAGTACTGAAGAAGCAGCCAATACTGCAACATTTCTTCTGTCAAGCCGTTCTTCAGGGATTGTCTGCCAGACAATCGTTGTCGACGGCGGTATGTCGGTCAACTATTTCGATGAGGAAATTATTAAGAAAACAGTGTCCTGAGCAACCGGCTTGTAAGGAATCAATCTACCTAAACCTAAAAATCCCTGATGCGGTCGTTAGATAAAGTTGCCTCGCTAGATGATCAGGGGGGATTCCGATTCAATCAGGAAACCACTGCCGCTGCTTCCGCCGCAGCCGCCTTCATTCCCCTTTCTAAAGCCGATGGTTATCGATCTGCAATAATCCATCAGCTTTTTGTCTATAATAAATGGAATCGTTCTGTGCTCAAGTCTCAGGTCATCTTCCCCGGCCTCCTCAACAATGAGTCCGAGACCCGGTCCGTGAGCCCCGCCCATTAACGCTATCCGGATAGCCGCGTTTTCGCTGCCCTCAGTCAGTAAATTTTTGAGATGTTCTTCAGCTTCAGCAGCTATTTTCAGCATCTGCTCCTCCAGATTTCTGACAGGTTTCGCTCTCTTTTGAAGTAACGTAGAATAGCCGTTTTCTGCTGACCATCTATTAAAGATACTGCAGGATCGACAATGCAATAAAAAAGGTCCGTAACGGTAAACCATTACGGACCTTTTAGCATCTCTATCGATGCAATTGTACTAAAGCAGAGCAAGCAAGAACGCCTGCTGCCACAGCAGAACCAATAACTCCAGAGACATTTGCTCCCATCGCATGCATGATAAGGTGGTTTTGCGGGTTTGCCTCAAGACCGACTTTATTGACAACACGGGCTGCCATTGGCACCGCAGAGACACCTGCTGCTCCGATCAGCGGGTTGACCGGGGTCTTTGACATTTTGTTCATCAGTTTTGCCATCAGCACCCCGCCGGCGGTACCGATACAGAAAGCGATCATGCCGAGAGCGAGGATCCCGAGTGTTTCCATATTAAGAAATTTATCAGCAGAGAGTTTACTGCCGACTCCAAGACCGAGGAAGATGGTGACCGTGTACATCAGCGCTCCCTTGATGTTGTCAGAGAGACGGTCAACAACGCCACATTCCTTGGCCAGATTGCCGAGCATGAACATACCGATCAACGGTGCGGCGGTCGGCAGCAGGAAGGCACAGATGCCGAGTACGAGCAGGGGCAGGATCATCTTTTCAAGCTTTGAGACATGCCGTAACTGCACCATCTTGATTTTGCGCTCCTCTTCTGTGGTCAGCCACTTCATGATCGGCGGCTGGATGATCGGTACCAGTGCCATATAGGAGTAAGCAGCGATGGCAATTGAGCCAAGCAGTCGAGGTGACAACTGGCTTGACAGGAAGATTGCTGTCGGTCCGTCAGCACCGCCGATAATTCCAATTGACGCAGCATCGGCCAGTGAGAAGCTGATGCCGGGTACGAAGTCGGACAGAAACAGAGCACCGAGCAAGTGTGACAAAGATGCCAACCTGGGCGGCACCGCCGAGTAAAATCGTTTTCGGGTTTGCGATCATCGGTCCGAAATCGGTCAGCGCCCCGACGCCCATGAAAATCAGGAGCGGGAAGATTCCTGTTACAATACCGACCTCATATATATAATAGAGGATACCGCCAGGCTCGGCAATACCAGCCAGTGGAATATTGGCCAGAATAGCCCCGTATCCGATCGGTATAAGGAGCAGCGGCTCGAACTGTTTGAATATACCAAGGTAGAGCAGCGTAAGCCCCACAAGGATCATCAGAATTCTTCCGAGACCGACGGTCCAGTCTTTATCAATCTGGCCGTCTATGATGCCGTATATCCCGGTGGTTTTAAATAAATTCTTCGTTAGTGTGGCGATATTGGGAAGCGCCTCCGCTTCTGTCGCCACTGGACGCTCAGCGACAACGAAGGCCGGCTCAATGGTACCAAGAGAACTGCCCTCCGAAACGTTCCTGTATGGTGTCATATTGATGGCAGTAACCGTTCCGGAGACACCCGCCTTCAGTATAATCGTTGTTCCGTCGTCGGTTTTCAGTATTGCCAGTGTATCTCCGCTGAATACTTTGTCGCCGGCCTTGACATCAATGCGGACAACCTTCGCATCCGCGGGAGCGTTGATCGGAACTGTATCCTGAGCAGCCTGAGCAAAGGTATGAATACCAAGGGTCAGGCTGAGTAAGATGAGGAAAAAAAACTTTATTTTCATAGCGATTCCATCATTCAAACGATGAATAAAGATGCGCCGGCTAAACCAGCGCATCCATAGTACAAATGGCTCAGCAACAAATCCTAAGCGATTGTGAAGAGTGGTTCAGAAGCCTGAACAGTGTCTCCGACCGATACATGGACTGCCACTATTTTACCGTCACATGGGGATTTGACCTCAGATTCCATTTTCATAGCTTCCATAATCACCAGCGGTTGGTCCGTTTTAACAGCATCACCCTGTTTGACGAGAAGCTTTAAAATATTTCCAGGTGTCGGTGCCTCGACTTCTGTGCCTTCAACGACTGGTGCCGCAGCTGCAGCTGCCTGCACCGGTACCGCCTGAACGGCTCCATTGCCGTCCGCAACAGTGACATCGTAAATACGGTTGTTAACGGTGATAGAGTATGCCCGCGGTCCTGAGACAGGAGCGGGCGCTGCTGCAAGTTTGGCAGCTTTGGTTTTCACCTCTGGTGCAGCGTCTGATTTTTTGCGTACGTTAACGATCGCATTTCCAAGGAGATAATCGAGTCCCTTCTGCTCACAGCTGGCAATAATGAAAATGTTCTCGTCATTGACCTCAAGTTTATTCTCTTCCAGAATTTTTGTCGCTTTTGGAATACCTGGCTCGAGGATATCGAGCGGGTCATCGGTGAAAACAGGTTTGCCGAGCTGTTCGGAAGCAATTTTAATAATTTCAGGATCAGGCGGTGCTGGGGTACGGCCAAAATAGCCGAGGACCATATTGCCGTAACTCGGGTTGATCTTCTTCCATTTACCCTGGGTGACATTGAGGTAAGCCTGCTGAAAGTAGAACTGGGAAACCGGTGTTACCGATGATCCGAAACCACCGAGACGAATTACTTCTGCCATTTCCTTGATTACTTCCGGGTAGAGGTGCAGCGTGCCAGTGTCACGCATCATCATGGTATTCGCCGTCAACGCACCACCAGGCATTGGAGACAGGGTGATGGTCGGGGATACCATTTTCGCTTCCGGTGGAATGAAATAATCACTCATTGCCTCTTCAAAGGCCTCTTCAGCGGCGAGGATTTTTTCGTAGTCAAGATCGAGTGTGAAATCAGTTCCTTTCAGGACATGCATCATGGAAAGGATATCTGGCTGGCAGGTACCACCACAAACCGGGCTTTTGGCAAGATCAATACCATCAGCGCCGCCCTCGATCGCAGCAAGGTTCTGTGAAATACCTATTCCAGCAGTATCATGGGTGTGATACCAGAGAATAGTATCTTCAGATACCATTTTCCTGGCACCTTTGAAGGTATCATAAATCTTGCGAGGGTTTGCTGTGCCTGAAGCGTCCTTAAAACAGATGGAATGGAAGGGAAGGCCTGAGTCAAGGATCTGCTTGAGCCGATCGAGATAGAATTCAGCAGTGTGAGCTCCAGTACATCCGGGAGGCAGATCCATTATTGTAATGACGACCTGGTGATGGAGACCATGGTGAGCGATACGCTCACCTGAATATTCAAGATTTCTGACATCATTGAGCGCGTCAAAGTTCCGAATTGTTGTCATGCCATGTTTCTTGAACATCTTGGCATGAAGATCGATGATATCTCTCGGCTGCTGGCTCAGGGCCACCACGTTGATACCACGGGCAAGCGTCTGCAGGTTGACGTCCGGACCAACCTCGGCACGGAAACGATCCATCATATCAAAAGCTGATTCGCCGCAATAAAAGAAAAGACTTTGAAAACGTGCGCCGCCGCCTGCTTCCAGGTGCGTTATACCAGCATCAACACTCGCCTGCACGGCAGGCATGAAATCATCGGTTAATACCCGAGCGCCAAAAACCGACTGAAACCCGTCTCTAAAAGACGTATCCATGAATTTGATTACTTTTTTACCCACAGTACTTCTCCTTGCGTTTTGTTGTGTCAGCTCGTGATCAGATGACGTGTATGTTTACTGTTCCAATGGTATGGTTAAGCAGCAGCTCTTTGAGCTTCAAATGCGGCTATCGCTGCAGTAATCACAACAATATCCTCATCACTGCCGTCTATCGCTGCCGCCAGTTTTTCACGTTCTCTCTCCTGCTTCAGACGATGTTTCTCATCTTCCAGTGTTTGCAGCTCTCTGGCTGTTACTCCTCTGGTAAGGTGAGCAACCAACTGGATGAGCAGAATCATGAATGTAAGAAACAGCAGGACAGTTGTCATCCCGACAACCATTAACTTCAGGCCTTCAAAGATCATTGGATACCTACCTTAATTGTTACGTACTCGACGTTCTGTTTATTCTTCGTAAACGGCGTATTCTGTTTCTTTGCCGAGAAGCAGATCTATCTCACTCTGGATACTGATACGCTCCTCGTTTTTTAACCAGCTTTCCCAGTCCTGCAGTGACCGCCAGGTCGAAATAACCATACATTCATCAGGCTGATCAATGCGGCGCAAGGTTTCACCATAAATATAGCCGGGCTGGTTAAGGGTGAGACTTCGTAATTTTTTGAGAAGAACCGTTAACTCAATAATATTTTTCTCAACACCTTTTCTATTAATAAAAATTTTAACAGACATACCATACCCCCTTTGCCATTCATTGCAGAATCATCATTCCTGCGTAACCTGATACGGTACTACGGTCAAATTCACAAAGTACCCCGATCAAATGACAGAAAATTGCTCCGTGTTGAATTTGCGACTGCCATAACTTATAGGGCAGACTTTTTTTTGTAAAGATAAATTGAAATCAGTTTGACCTATCTGAAGTATCAAAAATTATTAATATTTTTTAATCCAGCCGCGGATACGCGTTAAAGAGCTGAAATGTACAGAAAAAACATACTTGGTAAAGAAGTAAAACCAGTGTAATTCAGCCAATTATCATCCCAATTACTCTTTTCTATCATTATTACTGATAAAATAACTGCTCATTTATACCCCTGTCAAGTGTTATCAGTATTGATAAATACCTCTCTATCTGAGATTATTGTATATATGAAATACCAACAGAAATCAGTAAAAATAACCTCGCAGTGTGGTAATATTCAACCAGCCGGAAATATCAAAGATCTGGTCAGTCCAGTGCTCAAATGTGCCGGGCTGATTTTTCAAAGCAGCTTACTGCCTGAAAAGAAGGAAAATCACAGCAAATATCTCTTCGCCCCATTTTAAACTGTTCATATGGAATCAGGTTAAGTATACATGCCATGCAGTAACTCATGATTAGGCGGCTTAATAAGCTGCTTTCTTTAAGAAAACAACAATTCAATGACACCGATGATCCGAACACTATGAATCTTCTGGAAAATGAAACCCTGATACAATTTATAAAGTACGCACTCGCAGGCGGAGTGGCAACACTGACCCATATCTGCATATTCCACATTATCGGCTGGAAACTGTTCCCATGCCTGCAGGAAAAAGATCATGCTGTCCGATTATTCAGACTCAAGATCGAGCAGATAAATAATGCCCGCCGGGCGAGAAATTCAATGATCACAAATATCATTGCCTTTCTGGGTGCCAACATGGTCGCCTATATCCTGAATATATTATGGGTGTTTGAACGGGGCAGGCACCATATTGTTCTGGAAATTTTCTTTTTTTATCTGGTATCAGGTATAAGCGCGGCGATAGGGACGGTACTTATGGGAGGCCTCATTAAACGTTTCGGTATGCTCACCACTTATGCGTTTATGGCAAATATCTTTACTGCAGTCATGATAAATTATGCGGTCCGAAAATTTTTTATTTTCCAAGGATAAACCGATCATCAGCTGGTAATCATCTGCTTCAAGACATCTCTCCGGCCGGACCAGAGCAGGAATATCTTCTGCTGGCTACCGTATTACTGATGGAAGCAGTATAGTATAGACTATATGGCAAATGTCACTGGGTAAACAGTAAGAAGAGGGATAAAATGGGCAAAACCATTCCGTTGCGGGAACGAATCATTATCGCACTTGATCTGGACCATCCGGATAAGGCCAAGGAGGTCGTTAAGAAGTGTGAATCCCATGCCGGATTTTACAAAGTCGGTCTTCAGCTTTTTATGGCAGACTGGTTTAATACCGTTGACTGGATTCTCGACCGCGGCCATCAGGTAATGCTGGATCTCAAATTTTTTGATATACCTGAAACCGTAAAGCTGGCTGTCGAGCAGGTAAATAACCGGGGGGTCAGCCTGGCAACAATTCATGGCAATGATCCGATCATCAGGGCCGCCGTCTCAGTACGAGGTGACATGAAACTCCTTGCAGTAACGGTTCTCACCAGTTTCGGGGAAGAGGACATGCGGGCAATGGGGATGACAGGCTCCATTGCTGATCTTGTGTATCACCGTGCTCGGACGGCACTTGACCTTGGCTGCGACGGTGTGGTCTCTTCTGGCCTGGAAGCATCGCGACTGCGATCAGAGCTCGGTGACAAGCTGTTGATTGTAACACCAGGCATCAGGCCCGGTGCTAATGTGTCTGAGCAGCCTGATGACCAGAAACGTATCATGACCGCTGGTCTTGCCGTGAAGGGCGGTGCGGACCACGTGGTGGTTGGCCGTCCCATAACGAGAGCGCCTGACCCTGTTGAAGTGATCGAGCACATGCAGATGGATATTGAGCGGGCCTTGAAGGTCTGATCGGGGCGTACAGGAGGAAGGTATGAGGGGAGCGTTAATTACGTAAAACTGACGATAGTTCTGCTGTTTCTGCTTGTTCAAGGGGGCACAACCGTGCTGGCTGAGCCTTTACAAAGCGACGGTCAGAGCGTTTATGTCCCTGTATACTCTCATATTTACAGTGGAAATCGCGAACGTCCCTTTGACCTTGCCGTTACACTGAGTATCAGAAACACAGACCTGAATGAATCCATTACCCTGGCTGCAGTCGATTATTACGCTTCGGATGGCAAACTGGTGAAACATTACCTTCAATCATCTCAGCGTCTGGGCCCGATGGCCTCTACTCGCTATGTTGTAGAAGAGTCTGACACCAGTGGCGGATCAGGTGCAAACTTTGTGGTTAAATGGAGCGCAGAAACCCCCGTGAACCAGCCGGTGATAGAATCTGTAATGATCGGAACCCAGTCACAACAGGGAATCTCATTCACGTCGAGGGGACAAATAATTTCCGAGTAGATATTCCAATTTATCATTGACAGTGCAGAATTCAGCGTTACATTTGTGTGTATACATCATATTTTTTTATTTTGAATAATCAGGTAGTTAGCTTTTTTTTATAACTACCAACAGAAAAATTCTTATTTGCGGAGGATTAGATGAGATTGATAGCACTTTTTCTGGTTGGCATGATGATGGTAGTCATGTCATCCTGTGCACAGTTTGACGGCGTGAGCACAGGCACGAAAGGAGCGGTCGGCGGTGCTGCCGGTGGTGCACTGATTGGCCAGGCCATCGGCCGAAATACAGAAGCAACACTGATTGGTGCCGCTGTTGGTACAATGCTTGGCTATATTGTCGGTAACGAGATGGATAAACAGGACAAGCAGCAGCTCAATAACGCCTATGAAGTTGGCCCATCCGGGCAGCCTGTTACCTGGGTAAACCCGGACTCCGGCAACAACTACCAGGTTGTGCCCCAACAGGCTTACACAAATCCGTCAACAAACCAAACCTGCCGAGAGGCTGAAATTACAGCAACGATAGATGGGCAACCGCAGAAGACCAAGTCGACCGCCTGCAGAAATGACCAGGGGCAGTGGGTTCTGAACAGTTAATTATCGCTTCGGGAGATTCGCCCGGCGAATCTCCCGCTTAATCATGTCAGCATGTCAGTCCAGGGTGATCGGCCTGTCCCTCACAGGGATGTCTGTATTAAAGCCGAGAACTTCAAGTGATGAGCTGAATGCAGCAAGCGTCTTCTCTTCACCATGAACGAGAAAGACGCGCCTTGGCTTTTCTTTAAAGGCAGAAAGCCATCCGGTCAGTTCATCCTTGTCTGCATGAGCCGAGAACCCCCCAATCCTGGCGATTTCAGCTTTTACCACAAGGGTCATTCCCATCATTTTTATCTCTTCAGCGCCATCCAGCAAGATGCGCCCAAGCGTTCCCGGAGCCTGGTAGCCGACGAAAAGTACCGTATTCCTGGGATCCCAGATTCCATGCTTCAGGTGATGACGAATTCGTCCGGCAGTGCACATGCCGCTCCCGGCGATGATAATAGCCGGCTTCGTCATTACATTGGCCCGGCGTGACTCATCGACAGACGGGGTGCAGATAAGCCCGGGGAAATCAAACGGTTTGTCTGTTCGTGCCTTGGCTTCTTCATCGTAGTACTCGGGATGCTTTTTGAAGATCTCGGTTATCTTGATGGCCAGGGGGCTGTCCAGGTAGACATCCATCGGTGGAAAATCTTCGGTTTCATTCATTAATTCACTGAGGGTATAGAGAAGTTCCTGTGTTCGTTCAAGCGCAAAACAGGGGATCATCAGCTTTCCCCCCTTGCGATAGGTATTGATGATCTGTTCGAGCAGCTGTTCTTTTCTTGGCAGTGTTCTCTGATGATTTCTATCACCATAGGTGGATTCTATAAAGACATAGTCTGCATTACATATATAGGTTGGATCCTCAATAATGGGAACATCCCACTGCCCAAGATCACCTGAGAAGACCGTTTTAATTTCACGCCCGTTCTCCTTGACATAGAGTTCAATAATGGCAGAACCGATCACATGACCAGCGTCGCGAAGTCTGATGGTGATTTCCTCATTTACCATCATTGAGGTGTCATAACGCAGCGGCTGGAGCAGCCCGGCTATTTGATCAGCGTCAGCCCTGTCGTAAAGTGGTTCCCGGGGGGGCTGTCCCCGGCGCTCCCGTCTTCTGTTTTCATGCTCAGTATCTTTTTCCTGAATATAGGCGGCATCCCCGAGCATTACCGGAAGGAGATCTGCTGTTGCCGGGGTTGCATAGATCGTCCCGTTAAAGCCGTGCTTTACTAATTTAGGCAGCAACCCGCAGTGGTCGATATGGCCGTGGGTTGAGATAACAAAATCGATTGTCTTGGGGTCAAACTGAAACGGTTCGTAATTCAGTCGGGTAAGGGTTTTATTGCCCTGAAACATACCGCAGTCAATGAGGAAGCGGCTTGAACGTGTTTCCACGAGGTGACACGACCCGGTAACGCTACCGGCAGCACCATGACAGGTTACTTGCATATGTACACTCCTTGTACCTTCAAGAAAAATGAAAAGAGAATCGAACACCATGATAACACGTATAATTGGAGAATGCACAATGATCAGCGACATTTTCGACTGATCACAGTACCACAGAGGCTTGCCTTGAAGCTTGAAGCGGTGGTGAAACTGTTCAACCATGGTATAGAGCGATAGCGCAGCGCTTTATTCCCCGTTGCACGAACTGGATAATGTTCTACAATAGAAGGAAGAGTACATAAGGTTCTCTCGCAAACCCCATAGAATGGTGGAGGAGATGCAGATACTTCCGCAGTCTGAAATTCATAAGCCGCCAGATTCCTGAACAACCAGTGACTGCTGTTCCGGTTCGGTAACACAAGCTGATAAAGCCATCATTGAGGAGCCTGTCTGCTGCGGTGGTCCGCCACCGCCAAAAAGCTCACCCTATGCGCGTGCAGGTTATGACCTCAGCAGTTTTGTAGAGGGTTTCAGCCGTTCAGGTTCGATAAACATTCCGATTGTCGCAACCAGTCTTTCTGCAGATGACTGGACAGGCACAATTTTAACCAGGATGGGCATAAAGCGGAATCACTACGCTGTCTCCCCCGGGCTCTATGGCGTTGGAACTCCTCACAGGGAAAGTCCGGTTCTTGTCACAGCCAATTATAAACTGAGCTTTGATACGGTGCGATCCAGCCTTGCCGGACAGGATGCCTGGCTTCTTGTCCTGGATACCTGCGGAATAAATGTGTGGTGCGCTGCAGGGAAAGGTACCTTCTCCACTGATGAACTGGTTCTGCAAATTAGCAGAACAGCTCTTGAGCAGGTTGTTGACCATCGCCAGGTTATTGTTCCGCAGCTTGGAGCAACAGGAGTAGCAGCACATAAAGTAAAAGAGCGGAGCGGTTTTTCGGTACGCTATGGTCCAATCCGGGCAGCAGACCTGGCTGCCTTCCTGAATAACGATTTTGAGGCTGCTGTTGACATGCGGCAGGTAACGTTCTCACTGGCGGAGCGTACGGTGCTGATACCGGTAGAGTTCTATTTGCTGGGACGATCGCTCTGGTGGATTGTTCCACTGCTTTTTGCTATCAGCGGTATCGGTCCGTCAATTTACTCAATAAACCAGGCCTGGGATCGCGGGCTTGTTTTAATCGCTGCAACATTTGCGGGAATAGGCAGCGGAACAATCCTGGTCCCTCTTCTCCTGCCCTATTTGCCGGGAAGAGCGTTTTCTCTCAAGGGGCTTGTCCCGGGGGTAATCTCCGGGGGCTTTCTGGTCTATATGCTGCTCGACAATCGATCCGTTTATGAGTGCGGGGCTGCCTGGCTCTGGGTCTGCAGCGTCAGTTCGTATCTCGCTATGAATTTCACCGGGTCCACCCCTTTTACCTCTGGTTCCGGGGTTGAATGGGAAATGAAGCGGGCGATCCCGCTCCAGGTCCTGGCCGCCGTTGTTGCGGCACTCTTTTGGCTTCTGACTCCATTTATCGGGTGAACAGATGGGAAAATATAAGTATATCGAAAATGTTGCAGAGCTCTCTCTTGATTCAGATTCCTGTATCGGCTGCAGGTTGTGCAGTATTGTCTGCCCTCATGGGGTCTTTGATATCAGCGGAAAAAGAGCCGTCATCGTCAGGCGCAATGATTGTATGGAATGCGGTGCCTGCAGTCAGAATTGTCCTGTTGATGCAATTACCGTAAATCCAGGTGTCGGCTGCGCTGCCTTAATCATCAGCAGATGGCTGGCAAAAGCGGGTATTCAATCCAAGGGGTGCTGCTGACAGGTCCTCTCAGCTGATTTTAATCCTGCCGGAAAATAATGCGGAGCCCCATAACAGCAGCAGAATAGATAATCCAGCATAAGAATAGAAATCACGCCCGGCGCTATGCTGATGAACTGTGCTGGTTGTAATAGTATGGGTGTCGGTAAATTTTCCCAGCAGTGAAATCGTCCCGTCAGCGATTGACAGGTCTGAGATAAGTTTAAATTTTTCCCTGGTAAAAACAGTAATCGTTGCTGTTGACCTATCATACCTGCAGCGGTCAAAGCCAATCACTTTTCCCGAACGCTGTTCCTTATTCTGAAGTGTTTGAACATAATGATTATCTGCCTCAATCGAGTCATCGAAAAACATAAACGGCAGCAGGGCATATGATATCAGCAGCAGGGAGGAGAGCAGCAGGGGATAAAAAGAGCGCTTCAAAAACAAAACTATACGGCGGTCATTCCAGCCGTAATAGACAATAATAAACAAACCGCCCGCTGTCAGCGCACCTGATATCCGGTGTTCAGGCCAGAAGAGCTGAAACTGGCTCAACTGCCAGCTGAAAGGTGCCCAGAGGTGAACCCCGTTGGCCCATTTGGTCTGCATGGCATCAAGCAGCAGATGAACCAGGCTGTTGCCTGCAAGAAGAAGAAAGGCTCGCCCGGCGTTCCTGGTCAATAACGCAATCGAACCGCTGAGAAGTAGACAGAAGAATAATGATGCCTGGATCAGGCAGTAAACTCGCAACGAAAGCAGGTCGATACCGGGCACCAGAAAGGCTATGAGTCGCTGGGTAATCCATGGAAGGTCCGGCACTATGCAGCCAACAGCAACCCATTTAATATCTGCTGTTCGATCAACAGCCTTGCTCGCCAGCGCCTGTATGCCGAAATGTGCCAGTGTGTTGGGCATAGCAATTAAAACCGCTTAAAAATCCAGCTGATCAGAGAGTGTTTCAAGCTTAAGATCCTCTTTAAAATAGCTGATTCCTTCGTGATTTGTCAGGTCAAGATGAATCGGGGTAACGGAGATATAACTGCTTTCAACGGCATGCACATCGGTATCCCTGCCAACATCGAGCAGCGGTGTGCCTCCCCCTATCCAATAATGCAGGCGGCCGAACGGATCCGTAATTTCCTGAATTGCCTGTTTCCATATGCGCCGCCCCTGTCGGGTAACCCGTAACCCTCTAATTTCACTGCCATGGGGAATATTTATATTCATCAATGTATTTGCCGGTAAACCATATTTCATTGTTCTGGCTGCCAGAGCATGGATAATTGTCTTTGCCGCCTCATAAGACAGCGGCTCCGTACCAGCCAGTGATACAGCCAGTGAAGGAACCGCATACATGACGCCCTCTACCGCCGCAGAAACGGTCCCGGAGTAGGAAATATCGTCGCCTAAATTGGGGCCGGAATTGATGCCTGATACCAGCAAATCTGGAAGGCGATCGACTACTTTGTTCAAACCGACCGCAACACAGTCCGTTGGTGTTCCGTTGAGGGAATACCTGTCATCACCAAGCTGCTCGAGATAGAGCGGTCGATTCATGGTCAGGGCATGGGAGATGGCGGAATTATCCCGGTCAGGTGCGATAGTTATGATCTTTCCCAGGGGCTCCAAAGCCTCTTTCAGGGCTGCAAGCCCGGGGCTGTAGATACCGTCATCATTTGTTATCAGGATGGTTTTCATCGATTCCTCGTGAAGTATAACGATTAAGTATTTCCTGCTCAGCAATATGCCAGAACGCTTTGACGATCGGTCTGCGTTTCAATGACCGGGTGGTACAGGCACCAACCGAAAAAGGATCGAGAGCCGGTCTTACATCAAGGACCCGGATACGACCGCGCAGCGGGCTGTTTTCCAGCACCAGTCGAGGGACCACACCTATACCGCAGCCCATGGCGACCATGGCGATCATCGCCTCATTTCCGGCAACAGACGAATAGATCGCAGGTGATATTTTTTTCTCAGCAAACCAGCGCTCACACCGTTTTTTACTGAGCCCGCGTTTCGGCATAATCACCGGAACCTTACTCCAGTTGGTCAGCGATAGCGATTGCCCCAGTTCTTCAGGGTTTCTGGGCCCGATAAAAATAAGAGGGGTTTCAAGCATTTTAAGAAAAACGACCTGTCGCGGCAGACTGTCCGGCAAGGCAGCAATAGTAATATCGGCTTCACCGCTCTCAAGGCTCGGCAGGGCCATGGCGGCATCACCTGTCTGGAGATTGAGATGTATGTCCGGATAGGCATGACGAAACCGAACGATTATACCCGGGAGAATTGATAGAATTGCCGTAACCGAGCAGTAGAGCGAAAGTTCTCCATGCAAATTATGTTCTGCTGCCATCTGGACTTGGAGGGTGCGATGACGACGGATCACATCGACGGCGTATTCCTTGAATAAATCTCCGGCCCGCGACAGGGTGACCGAGCGGTTATCGCGGATGAACAGCTGTTCCCCAATCTCCTGTTCAAGCCGCTGGATCGTCCTGGTCAAACCGGATCGTGTTATATTGCAGGCCCTGCTTGTCTGACCATAATGCAGGGTCCCGGTGAGATGCAGGAAGAGGTTGAGTTCTCTGATATCCATGTTGACCGGAACAATAAGTTGAGGAGTGGTGCCTCCAGAGAAAATAATCGTTGCAAAATATGCAACACAGTATCACATATAAATCACTTGACGCAATACTGAATAGGTCATATATGAGATCAGGGTGTCATCATATCCGCTCAATTATCACAAAAAGATCACAACAAAAAGGAGATATATCATGGGAGAAAATTATTTTAATTCACTGCCGCTGCGTTTACAGATAGAGGAACTGGCACAATGCCGTTTCATGGAGGCTGAAGAGTTTGACGGCGTTGAAGCCCTCCGGGGCAAGAAAATCGTCATCGTTGGGTGTGGCGCCCAGGGGCTCAATCAGGGGCTGAATTTACGTGATTCGGGACTGGACGTTTCATATGCGCTGCGTGACGATGCAATCAGCAATAAGAGACAGTCCTGGAAGAATGCAACCGAGCACGGATTTGTGGTTGGAACCTACCAGGAACTGATGCCGATTGCAGATCTGGTGGTCAACCTGACTCCTGATAAGCAGCATACCGCTGCTGTCTCCTCATTCATGCCGCTGATGAAGGACGGAGCATGTCTGTCATACTCACATGGCTTTAACATTGTTGAAGAAGGGATGCAGATTCGTAAAGACATCACGGTCATCATGGTTGCCCCGAAGGGTCCGGGAACCGAGCTGCGCGAGGAGTATGTCAGAGGATTCGGCATCCCCACACTGATCGCTGTCCATCGTGAGAATGACCCCAAAGGTGAGGGATGGGAGATCGCCAAAGCGTATGCCTGTGGCACCGGTGGTGATCGTGCCGGCGTGCTTCAGTCCTCGTTTATTGCCGAGGTCAAGTCTGACCTGATGGGAGAACAGACAATTCTCTGCGGACTGCTGCAGACCGCAAGCCTGCTCTGTTACAACAAGATGCTTGAGAATGGCATAGACTCAGGATACGCCTCCAAGCTTGTACAATATGGCTGGGAAGTTACCACCGAAGCGCTGAAGCATGGCGGTATCACCAACATGATGGATCGTCTTTCAAATCCAGCAAAAATAAAAGCCTTTGTGCTGGCGGAAGAGCTGAAAAACATCATGATACCGCTTTTTGAAAAACATATGGATGACATCATGTCCGGCACCTTCTCGTCCACCATGATGCAGGATTGGGCAAACGATGATGCCAACCTCCTCAAATGGCGGAAGGAGACCGGTGCAACCTCCTTCGAAAAGGCTGAATCGATGACAGAGGATATCCCTGAGCAGGAATATTTCGATCATGGTATTCTGATGGTCGCCTTTGTAAAGGCCGGTGTAGAGTTGGCCTTCGATACGATGGTTTCTGCGGGAATCAAAGAAGAATCCGCCTACTATGAATCTCTTCACGAGGTGCCGCTCATTGCAAACCTGATAGCCCGCAAGAAATTGTATGAGATGAATGTCGTTATTTCCGATACCGCTGAATATGGCTGCTATCTTTTTGCTCACGAGGCAGGGCCGCTCCTGACTGACTTCATGAAAGGTATTGATGTTGATGTTATAGGTAAAGGTCTTGACTTAAAGGATTGCGGAGTTGACAACCTTGACCTTATTGATGTCAATGAGGCCATTCGCTACACAGAGGTTGAGGTAATAGGCGAGGAGTTGAGATCCTATATGAGTGCCATGAAGCCGATCATGTAAACAAACCGCTTAACCGTGCACAGGCAACCAGGTATTCTTTTCGCCGGGGTGCCTGTGCACCTGAAACGTTATAGCTTTACTGGATAAACTTGAATAACTGACTGACTCGACCGTGCGGCGAGTCTATCAAATTGGTCGATTTAACACCTTTGCTAAACTATGTATATTTGTGTAGATTTTGATGGAACCATCGTTGATCATCGCTTTCCGGAAATTGGAAAACCGGTACCTGAGGCGATTAAATGGCTGAAGCGGATACATAATGCCGGGGGCAAACTGATTCTCTATACCATGCGCTCGGACGGGAAAATGATGGGCACCCTCCTCACCGATGCAGTTAATTACCTGCGTTCAGAAGGTGTTGAACTGTTCGGCGTCAATAAAAACCCGACCCAGGAATCATGGACATCGAGCCCCAAGGCCTATGGGGAGATCTATATTGACGATGCTGCGTTTGGCTGTCCGCTGATCAAGCCCAAAGGCTTCGCCCGACCATGCGTTGACTGGAAAACGGTCGGCCCCCAGGTTGAACATATATGTCTGAATCAGCGCTGAATACAAGAGTATTCTATGTTAAAAAAACTGCCCAGGTTTAAACAGCAGCTGACTCACTTCCCATCGAATAACGACTTATACCGTCCATACCCTTTTTCTTCGAGCTCAGCCACCGGAATAAAGCGCAAAGACGCACTGTTGATGCAATAACGCAGGTTTGTCGGAGCAGGTCCATCTTCAAACAGATGACCGAGATGAGAATCGGCGTTACTGCTCCGCACCTCTGTCCGAACCATAAAAAGCGAAACATCGCGATGCTCAGAGATATTTTCCGCTTCCAGTGGCTTTGTAAAACTTGGCCAGCCCGTCCCCGAGTCATATTTATCAGTGGAGCTGAAAAGCGGTTCTCCGGAAACCACATCCACATAAATGCCGTCTTCCTTATTGTCCCAATATTCGTTTTTATAAGGCGGTTCAGTGTCATCTCTCTGGGTGACATTATACTGCAGGCTGCTCAGTGTTTTTTTCAGTTCCTCATCACCTGGTTTTACAAACCCGCCACCACTGATCTCTTTATCAGCCCAGACCGTCTCAATAAATGCTTCCCTGCCCGAACCTTTCTTATAGGCTGAATAATGCATAACGTTCTTCCGGTAATAATCCTGGTGATATTCCTCCGCTGCAAAAAATGGCTGCGCCGGCAAAACAGCGGTTACGATGGGCCGGTTAAATATACCTGAACTCTGGAGTTCTTTCTTTGACTTCTCCGCTGCCAGCCTCTGCTCTTCGGAAGAATAAAAAATTGCCGTTTTATAGTGGCTGCCGCGGTCGGCAAACTGTCCTCCGTCATCGGTAGGATCAATCTGGCGCCAAAAAATATCAAGCAGCTCACTATAGGAGACCTGTTCCGGGTCATAGCGAACGCTGACCGATTCAATATGATCTGTTCGTCCGCTGCTCACCTGCTCATAGGTCGCCTCCTCCTTAGGCCCGCCGGTATAACCGGCAACAACGTCAATGACGCCGGCCTGCTGTTCAAAAGGGGGTTCCATACACCAGAAACATCCTCCCCCAAAAATTGCTGTGTGCTCGACATCTTTCGCCCGTACCTTATCAGAAAAAGAAGCCACCATGACCAGTGCCAGAAGGCTCGTTAACAATATATAGTTCATCACATACTCCTCTTAGGAATTATTCTTATCTAACAGCATGATATTCACGCCCTCCCCCTGTGACAAGTACCCACCTCTTTAAAAGAAAATTTTAACCGGCTGAGCAGTTGCCTCTGGTAAAAATTAGTTGTATAAAAAGAGCGAACATACTCACCAGATAATTCTTTCCACGGGGCCAGCATGAAAAAATCTAATACCAAGCGAACCAAATTTATTTTTATTACCGGCGGTGTCCTGTCATCTCTTGGCAAAGGACTTGCTGCCGCGTCGATTGGTGCGCTCCTTGAAAGCAGAGGCCTCACGGTTACATTTCAAAAACTTGACCCGTACATTAACGTAGACCCTGGAACCATGAACCCGTTTCAGCACGGAGAGGTTTACGTGACTGATGATGGTGCAGAAACCGATCTCGATATGGGCCACTATGAGCGCTACACCGATGCGGTAATGGCACAGATCAATAACTACACCTCCGGCAGAATCTATTATTCAGTTATTACCAAGGAACGCCGCGGTGAATATCTCGGCGGTACGGTGCAGGTGATTCCCCATATCACCGATGAGATAAAAGCAGCCATTCTGCAGCTGGACGGAAGTGTTGATATCGCCATTATCGAGATAGGCGGAACCATTGGCGATATTGAGGGCTTGCCTTTTGTTGAGGCCATCCGGCAGCTGCGGGGAGATCTGGGAAAGGAATATACCCTGTTCATTCACCTGACACTGGTCCCATACATCAAGACAGCTGGAGAAGTTAAAACAAAGCCGACCCAGCATTCCGTCAGGGAGCTGCGTGCTGACGGTATTCAGCCCGATATACTCGTCTGTCGAACGGAAGTGCCGCTGACGTCTGAACTCAAATCAAAGATTGCCCTGTTTTGCAATGTCCCCAAAGACGCTGTCATTACCGCAGTTGATGTGGACAATATCTACGAGGTTCCTCTTCACCTGCATGAAGAAGGGCTCGATTCCAAGATCCTGGAACTGCTGAATGTCTGGACCGGCCAACCCAACATCGAGCCGTGGCAGAAGCTGGTAGCAAACCTCAAAGCTCCGAAACATTCGGTAACAATAGCGATCACCGGAAAATATGTTGACCTGACAGAGTCATACAAGAGTCTGCACGAAGCTCTTGTTCATGGTGGAATAGCGAATGATGCCGAAGTCAATCTCCGCTATCTGAGTGCAGAGGATCTTGAGACAAAAGATCCGAAAGAACTGCTTCAGGGATGCGATGGTATCCTGGTTCCCGGAGGGTTTGGCAAGAGAGGAGCCGAGGGGAAAATTCAGGCGATCACCTATGCCCGCGAAAACAAGATCCCGTTTTTTGGAATTTGCCTGGGCATGCAGCTGGCTGTTGTTGAATACAGCCGCTCGGTTGCCGGTATTCCCAAGGCACACTCTTCCGAGCTGGACCCAAAAACCACAGATCCGGTAATCTACCTCTGTAAAGAATGGTTTGATTATCGTAACAACAAAGTCCAGGTGCGAGACGAATCTTCAGAGATGGGGGGCACCCTGCGGCTGGGGGCATATCCATGCATCCTGAAAGAAGACAGTTTTGCCATGACTGCCTACCAGTCTGAAGAAATATCAGAGCGTCACCGGCACCGATTTGAATTTAACAACGAATATCGCCAGAAACTTGAAGAGGCCGGCCTGAAAGTTTCCGGGACATCGCCGGACAACAACCTTGTGGAAATCGTCGAAATTGAAGATCATCCATGGTTTTTAGGCTGTCAATTTCACCCGGAATTCAAGTCAAAACCGATGAAGCCCCACCCATTGTTCAGGGAGTTCATCAAAGCGGCTCTGAAGCATAAAAAGTAGCAGGATTCAATGCATATAGACCCAGTCTTAATAGAGCACCCCAATGGCACAGCAATTCAGGTCGGCACCGGCCAGCCACTGCTGCTGATCGCCGGCCCCTGCGTTCTCGAATCCTTAGACCTCGCCAGAACAGTGGCGGAGACCATGCAGGAAATCTGCAGCAGACTCGGTCTTTGTTATATTTTTAAAGCGTCCTTTGATAAGGCAAATCGAACGTCAATCACATCGTACCGAGGTCCAGGCATTGAACATGGTCTGGAAATACTGGCCCGCATCAGGTCTGAGATGAATGTTCCTGTTGTTTCTGATATTCATGAGCCCCAGCAGGCGAAAATTGCCGCTGAGGTACTAGACATCATCCAGATACCAGCCTTTCTCTGCAGACAGACAGACCTGCTGGCCGCTGTCTCCGGTACCGGTAAACCGATAAACCTGAAAAAAGGCCAGTTTGTTTCTCCCTGGGACATGCAGAATGCGGTCACCAAAATCCGCGAAAGCGGCAGCAGCAAGGTTATGCTCGTTGAGAGGGGTGCTAGTTTTGGCTATAATAATCTCGTCGTCGATATGCGTTCCCTGCCTGTCATGAGAAGCTTCAACTGCCCTGTTATCTATGACGCTACACATTCCGTTCAACTTCCAGGGGGTGCAGGTGGATCATCGGGAGGACAGCGGGAATATATCGCTCCTCTTAGCCGGGCAGCGGTCGCAGTTGGTATTGACGGCCTGTTTATGGAAGTTCACCCTGACCCTGAGAATGCTCTGTGTGATGGCCCTAACTCCATTGCTCTGGACTCAATAGAGTCTGTTTTAAAACAGATTGTTCGCATTCGTGCATGCGTCACTTAATACTCAGCCATTTCCTGCAATAATGAGCAGCCATTGTCCACCAAACGATTCTGACTCTCATCCGTCAGACTGCCAGATACTTGAAAATTATCGTAAACGCTCACATGAGCGCGGCCGTCAAGATGACAGTCCCGAGAATCGACTGCTCATGGCCAAAGCCGAACCCGTTCAACTTCTGCTCTTAGACGTCGACGGCGTGCTTACCGACGGATCACTGATCTACACAGAAAACGGTAGCGAAGGAAAATCCTTTAATACCCAGGACGGACTCGGCATACGACTGGTGCAGAAGGGCGGCGTAGAAGTGGGAATCATTACGGCGCGTAAATCTGAGCTGGTCAGGAGGCGGGCTGAAGAGCTTGGAATGAAATACATCATGCAGGGTATTGGTAATAAGCTCGACGCGTTCAAAGAAATTCTTAAACTGTCAACCTTGAAACCCTATCAGGTCTGCTATATGGGAGATGACTGGATCGATCTTGCACTGCTCGCAAGGGCGGGGTTGGCAGCCTGTCCTCTCAATGGTGTTCCAGAAGTTAAAGAGGTCTGTCATTACGTTTCAAGCCGCACTGGCGGGGCAGGTGCAGTTCGGGATGTCTGTGATTTGATCATTCAGGCCAAAGGAATGCATGACCGTCTATTACAACAATATATGAAATAATGCTGCATACCCGTAATCTACTCTGGCTTATTCCTCTCCTGGTGCTGGCAACATTTCCTGCCTGGAAACTGCCTCTGACCTCCTTCCTGGAGCCCCGCGGAGGATATGACTCGGATTTTGGCAAACGTGACAAAAATGTTCACAATTTTATCATGGAAGAGGTCGTGATCATCCAGGACCAGCTGGGAAATAAAACAGCCGAGGTGCGCGCTGATACGGCCTACACAACCGAGGTTCCAAACGAATTCGAGTTGACCACTGTCGATGCAGACCTGTTTGGCAAAGATGGGGAACAGGTAAAAATAAAAGCAAAAAAAGGATTGTACAACACGGAGACCAGAAAACTGACCCTTCAGCAGGATGTTCAGGTTACCCGCGGGCTGGACGACCAGAACCTATTTACCGAGCTGTTATACTATAACGACAGCAACCAGACGATCCATTCACCGGTGAATACCCGTCTTACAGGCAACAACCTTGAAATCAACGGCAGCAGTCTCGACTATGATATTGTCACCAACCAGTACAAAATCGGAGGACGGGTTTATTGCATAATTTCAAACCAGAGCGAAAAATAATCACCTGGTCTATGGCTATCCGACACGGCCTCATTCCACTTGTTGCCTCTGTTCTTTTTTTCCTCTCACCCATCTCCACCCGGGCCCTGGATCTGACGGTATATACTGAACCACTTTCCCCCCTCCACTATGAAGAAGATGGTAAAATCGTTGGCATTGCCACCGAAATAATTGAAGAAATGTTTCGGCTCGCCGGGTACCTTCCACGGCTGGAGATCTACCCGTGGAAACGATCCTACCATCTGGTGCAACAACAAAAGAATCAATTTATTTACACCCTGAACAGGACAGATAAAAGGGAAGCCCTGTTTAAATGGATCGGACCATTTCTCACTAAAAAAACCTATCTCTATAAATTGCGGGGACGTGATGACATCACCCTGAGCAATCTTGAAGATGCAAAAAAATACGTTACCGCAGTCGTACTGGGGCACTCATTAACCTTGAGAATGGAAGAACTGGGATTTAAAGAAAATGTAAATCTTGTTATGACACCTGACAAATCAATACAAATGAAGGTCTTCCTGAACAACAGATGTGACCTGATAACCGCTAATAATTACACCATCCACCGGGCCCTTGAGTCAGTTAATCTCACGTTGGGTGATGTTGAGCCCGCCCTTTTGATTTCCGAAAGCGGTTATTACCTTGGTGCTCACCCGGATACAGATCCTGACATCGTGCAGCGCCTACAAAATGGCAGCGACATGCTTTATCAGTCAGATTTTTCCAACAAAATTATTGAAAAATATATGAGCCGTTGAAGCCCGCCAGCGACTCGGGACTCCACCCCCCATGTCCATCTATCCTTTAAACTCACCCGTCGCCAAGAAACTTGTCTGGTGGTTCATTGCAATCAGCACCGTAGTTGCCCTGTTCAGCACAGGGATGCAGCTCTACCTTGATTATCGCAATGAAGTCGGCAACATACAGTCATATCTTGCTTCCCTGAATAAGACCTACCTGCCCTCAATCGCCAAAAACACATGGGTGATGGACGACAATCAGATCAACACCCTGCTCAAGGGAATCACCAATCGTGATGATATAAGCTATGCGGCTGTCAGTATTGACAATGTGGTCCACTGGTCAAGTGGCAGCAAACCTGATGCTGACCGTTTTCAGGCACAGCTGCCGATTCAATATCTGAACCGGAACAGCCTCGAGCAGATTGGTACCTTGACTGTTATCGCCAACCTCGAAAAGGTTTACCAGCAGCTGGTCAGGCGGGCACTCATCGTCTTATTCTCCAATGCAGTTAAAACATTTATCGTGGCAGCTCTGGCCTTGGCCGTTGTGCAATATCTGATTACCAGACACCTCCAGGCAATGTCCTCTTATGTTTCCAGACTGACGATCAAGGAACAGCGCCCACCGCTGCTCCTTGATCGTCAGGAAAACAGCCAGCCAGATGAACTCGATGCAGTTGCCAAGGCCTTGTCGTCGATGCAGGAAAGAGGCTATTCAGCCTACCGTGAAGTGCTGCAGGGAGAACAGCAGTTACGTCTTTTTCTCAATTCTACAGATGAAGGGGTTTTCGGCATCAATGCCAGTGGCGCTGTCTTATTTGCCAACACAAAATGTATTGAGTTATTGCAGCTGAGTGCAGAGCAGGACATCGTCGGTAAAAAAATTTCCGACCTGTTTCTCAGCCAATGTCTTGAAAAACAAACTCCAATCAAAAAAAAGACCTTGCTGAGCACCGTTATGGAGGGCCGCACTTTTTTCAGAGAAGATTCATATATGAGCTGTTCCTCTGGTTGCGGTTTCTACGCTGAAGTTCGGGCATATCCCACTTTTGCCGGAAGCAGCTGTTCTGGCGCGGTGGTCTTCTTTCGCGATACCAGCAGCCAGCGAGAGCTTAACCATCATCTCGAGCTGCTCAAGGAAGCACTGGATAATTCCCCGATTTCTGTACTTATCACCGACAAAGAGCTCAACATTGTTTACGTCAATCCTGGTTTTGAGGAGAGTACAGGGTTCGGGCTTAATGAGATTAGAGGGAAGCAAATAGATTATCTGTCAGGTAATGACACCTTTAAACAGGCATATCGGGTTGCCACTGACCAGGCACTGAAGGGTTCCGCCTGGCACGGTCGAGTGAGGTTCAGGAACAAGACCGGGGAAAAACGAGTGGTTGATGTCGTCACCTCTCCGATCTCAAATGGTTTCGGCCAGATTACCAATCTTGTGGCCGTCAGTAGGGACGTAACCTATGAAGAAGAGCTACAAAGTCACCTGGTAACAACTCAGAAACAACAAGCCTTAGGGAGGTTATCATCTTCCATCGCCCACGAGTTTGGTAATCCTTTGCTTGGAATACAGGCCTTGCTGAAAGATTTCCGTGAGCGGTCCTTACTGTCCTCTGACGATGATCATCTGCTTGATATTGCCATAAACGAATGTGGTCGAATGCAGGATCTGATTGGAGATATTCAGAACTTTTACGGAGACCAGACCAGCCCAGAAACAGTGTGCAATCTCAAAGACATGATCAACAAGATTTTGTTATTTCAACAAAAAGCCTTTTTAGATAACAATATCATTGTCACCGTTACCCACAACAATGAGCCTCCGGCTATTTGGGGTAAGGAGGATCAACTCGCCCAGGTAATTCTCAATCTTATCCTCAATGGCATGGAGGCAATGAAGCCTGAGGGCGGATCTCTGATTATTTCTTCTGACTGCAATCAGGACTTTTTCTATCTTGACATTACTGACACAGGATCAGGAATTAACAGTTCTGCAATGGATCGTATTTTTGAACCATTCTTCACAACAAAACCGGAGGTGGAAGGAACCGGCCTTGGCCTCGCCGTATCATACGGTATTATTGCGGCACATGGAGGAAAGATTACCTGCCAGTCAACAGAAGGAAGCGGTTCGACCTTTACCATCCACCTTCCTGTGCACAAGAACAGCAGTTCTTCGCACTCAGATGTCTGATGAAATCCTGTCCGGTTCTGCCAGCTGTTCACACTCCTCAACGCTGCAGATGTTCCCCGATACCGTCCAGCGAATATTGACATCCCAAAAGGATATGCCGAAACCGCTACGGCTATTTCTCTGGCTGGCCGGTCGCGGGTCTGATTTCAAGACCTCCCGAATCAGTGCTGCAAGGGGTCTGCCGCGCTGTTCTTCATAACGGTTGCAGAATGCTTCAGCCTGTCTGGAAAATGCCACCGCCATCTCGGGAAAGGTCATCCTTCAGCCAGCCTCCCGTCGCCTCCTGCAGGCAGTCACTGTAAGGAATATAAGGCTTAATATCCAGCACCGGTGTACCATCAAGCAGATCAACACCGCCAATATCGAGCTCTACTCTGCCGCCGGACCACCTCAATCCGAGCAGCCTGACCGCAGAGAGCCCAATATGATTCGGCCGGTGAGGACTTCTCGTGGCAAAAACACCGAGACGCTCTTTGCCCCCCATACGGGGAGGACGGACGGTTGCTTTCCACCCTTCAGAAAAAGATTGATGAAAAAGAAACTGGACCCAGATGTGACTGAACGTATCAAGACCGCGAACCATCTCCTGTCGGTTAAACGGATCAATGAGTTCAATGGTAGCAAGTGCTGAAGGTGCCAGCCCGGCCTGCCTTGGAATACCAAATTTTTCAGGGAAACAGGAACGGACAACACCGATGGCAGCTATCTTGAAGCCCTCTTGTCTGTTCGCTTCCTGACCATGATTATTTCCCAAAGCCACCACCTGAATCACCCCCTAAAAAAGGTTGACACGCACTCTTCAAGACGATATCGTAACACAAATACAAAAAAGGTGTTACGATGCTCAAACGATTTACCGTCTCAATGGATGAAAAACTGCTCACTGATTTTGATAACTACATCAGCCAGCGTAAATATGTCAACCGATCTGAAGCAATTCGCGATTTAATCCGATCGGTTTTCGTGGAAAAAGAATGGCAGGCGGATAAACAGGTTATGGGTGTTATTTCCCTCGTCTATGACCATCATCAGCCAAATCTTCAGGAAAGACTGACAGAAATCCAGCATAACTACCATCACCAGGTGATTTCAACAACTCATGTTCACATGGATCATTACAACTGCCTTGAGGTTGTCATCATCAAGGGAAAAGCCGACTCGGTAGCAGCACTGGCAGATGGTCTGCGATCTCTGAAAGGCGTGAGAAACTGTAATCTGGCCATGAGTACCACCGGAAAAAATCTGCACTGACGGAAAAGATATAATGCACATTTCAGAGGGAGTACTGACGATGCCGGCGCTGGTGGGCGGCGGCCTCATCACCGCTGCCGGCACCATGATCGGCCTGAAAAAGATTGACTACGACCAGGTGATGACAATCGGCTTGTTTTCGTCCGCTTTTTTCATCGCATCGTTCATCCACGTACCGCTGGGACCAGCATCAGTCCACCTGCTGCTCAACGGGCTCCTGGGACTGATACTTGGCTGGGCGGCCTTCCCTGCTATTCTGGCCGCCCTTTTTCTGCAGGCCGTTCTCTTTGGCTATGGCGGGATTATTGTGCTTGGAGTAAACACAACAATAATCTGCCTTCCCGCAGTCTTACTCGGCCTGCTGCTCAAACCTGGGCTTCAGAGCAATGGTAAGAAACGTTTGTTAATCTCTTTTGGCGCCGGTTTTTTATCGGTCCTTGGTTCCTCGCTTTTTATGGCTGGCGCCCTTATCTTCTCCAACGAAGGTTTCCAGGCAGCATCCTATCTTCTTGTTCTATGGAACCTTCCAATCGCAGTCCTGGAGGGAATTATCACCATGTTCACCGTCAGCTTTTTAGCTCGGGTACAACCGGAAATATTAGCTTTTTCGCTGGAAAAACGTCCATGAATATCAAGATTATCATACTGTTATCTGTTTTCTTGATCCATTTCTGGCCCTCCCTCTCCTTTGCTCACAAGATCAATCTGTTTGTCTGGTCAGAAAACGGTACCATCACCGTTGAAAGTTCCTTATCAGGCGGTCGCACGCTGGTGCATGGAACGGTCAAGGTCGTTAACTCCCAGACCGGGGAATCTATACTTACCGGGAAAAATGACAGTGACGGCACCTTTTCCTTTAGCGTTCCCGAAGAGATCCTCGAGCAAGCGCCAGCGCTTGACATTATTGTCAGCGGCGGTGACGGTCACCAGGCTCACTGGATAATTCAGGCGGCCGACTACGGCGGTTCTGCCGAACCCGCCTCAGTGATGCCGGAACCCGACAGGCCGTTATCAAATCAACAGACATCCAACCAGGTCTCGTCCTGTCTGAGTAAAGCGGAATTTGAGCACCTTTTGGAAATGCAGTTGGAAAAGAAACTGGCACCAATCAGAAAAAATATCGGCTCACTCGTTAACCATTCCCCAACTATCAAGGATATCGGTGCAGGAATAGGATACCTGGTTGGCTTTGCCGGTCTCATCGCATGGCTTCAAACCCGCAGGCAGAAAAACCATTAAATATAACTGAAGGAGAACAGTTCAATGAATGCTTTTGGGGCTCTCAGTAAAAAAGAAACCGCTACTCATCAGCTGCTCACGGTGATTGCCGGATGTGTTCTGGCCATCCTTGCCTCCCTGCCGGCCCAGGCTCATTTCGGGATGATAATCCCTTCCTCGAGCCAGGTGAATCAAAAACAGCCGGAGGTGGACGTAACCTTTGCCTTTGCTCACCCCTTTGAAAACCGGGGTCTGGATCTTGATTGGCCTGAAACTGTCTTTGTCTCGGGAAACAATGCCAAGCAGGACCTCAAAGGGATCATGCTTGAGACAAATTTTTTAGACCATCGAGCCTGGAAACTGAGCTACAAACCCACAAAGCCGGGCCTCTACTGGTTTGTCATGGAGCAGACGCCATACTGGGAGCCGGCTGAGGATATTTTTATCGTACATTATTCCAAAACAATCATCTCCGCCTACGGCAATGATCAGGGATGGGACTCACCGGTTGGTCTTAAAACAGAGATCGTTCCGCTTGTCAGACCCTATGGAAACTATGCCGGGAATATTTTTTCCGGACAGGTTCTGGTTGACAACACTCCGATGGCAGGAATCGATGTCGAGGTCGAACTGTACAACCAGGAAAAGTGGGTTGCACCAACAGATGCTCACATAACCCAGGTCGTCAAGACCGATGAAAATGGAAATTTTTCTTTCGCCTGTCCCCTTCCCGGCTGGTGGGGATTCTCTGCCCTCACCGATGCAGAGTACAGTCTGAAGGGAAAAGATGGTGCGGAAAAGAAGGTTGAGCTGGGCGCCGTAATCTGGGTTTATTTTGACCCGAACCCATTTCTTGGCAACTGAAATGATAGAAGAGCCCTTTGCTGAGGGTACGACCCTGCTTCATAAAATGGATGCAGCTGCAAAGGTGGTCGCCGCCGTTATTATTGTTCTTCCGGCTGCAACGACAGAACGTTTCCAGGTGATAGCAGGCTTCGGCATTCTCTCCCTGATCCTCGCAACAATTGCCAGGCTTCCTGTCAGACAGGTGATTAAGCGACTGATCCTGGTCAACACCTTCACACTGTTTCTCCTGCTAACCCTGCCGCTTACCTATGGCGGTGAGCAGAAGCTTCTCTTCTCTCTGTTACCGGTCAGTGTTGAAGGAACCAGAGTCGCCCTGCTTATCGGTGTAAAAACAAATACCATCCTGATTGCAATAATGGCCTTGCTCAACACATCTAACCTGTCTGCTCTCGGCTATGGTCTTGAAAAACTCGGTTTGCCGCTCAGGCTCTGCTACCTGGTTCTTTTTACCTATCGCTACATCTTTGTCATAGAACAGGAATACAGGAGACTGCTGCGCGCAGCACGAATGAGATGTTTTGCTCCCTCCACCAATATTCACACCTACAGGACCTTTGGCTATCTTTTCGGGATGACCCTCGTAAAAAGCTGGGAACAGGCGCATCGCGTTCACCAGGCCATGATTTTACGGGGGTTTAGTGGTCGATTTATTCCACTATCAGTGGTGTCAATCGATTTTAAGAGTTACCTGCTGATCACCATGGTTGCTTTGTACAGCCTGATACTTGTCTGGTTGGAGTATTTTCCTTCGTGATCTTTATCGGCATACCAAACAGGAAAAACAGATTATGAATACTCCCCAGCCGCTTCTTGAACTAAAAGACATATCATATTCCTATCCGAACCAATCTTCTGTAATTGAAAAGTGCAATTTTTCCATCGACAAAGGGAAAACCGGCCTGATAGGAGCAAATGGCTGTGGAAAAACAACCCTCCTTCAACTGATGGTCGGCCTGCTCAAACCGCAGGAGGGAGCGATTTTGTTTAATGGAAAAGAGGTGAAAGACAGGCAAGACTACAGACTCCTCAGGAAATCTGTTGGTTTTTTGTTCCAGAACTCCGATGACCAGCTGTTTTCACCAACCGTAATTGAAGATGTCGCTTTCGGCCCCCTCAACCTCGGTCATCCACCGGAAGAAGCCCGAACGCTTGCCCGTGAGGTACTTGACAATCTTGGTTTTAAAAACTTTGAAGACCGGGTTACACACCGGTTATCAGGTGGGGAAAAAAAACTGGTGGCCCTGGCCACCATCCTTGTCATGAAGCCCCGCCTGCTGCTTCTTGACGAGCCAACGAACAATCTTGACCCAAGAACAAGAAACCAGCTGATAGAAATTCTCAAGGAACTCGATCTTGCCCAGATTATCATTTCCCATGACTGGGATTTCCTTGAGGAAACCACAGACACCCTTTATACCATTGAACACGGCCACCTGCACCGCTGCACTGACGGCTTTGTTCATGCTCACAAACACATTCACGTCTACGGCGACAAGCCTCATCATCATGCCTGAGCTGTATGAAAACTGAAATAGCCTGCTTTATCTCCCCGCATGGCTTCGGGCATGCCACCAGAACCATCGCCATCCTTGAAGCACTGCAGGCAGTAAAACCGGACCTGCTCTTTCACCTGATAACGACCATTCCTGAGACGCTTTTCCAATCGACCTCGCTTTACTACCGTTATCACCCGGTAACCGTTGATGTGGGACTCCTGCAAAAAGACAGTTTTAGCTTTGATATTCCGGGCACCATTAAGGCCCTGAGGCGATTCATACCATTTGCAGCGCCAGGGCTTGAACGACTCAAAAAAATCTGTGCGCCTTCAGTCCTTGTTTTGTCTGATATCTCCATATTGGGGATATACGTGGCTAAAATGTGCTCAATCCCAGCTGTTCTGGTCGAAAATTTTACCTGGGACTGGATATATGCTCAGTTTAAGCAGACGCCGGAACTGCAAACGTTTGTTGCCGTTTTTAAAGAACTCTATGCTCAGGCTGATTTTCATATCCAGGCAGAACCTGCATGTTTGAGGACCCCCTGCGACCTCAGATGCCAGCCCATATCAAGAAGCCTCAGGTCTGTTGCCGATGACGTGAGGCAGGCGCTTAAAAGCGGAAATAGAAAAATCGTCCTGGTCACCACGGGTGGTATTTCAACAGAGCTGCCGTTCGTTGACCTTCTTTCTGGTTATGAAGATTATTATTTTATCCTGGCCGGTCAGAAGGAGGAAATCCAGGTCGGCAGCAACATCTCTGCTCTGGCCCACAGCACGCAATTGTATCACCCGGACTTGATTAATATCGCCGACCTGGTGATCTGCAAGAGTGGTTACTCAACGATTGCCGAATGCTGTCAGAGTAGTGCCTCAGTTGCCTGTGTGCATCGAGGCGAGTTCCCGGAATCTGCGGTTCTGGAGCAGTTTGTGCGAAGAAATCTAGCAGGCGCACGTATATGACCAGCAACAGTTCTTCAGCGGTCAATGGCTCGGGGATCTGCCGCAGCTGATGGGACGCAGGGCTGACCCGTATCCGATAAACGGGGCAGGAGAGGCCGCGGCGTTCCTGGCCTCACTGTTTTAAAGTGGGTATATATCCGGCTCTCGGAGGAACGAGTACCTCGATGCTGTAATCATATTCTTGTCATCAAATTGCCCCATGCCAGGTACACGATAGAATAAAAAAACCTTTACAGAATTACCTCGGCAGGGTCCTCTGCCTCATCGATAACCTGCCATTCTTCACCTTCAAATTCAAGCGCTGTGATTCTGGATAGATCCATTTTCAAGTAGCGGCCATTGCCTTCGACGGCAACGGAATTATCGGCAAGAAGAATTTCACCTGTACCTTCAAAGGTGCGTTTGTTCTGCCTGGTTACCCTGGCGATAACCCTGATCTCCCGACCCAGCGGAACCGGTTTCCTGAACTTCATTGAAAAATCAACCGTAACTCCCCAGAAATCAGATACTTCATGTTTCAATGCAGCCCGGCCGATGGTTTCATCAAGAATAGCTGCCGCTACCCCGCCATGCAGTCGCCCCGGGTAGCTCTGGTGTTCCTCAGAGGGCATGAATACGGCCATAATTTCATTATTTTCGAGCTCATAGAAACGACTCTTTAAACCGAAATCATTGCTAAGCCCACAGACAAAACACATCTTTGTGTTCGGCTGCTTACCGGTAACTTTTACGTTCACAGGCGCCTTCCTGTAACCTGAATGATGCCTTCCTGTAACCTGAACTGGTATGTTTCCGTTTTTCATAAACGCCAAACTAATCAACGGTCTGAGCAGTGCGGAAGCGCTGGGGGGCCCGCCTTCAGCATACCGCCGATTGTCATCCTGACCTTGGGCACAAGATTTCTCTTTCCTTCCAACAGGTCCTGCTCAAGAGCAACAAGCCGCCTCAGCAACGGGGTACGCTCCATCACCACTTCCTGCCTACCGCCAGCCTGCTTATCTACAGTCTCCTGGCACCTGAAGCATCCCGGAAAGGTTATTTTCTTTCCATCCGGGCGGGTCATTACAGCAGGTACTCCATGGGTTCTGCACACCATCAGCCGATAATTATAGAGAATGCAGCGCCCGTTTTCATTAAGCGGACACATGAGCCGCGGTCGTTCCCCGCAAGCGAGCAGTTTCTCACTGTGCTTCTCATAGGACACTGCACGGCTGATGATTTCCTGCTGTTTTTCCGGGGCAAGACGCTTCATGCCATACCAGAGATAGCTCCACTCAATATAGGTAAAGTGCAGAAAATATGAATCACAGCAGTTATCAGGACACCCCGTGCAGCTATGGCCGAGGAGCGACGCCGTATGGTCGTACGACTGCTCCATGTCCTGGTAGAGAGCCTCAATCTGCTCAAGCAGCACTTGATCAAGGGTTACAATCACCTCTTTTCCTCCTCACAACACTGAACCTGATAGATGTATATGTCGGGATGCTCTTTCTGCCAAAGTGATGGGGACAACCCCGCCTTTCGACACAGGTGTTCCAGAAAAATTACCGGATTCGGCAGCTGACTCCAGACCTGGGGGAGAAAGGTGGCACTGCTCCTGCCATGGCGCAGAATAACACCGTCAACCAGGGGTCTCAGTTTACTGACCAGGTCATCGCCATCACGGTAGTCAAGACGTTCAGGACTGCTCAGTATGGAAATATCAATCTCTACCCTGGCTAATTCTTCGGCTCCCAGCGGCTTGAAGCGATGATCATGGAACGCGGCACTGAGCGCATTACGCTCAATTGAATCAACAATTGGACCATCTGCCTCGATGTTGCCGATACAGCCGCGCAGTGCGCCATTAATCTTCAAAGTCACAAAGGTGCCGCACTGCTGCTGCAGAGACTCATCATCCAGGTCACTTCGACCCGGCGGCTCACCAGATAAACCAAGTCTATATTTCAGAATGGAACGAGCATGTTGAAGGAGCCGCCTGCCCTGAGCCGGACTGATATTCTTTCTCATCGCTGATCCGCACATAGACCTTCTTTCACCACTCAATTCCAAGCATCATGCAGTTAATCCCGCTGCCGATTCCAAGCATTGCCCCTTTCTGACCGGGGACGAAAACATCCTGCTCCATGGCCATGGCCATGGTAATTGGTGCCGAAACAGACCCGACATTTCCCAGAAACGGCAAGGTTTCAAAATTTCTCTGCGGATCGAGCTTCAATTGTTCAAAAAGCAGCCGGGCGTGCGCGGTACCAACCTGGTGACAAAAAAATCTGTCTATATCACCGGGATGCCAGCCGCTCACCCGGATAAATTCATCCCAGGTCATCTTGGCCGTATCCACGCCCTGGACAAGGAGCTCCTCGGAATTGGTAGCCATAAGTGTATGCGCGGAACCTGCTGTACCCCCCTGACACAAATCGGAGTGCATCGTGTTTGCCCGCCATGCACAATGTGTCAGTCTCGGTCTATCCGCGCTGCCAGGACGGCAGCGGCACATATAAAGACCGATAGCGCCGGACCCTATGGTGAGAGAAGCAAAAGCACTTTTGAAACTTTTTCTGGTGAGACTCTCGTCTGCAAGCAATGTTTGAATCGTTGACTCCACGAGGTCTTCTGCCGTCTCCCCCGAAACAATCAGCCCGTTTTCTACCTGGCCTAGCTCGATCATGTTGGCCAGCATTACCGCTCCGTCAAGAAACCCAAGACAGGCATTTGAAATATCCAGTAAAAGACAGTCCGGCGGCAGCGCCAGGGCATTGTGGACGAACGAGGCCGTAGCAGGCTCCATCATATCTCGGGAAACAGAGGTAAATATGAGACATTCTATGCGCTCTGGTTCAACTCCTGCGCCGTCGAGTGCCCTGCGGCCAGCTTTTGCTGCTGCCTCGCTTGGCCGTGTACCCTGCTGCCACAACCTGCGCTCGGCAATACCGCTCATCATTTCCAGCCTGCCTTTCGGCAGCTTCAGTCGTTCATAGATCGGTTCAAGACGCTGCTCGATTGCATTTGAGGTCAATATCCGGGGAGGAAGTTCATAACCGTAGGTGTGCAGACAGACATGTGAATAGTGCGAAGACATAGTTATTTGAATTGTAAATTCAGTATATTATCTACTTTAGAAGAGATGCTGTTAGATTTCCCCTGCGCTGTTCAACCCATCTTGACAGCAACCCGTCACATAGTTTCCAGGGCAGGGTACTATACGGTGAGACAGCTGTTCTTACAAGTCATTTACTCAATTGTCGGCGACAGCGGAAACAGTGACACGGCAGGCGGTCCCGCTGCCGTGTCCTAGCTGCCGGCAATCAGCGCCGCTGCTCCATGTGTTTTTTCAGCACTTCGATATCAATCGGTCTTTTTATAAAAGAATTGACACCGCTTTCTCTGTATTTTTTCTCCAGTTCTTCATCTGCATCACTGCTTTCTATTCCCAGAATCAAGGCCTGTCGCCCGGAGTACTCCTCGAGACGGCGAATAATTTTGGCCGTCTCAACCCCGTCGCCCTGTACCATTGCCGTATCCAGCAGAATAAGGTCAAAGGGTGAAAGTGATGCCTCGTACATGGCAGAGCGACCGCTTTCCGCTATGGTCACCCGCCACCCCGACTCGATTAATAACTCCACCACCATTTGCTGGCTTACCGGATCACCATCAACAACAAGTGCCGTATTGGTCAAGTAGCGCGTGAGTACATCAAACAACTCGGATTTTCCAAGCGGTTTTGTCAGGTAGTCATCCATACCGGCCTGGAGGCATTTTTCCCGGTCACCATGCATTGCGTGGGCTGTTAAAGCAATAATGGGGAGGTGCCCTCCATGTTGACGCTCATGGTTCCTGATTTCCCTCGTTGCTTCCAGTCCATCCATGACAGGCATTTGAACATCCATTAAAATCGCCTGGTATTTACCGGTCAACGCTTCCTCGACGGCCTGTTTTCCATTTTCCGCCACATCAATGTGTAAACCGGCCTGCTCCAGCAGTGTTTCAATCAGTATCCTGCTTATCGGCTCATCTTCAGCCAGCAGAACCTTTGCACCATCGAGCATGAAGTTGGTGCCCTGACCCTGAGCTGCAGTGATTGCTGCAGTGCTCACCGGTGTCGATACCGAGTGGTCTCCGGATGGCTTGGCATACTTCCAGGTAAACCAGAACGTTGCCCCCTGCCCCGGACTGGACTCAAGTCCAATTTCTCCGCCGGCCAGATGAACAAGTTGTGCCGATATCGCCAGTCCCAGCCCGCCTCCCCAGAATTTTCGTGAGTATGAAGTATAGGTCTGGTTGAAGGTGTCTGTGATGATTTTTTGTTTCTCGGGCGGAATTCCTATTCCGGTATCGGTCACAGAAAACTTGAGCATTCCCATACCATCATCTGCTTCCAGCCGTTCAACATTAACAGTAATTGTTCCTTCTTCGGTGAATTTAACCGCATTAGTGACCAGGTTCATTATCACCTGAACCATTCGATCAGCATCACTGTTTAAATACTCAGGCACGTCATGGCCCAGTCGATATTCAAGGTCGATATTCTTTTGACGTGCGGACAGTTTCATCAGATAGAGATCACAGTCCAGACTTTCTGAAAGATTGAAATCCTCAAAGTTCAGCTTTAAACTCCCCGACTCTATCAGCGTGTAATCAAGAATATCGTTCACAACCTCAAGAAGGTGTTCTGCTGAAGTGTTAACCATCTCCAGATGACGCCGCTGATCAGAGGTGAGATCTGTTTCCAGAACCAGGTTGGTCATTCCCATTATGCCGTTCATTGGGGTTCTGATTTCATGCCCCATGCTCATCAGGAATTCACTCTTGGTTCGGCTGTCTTTCTCCACCTGTTTCAAAGCCAGCCTGAGCTGCTCATAATCTCCGCCAGCATCCTCGTGGGAAACAGCAGTATCATGGTAACCAGCCAGCTTCTCTTTCAACTGGGCAATATACTCGTCCTTTTCTTTCAGCTGCTGCTCGAGATCAGCAATTTTTTTATCTCCGCTCAACTCCAGTCCCCCTTTTTCAGACTGATAAAGTGAAAACTCCTTGATGACGATTAGTTAACAACAAACAGCGCTGCACACCTACTGCCCCCCGGCTTATACCGTCCACACAGGTTCGATAGTAGAACAGGGATGGATGCTGATAATATCATGATATCAAGTAACTGGCAATTTATTGCAGCGGCAAGACAAAATCGGCAAGACACCACATCCAAAAGCAACGCCCCCCTTGCCCCTGAGGGCTGGCCTTTATTTATGCCGTATCTCCCAGCACTGGTGAATACGGGATGATTGATTAAAGTCCGGCGGTATGCTCTTTTTACTGATGTTACTGCACTGATACTGCTCTGCCAGCCTGTCATCCAGTTTGAATGACCTGAAATTTGTTGAAAAAATAAGCAGCCCGCTCTCTCTTAGCCGTGACATTGACAGATTAAGCAAGCTAGAATGGTCTTTCTGCACATCGAAAACCCGTGATTTTTTCCTGGTGTTCGAAAATGTGGGCGGGTCAACAAACATAAGGTCATACACATCAGAATGTTCCTTAAGCCACTGCATACAGTCGGCGTGAATCAGGAGATGTCGATCGGGGTAAATACCGTTTAGGGCAAAATTCATTTCAGCCCACTTGAGGTAGGTAGTTGAAAGATCGACTGTTGTTGATGAGACCGCCCCGCCAAGTGCGGCATGGACGGTTGCTGTACCGGTGTAGCCATAAAGATTCAGAAACCTCTTTCCCTCAGCCTCCTGACCGATTCTCATCCTGGTGTTTCTATGGTCCAGAAAGAGCCCGGTATCCAGGTAATCGGTGAAGTTAACCAGGAATGAACACTCCCCTTCCCTAACCTCGTATAGTTTACCCCTTTTCTTCGTCTTCCCCTGGTACTGAGTCTTTCCTTTCTGCCGTTTTCTGGTCTTAATGTATACCCGGTCCCGTCCTGCTCCCAAAACCTGACGCACCCCCTTCAGTACTGTCCCAAAGCGCTCTGCCGCCAGGGCCTCATTGATTGATGACGGAGCCGCATATTCCTGCACATGTACCCATTTACCGTAAAGGTCAATACTGACGTTGTATTCAGCCATATCACGATCATAGACCCGGAAACACTCAACACCAGCCTTATCTGCCCAGCTGATCATCTTTTTTAGATTTTTTCTCAATCGATTCGCAAAATCGCTGTTTTCTTCTTCCGGATCAGCAGGGTTGATATGCCACTGGAAATTTCGAATCGGCCGGTTGTCAACCTGGCCCGCAAACAGTCGACATGCGATAGGTCCATTGTAGAGCTGATGCTTTTCTTCCCAGCTCAACCCTGTCATATCTGCCAGGTCGGGGTTTGATGTAAAAAGGCCGACACGCCAGCCGTGAAAGGACTTCTGTAAGCGGCTGCCAATGAACCTGTAAAGATATTTAACCGTCTCTTTCTCAGACAGCCGCTCGCCATAGGGAGGATTACATACGAAAAAACCGGCATCTGCAGGAGGACTCAGCTCAAACAGTTCTTTACGGCTGATATAGATTTTGTCATCAAGGCCTGCGTTTTTGATATTTACTCGCGACTGACGAACAGAGAGTCGACTGCCATCATACCCGAGCAATTGCGGCCAGCTCCTGTTATGGCCGATTTCCTCCCTTTCAGCAGCTTCAGATACCAGCTGTGTCCATAAACCTTCCTCGTGCCCGCGCCAGCCCTGCATGCCAAAATAACTTCTTCCCAGACCGGGAGCAACATCCCCGAATATCATTGCTGCTTCAATGAGCAGCGTTCCCGAGCCGCACAGCGGGTCGAGCAGCGAACATTGACCATCCCAGCCGCTTAAGGCAATGATTGCTGCCGCCAGAGTTTCCTTGAGGGGAGCCTCACCTCTTTCAAGCCGGTATCCTCTTTTGTGCAGGCTCTCACCGGAAAGATCGATGGACAGTATCGTACGAACACCGTCTGCATGCACATTGACACGAACACCGGGACGACTCACCTGAACGTGTGGCCGTGCACCGCTTATTGAACGAAAATAATCGGCGATACCGTCTTTAACCTTGAGGGCTGTATATTTGCTGTGATTAAACGGAGCCCCGGAACCAAGAGAGCAGTCAACAGCGAAGGTTGTTTTATTGGTAAGATGATCCTGCCAGCTGATCTCCTTGACCCTGCCATAAAGATCCTCCTCGTTCTCCGGAGTGCATTGCGCCACCTCCAGCAGTACCCGTGAGGAAAACCGGGACCACAAACAGGCGCGGTAGCCGCTCTCAAGGGAGCCTGACCAGCTGACCGAGCCGCTGCCAATCTTGATGTCGCCTCCCTGAAACTCCTTGATCTCTCCTGCCACAAGGTTTTCAAGTCCTGTTCCGCAGGTCGCTGCAAATTTCATAAAAATCACCTTTACACGGCAGATTCACCCACTCTGGGCACTATGTCTGCACGTTTCTTATTTTCTACCAATCTACTCATAACGAAGGTCCCTGGCAAACCTGTTTACAGATAAATTCTGATACAGCTGACCCGGGTGATAAATCTCTTGACCTCTCTTTTTATACGGATAGAATAGATAGTTGCTTTTAATCAGGGAAATAGAGGTTATTTTTCTCCCGTTACCCGCAACAATGTATGGTCTGAAACCATCAATTTATGACAACAATCAGAGGATAAGAAAAGGTATGAAAAAAATCATTGTTAACTACTTGCTCGCCTCAGTACTTATCGGATCACTTGTCCTTCTCACCGGTGGTTGTGCAAAAAAACCGGTTATTCCACCAGATCCGGGAGGAACAAGCAGTTCAGCCGACGACCACGGGAAAGGATATCAACTACCCACTGGCTGACGGATCCTACTCAGAAAACAGCCTCTCCTCCGAGGGAACACTGGATGACAGCTCACCAAGCAACGTTGAGCATCTCGGCAGCCTGGCCATAGACGGCACCCAGGACGAAGCAAGTGCCGAGTACAGGCGGCAGCACGGCCGCTCCTCCCAGGGCCTCGTACCAATCTATTTCGATTTCGACCAGGCCGGGGTTCGGCCGGATATGTCGGATCGCATGATTAAAAATGCCGAGCAGCTCCAGCAGGTGGCAAACACCGTTATTATCGAAGGCAATTGTGATGACAGGGGGACAAAAGAATACAACCTGGCCCTTGCAGAAAGAAGGGCGATAAACGTGAAAGATTACCTGGTAAACCTTGGTATTAATCCTTCACGAATAAGAACTGTCAGCTACGGTGAAGAACGGCCTCTTTTTATGGAGCAGGATGATTTTTCCTGGAGCCAGAACCGACGGGCCGATTTTGTTCTGGAATAGTTGAATAATCTTCTCATCAAAAAATAAGAACACCCCCCGTACCGTTATCCCGGTTCAGGGGGTGTTTTTGTCTGCAATAGCTGATAACAACCGTTCCAGAACCTGGTCAGCGCTCACTCCGGTAGTATCTATATAAACGGCATCGTCAGCTTTTTTTAGCGGTGCAATCTCCCTCTCACTATCATTTTTATCCCTGGCAACAGTCATTGCCAGTAATGCATCTAGATCAACCTCTTCACCTCGCTCCCTGAGCTGACGCGCCCGCCTTGAGGCTCGTTCCTCCGGGGCGGCGTCCAGGTAGAACTTATATGCTGCACCTGGAAATACGACGGTTCCTGTATCCCTTCCTTCAGCGACAACCCGCCCATGTGCGCCGATTTGCTGCTGCATCAGGGTCAGTTTCGCTCGCACGGGCTGCAGGGCCGAAATACCTGAGGCAAGCATTGAAATTTCCGGTGTTCTGATCTGATGCCCGACAGCACGGCCGTTTAAGGTCACGTTTACATCACCATCTTCGCCGGCGGGGTGGAGTTCAATTGATATATATTCCAGCTCAGCCGTTACCGCCTCGACATCTGAAAAATCTATGCCCCTGGACTGCATGTGCAGGGCAACGGCACGATACATTGCACCAGTATCAAGATAGGTAAAACCAAGCTGCTCTGCAACCCCCCTGCTGATCGTTGATTTTCCGACTCCCGACGGTCCGTCAATGGTTACGATCAATGCCCTCTCATCCGGCATAACCGCACTCCTGAAGACACCCTTTCAGCGCAGCCAGAAAACGATCGTTTTCTGATGGCGTCCCCACATTAATCCGAATAAATCCTGGAAAACCATAAGCCTTCATTGACCTGACGATGACCCCTTTTCTCAACATTGACTCATAGAGCTGGGTTGCATCACCCCGGACATCTATTAGAAAAAAGTTCGTCTGGGAGGGATAGCTCCTGCAGCCGAGTTTCTCCAGCTCATGCATGAGAGAGCGCTTTCCCTCTTTCACGGAGGTAAGTGTTCGCTGATAAAAATCCGTGTCCTGCAACGCTGCCAGAGCTCCGCTGAGTGCTACCCCGTTGATGTTGAATGGTTGTCTTACCTTGTGCAGACAGGCGGCGATCGAGCTGTGCATGAGCCCAAAGCCGACACGGAGACCGGCCAGCCCGTAGGCTTTTGAAAAGGTTCTGAGAGAAACCACCCCGCAGCGCTTCTCAGTATCGTTAATCAGTGAGTTAATATCGATTTGCAGTTCCTGGTCGACAAAATCAATGTATGCTTCATCCAGGATCACCACAACATGTTCAGGGATTGCCGCAAGAAACGAGTAAAGGTCATCGGGTGCTATCAGGGTAGCAGTCGGGTTGTTTGGATTGTCTATAAAGATCAGGCGTGTCTTTTCCGTGACCTGTTCAGTAATCGTTTCCAGGTCGTGTGCCATGCCCCTGAGCGGTATCACGATATTTTCCCCGCCCCGAATCTGAACGAACTTCTGGTACATTAAAAAGGATGGCTGACTGGTGATAACCTCATCCCCTTTTTGTACAAATGCCTTTACAAGAAACTCTATAATTTCATTGGATCCATTGCCAAGCACAACCTGTTCTGGATCAACCCCAAGACGATCGGCCAGGGCCCGGGTCAGGTAATAACCGGACCCGTCAGGATAACGGTGCATCTCCTCCAGAGAAGCGTGCATGGCCTTTAAAGCCAGTGGAGATGGTCCCAGCGGGTTTTCATTTGAAGCCAGCTTTATCGAGCCTGTTACACCATATTCCCGCTCCAGTTCGTCAATGGGTTTACCCGGTGGATATGGCGTAATATCCTTTATATTGTCAGGAATTTTTAATTTCACACTGATACTCGTTTACGGTAATGACGGGATGCGTCTATCAATATCCAGTCTCTTCTCAATATTATATGCAGCTCTGATCAAATTGCTTTCCTTGAAGTGGGGGCCCTGGAGCTGGATACCGATGGGCAGCCCTGCCGAACTGAACCCTCCGGGGACTGACATCCCCGGCAACCCCGCCAGGTTTGTCGAAAGGGTCAGGATGTCTGACAAATAGAGGGCCAGGGGATCATCAGCTTTTTCCCCTATTTTCCAGGCTGGTGTCGGTGTCACCGGAGAGACCAGGAGATCACAGGAGTCCCAGGCCGTTTTAAAATCTTCGAGAATAAGCGTTCTGACCTGTGACGCTTTTTTATAATACGCATCATAATAGCCAGAGGATAATGCATAGGTTCCGATAAGTATCCTTCGCTTCACCTCCGCGCCAAAGCCTTCAGATCGTGTATCTTTATACATGCCCATTAAAGTGTCTGCATCTGCGTCTCGATACCCGTAGGCCACGCCGTCAAACCTGGCCAGATTTGAGCTGGCCTCGGCCGGGGCGATCAGGTAATAGACGGCGACACAATATTCGACGTGGGGAATCGATACCTCAACAATCTCAGCACCTGCATCCTTCAAGGCAGCAACCCCGGCCATTACGACCTTTTCCACTTCCGGGTCAAGACCTTCAAGAAAATATTCTCGGGGAATTCCAACCCGCACTCCCTTCATGTCACCGACCAGGGCTGACTGATAATTTTCAGCCGGGATATTGACAGCTGTTGAGTCCTTTGGGTCATATCCGCAGATACAATTCATCAGCAAAGCACAATCGGTCACATCACGGGTGAGCGGCCCGATCTGATCAAGAGACGAGGCAAAAGCAACAAGTCCGTAGCGCGACACCCTGCCATAGGTTGGTTTCATGCCAACGATACCACACAATGAAGCCGGCTGCCTGATTGATCCGCCGGTGTCAGAGCCAAGGGCCCCAAGTACCTCTCCTGCCGCAACAGATACTGCCGAACCGCCCGATGAACCGCCAGCTATATAGTCTGTTTTCCAGGGGTTTCTGGGAGTTCCGAAAGCACAGGTTTCAGACGTTGAACCCATGGCAAATTCATCCATTGACGTCTTGCCGACAATGATTCCCTGTTCGCCTTTTACTCTTTCAATAACGGTGGCATCATAGGGCGGAACAAACTGCTCGAGGATCCTTGATCCGCACGTCGTCCGACACCCTTTTGTACAGAGAAGATCCTTCATGGCCAGGGGTATACCGCACAGCTTACCGCTCTTTTCTTTCGCCCCCTTACCGTCAATTTCATGGGCAGAAGAAAGTGCCCGCTCCGCATCATATGAGACAAAAGCCTGCACGACTCCTTCAACAGAACTAATTCTATCAAGACAGCTTTGGGTTAATTCCTGAGAACTCAGCTCGCCCGCCTTCATGTGTTCGAGTGCCTGAGAAATAGTTAACGCATATGGTTCCATAAAAACCTCAATAAAACAAAGAGACAGTACGCTCTATAGTGTTGCCGGCTGGTGTGGGTGCCTTTGAATCAGATGACCCGCGGTACGATGAAACTGTCATGATTTGTGCTCGGGCCTTCAGAAAGAGCTTCTTTTTGTGTCAGGGATGGCCTTACACTATCGTCCCTGAAAGCGTTGGTTATTGAAAACGCATGGGTTGTGGGTACAACGCCTGTGGTATCGAGCTCTTCGAGCTTGTCAACATATGCAAGGATAGTGTCAAGCTGAGCTGTCATTTGCTGCAGTTCTTTTTCATTTAAATGCAATCGAGCCAGGTGAGCCACGTGCTCGACTTCTTTTTGGGTAATTTTCATTTCTTCCGGTATCAGTTTTCTTTCAAATAAATATGGTCCAGGTACTCGTCGGTAAAAACACTGTCTGTGGGAGAAAACTCGGTTATTGTCTGGGAAAAAATTGCAACAATATTCGGGTCGAACTGTGTTCCGGAACAACGGTTGAGCTCATCAATCGCTTCATCCATGCTGAGGTTTCTGCGATAATTTCTGCGCGAAGTCATAGCGTCATAACTGTCTACCACGATAAATATTTTTGTCAAATCATCCAGTTGATCACCGGTAAGACCGTCCGGGTACCCTCTGCCATCCATTCTCTCGTGATGATGACGGATGATAAACTGTTCTCTTTTCATAAAACCCAGAGGTTTTATTATATTTGCCCCGACACTTGGATGTTTCGAATCAAGAGCCCACTCCTCAGCACTTAACTTCCCGGGTTTTTGAATACAGGAAAGGTCTATAACCAGTTTTCCGATATCGTGGAACTGGGCCGCTCGCCTGAGAACAACCTGGTCCTGGCCCTCAAGTCCCATAGCGCCGCCGAGCATCACCGCATATTCGGTCACCCGCATGGTATGTCCAGCGGTATAGTAATCCTTTTCCTCCATCGCATTCTGGAGACTGCTCATCAGCTGGACTGTTGCTCTCTCCAGAGTGTTGCTGTAGGTCAGCAACAGTTTATTCTGTTCCTCAAGCTGCGCTGCTTTTTCCTGGATATCATCCTCAAGGGCTGCTTTGTACTGTCGTTCCCTGAAGAACGTACGTTCTTTTTTCAATCGCCCGACGAATCTTTACATTGAAAATATCAAGATCTTCTATCGGTTTCGTCAGAAAATCATAGGCGCCTATATTTATTGCCTTTACCGCATAGTCCATGGAACCGGCACCGGTGAGAAAAAGAACCGGAATATCATACTTGAGTTTGTTCAGCTCGTCCATGGTTTCAAAACCGTCCATGTCCGGCATATTGATATCGAGAATTACGACATCAAATGAATCGTCAACAAGATCAACAACCCCGTCTACCATCCGAGGCCATATCGACATGATGTCCGAACATCTCAAGAATTTTTGATACTGTTCTGCGAACCATAGCATCATCATCCGCAACGAGTATCTTTGCAGATCTGGTTTTCAAAACTCTCCCCATTCATCCCCACACAATAAATAAAGACCTTTCCTGAATCTACATTTTCCAATATTTTTTTGCAACTTGACGTGCCTGCCCTATGGAACTGTGGGTAAGGTGTGCACCAGCCAGTGCTTCAATGCTTCATCGCTCAGGTAAAACTCTTCACCATCATCCAGCGGATTGCCGAGCAGCTCAGATAACACCGCGAGGGCTCCATCCCGCTGACCTTTCAGGTTGTAACCTCCCTCCAGGGTGACCAGAATCCTGCCGTCACAAACCTCTTCTGCAAGCTGGACCAGAGAACGAGTCATATACGAATAACCGGCCGGCCCGACAGACATGCTGCCGAGCGGATCCCCATGGTAAATATCAAAACCTGCCGAAACCAGAATAAGCTGCGGATTATATTGCCGTGCCCACCGGGACAACAATATCATTGAAAATCGTTGCATAATCTTCATCACCCTGTCCCCCCGGCAGCGGGATATTAACGGTATATCCCTCACCCTGCTCAACACCGATCTCCTCCAGAGAACCGGTGCCCGGATAATAGGGGTATTGGTGGGTCGAAACAAAAAGAATTTCTGGAGAGTTGTAAAAAGAAAACTGGGTACCATTTCCATGATGAAGATCCCAGTCCACTATCATTACCCTTTCCAAACCATGTTTATGTCGAGCATGCCAGGCGGCAACAGCAATATTATTAAACAGGCAAAAACCCATTGATTGATCTCTTTCTGCGTGATGACCCGGAGGTCGGACCAGAGCAAAACCGTTATCAATCTCATTTTCCAAAAGAAGATCAACGCCCTCAGACCGACCCGGCTGCATGACGGGCGGCCTCATAAGACTGTGCTGAAGTTGCCAGTGTCCTCATCAAGAAAGTCATACGCTTTTTCTGCGGTTGCAGCAACCCTGTCAACGAGCGATCCTGGCGTGGTTTGCTTTCAATGTGTTCAAGCTCTGCAGGCGAAAAAGAGGGATAAATAAATTTTTTCTGCACTTCCGGGTTGCATTAAGAGATAGCATAAATCTGAGACGGTCAATTCGTTCCGGGTGGTTTTGTCAAACCGGATCATGCTCTAGAAAAGATCATCCCTGAAAATTGCTGTTTTTTCATCAATTACCTTTTTCTCCATATCCCATATCTCTGATTATTGGTTCCGGTGCTGATCTGCTGCCATCATCTGATAATTTTTTCATTACAACAGAGTACAGCTCTCATTTAAAAAAAAAACGCAATTTCATGGAATGAAATTGCAGCTGCAGTATATAATTTGAGATCTATATCTTACATGGGTACGATCAGTTTATTGTCTCTTCGTTCCAGATAACAACCAGGTACCAGACCAGCAAAAAGGCTGCTATGAACAGAAGTGTTCGGCCATACCCAATGACCTCCGGTAAATAAACAAAACTTCCAAGAACCCCATCCGCCTCAAATTCCTGATCTCTGAACCAGGCGGTCATAATAGAGGTGCTGACTGCAAAAAATGGTACAACCATCATCAGTTTTACCTGCCCTTCACCGACACGCCAGAGTGTTCCTGATCCGCATCCACCGGCAAACATTGCGCCAAGACCAAAGATAAAACCGCCGACAACACCACCCCAGCCAAAAGTTCCTCGGACATAGTTAACGGCGGCCAGGACGGCTTCCCCTTCCGCCCGAACAGGAACAGCATACTTTAAGACAGCTGCACCAATTGCCACGATAACGATGGACAGCATGACTGATTTTGCCAGCGTGCAGTCACCGGTCATATGTGGTTCACGAAAGCCCTGGACCATGCACCAGCGGCCACGCTGCATGGTATAGCCGAGAGCGGCGGCAATAAGTATAATACCGCCAAGAGATGCGATGTAATCACTGTCTTCATTTCCTGCATAGCCATATGCTTTAATAATTAAAAACGCTGCCGCTGCCAAGCCTAACAGGCCCACAACAGCGCTTGGAAATTGATAGTTTTTGAACCACCGTCTCCCCAGGTTATATGTTCCATCTCAAGGTAAAGAAGTTTTAGCCCGAGAATGACGCCAAAAACAAGACCAAACATCATGGTAAAACCGTTTGCCGAGAGATTTCCAATGGCATTGTAAAAACCACCAACATTACAGCCACCGGCAAGAGTTGCCCCTATTCCCATAAGAATACCGGCAATGACGGCTTTTACCATTTCACGATACGGCGGTACTCTCAAGGCAAAGTCTTTGCCGAGACAGGCAGAGATAAAAGCACCGACAACAAAACCGATACCGATAACAGATCCGGAACTGACAAGAATAGAGCGTGGCGCCTCTTCATAATAGGCAAAAACACCAACATCTGTTCCAAGCATGAGGTTATCCCATACATTATCCAGTCACCCCAGTTCCTGATAGCTCCGACAGCGCCCCATGGTCTCCACCAGGCCATAATCATCACCGAAAAGAACCCCACAACAATGCCGGTAACTGTCGGGTTCCACTCCGTTTGGCACATTGTTTTGTATAAGCCTTTAAACTTGCTCACAACAATACTCTGCTCACTCATACAGACCTCCTGATAAATCTAATATTTGATTAAAATAAACACCTCATTGCTTTACCTTTGACAGAGCGTTTTGTCAATAGTGCGACAATGTGGTATGTGTTTGTTTTTTGGTGTTTTTTCAACTTCATTTTAGTTTGACATAACAATTTATTATGCTAAAAACTTGATTAAATGTGGTACAGTATTTTGCTGGTTGTTTAGTTTTATTCAACTAAATTCAACAAAAAGCGCCATTAACTGTTAATTCGGTGTGGTACTATTAAAAACGATACGGAGGTTAACTATGAGTGATTACAAAACAGTTGCAGCAGATGTTACGCCAAATAATGTTCTCGACGCCAAAGGTTTGAGTTGCCCGATGCCGCTTCTCCGAACCAAAAAAGAGATGGGCAAACTGGCTGCAGGAGAAATTTTACAGGTTGACGGTACCGATCCTGGATCCAGAAATGATATCCCCGGCTGGTGTGAACGTGCCGGTCATGAGTATCTTGGCGAAAAGGAAGAATCCGGTTACATCAGCTTTTTCATAAAGAAAGGCTAGGTTATTAACCTGACAGCTTCATCTTTTTTTCTTACTAAAAAGACATTTAATATCCGGGAGGCAACCGATGGCAAAAAGTCTTGGCATTTTTGTGACGAACCCTGATAACCTGCATCACGTTATAGGAGTTACAAAGGCCGCAAAAGCAAAAGGTTCCCAGGTAAAAGTCTTCTTTACCTGGACAGCGACACATAATTCAAAAGATAAGGATTTTCCTCTACTCTGCGAACTGGCCGACGATGTATCTATCTGTGTAGACAGCTACGCAAAACAGGGATATGACATAAAGGATATTCCTCAAGGGCTGACTGACAAAAAAATGGCTACCCAGGCTCAGCACGGAATCATTATCGAAGATTTCGACTGCTATTTAAGCTTTTAAGGGGAGGAGAACAATGGAATACAAGAAAGTCTGTTTAATGTACAGGAACAAAGACTATGCTGTAGATGGTATGCGTTCTGCTCTAGGGCTTGCAGTTGAAAACATGTATGCCTATGGGGTCGTAATGGATAATGAAATAGAGAAGCTCGATGAATATGCTCAGGAAAGCATTGAGATGCTTCGGGACATGGAAGGAGATATTTATTCCACCGTTCCTGCAAATGTAGATAAAAATGGTTTTGAGCCTATAACAATCGAAGAGTTAGGCGAAAAATTAAGAGATATGTCTATTGTTATCCCCTATGGGTTAAAATAGAACGGGAGGAGTCATGAAAATCCTGAACGTTTATCGCTCGCAGCCGGATGAGGTTGTTGAAAAACTCGTTGAAATAGTAACACGGGACAGAGAATCAGATAGTTTTGACCTGACGGTAGACAGTCCTGACTACGATGCTCTTGTAGATAAGATTTTTTCCGCTGACCAGACTATCTGCTGGTGGTAAAAAAATAAAAAGTCCTCTCTTTTGCTGGTCAGCAAGAGAGGACTTTTTTATCAAGCCGGAGCTGTTCAACAATATAGTTATGGATTTGAGGGCGTAGTTCCTTTATTCCTTCCAGGTTTTCCCCCTTGATAACCCTGTTTGTCAACAAAACAACAGCACGTTGTTCTACTGGGTCTAGCCAGAACGATGTTCCTGTAAAACCCAGGTGGCCAACACTTTTTTCTGAAAAATATTTGCCGCTGCTTGAGCCGCATCTGGAGGGTGTATTAAAGCCGGCTGTCCATTCAGACCCTGCAACTCGTGAGCAGGCACGATTTAATGTTCGAGCGGAAATAGGTAATTTACTTTTTCTACCACTCATTGCATCAAGTAATTCCTGGCATACTTTAAGTACTCCTGATGCTGTTCCGAACAAACCTGCATGACCGGTGATACCACCTAATGCGCGAGAATTATCATCATTAACAATACCCTTTAATTTCTTTTTATCCTGGGAACAGGTCGCCGCAAAATTAACCTTTTGGGTCGGGCGGGGTACCGGATAAAGCAGTTGATTTGATACCCCCAGGGGTTCTGCTATTGATTCATTCCAGAAACAGGCCAGGTCCTTGTCTGTTTTTTCTTCAACTATAAATCCCAGTAACAGATAACCAAGGTCGCTATAGAGGTGATGGCTCCCCGTTTTGTACACTTTCTTTTCACTCAGTATTTCATCGATCAGCCACTGTCTTTTCTTTTTTACATCAATTTTTTCCAGCGATCTCCAATATTCCTTATGAGCAGGCAATCCCGATGAGTGACAGAGCAGATGATAAATATCCACATCCCCATACTTATTTGATTGATAAGTAGGTAAAAGATCTTTGACGGTATCAAACCAGGATAAATAATCTCTCTCTATAAGAACAAGAACTGTCAGCAGGGTTACAAGTGGTTTGGTAAGCGATGCCAGATCAAACAAGGTTGAATAGTCTATTTTGACCGTTTTAGATTCATCTGTTGTTCCACAGCAGACCACATAATGTTCACCTGTTGTTAAATCATTATCAAAAAAAGCAACGCTTGAAGCAGAAAAAATATTTTTATTACAAGCAGTTAAAAGAATATTTTCGATTCCCTTTATAATGTTTTCCGCCTTATATTTAGCCATTTAATTTCGCCATTATTTTATTGAATTTTTTAGCTGTTTCCACTAGATTAGAGTGAACTGTAGCAAACTTATATGTCATTGTTTTTTCGTGCTAAAAAAATCTTTTTTCTGCTTTTCTACACCAAATTTTCAACAACTATTCAACACCATAATGCTTATAAAATCTGAAAACATTGTTAATAGCACTGTTGAAAACTCGTTTTAAACAAAAACTGGAAACTTTCAAAACAGGTAATGTTAGTTTTTTTTTGTATAATAAAAACTACTTACTCTACTTTTCCACAAACTAACGCTGATAATAATAACAATAAAAGATATTTATTTATAAAAGAAAACAAAACTGCCAAGAAAGGAGTTAACGATGCCCTTAGAATGTACCGTCCTTAAAACTGATTTATTAGAAGGGTTAAACAGCCTGCAGAACATTACGAATAAAAGAGGGACCCTCGCTGTCTTATCTAATGTTCTTGTTGATACAAACGGCACTGAACTTATTTTAACGGGTACTGATCTGGAAGTAGGTCTCCGATTATTTGTTCCCGCTCAAATAGCAAATACAGGAACGCTTACCCTGCCTTCGAAGAAAATATTTGAAATTGTTCGTGAATCTGGATCTGAAGAAATAACCATTGAAGAAACCGGAAATAACTGGGTTGTGATTAAAGCGGGATTAAGCACCTATAACCTGGCCGGCATGGCAAGTGATGAATTTCCATCATTTCCTGATTTCGAAGATGAGACATTTACCTCGTTTGAGGCTCATATTTTTCTCGATCTCATAGACAAAATTATATTCTCAATAGCCAATGAACAGGAAAATATTTATTCACTAACCTCTGTGCTCTTAGAAAAAGAGAAAAGGGATGGCGTTAACTATCTGAAAATGGTTTCATCTGATGGGCACAGACTCTCCATTATGGAGAAAGATGTAGCCGTTGATCTTGATACCTTCAATTTAAACGAAGTTACACTTATTCCCAAAAAAGGTATCCAGGAACTGAAAAAGTTTTGCGAAAACAGGGATACCATTGATATTTCGTTTGAAAAGAAGCAGATGGTTGTAAGAGATGGTGATGCCGTCATGGTTATCCGTCTGAAACAGGGGGAATTTCCCCAATACAGATCTATAATAAATGCAGTTTCAATTGATAATTGTATGAAAATAGAAAGAATCCCGTTTCTTGAATCACTGAAAAGAATAAATCTTTTTACCGAAGATATTTTCCATACTATCCAGCTTCAGTTGGAAGGCGACAGAATGATTCTCTCCTCCCAGAATGCAGATTTGGGTAATGCCAAGGACGAACAGAACATAGATTATTCAGGTGAATCCCTTATTCTTGGATTTAACTGCCGATATTTCATAGAAACCCTCCAGGTAATGGAGTGTGAGACTGTAGAGGCATATATAAATTCCAATAACAGTCCCTGTCTGATGAAATCAGATGATGATAAAGGCTTTTTAAGTATTATTATGCCCATGCAATTATAAGATTCATATAATAATTTTTATAAAAGGATAAAGAGTGACAGAAGAACAGACAAGCTATGATGCCGGCCAGATAAAAGTACTTGATGGTCTTGAGGCAGTTAGAAAAAGACCTGCCATGTATATAGGCAATACCGCTGAAGAGGGGTTGCATCACCTTATTTGGGAAGTTGTTGACAATAGTATTGATGAGGCGCTGGCCGGTTACTGTCAGCGGATAAGAGTTACTATTCACGAAGATAACGGAATTTCCGTTGAAGATGACGGTAGAGGTATTCCTGTTGATATGCATCCGACAGAAAATATATCTGCCCTTGAACTGGTTATGACAACTCTGCATGCCGGTGGTAAATTTGATCATTCCACCTATAAGGTATCCGGAGGTCTTCATGGCGTTGGTGTATCAGTTGTCAACGCTCTTTCCATAGAAGCCATTGCGGAAATTCGCAGGAATGGAAAAATATATCGACAATCCTATCGATATGGTGAAAAAGACGGTGAACTTGAAATAGTAGGAAAAAGTGAAAAAACCGGCACAAAAATATCCTTTAAAGCTGATCCCGGAATTTTCACTGAAACAACGGTTTATAACTATGAAATGGTCAAAAACAGACTGCGCGAACTCGCTTTTCTAAATAAAGATGTACGAATTTACTTAAAGGATGAAAGAAGCGGTGAAGAGGATAAATTTCATGCTTCTGGAGGAATTGTTTCCTATGTTGAATATCTCAACCGAAACAGAACACCGGTATTTAATGAGCCTATATTTATGACTGCTGAAAAGGATATGGTAAAGGTGGAAATATCTTTTCAGTATTTTGATGGATATTCCGAACGGCTTTTTTCTTTTGTCAATAACATAAATACAAGAGAAGGAGGAACTCATGTTGCCGGTTTTAGAGCAGCTTTGACCAAATGCATCAACAGATATGCCAGTGATGATATTATCCCTAAAAATCTGAGAGAAAAAATGGGTGGCGATGATGTACGTGAAGGCTTAACCTGTGTCATTTCTGTTCGTGTACCTAACCCTCAATTTGAAGGACAGACAAAAACAAAACTTGGAAACTCTGAAGTAAAATCAATTGTTGAATCCGTCTGTACTGAAAAACTAACCCTCTTTCTTGAACAGAACCCTCAGATAGCCAAAAGAATTCTTACTAAGGTCGTTGAAGCAGCAAGGGCCCGGGAAGCTGCCAAAAGAGCCAGGGATTTGTCGAGAAAAAAAGGTTCAACAAGTCTTTTAATGGCCGGTAAACTTGCTGAATGTCAGGAAAAAGACCCCTCAAAAAGAGAAATATTCATCGTCGAGGGTGATTCTGCCGGTGGCTCTGCAAAACAGGGAAGAGATAGATCAATTCAGGCAATTCTGCCTCTTCGCGGTAAAATAATGAATGTCGAAAAGGCTCGTTTCGACAAAATTTTGGATAGTGAAGAAATAAAACACCTGATAGCTGCTTTTGGCTGCGGCATAGGCAAGGATGAATTTGATCTGGAAAAGCTTCGGTATCACAAAATCATCATCATGACAGATGCCGATGTTGATGGAGCACATATTCGGACCTTGCTTTTAACATTTTTTTACAGGCAGATGCTGCCGCTTGTTCAGGGGGGGTACGTTTATATAGGTCAGCCACCGCTATATCGTCTCGGCAAGGGTAAAAAAGAAAAATATTTTCTGAATGAAGAAGAACTGAACAATCATCTCTTTACCCAAGCCAGCGAGAAAGTAAAGGTAATCATTGAAGATTCTGACAAAACAGAACTCACCGATGATGGTCTTGTTAAAACGCTGAGAAATTTGTCTCTTTATCAAAAACTTGTTTCGTATCTGAACCGGATGAATATATGGGAAGATTTGCTTTTTAGCCTGCTCAGCAGAGATATTCGAAAAGCCGATCAGTTTGCCGATAAAGAAGTTGTTGAATCGATTATAGAGGATTTGTCCGGCAATGAAGAGATGAAAGTAGGGTCAATAAGACCCTGCCGGTGGCGACCCGACTGTTATGAAGTTGATGTGGCAGTGAAAGGTAAAGTGCAGATAATGACAACCCTTGGACCTCAGATACCTCTCATCAATGAATACAGATCAGCCCTGCAGTTATTTCCTCATATTAAGGCGTATCTTGATAAGAAATTTATCGTCAGACAGGAGACAAAGGCTGGTGAGATAACGGATATAAGGGTTGGAAACTGGAGTGAAATGGTTGAAACCGTTCGCAGCGAATCTTTTAAAGGAAGTCATCTGCAGAGATATAAAGGTCTCGGTGAAATGAACCCTGACCAACTATGGGAAACAACCATGAATCCATCAAACAGAGTATTGATGCAGGTACAAATAAAAGATGTTGAAGCGGCTGATGAAATGTTTACAACCCTGATGGGTGATAAAGTTGAACCACGCCGGGAGTTTATCCAAAACCATGCCCTGGAAGTGACAGACCTGGATATCTAATAATTAAAAAAATAAAGATTGAACAGCAATCATGATAAACGATAAAGAAAACGAGCCTTCACCTGAAGAATTTCCAATCATATCAATAGAGAAAGAACTTAAAAAATCATATCTCGACTATGCAATGAGTGTTATTGTCGGAAGAGCGCTGCCCGATGTCCGTGATGGTCTTAAACCTGTGCACAGGCGGGTGCTTTTTGCGATGCGGGAGTTAGGGGTTTTTTATAATAGACCATATGTCAAATCTGCAAGAATTGTTGGTGATGTTATTGGTAAATACCACCCGCATGGTGATACAGCAGCCTACGACACCCTTGTAAGAATGGCCCAGGATTTCTCCATGAGGTATCCTCTTGTCGATGGGCAGGGAAACTTCGGGTCCCTTGATGGAGATTCGCCGGCGGCAATGCGTTATACAGAAGCACGTATGACACGCATAGACAGAGAGATAGTAGCTGATCTGGAAAAAGAAACTGTTGACCTGATACCAAACTACGATAACTCTCTGAACGAACCGTCTGTACTGCCGAGTAAAATTCCCAACCTGCTGATTAATGGTTCATCGGGGATTGCTGTTGGCATGGCAACAAACATTCCTCCCCACAATTTAACAGAAATAATTGATGGTCTCATCGCCCTTATTGATGATCCAAATATCGCTGTCCACCAGCTTTTTTCAATCATAAGCGGTCCGGATTTTCCCACCGGCGGTATTATTTGCGGTCGTGCCGGTATCAGGGAGGCCTATGAAACAGGGAGGGGCATTGTCATTATGCGTGCTCAAACCCATATTGAAAAATCAAAAGACGGCAGAAAAGAGACGATTGTCGTAACGGAAATTCCCTATCAACAAAACAAAGCGGTTCTTGTTGAAAAAATAGCGCACCTGATAAAAGACAAAAAACTTCCGGCAATATCTGAGGTTCGAGACGAATCAGACCGGGAAGGTTTAAGAATTGTCATGGAGCTGAAGAAAGATGAGATTGCAGAGGTGGTCATCAATCAGTTATTCAAGATGACGCCAATGCAGAAATCTTTTGGCATTATTTTACTCGCTATTGTCAACAGTAAGCCGGAAGTTCTTAATTTAAAACAAATTCTTGAACATTTTATTCAACATCGAAGGGTTGTCGTTTATAGAAGAACTGCTTTTGAGCTCAGAAAAGCCGAAGAGAGAGCCCATATTCTCGAGGGACTTAATATTGCCATTAATAACCTTGATGATGTGGTTGAACTTATAAAGGCATCAAAAAACCCGGCTGAGGCCAAGGCAGAGTTAATAAAGAGATATGATTTAAGTGAAATACAGGCGCAAACCATTCTTGATATGCGTCTCCAGCGCCTTACCGGACTGGAAAGAGAAAAGATAGCTCGAGATTATCAGGATGTTATTGAGTTGATAAAAGAGCTCAAAAACATACTGGAAAATGAAACTCAGGTTATGGATATAATCAAGAACGAGTTTCTTGAAATTAAAGAGACCTATGGCGATGAGAGAAAAACGGAGATTCAAGATGCCGTTGACGAGATTCTTCCCGAAGATCTCATCGCCCCTGAAGACATGGCCGTAACAGTTACCCATTCCGGCTACATAAAGCGAAATCCTGTCAGTTTATACCGTTCTCAGCATCGTGGTGGAAAAGGTGTCAGGGGGGTAATGAATATTGAGGAAGATTATGTTTCAAGCCTCTACGTCGCCTCAACACTGGACACCTTCCTGTTTTTCACCAACCACGGCAAGGTCTTCTGGAGAAAAGTGTATCAGCTCCCGCTTGTTGGCAGAACCGCCCGGGGAAAAGCTATTGTTAACCTCCTGGAGCTTAATGATGGTGAAAAACTGGCGGCTATTTTACCGATCACCTCTTTTGAGAATGATGATGAGTCCAAGACTATACTGATGGTAACCAAATTTGGCCGGGTTAAAAAGACAAGCCTTTCTGAATTCAGAAGACCGCTGAGAAAAGGCAAGCGCGCGCTTACCATTAACGAAGGAGATGAGATTATATCAGCCCATATTCTGACTGGAGACGATACTGTCTTTATGATTTCCCGAAAAGGGATTTCAATACGTTTTCACGAGTCTGATGTTCGCGCCATGGGAAGGACTGCTGCCGGTGTAAGGGGGATGAGGCTTAAATCCGGTGATTATATCGTTGGTGCAAGCGTGCTTGCCCCATCCAGTGATAAAACTATTCTGACAGTTACGGAGAATGGTTATGGAAAACGCAGCCCGGCAGAAGATTATCGTATTCAAAGACGCGGCGGCAAAGGGGTTTTTGCCATTAAGCCAAGTGAGAGGAACGGTGATATTGTCGGTTCTATGATTGTTGAGGAGGACCAGGAGGTTATCCTCATTGCCGATTCAGGCAAGATGATACGTATGGGGCTCGATAATGTTCGGGTTATCGGTCGCACAACCCAGGGCGTAACCCTGATCAACCTTGAGCAGGATGAGCGTGTTGTGGCGATGGATATACTCGCTCAGGATGACTCCGAGCATGAAGAAGAAGGTGAGTAGAGACCAGCGGCCGATAGCGGTCATTGGTGCCGGCTCCTGGGGGAGTGCCCTCGCCTTGCTTCTGAGTAAAAAAGGACATCGTGTACGACTTTGGGGCTTTGACCCCAAACATATTGGAACGCTTGAAAAAGACAGACAAAACAAGCGTTATTTACCGGGAGTTGTGTTTCCCGATACACTCTTTCCGACCTCGGATCTTAAAAAAGCCGTGGAGGGCTCTCCTACTATCTGTATGGTTGTCCCCTCCCACGGCTATAGGGCGGTTTTTAAAAACCTTGTCAGTTACCTTGAAGAAGACAGCGTCGTTATCTCGGCTACCAAAGGGATTGAAAACGAGACACTACAGACCATGTCGCAGGTGATGACAGATGTTTTACAAAGCTCCAAAGCAGATATAACGGTCGAGCTTGCTGTCTTGTCAGGCCCCTCTTTTGCCAGGGAAGTTGCTGATGAAGTTCCGACGGCAATAACCATGGGGTGTAAAAATCCAATAATTGCACAGGAGCTTCAGAACCTATTTAATACAGGCTATTTTCGTGTCTATACAAGCGGAGATATTATTGGCCTGGAGGTCAGCGCTGCGCTGAAAAATATCATCGCAATAGCTGCAGGTATCTGTGATGGCCTCACCTTTGGTATGAATGCCAGAGCAGCACTTATAACCAGAGGACTTGCTGAAATAGCACGCCTGGGTAGAAAACTGGGAGCTGAACCTTCAACTTTTTACGGACTGAGTGGCATGGGTGATCTGGTGTTGACCTGTACCGGGGATCTGAGCAGGAATAGAAGCGTTGGCCTCAAGCTTGGAAGCGGTCAAAGCCTCTCCCAGATACTTGGTGATATGTCCATGGTTGCAGAAGGGGTAAAAACGACAAAATCTGTATATCATCTTGCCAAAGAAAAAAAGGTCGAAATGCCTATCGTTGAGCAGGTTTACCAGATACTTTATGAAGACAAGGATTGCAGAACCGCGGTAAACGACCTGCTCAACCGGGAACTAAAACCGGAATAGCGCCCTACCCTACTCTGACCAGTCGTTTCCTTGAAATTCGCTGTGGTCGGGCTGTTCAGGCATTTCTTCCATGGTTCTTTGTTTCAGCCATGCCATGATTTTCTCAAATTCTGACTTAACTTCAGTCAAAACCTTGCCGCGGTGGCTTACCCGGTTTTTCTCTTCCATGGTCAGTTCGGCAAATGTCTTTTGTAACGGCTCATAATAAAAGATGGGGTCGTATCCAAACCCGCCCTCACCCCGAGGTGACTCAAGCAGTGTACCGCTGCAGGTTGCTTCATAGGTAAGTGCTGGCCCGGAAGGAACGGCTATGGAAAGAACACAGGTAAAAAATGCCTGGCGATTTTTAACCCCGGCCATTTTCTTTAATAGTTTGTCGCAGTTTTCCTTGTCGGTTGCGCCTTCACCGGCGTATCGTGCAGAGTAAACACCCGGATCGCCATTCAGTGCTTTTACAGATATTCCAGAGTCGTCAGCAATGGCCGGAATGCCAAGAACCTTAGCTACATGATGTGCTTTTTTGTAGGCATTCTCATCAAAGGTTGTTCCGTCTTCGACTATTTCAGGAAGCGGGCCAAAATCTGAAAGACATTTTATCTCGACAGGAAATTCAGCCATTAACTCTCTAAATTCCTTCACTTTGTTTTTATTGCCGGTTGCCAACACCACTAAATTAAACATTAGCTTTTATTTCCTTTCTAATTTTTTTCTTGTACCTGTTGTCGTATCGTTCCTGCTCGCTGTAAATACAGCCGCAGTAGGGCTGTCGATACAGACCAAGAGAGAGAGAGTCGTCAACCCCCAACTGCCAGCCTTCCCTAAAATCGCGGTAAATAAAAGAAACAGGGCTTGCTTCTGAAAGGCTTTCTGCCTGGGTTTTTATAAGCGAATGATTTTGATATTTACTGTAAAGCAGAGTTGTTGAATAAAACTCAAACCCCCTCACCTGTGCCATCTGAACCGTTTTTTCTAGTCTCATCATGTAACAGACGGGGCAGCGCGTGCTTTCCTTAAAAACCACTGCCCTTAAAAATTCCCGTAGACCGTAATCCCTCTCGACAATGAGGGGAATAGTTCGATCCTGACAGTATGACTGCACACCATCCAGTCTCTTTCTGAATTCCCTGTACGGATGGATATTAGGATTGTAAAAGTAGCCGCTGAAATCAATACCTTCGCGGCTAAGAAGCTGTTCCGGATAAATAAGACATGGAGCACAGCAAAGATGTAAAAGAAGGGACATAGGTTATATTTTATATTGTTTCGGGTTTATATTGTACTGATGAATTTTATAATTAATGATTCTCAGGCTGGTATCAAGGAACTGCGCCGTCTTGGTCTGGTTACCATTGTTTTTCTTCAACCCGTCAATAATAAGGTCTTTCTCAAAATTTTCCACGGCTGTTGTCAGTGACAGCGGTTTACCACTGGCAGCGGTTTCTGATACCTGGAGTGTGGGCGGAAGATGTACCCCTTTTATGGATGTTCCGTCACAAACGAGGACTGCCCGTTCTATGCAGTTCTGCAGTTCTCTGACATTTCCCGGCCAATGGTATTGTATGAGCAGGTCAATCGCTGAGGTTGATATCCTGTTAATTTTCTTTTTGTTTTCTCTATTGAATTTTTCAAGAAAAAACTCAGCTATGAGCAGGATATCGGTGCGTCGCTCCCTCAGCGGCGGCATATAAATTGGAAAGACATTCAATCGATAATAAAGATCTTCCCGAAAGGTTCCTTCAGATACTGAACTTTCCAGATCCCGGTTCGTTGCAGCAACCAGCCGTACATCGCAGGAAATAGACCTGCCTGAACCGAGCCTCTGAAAACTTCGTTCCTGGACGACATTTAGCAGTTTTACCTGAACAGAGTGACTGATTTCACCAATCTCGTCCAAAAAGAGTGTTCCACCTTCAGCCAGTTCAAAGCGACCGATTTTTCGTTCGTTGGCGCCGGTAAATGCCCCTTTCTCATGCCCAAACAGTTCGCTCTCCAGTAAGGTTTCTGGGAGGGCTGAACAGTTCACCACGATAAAGGGTTTGTCTTTTCTTTTACTGTTGTAATGAAGCGCCTTGGCAACCAGGGTTTTACCCGTACCTGACTCTCCTCGCAGAAGCACCGTGGCGTTTGAGTCAACCACCCGGTGAACCATCTCATAGACATCCTGCATACGGCTAGAATTACCAATGATATCATTGATTTTATTCTTCTCTGACAATTCCCGTTTAAGTTTCAGGTTTTCAGTTTCCAGATGGTCTTTTTCACGGTTAACGATCTGCACCCTTTTTACTGTCTGGGCAATAATACTTGATAAAATCGTCAGAAACTGGAGGTCTTTGTGGGCTTGATTTCCAATTCCCTCCAGGTATATCCTGTCGATACTCAGCGCTCCTATCACCCTTTTACCATCCTTTATGGGAACACATAAAAAGGAGCGGTTCTGGTCGTTAATATCTCCCCTGGATCTTGTTCTGTTCAGAAAGAGCGGCTCTTCAGCGATGTGTGGAACTATTATCGGTTCTCCGGAAGCGACAACTCTTCCGGTGATTCCCTCACCAATTTTATATTTTCCCCGTTTTCTTCCTTCTGCCGTGAGCCCGTGGGCCACCTCTATTTCCAGTTTACCTGTAATCGGGTTTACAATGGTGACGGTACCATTTTCCATACCTTTTATTTCTGAGAGCAGCTTCATGGCCTTTGCAAGGCAGTCACTGAGCACTAAGCGAGGAAGCCAGCTCCCTGGTAATTTCATAGAGACATGTCAGGTCCTGTAACTGACTGTCTAACGTACGTTCTGTCATAACATCCCGTGAAAAAAATTAATAAGGTTAGTAATTGTATGTGCTGGAAAACAGCAATCTACCATAATTGTCGAAAACCTTCCACACCATGTTACAAAAATGTACAAAACTAAACCGCTTAAAATTTTCGGGTTTACATATCGTTGACAGAATTATTGTTAGATGGTAGAAGGATAATCCTCTGGAGGGATGGCCGAGTGGTTTAAGGCGGCGGTCTTGAAAACCGTTGTACGAAAGTACCGTGGGTTCGAATCCTACTCCCTCCGCCAGAAAAACGTCAGGAGAGATGACCGAGTTGGCCGATGGTGCTCGCCTGCTAAGCGAGTGTGGGGATAAAACTCCACCGAGGGTTCGAATCCCTCTCTCTCCGCCATATAAGAAAGAGCTCACGTTTCTTTACGAAGCTTGAGCTCTTTTTATTGGTGAAAGGGAAATGCTCCTGAGAAAGAGCCTAAAAACCCCACAAAAGTGAACGTTTTACCCACCCGGTAACACCACTCTCATGTTTTACCTGGGCCCAGCCCTTCTGCTGTTTGATTGTCTTAAAAACGACCCCGTAATAAGCCTTGCCAACGATTTTGAAGTTTGTGCCGGGACCGCTCCGGATATTAACTTTCTTGTTCTTATCCTTGTTGACTTTAACAATCAAATGACCGGTATCAGAAACAAGGTCTGTATGAAGCCAGCCGGTATCTTGTTCAAAATCCTCTACCTTGATCCACTTCCCATCCTGTTTGAGGACTTTTAGCGGGAGTCCGCTTCCATACTTCCATTTAACAGAGTAATTTGTACCTGGTCCTGATCTCAGGTTTACTTCTTCACCAGAAACGGAAACCATTCGAGCCAAAACACTAATAGGAATAAATACAAAAAGAACAAAAGTAACTGAAATAATTATGAATTTTTTAAACATAAGCACTCTCTCTTTAGTCATCTGCCACAAGTGAAACGAGCCGTTCCAGGTCGTCAAGGGAATAATACTCGATCTCGATCTTTCCCCTGCTGCCGTTTGGATGAATCGTTACTTTCGAATCAAGTTTGTTGGTAAGCTGATTTTCAAATGATTTCCGATATGATAATGGTAACCCACCATTATCATTCTTTTCTGATTTGTTTGTTTTTGGCTGGTGACCGGGCCTGGTTTTATTTCGCCTGATAAGTTGTTCCGTCTGTCGTACAGAAAGTTTTTTTAAAATAATCTGATCACGAATATCCTTCAGGGTTGCTGGATCATCGGCAATCCTCAGCAATGCACGCGCGTGACCTTCAGAAAGCGTTCGCCCGAGAAGGTCGTCTTTCACATACGTTGGTAAGAGAAGTAAGCGAAGGGTATTTGCTACTGTGGATCTCTTTTTCCCGACCTTCTTGGCAGTCTCTTCCTGGGTGTAACCAAAACGATCAATGAGTTTTTTATAGGCCTCAGCCTCCTCTATGGCGTTAAGGTCAGTTCGCTGAATATTCTCGATGAGCGCTAATTCTAAAAATGTATCCTCAGAATCAACTTTCTTGACAACAACTGGAACGGTTTCCAGTCCGGCTACTCGAGAGGCCCTTAAGCGCCTTTCACCGGCAATTAACTCATAGGAATTTTTATCTTTTATGTAGGAAACAATGAGCGGCTGGATAACTCCGTTCTGCTGAATAGATTGCGTAAGTTCCTCCAGTTCATCGGTATCAAAATGTACCCGTGGCTGGTGTTTGTTCGGTATAATTTTTTCTATGTCACATTCAAAAAATCGACCCTCTTCATCACTGTCACCAAACAAAACACCAACGCCTTGACCTAATCCAGTTGTTTTTACCACAGCTCGTTACCTCTGGTTTTTTAGAAATTCCGCAGCGAGTGCCGTATATGCCATTGCCCCTGTTGACCTGTTATCGTACTGCGAAATTGTCTGACCATGGCTTGGGCACTCACTCAATCGAACGTTTCTTGGGATAATTGTTTTAAATACTTGGTTTCCAAAGTGACGTGAAATTTCGTCAGAAACTTGATGGGAAAGCTTATTTCTGGTGTCGAACATGGTTAAGAGTAAACCTTCGATATATAAGTGCTGATTAAACCTCTTTTTCACCAATCGAATTGTATTAATCAGTTGAGCGAGTCCTTCCATGGCAAAATATTCACACTGCATTGGGATGAGCACAGATCTCGCCGCCGTAAGGGCATTAACCGTAAGAAGTCCAAGCGAAGGGGGACAGTCTATGAGAATGTAGTCAAATTCACCTTTGACATCGTCCAACATTTTACCGAGAAAACCTTCACGGTTCTCTTCATTAATGAGCTCCAGCTCAGCTGCAACCAGATCAATATTTGACGGTGCAATCCTGAGATTCTTAACCCCGGTATCCTTAATCACATCATTGAGTGAGACCTGAGAACAAAAAACGTGATAAAGATGATTACCAAGATTTTTGGTTTTCACACCCACGCCGCTTGAGGCGTTGCCCTGTGGATCAGAGTCCACAATGAGAACCTTTTTCCTTTTTAATGCAAGCGCACTGGCAAAATTTACAGCTGTTGTTGTTTTTCCAACACCACCTTTTTGGTTTGCCACAGCAATAATAACACCATTTTTAGGTTTTTTCACAAACAGCCTCCCGTTTATAGAGTGTTTATATCTTATAATCGAGGACAGGTGTGAACCTCAAGGTTAATCTTTAAAAGTTGTAACTTTTTCATCTCTCCTGTTGATCATTCACGTTTCTCTCTGTATATGTTAAACAATATCTGCTCGCATTAGGTAAATGTTTCACGTGAAACAATTTGATAAATGGGTGTCTTGTGAAAACTGACTATCTGGTTGTTGGAAGTGGCATTGCGGGATTGTCTTTTGCTTTGCGTGTATCCCTGTGGGGGAAGGTTGTTGTGGTAACCAAAAAAAGGGATATCGATACCGCAACAAATCTCGCTCAAGGGGGAATTGCAGCTGTTATGGATGAACATGACAGTTTAATGGAGCACATTGAAGACACAATGCAATCAGGGGCGGGGCTTTGTGATGCAGATATTGTCGAAAAAGTGGTTTCTGCCGGAAGGGAGCGAGTTGAAGATCTCATTCGTTACGGAGTCCCTTTTGTCCGGGATAGAGCAACGGGAACCCTGAGCCTTGGTCGGGAGGGTGGACATTCCCGCAGGAGGGTGGCGCATGCCTACGATTTAACCGGTAAGGAGATCGAGAAAACGCTCCTGTTAATGGTGAGAAAGTCTCCTAATATCAAGCTCTTGGAGGAACATGTGGTTGTCGATTTACTGGTCAAGAACAGTGGTTCAGAGCAAGTATGTTTTGGGGCCTATGTGATGAGCGGTGATCGAGATGTAGTACCGTATGTATCGAGGGTGACGGTGCTTTGCACGGGGGGAGCAGGGAAGGTGTATCTCTATACAAGTAACCCGGATATTGCAACAGGAGATGGTGTTTCCATGGCGGCGCGAGCCGGAGCAAAGATTGCCAACATGGAGTTTGTCCAGTTTCATCCAACCTGTCTGTATCATCCTCACGCCAAAAACTTTCTTATCTCCGAGGCGGTAAGAGGGGAGGGGGCTTTGCTGATTGATAAGAATGGTAAACGATTCATGGATAAATATGATTCACGCGGTGAGTTAGCCACAAGGGATACTGTCGCTCGGTCAATTGACAAAGAGATGAAAGAAACAGGTGCTGATTGCGTGTACCTTGATATCACGCATAAAGATAAAGACTTCATAAAGGAAAGGTTTCCTGGAATCTATACAAAGTGTCAGGAATTCGGTCTCGATATAACCACTGAAGCAATCCCGGTCGTTCCTGCTGCCCACTATCTTTGCGGTGGTGTCTTGGTAGACAGTTTTGGAAACTCTTCATTACGAGGATTGATGGCCCTTGGAGAAACCTCCTGTACTGGTTTGCATGGTGCCAACAGACTTGCAAGTAATTCATTACTCGAGGCTGTCGTTTTCGCTGAGCGTGCAGCTGGGTATTGTTTTGAAAATAAAGAACGTTACGAGCAGCTTGTCGACACTCATCGTGTAGATCCCTGGAGTGAGGGGGAGGCGGGTCACCTGGAGGAAGAAATACTAATTAATCATGATTGGGATCTTATTCGCAGAACCATGTGGAACTATGTCGGGATTGTCAGGACAAGTCAGCGCCTCAAACTGGCAAAAAAGCGCTTAATCGCTATTGCAGAGGAGATAGAAAACCATTACAAAAAATATTATGTTTCAGGAAACATGGTAGAATTGCGTAATATCGCTCACATAGCTTTAATGATCGTTGAGTCTGCTCTGGCACGGAAGGAGTCGAGGGGGCTTCATTACAGCATCGATTATAAGCAAAAATCTGCTGATTGGGAGCACTGGACAGTACTTGAAAGAAAGACAGGTCGGCCGCCTTGGGATTTTTCGGTGACGAAACAGACCTTTAAGATGAAACCGGTTGATACGGATCGTCTACACTCCTGAGTAAAAATATTTCCTGTTATTCTTTAGGAGTTACTTTGTATCATTGATATGTTTCACCCGGCTCGATTTCACCCAAAGTAAACAGTGGCAGCACCATTGTAAAACCAATTTGTGGGTGCGCCTTGTGGCTGTGCCTTCATGAGATCTGGTTATTTCTTTGAGATGATTTAGATTATAGCACTGTACTGTCAGGCACCGTACGGGGTTACCTGGTCAGCTTTTACCTGAGATCGCCAAATAATGTTGAGATTGAGAAAATCCATACGAAAGCTGTTTGAAGACAACGAAGATGTGACATTCTTCTCGACGTATGGCTATCGCCAGGGGCCTGGTTGGAAAATTCCCATTCGTATCTGGGTCCATGAACCTCGCAGATTGGTCGAAACCGTCGCCAAGCTGCTGGCGGACGCAGTTGGCCCAGCAAGTAAACAGGAACTGCTGAATTTTGAAACCAGGGTTGGAACTATTGCAGCAGACAGCGAGTCTCGTGAACGGGTGATCTTTATGTTTGACAAAGACCCCGAAGAAGAGGAATGGTGTGTTCTGTCAGATGATGGCGGGAGACCGAAATCTGATTTAAACGGCATAATAAACGGCTTTATTAAATTGAGTAATGATCGGGCAAAATGCCTGCTTGAAGCGCAATCATCAGAAACTGGATGGCTGACCATTCACGCCATCTCTGATGAGCATAGCGGCATCGGACGTATCCGTTTAATTGAACCAAAAGGAGTATCAGTAATTTCAGATATCGATGATACGCTCAAGGTAACTGAGATTCCTGCTGGCGGTAAAATTGTTGTTCGCAATACCTTCTTTGGGGATTTTATAGCGGCACCGGGAATGGTTGACAGATATAAATCGGTTGAGGCGGATAGTTTTCACTATGTTTCAGGCGCCCCCTGGCAGCTTTACCAGCCGCTTTGGGAATTTATTGATACAAACGGCTTTCCAGAAGGCTCATTTCATATGAAAAATGTGCCCACAAACCTACTTTCTGTGTCTACCTGGAAGGATCTGATGAAACTAATGGGTGATGCCACTGTGGACCAGAAGCTCTCTCAAATGGGTGCAATTATCAGCAGGTTCCCAGAACGAAGATTTATTCTGGTCGGAGATTCAGGTGAGCATGATCCGGAAATTTTTCATCAGCTTCGAGGTACCTATGGTGATCAGGTCCAGGAGATCTGGATTCGTGACGTTGTTGATGCCAGACATACAGCTCCGGAGCGACTGAGCGGTATGAAGGTGATTGCCGCAAAGACTATATTAGAAGGTGTCTCCGGTTTTTCAGGACAATCGAAATGATCGTTTCCGCGAATTATGCGGGAAACAATAAAGCAACAAAAGCTCAACTCAGTCCGGGTGACCAGGGACTGCCTTGTAAGTTTTGGTTATAAATAAAATAGTTAATGATCTCAGAAATATTCATCGTATTTTTTATTCTTTCAGCGGCGTCAGTACTTTTTACCACTAACCTGCTTCGCAGTGATCTGGTTGCCATGCTTGTCCTGCTCTCGCTCTTATTGAGCGGTGTTCTGACGAGCAAAGAAGCGTTTGCCGGCTTCTCTGATCCAACCGTTTTGATTGTCATCTCCATGTTTATCATCAGTGAGGCGATTGTTTTCACGGGGATTGCAGCCAGTCTTGGGGAGTTTATCCTTCGTTATGGGGGGGCGAGCGAGTTACGGCTGATGATTATAATCATGCTTGTTACCGGCGGGGTCGGGGCATTTATGAGCTCCACTGCAACCGTTGCGATCTTTATCCCGATTACCCTCATTGTCGCTGAGAAGGCTAATCTGAATCACCGAAGGTTATTGATGCCGCTTTCAATTGGTGCACTCATCAGCGGCATGATGTCACTGATTGCAACAACACCGAACCTGATTGTTAATAATGTCCTTTCACAGAAAGGCTTGGAGAAACTCAGTTTTTTCAGTTTTACCCCCTTTGGTATTATTACCTTGCTGGCCGCCATTTTATTTATGGCTGCGGTTGGCCGTGGACTGCTCAGTCACAGCCGTAAAGCGGAGATCGCCAGCGAAAAACGGACAATAATGCAGACCCTGGAGGCGTATGGGCTGAGACAGAAAACTCACCGGGTGATAATTAATGAGGGCTCCCCCTTGATAGACCGGGCCGTTGCCCGGGTGAAAATACGCGAACATTACGCTTTGCAGCTCTCGGCCATTGAACGGAAAATCAATGGAGATGAGGTTATTTTCAAAGCAGCTCCAGGAAGTGTTCTGGAACGGGACGATATTGTCTACTTTCTCGGAGAAGAGGATAACTGTTATGCCATGTCAAAAGACCTGAACTGCACGATATTATCGATTCAGATGGCAGAAGAGAAGAGAAAACAATTGAGTCAGGCCATGGGTATTGCAGAGGTGATGCTTACCCCAGATTCAAAACTTATCGGTAAGAGTCTTGCTGAGCTGCAGTTTCAATCTCGTTATAATGGACTTGTCATTGGTATCCGCAGGCAGGGTAAACCAATAACTGAAGACCTCCCGACACTCTCGCTCACATTTGGAGATGTACTGCTTATCAGTTCAAACTGGAGTGATATCATCAGGTTAAAGGAGTACCCAGAGGATTTCCTTGTGCTCACCCTTCCTGATGATTACCGGGATGTTATTCCTGGCCGAGGCAGGAGGTCACTGGTTCTGTTGATCCTGGCTGGAATGGTAGTGACGATGATTACCGGGTTTTTACCCACTGCTACTGCAGCTGTGCTGACCGGCGTAATTCTCATCATTACCGGTTGTCTCAGCCTGGATAGAGTGTATCGGGTTATCAGCTGGCAGGCCGTCGTGCTCATCGCCGGCATCCTTCCGCTGGCAACTGCACTTAACAAGTCAGGTGCTGCACACCTTCTATCCGAGCTTATGATTTCCACTATGGGTTCATTGTCCCAGGTGATTGTCCTGGGGCTGGTGTTTCTTATTACCTCATGTATCGGTCTGTTTATCTCCAATGCTGCAACAGCAGTACTTATCGCGCCAATTGCGGTAGATGTTGCCGTAACCCTGGGTATTTCACCTCAGGCATTTGCCATGACTGTTGCCATAGCATGCTCGGCTGCTTATGCCACTCCTGTTTCGTCCCCTGTTAATTTGCTGGTCCAGGAACCGGGGCGTTATTCTTTTATGAATTTTGTAAAAGTAGGATTACCGCTGCAGTTGATAACATTGCTGTGCACGGTGGCAATGGCCAGGCTTATTTATCTGTAATTTTTTCATGAAAAGATCACAGAGGTCGAACGATTCACCCGGGGCTATCTCTTCTGCCGCTCAATGATTTGCTCATTTAAAAATGAGCAGTTAGACAGTTTCTCTGTGTATTGTACATGTTGGAGCCATGTCTGCCGACGGAGCTATCTGATTGTCATGTGCGGTCTGCTTCAAAGGTAATATGCCCAATCAAAACGGATTCGATACCAGTCGTTCCGCAACCATATCAAATCAAGGAGGTTGAAATGAAAAAGATCAGCAGGGTAATGGCATGTTTCGATTTCTCCGATTATTCCAGGTATACCGTTGAGTATGCCCTGGAATTAACCAGGGGAAAACCGATAGAAATTCTGCTCTTTAATGTCGTCAATGCCAAGGATGTTGAGGCTGTTAGGACAGCAAGCAAGTACTACCCTGAAGCGATTGATGTGGATCGATATGTAGAGGAAGCACTTGCAGACCGTTATAAAAGGCTGGGCGAGGTCATTGATGAACATTTTTCCGCAGACGCAGCAAAAATAAAAAGCCTTGTCCACGTGGGTATTCCCTTTGAGGAAATAATTGATGTTGTTGAGACAGAAAACATTGATCTGGTACTCATGGGCAACAAGGGCAGATCGAATCTCTCAAGAACCCTATTCGGCTCTAATGCGGAGAAAGTGTTCAGACATTCCCCTGTTCCTGTTTTAAGTGTAAGGGGTGATACACCGTTTGGCCGGGACAAATAGGGAGGAGGGTTTGATATGGACAGTATCAAACGAATTCTTGCCGCTGTTGATTTCTCAGTCTATGCCTCCCATATTCTGGAATATGCCGCCTGGGTTGCTAAACAGACATCGGCAGAGATTATTGCGGTGAGTGTTATCAACAAACGACTTATGGAATCGGTAGAAAAAGTATTTAACGACCAGCATCCGGGAACATTCTCGAGAAAAAGGTGTTTTATCAGGCGATAACAAATTGTTGCTTTTCTATAAAGTAGGAGAAAGAGTGGAATCCTGCCCCTGGAACACGATGACAGGCTGCTCGTATGGCGTCCAGATACTTAACAGGTGTAAAATAGACTGACAGGGAATGGCCACGATCAGCACAGAGTATTCAGGGGTGCTGCAGCCTTTATGCCTTCACTGAACTTTATCGTTTTTCCATGAAATGTTTAGGCCAAGAATCATTGTCACCGATAACTGGAACCCCTCGTGTATAAGAGCCATTGGACAATAATCCGAGGTCATAAGAATAGTGTTGTCCTACATTGAAAGTTCTGCTGCTGATGTCCGACGGTAAAGGGTCGAACAAACGGGCGGAAAGCAAATTGCATTGTTGAAGTTATTATCAATTTTTTTGAAATACTTCCTCCTCTTACCCATAACACTTACGGAGTGTATTTTTTTCAACAGACTCTAGAAACCTTGCCTGAAACGATAGTAGACCATAAAGTAAAGAGTGGAAAGAATTGTTAGAGATTCATTGTCAGAATCGCTGTATATTCGGCTAAGCATCATGACTGGTTTGCAGTATCCGATAGAGAACAATATACCTTAGAGCTCACGCCATTTACCTGCTTTATGAGCCTGGAAACAAAATGATGAATAAAAAATCCGCCCCCCTGAAAAGTATACTGATTGTCCTGGTTGTTGTCCTGGCAGCTGCGGCTGTCATCTTCTTTACGATGAACCCTGGAAAGGATGAAATAACAAAGGCTGCTCGTAAAAAATCAATTGTCGGGGTGAAAGTCGCCCGGGTTGAACGCCGCGATCTCTCCGCAATGAGGGTCTTCAGTGGCACTTTGGAGGCTGAAAAACAGTATGACGCTGCGGCCAAGGTTGGCGGACGAATCCAGGAAATAGCCGTCAGCCTCGGTCAATGCCTGAACCGGGGGGATTTGATTGCCCGTCTGGATAGCGAAGAATATCAGCAACAGGTTGCCCAGGCTCGGGCGGAGCTTGATGTCACCCGGGCTTCCCTTGCCCAGGCTCGCAATATCCTGAGAGCCGCTGAACGGAGCTACGAAAGGGCCACGAAGCTCAGGGAGCAAAAAGTTTCTTCAGTCGCTGAACTGGAGGAAGCCGAAACCGAGAGACTCAGCAAACTGGCTGGAGTTAATTTAGTGCAGGCCCAGATAAAACAGCGTGAAGCTGCTCTACGGTCAGCAGAATTACGTTTGTCCTATACCACATTAACAGCGGACTGGCAGGCCGGCGACAACAACGTCTGCAGGTATGTCGCCCGGCGATATGTCGATGAGGGGGACACTATTTCTGCCAATGCACCAGTGGTTGCTCTGGTTGATTTGTCTTTGCTCAAGGCTGTCATTAATGTTGCTGAACGGGATTACGCCTTTTTACAAACAGGGCAGGCGGCACAAATCAGTGTTGATTCAATTGCCGACCAGACATTTACCGGGAAAGTGGTGCGTATGGCACCTGTTTTTGAAGCGACCAGCAGGCAGGCACGAGTGGAAATTGCCGTTCCCAATCCGGACAGCATATCTGAAAAGTGGCATGTTTGCTCGGGTGCATATCGAGCTGAACCACGCTGAACAAACGCTTGCTGCTCCAACGACAGCAATTATACAGCGACAGGGAACCTACGGACTATTTGTCGTCGAAGAGGACAAGGCACGGTTTGTCGCAGTGAATCCCGGCATCGAAGATGATGGCTGGACGCAAATTACTGAATTGAACGAAGGGGAGCAGGTCGTGACACTCGGACATCATCTGCTCAGTGATGGTGTGGGTGTTTCCACCTCCGATGGAGATGACACCGTACCCAAAAAAGCACGGGAATAAGGGGCACTCATTATGAATGTCAGTGCCTTCACGACCTCTCGACCGATCTTTACCATCATGGTGACGCTTATCGTCATCCTGGTTGGTTGTGTATCATTGAGCCGTCTTCCCATCGATCTCCTTCCTGAAATATCCTATCCGGTTCTCAGCATCAACACCTCCTATGGCAATGCGGCGCCTGAGGAAGTGGAAAAACTGGTAACTGAAGTAATCGAGAGTGCCGTTTCGGTTGTCCAGGGTATAAAGGAAATCACCTCTGAGTCAAGCGAAGGCAACAGCAGAGTGCGCGTGTCTTTCACCTGGGGCACGAACCTGGACGCTGCTTCCAATGATGTCCGTGACCGGCTGGATCGTATCATTAACTCACTGCCGGATGAAATAGAAAGGCCTCAGATTCGCAAATTTGACCCCAATAGCGCTCCAATTCTCTTTTATGGCGCGGCTTCCGATCTCGATCCCATCGAATTGCGGCGCCTGATAGATGACCAGATCAGCTATCGTGTCGAGCAGGTTCCAGGAGTAGCAGCGCTTGATGTCTGGGGCGGACTTGAGCGTGAAATTCAGATTGATATCGACCCTGACCGGTTGCGGGCCCTTCAACTTTCTCTTGATACGGTGCGCAACGCCATACGAGAAGCCAATATCAGTCTGCCAGCCGGAACCATTAAAGCAGGTAATACGGAGATACGTCTGCGCACGCCCGGGGAATTGACCAGTGTCAGCCAGTTGCGGGATCTGGTGGTGGATCGTCGCAATGATGTGCCCATCTATCTGAAACAGGTGGCAGAGGTAAATGATACGCATTCAGAGATTACCCGCATTGTCCGCATTAACGGTAAGCCCGGTGTGCGGCTTGCTATTCGTAAACAGTCGGGTACCAACACGGTGGAGGTTGCCCAGCAGGCCAAGGAGGTTATCGAGCAGATCAACCGCGATTTTCCCCAGATCTCACTCATATCTATTATCGATACATCGGACTATATCAAACGCTCACTGGCAAATGTTGGTCGTACAATAGTCCTCGGCGGCCTTCTTGCGACTCTGGTACTGCTCATCTTCCTTCGTAAAATACGTGCGACACTGGTGGTTATAACCGCCATTCCGGTGGCGATTATCAGCACCTTCGCCATGATGTATTTTGGTAACCTGACCCTGAACCTTATGACGCTTGGAGGGTTGGCGCTGGGTGTCGGTATGATGGTTGACAACTCTATCGTGGTGCTGGAAAACATCTTGCGGCGGCACCAGAAACATAATGAGAATCCGTCGGATGCTGCTGTCAGAGGTGCCAATGAAGTAACTGGAGCAATTGTCGCAAGCACCTGCACAACGCTTGTAATTTTCGTTCCCATGCTGTTCGCCCAGGAGATATCAGGGCTTCTTTTCAGGCAACTCACCTATGTTGTGGCGTTCTCACTCTTATGCTCCCTCTTCATGGCATTGACACTGGTGCCGATGTTAACGCGGCTGTTCCTTGGCATTCGCAGAGAGAAAAAAGCCGGTGGTATTCTTCAACGTGCAGCCGACAGCCTCGGCCGGGGACATGAGAAACTCAATAGAGCTTACGAACGAACGCTTGAGGCCGGACTGCAACATCCCGTCCTTACCGTCTTTATTGTCTTCCTTGCTTTCGGTTCAGCCCTGGCCGTGATCCCCCGGATAGGGACGGAATTTATGCCCGCATCCGATGAGGGAGAAGTCAGGGTTAATGTCGACATGGCGGGCGGCACACGTCTTGAGATCCTGGACGAGACAATGAGTACGATAGAGAAAATCGTTTATGAGTCGATTCCGGAAATGCGTGCATCTACTATGAATTTAGGTTCCTCGGGCGGACGAGGAGATGCCGCGGGTGGTAATATTCGAATTTCCCTGGTACCTGTTGCCGAGCGCAGCCGTTCAACCGCCGAGGTCGCGACGGACGTGAGGCGGAAGATTGGCGTTATTCCCGGTACCGAAGTACGTGTCCGCGCCGGGCAGGGGTTGTTTCTGCTATCACGCCTGCTGGGTGGAGGTGAAGACAACCTGGAAATAGAAATCCATGGCTACGATCTGGAAATTCTGGATACACTGGCAAAAGAGGTGGAAGAACAGATCAAAGAAATACCTGGAATCACCGATACCAGGAGGGGGCGGAGAGAGGGGGTGCCGCAAAAATTACTTGAAATTGATCGAGATCGAGCGGCAGATCTGGGGTTGACGGTGGCACAGATCGCCCGGACGCTGGAGACTGCCCTCTCGGGCACAAAGGCTGGTCAGTTCAGGGATGGCAGCGGAGAAGAGGTCGATATCCTGGTAAAGGTCAAGGATGCTGACCTGCTGAGTATTGATGAACTGCTGACCCACACCATTACCAATAAATTCGGTGAACCGGTCTCCCTGCGAAATCTGCTGGTACCTCGTTCAGGGATTGGGCCGGTGGAGATTGAACGCAAAAACCAACAGCGCATGGTGGAGATTCGCGCCAATGTTACCGACCGTCCCCTTGGCGATGTTGCAGGAGACGTTCAAGCTAAACTTGCCAATATTCCCCGTCCCCGGGGATATGAAATTCTCATGTCAGGTGACATAGAGGAACAGGCAAAGTCCTTCAGGGAGATGCTGCTTGGTATTATTCTCGCTACGGTTCTCGTTTATATGGTGCTTGCCTGTCTTTATGAGTCCTTGCTGTCTCCAGTCATCGTGATGTTCTGTGTGCCGCTGCCCCTTATCGGAGTGGTCTTGACCTTATTATTTACCGGTACGACCTTTAATGTACAGAGCTTTATCGGCTGTATCATGCTCGTTGGGATTGTGGTAAACAACGCCATCCTGATTGTTGATCGCGCCAACACCCTCTTCCGCGATAAGGGGCAGGACCTGCTGACAGCGGTTCGGGGGGCAGGTAAAGATAGATTGCGCCCGGTGTTGATGACCTCGTTGACCACGATTTTGTCATTATTACCCCTGGCAATTGGAATCGGCGAAGGAAGCGATATGCAGGCCCCTCTGGCTCGTACCGTATTGGGCGGCTTGTTGAGTGCTTCTTTGATTACGCTTATTTTCATTCCGGTACTCTACGTTCTGTTTAATCGGCGGGCTGAGCGTATACGCGATAAAATTAAAGCTGGGATGCCATCATGAAACCAAGCAGGATCATTATTTTATGCCTGGCAGGAGTATTAGCGCTGGGTGGCTGCTCCTCACCAACCATAGAACAGCCGTCGACACGACCTGTAAATTTCAACGAGCCGCCGGCCACGATCGAGTCGCCGACACTTGGGGCTGAAGATATCATTGACGAACTCCCTGAATCGACGGATCTTGCAGATCGCTCTTTTGCTAAACAGAACGGCAAGGAAATGATGGCATTTCCCACTGAGGGGATCCTGGAACTAACGCTGGAGCAGGCCGTTCTCTCAGCGCTTGGGCGTAACCGGTCGTTGATTGTGGAACAGTTTAAACCGGTGATTGCCGGAACCTTTGTAGACACGGAACGGGCAGTTTTCGACCCTGTCTTATTCGCACGGGGTAGTTTTGAGAGTTACCGTGACCGTTCTCTAAATGATGCCAGCGCTCGATTCTTTTCGATAGACGGGACCAGGAGTCTTTTCAGAACTGGTGTTGCCAGGCGGTATCAAACAGGTACAGACATTTCTCTGGATTTAACCCTGTCAGGTAGTAGTGATGATAACTCGGATTATTCGGACGAGATGCGGGCAGGACTGAACCTGACCCAGGCGTTACTTCGCGATGCAGGAGTCGCGGTAAATCTGGTCGGAATACGCCAGGCCGAGGCTGGAGCACTGGCCTCTGCATACAATCTCAGGGGATTCACCGAATCACTTGTTGCAGCTGTGGAGAATGGTTATTGGGATTATGCATTAGCTGTCCGCCAGGTCGAAATTTTCCAGGAATCGTTCGACCTGGCTCAGCGCGCGCTTGTTGAAATCCGTACTCGCATATCGCTCGGACAGCTCGCGGAAACCGAAGAAAATGTTGTTGATGCAGAACTGGCATTGCGGGAACAGCAGTTAATTGATGCCCGTAACGCCCGGGAGAGGGCGCGGCTCAATCTGCTGCGGCTTTTAAATCCGCCATCCGCTGAAAGTTGGGACAGGCAGATCACCCTCACTGAAAACACCGAGGTTCCGGAAGTCCTCCTGGGAAGCGTCCTTGAACATGAGGCGCTGGCTCTCAGGTTGCGGCCGGACTTGAATGAAGCGCGCCTGCAGGCGCGACGAGGCGAGTTGGAAACCGTGCAGACGGCAAATGGGCTCCTGCCGAGGCTGGATCTTTTTGTCACCCTGGGGAAAACCGGCTATTCTCAAAGTTTTGGCAGGGGTTTGGCCGATCTAGACGGGCCAGGTTATGATTTTACCGCTGGTCTGGATTTTGAATTCCCGGTGCACAACCGGGAAAAAATGGCACTTGATCGCCGTGCTCGAGCCAGTTACCAGCAGGACCTGCAAAGCATCGAAAATTTAAAACAGCTTATATCTCTTGATGTGCGCAATGGTTTGCTGGAAGTTGAACGCAGCCTGCAGCAGATCGTGGCCAGCAGCTCGCGGCGTGTTCTGCAGGAAGAGGTTTCACGAGCAGAAACGGTTCGTTTTGAGGTGGGAACGGCGACTGCACTCGATGTAGCCCGCGTTCAGCGCGACTTGCTTGAGAGCCGTATTAATGAGGTTGAGGCAATCGTCAATTATCGTCAGGCCTTAACCGATTTATATCTGCTTGATGGAACCCTGCTCTTGCGGCGAGGCATTCAAGGACCGGGAGCAGAAGAAGTGATTTTGCACTATTGAATTCTATCCGGACACCCGATCTGCAGGACGGCTGTAAAAGGTGAGGTCTGACGAAATTGAGAATTGTTCGGAAGAAATCTGCAGAAAAGTTAGGAATGGCTGAAAAAGCGATTACTTATCGCCAGCACCCACCTTACCCAAATACTTCCAAATATTTTGCCTCGACAGCCTGGATTTCTTTTTCTGTCAGCTTTTCAAACTCTTTCGCCTGGCCGCGCTTTGAGAGTTTCCCATCATTTTGAGATAAAAAGCGTATCAGTAAATCTACGAGCTTATCCGGCATGTCTATATAATTTTTTATGAATTCGTTAAGGCGATCGTATTTTCTGAGAAACTCCACCTCTTCTGGTAGAGTCTGAGTGACGGTCTCCTCAACACATTCAAAGAAAAATTCAGCTTGTCTGGTCGCATCAAAATAGCGATATAAATCGATTGTGTTGTTTAACACTTCAACATTGTTTTTCTCTGTCGGTCGCCACTCAATTAATCGACACCGGGGTTTTGAGAAATGCTCCAGGGTGTTGCGGTATTCATCGATACGTTCCAGGATAACTGCGGATATTGGAAAGATTAAACCTTTGGGCACAAAGTCTTTCTCGGCCAGAACGTGGTGAAATAAATAGCGGTGTATCCGACCATTTCCATCTTCGAATGGATGGATGAATACAAAGCCAAAGGCGATGATCGTGGCCATGAGTACCGCATCAAATTCATCTTCACGAAGAAGATCGTAAGTGCTCATCAGTCCAGACATGAGCGTTTCCAGATCATCAGGCCGTGCAGAGATATGATCAGGCATGGGCAGCCCTGATACGCGGTCATGCTCACCAACAAAACCGCCATCTGTTCGTAATCCCGGTTCAATGAAACGGGTATCCGCTATCACTTGTCTTTGCAAGTGCTCCAGTTCTTCAATACTGAGCGCACGACTTCCTGCTTCACCGATAATTCTGCCCCATCTTTCTATCCGGTTATGTGGCGGGCTTTCCCCTTCAATGGTGTATGAGGCTTTGGAGTCTTTCATAAGAAGAAAGGCTGCTGCTCTATGTAAGAGATCGGGGTGAGTCTTGCCGATATTGTGAACAGCTTCTTCTGAAAGCTTGTTCCCTAAAAACTGTTCGAGTTTCTTTGTTTTTCGTATGAGAGGACAAAAATTTTTTGTTCCGGGCAAGTTGTTTCGAACGCGATGCCGCCTGGACAAAACATGTCTGCCTTCGTACTGCAGCTTGCTATTGACCAGAGGAACGAAGTTACCCCTTGTCGCATCTTCAAGGTCCAGTTGTTCCTCGCACAGCCATTCCCATAAGAACCAAATTTTCCGGCTATATATTCCGGTTGGCTCTGATCGGACTATGGATTCCACGTCTTTTGTTTCTATTGTTTGAAACAAGACATTAAGGACAGCCAAATCAATGCCTTCATACTTTAAAGCAAACGTGAGGTGACCATAGAGCGTATCTTCCGGTCGATGGCGGGGAGTAAAGACGTTCCAACGCCCATCTGCATATTTCTTATGCTTCGTCCCAATAATGCAGAGGGTATCAGGCGAAGGCACTCTTAGTTCATGTGCTTCAATCAGCGCAGCGTAACCCGCCAACAGGGAACCCTCCTCTGGGATAGAGAAGTCATGAAAAACGGTTCCACTGCATGAATTTTGATTATATTTAGCCATTTTTATGAATTTCTTTTTTAATCTGTAAATCCATTATGGCATGAAAAAGACTTATTGGCTATGAAAAATAGTTACAGTTTGTGTTTTATGTGAAAATGGATTACACGTGGCCTGCTATCACTGATATAGAGCCGAACCGGCATAAATGGCTGGTAAATGACTCATCCCCCTTCTTTGGTGTAGACCCGAAAAGCAGAGCTACGCAGGATCAGAATCCATGACCACAGGCGCAATTTTGCTCGCATCCTGATGGAGAAGAGCGTCGACCTGGTTTACATCAAAGATCAGCTTGGTTACTCAAGCCTTAAGATGACTGCAGATGTCTATGATCTAGGGTCAAAAGAAGAGAGAAGCCGGTGGATATTTTGGATGGACTTTTGCAAGCACTTGCACCCTGGAAATAACAAAGGGGCAGCCAAAACTGGCTAACCCCTTGTTATTATATGGCGTCCCCAACCGGATTTGAACCGGTGTTGCCGGCGTGAAAGGCCGGTGTCCTGGACCTGACTAGACGATGGGGACCTCATTTTTCTTGGTGGGTCGTGCTGGGCTCGAACCAGCGACTCTCTGCTTAAAAGGCAGATACTCTACCGACTGAGTTAACGACCCGTGAAGCACCGCTATATACAAACTCACTGTCAGACTGTCAAGAAAAATATTAAAGGCTGAGTTTACCATCAGATCAAGTGCAGGTCAAGATTATGATTCAGTTGATTTGAGAGGGATCTCTTAACTGAATGAGCAGAAGGCCCAAAAAGAATCTTGTAAAAGAATTGTTGAAAACAGGCTTGAATGATATAAAGGATCTTCATGATTGATTCATGATCAAATTTTACCTTTTGAAAATTGAAAGTTTTATATGAGGTGCGTTGAATTATGGGATTTGTAAGCGGTTCTGCCAGTTTTATTCGTTTTGGGGTTGAGGGTGAATTGCCAGCTAATACGCTGGAGTTTATAGCGGATAGAATTGGTTCTTTTTCGTTCAGGGATATTGATGACAATATGGACGAATATTCCATCGGCTGGGTCTCCGTGATGAATATGTTTGATGCCGGTTTTCGCTATGCATCCTTTATGAATGGAGACTACGTGACGGTGACTATGCGGATAGATGAGCGCAAGGTCTCTCCCGCTATTCTTAATAAGTTTGTCCAGAAGGAAGAGGAGCGCATAAAGGCTGAGAAACAGATTCCGAAGATTGGCAGAACCCTGAAAGCTGAAATTAAGGAACGGGTTCAGACCGAGCTGATCAGAAAAGCAATACCGATACCTTCAGTGTTTGATTTATGCTGGAATCTTTCAGAGTCAACGGTGCTGTTTTTTACGACCAATAAAAAGATACACGCGGTGCTGGAAGATTTTTTCAAGGACTGCTTTGGCCTGCTGCTGGTGCAGCAGATACCCTATGTTACCGCAGAGCATCTCTTAACTGATGAGCAGGCGGAGAAGCTTGGCGTTATTAATCCCGAAATATTTGTCTGAGAAACAGAGAGGACTGGTTGGTATGGATTTAGTAGATCTGATGGTTGAAAAGCGATTTCTCGGACAGGAATTTCTTACCTGGCTCTGGTGGAAAAGTGAAGAGCGCGGCGGCAGTGTTGAAATACCCGAGTATGGTGATATTACCGTTGTCTTTGAAAAACATATGCTCCTGGAATACGGTGAGGGGGAGTACAGTGAAAAACTGGTATGCACCGGACTGCAGACGGAATTGAAAGAAGCCCGGACAGGTCTTCTGATGGGAAAGAAGCTGGAGCAGGCACGAGTCCAGATTGTCAAAGACACCTATGAGTGGAATGTTACGCTTGGTGCCGCCCTTTTCGAGTTTAGAAATGTTCGTCTGCCCAAGACCGCAGCCACAGAGCAGGGTTCCGGGAACAGTGATGAAGAGATGGAAGGAATGATCCTTGAGCGGGTGTTTCTTTTTGAGGAGCTGGTGAGAATTGTTAATGATCTCTTCAGGCTGTTTTTAAAGGTGCGGATTTCCAGCGACTGGTCAGCTGAACTGCAGTCAGTTAGAGCCTGGGTGCATGCCAGCGGTGCAGATATCATAATTAATCATTAAAACGTGAGAAACGATGGATTTTGAAACAGTCATAGGGTTGGAAATTCATGCTCAGCTGAAAACAGATTCTAAAATATTCTGCAGCTGCTCAACCTCATTTGGATCACCACCCAATACCCACACCTGTCCGGTGTGTCTCGGGATGCCGGGAAGCCTTCCGGTTCTTAACAAGAAAGTCGTTGAGTTTTCAATAAAAATGGGGTTGGCGACCAACTCCAGGATCAATAAGATAAATCAATTTGCCCGGAAAAATTATTTCTACCCGGATCTGCCCAAAGGTTATCAGACCTCTCAATTTGACAAGCCGATTGTTGAATTTGGTTCAGTTGAGATTGATGTGGATGAGGAACAGAAGACCATCGGCATTACCAGAATGCACATGGAGGAGGATGCCGGGAAGCTCATACACGATGAACGGGAACCGGTCTCCTACGTTGATCTGAACCGGACCGGAACGCCGCTGCTTGAAATTGTCTCAGAGCCTGACCTGCGATCTCCCAGGGAAGCCTATGCATACCTGAAAAAAATCCATGCGATCCTGCGTTATCTCGATGTTTGTGACGGGAACATGCAGGAGGGCAGTTTCAGGTGTGATGCCAATATCTCGCTGAGGCCCGTTTGGCCAGGAAGAGCTCGGCACGAGGACTGAACTGAAGAATATGAACTCCTTTCGAAACGTCCAGTCAGCTCTTGAGTATGAGGTGCGACGGCAGCGGGATATTCTTCTTGAGGGCGACACAGGTAATTCAGCAGACCCTGTTATGGAACCCGGATACGGCAAAGACTGAGCCGATGCGGGGCAAGGAAGATGCCCATGATTATCGATATTTTCCGTGTCCGGACCTTGTTCCTGTGGAAATCAGTGATGAATGGATTGACCAGATTCGCCAGACACTGCCTGAGCTGCCTGACCAGAAAAAGCAACGCTTCAAGGAGGAGTATGATCTTCCTGAATATGATGCGGTTATCTTGACTGAGTCAAGAGAACTTGCCGATTATTTTGAAGTTGCCCTGAAAAAGGGTGCCCAGCCCAAGAAGGTCTCGAACTGGATTATGACCGAGCTGCTGCGTGAGCTGAAGGGTGCCAGTATCAGTGATTGCCGGGTAGCGCCTGAACAGCTCGGCAGTTTGATGGGAATGGTTGAGAAGGGGACAATCAGCGGCAAGATTGCCAAGACGGTCTTTGCCGAGATGTTGAGCGATGGTACAGATCCCGAGGTAATCGTTAAAGAGAAGAATCTGCTGCAGGTGTCTGATGAATCCGAACTGCTTGAGATCGTCAGGGCTATTATCGCTGAGAATCCGGGACAGGCACAGGACTTTCGTGACGGAAAAACGAAACTGATGGGATATTTTGTCGGACAGCTGATGCAGAAAACCAAAGGGAAGGCAAATCCGAAACTTGCCAACCAACTGTTTACAAAAGAGTTGTCCGGCTAGGATTGGCAGGTGTGGTCAAGGAAATGGATAAAGAACTCTGGCAGCAGAAAGGGGCAGGGCATCGCGAGCGCTTACGGGAGCGATTTCTTGATCATGGGCTGGATGGCTTTACTGACGGGGAAGTGCTTGAGCTGTTATTATCGTTTGGCACACCTCGTAAAGATTGCAAGGAGCCTGCCCGAGCCTTACTGAAACGATTCTCCACTTTTCCAGCTGTTCTGGATGCGGCACCAATTGAAATCCAGGAGATAAAAGGGGTCGGCCCGAAAAACAGTTTCGCTCTTTCCTTTGTCAAGTCAGTTGCCAACCGTTACCTCAAACAGCGGTTAAACAATAAATCATATCTCCGCTCACCCGGTGATGTGATCGACTACCTGACCCATTCAATGCGAGGGCTTAAAATCGAGGTCTTCACTGTTCTCTATCTCGATTCATCCCACGCCATTATCGAAACAGAAGTGGTTGCTGAAGGAACGGTAAATGTAAACAGTATTTATCCAAGAGAAATTGTCAAAAGGGCGCTTCAGCACAACGCCGCAGCCCTCGTTGTTGCCCACAATCATCCGTCCGGATCGACAGAACCGTCTCTTCAGGATCGTACCTTGACCAAAAGTCTTTGTCTGGTTTGCTCGATGATGCAGATCAGGCTGCTGGACCATATCATCATCGGGGATGAACATTTCAGCTTTGCTGATCGCGGCATCATGGAAGAATGCCGCGTCTGGTGCCAGAAGGTCTTACATGAAGGAATTACGACAGGCGAAACGGGTGAGTAGCCTCTATCTCCATATTCCATTTTGTCTCTCCAAATGCTTCTACTGTTCGTTCTCCTCGTTTCCGGACATGAGCGAGCACCATTCTCGTTATGTGCAGGCACTAAAGACCCATATCAGGACCAGTTGCCATGAAGCCGGCAGGAAATCTCTTGAGACGCTCTTTATAGGCGGCGGTACCCCGACCGTACTCAAGGCTGAAAAGCTTGCTGAGATTATTGAGGTCTGCAGGGAGACCTACGGTTTTTCAAACGATATCGAAATCTCAATCGAGGCAAACCCCGGAACAATAGACGTCCCTCAGCTCAAAATTCTTCTCGATGCCGGCGTCAACCGTCTGTCTATCGGTGTACAGTCCTTCAGCGATAAAGACCTGCAGGGACTGGGCAGGGCTCACCGGTCAGATTCAGCTATTCAGGCGGCAGAATATGGTCGTGAGGCCGGTTTTAGGAATATAAGCCTGGATCTGATGTACGGCCTGCCGGGCCAGAGCACTGATTCGTGGCAGAAAAACCTGGAGCAGGCCGTAGCGCTGGGACCGCATCATCTCTCTCTCTACCAGCTGACCATTGAAGAGGACACCGATTTTTACGAGCGCTCTCGTAGAGATTCCCTTGGTCTTCCCGATGACGGAACAATCATTGCAATGGAACAGGCCACCGGAAAATACCTCAGCGCTCATGGAATAGAACACTATGAGATATCCAACTATGCCCGGCCGGGGTATGAGTGCCGACATAATATCGGATACTGGCTCAATGAGGAGTTTGTTGGCTGCGGGGCTGGTGCTGCCGGTTTTTATCAACGGCAGGCGCTACAAGGTTATGACCGACCCGCTGGGCTACTGCTCAGCAATAGAAAGTGGTGAGGATTTTATTGAAGAGAGCGAAATTTTGAGTCCTGAAGCCTCGTTTCGGGAAACAGTGGTGATGGGGCTTCGACTGCTCAAGGGCGTTGACAAGGGACGGCTTTATGACAGGTATCAGCTGACAGTTGAAGAGCTCTACGGCTCAAAAGTGACAGAACTTGTTGGCAGAGGACTGCTCGAAGAAAATGAAGACTACCTGAAACTCACCGATCAGGGGCGCTGTTTTGCCAACCAGGTGATGGCGGTACTTGTGTAGCCTGGAACATTTCACGATGTTAATACTGTCCGTTATTCATTCTTTTGTTTACTGTGACAGGTTGTACCCTTGTATGGAATGACAAAGTTTCACTCGGCTTGCCGACCGTTTCAACTCCGTGGAAGGCATATTGCTTATAGCCTTCCCCAAGTCTTCTCGCTACATCGTCTCAACTCGTGAAAAATTCAGGTTGGTCATGTGCCAAGCCGGTTTCTTCGACTGGTGCCAGGCAAGCCGGTGTATGCTTGATCAGGACGGTTGAGGAGTCTTGAACAGCACCTTCCTGTTGTGTTCTATCACGTAGAAATTAAGGGTTGCGTGAACGGTGAAGAGCGGGAAAATGAGAGAGATCAAAATAAGGTTAAGCAGCGGGATCATACTGGCTATTGCCGGTATTATTCCAAGCCTGAAAGCAAAAGAGCCGTTTTCACGAAGCCAGCCTATCTTTCTTCCCAGGCTCCAGCGTCTCCTCGAGGCGGGATAGTCAATAAACATCAGGGTGGAATAGTAGGCATAAAGCGTAAAGACAGCTAACTGGCCGAGTACGGGGACAAAGCTGACAAAAAGGGCAATGATAGTCACGATGATGCCAAAACTTCCTATTTTAATACCTTCCCAGAGATCCTTGCAGACACCTGCGATGGTGAACCCCTCATCGGCCTCAAATTTTTCACCGCAAAATATTTTTTCAGCTGAGGTGCTGAGAAAAACATATAATGGCGCGGAAAGACTGTATGCCGCCAGGAATGCCAGGTAAAACGCCACAATTCTGGAAACCACCAGAAAAAGGTATTTTGCCGCCAGCCAGCCGGAATATTTGATCCACCCCCACCATGATTCTGTTGCCGGTGCAGCGTGCATAAACGAACCGGTCAGTTGATCGATGAAGTCTGTTGTCAGGAGGAAGCCGCCCCAGGTAAGGGCTGCGGTTATTAACACCAGCAAAAGAGACCAGCCGAGCAGGCGGCTGTTGCGGAGAATAAACCAGGCTGATGATGAAAGCGGTACCCATGGGAGGGGGCCTTCTTTCCTGCGTTGATGGTTGTTATCATCCATTGTATAAAATAAATAACTGCTTAAAAAGAAAAAGACTTTAACAAAAGCGGCGTTGATTACTATTGTGGACTAATCATAGGTATTTCCTGGTCAGAGTAAAGGCTTTTACATTATTTTTTTGGGCAACAAAGGTGGACGCAGATGACCGTGTCGAAAAAAAAAGATAAAACGATTTTTTCCTGCAGGGAATGCGGGTATCAGAGCATCAAATGGCTTGGGCGCTGCCCTGACTGCGGTGAGTGGGAGAGCCTGGCTGAGGAACGCTCCGTACGTGCTGATCCCTCTCAGGCTGCGTTTACAAAACCCATATCACTCACAGATGCACCGGATCACGGCGAAGAGAGGCTGGTAACAGGCCTGGAAGAACTTGACCGTGTACTGGGGGGCGGAATTGTTCCAGGTTCGGTTGTCCTGATCGGGGGAGACCCCGGTATCGGCAAATCAACCCTCATTCTTCATATGCTGTCCTCCCTGGCGGCAAAGGGCAACGAGGTTTTATATGTCTCGGGAGAAGAGTCTGCTCACCAGATAAAAATGAGGGCAAACAGATTGTCTGCTCTGAATAGCAAGCTGTTCCTGGCCACCGAGAACTCCGTTGAAAAAATTATTGCCATGACCCGTGATATGAGGCCGTGTATCCTGGCTGTCGATTCAATCCAGACCCTCAACTGCATGGATATATCATCGGCGCCAGGTTCTGTCACCCAGGTTCGCGAGTCTGCAGCAAGACTGGTTGAAGTCGCCAAACGGGATAATATCCCAATTGTACTTGTCGGCCATGTAACCAAGGAGGGGACCCTGGCCGGTCCTCGAATTCTTGAACACATGGTGGACACGGTTCTTTATTTTGAAGGTGACCGCAGTCATGCGTTTCGTATGTTGAGAACCGTCAAAAACCGCTTCGGGTCAACAAACGAGCTCGGCGTTTTTGAGATGAAAGGCGAAGGGCTGGTTCAGGTGACCAACCCCTCTGAAATCTTTCTGGCAGAGCGGCCGCTCGATGTTCCCGGTTCGGTCGTTCTTCCAAGTGTTGAGGGAACCAGGCCAATCCTGGTTGAAGTTCAGGCGCTGGTGAGTCCGACTAATCTTGGCACTGCCAGAAGAACAGCCATCGGAGCTGATCCCCAGCGGCTGGCGCTCCTCTGCGCGGTTCTCGAGAAAAAGGCCGGCATGGATATGTATGGGCATGATATTTTTCTTAATATTGCCGGAGGAATACGGATTGATGAACCGGCTCTTGATCTCGGCGTGATCTGTGCATTGGCTTCGAGTTTACTCGAAAAACCGGTGCCTGCAGATACGGTTGTCTGCGGAGAGGTTGGTCTTGCAGGAGAAATTCGTGCTGCCGGAAATATGGAGCTGCGTCTTCGCGAAGCAGAGCGTCTTGGGTTCAGCAGATTTGTGATGCCGAAATCAAATTGTGATAGACTTAACGCACAGGCATCGATTCAATTGGCAGGAGCTGCAACAATCCAGGAGGTTCTTGAGCTATTATTTGATTAAACCAGAGGGGAGGTGTTATGGATTTTAAAAAACTGATCGTTCAGAGTTGGAATAATACACTGAGTTTTATTGGTCCCGTTTTATTGATAACCCTTGTCCAGCTCGTCGTAAGCGTCCTGAGCTTTGGTATTCTGGCCCCGGTTACCATGGCCGGCTATGTCCAGTCTTTACTGCGGGTAACCAGAGAAGGACGCAAGCCGGAAATCGGCGACCTGTTCTCCCAGATGCGCCTTTTTCTGCCGCTGTTTCTATTTTTCTCACTGGTCGTGCTTGTTACGGTTATCGGCTTTACGCTTCTCATCCTGCCGGGGTTTATGGTTATCTGCTTTGTGGCGTTCGGATCTTTTTACCTGATTCCGCTCATGACCGATAAAGGACTTGGCTTGTTTGATGCCCTGAAAACGGCATGGGACCATGCTGTCAGCCCTCCGGTCACGGACCATATTATCGTGGCTGTCATTTACGTGGTGATCATGTCACTTGGCTCATCGCTGCCCTTTGCTTTTCTGGTTACCCAGCCGATGGCAACCTTTATCCTGGTGGGGGCTTATATGGAAAAAGTTACACTGGAGGAGCTGGAAGAAACCGCTGCTGATGCTCAGCCAGGCGGAGCGGATGAATCCGAAGGTGACAGGCAGGATGCTGAGAACAAACAGGAGTAGCAATCTTTCCCAAAAAGTAATTGAAAGAGAAAAAACAGGAGAAGTAATGGACACTCAAGATCATGATCATCACGAAGACCACGGTGTTAACGTCACCGTCGGGATCATTTTTATAGCTGTACTGGCAGCTCTTTTTTTCATTGGTTTGCTGAAGTAGCCAGAGCGCCTGGCAGGCCTGGCGCAAATGGCTGCAGAACCTAATGACATTCCCAGGCGGTCCCGTCAGGTGGGAGATATTTACCTTTCAATGACCATTGCCAAATCTGAAACCGGATTTAATGTTGCTGTTAGGAATAAGAGGAAATCGTTATTAATTGAAAGGAGATAGAGAGTAATGTCTGAAAAACCGACTGTTCTTACACCCGACGGAGTAGTGGAATCTGATGAGGGCGAGGAAAATAAAGAGAATCTGACGTCCCTTGTTATTGCCAGAGATATATTGCCGGAAACACTGCTGATCATCCCGCTCTTTGACCGTCCGATGTTTCCTAAAATGATGGGCCCGATTATTGTCGAGGACCAGAGAATTCAGAAATCAATCCTTGAAGCGCAGCAGAAGGGAGTGCCCATATATCTGGGACTGCTGCTGGTAAGGCCCTCTGAAGACGGTATCGCCAATATCCCTGAGACAATGGAAGATTTTTTCCCTGTCGGGGTTGCTGCCAAGGTTGTCCAGATCTCAAATATCACCCCCGGAGAACCGCTCCAACTTGTTGCCCAGGCTCAGGAGCGTTTTACCGTAGAGAAGCTGATCAAGGAAAAGCCGGTTTTCAGGGCGCTGGTCAGCTATCAATTTAACGATGTTCCGAAGTCAAGTGATGAGTTGAAGGCCTATTCTGTAGCGATCATTGACTGCATAAAGGAGCTGGTTACCCTGAATCCTCTGTTCAAGGAAGGGCTGGGACTGCTTCTTGAGCGCATCAATGTCAGTGACCCCAGTGCGCTCGCTGATTTTGCAGCCTCGATGACCACGTCATCGGGAGCTGAACTCCAGCTCATCCTCGAGACGTCAAATGTCAGGAAACGTCTGGAGAATGTTCTTGTCCTGCTGAAAAAGGAAATCGAGATATCCAAGTTAAAGGCTGATATTTCAAAAAGGATAGAGGAACGGTTGTCAAAACAGCAGCGGGAGTTTTTTCTTAAACAGCAGCTGAAGGAAATCAAAAAGGAACTGGGTATCGCCAAAGATGATTCAGAAAGTGAAATTGAAAAGTTTAAAAAACGTTTAAAAACGCTGACACTCTCTGAAGAAGCTGAAACCCGCATTAATGAGGAACTGGAGAAGTTGAGGCTCCTGGAGCCTTCCTCGCCTGAATTTAATGTCACCAGGGCGTATCTGGACTGGCTCACGGTTCTGCCGTGGGGGGTTTACAGCAAGGACAGTTACGATATCGGCAAGGCAGAACGCATACTGAACAGGGATCATTACGGCCTCGATGAAGTCAAAGAGCGAATCCTTGAACTGATATCAGTCGGTATCGTCAAAGGTGACCTGTCAGGTTCGATTATTTTACTTGTCGGCCCTCCAGGAGTTGGCAAGACATCAGTCGGGCAGTCCATTGCCCGGAGTCTCGGCAGAGAATTTTATCGTTTTTCCCTGGGGGGAATGCGCGATGAGGCCGAAATCAAGGGTCACCGGAGAACCTATATCGGTGCTTTGCCTGGAAAGTTTCTGCAGGCAATTAAAACCTGCAAGACGGCAAATCCGCTCATAATGCTGGATGAAGTTGACAAAATAGGGGCTAGTTTTCGGGGTGATCCCGCCTCTGCGCTGCTGGAGGTGCTCGACCCGGAACAGAACCAGGATTTTCTCGATCATTATCTGGATGTTCGCTTTGATCTCTCCAAGGTCCTCTTTATCTGCACAGCAAACCAGATGGAGACCATTCCCGGTCCACTCATCGATCGTATGGAGATGATCCAGCTTCCTGGTTACATCCAGGCGGAAAAGGTTGAAATTGCAAGGCGTCACCTGATTCCAAAACAGCTGAGGCTCCATGGTCTGACTAAAAGTCAGGTCACTATTCCCAAACCGGTGATAAATGCCATTGTTGACGGATATGCCCGCGAGGCAGGCGTTCGGGGACTGGAGAACAGGATAAAGAAAATCCTGCGTAAAGTGGCCAAGGAATTTGTCACTGATCCGGATAAGGCAGTCAGGATTAAAAAGGCGGATCTCCCCGGGATGCTCGGTAAGCGGGTCTTTTCGGACGAGAAGATATTCAGTAAGCCGAGGGTTGGTGTGATAACCGGGCTTGCCTATACCAGTATGGGCGGGACCACTCTTCATATTGAGGCAGCGTCTGTCGCCACCGGCACGGCCGGCTTCAAACAGACCGGGCAGCTCGGCCAGGTAATGGTTGAATCATCTGAAATAGCGTACAGTTATGTCCGGTCATTATTTGTAGATGATGAAAATGTCCTGGAATTTTTCCGTAAACATTTTATTCACCTGCATGTTCCTGCCGGAGCAACGCCGAAAGACGGCCCGTCTGCAGGAATTACCATGGCATGCGCCCTCTATTCACTGACCATCGGCAGACCGATGATTGCCGACACGGCCATGACCGGAGAGCTGACCCTGACCGGGCTGGTTATGCCGATCGGCGGTGTCAAGGAGAAGGTAATTGCAGCGACCAGGGCTGGAATTAAACAAGTTATTCTACCCGAGGATAACAGGGAAGATTTTACACTCCTGCCTGACCATATTCGTGAGGGTATTTCGGCCTCATTTGTCGGTACTTTTGCCGATGTCCTGAAAATCTGTTTTCCATAAGAAAGCCATAAAAGCCTGGGTGTCAAATTGTCCCGCGTAGTTTAATAACTATTCGGTACAATTTGACATCTGAGACGCTCCATGTATACAATGACAAAGGGTTGGTGCACTGCGCACTCTCAACTATTAGAGCTTGGGCTGCAATGATTGACCAGAGGTAACGGGAGCGACAGGCTCAGGGGGGCATTCGTCTGCTTGCAAAGGATGGATTGGTGAGGTGGGAGTATCCATGGCTGAGAATCAGGAAAATGATGTTGAGCGGGAAGTAACCATTATGCTGACTGATATAGTCGGCTATTCACGAAGAACGAGTTCGATGACCCCTGACAAGGTGAGAGATTTTGTCATTGACTATCATCAAAGTCTGCACGGAATTATAAATAAGCCTGAATATGAACCGATTGAGATAGAGCCCTCCGCCGGCGACGGTGCTCTGATTATTTTTGGAAAACGTCCCGGAGAAGATTCGAAACCCATGTGCCGCAGAGCCCTGAGGGCTGCCACCAACCTGGCTTTTGCCATCAATAATAAGGAAATTGTACCCACCCGGATGGGACTGTTCATGGGTGAAATTATTGAGGCGCATATCGGCAATAAAACGGCAAAATTTGGAACCGTCTTTGCGATTGCCAGTCGACTCGAAGCACTCTGCGACTATTTCGGTACTTCAGTGTTGATGGACCGCGACGTTGCCGCCAACCAGGATGAGATGAAAAAGCATCTGGTCCAGGTGGGAAAAGTGACGCCCCAGAATATCAATCATCCTGTTCACCTGCAAACCGTTTACATGCCCGGTCTGCACCGTATTCCCGAGGATGCTGACACAGATGACCTGTCAGCGTTCATATCCCTGAAGAATGAGGCCATGGAATTGTTCTGCGGCAATGAATTATTGTCGATTGAACCCGATTTTCCAAAAGTTCGTCAGATACTCTCACGAGCCAAGGAAATCTATCAGGACATCTGCGGCACGGTCGATATCGCAACAGAGAGGATACTCGAGTATATCAGGGAAACCCCTTATCCGCGCTCTGATTTCAAAGGCATGGGAATGAAAATTTATGGTTATAAAAACGATCCTCTTGGTGTTCGTTTGCTTCATCTCTCAAAAGAGTTACTGAAAGCGGTCGATCAGGAGTTTTATGAGGCGCTTGTTGTTGACACCGGCTGGGAGAACTATTTCACGCTTGAGTGGCATAAACAGGGGGATGTGATTGTTAAGGTGAATGATGACGCTGACGGTATTTTCTATATAGACAGTGGTACCGTGGTTACGCTGGATCAAGAGGAAAATGTTATAGCAACGCTTGGTTCCGGCAGTATCTTTGGAGAGATGGCTTATTTTGCCAAGCAACGAAAACGAAATGCAACGGTTGTCACAGCAAGCGATGTTGTCCTGAGGAAAATATCAACCACTGATTTTGAGAAACTTCCTGTCATCCAGAAGATCTTCAGACGCATTGCTTCCCAGAGAGAAACCGATACGCCGGTGCCGCCCTGACGGCAGCACCGGCGCATCGGTTCCAGATTAGTTGGACCTGAGAACCACGTACTGACTGTAATTTCCGGATCTTACTCTCAGCAGTACCCGTTTCTTGTCTGTTGACTGGTTCAGCACCTGCTGCAGGTCTGCAATGGATGAAATACTGGCTTTATTAACCTCCTCAATGAGCTGTCCGGTTTTGAGACCTGACTGCTCTGCCGGACTGCCCGGTAGAACTTCACTGACTATTACACCTTTACGATCCTCGTAGCCGAACTGCTCAGCAAGCTCTTTGGTAAGCTCCTGCACGGCCAGCCCAAAATCCCCGAGCGCATCATTGGTCGTTTTTTTCTGGGCAAGATTTCCGAAGTCGGCCGGCTGCTCACCGATCTTTACCTCGATATCGAGCGGTTTGCTGTCTCTTATGAGATGCAGGGTTGCCTCGGTTCCCGGGATTATCAGGGCAACCCGGTTACGCAGGTCAGCAACATCTTTCAGCTCAACGTCGTTAAGCGAGAGGAGCACGTCACCCTGTTTGATTCCGGCTTTGTCTGCAGGAGAGTCTGGCTGTGTCTCGCTGACCAGTATGCCCTCAGCTTTTTCAAGGCCGAAGGATTCTGCAAGATTCTCATCAACATCCTGAATTGCAACGCCAAGCCAGCCGCGGGTGACCTTGCCGTGTTTCTGGAGCTGATCTTCGATTGACTTGACCATGTTGATCGGGATTGCGAATCCGATCCCCATGTAGCCGCCGGTTCTGCTGTAGAGAGCGGAGTTGATGCCGACCACCTCTCCATAGATGTTGAGAAGCGGTCCACCGGAATTTCCAGGATTAATTGCCGCATCGGTCTGGATGAAGTTTTCGTATTCATTGATACCGACCCTGCTTCGTCCTTTTGCGCTGACGACTCCCACCGTGACCGTCTGGCTCAGGCCAAATGGGTTGCCGATGGCAATTACCCATTCGCCTACCTCGAGTGCCTCAGAATCTCCAAGCGGGATGGTTGGCAGCGGGTCGGATACATTAATTTTTATCAGGGCGACATCTGACTGCGGGTCTGTTCCAATCAATTCGGCATCTACCTTCTGATTGTCTGACAGAGTAACGGTAATTTTCTCTGCCTTCTCTACAACATGGTTGTTGGTGAGAATGTGACCGTCTTTGCTGATAATAAAACCGGAGCCGGCTCCATACTGCTGCCTTTTACGGGGTTGAGAATCCGGGTTCTGAAATTCCGGGCCAAAGAAACGCTCAAAAAAAGGATGATTGAAAAATTGTTCCATTTCAGGATTTGCACTGACAGTACTTTCCACACTGATGTGAACAACAGCAGGTTTGACATCTTTTACAACGCTTGCAAAAGCTTTGGCTGAGCGATCAAGAATCTCAATATCCTTTTTTGAAGCGGCAGCCTGGACCAAGGCAACCTGTACCAGCATGATAAATGAAACGGTAAGGGCAACAAGCAGCCCGTAATTAAGTGTTTTTGTCCTGTTCATCGGGGTCTCCGTTTATGTAATTTGTTATTCTGATAGTGTTTATGATGAAACAGTAAACGGAATGAGAGGTGGGTCAAGCAAGATTACTGAATTGTAATCTTGGTACCCCGGGCCCCTCAATGAGGCCCGGGACAGGAGCGCTTATTTTCTGATCATTTCAGCAATCTGAAAGGCGACCTCAAGGCTCTGTTCTGCATTCAGGCGCGGGTCGCAGGTGGTCTGGTAGTTAAGGTTCAGGTCTTCGTCAACAATGTGGCGGGCCCCGCCGGTGCATTCGGTGACATTTTCGCCGGTCAGTTCAAAATGAACACCTCCCGGTACGGTTCCTTCCGCCCAGTGGGTCTCGAAGAAACTGGTTAATTCAGAAAGGATCTCGTCGAAGTTCCTGGACTTGTGACCACTCTCCGCAGTGTAGGTGTTTGCATGCATCGGGTCACAGCTCCAGACAATCTTTCGTCCCTCCCGCTTCATCTCCCTGAGAAGTGGCGGCAGAACCTTCTCTATGCGATTGGCACCCAGCCGGGTGATCAGGGTCAGGCGGCCCGGCTCATTTTCCGGATTGATAATATCAGCAAGTCGTTTAATATCATCCAGATCATAATCGGGACCAATTTTAATACCGATAGGGTTCAAGACTCCCCGCAGAAACTCAACATGGGCACAGTCCACCTGCCTGGTTCTCTCTCCAATCCAAAGCATATGCGCGGAACAGTCGTACCAGTCTCCGGTGGTTGAATCGATCCTGGTAAGTGACTCTTCATAATCGAGCAGCAGGGCTTCGTGCGAGGTAAACAGCTGTGCCTGGGTTATCTGGGGATTTTCCATTGAAATACCGATGGTATCCATGAACTGAATGGCCTGATCGATCTGCTTTGCCAGCCGGGCGTAGGAGCGACCCATTGGTGACTGGGCGACAAATTCCTGGTTCCAGGCCTGAACCCTGTGCAGAGCGGCAAAACCACCACGGGTAAAGGCTCGCAGTAGATTGAGTGTCGCTGCCGCCATGTTGTAGCCGGTCAGCATGCGCTTGGGTTTGGGGGTCCTGGCGTCTTCTGTCGGTTCAGCCTCGTTAACCATGTCTCCCCGGTAGGAAGATAACAGCAGATCACCAACTTGTTCCGTATCGGAAGATCTCGGCTTGGCATATTGTCCTGCAATCCGGCCGACCTTGATCACCGGTACCCCGCCTGCGTAGGTCAGGGTAATGGCCATTTGCAGAAGCACTTTCAGGGTTTCCCTGATCTTTGGAGCGGTGACCTGGGAAAAATTTTCAGAGCAGTCACCCCCTTGAAGTAAAAATGCTTCCCCTGTTACCGCTTTTGCGAGCAGCGCTTTCAACGATCTTATTTCACCGGCGAAGACCAGTGGCGGAAGCCGGGTCAGTTCGGTTAATACTTTATCAACAGACTCTTGATCCGGCCAGTTTGGCTGCTGGTGGGCGTGGAAATTTTTCCAGCTCGATTTTGTCCAGCTCTGTTCAGGGGTGGTCATAAATTACCTCAATAGTAATGTGTGAGTGATCTTAAATACCAATACAGCAGCGTTCGAGGTCAAAAGCATTTAAGATACGCTGTTCTCTTACTCTTTTGTCCTGATCCTGCGGTGGAAGAAAAATGAGGCCAGGGAGAAGGCGAGCTGCCTCCTCTCGATCTGGAATGGCTTCCATTCCTTCCTTTAATACCTTTGTTGTTATGGTGTCCAGCAATAGTGCGTCACGTCCATTGGTCACGACAGCCAGGGGAATACGATAGCTGTTGTTGAGCAGACGTGCCGCAGCGAGGGCGGAGCGCTCCCGGCTTACCAGTGAACCGGGTCCGTATCGGATGATCATAAACTGTGTGCCGCCCATGTTTACCGTCAGGTCTATGGTGGATCTGACGAAGTTGCGGGTAAACATGGTTTCGATATAGAGGCGAGGTTCAAGATCCTGCGTGTGGTAACCGAGCTTTTCAACCATCATCTTGCTGATCTGCTGTCGATAACGCTCATCGTCAGTGTCCGTCAGCTCTTCGCCGGTTAAATAATCATGCAGTGTACCGTATATCAAATGGTGAGATGGATGTTCCGACATAACCCTCAGCAATGGAAATAATGTTGGGAAACTACTGTTGTGTCAATAAAAAAACAGTTTAAACGAAGATTTATTCCCAAATATAATCATTAAAAACGATGAATCTGGAGAAAACGCACATGGGATCGGGAGGATATGAAACGAAATTCCCAGGAATAACAGGGGGCCTGATGCGGGTTGATGACAATTGGGGGTAAATCTTCTCAATTCTGCCGCAGTGCTGCCGCACACCGGGGTGATTGGCCCCGGCTCAGCGAGCGATAGATTTTTTCAGTTCCAGTGCTTTGTTTGCAAAGAGAGAAGAACCAAAAGACGGGAACCCGCCTCACTCGGCCCTTGAGGCAGTTTGCGCGCCCTCTGGGCCTGGATATTTACTCATTTATCTGCCGCCGTTCTCCGCTATCTGCAAATAGTCGTAATCAGCAAGTTCGGGTATAACGCCGATTGACCGCTCAAGCCGGGCCAGTTCGGTCAGGTAGTTATAGAAGGTGACGACCAGGCTCGATTGATTTTCTGTGTAGAGCAGCACCGCGTCGTTGTATTCAAGAATGTCGCCGATGCCGGCTTTATAACGGCCGTCTGCAAGCTGCAGGTTTTCCTTGGCAAGGTTCAGCGTCTGGTCAGCGATATTCACCGCCTCCCGGTTTTCATCAGCCCGAAGGTAGCTGTCGGTAACTTCCTGGGTAATCGTCAGGTCAAACTCCCTGAGAGCGGCTTTCACTTCCCTGAGACGGGCCCCCGCTTCTGCAACTTTTCCATCTGTTTCAAAACCGGAAAAGAATTCCCAGGTCAAACCAACGCTCAATTGCCACTGGTCTTTGAGGGTTGATATATCGGTCTCATACTGATTGTAATCTCCGAGGGCATTGATTGACGGCCAGTAATCGCCTTTCGCCTGTCTAATAGTTGATTCAGCTGACTGGACCAGAAACAAATACCGTTTCAGGCCCGGCCGATTTTCCTGGGCAGTGATGAGAAGATTTTCAAGCTGGTCAGGCATGTCCGGCTTACTGGAGGAAAGATCCTCAAGGGCTGGTTCATCTGTTACAAGTTCATAGCTGCCGTTACCTGGCTTTTCTCCTAACACTTTTTCAAGCTGTACCCGCGCTGCTTTCAGGTCAGAATTTGCCCGCAGCAGATTGAGCTTTTGATTAGACAGGTTGACTTCAGCATTGGTCACATCGATACGTGTCCGCACCCCTGCTTCATAGTATCTCTGGGCGCGATACAATTGCTGCTCATAATTTTTTACGGCCTGTTCAGCGACTGTTATCAAACGCTGTTTTTCCAGCACAGAATAGAAACTTCTTTTAACGTCGAAGACGATGTTCTGATAGACCTGTTTGAGGGCTTCACTGGAAGCGTCGAGATTGAAAGGACTGCTGTCGATCAATCCGGTGGTTCGCCAAAGTCATAGATAAGCTGGGTGGCCTTCAGGAGGCCATGGCCGACATTGTCCTCCTCTACGCGGCTCAAGATCTTCCACTCTGTACCTGCCAATGTCAGCTCCCGCCGAAAGGCGTGGATAATAGAGGGAGCGAGACTGGGTTAATACACCTTTATTACCGGAGTACTGCTGGGCTGCAATTTCAATTTCAGGATTATTCTTCAGGGCAATCTGGATAAAATCGTCAAGGGTTAAAGAGAGCGGCGCTGCCCAACTGCTGGCTGTGAAAAGTATTAACGAGAGTATTGGACCAGTAATGATTAATTTTTTAAAATCTGCCATCTTGATTCCTCTTTGATCGGAAGATTCTGAGCCTGAAAAAATCAATAGCTTGGTTAATATTAATAAAATATTGAATAATAATCACTATTAAAGGGTCTAAAAAGCCAGATGATATCTTGTTTTTCCTGTAAAACATATTAGAAAAGAAGGGAACGATCTGCCAGGTTTTCTTATCGATTACCTGATGACCACAATGACCACATTCATCCAATCCAAGGAACAAAAATGATTCGTAACAAACTGTTTCCGCTTTTTATCGTCGCATCACTCTTTATAGGTGGTTGTTCTGAAGAGAAGAAAGAAGCTGCACCAGAGGTTAAAGAGGTTCCTCCGCTCACTGTCGAGACCATTACCGTAAATAAAGAACAGGTCCCGATATGGTTACGGTATACCGGTAAAACCGAGGCGACCAAACGGGTTGAGGTTCGGGCTCGGGTTGCCGGTCGGCTCGATCAGGTTCTCTTTCAGGAGGGTGATTACATAGAGAAAGACTCGATTCTTTTCGTTATTGAAAAAGACAAGTATCAAGCCGAACTCGATCAGGCACGGGCCAGGCGCGAGAGAGATCTGGCCACCCTGGATCTTGCCAGAAAGGATGTTGAGCGTTACAAACCGCTTGTGGCAGAGGACCTCGCACCACGGGTCACGCTCGAACAGTATGAGGCCCGTGTGGCCGAACTTTTAGCGACGATCAAGGCTGCTGAAGGCGCAATCAGGGATGCTGAGCTCAATTTGAGCTATACCGATGTCGTTGCGCCCATATCGGGGAGGGCCAGCCGGACACAGGTTGATGTTGGCAATATCGTCGGATACAACGACCAGACGGTATTGACAACAATCGTCTCTGACGATCCAATGTTCGCCTATTTTAATCCGACGGAGAGCCAGTTTCAGGTGATGCGGGAATATAAATCCCAGGACCAGATGGATGCACAGGTAACGATTCCCGGCAATATCGAGGGACTGCTGGAGCGGGCTAACCTGAAAGGCAAGGTCAGTTTCACCGATAACCGAATAGACCGAAATACCGGCACCATAACCATGCGGGCAGAAGTGGGGAACCCTGATCACACCATTCTGGAAGGGACATTTGTCTATGTTGAAGTAATGGTCACCGACCAGGCCGCGTTTATGATGGTTCCGCCCGTTGCAGTCCAGGAGGACCAGCAGGGCAGCTTTGTTTTTGTGGTTGGCGAGGATCAGACTGCCAAGCGGGTTGACATTAAAACCGGCTATGAAAGCCGTCATTACCTGGTCGTTGTGGATGGGCTGAAGGGCGGTGAACAGGTGCTGATTTCAGGCTTTGCACGGCTGCAGTCCGGCGTCAAGCTGGCGCCGACCGATGTCACCGGAACCAAGGGTGTTTTGGCTGAGCTCGAGAAAGAGGGTATGCTGCCCGCTAAGGAGTAGATATGTTTTCAGTTTTCTTCATAAAACGGCCAATCTTTGCGATGGTTATCTCGCTGTTGATTGTGCTTGCCGGTGTGGTTTCCATTTTCGTGTTGCCGATACAGGAATATCCGGATGTCTCTCCTCCTACCGTTTTAGTCTCAGCCACTTATGTCGGCGCCAATGCCTTTACTGTTGAAGAGTCGGTAACCCGGCCGCTGGAAGACCGCATCAATGGCGCCCAGGGCATGATTTATATGACCTCTTCGAGTACCAGTGCCGGCACAGCCAGCATAAGTGTTTTTTTTGAACCGGGATATGACCTTGATATCGCTGCAGTCGATGTCCAGAACAAGGTTTCAATGGCCACACCCCAGCTGCCATCAGAAGTTCGGCAGCAGGGGGTTATTGTTGACAAACAGTCACCGGCGATTGTCTGTTTTATCGCCGTAACCGGCGATGAACGATACGATGAAGGTTTTCTGAGCAACTACGTAACCATCAACATACTCGACGAATTGCGTCGTATACCAGGGGTGGGAAAGGCAGAAAGCCTTGGAGAGAAGAAGTATTCAATGCGAATCTGGCTTGACCCTGACCGTATCAAATCGCTGGGAATGAGCCCCAGTGATGTCATTGCTGCGGTTCAGTCACAGAATCGCCAGGCAGCCCTCGGTCGCCTCGGTGCCCCACCCACTTTTGATGATCAGCAGATTCAGTTTACCCTGACAACTGAAGGACAACTCAAGAACGTCCGGCAGTTTGAGGAAATCGTCATCAAGTACAAAGAAGATGGCACGCTGGTATATCTCCGGGACGTGGCAACCATAGAGCTTGGTGCCGAAAAGTATGACTGGAACGCCCGGGTCAACCAGAAACCTGCCGCCTCTGTTGCTATTTATCAGCTTCCGGGAGCAAATGCGCTTGATATCAAGAAGCGGGCAGTTGCCAAAATGGAAGAACTTAAACAGCGTTTTCCCGAGGGTATTACGTATTCAATACCCTATGACACCACCCTGTTTGTTGAGGTGGCAATCAATAATGTTGTCCAGAACCTGATGATTGCCATTGCCCTGGTCATTCTGATTGTTTTTATCTTTCTGGGGTCCTGGCGGCCGACTATTATCGCCTCCGTTGCTATTCCCGTCTCCCTGGTGGGAACCTTCGGCATCATGCTCGCTGCCGGATTCTCCATCAACTTTCTGACCCTTTTCGGGCTCATACTGGCGATCGGAATTGTGGTTGATGATGTTATCCTGGTTGTTGAAAACGTTGAACGCATCATGAATGACGAGAAGGATCTGACGATTCCCCAGGTTGTCAAAAAGGCCATGCTGCAGCTCATTGGACCGATTATAGCGACAACGCTGGTCCTGGTAGCAGTATTTATCCCTGTCTCAATGATGCCTGGGCTGACGGGAAGTATTTATCGACAGTTTGCCCTGACCATTTCCTTTGCTGTGCTCATCTCGTCACTCAATGCAATGACCCTGTCACCGGCACTGTCGGCAATTGTCATACGACGCTTTGAGGAAGGAAAGGGCAAATTCATCCTGTTCAGGTTGTTTGACCAGTTTTTTGACTGGCTGACCCGGGGCTATATCGTCCTGATCAGGCTTTTAATCAAGCTGCGCTATCTTGTTATTCCCGTTTTTATCGCCCTCCTGGGTGCAACCTGGTGGATATTCCAGGTGACCCCGACCGGGTTTGTGCCGGAAGAGGACAAGGGCGCTTTTCTGGTGATGTTCAACCTGAAACCGGGTACGGCACTCAGCAAAACCAGTGAAGTCCGCGCCCGGGTAGAGGAAATTCTCAAGGATATTGATGGCGTCAAAGATCTCGTCATCATTGATGGGTACAACCTGCTCAGTTCAACCCTTGACTCCAGTGCCGGCGCAGGGTTTGTTTCTTTGATTCCCTGGGAGGAGCGGAAATCGCCCGGGATGGATATCGGCTCGATCATCAAGCAGGTCAATATAAAGGGGGCTGCCATTGTCGATGCCAAGGTAACCGCTTTCAATCTTCCCGGTATCCCCGGTATTGGCTCTGTGGGGGGGTTCGACTTCCGCCTCCAGGATTATCTTTCCGGCGAACTGGGAACATTTGTCAACTATGCCTATCAGCTGATTGGTGAAGCCAACAAGGATCCGCGAATCGGAATGGCGTACACGACCTATGCACCCAACTATCCGTTTGTGGAAATTGATATTGATCGCCAGAAGGCATCCGCTCTTGGAGTTGACCTTGCCGAGTTGTTTGTTACCCTGCAAACCTACCTGGGTTCGTTTTATATAAATGATTTCAATAAATTCGGAAAAGTGTTCCGGGTTTATGCCCAGGCCGATAAAGCCTTTAGAAGCGAGATTAGAGATATTACAGATCTTTTTGTTCAAAACCGGACCGAAGAGATGGTTCCGGTCTCGGCGCTTGTCAAACTCAATAAGACGATCGGCCCCTCGGATCTCTCTCACTACAACATGTACCGTTCAATTACCATAAACGGAACTCCCGCCCCCGGGTACAGTTCCGGTCAGGCCATGAATGCCATGGAGGAAATATCTGCCAGGGTGCTCCCTGCAAATAGCGCCTATGGCTATGAGTGGTCGGGTATGTCATTCCAGGAGAAGCTGGCTGGAAATGCCAAAATATATGTTTTTACATTTGCCTTGATCGTTGTCTATCTTGTCCTGGCAGCTCAATATGAGAGCTGGGTACTGCCGATTATGATCATGGTTTCAGTTCCCCTGGTCATGCTCGGCGCCTTGATCGGCCAGAATCTCGCCGGCCTGGACAACAACCTGTTTGCCCAGATCGGCCTCGTTCTTTTGATTGGATTGTCATCAAAGAACGCTATTCTCATCGTTGAGGTTGCCAAAGAACAGCGCGAGAATGGAGTATCGATAATTGATTCCGCAGTCAATGCCGCGAAGCTGCGTTTCCGCGCCATCATGATGACCATCCTGTCATTTGTGTTCGGTGTTATCCCGCTTGCTGTCGCCAGCGGAGCCGGAGCGATGACCATGAAATCGATCGGTGTTGTGGTGCTTGGCGGTATGATTGCTGCAACATTTATATCGACAATGCTGGTTCCCGTGGTCTATGTATTGCTGGAGACCATGCGTGAGCTGGTCGTTGATGTAGAGGAAGAAGTAAAAAACAGGGAACTCATCTAAATAAACGGCGGGGTGATGCGCCGAATGGCTATGTCACTCCGCTTTTTGCCTGAACCGGACACTTCCGGACCGGTTCTTTTCACGCAAGGATCGTTTTGCCCACGGTACAGGGGGAAGTGTGCAAATTGTAAAAGTGACAATCAATGCTGAGACGATCCTCACGGAATCGATCAGTGATTACCTGATCGGCGTGCTGAATGCTGCAGTTGAATACAGCGTTGAAGATGGTCAAACCGTGCATGCCATACACGCATTTATCATCGCCGACAGCTGGCTGCCTCAGGAACGCCAGGCACTGGAGAGGGCAGTACAACGATTTACTGAGGAGATGGCCGATATTTTCCAGGTTGAAAAACCGACGGTTGAAAGTGAAATAATTTCTGATCAGGACTGGTCAAAAAACTGGAAGGAGTACTTCAAACCCTTTGAAATACTCGAAGGCCTCATTATCGCACCAAGCTGGCAATCCTATGATCCCGGTGAGAACCAGAAAGTAATCGTCATGGATCCGGGCATGGCCTTCGGCACCGGGCATCACGCAACAACGAGGCTCTGCCTTGAAATGATCAAGTCAGAAAGCCAATGTTTCCAGGGCGGTGCAGTGCTTGACGTGGGAACCGGCACCGGGATTCTCGGCATGGCCGCCGCCCTGTGGGGGGCGGAGCGTGTTCTCGGGATTGACAATGATGATGAAGCGGTGGCTGCAGCGGATCTCAATATTCGCAGAAACAAGCTTCAGGATAAGATGAATAGTTCCTCAAAACCGCTGGCTGAGGAAGGGCGAGAATATTCACTGGTCGTGGCCAATATTGTTCACGATGTACTGACAGCACTGGCGGAGGATCTGGCAAAGGTAACCCGGCAGGGCGGCATCCTTATTTTATCAGGCCTGATTTCCGGCGATCAGACAAAGAGCATAACCGGGCGGTTCCAGAAGATTGGCTTTCGCCTGCGTGAGGAACGGCAGGATGGCGAGTGGGGAGCACTCAAGTTAGAGAAAATGTAAAGACCTGGGGATATGCAGTTCAGCTGTCGGCTGCATGCAATGGGGACAGCTGGTAGTCATCGTCAAAGATTATGGCCATACCATTACTTTCGTGCCTGATGATTACCCCGGAAGCCTTGGCCCAGACCGGGGCGCCTTTAAAACGGCGGAGTGTTTCAAGGGAGAGAATGAATTTCAGTTTCTGCAGTTCCTCAATAGAAATAAGGAACTCCAGATAGACCCTGGAAGATACCGGCAGAGGGCTCTCTGTGGCGATAAATGCTCCCCCTGAACTGATATTGGCAATTATGCCTTCAAACTGGACTCTTTAAGTCGGTCTCAGTTCCTGTTAAAACCCGTACCGGCAGCTTCATGGAAAATCTCTGCTGGAGACGTTTGTCAGTAAAACTGCTCTCTTGGGAAGCCTTAGACATAATGTTATATAATTCAGATAATTAAAAAATGTTCCTCTACTAAAAAAATAGTTGAAATTAAAATGATTGTCAAACAATTGCACTGCCAATGATGGCAGGTATTCTCCTGATTGAAATAATAGTGCGGCGGCTCAGCCTTAGTTAAGAGGGTGAAAAAGTGTAATGCGGCGGTTCCTGTTTAATTCGAGCGAGGCAGAAGAGTCAGTAGTCAGGCTCTGCAGTGAAGAATCTCATCATATAACAACTGTTCTGCGGCTTTCAGCTGGTACAGAAGTCGAGCTCTTTGATGGTCAGGGCAATCTTTTTCTTGGAGAGATAGAAGCGCTGGGCAGAAGTGTCAGGGTGCGGCTGGTTTCCCGGCAGGAGGTACCCCGTCAGGAAGGGGCTGCACTCTGGCTTTTTCAGGCCGATCTAAAAGGAAAGAAGATGGATCTTGTCATTCAGAAAGCGACGGAACTGGGTGTTGAGAGATTCTTTCCCTTCACCTGCAGCCGCAGCCAGGGTCGGGTTGGGGAGGACCGCAGAAAGAGAAAGTCTGAGCGCTGGCAGAAGTTGATTGAAGGCGCATGCAAGCAGAGCATGAGACTGACCTTGATGAGATGCGAGCAGGAAACGTCAATGACTTCAGCGCTGGGACCGGGGCGCTCTCTGACTTCGTCCGGGCCCAAAACTGCTCTTCTGGGAGGGGGAGCGGGAATTTACCTTATCAGATGTTGACTGGGCCCAGCCATTTGACCAGGTCTCCATCATGCTTGGCCCTGAGGGCGGTTTTTCTGAGCAGGAAATCGCCGCAGCCCGTGATCAGGGCTGGCAGAGTGTCAGCCTTGGCAAACAGGTGCTGAGAGCTGAAACAGCAACAATTGCAGCGACTCTCAATCGTTCAGCATCGTCTTGGAAAGATGTAAGATAATGTGGTTTCTTCCGAACCTGACTGTTACCATTCACTCAGAGCCTAACCGTCAGTTTGAGTCTCAGCACATGACACTTACAAATTGTTGTTTACGGAAATAAGAGTCTACAATCCGGAATGACTGCTCTCAAAGATTATGAGAAGTGCCGGTAACAGATTAATAACATCATAGACAGACTGGTTCAGCTATGCCCCCATCATCGCAATACCACCGTCTCACCATCATCAGAAAGGCGAAAATATATATTTTTCCCTTTTCTCCTGTGGTGGCCCCTGGTAAACCGAAAAACGCTTAAAGTCGATTTTTTTGCGGGGCTGGCCGGCGCTATTGTTGCCCTTCCGCAAGGAGTTGCCTTTGCTACTATTGCCGGCATGCCCCCTGAATACGGGCTCTATACGGGAATAGTCCCTGCGGTAATCGCTGCCCTTTATGGGTCTTCCTGGCTCCTGGTCTCCGGACCAACCACTGCCGCCTCGCTGGTTCTCTTTTCATCCCTCAGTCTGCAAGCGGCTCCGGGCAGTGCTGAATATGTTCAGCTGGCCCTGACCCTGACCTTTATGGTTGGTATCATCCAGCTGCTCATGGGGATGGTACGATTCGGTTCCCTGGTCAATTTTATCTCTCACTCGGTGGTCGTCGGTTTTACCGCCGGCGCAGCAATTCTTATCGCTGCGAGTCAGGTCAAGCATTTTCTCGGGTTAACCTATCCACGGGCTGCTCATTTTCAGGACATCATCCATAATATATACCTTCATATTGGCGAAACAAACCCCTACACGGTTGCCGTGGGTTGTGTAACAATAGTAACGGGCATATTGGTAAAAAAATACCGCCCCTCCTTTCCAAACATGATTATTTCGATGGTCGCAGGAACGTTATGTGCGGTAATTATTACCCAGATAATCGGCAAAGAGGCTGCCGGGATTGCCACCGTTGGCGCGCTGCCGTCAAAACTGCCGCCGCTTTCGTTACCAAACCTTACCCTTGTAAACATCAAGATCCTTGCCCCAACAGCTTTGGCAATGGCTCTGTTTGCTCTTACAGAGGCATTATCAATAGCACGCTCGCTGGCTGATAAGACCGACCAGAATCTGGACGGCAACCAGGAATTTATCGGCCAGGGTCTTTCCAATATTGTTGGCAGCTTTTTCAGCAGTTATGTGGCGACCGGTTCATTTAATCGAAGTGGCATGAACTATGATTCCGGAGCAAAAACGCCTCTGGCCGCAGTGTGCGCAGGTGTGTTTCTCATACCCGTGGTTCTTTTTGTCGCGCCGCTTGTTGCCTATCTCCCCAATTCAGCCATGGCCGCAATTCTTTTTCTCGTCGCCTGGCGCCTCGTTGATCCCGCGCATATTATCAAGATTGCCAGGACCTGCCTTACTGAATCAATTATCCTGGGCGCCACCTTTGCAGCCACTTTGTTTCTCGAACTTCAGTTTGCTATCCTGCTGGGCATTATGCTCTCTATTGCGATCTACCTCAATCGCACCTCTCACCCTAAAACGCTGACACGGGTTCCGGACCCCGGCAGGAAATCGCGTTCCTTCGTTACTGACCCGAACCTTCCTGAATGCCCGCAGTTAAAAATTGTTCGAATTGACGGCTCTCTGTATTTTGGCGCAGTTAATCATGTACGTAACAACCTCAGAAATCTTCACAAGGAAAACCCGTCGCAGGACCATCTGCTCGTGATCTGCAGCGGGATCAATTTTATCGACATGTCCGGGGCGGATTATCTCTTACAGCTGATTAATGAAAGATCGTCAGCTGGCGGGCATGTCTATTTTCATGACTTAAGAGATGTTGTCTGCAGCCACTGCTCATTTCTTGAATATATTCAAGGTATTGGCGCTGACAAAATTTTCAGTACCAAGAAGGAGGCCATTGCAGCAATATTTCCAAGACTTGACAGGTCTATATGTGAGCGATGTTCTGCCCGTATTTTTCTCGAATGCGCGACAATTCCATTACCAGGCAACCTGACAGCTGAGGATTAGCTCAATGCGAAGAAAGTTTTCACGGGCACCTTGACCTTGCCCGGGAACCTCTGTCCCGAATTGCTTCGAATTCGTCTAAGACCTGGCCATTAATAAATACAGTATGCCCTGAGAATGCTGTCAAGAGCTTCAGAGCTGTGCTCTTGAAAAAAGATCTATGGGCATTTTCTCATAAAATCTCAGAAGGATCTTATGTGACCAGAAAGTTCTGCTTTGAACATGTCTCATTTTTTGGGAAGCTTGAGTTCTGGCTTTAATTGTCGGTAAGGTGAAAACCACAGTGCCAAATTTGTCAGATTAAGCCTTTGTTTCTGCAGCGATATTTACGGCAGAACAGACTCGAAAACCTCTTTTTCCAGCCATCCTTTTCTCCCGGTCTCATCCGTTACATACCAGTAATTGCCGTGCTCCTTGTGTGGATATACCAGGCGTCCCTGCTTGATTGAACCGATGGAGGCACCGTTTTCAAACGGGGATACCAGCAGGCGGCTGTCTCTGATTACCACGGACTGATGCCATTCCTTATAGCGCATCATGGTGCCCGTCACGCCGGCGCTCAGTGAAAACAGACAAAGAAGAATAACAAAGGATTCAAGCACCATATTATTGCCTTTGTTCAGCCTTGTAGACGAAAAGACAAGGTATCCGGCTAATGAGACAAGGCAGAGGATGGACCACTGCCCAAGCGTGAGCAGGCTGAAGAACGTCTGTGCGGCAGATTTTTCGGGCGGAAACAACCCTTTTTCTTTTTTGACCATGGCAAGGTTTCCAGAAATATCAGAGTCTCCGGGATTAACGGACAATGCTTTTAGAAAAAAGAGCACGCTATAGCCGGGCTGGTCAAGTTGCGCATAACTGTTGCCTATGTTGTAGAGAATATTGGCGGAGTGTCCTGCGGAGAGGAGGCTCTTGTAGCAGGTAATAGCGTCTTCAAAAGCGTTGTCGTGGTAGAGGGTATTGCACGCTTCAAGTGATACCGCATCCTGCTGCCCGCTGTCAGCAAAAGAAACTGAACAGGATGTCAGGATAAGAAAAACTGAAATGAGTATGTGTAAGGGTTTCATGACAGGGTACCAAGTAGTTCCGTAATTTCTTTGTGGAGCTGGTCTCGTTCGGGTTTTAAAAGTTCTAAGGCACCGTATGAGGCGTTATCACCGTGAACAAACAATCTGGTTATCGGGTGCTCGGAACCCAGATGTTTTTTGATGTCGGCCGTTGTTATTGAAGCTGCCTGACAATTCCAGAGAAGCGCAAGAAAATTTTTCAAATTCTGCTGTGCCGCCCCGAGGTATTCGTTCTGATCGGCCGATTGAATCTGGTTCAGGGCTTGTATGCAGGACTTTCGCTCCCGCTCGATCGTCTTTCGCTGAACGATTCCCGGATTATTCGTCAGAAAATGAATACGCAACCGGTAAGCGCTAATACCTGCTATTGCGGCAAGAAGCAAGGCGCCAATAAGCAGAAACAGCGGCTGCCTGAAAAGGGGCTTGATTTCAGCAGTGATCGCACCCGGTGTCAGTTTGACTGGTGCCAGCCCGGTAAACGGCAGCTCAGGCTCTTGAGAAGAGCCGCTTTCTGCCTGCTCCTGGGGTGAACTCAGGGGCAGTGATTTACTGGCTTCAGCAGGAGCCCCGCTCATCTCTATTGGAATAGGATCGCTAAAGAGGGTCTGGTACTGTTCCTTGAGTGGATCAAAATAGCTGAATACAGCCGGTGGAATTTGATTTACCTTGGGATCTGTGATGACAATCGCCTGTTCAAAGATTTTCTGGTCGTCCCCCTGCTGAGCCCCTTGCTGAAATGATGCTGTGGGCGAATAGACTTTAATTCCCTCAGTATCCGTCAGCGATGGTGCCGAGACGTTATCGAAATTACCGCTGCCGGTGATTGACATGGTCAAGGTAACCGGATCTCCCGGGGCAATGCGTGTCGGCTGAGCCTGTATATCCAGAGTGAATGTTCCTATGGCGCCGGAGAATAGATCAGGTTTTCCTTCCTCGGGCAGTCCGTTTACCTTCATGCTGACAGCAGGGCTTTTAACCTTGATCGGTTGATTTTCGTATCTGCCAAAAAAGTCATCGAAGAAATCATCCTGCAGCCCACCTCCGAAACCGGGCAGGCGCCGGTTCTGCTGGCTTGAGCGGACAAGCATACTGACATCCATTTCCAGGCTCAAATCGTTCTGCCCCTCTTTTATACCGGTAAGGACGGTGTCCCAGGTAAGAACCATGTAGCGGTTCCCGTCAATGATTTCTTCCTGCTGCCGGGGTTCATTGCTGAGCGCATCCATCAGAAACCCATCGCCTGTCAATTCCGGTAAGGCGTTGAATTTAAACTTAACGCCGCGATAGAAATAGGCCTTGATGGTGGCAGGAATCCGCTCGCCGATATATGCTTTTTCTTTTTCAGGGATCAGCCGGATAAAGGCGACATCATCGATTTGTTCAACGGTCGCCCTCTGCCCTGCAGATGGTTGTGACTGTTTGTGTTGTGGCAGTGTTGCGGGGGGATCGCTCACCGTACATAAAATCGGCTGTGTCGTATAGGTCCCGCCTTTGGTGGTGACAGTTATCGGCGGAATCGTATAGTTTCCGGGTTCCGTTCCCTGGACGAGCCAGGTGTAGGTGATTGAAGAGGATATCGTTCCATTTATCATCTGGAACTGGCTGCTTTGTCCGCGCTGATGAAAAATGAGTCCTTCAACTTCGGGCATCGTTATCTGGGCATCCTGATGGCCCTCGACAGTAACAGCCAGCCGGGCAGGCTGCTGGGTTGAGAAATCATGCGGAGTCAAAGCGGCAGATACCGGACTCTCCTCTGCTCTCAATCCTGTCGGCTGGATCAGCAGCAGGGCGATAAAACAGATCACACTGTAAAGAAGGGGGGATGATCCTTCTGGCTTTAATCCATTGTAACAAGTGCTCATCATTACCAGTCTTTCCTTATCGTGGTGTCTTTGTTCGGCTGTATGGGAACATAAAGGTTGAGCCTGCCCTCTTCATTCTGTACCGCCTGCAGCAGCTGTTCCGCCTCTTCCTGTGTCATTGCCTGGGCTCTTTCCTGTTTGTCTGCAGGAGAGGCTTCCTGCTGCTGACCGGAGGAATCATCAGCCAATCCTGAGTCTCTGTCCTGGGTTTCTTCTCCAGAATTTTCAGGAGCGCCTTGATTTTCTTCCTGCTCTCCTGTTTCATCACTGTCCTGGGAGGATTTTTGATCCTGATTTTCACTGCCCGGTTTGTCAGGTGCTGGTGACTCAGAATGACTGTTCTCGTCTTCTTTTTTATCCTGCTGGCCGGATTGCTGCTGTTTCTGGTCCCCATTCTCCTGCTCACCATCCTGCTGCTCTTGGGAATTTTGATCACCTTGCTGCTGCTCCGGCGATTCCTGCTGCTGTTGTTTTATCTGGTCCAGACGCGACTTGACAAGATCATGATTGTATTGAGCATTCTCGTTTTCAGGGTTGAGTGCGAGTGCTCCCTGGTAAGACTTCAGTGATTGCTCCCACTGTTTTATCGCTGCCTGCTGGTCACTGTTCAGTACTTCTTCACCCTGCCGATAGTGAACGTTGCCAAGATTATAATAGGCTTTCTCCTGCAGCGAAATGTCATCAGTGATCAGTGTTTTTTCAAAATTATCAGTGGCTTCTTCCAGTAAATTGTTCTTGTAGGCGGCGGCACCGCTGTTAAAGAGCAGCTGCGGGTTGTCCGGTTCCTTTTCAAGCAGCGAGTGGTAATACTCTGAGGCTTTGAGAAAATTACCTGTTTCATAAGCGACCTCTCCTTCCGAACCTTTGACCGGCGCGCCCGTTGAGAGGGAGAAGCAGATAAGGATGGGCAGAACAGAGGCGGTAGCTTTTGATTTTCTTCTGGTGAGCCTTGAGACCAGGTGCGGGACCCTGTAGCCAGATTTTCTCCCTGAAAGAATAAACTCCAGAGACATTAGTACGATAGCAACAGCAAGCGGCCACTCAAACCTGTCTAATGGTAGTTTTTTTCGTCTTTCTGCAAGCTCAGTTTTGGGAATCAGGGCCAACTTCTGCTTATAAATCGTTTCAAGTCCCTGCCCCTGGTTGCCGAGGGGTACATAAAATCCGCTGGAGGCTTCGGAAATGGCCGTCAGCCCATTTTCATCGAGACGCGACTTGACATAGGAACCGCTGCTATCCTTGATAAAGCCGCCATTGGTTATGTCCGGTATAAGCTCTCCCTCACCGGTACCGACCCCGACGGTATAGATGGTCATGTTCTGTTTTGCTGCCTTTGTGGCTGCTGCCAGAGCATCTCCCTGGAGGTTTTCACCATCGGTGATCAGAATAAGGATCTTATGATTGGCCTCATTACTGAGCGTTTTTTCAGCAGACTCGATAGCCTGTCCGATATCGGTTCCGCCGGTCGGGATGATCGATGTGTCTATGGCCGCAAGAGATTGCTCAAAGGCAAAATAATCGGCGGTGAGCGGGCAGATGAGATAGGATGATCCGGCAAACGGCATGAGGCCGACCCGGTCGCCGCCCAGCTGGGAAACAAAATCCATGATCGCCAGTTTACTTCGCTCCAGCCGGTTTGGACGAATGTCTTCCACCAGCATACTTTTTGATGTGTCGAGAGCGAACAGGATGTCGATGCCTTTGTGTTTAACATCCACCCATCGATAACCATACTGGGGGCGTGCCAGTGCCGCAAAGCAGCAGAAGACCGCACCCAGCAGGAGGATCTTCTTGACGAGTCGACGTCTGGAAGAGACGTTTGCCGTCAAATTTCCCAGGAGGGGGGCGGCAACAAATATTTGCAGCTGCGCTTTCCGTTTGGCCTCAAAATAACTCCAGAGAAACCAGAGCAGCAGGCTGACGATGATACCCGCCACTATCCAGAGAGGGTGTGCAAAAGAAATCATCACATCCTCTTACGGTAAATGGTTTCGGCGAAAGAGCATGCCGATCGTTAAAAAAAGAAGGCCTGCACCAATAAAAAGAGAAAAAAGCTCACGATAATGTTCGAATTGTTTGATTGAACGGGTGGTTGTCTCCATTTTGTTGATTTCCTGATAGACTTTTTCAAGCGAGCTCGTGTCTGTGGCCCGGAAATATCGAGCTCCGGTGAGATCCGCTACCTGGGTGAGGGTTTCTTCGTCGATATCTACTCTGCTCTTGATTAATCGCTTGCGGCCGAACGCATCGGTAACCGGAATCGGGGCTTCACCGCGGGTACCGGCTCCAATGGTATACACTTTTATCTTCAACGCCTGGGCTGCTTCAGCTGCGGCTATTGGCGGAACTTTGCCGCTGTTGTTCATGCCGTCTGTCAACAGAATCATAATCCGCGATTTGGCCTTCTGGTTATGCAGCCTGCCCACTCCGGTACCAATTGCCGAACCGATTGCCGTACCATCTTCAATCATTCCGATGGAGATGGCCTCCAGTCGTTTTCTGAGCCAGTCGTGATCCAGTGTCAGCGGGCTGATCAGGTACGGTTTTGCACTGAAGGCAATGAGGCCGATTCGATCATTGGGGCGTTCATCGATAAAGCGGTCCACGACAGATTTCACGACCTTGAGACGATTTACCGGTTTTCCCTTGAGCGTAAAGTCCATTGCCTTCATTGAGCCCGAGACGTCAACCGCCAGCAGGATATCGATACCGCTCGCCTCAATTTCAGTTGTGGTGTTTCCCAGCTGCGGGCGGGCAAGGGCGATGATCAGGCAGCCGATTGCCAGTAGCTTAAAGGCCGTCAGCATTCGCCCCGGCATATTTTTCCTGCCGCCGGCTATGGTGGCGGCCAGTGCCGTCGAGGAGAAAAGCAGTGACGGTGCAGGCCCGCGCCTCCCCTTAAGCAGGGCCAGGATGGGAATAGAGAGGAGCAGCCAGAGCAATTCAGGGTGAACAAAACGCATTGATCTATTTCTCCTCAGCCGCTTGTGTCCGGGTTTTATCAATAAAACTGCGAACACTTTCAGCCAGAGAGCGCACCGCTTCATGCTCCGGGAGGAAACGACTGAATTTAACCCTGTCACAGAGCGTCAGGCACTGTTTAAGGGTTTTGTCATGTTCTGTGAGTATACTTGACTGGCCGTCAAACGAAGTTTTAAGAGCGGAAAAGAATTCCGAGGTGGTGCAGCTTGTCGTCGGGATAGAGAACCGGGCTTCAATGTATGATCTGAGAATCTGCGACACCTCGCCTGCAAAAAAGAGTATGCCGAACTCAGGTAATCCGTCCTCCGCTTTTTTAAGGGAGTCAAGGGCACGGGCGGCCGGGTCAATTTTTTGGTTATTCTTTCTTTTTTTCATCAGTGACCAGGCGAACCAGACGGCGATAACCAGCAGAAGCGCCAGCAGGACCATAACTCCGTAAAGAAGGTATGGCGGTGGTTCCGGAAGGACAATCGGCCCGTAAATATCACGAATGTCTTCAGCGGTAGCAGGAGGTGCGGCCAGGCCGGCATCATCCTGGAGCCCCAAGGGGGGATTCGGTACCCGGAGCTCGGCTGCGTGCAAGAGAACAGGGGGGAGGAAAAGCACTGCTGTTAGGCACGCTAGAGAGAAAAAGAGGGTTTTCCTGTTCATCGGGCACGCCTCCGTTTCCGGGTACCGAAAAATGAAAGAAGCGGTGTTATGAAAGAACGGTCAGTTGACAGGTCCAGGGAATCTATACCTGCCGTACCAAGCGTTCGGTGTAACTTCCTGTTAAAATCTTCAGCCAGCTCGGCCCATCCCCGTCGGATGGCCGGGTCTGATGTATTCAGCTCAACCTGCTGACCGGTTTCAGCATCCTCGAGCGTGAGCCAGCCGCAGTCGGGAAGTTCATGCTCCCGGGGATCTGAAATAATCACACTGATGAGATCGTGATGCCGGTTGCAGACCCTCAGTTTGGGCTGCAGCAGTGACAGCTGTTCCTCCTGATTGCCTGAGAAGAAAAAATCAGAGATGAGGAAGATAACGGCCTTTCTCTTGGTAACCTTGCTGACAAATTCCAGCGGGACGGTGAGATCTGTTTTTTTGCCTTTCGGTTCGAAATAGAGAATTTCCCTGATCACCCGGAGAATGTGGGAGCGCCCTTTTGCCGGCGGGATATATAGCTCTATGAAGTCGGTGAACAGGATAAGGCCAACCTTGTCATTGTTGCGAACCGCTGAAAAGGCGAGGACTGACCCGAGCTCGGCCATCATTTCACGTTTGGAGCAGTGGTCTGAGCCAAAATCATTGCTGGCACTGATATCAATCATTAACATGATGGTCAGTTCACGTTCTTCGGTGAACTTTTTCACATGCGGTGTGCCGGTCCGTGCCGTTACATTCCAGTCGATCGTGCGAATTTCATCTCCGGCAACATACTCCCTGACCTCGTCAAAATTCATTCCCCGTCCCTTGAAAACGGAATGGTAGTTTCCGGCAAGGCTGTCGGTCACCAGTCGGTTGGTGCGCACCTCAATCTGTCTGACCTTCTTGAGTATCTCTTTTGTCTTCTGCTGGTTCATCTGGTCAATTGCGGCGGTTTATGGGACAGGAACGGTGTCGAGGATCTTCCTGATGATGTCTTCACTGGTGATTGATTCCGCTTCCGCTTCATAGCTGATTCTAATGCGATGCTTCATCACATCAGCTGCGGCTTCCTTGACATCGTCCGGTGTGACATATCCCCTGCCGGCGAGGTAGGCAAGGCTCCTGGACACTGATTTAAGATTGAGGGTGGCGCGGGGTGAGGCGCCGGTTTCAATATAGTCGGCAAGATCAAGTTTAAAGGCCTGGGGATCCCTGCTGGCGCAGACCAGAGAGACAATATACTCTTTGATTTTATCATCGATATAGATTGAATCTACCACGGTTCTTGATTCAAGGATGTCTGCAACGCTGGTCACCGGAGAAATTGGGACATGGGAGTCAGCATGGTTCTTGGAGTCAAGGATCAGTCGTTCTTCCGCGGCAGACGGATAGGTGATGGTGACTTTAAGCATAAATCGATCGACCTGGGCCTCGGGCAGCGGGTAGGTGCCTTCCTGCTCGATCGGGTTCTGGGTTGCCAGAACAAGGAACAGCTGCGGCAGCTGGAAGGTGGTGTCTCCGATGGTAACCTGTTTTTCCTGCATTGCCTCAAGCAGGGCAGACTGTACTTTTGCCGGAGCACGGTTGATTTCGTCTGCAAGAACCAGGGATGAAAATATCGGTCCCTTCTTGACCTCAAAGGAGGTATCACGCGGATTATACAACTCTGTTCCGATAATATCCGCGGGCAGCATATCCGGGGTGAACTGGATTCTTCTGAAGTCCGTATTGATTGCCTGGGCCAGCGTCTTCACCGCAAGGGTTTTGGCGAGACCCGGTAATCCTTCAAGGAGGATGTGACCGCCGGTGAGAAGGCTGACAAAGAGGCTGTCAATGAGGTGGTCCTGACCGATAATGACTTTTTTCAGTTCGTCCCTCAGTTCAGGAATCCAGGAGGAACTGGCGACAACCCGCGAGGTAATGGCCTGGACATGGTCATATGTGCTGTCCTGGACAGAAGAGAGAGGCTGGAAGGCATCCTCTGCTGAATTTCTGGTAAACATGATGGCTCCTTGTGGGCAAATGCTTTACTGTGTTGATGATCGATTTTATTCTCTGACAACACAATACTTTATGAAGATTACCGTAACCTTGCCAGAACATTACAAAGATGTAATGTTCTGTAAAAATTTCCTTTTCTATTCTCCAATGAAATCTGCGGTGTGATATGCTTGTATTCTTTGCAGTAATTCTCTGCCTGGTGATGCTGGCAGTTTTCGTCCAGATAGGATCGGGGTACGGACAGCTTGACTCACTTGACACGATAGAGCTTCAGGACAAGACAGACCAGCCGCTGGTATCAATTGTCATACCGGCATGCAACGAAGCACAAGCTATTGAGCAGTCATTGCGGTCTCTCTGTCACCTCGACTATTCAAATGTTGAAATAATTGTGGTTGATGACCGTTCGATTGACCGTACAGCAGAGGTCGTTGAGTCGGTACAGCATGATTATCCCTCTATCAGGCTGATCCGGATCAGTGAACTGCCCGAAGGCTGGCTTGGCAAGCCTCATGCCCTGCAGCAGGGTGCTCAGGAGGCGGAAGGGGATTATCTGCTGTTTATTGATGCCGATGTATCTCTGGAAACAACAACGATTTCCAGGGCGGTGAGAGCCATGGAGATGAGGCAGCTGGATCATGTGACCCTCATTTTTAAAAACAGCAGCCCGGGTCTGCTGCTCAATGCCCTGATTGCAGATATTGGAGCAGGTCTTTTTTTCCTGATCAAGCCGTGGAAGGCAAAAATTGCCGGCAGCAGATATTTTATGGGTGTTGGGGCCTTTAATATGGTGCGAGCATCTGTTTATCGGTCGATCGGTGAACATCGGGAGATAAAACTGCAGGTCGTTGATGACGTCTATCTGGGCAAGCTGATCAAACAAAACGGCTTTCGCCAGGAATGTATGCTTGCAGATTCGCTGGTGACCCTGCACTGGTATAGTTCTGTAGCGGAAATGATTTCCGGTCTGATGAAAAACGTCTATGCCTTTTTCCGCTATCGACCCAGCTATGTTCTGCTTGGAGTTCTGGCGATTTCATTACTGACCGTGGTGCCGATGGCGGGAGCAGTCTTTGCCGGGGGGGCTGCACAATTGTTTTTTATCCTGACGGTTTTGATCAGGGTGGCGGGTACAGGTGGCGGCATGATACGTATCGGTTTACCGCCGGTCTCAATCATTTTTCTGCTGATTACGCCGTTTATTTCATTATTTATCATTCTAAAAGCGCTCGTTACGGTGCAGCTGGCAGGCGGTGTTACCTGGAGGGGAAGTTTTTACTGTCTGGAAAAACTGCGGGGAGCAGACTGGGTATTATCAGGACTGTTCTGGCCGCTGGTCAGGAAAAAGTAGTTCTGGACAGAGGCGGTATAATTTTCTATATCCTTGTCATTGCGTAGAGAATTTATAATGTTTGCAGACTGTCATTTTCCTGCATAGCCGATCCGCGGGCAGGAATTAACGCCAGTCTGCTCAATAAACAGCTGTAAATAAAAGGGGTACCAAATGGAACGCGGCATTGAAAAGGTTCTGGTGACCAAGGAAGAGGTACAGTCAGCTGTGGCTCTTCTGGGTAAAGAGATAACGAGCTATTATGCCAAGCAGGAGCACTTGGATCTTGTTGTCATCGGACTGCTGCGCGGCTCCTTCGTTTTTATGGCGGACCTGGTCAGGCAGATTAAGCTTCCGCTCGTGGTTGATTTCATGACGGTTTCAAGCTACGGGGACGGCACGATCAGCACCGGAGATGTCAAGGTGGTTATGGATCTTGATCAATCAATTGAGGGCAAGGACGTGCTGATGGTGGAGGATATTATCGACACCGGCAACACCTTTAACAAGGTCCTCTACCTGATCAAAAATCGTCATCCGAGATCCCTGAAAATATGTACCTTTCTCAGTAAACCGTCACGGCGGGTTGTTGAGGTGCCTATCGATTTTTGCGGTATGGAAATTCCCGATGAGTTTGTCTGCGGATATGGCCTTGATTATTCTCAAAAATATCGGAATCTGCCATACGTCGGCGTTCTCAAGCCGGAGCTGCTCGCCTGATCGCTGCTTACCTGCGGCCTTTGATTGATCCCGGTCCTGCGATGGCCAGGAGTATCCAACCGAAAATAAAAAGAAAACCACCGGCCGGCGTGATATACCCTGCATCAAATGAGGTAAATGCCATGGCATAAAGGCTGCCTGAGAAAAGGATGATGCCGGCCAGGAAGCAGATTCCAGCCGCCATCAGGTGCATCTGGATCTTCCGTTTATTGGCCATGGCCAGTGCCGTGACAATCAGGGCGAGCGCATGAAACATCTGATAACGAACAGCCTTGTCGATCCACAGCGCCTGCACTTCATCAAAGATATCAGTGTGGGCTCCGTATGCTCCTATCGCCACTGACAGGGCGGCCAGGATCGCACCGCAGAGAAAAAAAATGTAGGCCATGGTTAATTCTCCTTTAGAGAAATGATTAGTCTCTCAAAATGAGCCGAAGTATCGGTTCTGTCAATACAATTCTTAAGGTAGCTCCCACAGCAGTTAGCAAGAGAACCTACAACCCGGGATAAACGAGATATCCCGGAGGCCGCTGTCAATTGCATGAGAGCAGCAGAAAAACACCTGAGGTATATGGCAAGCGGAAAAGGAAGATCAGCCCAGCCAGTCGATCAGCACCAGACTCAGCCAGGGGAAGTAGGTTATCAGTACCAGGGTGATTAACAGGAGTCCAAGGAAGGGCAGGGATGCTCTGTAAAGCTCAAAAATGGGGCGTCCAAAACGGTAGGACGCAAGAAAGAGATTAAGCCCCACTGGCGGCGTGCAGTAACCGATCTGTAAATTGGTGAGAAATATAATGCCCAGGTGAATCGGGTGGACATCGTAACCGGTCGCGATTGGTAAAATAAGAGGAACGATCAGGACAAGGGCAGAAAAAATATCAAGAAAGGCTCCGACGACCAGCAGAAAGACATTAAGGAGAATAAGAAAGGTGTACTTGCTGTCTATATAGGTGCTTATAATTTCAAATAATTTAGATGGTATCTGCTGATCAATGAAATAGTTGGTTGAAGCCATTGAGGCGGCAAGAATAACTAAAATCCCCCCAAAAAGAACCATTGAACGACCCATAATTTCGGGGAGCTGTTTCAGCTTTATATCCCGGTAAATAAAGACCTCAACCACAATTACATAGAGCGCGGTGACCGCAGCCGCCTCTCCTGCAACTAAAAAGCCGCCATATATGCCGATAATGATGATAAACGGCAAGGGTATTTCCCAGATTGTTTCTTTTAGTATGGCGCGGGCATCCAGAGACTCTTTTTCCTGGGCCCTGCCGGCACGAACTCCTGATTTGACAGCATATGCCGAGAGTAGAAACAGCATCAGGAAACCGGGAATAATTCCAGCCAGAAAGAGGTGGTCGATTCTCGTTTCAGCAACGACACCATAAAGAATCAGCGGCAGGCTTGGCGGGAAGAGAAGTCCGAGGCTGCCGGAAGAGGTGATGAGTCCCAGTGAGAAGCGGTCAGAATAACCATCCTTGATAAGAGCAGGCAGCAGCATTCCGCCCATGGCAAAAATTGTAACCCCTGATGCGCCTGTAAAGGCGGTAAAGACAGCACAGACCGTCAATGACATGACGGCCAGACCTCCCGGGAGCCAGCCGAGCAGGAGCCTGGAGAGCTTGAGTATCCTCGTTGGTGTGCCGCTTTCAGATAACATGGTCCCCGCAAAAATGAATAACGGCAGGGAGACCAGCAGCGGAGTTTCAGCCAACCGGGTCATCTCGATGATTACGACTGACGGGTCAATATCGACGGAATGAAACGATAAGAGGGCAAGGGCAGCTATGATAATAAAGAGCGGGGTGCCGATAAGTGCCAGCAGGAGGGTTGCGATCTTGGTCATCAGCTTCTCTTTACCGAGGACGACTGAGGCCCGACGGACTTTTTGTCCATAACTGTGAGCAGAGCTGAGAGGATAAAGTGAACAGAAATCATGCCGAAAGAGATTGGAAATATCAGGTACAATATCCAGGATGGCAGGCCAAACAGGCTGCTGCCCCCGAACTCGATTTCACTCTGCAGGAAGAGCAGTGCAGCCCGGAACAGGAACCCTGCAACAACAGCTGAAAAGCAGAGTGTGACAAGTTTCAGCCACGGTTTGATTCTTTCCGGGATCAGATAGCTGACAACATCCAGAGAAATGTGCTGGGCCCGAGCGGTGGCCAGAACGGCACCGAGGAGTCCACCCCACAGTACGGAATACCTGAGGAGCGGGTCGATCCAGGGCAGTCCTCCGGAGGTCAACCATCTCAGCCCGATCTGATAGACTGCAAGGACAATGATGAGGGTCAGTATCAGGGTTGCAAGTCCCTGTTCAACCATCTCGATACGGGTAAGGGCTGCTTTAAATTTTAAAGACCAGCCGTACCTTTTGCCGGTCACATCACTTTCCATTGCTGCGGTATTTGGTAAGGGCTGACTGAAGAACCTGGTAGACTTCTTCAGAGAATGATTTTCCCCGTACCTTCTTGATGGCAGCGTCTCTGCGCTCTTCGAGGGTTTGTATGACATCATCGGTCGTTTTTACAAATGTTACGCCTTGCTTTGAAAGAACGGCCCGGGAATCACGGTTCGATTCCCGGGTTTTTCTGATGAGGTCCGGAAAGTATTTTTCTGCGGCTGTTTTTATAATATCGACCTGTTCCCCGGAGAGTTTTTCAATGGCCTTACTGCTCATGATAAAGCAGCCGTAGGCGTAACCATAGGGCTGATCGGTAACATAGGGTGCCTTGGTGAACCACTGGAGGATAATCGAGCCGTAAAGTGAGTTGAATGCTGTATCAATAAGCCCGGTTTGCAGTGAAGACAGAACATCCGGGATCGAGAGCGTTATCGGGCTGATATCCAGTTCGGCGAGAAAGGCTGAGGTAAGGGGGTCGTCTGTCGGAGCCCAGGTTTTCGCCTGCTGCAGGTCGGACACTGTGACACGGGGCTTGGTCGAAAAGGTATAGACAAAACCAACCTCAGTCATGGCCAGCAGCTGCAGACCATTTTCAGAAAAACGCTGCTTGAAAAGCGGCTGCAGCTGAGCACTGACGTGATCCACTTCCTCGTAGGAATGAAAAAGAAACGGGATCGCCATTACCCTGAAATCAGGTACAATTTCAGCAATTCCTGTCATCGTAAAGCCGCCGCCATGGAGCTGCCCCACTCTCATTTTTCGATACATGGCCCGATCGTCACCCATGATGCCTCCCGGGTATATCCGAAAGGCTATTTCACCATTTGTTCTGCTGGTAACTTCCTGGGCAAACTCCTTGAAAGCATTAACCCATACGGAGCCTTCAGGGGCAAGACTGGCAATCTTGAAGGTGTGACGAGGCGCTGCGTTGACGTTCATAACCTGAAAGAAGAAGGTAAAAGCGAGAATCGCAGAGTGGAATAAAAATTTATGCATTTGGCTGCTCCAATGGATTTTAGATTTTCTTAATCTTATTCACTATGCAACCATTGTGCTACAAGATATGCCAGTAAATCTGTTTAATACAATCATGTTATCTGTTTTGGGACAAAAGTTTCAGCTCAGGCAAAAG
>CAVPYP010000013.1:0-138035 GCA_963710015.1 uncultured delta proteobacterium | reverse complement strand
GCGGCAACGCCAGTGGCCGCATTCGATTTCTATCAGACCGTCGTGCTTTGCTCCGCTCGCCCATCACCGCCGGTCGGCGGGTGTCTTCGCCGAATGTCCGACAGACGTTTCATACATCATCGACGAGAAGCACGTGCACAAAACCGGGGCCATGCGCTCCACGGACGTAGCTTCCCTCAATGTCGGTCGTCCCGCTGGGGCCTGTGATGAGGATCGCATTGCGAGGCGAGGTTTCGGGCCCACCGACCAAGGCGGCGTAATCCTCCAGATGGGAAAGTATGGTGGCCGTGCGCAGGACCGCGATGTGATGCAATGGCAGGAATGCTAGCAAAATCGGCGTCTCTTTGCTGGAATGAATGACAAGCGTGCCGCTCTCGGCGATACCGTAGCGTGCGAACCCCAGGGCGGCGGGCTCATCCGGTGCCACGGCGGCATGCGTTCGGACCTCTCCCCAGTCCAGATCGCGGAAAACCTCGGCGGGCTCGACGGCGATCTCGGCTGTCAGCCCTTTGCTGTCCAGATAACGCCCGACGGCCACGGGAACCTCGTCGATGCTCCCGATCCGGTCCAGCGTGGTCCCAAGAGCCTCGGACTTTTCGCAGAACGCAGCGACCAGTGTCGCAGCGACCAGGGGCGGGCGGATCGTCTCGAGCTTGGCCAAGAGCGCTGCGGCCTCGGCGGCGATCGCAGCAGGGTCGTTCGGGCTCCCGCCAAGACCCGCACGCACGGCCGACAGGATGCTGTCGCGCGCACTCATGTTCGATCCTCCGGTCGCGTGCCGCCCTGGGCCTTGTAGCGCTCCATGAAGGTGCTCCCAGTGGGACTGGGAAGGTCGCGGTGCTGGGTCCAGCCACCGGCGAACGGCAGCGATCCGATCCACCCGTTGCGACCCAGAAGACGCAGTGCGCGCACGCCGATCCCGCTCGCCACGCGATAGAGGCGGGGCCGACGGGCGAGGCTCGCCCAGGCCCCGACGCCTGCACGCATCGTCGCTCCCTCCAGCCCCTCGCGCCAGCTTCGGCTCCGCCAGGCACGCAGCAGCGTTGGCAGCGGGATCTCGACGGGGCACACCTCGGCGCAGCGGCCGTTCATGGTGCATGCGAAGGGCAGGTCACGGGACGGCGCCAGCCCGTCGAGCACTGGCGTCAGCACGGCGCCCATCGGGCCGGGATAGGTGCCGCCATAGGCGTGGCCGCCGATCTGGCGATAGACGACGCAGTGGTTCATGCAGGCGCCGCAGCGGATGCAGCGCAGCATATCGCGGAACTCGTCGGCGATCATGTCCGAGCGGCCGTTGTCCACCAGGACGATATGCATCTCCTCTGGGCCGTCGGCGTCACCAGTCCGCTTCGGGCCGCAGTGAAACGTGGTGTACTGGGTCAGCTCCCCCCCGGTGGCGGAGCGCACCAGAAGCCGGAGCAGCGCCATGGCGTGCGACGTGCTCGGGACCAGCTTTTCGATGCCCGCGGTCACGATATGGACGCGCGGAGGTGTCGTTGTCAGTTCGGCGTTGCCCTCGTTGGTGACGGTGCAGGTCGCACCCGTGTCCGCGATCAGGAAGTTGGCGCCGGAAATGCCGACATCTGCGCTCAGGAACTTCTCGCGCAGCACACGGCGGGCGCTCTGGACCATAGAGGCCGCATCGTCATCGGCTGGGGGTGGCTTGTGGTTGGCGTTGAAGAGTTCGGCCACCTGTTCGCGGGTGCGGTGCATCGCCGGCCAGACGATATGCGAGGGATGCTCACCGGCCAGCTGGATGATGTGTTCGGCAAGGTCGGTCTCGACCCGCTCGATCCCGGCCGAGCCGAGCGCGTCGGGCAGGCCGATCTCTTCTCCCAACATGGATTTCGAGCGCGTGACTCGTTTCGCACCGGCCTCTCGGCACAGGCGGATGACGATGTCGCAGGCCTCAGTGTCGGTGGCGGCCCAGTGGACCTTGGCGCCCGACGCGGTGGCGTTGCGTTCGAACGTCTCGAGGTAGTGGTCGAGATTGGCGATCACATGGTCCTTGATCGCCCTGCCGCGGGACCGCGCCGCGTCGTATTCGGGAAACTTGGCCAGCGCTGCCGCGCGCTTGCGCTCGGCGGTGCCGGTGGTGCGGTCGATCGCGATCTTCAAAGTGGCGTCGGCGAGTGCGGCATCGCTGCGGGCCTTGAAGCCGGGCCCTGCGGCGGCGGTCATGGCTTTTCTCCGATGGCCGGTCCGTCGCCGCCGCCGGCGAGGATCTCGATGGTGTGGAAACAGCGCACCTTCGATCCGCGCCGGTTGAGCTTGCCCGCCATGTTCATCAGACACCCGAGGTCGCCGGCGAGCAGTATGTCGGCCCCGCTCCGTTCAACGGCGTCCGCCTTCTCGCCGACAATGGCGTTCGAGATCGCCGGATACTTGACGCAGAAGGTGCCGCCGAAGCCGCAACAGACGTCGTTGCCTTCGAGCGGACGCATCTCGAGACCATCGACGGCTGCCAGAAGCTGGCGGGGCTGGTCGTGGATGCCAAGCTCCCGCAGGCCCGCGCAGCTGTCGTGATAGGCGGCGCTGGCCTCCAGCCGCAGACCGTCCGGGACATATCTGCGGATATCGACCAGAAAGCTCGTGATCTCGTGCGTCTTTTCCGCAAGGCGGGCTGCTCGTGGCCCCCATTCGCCATCCGACGCGAGCAGGGCGGGATAGCCGTGCCGGATCGTTCCGGCGCAGGAACCCGAGGGCACGATCAGATAGTCGAACGGCTCGAACGCCGCGATCACCTGCCGGGCCACAGATGCCGTGTTCGCGTCGTCCCCGCTGTTGTAGGCGGGCTGGCCGCAGCATGTCTGCTGCGTTGGCACCTCGACGTCGCACCCGGCATCTTCGAGGAGCCGGATGGCGGCAAAGCCGATCTCGGGCCGCATCGCATCGACCAGGCAGGTGACGAAAAGGCCGACGCGGGGGCGGGATGCCTCTGTCATGAACGCGCCGCATGCTCGCGTTTCGCCGTGCCGCCCGCCTGGCCGCCGCTCATCGCCATGACGCCCAGCACGCCGGCCGCCCAGACAATCGCCGCGATCCACCAAAGATTGAACCCGCCGGCAATCAGAGCCGTGGCGATCAGACCGCCCTGCACGACATAGTAGCCTAACGGGATCAGAACCTTGCGTATGATCTCACCCTCACGGTCCACAAGGCCGACCGTGGCGGACGCCGCGACGACATTGTGGACGCAGATCATGTTGCCTGCAGCGCCGCCGACCGCCTGTGCGGCGACGACGATCGCTGCGCCCGCCGATCCCAGTCCGATCTGCTCCGCCGTCGAGAACTGGAACAGCGAAAACATCATGTTCGAGATAGTATTCGACCCGGCGATGAACGCACCCATCGCCCCGATCAGCGGCGCGAAGAGCGGCCAGGCCTCTCCGGTGGCCGCCGACATGCCCTCGGCCAAGACGATCGGCATGCTGGCGAGGCGCTCCGATGCAGAGTTCAGGAATACCTGCACCATCGGCACCGCGAGCAGAAGTGCCGGGGCGGCGGCTATCATGGTGGATCCCGACGATTTCAGCGCACGCCCGTAATCCTTCGCAGACATCTTGTGCAAAAAGAAGGTGAAGAGCGAGGCGAGGATCAGAACGGTGCCCGGCAGGTAGAGGACCTGAACTTTCGAAGTGATGCCCGACCCGAACAGATCCTCAAAGGCGATTGTGGTCGCGGGCGAGGTCAGCCAGGCCTTCACCGGCGCAATGGTCCGGGTAAGGACAAGCAGCACGACCACGAAGACATAGGGTGCCCAGGCCTTCAACAGCGCCATGTTCGGTGAATCGCGGTGGTGATCCTCCAGGTCGTCGAGTTTGCCGACCCAGCCCGGATCCCATTTGTCGCGGGCGGGAAAATCGAATGTTTCCTTCGGGATCAGGAAGCCGCGCTGGGTCGCCGGAATAACAATCAACAGTCCGATGATCCCACCGACCAGCGACGGGAATTCCGGGCCGAGAAGAGAGGCGATCAGATAATAGGGCACCGTGAACGCGAGGCCCGCGAAAAGCGCGAATTTCCAGATCGCGAAGCCCTCGGTGAACGATCGTTTCGCACCGAAGAACCGGGTCAACATTCCAACCAGAATAAGCGGGATCAGGAAGCCGATCAGGCCGTGGATCATCGCCACCTTGGTCGCAATGCCAAGCAGATACTCGAAGAAAGGCATGGGCGCGATCATCGTGTCGACAAGCTCTTGCCCCGACAGACCGGTCTGCACGCCGACCAGGATCGGGGTGCCCACGGCACCGAAGGAAACCGGCGTGCTCTGGATGATAAGGGTCACCATGACCGCTGCCATCGCCGGGAAACCGATCGCCACCAGCAGGGGCGCCGCGATTGCCGCCGGGGTGCCGAAGCCCGACGCCCCCTCGATCAGCGAGCCAAAGAGCCAGGCGATGATGATCGCCTGCACGCGGCGGTCGGGCGAGATGCGGGTGAATCCACTGCGGATCGACCGGATGCCGCCGCTTTCCTCAAGCGTGTAGAGCATCAGGATCGCGCCGAAGACGATGTAGAGCAGGCTGGTGGCAGTGACCACGCCGTTGACCGTGGCGCCCAGCACCTTGGCGGGCTCCGTACCCCAGACCAGGAGCGCGGTGAGCGCCGTGACAACATAGGCGACGAGCATCGAGAATTTGGCGGAGCGGGCGAGCACGACCAGGAGTATGAACACCGTCGCGATCGGCAAGAGCGCCAGCAGAAATATGACGAACCCAGGCATTTCTTCTCCCTTTGCAGGCGACGACAGGAACGCCCGGTCGATTTCAGCTATCATGCGTCGGCGCACCGACATGGATCAGCGCCAGTGCGCGCACTTCGAGGTTTACCCGATCCGGGGGTCTGTTGGTCGGGCCGATCCAGCGGCAAAATCGGCCAACGCCGCTGTCGCTGTGTAGAAGTGGCCGTCATTGCGCTCGGTCAGGTATTCCGCACCTTGGTCGTCGGGCAGCCCCCCCATGGCATGTTCGAGAGCGAGGGAGCGTTGGCATCCGTTTCCGAGCTCTCATGCCGCCAACGTAACAGATCCGTCCTGCGCCTGTTAGAAGTGTTTTCAGCCATACCGGTCGTTCAGGGCTCGATCCGGACTTTCGCCGCGGACGCCGGGCGCGATGCTGAATGCTAAATCGCCGACGCGGTATCGGCGCTAAGGTTGGCAGGGGTGGACGGAGGATCCATCATGCCTGTTGCAAACCTTCCGGCCATCCGCCCGTGCCGACCTGCGTGGAACAAGGGGCGGATCGTCGGACAGAAGCGCGGCTCTTCCGCCTCCGGGTCGAGTCGATCGGGCTGGAGCCGAGCGACTACGATACGCATTCGATGGGGCCCTCAAGACCGGCCATTTCAGAAGTAAGAGCGCCGCCCACCGTCATGCCGCGGGCGATCCGGTCATCGCGTCAGCCGGTGCGTGTTCACGCAAGTGCGTGCGTCGTCTCGTCGCGTTCCTTGATCGTGTAGGCGCCGTTCTTCGCCGTATTCGCCTTCTCGGCTGCCCGATAGTGCCTCAAGCGCCGCATCCTTCTTGGGGCCGGCGTGCGCCTTGTCTCAGGCGGCTTCGACGGAGGTCGTTTTGGCAACTGTCTTGGTCTGATCGGATCTGATGGAATTGTCCATTCCGGTCGAAACACTGCGACGGCGTGGCCTTCGATATCGCAATGTCGAACCACGATCCGGTGGTGTTCGAAGCAGCGGCGCGCGCTGTCGGCTTTCTGGGCTTCGGCTTCTCCCTATCGTTCTGTTCCTCTGGAACCGTCGGTGGCCTGCGCCAGACCTATGCCGGGAGTTGCGGTCAGCAAGCCGAGCGCGAGGGCTGGCCAGAGGGATCGAGTCGTGGTCGTCATTCGGACGCTCATCCGCTGCAGCGGCTTATCTCATTCCACGATCATCACGGGTGGTGGGGCCCAGATGCCGGAGGGCAGCCCGTCGTCCGGCCCGTAGAGGCGCAAGTTAAGGTAAAAGCCATCCTCGGGCGAGGGCAGCCAGTTCGCCAACGCCTCGGCCCCTTCGGGCGAATCATGCTGAATGTAGATCGTCAGCGAGCCGTCGGCTGCGCGCGTCAGGCCTTTGGTGCGATCCCCGATCGAATAGCGCTTGATCGGGTTTTCGACGAAGGAGCCGTCGACAATGTGATACATAGAGATCGACCAAAAGGCGTCGACCTTGGGCTCTTGCCCCGGTGCGAACCGCACGACATAGCGATTCGATCCGTCGAGCGGCTTGCCTTGGTTGTCGGTACGGCCGTCCACGTAGATCGCTTCCGATGGAGCGTTGCCGCCGGTGTACCACTTGGCAAATGCGGCGCGGAACAGATAGTCCTTGCCCATGATCCCGGATTTTGGGCTCCACCGCCAGCCGTTCACGGCGACGCCCGCGGTTTGCGAACTGACATCCATCAAGGGCACCTCGATCAATGACGCTGTTGGGCGCTTCTCAGCAGTAGAGAGTAGCTTTGACCGCGTGACAGCCCCGATTGGGGGCCGCTCGACGGCGTTGAAGTTTCCTTTTTCGTTGCTCAGCCGCTCTCCGGACGCACGTGTCCTCCAAGCCTCGCGCTCATGTCGGGGCGCGGGCAGCGGCGAGAGCGTCCAGTTGGATCACCCGGCGCATGTTGTAGGCGAGGTTCTTGAGCCCGATCCGCGCCCTGGCGCGTGCGATGCCGATACAGCGCAGCAGCGTGCCGCCCATGTCGTTACTCTGCGCGCCGAACACGTGCTCGACCCGGGCGCGGACCTTCGACCGCGTTCGATTGCCCTGCTGCTCGCGTTTGGTGAGCGGACGGTTGCGATGGGCCTTGCGGTGGATCCGGCTCTTGAGACCCCGCTCCTCCAGCTTCCCTTCGATCTCGGCCGACCGGTAGGCGCTGTCCGCCCAGACGTCGGAGGCGGTGTTGTCGTCGTCGAGCAGGTCGTCGAGAGCCTGGCTGTCGTGGACCGATGCGTCGGTCACCTTGTAGCGCCGGATCAGCTTGTGCCGCCGGTCCACGTTGACGTGGTTCTTGTAGCCGTAGTGCGACTTGCCGTGCTTCTTGGTCCAGCGGGCGTCGGTGTCCTTCTGGCGGGACATGGCCGGGTTGTCGTCCCAGCCCTCGGGCGTCTCGCCCGCCTTGATCGCGGCGTTCTCATCGCGCGTGTTGCGCTGCCTTGGCGCCGGCACGATCGAGGCGTCGATCATCTGCCCGCCCATCGCCAGCCACCCCTGCGCCTTCAGGTGTGCATCGAACGCGTCGAAAAGCTCATCGACCAACCCGGCCCGGACCAGCTGCTCGCGGTAGAGCCAGACCGTCGTGGCGTCGGGCGCGGGGTCCTCGAGGCCAAGGCCCAGGAAACGCATGAACGACAACCGATCGCGCAGCTGGTACTCGAACTGCTCATCCGAAAGGTTGTAGAGTTCGCACAACACGATCGCCTTGAACATCACCACCGTATCCCACGGCTTGCGCCCCGCCCTGGATTTCCGCTCCTCCGGCGGCCGCCGCCAAACAGCATCAAGCCGAGACCGGAAATCATCCCAAGGCACCATCGCGTTGAGCTTCACCAGCGGATCCGCCTTCGCGTCCAGACCGGCGTAGCGGTTCGCCAGATCTGACCCATCAGAAAACCCCGATCATGCCGCCAACCCCCGCGATTCTACCGAATGCCGAAAAGATCGCTACATTTTTCGAGGCGCCCTCAAATGCAGCGCGAACTGCGCGCCTTTCGCCAGACCGCTGCGCTGTGCATCGGTCAGGGTCGAGGGATCAAACTCCGTGCCATCCGCCCTGAAACCGATCTGCTGCAGACTGGCCGCCACCACGGCATCCTGTGGTTTGGGCGGTGTGTGGCTCAGGGAATTGGCAAGTTCGGCAAAGAGGATCAGATCCTCCGATATCCCCGTCGCGTCGAAGGCCACGCGCGCCTCGGAAAACGCAAGGTCGGGGGGAAGCTTGGCCTGTGATGTACCAAATTGGCTTAACTCTAATTCGCCATCACCCAAAGATCCGATATGGAAGCGGCCCGGTCAATACGGGTCATTGCGGCTCCTCCCTGTCGCTCACCACGTCCGTCAGAAAATCCGGTCTCGCGCCAAGATCGAACGCCCCGTCCGTCGGACGAGGCGTTCGCATGTTGGCGGACGTGTCGAGGTGGACCCGACGACGTCAGGCGCTCATCCGGCGAACGCCTGGAGCTTCTCGACGATCGCTTCGATAACGGGCTTCAGGATGGAAGCCAGCCCGCTGTCGGCGAGGATCCGATCCGCCTGCTCCGTGATCGCGGGCAACGCCGCGCTCACCGCCGACTGGATGGCCGTGCGGCCTTCCGCCGGAATGCTGTCCGCGGCGCCTTGAGCGGCCGTCAGCGCGGCGTTCACCTCTTCGAGCGTCGGCAGCGCGGCCTCCGCGGACGCGGTATCGGTCACGTCCGTCAAAGACCCCGTCAGACGGGTGAGAGCGGCTCCGATGGTTTCGGCATAGTCGACCTCCGCCACGGCATCAGCTGCGGCGGGCGCCTCAACGGCGGGGGTCTCGACGACCGTCTCGACCACCTCGGGCTCGCCGCCGAAGAAGCGCGGCAGGAGCCAGGCCAGGATCGCGAGCGCCGCGAGGACCCAGAGCCACTTGCCCCAACCCGATTTCTTGACGGGCGCTGGCGGCGGCGTTACGCGCGGAGCCGCGGCGGCCGGCTTGGCGGCGGCAGCGCCATAGCCGATGCTGTCGAGAAGGCCGGTTCCGTCCAGCATCTTGGCGAAGTCCGCCGGAAGCGCCGCGGCGATGTCGCTTTTCTGGTTCTCGAGCATCCGCAGCGCGCCGGCGGCGTCGAGCTTCTGCTCCTGCCCGGCCTTGCCGATCACGCCCATCGCCAGCGATCCGGCGAGACCGAGAAGCGAAGCCGACTTGTCCTGGTCCACACCGCCGAATTGCGCCAGCTTCGAAGCCATTGTTCCGAGCGTGCCACCACCCAGAATGTTGGAGAGCATGTCATTGCCCGCGCTCGCCGCACGCCCCGGATCGCTGTCGAGGGTTTCGCCGAGCGCTTCGAGGGGGTTCGATCCAACCTTGCCGAAGGCTGTTCCGAAGGCATCCGCGCCAGCCGGCTTTTTCGAAGCCCCGAGGATCGCCGACATGACCAAAGGTACGGCCGCGGCGATCATCTTCTGCGCCACGCCGGAATTGACGCCCAGCATCCCGGCCACCTTGGCCGCGATCGCCGGTGTCGCGAATTTCATCAACATGCTCATCAAGTTCATGACTTCCCCCGATTTATCGTCCTTGTGCGGCTGTCGCCGCCGGACTCGGGGAAGACATTAACCTACATTCCCCAAGTAAGCCGACATTCCCCAAGTGGAATGCCTTCTTCTGCATCTTGTCGCTGTTTTGCGCCCCAATCAAGCCTGCTGGACGCGCTGTTCAGTGATACGGCCATCTGACGGGCGGCCTGAACGCGACTTCCGGTCTCGAAGGTGAGATTGATCGGGGTTTTGGTCTGATTGGGGGCCGTTTGGACGGACCATCTGAGCCGTTTTTGTTCTGGGTTCATTGCTAACGCGGTCATGCTGGAACCGGCGGTGCGCGCAGCCGCTGGATGACCGCGATGATGCGGGTGAACAGATTGCCACTGACAGCCACCTCGGCGAGCTGGAAGGTGATGGCGCGGGCGTGGCGGACAACCCGCGCACCGATTTTGATGAGCCGGGTTTGCATGCTGGTCAGCGACCAGTCGGCTATCTCCTCGGGTAGATCAGTGCCCTGCAGGAAGACCCCGAGATTGTAGGCCAGCGCATGAAGCTGAAGCCGCACCTCGTTGTCGCGGAATTGCTTGCAGGAGAGACGCGTCCAGTTGATCGCCAGTTTGCCTTCCTTGATGCGCTGCTCTGCTGTTCCACGCTGATTATAGAAACGGATGGTCCAGTCGGGTTCCATCGGCAGGTTGGTGACGACGAAGCCGACGCGGGGGAACAACTCGCCGGGATGCCATTCGACCTTGGCGACAACGCGCCGGGGCTTGTCCCAGGACGCCGCCTGGTACTCAAAGTCGCCGTAGATGCACTTCACGCCCTTTGGTGGGCTACCCACTGGGCGCTTGAGCAGATGCGCAATCCTGCCCTGCAGAACACGGTTGGCCCGCAGCCGGACGGCGTAGAAATAGCCCTCCTCTTCCAGCATCTCATATAGGCCCGGAATGGCGAAGGCGGCATCGGCCCGGAAAAACCGCATCAGGTGACGACCCGTGCATCGCGCGATGACTGGCCCCAGTGGCGCTGGCCTCTGGATGAGATGTTCGTCAAGATCAATGGCGAGGCGCACTACCTTGGTGGGCTGTGGACCGCGAAGGCGAGGGAAGCTAAAAGTACGAGTTGGATCTCAGTCGCGATTGCGGCGATTGGGATTTAAATCCACAAGTTGGTATAATAAATTCAATAGCTTGGGTGGTAGAGAAGGTTTGCTGCCAGGCCCTTTCCCTCCGCCACAAGGCTTCAATGATATCAACGGCGAAGCCTTCTGCGGGCCCCGATGCGCCACTTTCTTCGGGGCTTTTTGGCACAGGACCCTCTTTAGAGAGGCCCTCTCCGGGGCCTGATCGTTAAGCGCGCGTTCGCGACCGGGCGCTCTCCGCCCTCCTCCGAAGAGACCGCTCCCGCCCGGAACGTCCCGGCCACCGGACGCCCTGTCGAAACACGTCCAGGGTGAAGGATCGGGGGCGTCCGACGTCTCGGCGCTAGGGTCCGGGTCTACCCGGCCTTCAAGGCCTCGCTCGCCTCTCCCGCGAGCCCGTTCAGACAGACGTCCTGTTCAGTGAACAGGGACCCTTCGTTCACCATTCACCCGCCCCTCTCTCTATCTTTCTGAAAAAGAAGAAGAATAAGGGCGTGTGGGCGCTGTTCAGATGAGGTGTTTTTCCGTTCAGCAAGCGCCGTTCAGCGGAAACGTGCAGAACGAATGTGCGGAACATTCAATTGAACGCGGATTCCCTTTGGTATAACCCGGTCTTGGAGAGGCGTGTTCAGGAGGGGGCCGATGCGCGCGAATCGAGGGGCTGACATCGAGCGGGATTTCGCGGCCGCGACCGAGGGTCGTTTCCATGAGCTTGGACTGTCCCTGAACGAAGCCCTCGGGAGCGTCTTCCTCAGCGAGGTAGACGTCGTCGAGACGCAGTCGTACCTTCGCGTTGAGGTCGAGCGAGTGCTGGTCGAACGCGAAGATCGCTTCAGCGACCGACGAGAACGCACGGCCTTCGCCGACAGCACCCTCCGTGAGCGTGGTCAGGTGGTGCAGACCAATGATCATGTCCTGGGTGGGCAGGGTCACCGGGCGACCGTCAGACGGCTTGAGGATGTTGTTGCTGGCGAGCATAAGAACGCGAGCTTCAGCCTGTGCCTCAACCGACAACGGAAGGTGAACAGCCATCTGGTCACCGTCGAAGTCAGCGTTGAACGCAGCACAGACGAGGGGGTGAAGCTGAATAGCCTTACCCTCAACGAGCTGAGGTTCGAATGCCTGGATACCCAAACGGTGCAGTGTTGGTGCACGGTTCAACAGCACGGGGCGCTCGCGAATGATCTCTTCGAGTACGTCCCACACCTGCGGACGTGCACGCTCAACCATGCGCTTGGCGCTCTTGATGTTCTGTGCGTGGCTCAAGTCGATCAGGCGCTTGATAACAAACGGCTTGAACAGCTCGAGAGCCATCTGCTTGGGAAGACCACACTGGTGCAGCTTGAGCTGCGGTCCAACGATGATCACCGAACGACCGGAGTAGTCAACGCGCTTTCCGAGCAGGTTCTGGCGGAAACGACCCTGCTTACCCTTGAGCATGTCGCTCAGGGACTTGAGGGCACGGTTGCCAGTTCCGGTGACGGGGCGACCACGACGACCGTTGTCGAACAGTGCGTCAACGGCTTCCTGAAGCATGCGCTTCTCGTTGTTGACGATGATCTCGGGAGCACCGAGGTCAAGGAGACGACGCAGACGGTTGTTGCGGTTGATCACACGACGGTAGAGGTCGTTGAGGTCGGAGGTCGCGAAACGGCCACCATCCAGCTGAACCATCGGGCGCAGCTCCGGAGGAATAACCGGAACAACGTCGAGCACCATTGCGGCCGGCGAGTTGCCGGTCTGCAGGAACGAGTTGACTACACGCAGGCGCTTGATGGCGCGGATCTTCTTCTGACCCTTGCCGTTAGCGATCTGGTCGTGCAGTTGCACGCTCTCGTGCTGCGAGGTCGAAGGCTTCAAGACGCTTCTTGATTGCCTCGGCACCCATGAATGCTTCGAAGTAGCTACCGAAACGGTCCTGCAGTTCCTGGAAGACGGAGTCTTCAGGCTTCAGGTCACCGATCTTGAGGGTGCGGAAGTCTTCCCACACGCGCTCAAGCTGAGCAATCTGCTCATCGATCGACTTGCGCAGCTGAGACATTTCCTTCTCAGCAGCATCCTTGACGCGGCGCTTCTGGTCAGCCTTCGCACCCTCTTCTTCAAGAGCGGCGAGGTCTTCCTCGAACTTGGTATATTTTGTTGATTGCAGCATTTTTAAGGTTATAGAAAATGTCTGTCAGTTCTACCCCGTTGGGGCAGTGTTCCTGACAGAGATAGCAGGTGGAACAGCTCCAGATCATATTGGAACCGGTGGCGATCTCTTTGTTGCCGATCCCCAGGCTGAAAATTATTTGATGCGGCAGCATATCAAGTTGTTCTTCCGGATTATCGTAGAGACGAACAACAGGACAGATGTTTGTACAGCGTTGACATGAATAGCAGCTCTGGTAGCTGTTATTACCGACTGCAGCAGGCCTGGCGAGCGTCAATGTCGTCATGTCGGAAAGCTTTTTGAACGATTCTTTGAAGAGCTGCTCGACCTTCTTCAGGGCCTTCAAGTGGTCATCAACAAAGTTTTGCGCAAGCGCCAGCGGGAATGAAAAATGGCTGAGGATTGAAGGTTCGGGGAGACCTTTTGCAAGGAGATGATATCGGGATGTGGTGAAAAGTTCCCTCAGGTTTATACCGGAAGGACACACCGTTGAACAGCGGTCGCAGCTGGTACATATATAGAGTCCTTTCTGGAGATGTTTCAGGGTGGCGGTATCAATTTTATCACCCGCCGCAATCTTCTTGAGGAACTGTACCTTTTCAGAAGGGAGGATAAAATCATTCTGAAAAGATTCATAAAACGTCAATGAGGAACAGAGTTCACTGCAGGAGCCGCAATGGGTACAGGCTGAAAGACCAATCATCTGTCTGTTCACTGCATTGGCGCTGCTCTCTGCTGGCTCCTTGAACCCCATTACTCCATTAATCAATAGTGAAATCGGTACTGCGATGATGTGGAACATCTTACTGAACGGGAGCCAGGCGAGGAAGGCAAAACAGGTCAGCAGGTGCAGGTAGAAAAAGAGTGTAGCTCCTCCGGAAATGACCGGCCCGATCATTTTGGCAAGCGAGTAACTGACAAAAGCCCCGCTGGTTGGGGCATGGCACTCGACACAACTGTTGCCGCTGATTTCACGTCCCTGTTCAACGAGATTACTGTCAAAGGGCTTGGCAGCATTGACGGGAACGAGCCCATGCTCTGCTGCCCAATAAGTTTCAAGGGCCAGGGCTTCTTGTTCATCGGCAACGTCGCCATATTCCTCAACCATGCCTTGAAAGTATGAGTAAGAAGAAATTTTTGAACTTTCCAGGAGCATGCCGGTAATGATGATTGCTCCGACAAAAAGAAGCGCCGCCCAATCACTGGTGAGGCTTTTAACCCGACGGGGCTTGTCCGTGACCCTGCGGTAAACGGCAATACCGATACCGATCAGGACCATCAAGGCGAAAAGGTTTCTCAGCGAAAGGTATGGCTGCAATGTAGAATAATAATCGCTGAAGAAGAATTCGCTGACTCCGGTCCCCAAGCCATGCATGAAGAGCAGAAAAATGAATCCGGTAAAGATAAGCGTATGGGCTGCCCACCTCATGATGTTTTTGGCCAGGAGCCGTTTTTGAAAAAGGACGTCCGTGAAAAATGCAGAGATCACCCGGACCAGTTTACCGCTCAAAAGTGTGGCCAATAAACCTTTGACTGCTGCAGATATTCGCTCCGAAACAGACAGCCCATTTTCCGGATGACGAATCCCTTTAGAAAACCATTCATACAACCTTAAAAAAAGCCCAACCAGAAAGACAATGATCGCAATTCCAAAAAATATTTTCATAATCACATTTATACCAGTGCTCGTGTTCTTCTCAGAGGCCTGTTAGGCCCGCCAGAACCGTCCATCTTGAATCTATCCCGGGAAATATGGGATGATCGTCATTTTGCCTGATTATTAATTCACCATTGAATCTCACCTATTACGTTATATTTTTTTGGAGATGCTCATTGTAGAGGCCTGGAGAACGGGCAGCAAAAATGATCGCTGCCGCTTCCGATTTTGCCTGGAAAAGGCTTTTGATGAGAGCGCGCACCAATAGGGACCATTCCTGAACAGGAATTATGATCTATGTGAAGGTTCTTGCCAGATCTTGTTTTCAAAGGAATCCTGCAATTTTTAGGTTTTATAAAATCCTGGACCTGGCTCTCGTCAAGCGGATCCATGAGCACCATATTTTGCGCTGACAGAATAGAGTCGACTGTACAGGCGGAACTCGTAAAAGTCAATTATCTTGGCATGCGTCCGGCTGGTATGTCAGAAAATTCTCTTGTTTTATTCTGTTCGGCGGCTGATTAGTAATTATAAAAACAATAAGTTATGCGTTTTTTACCTGCATAGCTGCAGCTCTCAACGGAGACGCAGCGGGTTGCTGATCGTCTCTTCTTCGGTAATAACGGAATCGAGAACTTCGTCATGCTCCTGCAGCGGAAGTTGCTCAACAATCTGCAGATCAAAAGCCAGGGCGATTCTTTTTGCAGCCGGGATTTGTGACAGTAAGCGATCATAGTAGCCGCCTCCATAGCCAAATCTGCCGCATCGTCTATCAAAAACGGAACCCGGTAAAATTATAATATCGATGTCTTGAGGGGGGATACGTCTCTGTTCGACAAGTTCCTCCCTGGGCTCCGGGATTCCGCAATACCGGGGGACGAGATCATTATCAGGGTCTGTAATGGTAACGATATCCAGCCGCTTCTCCTGCACCCTGGTTACCGGCACAGCTACCTGCTTGCCCTGCTCGAGAAGGTGATTGATGATCCCCCTGGTGCTCACCTCACTTCTGAAATTGACATAGATAAACAGTGTCTTTGCAGTCTTAATCTCCGAACGGCCTAAAAGACTGAGCTCAATCCGTGCGCTCAATGATGCAATCTGCTGCGGCGTCAGGCGATCACGCTTTGAAAGGATTTCTTTTCTTAATTGCCCGGGAGTATTCATCGTTATCTTCCTTTATAATTTCTGAATTGTGTAGAGAAACAGCGGCAGCCTGCTCTGGATTTTAAGGCGGTAAAACTTGAAGAGCTGAGCCCGGGAAGGTGAGCCAAAACGCAGTGGTGAAAGGTAAATACACCCTTTACTCTTCTTCCTCGGGACTCGATCTCTGATGAGTGAAATCAGGGTCTGGTAATGGTTGACCGTGAGGGAGTCATCGGTGACAAAATTTGATGTTATTTCAATATTTGCATACCGATCATTGATTTCCTTGATGAGGTCGAAGGTTTCAGTTACCAGTTGAGCCGTCAGTGGTTTGCCCAGCATGTCGAGGGTCTCCTGATCTGCCGACTCAAGCCCCACATTGATATAAAAGTTTGAAGCCATTGCTGAGAGCTCATCAAAGAGTGAGCGTGGGGTGTTTAGAAGTGAAAAAACCGAACCGAAGAGGAAGAAATTTGAACCACTGTACCAGGATTCCTCAAGGCTGAGCTTGTCGACTGCTTGACGTATGGTAAACAGTAATTTTTTAGGACCACTATTGAGACCGTCGTGTTCTCCAACAAATACACTATTATAATTGTACAGGTCATCACCGTATAACTGCTGGAGCCGGTTGATCTGCCCGACGATTTGAGAATCACGTTTTACCGAAAAAACCTTATTGTTTTTGACCTTGCAGAAACGACATTTGTAGAGACATCCTTCTGAAAGAGACAGCGGCATAACGTTGTAGTCGACATGTCTGGTATCCGGTGGCAATACCGTCACCGGTCCTCCATGGCAGCGCCTGAAGGCGTGCGATTTTTTGGTCAGGTATGCAGGTGTTTTGGCGATCGCTGAGTCCAGAAACAGGGATAGTTGTCTGTCGGGGGACTGGAGTGTGTCTTTTACGGTTATGAGATTCTGGTGCCAGTTTCTTGTCGCTGACTGTATATGGCTGTTATCAAACGGCCTTCCTCCGAGGGTATTGTTCGTGGAGTAGGGCAGATTTGGAAGATAGTATTCACCTGTTGTTTCAAAAACGCCGGTATAACCGCCTGTGGAATAATAAATCCAGTCATTTCCTGCCGTTCGTTTGAGCCATTCGTGCGGATGGGGCCAGTCGGCTGTTTTGCCTATTATTCTGATAATTTCATCGTTAAGGTTAAAATGATACGAATATTCAGCGGTCTCTATTTCAGAGTAGATGCCGGTTCGAACAGGGTAGCTGGCTTTTGTATATTTAAATTCACCATGTTTGAACAGCTGGACCCTGCAGTTGTTGGCTTGATAATGTTGTTCCGGGTAATTGCGGACCATGGCGGCTTGTCTGGGTGCACGATTTGCTGGGCTCAGGTGATTTTTAAAAGATGTTTTTACCGTAAAAAAGTCATTATTGCACTGAATAAAGAGATCACTTCCCGGCTATGCCCTGGTGATTTTGCCAGGACTGGTCAGGGAGGATTTCCATCCTGAAGAAATAAATTGACTTTTTTTAACAGATAAACCCTTGTCTTTCTGACAGGTCTGCTGTATTGTACGGCAAGGCCTAACGCAAAATAGATCAAGCATATAGTGTTTCTCGTCAGTTCTTGTGCAGTTTTCCTGCATCTACGTTGCCGATAAAGATTGTTGCAGATCACTCTCCTGCGGTAGATGCACAGAGACTTCCTGTTTGTTTACCCCAGAGACATTTTGACGGCGAAGGCGGTCAAACACCGCCAACACGGAACGAAAAAGCATACAGTCCGCGAGTATATCAATTTTCATAGCCGCGGTTGTTGCCTGCGTCAAAAGGTAAGCGAGCGTTTTTGCGGTTTAGACCTTTCATATAAAATGTAGTTTTGGTTCAACAACATTGTTGAGCTGGGTTTGTGGCTGGTCCGCAACCCGTGTTTATTGCCTGGAAATTTTTTCAGGCTATTGAAAAAAGGGGCTCAATTGGCCTCATATCAGACAGGAGTATCAGAAATGGCAGAAGGAACAGTAAAGTGGTTTAATGATGCAAAAGGATTTGGCTTTATCGAGCAGGATGAGGGTAAAGATGTATTTGTGCATCATTCCGCTATTCAGGCAGACGGTTTCAAATCTCTTTCAGAAGGGGAGCGTGTCAGCTTTGAAGTAGTAGATGGTCAGAAAGGACCAGCGGCTCAAAATGTTGTAAAGCTTTAGCAATATATCAGGCAGCAGCACTATCAATGTGCTGCTGCCTGTCTCTTCCATAGCAATTCCATAGTAATCCCTACACTCCTCCTCTTTTTTATTTTCGCCTTTCATCCAGGTTCTCCTAACCCCATCTGGTTTTTTTAACGCTCGCCATCTGATTACTGAGAGGTTTTTCCTGAGGTGTACCAGACTCCACAGAACCCTATCCGTAAATTATGTTGGGTGAAAAAGATAATATATTTAGTCTCTTAAGCGAAAAAAGCCGGCTTATCCGATGAATAATTAAAAAAGAGATTGTCATACCTCGCAATTTCCATGATAATGGTACCCGTTTGTTGTAGGCAGGCCATAGTATTGACTACTCGAATTAACCTGATCGGACCCATGCTTGTTGCCGCTAAAGAGTGAGCAGCCGGTTGTACACGTAGGCAGGGACTGATCCGAAGGAGGTTGTTTTGACAAGAAGTGCCCCCGGACAGGAAAAAACAGGATCGGTATTGGTTGTTGGCTCTGGTATTGGGGGGATGCAGGCTGCACTGGATCTCGCCAACAGTGGTCTCCTGGTTCACATGATCAATGATGAACCGTCAATTGGCGGGACAATGTCCCGTCTGGATAAAACATTTCCTACTGGTGACTGTGCCATGTGCATGATTTCTCCGCGCATGGTTGAGAGCAGTCGTCACCCCAATATAAAAATGCACACCATGACCCGTGTCCTCTCTGTTGAAGGCGAGGAGGGAAATTTTTCTGTCAAGGTGGAGCAGAAAGCCCGATATGTGGATCCTGATCGCTGCACCGGTTGTGGTGACTGTGAGGCAAAATGCCCAAGCCGGGTCCCCAACCTTTTTAATCAGGGCCTCGATAAGCGACGGGCGATCTATGCTCTTTTCCCTCAGGCAGTGCCGAATACCCGGGCCATTGATCCTGATCACTGTCTTTATCTCACTAAAAATGTCTGCCGCAAGTGCGAAAAGGTCTGTGATGCCATTGCCATTAACTTTGAGGATACTGACAAGCAGTATGAGCTCAAGGTCGGTTCGGTCATCCTTACTCCGGGCTTGAAAACATATGATCCGGCAATCCGGCAGGAATTCGGCTATGGCAGGTATGAAAATGTCGTGACCGCCCTGCAGTTTGAACGATTGCTCTCAGCTTCCGGGCCTTGCGGCGGAATTGTCGAGCGTCCGACTGACAAAGGACACCCAAAGCGCCTGGCCTGGATTCAGTGCGTTGGCTCCCGGAATACACATAACGCCAATGCCTGGTGTTCTTCAGTGTGCTGTATGTATGCCGCGAAACAGTCAATCATTGCCAAGGAGCATGATCCGGAGGTTGAAGCGACCATTTTCTATATGGAACTGCGTGCGTTTGGAAAGGATTTTGACAAGTATATCGATAAAGCAAAAAATGACAGCGGTGTAATCTACAGAAGGGCAATGGTCTCGGAAATCATTGAGGACCCCGAGACTAAAAATCTGACCATCCACTATATTGATGAAGAAGGGAATCGGATTAATGAAGAATTCGATATGGCGATTCTTTCGATGGGCTTTGAACCCCGCGAAGATTCCAAGGAATTCTCTAAGATATTCGATATAGAAACCGATGAGTATGGTTTCGCAAAGACGTCAAAGCTGGCGCCTGTTGAAACCAGCCGACCGGGTGTCTACGTGGCCGGAATATATGCCGGACCGAAAGATATACCCGAGACCGTGATCCAGGGCAGCGGCGCATCTGCGCGGGCCATGTCACTGCTTGGAGAGAGTCGCGGGCAGGAAATTGAAGAGGTGGTCCTGCCGCCTGAGCGTGATATCACCGGCGAGGAACCCAAGATCGGTGTTATCGTCTGTCACTGCGGTGTGAATATTGCGGGCACCGTGGATGTCAAGAAAGTTGCAGAAGCAGCTGCCAAACAGGCGGGTGTGGCGCACGCTGAGACGATTATCTATGCCTGTGCCCCTGACGGCCAGCAGAAGATTCGTGATCTTGTCACGGAAAAGGGGCTGAACCGGGTGGTAATTGCGTCCTGCACTCCGCGAACCCATTCACCGCTGTTTCAGGATACGATACGGGAGGTGGGACTGAATAAATTCCTCTTTGAGCTTGCTGACATACGGGAACAGTGCTCCTGGTGCCACAAGGATGATAAGGAAGTGGCAACCGCAAAGGCCATCCAGATAACCAATATGAATGTGGCAAAAACAAGGCTTCTGGAACCGGTCAGTCAGAACTCCGTGGGGGTCGATCATACGGCTCTGGTCGTCGGCGGCGGTATCGCCGGGATGACAGCCGCCCTTTCTCTTTCAGAGCAGGGCTACGGGGTTCATCTGGTGGAACGTGAAGCTGTACTTGGCGGATTGCTTCAGAAGGTGAGACGCAATCTTGAAGGTGACGATGTCCAGGCGTATCTGAGAGGTGTTATTGACCAGGTGGAGAATGATCAGTCAATTACCATTCATAAAAGTACAACTGTTGACAATACCGACGGATTTGTCGGTAATTTCACCACCACGCTTGCCAGTGGAGAGCGTGTTGAGCATGGTGCTATCGTGATCACCACCGGGGGTATGGAGTATGAACCAACCGAGTACGGGTATGGTTCGACTGATGCTGTAATCACCCAGCGCCAGCTCGAGGACCTGCTGGCAGAACGGGGCCCGACAGCTGAAGAGACCTACGTGATGATCCAGTGTGTCGGCTCACGAGAGGAACCGACCAACTATTGTTCACGAATCTGCTGCCAGGATGCCCTTAAGAACAGTATTGCCATTAAGGAACATTCACCTGAAACCCAGGTTGTTGTCCTCTACAGAGACATGCGTGCCTACGGTTTGAAGGAAGATTACTATAAGAGGGCCCGTGACCTTGGGGTCCTGTTCTTTCTCTTTACTCCAGACCAGAAGCCGGAAGTCGTGCCGGCTGAAAAAGGCTGCCGGGTGAGCCTTCCAGGAAAAGTGCTTGGCAAGGAGATCCTGATCGATGCAGATTATGTGGTACTGTCGACAGGCCTCAGACCGCAGCCTGATTCGAATGAATTTGCCAAAAAATATAAATTGACCTGTAATATTGATGATTATTTCATGGAAGCCCATGTCAAGCTCCGTCCGGTTGATTTTCCAAGTGAAGGATTTTTCCTGGCAGGGCTCGGTCATGCCCCGAAAAATCTGGAGGAAACCATCAGCCAGTCGCTTGCAGCAGCCGGGCGTGCAGGAGCGCTCTTATCCCATGAAAGCCTGACCGTTTCAGGTGTCATCTCCAAACATAACCGAGAAATTTGCATGTCATGCCTGGCCTGCTTCAGGGCCTGTCCGTTTGGTTCACCATTTATTGACGAGGATGGCATGGTGAGTCATAACGAGGTTAAATGCACCGGCTGCGGTATCTGTGCAGGTGTCTGTCCGGCAAAGGCTTTTCAGGTCAATTTTTTCAGGGATGACCAGATTAAGGCAATGATCGACTCTGTTACTGAGCTCGATTGACCATAAACTCAAGAGGAACGAATGGTATGGCACCTGGTGAAGAATTGAAGAAAGAACAGGTGAGTCCGGAAGTTAAACCCGATAAAATACCTGCTGGCTGGAAGGCAAATATTATTGCTTTTGCCTGCCATTACTGCGCATTTGCCGCAGCTGACCTTGCGGGTGTGATGAGACTCACCTACCCACCCAATGTTAAAGTGATCAGGCTTCCCTGCACTGGTAAGCTCGATCAGGTTTATTTGATGCGCGCTTTTGAGCGGGGGATAGACGGCGTTTTCGTGGCGGGCTGACTTCAGGGACAGTGTCATTTCCTGGAAGGAAATACCAATGCTACAAAGCGGGTTCAGCAGGTAAAGAGATTACTGACAACTGTCGGGGTAGACCCGGAACGGGTGCACTTTTACAACCTCTCTGCAGCCCAGGGGCCCAGGTGGGCTGAGATCTGTACTGAGTTTACCGAAAAAATAACCGAGCTGGGGCCTTCGCCCATCTGGCTGGCGCTTAAAAAGAAAGGTGCTGACCAGCGTGACACGCAGGCTGCCTGATAGGTGTGTGTTTCAACAGAACTACCTGGTAATTGAAGAAGGAGTTAATGAATTATGATAGTAGGGGAACAGAAACCGTTTGAAGAAATCTGGGAGATGATCAAGGACCATAAACAGCTTACCGTCTTCGGTTGTAATACCTGTGTCGCGGTATGCCACCAGGGGGGGAACAAAGAAGCTGGAATCCTGGCATCACAACTGAAAATGCGCGCCAGCCAGGACGAGGTTGATATTGAGATAGTCGATAGCGGCATCGAGCGTCAATGCGAGCACGAGTTTTTTGAAAAGACTGAAGAGCTGATCCAGGAATCTGAGGCGGTCCTCAGCCTGGCCTGTGGAATAGGTGTCCAGTTTATGGCAACAAAATATGGGAAAACACCTATATATCCAGCGCTTAACACGACGTTCCTGGGCGATGTCATCGAAAGTGGATATTTCACCGAGAAATGCCAGGCCTGTGGTGACTGTGTACTTGGCGTTACCGGGGGGGTCTGTCCGGTCAGTCGCTGCTGTAAACGTCTATTTAACGGGCCTTGCGGCGGGTCCTCAAATGGCAAGTGTGAAATTTCTAAAGAACTGGACTGCGCCTGGCAGCTCGTTGTTGATCGCCTTGAGGCTATGGGCAAGATGGATAATTACGAGAAGGTTCAGCCATTGAAAGACTGGTCCAAGGACAGGGCTGGTGGACCTCGTTCATTTAAACTGGAGGATTTCTAATGGCTGTAGAGACAATTACTGAGAGCAGGCTTGAGAAGGTACTGAAAAGTGGGCACCAGGCGGTTACCAGTGAATGTGGTCCTCCCCGGTCCAGTGACCCTGCCCATATCATTGAGAAAGGGAACCTGATCAGAAATCATGTTGATTCAGTCAATATTACAGATAACCAGACCTCAGTCACCAGGCTCTGCAGTCTTGCAGCATGTGTCCATCTGAAGCAGCAGGGAATTGATCCTGTGCTCCAGATGGTGGTAAGAGATCGCAACAGGATTGCCCTGCAGAGTGATATTCTTGGAGCGGCATCGTTTGGTATTCACAACATCCTCTGTCTGTCCGGCGATCACCAGAGCTTTGGTGACAACCCGCAGGCCCAGAACGTCTTTGATCTTGATTCAATGCAGCTGGTTCAGACCGTGCGACATATGAGAGATGAAGGGAAATTTCTCAGTGGTGATGAAATAAAGGTCCCTCCCAGCATGTTTGTCGGAGCGGCAGCCAATCCGTTTGGCGATCCTTTTAAAATCAGGGTTCCCCGTCTTGCCAAGAAGGTTGCCTGCGGTGCAGAATTTATCCAGACTCAGTGTATCTACAATATCGATAAATTTGAGAAATGGATGGAGGGCGTACGTGAGCGCGGCCTTCACGAGAAGGTCTATATTATGGCAGGAATTACCCCGATGCGATCAGTGGGTATGGCCAGATATCTCTCCAAGAATGTTCCCGGTATGGATGTTCCTGATGAATTAATCGAACGTTTGAAAGGGGTTGAAAAGAACAAGCAGTCCGAGGAAGGAATTACTATCGCAGTGGAGACCATTCAGCGGCTTAAGGAAGTGGAAGGTGTTGCCGGCTTTCATATAATGGCAATCGAGTGGGAGGAGAAGGTTCCTGAGATGGTTGAGCGTTCAGGACTTTACCCGCGTCCGGAGGTTAATTAAAAGATAGATCCAAAGAAATTAAATCACCCTGTTGATCAAGGCCAGGTTACGCATCGTAACCTGGCCTTTTTGGTCTGCCCGGCATGAATGCAGATTTTGTTTCGTTCCAGAGTGTTACTTGACAACAGTGAATCCGTGATAATTTGTGTGAGTACACTGTTGTGAATTGATGCTTCAAAGGATCACCTCATGACTTGATCAATTCTTAGCTATCGATTGTATTACTTAAACCGAATAAAGGAGGCTGGAATGGCCACGTACGAATGTGAAAAATGCGGGATGGCAGTGAATGCAACCTGTGCAAAATGTGATGCTCCACTTGTAGATGATTCTCTGAAACTGGATGATGGCAGAGACGTACAGATTTCCAAATGTCCGAATGGACACGGCAAGATTAAATCACCCCTGTGCTGTGGACAGGACATGACCTGTAAGATTTAGTCTGCTGCTGTCACGTATCGTCTTTCCGCATACCTTTTAACAGATCCGGATTCATTCCGGTTGCTAAGGCAAAGGGGGCTGTCAAACGCCCGCCCCCTTGCCTGTTTTCACCATCCATCTAGGCGCTGATTTTCTCCACTCTGACTGCACAGACCTTTGTTTCAGGTATCTTTGCTACCGGGTCAAGAGCAGCGCTTGTCAAGACGTTGGTCGGACTTTCGGCAAAGTGAAATGTCATTGAAACCAGTCCTGGAGGACAGATTGAGGTAAGTTTGGTTTTTACCTGGGTCTGCCCCCGTCGAGAGGATATCTGCACCATCTCGCTGTCACTCAGGCCAAGTTCAGCCGCATCCTGAGGGTTTATTTTCAGGAGTTCTTCGCTGCTGAGCTGTTCGAGACCGCTGACTCTGCGGGTCATGCTTCCGGTATGATAATGGAACAGGCTCCTGTCAGTGGTGAGTATCAGCGGATACTCATCGTCTGGAAGTTCAGCAGCGTCTCTGAACGACAGAGGAATGAGCTTGGCCTTGCCACTGGCGGTAGCGAATCTTTCGGTATGGAGAATTGGAGTTCCCGGGTGGTTTTGATCCGGGCACGGCCACTGAATGCCACCTTCTTCGAGCCTCTCATAGGTTATGCCAGCCATAACTTGGCAGGAGCGAAGAGATTTCCTCCATGATCTCCTGAGGATTTGCGTAATCAAAGCCGGAAACGCCCATTTTGTGGGCTATTGCGCAAACAATTTCCCAGTCAGGTTTTGCCTCTCCAACCGGCGCAATTGCCTGTCGAACTCTCTGTACACGACGCTCGGTATTGGAAAATGTACCGTTCTTTTCAGCGAAGGTGGCCGCTGGCAGCACCACATCGGCGAGCTGGGCTGTTTCTGTCAGGAAAATATCCTGGACCACCAGAAAATCAATTTTTTCCATTGCTGCTATGGCGTGACTGGCATTGGCCTCACTGAGAACCGGGTTTTCACCGATCAGGTAGAGCGATTTAATCGTACCGTCGTAGACATCGTCAAAAATTTCTGAATGGGTCAAACCCGGGGTCGGCGACAGGCTGACACCCCAGGCAGCTTCAAATTTCTTTTGATTTTCAGGTCTGTCAACTTTTTGATAACCAGGATAGACATCTGGAAGGGCTCCCATGTCACATGAACCCTGGACATTGTTTTGTCCCCTTAACGGGTTGACCCCGGCAGACGCTTTACCCAGGTTACCGGTAACCAGGGCCAGGTTGCTGAGCGACCAGACGTTGTCGGTACCATGACAGTGCTGGGTAATACCCATACAGTAGAGAATCGCTGCCGGGCCATTGCTGGCGTACATTCTGGCAGCCTCAGCTATCTGTTCCTTTGGTACCGTGGTTATTTTCTCAACACTGTCAAGATCAAATGGTGCAAGCGAGGCGACGAACTCATCGTAATCTTCGCAACGCTTCTTGACAAAGTCCAGATCTGCAAGCCCTTCATCCATGATCGACGCGAATCATACCCATGACCAGAGCAACATCGGTGCCCGGTCTCTGCTGGATATGGAGGTTGCATGGCGGCAGAGATCGATTTCTTTTGGATTGGCAACAATCAGGTTGGCTCCGTTTCGCGCCGCCTTTTTTACCTGAAGGGCGAGAACCGGATGGGCCTGGGTCGTGTTGGTGCCAATTGCCAGGATGGTTTTTGCTCCGCTGATTTCATTGATGGAGTTGGTCATTGCGCCGCTTCCAAGAGCAGTGTCCAGACCGGCCACAGTTGGAGAGTGTCAGAGACGGGCGCAGTGATCAATGTTGTTTGTCCCCATCACCGCCCTGGTAAATTTCTGGATCAGATAAGTTGTCCTCATTGGTAATTCGGGCAGATGCAAGTGCTGCAAACTGATCTCCCTTGTGCTAGGAGAATTTGTCGGCAATCATATCCATCGCCTCGTCCCAGGTGGATTCAACCAGTTCGCCATTCTTTCTTACCAGTCGGTGTCGTCAATCGTTCCGGGTGATTAATGAACTTATACCCGTAGCGTCCCTTGACACAGAGGCTTCCCTTGTTTACAGGGTTCTCCCTGTCGCCCTCTACACTGACAATCTTATCACCGCGCACGCCAAGCTGAATGCCACAGCCGACACCGCAATAGGTGCAGATACTTCTGACTTCACGCATCGGCTCAAGCGTGTCTTTTGGCGACAGGGCAGCAACCGGGCACCTGACCACACATTCCCCGCACGACTCACATCTGGAGTCGGCAATCGGTTTGTTGCCCAGTGTTGAATTTAAGGCTGTTAACACCGCGCTTGGGCATAGTCAATGGCGTTGATATTCTGCAGTTCGTCACAGGTGCGAACACAGATCCCGCACATGATACATTTGCTATGATCGATATCAAAAAACGGGTTGGACGTATCCATCGGAATCTGCGGACCGATCGTCTGTACCGTTTGAGACCGTCCTGGCGTGACACCGACGTAATGTGCGACACGCTGAAGCTCACACTTGGAATCAGCCGTGCAGGTCAGGCAGGTCATCGGGTGATTGGCCACAATCAGCTCAACCGAATTTTTCCGTATCTGCTGAACTTCCGGGTCTTCCGTACTGATGACCATACCGTCTTTAACCGGTTGCTTGCATGAGATTACAACTTTCCAGTCGTCCATTTTAACAACACACACCCTGCAGAGACCGGCAGGGACCAGGTCGGGATGGTTGCAGAGATTTGGAATGTAGAGACCGTTGGCCTAAGCCGCCTGCAGGACGGTCATTCCTTCTTTTGCGGTAATCTGCAGTCCATCTATTGTGATGGTGACTTCATTCATTTAAGACACCTCCTCCAGTACTTAACTTTAGGTGAAACACACTCGACAGCGCTGAATTTCTTCGGACACTTTTCCCGACAGACACCGCACTGAACACAGAGTGACTGATTGATTGTGTGAACTTTCTTTTTCTCACCAGTAATGGCGTTTACCGGGCATGATTTGGCGCAAAGGGTACAGCCTTTGCACTTATCTTCAAGTATGTTGAAGGAAATGAGCTGGCTTGCAGACCACGGCCGGACAACGCTTGTCAATAATGTGGGCCTCAAACTCATCACGGAAATATCGAATAGTGGTCAGGACGGGATTCGCTGCCGTCTGGCCAAGGCCGCAAACTGAACCGCCATGAACTGAATGGCTCAATTCGATGAGGAGATCGATATCTTCTTTCCTGCCTTTTCCTGCGCAGATATCCTTGAGAATTTCGAGCAGCTGTTTGGTTCCGAGCCTGCACGGCACGCATTGTCCGCATGATTCAATCTTCGGTAAAGTCGAGGAAATATCGAGCCACGTCGACCATACAGGTCTCCTCATCCATTACCACCATGCCACCGGAGCCCATAATTGATCCAGCTTCATCAAGTGAATCATAATCGATCGGCGTGTCCAGAAGCGATTCAGGCAGGCAGCCACCGGAAGGTCCGCCGGTCTGTACGGCTTTGAATTTGCCGCCTTTTGGAAATTCCTCCGCCGATGTCATAAATGATTTCCCGCAGATTGTTACCCATGGGGACTTCGATCAGACCACTAGTTAACGATGTTGCCGGTAAGGGCGAAAACGGCTGTGCCTGAGCTACTTTGTGTACCGATCGACTTGAAACCAGTCTGCACCTTTAGTTATGATATCGGCTACATAGGTAAATGTTTTTACATTGTTGAGGATTGTGGGTTTGTCAAACAGACCGACTTCCGTGGTTCGAGGTCGTGGTGCAACACGCGGCATTCCCCGATTTCCCTCAATTGAGAGGGTCAGAGCGGTCGATTCTCCACAGACAAAGGCCCCGGCACCCTAGAAGATTTCCAGTTGAAAATTACAATCTGTTCGCATGATGTTTTTGCCGAGAACCCCATATTCCTATGCCTGGGCGATTGCTTTTTGCAACCTGACGACTGCAAGTGGATATTCAGCCCGGACAGAGATGTATCCGTACTTAGCACCAACACTATTACCAGCGATTGCCATACCTTCGATTACCGCCTGCGGATTTCTTCATTGACAACAACTACAGGAGCCGACACAGGCTACATTTTCCAGGCTATGCTGGTAATCTTCAGAAGTAGCGCCACAGGAGATGCCAAGTTCTCGCTCAAATGCCTCAAGAACCCGAGCCGCACCTTTGACGTGACATGCTGTGCCGGAACAGATCTTGGTCTGGTTTTTGCCGCGGCGCGAAAAGTAAAACTGGGCATAAAATGTTGCAACACCGTATACTTGACTTTCTGAAATTCCCGTTGTTTTGGCAACAGCTATCATAGCCTCTTACGGCAGATAGCCGAGTTCCTCCTGCACTGCCTGCAGGATCGGAATAAGTGCGTTTGATTTACCCTTAAAGGGCTCGAGTACTGCACTCAGACGTTCTTGCATTGTGACTTCCTCCTTCATTTAGGGATCTCTTTGGTTCCTGTATTTCTCTGGAAAAGACTACCAGCCGAGGGTCAGATAATCATGGATGGAGTCAGCAGCCTCTCTGCCGGCACCCATGGCAAGAATAACGGTCGCTGCTCCAGTTACGATATCACCGCCTGCCCATACACCTCGCTTGGTGGTTTTACCAGTTTTTTCATCGGTCATAACGTATCCCCAGTCGTTGAGCTTCATGTCCGGTGTTTCACTGGTCAGCAGTGGGTTTGCACCGGATCCGACGGCAACGATACAGAGGTCGCACTCCATATGAAATTCGGACCCTTCTATTGCAACCGGTCGCCTGCGCCCTGAATCATCGGGCTCTCCTAGTTCCATTTGCAGACATTCCATGCCGGTGAGGCGACCTTTTTCGTTACCAATATATTTGGTCGGATTGGTTAACAGGTACATCTCGATGCCTTCTTCCTCAGCATGGTGAATTTCTGCTTTACGGGCCGGCATTTCCTCACGGGATCTCCGGTAGACAATCTTTACATTCTCGGCGCCAAGTCGCATCGCTGTACGGGCAGCGTCCATTGCCACGTTTCCGGCCCCGAGCACTACTACGTTTTTGCCCATGGGAATTGGCGTATCGACCTCAGGAAATTTGTAGGCCTTCATCAGGTTGGCCCGGGTCAGGTACTCATTGGCCGAAAGAATACCTACCAGATTTTCACCAGGTAGGTTCATGAAGCGGGGTAGTCCGGCTCCAACCCCGACATAGATTGCATCGTAACCCTGTTCGAATAATTCATCCAGTGAGACCGTGCGGCCAACCACTACATTACATTCAAGTTTGACACCAAGCCGCTCAAGAAAATGTACCTCCTGGGCAACGATATCTTTTGGCAGCCGAAATTCAGGGATACCATAAACCAGTACACCGCCGGGTTTATGGAAGGCTTCAAGAATGGAAACCTCATGCCCTTTCTGAATCAGGTCTCCAGCGACGGTCAGCCCGGATGGGCCGGAACCGACAACGGCAACTTTTTTGCCGGTAGGAGCGGCTTTTGGTGGCAGCTCTCCGGTGCCGTATTGCCGTTCGTAATCGGCACAAAATCGCTCCAGATTACCAATAGCTACCGGTTCTCCCTTCCTGCCGACAATGCATTTCCCCTCACACTGGATTTCCTGGGGGCAGACGCGTCCGCACACAGCGGGAAGTGCGTTTTTGCTCCACAGGTTCCGAATCGCTCCGGTCATGTCTCCCTGGACCAGCAAGTCAATAAAACCAGGAATGTCGACCTCGACGGGACAGCCGGCAACACAGCCTGGTTTCTTGCATTGCAGACAGCGCGCGGCTTCCTCCTGGGCCATTTTTGGGGTGTAACCGGTTGGTACCTCAAGAAAATTTCTGGCTCTGATTTTTGCTCCTGTTCGGGCATTGCTACTCTGGGGTTTTTCTTGGTTGCTGCTTTCTCTGCCATCTTTGCCTCCGCAGATATAAAACTGATCTCAATTTGTCAGTACTATGGCTACCGGAATGGGTCGATTTTCAGCTCGAAGCGAACTATTTGGCGTCACGGATTGTGCAATAATCCTGGTGACATTTTTTCTCGTCTTCCATGTAGGCCTGAAGCCTGAGCATCAATTCGTCGTAATCTACCTTGTGACCATCGAATTCCGGTCCGTCAACACAGGCAAATTTGGTCTCTCCTCCAACGGTGACCCTGCAGCCGCCGCACATACCGGTGCCGTCAACCATGATTGGATTCAGACTGACAAGTGTCTGGACATTGAATTCTTTTGTTATACCGCAGACGGCTTTCATCATCGGGACTGGCCCTATGGCGACAACCTGCTTGATATCTTCCTGCTCAAGGATATCTCTCATTACCTCGGTAACGAAGCCGTGATGCCCGTAAGATCCGTCATCCGTGCAAACCCGTAGATCGTGGGAGGCTTCCCTCATCTGGTCCTCAAGGATCAGCAGCTCTTTATTGCGGGCCCCGATTATACAGGTGACATCGTTACCGATCTCTTTCATGGCACGGGTAATGGGGTGAAGGACTGCCACACCGGTTCCACCACCGACGCAGATAACTCTTCCGAGTTTTTCAAGGTGGGTTGCTTTGCCGAGCGGACCGATGACGTCCTGAAAACCATCGCCGACCTTGAGATCCCTAAACAGGGCGGTCGATTTTCCAACGACCATATAAATGATGGTAATCGTCCCTCTCTCTTGATCGGTGTAGGCCATGGTAAGGGGTATACGTTCACCGTTCTCGTCTGCTTTCAAGATAACAAACTGACCGGGCAGGGCCTTTTTGGCGATGAGGGGGGCCTCAATTTCATTGAGGATTACCGTCCCTTCCGCCATTTCTTCGCGTCTGACAATTTTAAACATGTTACCTCCAGGCTTTCAAAAACATCAATTTAAAAGCAGACCCATTATAATTGAAGGTTGTGATATCATTACCAGTGTAAACAATAATGGGCAAATGCTTTGTTAGGTATTGGGAAAACCATGTAAAGTTCAAATCAAACAACTTCTGGAAAGTACCCTCTTTGACTATTCTTTTCAATCATGTTTTGCCTGAATTCTAATCACATTTATTTGATATATTAGATAAATATTATTGAAAAACGGTTATTTGAACACAGGTCTTAAACTGAATTCGGCCAGCAGGGTATATATCTTGCCGGTTTGGCAGTGACCTGTGAAGCGCTTGTGACATGAGCACTGTTGATTTGGCTGATGATAACGAGGCCGTTCAACAATCAGGCACTTGCAGGAGTCGTAGAAAAGAGTTGTCTGCCTGACAGCTATACGTTAGGATTCCAGATGTTTTGAATATGAGAGGCAATTCAACAGCAGGTATTGACAATTACGTGCGCTGTATTTAGTTATTGTACCATCATTGACCTGTTGAAGGAAGTTCTGGAATACTTTTAATCAACTGTTATTGTTGCCTTAATAAGAAAAAATAGAGAGTAAGGTATGTGTCAGATCAGTGTTTATATAGAGAAGGACGGTGTCGAGGAGTTAGTGCTCGAAGATGTCACCAATCTCAGGGTTGAAACAGCCGGTGTCAGCGTCTCATGCCTCTTTGATGGGCCGAGACAGGTCGCAGATGCGGTAATTGACTCGATTGACTTCATGGCGGGGAAAGTGTTGCTCAGGAAGACTGTCTGACTGGGCAGGGCGAACCCACTATTATTAGCAGGAGAACAAGGGTATCTTATGGATAATTCAGAAAAATTAAGAGTTATTTTACAGCACTGGATTGAGCATAATGCAGGGCATGTTGCTGAATTTGAAAAATGGCAGAAGACCATGCAAGAGGATGGCAAGGAGAACACAGCAGCCTCTATCGGTGATGCCGTTTTGCAAATGGACAAGGTGACAGATATTTTAGCTGGTATTCTGGCAGAGTGCGGCGGGCCAATGGGTTCAGCTGATCATCACCAGCATCACCATCACCACGATCATGATTAACAGGGGCGCAATGCCTTAAAATAGTTGAGTGCACTGATTTGCTGTCCAGTGTGACTCGATTTATTCTTCTTCCAACAAGAAAAGGAGTGACCAGATGAAAATCTCAGTTGATAGGAACGTCCTGGAAGTAACACCTGAAAACGAGCAGGAAACTGCATCTCTTGATCTGCTGTGGAAAGTTGTTATTGACTGTCATGGAAATAACAAGAAGATCGTGCCGATGGGTCAGTTTGTCCCTGGTCACGACAGCCTCGCCCGTTTTCATATTGAAGGTGTTCAGGGCGGTGTGACAACATACTCGGCAGACAAGAATGCTGACGAAGACTGCACGTACTATTGTGACATCTGCAATAAATATATGAATGTCAAAGGAGGTGATCCGGTACCGCTTTGCTGCGGTCGGGATATGGAGACGATTGACTAAGACTGATCAGCGAGAGTGGGTGATACGGCAGTTCTCACCCATTCTCGCCTGTCACCCTGGGCTAATCGGTCTTGCACGCCTGAGGGTCTAGCGTTGCAGCACAGCCAGGGCATTTTACCTTTTTGTCCGCCTCATCTGAGAAGATCTCAAACTCTTTTCCACAATCGGAACATTTAATTTTCATTTCACTTAATGACTTGTTGCTCTCAAATCCGGGACAATGCTGGTCGCTCATCACTATTCTCCTTGCATCGGTTGTTGAGTTTGGACGGCATCATTGTGATCAATGGCGCTCCCGCCTTTCTCGGTAAGAAAATAAATAACACAAGATGTCCGGAATTTACAGTATATTTGCGGATCCTTACAGTGCAAACAGTCACTGCATAGATGATAGTTGTGCTTTAAACAGACATAACTCGCTTCCCTGTTCGGATGTTTTTTGCAGGTCCCCATGTCTTCCTGATTGTGTTAAATCATTGCTGATTCAGAATAAGTTCTTACTATTATAGGCACCTTCCTTCGGAATGACAGGAAAAAAGTGTAAGAGGGATTCAGAAAGAGGGAGCACCTTGTCAGTACTTGCTGCTCCATAAGATACCTTTCTGATCCGGCGCGGTTACTTTTACCTAATGTGTAACTTATACTATCAATAGCCTACCAGAACCACGTCGGCGTTTCTGAGGTGGCGAAAAGGAGTGATCGAAATGTCAATCATCTGTATTTCACGGGGCAGTTATTTCAGGGGCCGGGATGTGGCTGAAAGAGTCGCAGAGGATCTTGGTTATCATTGTATTTCAAGAGATTCCCTGCTTGCTGCAAGCGATGAATTTGATATACCGGAATTGAAATTAATGAGAAATATTCGACATTCCACCCAGATACTCGAACGATACTCGTTTGGCAGGGAGCGCTACATAAACTACATCTCTTCATCTATCCTTCGCCATTTAAAGCAGGATAATCATGTTTATCACGGCATAGCCGGTCAATTTTTCTTTTATGACATCAATCATCTGCTGAAGGTCAGGATTGTAGCTGATTTTGAAGACCGGGTGCGTGCCGAAGCAGAACGCGAGAATATCTCTGACGACCAGGCTCGAGCGCAACTCAAACACGATGATGAAGAGCGGCAGAAATGGGCAATGGTCTTATACGGTATCGATATCGTTGACCCAGGTCTTTACGACATGGTCATAAACCTGAGTTCAATGGGGGTAGACGAAGCGGTAAACCTTATTACTCAGGCATCAAAACAGCAATGCTTTCAGCTGACCGAAGAGACACAGCGGAAAATTCATGATCTCTCCCTGGCCGCCGAAATAAGAGCGGCACTTTTTGATTTTCCCACGGCAGGTGTGAATGCCAGTGACGGCAGAGTCCACATCAATGTCAAAGCGCCTGAGGAACAGGCAGCGGCAATCAAAGTTCGAATTGAGGAAGTCGTGGAAAACATTGAAAACCTGAAGGAACTGGAAATCAGAGTTGACCCATATTTTTAGGATCAGCCGGATTCTCTGGTCTTGATAGGAGGGCGTTGGAGCAGATGATGCCCGGATTTTGTCCGGGCATCATCTGCGGGGTTATGCAGAAGAGAACTTATATGCTCTTTTGTGCTGAGCGCAGTGTATTTTTCATGAGCATGCAGATGGTCATAGGTCCAACGCCGCCGGGCACTGGGGTTATCTTTCCTGCAATCTCTTTTGCCTTCTCAAAGTTGACATCGCCTTTGAGAATAGCCTTCCCGGTCTTTTCATTCTTGCCGACACGATTAACGCCTACGTCAATGACGGTTGAACCCGGTTTGATCCATTCCGGTTTTACCAGGTCCGGAACGCCTGCTGCAACAATCAGAATGTCCGCCCGTTGACAATGGGCTGCCAGATCTTTTGTACGGGTGTGAACGATGGTTACTGTACTGTTGGCACCTACTCCTTTCTGTGCCATCATCATTGCAATCGGTTTACCGACTATATTTGAGCGGCCCACCACCACAACCTCGGCACCTGAAGTTTCCGTACCGGATCGAACGATCAGCTCCTGGATACCGGCAGGGGTGCAGGGCAGAAAACGTACAACATCGCCGCCGATCATCAGTCGACCTACGTTAACAGGGTGAAATGCATCAACATCTTTATCAGGATCGATAGCATTCAGGACTTTTTTATCATCGATATGCTTGGGCAATGGCAGCTGTACAAGAATACCATGAATTTCCGGGTCTTTATTATACTTGTCGATCAGCGCGAGTAAATCCGCCTCTGGAATATCGTCGGGCTGGTTGTCCTGAACTTCTTTGAAGCCAAGTTTCAGGGCAGTCTTTACCTTGAGCGTGACATAGCTGATGGAGGCTGGACTCTCACCGACCAGGATGGTCACGAGGCCTGGGACTTTTCCTGTCGCTGCTTTCATCTCGGCTACTTCTTGAGTGATTTCTTCCAGAATTGCCTTGCTGATTTCGGTTCCACTGATAAGTTCTGCAGTCATATAATACTCCCTCCTTCGAAAATGGTTGTGTGCTTAATTCCAGGCGGCACCCAGAGAGAGACTGCTGTACCGAATACCGGAGGACCCAAGCAACTGACGAATACCTCTCTGTTTTTCTCACAACATCGTTAATCTGTCAACAACATAGTAAAAATCACGTTCATAAGAATAGTTGATCTGGCAGATATCCGGAGGGCCTGCATGTTCTTCAGGCGGCCTGCAGCCTGCGGGGATCTGGCAAGGTGAAACAGTTGATATCGGGCAGCGGAAAGAAGGCTCCTTTGTCAGGTTAAGCCTCTTGCTGGGCCGGTGGTGCGAGACAGACTGATGCCCATGTGCTGACCCGGGCATAGCCTTTTCTGCGCTCAAAATTAATGCGGCGCTCCTTGGCAATACGTCTTTCTGTGCCGCCCGTGGAAAAATAATAAAGAGAGTACTTCTCTCTTCTGTCTTCACCTCCGCGGCGGTCAAGATACGGGTCACGTAATCTGAAGTGGGTGGTCGCGCTTGATTTTGAGTCTTTTCCTGTCATGAAATCCTCTGGAAACAATTTTTCTTGGAGCCTCCTGAACGCTGGTTGGATGACGCCCATCCGCTGTCGCACAGATCTCATTGTGCTCCTTGCCATACCTGAGACCCTGACATAATAACATATCAACTCTGTGAATGCTCGTCTCAGTCGATTGATCTGGGCTTTCATCTCTGCACCACTTGAACGTTTGAATGATCAGCACCGGCAGAGTGGATTTGAATTGCTCATTCCGGAGTCGGGACATTATATAAATAAGCTGTCTGGCGAATAGTTTTAATGATTTCTTTTACAGAGCAATAATTGATGGTGTATAATCAGATCTTGTAGGGATAGGTTGTTTGGATGAGTGAACGGAAGTTTCGTTCCTGCTTGGTTCGGTCTTGCAGGTGAGATAAACGTGCTGTCAAGGAAAGATCAGAGGGTTATGGATTCTCTTAAAATATTACCGGGTGCGGATACCGTCAGTAAATATCTTGGCGCCGATAATGACAGGTTAAAAAAAATCGTCGGGATGCTCGCCTCAAACGTAACTGCGGCGGCAAAACAGGCTGCTCAGGCACTGGTTAGAGATCGTGAGAGAGTCTCGGATGTCGCCGATCATCTTGATGGTGAATTTATTCGCGAGCTTGAGGTTGAACAGGTAACTGAGATCGAGGAGATATCCAGGATCAACACTGAGCTTGAGCAATATTTCAATAATACCATAATGAAGTTGGCTTTTAAAAATTTCAATCTCTCCCTGCTGAAACAGATGCGGGAGCTTGAAAAGAAAGAAGCTGAGCTCAGAGAGCGTGAGCAGAGCATTGAAAAAATTGTCAGCAAACGCATCTCTGAGCTAAGGGAACAGATTACCAGAGAAAGTACGACTGCCAGAGGTTTCTTCGAGAGCGCCCTGAGCAAGGCTGAGAAAGTATTCGATCAGAACAAAATTACCCGTTTTGCTTACTCGACAATCTCGATATTCCAGGAGGAATTTTTTGACCTTCGGGGAACCCACGATGTGGAGCATGTAACCAAGCTCTACCAGAGAGCAATAGAGCCCTACCAGATCACCAAAATGGTGATGGATAAAGATGGCAAGTTGAAAAAAATGGTAACGAATCAGTTCACTGAGGAGTGCAGCCAGGATCTCTTCCTGTTCTTTTACAAGTATTTTAATGAGCTGCTGGAGATAAATCAGAATGACGGAGAGTTACCGCCGGTGGCCGATGAACTTGCCCGTATCTTTCAGCGAAAGAAAAAAGATGTCTCTGAAATTATCTCCGACATGCAACGTGGTGATACAACTTCCTGAGCTACGAGCGTCTATTGCCGAAAAGATTATAGGAGACTCGGTTATAGAGCAGGGTGGAGTGCTGATGCCCAGCTTTTTCTTCTGCGGGGTAGCCAATCGCAATAATCGCTTCTACCACGAGTGAGTCTTCCAGTTCGAGCAGATCCTTTACATATTGTTCTGAGCTTTTCCCTGATGCGTGATGCCTTAACCGTATTTGAATCCAGCAGCTACCTAAGCCAAGATCATGGGCTGTGAGGTGAAGCAGCAACGACGCAATTGATGCATCCTCAATCCACACATCAGATTTATCCGGGTGGGCGCAGACGACAATTGCCAGCGGGGCGTTTTTCAAAAACGATGAACCATGCTCTTTGGCAGATGACAATGCATCTATAGACTGCTTGTCGTCGACGACAATAAATTCCCAGGGATTAAAACTCCTTGAAGATGGAGAGCGGAGCATCGACTCGATAAGAATATCGACGGATTCATTTTCAACGGGCTTGTCCTCATACTTCCTGATGCTTCTGCGCTTCCTCAGCAGTTCTATGATCATCATATCACCTTTTATCAGAATGAGTTTTCGATTCGATGTTCGTGTCATCATCCGTTTGACACCACTTGTTATAAACAAATAAGGCAAACCCGATGATAATGCCACCAATAAGCAGAGCTGGTAAGGTACCGATTAGATCGGGGAGAAAAAAACGATTACAAGCAGGAGAGCGAGAATGTACAACATCCATTTCGAGTAGAAAAATGAACTCATATGGGTCGCCTCAAAATCAGCCTGCAATACATTTGTGAATCCATAGTTTGACTGATTTTTAGAATGTGTTTGTTCAGGGAAAGAGGTTATGTGCAGGGTGATAGCCCCTGCACAGTCCAGTCAATTATTCTGATGGATCATTCGTTGAGGATGCTGGCCACCGCCAGAAACAGGTATGAGTCACGCAGGACACCAACCAGTTTGTCACCGTCAAAAACAGGTATTACGGTAACTTTGAGACGATGCATTTGTTTGAGCCCTTCATATAAGGAGCTCATCTGCTTGAATTCCTTTGCCGCGCACTCTGAGCATCATGTCTCCAACTTTCATTTCAGCATAGTTCAATACACGCTGGGTGAGTCCGGCATTAGCTTCATCCATTTCAGTTACACCTGCTTCGGCGAAAGCGACAGACATTCCCAGGGATGCGAGCTTCTCTCCAATACCTCCAGAAATCTCAGGAATGAGTGTTTTTAGAATTGACTGGAAATCAATTATGCCGACCAGCTCTGAGTTTTCATCAAGGACCAGACAGGTGCGGTGACCGGCTTCTGTACATTCACCAGTTTCCACTTCACAGTATATTTTTCGAAGATCGAGTACTGCATTTTTTAATGATCTATCCTCGGATGTGGTCGCATATTCAGCGATGGGAACCATAACATCACGTATCTGTCTTCTCAGCGGCATAGCTTCTATCATAGTATCGATCTTTGCCTGTTGCACGGGTTTGTTTTGAAACAGTCGGACCGAGCTTCTTTTACGCAGAAAATTAATCAACACTTCTCCTCCCGTGGTCTTTTATCAAATTGAGTTGAATCATAGTGCTTTGTCGTTGAAGTATATACAATTTCTCCGGATAATAGGCGATCTCTTTTTGTACCTGCTGGGACGAGACTTCACTGTCATAAAAAGGGACTATTTCAGCACTTACTTGTCATCTTAAAGCGATGTTTTTGCATGATTTTCGGTTCCGTGAGAAGGGTCAGTAACTACTCTCTTTATTGACAAATATCTATTTTTAATTTATAAAGTGCTCTTCGAATTGGGTGAAAATTAAATAGTTGAGCATTTTATAGTAGTTTATGACCCCATTGGGCCAGCTTAAAATTATTAAATTCCTTTTTATTGAGGTAACAAGGTTTTGATGACATTTTTATCTAACTACTATCCACTTATCATCCCTCTGGCCCCTCTGGTCGTTGCGGCGCTCACTGCACTTCCAAGCCAGGAAAAAAGCGATGATCGCTACAAGATTTGCTTTTGGGTCATGGTTGCTGGTGCCGTAGCTTCCATCATAATTCTTTTGCGGGTCACCCAGAGCACAGATCCAATTCGTCTTGTTCTGTTTGCCTGGCCATGGGAGGTCTTGCCGATGGTGGCACTCTCCATCGATCGGTTGGCTGCCATTATGATGGTGGTCATTTCGGGAATCGGGACACTGCTTTTTCGCTATTCTAGTCGATACCTGCAGGGCGACCCCCAGCTTCCCCTGTATCAGGTTCTGTTGACGGCCTGCATTTCGTCGCTGCTCTTCATGGTCTCAAGCGCCGATCTCGTGACCCTCTTTATCTCGTGGCAGCTGCTGAGCTGGCTTCTGTCCCTGCTTTCGCACAACTATTCACATGTTCCAACAGCACAGGCCTCCTTTCGAACTTTCATCATGCTGCGATTTGGGGACGTTGCCTTCCTCTCCGGAATTGTGCTGGCCTATCATCTCTTTGGGACCGTCCAATTTGCACCGCTGTTCGAGCGGGCCATGGCAGATCCAATGCAATTAACATTGCTCGGTGGTCTGCAGATAAGCGGCGCGACCGCTGTCGCTATGCTCATCTTTATCGGAGCAATGAGTAAATCGGCCCAGTTTCCGCTACACATGTGGTTGCCAGATTCACTCTACGCACCCACTCCGATCCATGCACTGCTGCATGCTGGCATCATCAATGCAGGTGGTTTTCTTCTTAATCGCATGGCTCCCCTGTATGCTCTCAGTACTCCCACGCTTCACGTCGTATTCGTTATTGGTCTGCTCACGGCGGTCCTCGGCACAAGTATGATGTTGGTACAAAACGACATCAAGAAGACCTTGGGCTACTCCACCATTGGACAGATGGGCTATATGATCATGGAGTGTGGACTCGGGGCCTTCTCTCTGGCGGTCTTTCACCTCATCGCCCACGGGCTGTTCAAGGCATCGATATTCCTCAACTGTGGCGACGTGATTCATCAGGCCCGCCACGACCCCGCACCACCACCGCATGCTGTAAAAAATGAAAAGAAAGTGGAATCCACGGGATGGCTGACTGCTCTTCTCGTGTCGCTGCTCCTCCCACTTGTACTTGTCACCGGAGCACACTATTTCCTTGACATCGCCATCCTCGACTCTCATGGACTATTGATCTTCCTGCTCTTCAGTTGGGTCACCGCCTCACACGCAACGTTGACGATCTTCCACGCCAACATCGAGCATTCCTTAACCTTACACGGCTACGTACTGGTAGTAGTCGGTCTTGTGTCAGCGGCATACCTGTTTGCAGCTGAGACCTTTACCCACTTCCTCTATCCGGATCCGGCGGTCGTTTCAGCATACTTTCAGGCCGGCGCCTTGCCAACGGGAGTTTTTATACTGATCACTGCGCTATTCATTCTCTCCATTACCGGCGGTTGGTTCTTCGTGTACACTCAGCGCACTCGTCAAGGTGGGATGCTACCTGGTAAACTACTGATACATTTGTATTTGTTCTTCGCAAACCGCCTCTATCTCGACGGGCTAGCCCTGAGAGTCAACAGCGCTCTCGCGCGTGCCGGAAAAGCTGTCGATCAATCTCAGATTGCCTACGTGGTGCTTGCGGTTATAGCCCTGATCGTTGGTACTCTGAGCATGTTACCGGATCTCTCGGGGGCCTTTTTGACAAGCATTACGGGGCTTTTCGTTATGGGACTGCTCGTGCCGTTGTTTCCTTTCCATATCCTCTATGTGAAGGTACTAACCCACGCACCTCGGCATCTAACAGTCGCTGCATCAATCTTAATGCCGGTTCTCGGAGTTCTTCTGGCGGCCGTATTTATCCCGAACTTGTCTCAGCAGGCACTTTCCGGGTTGGGGCTCTGGCATTGATTGGTGCGGTGTGGGGATCCATCAAAGCGATTGCACAGGTTCGAGTCTCTCTATTGCTGGTCTATGCCGGACTCGCTCTGTACTCTGTGTTCTGGTGGCATATCGCGCAGGTCGGTAAGCTCACGTCCCATTCGATTTTATACATTGCGACGGTGACGCTCGCGCTTGGTGGGCTGACGTTTGGGTGGGATCGTCTTCGTGTTCGCTACGGTGATCTGGACTTGAACCAGATCGGTGGACTGTTCAAGCCCATGCCGCGCTTTGCCCTTTGTATGAGCCTATTGATTATGGCCGTGGTGGGATTACCACCGTTTGCTCTGTTTTTCAGTTATCTGGTAATGTTGTTCAGCCCTGGGACCACGATGTCGGCAGGTCTGGTTGCCGTCGTCGCGACCTGGTTTGCCGCATCCTGGTATATGTTCGGATTGATGAAGCGGCTCCTTTTTGGCCCTCACCGGACGGATTTGCACTACGAAGATCTTGGCCCTAACGAGATCGGTGGTTTTGTGGTGGTGATCGTTCTGTTGATCCTTCTCAGCGGTGTACCACTGGAATGGATGGATGCAGGTGGAACCATGCTTGCACAGATCCGGGGAGGTATGTAATGAATATAAATACTGACTTGAATCCCGATAAAATCAAGGAACTTCACGAGCTGATTGAACGCTCAAGCGAGGTCATCGCCCATTATTGGCCGATGACAGGCTTTGTCCACCACAACCCACTTCATGACCTGATTTCACATCCTTTCCAGGAGGCTATTCGCATATCCAAACGCTTTACTGGAGGTGAAGGCTACTTACCGAATCAATACTACAGAGATTTTGTGAAGTCCGGCAGGATCACGTCGAAGCAACTGGATGATGCCATTCGATCCATCGCAGGAGACGGCGAGGTGGAGGTTGCTGGACAGAAAATCAGCCACTTGGACGTTTTGCGCGCTCACCTGCTCGAAGGCCTCTCGGCGCCAGCCCACGAGACTGCTGAAGCTATGGTCAATCGTGCTGCAAACAGCGCCCAGATCCGTGCTTTGGCTGAACGCATCAACCCAAAACGAGAGGAGAAGGACGAAACCCAGGCCATCGGCAAAGACATGACCCTGGTGAGATGGTGTGACAGCGCCTTGCACAAGCAGCTGGAATGGATGATGAACCGGGAGGTTATCAAGTGGTGTGAAGCCTTTTTGGACGAAGGCCACGCTGTGTGGCCGATGCCCAGAAGGGAACAAGGTTTCTACGTGGCCTGGAGATCGCTGGCCGGCCAAAGAGTGGTCACCCTGTGGAATCGCAGACAGCCGCAGGAAAATCGCGGCCTTACCTGAATCTCCAGAGGAGGCTGATCCTGGTCCCACCTCGATGCACTGGGCATACCTTCAGAACTCAGAGAGGAGTATCTTTCCCTCGTGCTGACCTCTTTGTACGGCTGGGCCAGCTACATCAACTGGCGTGCCCATCAGGACTTTGAGCTAAAATCTCTTGAGTGGCAGACGCATTACCCCATTGACCTCGTTCAATACCTCGCGGTCCGACTGTACTATGAGCGCGAACTGGTAGAGCAGACCTGTCGGAAGGAACTCGGCAGTCGCGGGAACGTACGAGGCCATTGTCTCATACGTGCGTGATCGCCAGAAAGGGGCCGACGCTGGTGGACTGAAGTCTGCGCGTCTCGCATCAGCCTTGCAACTCTCGTCGCTTGCCTCCGCCCTCGGACTTTCATCCACGGCACTGGAACAGGTAGCACCCGAGCAGCTCGACCAGCTCCTGCAATGGCTGAACGATTTTCCAGAGTCCGAGCATGGACCCGTGTGGCTCGAGGCCTATGAGGCAAGATACCTGGACGACATGATTGGCAAGCTTCGATCATCGGCCTTAAAAATGAAAAACGATTCTGAGGAATCAACTCGTCCCGACGCTCAGGGTATTTTCTGCATCGATGTTCGTTCAGAACCGTTTCGACGAAACTTTGAGAGCGTTGGGAACTTCGAAACCTTTGGGCTATGGTGGATTCTTAGACACCCCTTTACGTGCTGTTGCTTTTGGTCACGACCACATAACAAATCAAAACCCTGGGATTGTTGAACCCGGTAACACCATCATCGAGGTGATTCGAGAGAACGCCAAGTCAGAGGAAGACAGGTTTAAGAAGGGCAAGGGATTCCTCAAGACCATAAAAAAGATGCAGCATGATATGAAAAGCCACGTGCTCACGCCCTATGTCAAGGTAGAGGCACTGGGGTGGCTCTTCGGTTTCCCCCTCTTCGGCCGGACCCTGTTTCCAGCGACCTACAACAAGTTGCGGAAACGTTTTCACGACGCAATCGTGCCGCCGGTGAGCACCGGATGGCCATCGATCGGGACGATGAGAAAAACATTGGTTTCACCGACGAGGAACAGGAGACCACAATCGAGTCAGTGGTTCGGGCTATGGGGCTCACCACCAATAAGGTCTTCTCGTCTGGTTGCTTTCGTAGGCCACGTAAGCAGCTCGGACAACAACCCATACGAATCGGCCATCGACTGTGGCGCCTGCTGGGGCCAATCCAGCGCGCCCAATGTGCGCCTTTTCGCAACCATGGCCAACAGGCCTAACGTCCGCAAGTACGCGGCGGAGTGTGGCATCGAGATTCCCGAAGACACACATTTCATCGCCGCTTTGCACAATACGACAACTGACGAGATCACTTTTTTTGATCCAGAGGAAGTTCCAGAGACACATAAGAGTGACCTTGAGATTTTTAAGAAAGGGTGTCGAGAAGCGACCGCCAGAACCGCCCAAGAGCGGATGTCTGCGACTGCCAGGCTCTGATCATGGTCTGTCACCAGCAGAGGCGGTAAAGGAAGCCCAACGACGGGCAGGTGACTGGAGTGAAACCAGACCAGAGTGGGGACTTTCGCAGAATGCTGCCTACATCATTGGAAGTCGTAAGCTGACCCGGGATTTTAACCTCGAGGGCAGGACATTTCTCAACTCCCATGATTATCGTCTCGACTTCACAGGCGCTAAGCTCGAAAGGATCATGAATGGTCCGTTGGCGGTCGGCCAATGGATCAACGGCGAGCATTACTTCACGGCAACAGATCCTGAAGTTTACGGAAGTGGAAGCAAAATATACCACAACGTTGTTGGGCGCTTTGCCGTCATGGCTGGTCCCCAGAGCGATCTACGGACTGGCCTTGCCTGGCAGACAGTCATGAGTGGCGGTGACCAGACGTACCATGAACCCATGCGATTGTTCGTCGCAGTTGAGGCGCCGCGGGATCGGATTTTAGGTATCATTGAGCGCTCAGAGCTTCTCACAAAGCTGTTCGACAACGAGTGGATGCACCTTGTTGCAATCGATCCCGAGAGCGATTATCTCTTGTATCGGTACATCCCCAAACAGGGATTTGCCAGTACTCCTGCGTGATGTCTCAGATCACACGAATGCTTGATAATCCATCGCTGAAGTAGTACGCTAGGCAGCACCGCTCACATCAGACGGTCCACCGCTGACGGGCTGCGTAGCCCCCAACACGCAGACGCTGAGCAGTGCACAGGAGCTGCTGTCTCCAGGACTCGAGGTACCTTACCTATCCACAGAGCTTCCAAAAGGTTCACATCAGGCTTGAGAGGACCACTTTAAAAAACATTTTAAAAAACTAGTTGGCCGTTCTCTGCAATTACGTCAGATATCAGCGGCAGGCTGAAGCCGATATACCAATTGTCATTTGTCAGGCACTTGGTTACTTGAGTGGGGCAAACGCTTCTTTCTTAAGAACATCGACTTGTTCCGCGAAAATTGAATTAGGATGATTAGGCGCAATTTCATTGCGGCAGAAATCGAAAATCTCATCTCCTAATGTCTTGGGAACAATTATTTCTATTTTCAGCATCGCGTGGGCTTCAGGAAGTTGCCCCCTTGCGTCATGGATCTGATGTCGCCCAACTCCATTTACTGTCGAAGTTGTATAGCCCGATGCGCCAATCGAAATGATCTTCTTACAAACCCCATCACCAATTGCTTCTGGCAAGATCAACGTAATTCGGCGAAGCTTTTCAATTGAACGCTTTCTCGCCGCGAACTCGTGTTCAGCAAGGTGCTTGTGCTCATCCATTCCCACAATCGTTAGCTCAAGATTCGCACGGGAAAAGTCGTTTTCGAGCTCATAAAGTTTCTCCATCGTACTGTGATCGACTAATGTCGTGTCCGATAAATCTAACACTACATTAAGTCGTTCATTGATTCCGACTTTGACGAGCTTGCTGCGAAACTGAATCCAGTTGCTGAACACGGCCGATTTATGTGCATAAACCAACATCGTTTGATCGTCCTTAATTGTCACATCAAGATAGGGTTTGAATAGCGATGTAATCGGCACGCCGTTGACGACATGAATGAACATCTTGACCGCGATACCGATACCAATACCGATAAGCAAGTCAGTCGCCAAGACACCAACAAGTGTTGCGACAAAGATGACTAACTGTTCACGGCCCACACGATATGAGTGAATAAATTCAGAGGGGTGAGTCAATCGAAACCCCGTATAGATCAACATCGCTGCCAATGCAGCAAGCGGAATTCTGTGTAAAACCGTCGGGATTAATGCGACGCACAGCAGTAAAAATGCTCCGTGCCACAGGTCCGCAAATCGCGTTCGCGCTCCGTTGTCGATATTCGCTTTGCTTCGAACAATTTCCGAAATCATTGGGAGTCCCCCAACAAACGAACAGGCAAGATTCCCGAGCCCCACGGCGATCGTGTCGCGGTTCATATCCGTTTTTCGTTTCCATGGGTCCAGCACATCAACTGCTTTTCCACTCAGGATCGACTCCAGCGATCCAATGATGAAAAACATCATGACCCAGACCATTGAGTTGCCGAGATTCTCTGGTGCGTATGCGCGGAAATCGGGGAAGGTCAGATAGTCAAACATGCCAAACATCTTGTCTGGCATTTGCACAAGAAACGTCTCGCCAACTTCGTAGCGATGACCGTTGAATTCGTAACCGTGTGTATGGAGTAAGTCAAAGTACATTCCCATTGGAACGGTCACCAACAGAACGATCAACGGCGAAGGTACTGCCTTTACGAAAGTAGCTGATTTTTGGACGAGAGGCCACAGAAACATGATCGCGAGGCCGACTCCGCCGATCAAAGCGATCTCGGGATTCATGTGTTGAAAATAGTGAGGAATCTCTTTGATCATCTCCAACGGTTCGCCTTTGCCTTCGACGCCCAACGCAACCGGCAACTGTTTCACCATGATAATGACGCCGATTGCGGCGAGCATGCCGTGCACAGCGGATAGCGGAAAAAACTCACCGAGAATACCACCTCGTAAAACTCCAAATAGAATTTGTAAAATCGCCGCACCCACGCCAACCGCCAACGCCATCTTGTAAGCAGTCATATCTCCGGCCGTGAATCCTCCGATCGCGCCGTCGCCTCCGAAGGACTCAATGCAACCAACAGCTATAACAATCAGTCCGGCCGCAGGGCCCTTGATTGTAAGCTCTGAGTTGCTTACGAAAGTTGTCAGAAATGCACCAATGACCGCAGTGAAAATTCCGGCGATGGCCGGATAACCACACGCAAGCGCGATACCAAGGCAAAGCGGCAACGCGATCAGGAAAACAAGGAATCCAGAAACAATGTCGTAACGAAAATACTTAACAAACCCCGACATATTTCCAACCGGTTTTTCCGATGGATCCATTAAAGTTGAACTAGCTTTTTTGACTTGATCGGCCATGTCTTATACGCTCCAGCACTATCTAAACAGTTGTGTTTTTGGGTGGGTAAGGTGCTAATTGCATACAAATGGGTGCTATGTGCCGTTCGCATTCGAATGAATTCGGAATTGGAACTCAGAAACGCGTGACCCATTTTTGTCCTCCAGATTCCGATTCATCGCCTGACTTGGATCCAGTTACGTCTGTCAAGTCAGATGCATCGCCGGAACTGGTTTCACGCCGTGCCATGATTTCTTTTGCAGCGTGATACCGCGATCGAACTCCGGGTTGCGGATAGACGCCTCCGCCAAGAACCAAAACGCTAATAATGAGAATCGCAACTTTTTCCGGCCAACGAGCCTGAATGCTAAACGTGATTTGATACTCGGTTCCGGTGAACAATCGATAGGCTCGCAGGATTGCAATCCCATTGATTGCAGAAGCAATTACTACCATTGCTCCGACATACGGGTAGACTTCGACTGCCCCTTCGACGATCAAGTCGATTCCCGCAAACCAATTGTGCCTGGAAAAGGTGATAAGTCATCGCTTTGTAAGCCTGCCCTAATTTTCTGCAGATTTCTTTCATTCAGCCGTCATTATTCGACAACCTATCTTCTTTTCGCCGTCCCTTCAAGAAAACTTTGCTGACTCAAACCGCGACCCAACAATTTTAGGGGTTAAAGCTGTCTAACCGACCCTATTCCAGCCAATTTGGACAAACGTATCTATTGACGGTCTTTGAGTTTTTTAAAAATCGAATACTGGCTCATCATATTCCGGCCAGCCATCGTCATAGGGCACAATCTCCGGTTCGGTATATTCCGGTTCAACCGACGGTGGTGTTCTCTGGTTTTTCTTCACTTCGAATATGTTCAGATGAGTAAGAATTTTTTTGATTACCTTTCTCTGGTAAATGAAGCTCATAATCTTCATTTCTGCTGCACATTTAGGACAGGAAAGTGGATCAGCTTACCAAACTTTCTTGATGCACTCACGCCACATCAACTGTAGAATGCGCTTAGGTTTATAGTTTCTGATGTCGATAATTTTGACATCCTCATTTCCTTGACTTGTTTCTCCTTCTCCCTCCCCTCCTGCTTCTTTCTGTCACCACGCATCCGGTTACTTTACCAACCGTAAAATCGCGCAAGCTGGAAATATGGCTCAGGGATATGTTGTGTTATCGAAGCGATAAATTCCAAAGGAGAAAAACCTGAAAGTTTCTTATATTTTTCCCATGAGACATCAGTGGTGTTGCTATTGCTTTTGCAGGTAATCAAAGCTGCAGCCACTGATCATCAGCGAGAATTATAGCGCAATCCCATCTTTTTTAGGATGGGGCGGTTTCCCTGTCCATCCATATTCAAGCTATTTAAGTGGTTTAATGAGTTTCCTCAGGTGTCTGGTCGCTCCTGGATTATTATGTACCAGCCCCTCATAGATGGCATCGATATCGTCATGATAATAACTGTGAATCAGCCTGTCGCCGAGCATACGTGCCAGCCTGCGATAGAAACGCAAGCCATTTACTGGGTCGCTCTCGGCAAGGTCTTTGACAAACTTATTGTCAAATACCATGATGCTTGACTCCTCAAGGCACTCAGCCGAGCCGGTGTACCTTTCAAATCCCACGAGCCCTGACCAGCCAAAACCTTCACCGGCATGCTCAATGATATATGTCGTTTTGTCCCCCTCTCCTACGCTGATGCGTATCCGGCCCTTTGTCAAAATATAGAAAGAATTTGCTGTATCTCCGGTATTGAAAAGCTTATATCCTTCCGGATGTGTCTTTTTCAACGCTGAGTCGGTGAAGTCCTTTTTGAATTGATTATCCAGTCCCAACAGTAGATCCGATTGTTTTACAAACATGTGAGCCCCCTCATCCTCAAGAATTTGCTAATGGTGCTAAAAAAGGCAGTTTTGTTTAATTGTCAGCTGATTTTCCATGATCAGCCTATCATTTTTTGATGGCCCGCAGCTATTGATGTATTATTCTGTAGATTAACTCCGTAAATGGCTGTTGTGTTGACGTGCTTCTCGTTTTATAGCTTTCTCCCAATCATTTTGACTACCGCTGTTTTCATGCCTTTATAAATAATAAGTTTCCGGTGCAAAGTCAAAAAAAGAGGATGATATCATTTTCAAGATGATGATCGTTTGTGGTTATATGTATGATCCTGCCATAGGAGATGAAGAAAACGGTATTGCCCCGGGAACTGCTTTTGCCGACCTGCCCCCGGAATTGGTTTGCCCAAGATGCGGTGTCAAAAAAATCAATTTTAAAATAGTAGAATAACCATTTGAATAGTGGTGACAACTATCTTTGCCACCTTCAGGGGGCTGGTATTTTATCCCCTTTTAGGGGTTATCCTAAGGTCTGACCCCCTGAATCAGAATTCTTACTCTTAGAGCATTTTCTCACACTATGCATTTTTTTCACCATAAAGGAGAAAGAAAAAATTCTTTCAACTACCTTTATGGTGAAAATAAATGCTTCTGCAATCTATAGCCTGTAACCTATACTTTTTCCAACTTTACTGCTGAGACTTTCATCCCGGAGATTACTGACATATTGCAGACTGCCGGGTCGGTCAATACATTTACGGCAGAGTCGGCAAAGTGAAAAGACATACAAACAATGCCTTGGGGAACAGTATCTACAACCTCAAATTTGGATTCCAGGGTGCCCCGGCGGGAGGTGAGCCTGACCTTGTCTCCAGATGTAAGGTCAAGCGATGTAGCGTCCTGGGGATTTATCTGCATAAGCTCTTCACTTGAAAAGAAATTAAGGCCCTCACTCTTACCAGTCATTGTCCTGGTATGATAATGATAAAGTTTTCGCGCAGTGGTCAGGATAAAGGGAAATTCCTCATCTGTTGGATCAGCAGCCTGGGGTCGATAATCCACGGTGGAAAACTGACCTATACCCCGGGCAAATCTTCCTTTATGCATAACCGGTGTTCCAGGATGGTCTGTGGTGGGGCAAGGCCATTGCAGGCCACCTTTTTCCAGCCGTTCCAAGGACATACCACCAAAGTAATGGGGTGTTAGTTCTCTTACTTCTTCCCAGATTTCCGCGGTGGAGCTGTAGTTCCAGTTGAAGTTCAGTTTTTGCGCTAAAAGCTGTATAATTTCCCAGTCTGCTTTACTCTTTCCGGGTGGCTCGATTGCTTTACGGATGAGCTGTACCCGTCTTTCTGTGTTAATAAAACTGCCGTCTTTTTCGGCAAAAGAGGCGGCAGGCAGTACCACATCAGCATAGGCGGCGGTTTCATTGAGAAAAATGTCTTGTAAAACGACGAATTCCATGCTCTCCAGAGCTTCTTCAACATGTTCTGTATGCGGATCTGATACAATGGGGTTTTCTCCCATTATATAGATTGCTTTACAGCGTCTGGTGGGATTATCGTGGAACATATCAGCAATGGTACGTCCCGGTACATCCGAGAGTTCAACACCCCAGGCTTTGGAAAATTTGGCGCGTACTGCATCGCTTACTTTGTTTGCCGGAACCGGTTCAGCAAATTCTATACTGCTGACAGGCTCTTCCAGAGAGTCTTCCGTCTGTATATTCTTCAGCCGCTGCCAGTATGTACCTGTATCTCTGTCACTGTGTACTGGCTGATAACCAGTTAAAACATTTGGCAGACAACCCATGTCGCAGGCACCCTGAACGTTGTTCTGACCACGCAGGGGATTCATGCCCGCATGTTCCTTACCCAGGTTGCCGGTCAGCAGGGAAAGATTTGTCAGGGCCACAACATTTTCAGTTCCGCTGGTGTGCTGGGTTACTCCCATACAATAAACAATAGCACCACTGTCAGCAGAGGCAAAGAGTCGGGCCGCTTTAATGATATCTTCGGCTGGCGTGCCGGTTATCTCAGAAACCTTCTCTGGGGTATAATCGGCCACGAACTCTTTCAGGTATTCAAACCCTTGTGTTCTTTCTTCTACATACTCCGTGTCTTGTAAGTTTTCGGCAATGATGACGTGCGCTATACCATTATACATCGCAACATCAGTGCCGGGTCTTATTTTCAGATGCACATCGGCTTTCCCAGCCAGGTGGGTGCGGCGTGGATCTGCAACGATGAGCTTGGCTCCATTTTTGACGGCTTGTCGAATCCTGTACCCGTAGATCGGATGATTTGATGTGGGGTTGGAACCGGCTATAAAAATGGCTCCGGCACCTGAGATTTCATCTACAGTGTTTGTCATTGCTCCGCTGCCTAATACTGTGGCCAGACCGACCACGGTAGGAGCGTGTCAGAGCCGGGCACAATGATCAACACTGTTGGTACCAAGGGAGCGCAGTAATTTTTGAAAGAGATAATTGTCTTCATTGGTTACCCGGGCAGAACTTAAGCCAGCAAGGGCTTCCGGTCCATGTTTTTCCTGTACTTCTTTAAATTTTGTTGCAATTAAATCAAGTGCCTCATCCCAGTCGGCTTCAACAAACTCACCATCACGTTTGATTAATGGTGTTGTCAAACGGTCCGGGTGGTTGACAAAATCATGACCAAATCTTCCTTTTACGCACAGATGACCTTTATTAACAGGACTATCAGGGTTACCACGGGCAGAGACTATTTTATCACCGCGAACACCAAGGTAAATTCCACAACCCACCCCACAATAGGGACAAATCGTTTTTACTTCCCTGGCAGCAGGAAGAACATTGCCCTTGCGTGCCAGTGCACCGACGGGACAACGCTCTACACATTCACCACAGGATTCGCAGACCGACTCGGCGATGGGCTTGTCGCCCAGGGTTGCCACCTTGGTGTTGACACCGCGCTGGGCGAAATCAATGGCTGCCACACCATTGATTTCATCGCATGTTCGGATGCAAATGCCGCAAAGGATGCATTTGGTGTGATCTATGTCGAAGAACGGATTGGAAGTGTCTATGGGGGTGGGGCGCAGTGAACGCCTGTATCGCTTCATATCCTCCGGCCTGATACCGACATAGTGGGCAACCCGCTGTAGCTCACAATTATTGTCCGCCTCACAGGTGAGACAGGTCATCGGGTGATAGGCCAGGAGCAGCTCTACACTGTTTTTCCTTATCTGTTGGACTTCCGGGTTCTCTGTTTCGATGACCATGCCGTCTTTAACGGTCTGCTTACAGGCAATAACCACCTTCCAGTCATCCATCTTGACGACACATACCCGGCATATTCCAGCAGGGCGTAAATCACGATGATTACAGAGATTGGGAATGTAGAGGCCATTGGCCTGGGCGGCCTGCAGAACGGTCATTCCCTCATCAGCGGCAATCTGCATACCATCTATTGTTATGGTGACTTTGCTCATTTAAGACACCTCCATCGTTTCTTTTGGTGTTACGCTTATCTTTGGTGATAAACATTCAACTGCCCTGTACTTCTTCGGACATTTTTCCATGCAGATACCGCACTGCACACACAATTCTTGATCGATCAAATGAACCTCTTTCTTTGAACCAGAGATAGCTTCCACCGGGCATGATTTGGCGCATAGCGTGCAACCACCACATTTCTCTTCGTCTATACGATACGAAATCAATGGCTTACATACTTTGGCCGGACAGCATTTATCATGTATATGCGCCTCAAATTCATCTCTAAAATATCGAATGGTCGTCAGGACCGGGTTAGCCGCAGTCTGACCTAGACCACAGACAGAGCCGCCGTGAACTGAATGACTTAACTCAATCAGCAGATCAATATCACTTGAACGTCCTTTTCCCTTGCAGATGTCTTTCAAGATCTCAAGCAGCTGTTTTGTACCAAGTCGGCATGGAACACACTGACCGCAGGATTCAATTTCAGTAAAATCCAGGAAGTATCTGGCAACATCAACCATACAGGTTTTTTCATCCATGACCACCATGCCGCCTGATCCCATTATCGAGCCGGCCTCATCCAGTGAATCATAGTCAATCGGAGTATCAAGCAATGACTCCGGCAGGCAGCCACCGGACGGGCCACCCGTCTGTACGGCCTTGAAAGTCCCGCCATCGGAGATTCCGCCACCGATATCATAAATTATCTCACGCAGAGTTATTCCCATCGGTACTTCGATAAGACCGCAGTTGTTCACCGTTCCTGTGAGGGCAAAAATAGCTGTCCCTGTACTTTTTTCGGTGCCAACGCTGGCAAACCACTCCGCACCTTTAGTAATTATCATGGGAGCCGAGGAGAATGTCTTGACATTGTTCAGCAGGGTCGGTTTGTCATAGAGGCCTTTTTCCGTTGTTCGGGGCCTCGGAGCGACACGCGGCATTCCTCTCTTTCCTTCTATTGAAAGAGTTAGAGCTGTTGACTCGCCACACACAAAAGCACCTGCACCAGGGAAGATATTGATGTCAAAACTGAAGTCACTTCCCAGGATGTTCTTGCCCAGGAGTCCTTTCTCATGTGCCTGGGCAATGGCTCGTTCAAGCCGACGGATAGCCAGTGGATACTCAGCCCGAACATAAATGTATCCTGTATCCGATCCTGTGGCATAACCGGCAATAATCATTCCTTCAATTACGGAATGAGGATCTCCTTCAATAACTGCTCGATCCATAAACGCACCCGGGTCACCTTCATCGGCATTACAGACTACATACTTTTGCTCACCTTTAGCTTGCAGCCCGGCTTCCCACTTTCTACCGGCAGGAAACCCGCCACCGCCCCTTCCGCGCAGGCCGGACTTCTTCATTTCTTCAACCACTTCTTCCTGAGTCATATTCAATGCTTTATTAAGACCAGCATATCCCTCGTTGGCGATATAGTGATTGATATTTGTTGGATCTATCACTCCACAATTTCTAAATACCCTTCTCATTTGGGGCTTGAAGGAAGGCGTATCGAGAATTCTCGGAATCCCCTCAATTGCTTCTTCTCCAAAGGATCCCAGGGTGTATTTCGGTAAAGGGTCATCACCTTTGAGATAGTTGTCGACTATCTCAGTAACCATCTTCTCAGTGACGTTTTTATATGCAACGGTCGGTTGTCCGGGCTTTGTAACATTGACCAGGGGCTCTGCATAGCATGGTCCAATACAGCCTACTTCAACAACACTGGCCTCAAGGTCTTTTTCTTTAAGTTCTTTTTCAAAAGCTTCGACCACGGCCATGGCACCAGCTGAACGCCCACATGTCGCTGTACCAATCACAATCTGAGGCTTTCCTCCATTGTGTAATTCTTGCCACTCTTGTTTTGCTTCTGCTAGAATATCGGTAAAATTCATTCTTTATCCCTCCCTTTCAAAATCTTTGGTACCATCTGGGGGGTCAATTTGGCCTCAACATCTTCATCGATCATAACACAGGGAGCAAGCGCACAACAACCGATACAGGCCACTGTCTCCAACGTATATTCCTGATCTTCGGTGGTTTCACCTTCAGCAATTCCCAATGCTCTTTCGGTTTCCTCAAGAATTCTCTCAGCGCCACGAACATGACAGGCTGTGCCTCGACAAACCATAATCGTGTGTTTGCCTCGAGGTGTAAATCGAAATTGGGCATAAAATGATGCAACACCATAAACCCGGCTCTCTGGCACTCCGGTTGTTTTGGCAATTTCCAGCATCGCCTGGTCTGGCAAATAGCCGATTTCCTCCTGAACCTTTTGTAAAATAGGGATCAAAGCATCACTTTTCCCTTTGTATGGTTCAAGAATGGCATTCAAACGCTCTTCCATGCTGTTTTCCTCCTCGCCGGTATTTAAGTTTACAATGCTATTGATTATTCTTTGCTTCATTTACTAAGGCAGTCAGTGCTTCTAACTTGTCCAGCCCTGATTTACATAAAGTAATTTTGGCATCAACATGGCCTTTGTGTGCACATAGGGCAATGGTACGAATATCAGTACCGTCTTTGATGATTTTCAACGCCACATCTGCATAGGCGCATTCTACGCCAATAAAAACGACTACATCGTATTTGTTGTGCCCGATAACCAGATCGCCATGATAAGGATTAATTTCCGTTGCTGTTCGTGTTTGGGGATAGTTGGGCCGAACATCCATTATGGGAAGTATTTCAGCTCCTATTGCAGCGGCCAGTTTTCTAATCACTCTGGCCTTTTCCGGTGCTCCTTCTTCCCATGTCCAAAGGATGATACGCCCGGGAGTGAAAATAACCGGTTTTTTAGCTTTAAGCAAAACTTTGACAATTTCTTGCAAAGCTTCTTTTTCCTGCACCATTTTATCTTCCATCAAAGCGTTGCCTTCTTCCGGATGTGGCATGATGGACACTGGATCAGGTGACAATAACTGCTGGTAAGCATTATCCTCTTTAGTTTTAACCATTTTCACACCTCTTAATAAAAATTAAAAAATTTCTCAAAAGAGCACATTACTTTAGCAACTATATACCCAAAAATGCTTGACGAACACTTTTTGAACATTGCCTTGTAATATTGTTCCAACACAGTAGCCAAGCACCTCTTAGTGGATATGTCAATGACAAATTTAATCAACATTCCAAAACTCTGTCTTGCACAGAAACGTTTCTACAGTCCAAACGGTGACCTTGTATTCGATCACGGGGTTAATGATTAATTACTAATCAGATCCATGACAGGTCAGGTTTTTATTTAATGAAATACGAATCCAATAATTGAACAAGACGGCCTCTCAAAAAACTTTAGTAATATTATCAAATGAATACGGGGCATGGACTGGCGGTAGGGTTTCTCGCTTGACATATCAGAGACCTGAGTATAAGTTTTCGTGTCCAGCAAACTACTTGAGGAATCTCTAATAGCAGCCTTAAGCACATTGCAATACGGTTACCATTAGTGAATAAACTGCTTTTGGCGAAGCGCAGGTCGATCACAATAACCATACTAAAGCGACATATGGCATGGATACACCAAAAAAAGGTTTACCAGTAACAATTATTACAGGATTTCTGGGGAGCGGAAAAACGACGCTGCTTAATCATATTTTGACTAACCAGGAGGGATTAAAAACCGCAGTTCTGGTGAATGAATTTGGTGAAATAGGAATTGATAATGAATTAATTGTCTCCACCGATGGAAGTATGGTGGAACTGAGTAATGGTTGTATATGTTGCACCATTAATGAAGATTTGGTTAATGCGGTACATAAGATATTAGAGAGAATAGAAAAGATTGACTATTTATTTGTAGAAACTACAGGACTAGCCGATCCTCTTCCTGTTGCCTTAACTTTCTTGGAAACAGAGTTACGGGATATGACCCGCCTCGACTCTATTGTTACTCTTATTGATTGCGCTAACTACAGTGAGGCCTTGACTAATTATCAAGCAATAGAGAGTCAGCTACAATATGGAGATATTATTGTTCTCAATAAAACTGACTTAGTCGATGAAGCAGACGTTGATTCCTTAGAGATTAAAATCAGAAATTTCAAAAAAAATGCCAGGATTTTACGTACTCAAAAATCCCAAGTTCCTTTAGCCTTAATCTTAAGTGTGGGATTATTTGAGTCTGATAAATATCTTGAAGGTGCGGAATCAGATCCTAAGCACGATCATCATCACTCAGAAAATGATGGTTTTACCTCCTTGTCCATTCAAAGCGATCGTCCATTAAATATTAGAAAGTTCCAGCACTTCCTGGATAATCAGCTACCAGAAAAGGTGTTTCGCGCTAAGGGGATTCTTTGGTTTGAAGAAAGCCCCAAGCGTCATATTTTTCATCTCTGTGGTAAAAGATTCAGCATTGAGGATGAGGAATGGAAAGGAGAGAAAAAAAATCAATTAGTCTTGATCGGTCAAAACCTGGATCATGATAAGCTGAGAGAACAAATCGAAAATTGTAGGTGATAAGTAATTGCTTTGTAAGCACCCCCTTACTTCGTCGCTGATTTCTTCCTGAACGTTATAATTTCCCGTATGCCTATCTTTTTTCTGCGGTCTTGCAAGCTGTTCGACAACGACTGGATGCCCCTTGCCGTAATCGATCCCGAGAGCGATGATCTCATGTATCGCTACATCCCCAAACAGGGATTTGAGCACATTCCTGTGTAATGTCTCAGGTGACGAATACGTGATAAATCCATCACTGAAGTGAGTGTGCTACGCAGGATTTTTAATTTAGAGTACCAAGATACTAGCTCGATACCATAGAAGCACTAATAAAAGACATCAGATCAAAAAATCTCCATCAGATCGCTTGCATCGTACGCCGCATCCATCAGATCATAACAATAATTCACTTTCTTGCTGGTCATCTTGATCAGCGGTATCGCCATTTGGCTATCATGTACCGAAGCCGATGTAGTGACGACACTTAATGGAAGCATGGCATCGTTTACATCTGCGTGAAGTTTATAGCCATTCCAGCTTTCTTTGAACCCTTTGGCATTCTTTTTTGCACCACGATCACACAAACTGTTGGTAGCTCAGAAACGGCCTGCTCAGCTTCTTGTCGGAGCTGTTTATCCAACCTTTTTTCCTCTTTCGGCAGCCGTTGTTCCCCCTTGGCAGGTCGGCCTCTTTCTCGTGGAACTTTGACTGCTTTTTGCTTTCTTACAGCTTTTTCTCTACCAGCAATCGCCGTTGAATCTCTACTGACATGGCCAATGAGTTCATATTGCAAATACTCCTGGACCATACTGTCATGTATTACGTGCCCCAAACTTTGTGCCGCAAACTGAGCGAAAGCACGAGAAAACGTCGATTCCGATGGAATCTTTTGCTGACTGGCAAACCCGCAAATTAATCGCAAGTTCGGTCGTGCCTGCAATTCATGAATCAGATTCCGTGTGTGGGGATAACGGAACAGTGCTTTTGCCACAGAACAGCGAGCTATTGCTCTGCGTTCTACGGCAGGTCTGCCGGTATACTGCTTGTTCTTTTGAATATGTTTTCAATTTCAACAAGTTCAAGCACTTTTACTAAGTGCTTTTCCTGTTCAGTCAATGGATTGATGCAACATTCTTCCAGACAAGGGAATAAAGTTCGTTGGAGTCTTCCCATTAACCATGGTATCTTTTCTTTGAGCTTCATATCGCCTCTTTTGGTTATTTTTTTTGTTGGCAAACAAATAATACCATAAAAAGCTATTATGATCAATTATTTCAGTACTTTGTGTCTGTTTTCTGTGTTTAGTTTTTACATCTGAACAATTTACTCTCTTCGAGTTTTACAAGAGGCTCTATAGAATAAAAGAATGAAAAGCCACCCCCTGTACAACTCCCCAGAATGGTCTGTTCTGCTTGCAAGTATCATGATGTCTTTCATGCTTGTTGGAGGAATCAGCTATTATTTGCTAACAGACCCGTTAATGAGCAGAACGTTAGTTATGGTTTTTATAGCTCATACATTTGGAGGAAGAGCCGCCGGGATAGGCCTGTGCATTATAGATGAAATCAATCCACTCGTAACCATTCTTTATAATCTCTATCTTGAAGTATTACTCGTTTGCTGGGCCTATGCGCTCTTTGTTCTTTCAATAAATAACCACCTGAAATTCCGTGGTTTAAAGCTATACGCCCGCCGTTTAGAGCGTAAGGCACGCAGACATAAGGACAAAATTACTAACTATGGTTGGGGTGGCGTTTTTCTATTTGTAATGATACCTCTTCCTGCAACTGGCCCAGTAATAGGTTCTATCATCGGTTATCTTTTGAAACTGAGGGTTTGCTATAATTTTTCAGCGGCATTTCTCGGAACCTTTATCGCCATCATTATTTGGTTTGTTTTTTTTGATTTTTTAGAACAACATCTCCATATAATTCAATTAGTCTTTTTTACCATTATAACAATTGCTGGCTTTTCCTATCTAATCACCCTAAAAAAATGGTTCGCAAAACATAACAGATTCAAAATCAATAATAGGTAATGCTCATAAACGATGCCCTACATCATTTTATCACTGGGGTGTCTTATGACGTTAGAAGGTCTGGAAAAAGAGCTTATGAAATTGTTGATCAATACTTTATGGATGCTAAGTGTTTTACGGGTCAGTCTACAACGCGTCTTGATCGTTCAGCTCTTCATAGCCCAGACATTATTGCGTACGTAGCTCGGGTTTAATACCCCCCACACGCTTGCGGTGGGGTATTTCATATTAAAACCATGGCTATCGGGTTGTTATTCCTTTGTTATCAAGTTTGACCTGTAAGAAAAGCCTGGCCTTGCAGTATAACTTCGACAGCATGCCAGGCTGAGTTTTTGGGGTAGGCAGAAGGCTATGTAAAGTTGTCAACCAACGGTCATGCTGTCCTGATCAGGATAGACAACGGAAGTATCAGGTATATTGGAATATTCTATTTTTTATACCTTTTTATTCTTTAGATCAAATCTGGTGAGATCCCTGTCTTTGAGATTGCATCACATCACTGTAGTCTTCAATTAATCCCTTACGTCTATGAATTCTGATGGGCGCGTTTCGGCGCCGTTCCAGGAGACGGTTAATCAGTCTGGTTGCATTGTTGAGGCATTGGCTCAGCGCCGAATGCACATTCTCTGCCTTTTTCTGGACCACCACTGCCCGGTTGTTATCAATTTCATGGAAAGAGTACACTGAGTATCTACTCCTCCCTTAGGGCCGTTTGTATCAGTAATTCTGATTACAACAGATTGAATGGATGTGCTGAATCTGTTCAGGGCCGCTCGTGCTTTCCTTGTCAATTGATGGGACATCTGATTATCTAAACTATTTTTTTGTATTGTAATGTCGAATCTCATAACGAACTTCCTGCCAAAATTATAGAACCAATATATTACTGGACTGTTGATCGTACACCCATACTTCCCAATACTTGTGTGGAGTATTTTATGGGGAGATAATACAGTTGATATGTAATTCGGTCAAATAGATAAATTGTCTATTATTCATCTATTAAAACGAACAAAAGACGTGCATTCAGCAAATCGGGCATAACTGAATAGGACAATTAGTTCCGGTCAGGTATACAGGATTCTTACCTGAATTGCCTGGATAATGTCTGTTAATCATTCCTGTTTCTGGGGATTGTCATTTGACTCTTTTTCAGCAGGAAGTTGGCTCCACTTATTATAAACAAAGAAAGAGAAACCAATGATGACCGAACCGATAACCAGAGATGGAACCGGGCCGATAAAATCCGGGAGAAAAAAGACAGTCATTAGCAAGACTGCGAGAATGACAAGCATTGATCTGGAGTAGAAAAACTTCCGCATGATTCATCCTGTGTAATCCATGGAATCTTACCTCAAGTAATAAGGTCGCGGATTGATTTTGTCGAGTATTGTGATTCGTCTAGTTCTCGGCAGCGACCTGCAGATGTTTGTCAAATGTCACTTTAACCTTGACTTTCTGCTTGAAAAATCGTTGATTATTTCTTCTCAACAAAATGAATGAGTATTCACTTTCGCGGTGATCAAAATATTTAAAATGAGTATCATTAGGCTAATGTAACATTTTACACTTTTTATCAGAGGAGACTGAATTATGGGAGAATCAACCAGACAGTGCCCCTCGGCTGAAGAAGCTTTGAACGTCCTTTTGGAGGGGAACAGACGTTTTGTTTTGGGAAAGCTGGAGCACCCAAACCATTGTGAAGAGATTAGTCAGGGAGTGGCTACCGGGCGGGAACCTATTACCACCGATCTGACCTGCGCTGATTCTCGAGTTCTGCCTGTTGACATTTTTGACCAGGGGCTCGGGGATATTTTTGTCGTGCGGGGAGCGGAAAACATTATCGGTGACCACACGCTGGGAAGCATTGAGTATGCCGTTGCCCACCAGCACACACCGCTTGTCACCGTCCTCGGTCACTCGTCCTGTGGCGCGGTAGGGGCGGTTGCCAGCAATGTTAAGCTTGACGGCGACATGTCGACCTTTGTGCCTCCAATTCAGGCTGCCATAAAAAATGTGAAAAATGACGAGGGTGACCTGGTCAATAAAACCGCCATGGAGCTATCCAGGCAGATGGCAAACAAAATCGCCCATTCAGAACCGATAATTGCCGATTTTATTGAACATGGAAAGACGCGTGTCGCACCGGCATACTATGATCTGCACAGTGGTGAAGTGACCGTTCTATCGTGATTATCAGATAAACAGATCTCATAAAGGTAACTATAATGATTTACAAGGTATTACCATTTCTCGAATGGTTTAAAGATTACACTTTTGGGAAGTTCAGGATTGACCTGCTGGCGGGGATTACTGTTGCGCTTGTACTTATTCCCCAGTCAATGGCATACGCCCAGCTTGCTGGTCTTCCTGCCTATTACGGGTTATATGCCGCATTTCTGCCCCCAATGGTGGCGGCCCTGTTCGGCTCAAGCCGTCAACTGGCTACGGGGCCGGTTGCCGTTGTTTCTCTGATGTCAGCCGCTTCTCTGCAGCCACTGGCTACCGCCGGTTCGGCAGAGTTCATCGCCTACTCAATTGTCCTGGCCCTGGTGGTCGGAATTTTCCAGTTCTCGCTCGGGGTATTGCGGCTTGGGCTTGTGGTGAATTTTCTTTCCCACCCTGTTGTAAACGGATTTACCAATGCCGCGGCGATAATTATTGCGTCCTCACAGTTCTCGAAGTTCTTCGGTGTCTATGTCGACAAAGCTGAGCATCACTACGAGACATTGATCAGAGTTGCCCAGGCTGCTTTTGACTACACCCATTTTCCGACACTGCTCTATGGCCTTGGGGCCGTGGCGATCATGGTCGTGCTGAGAAAAATTAATCCCCGTATTCCCAATGTATTAATTGCTGTTGCGATTACCACTGTCGTTTCCTATTTTACCAGCTTCAACAACGATACTTATGTTGATGTATCAACAGTTAAAATACCCGGCTTCGCAGAAAAAATTACTGAATTCAACCACTCTGTGAATGAAATTGAGAAAATTGGAACCGAGCGGGCAAATCTCGGACCGGTTATCGATGATGAAATCGCCCGTCAAAAAGAGAGCGGTCATGGCGGCCAGTCAATTGAACTGATTAAACTGAAGGGACAGGTCGATATGCTGACTGTTCAGCTGAATGAGGCAAAGCAGCACTCCAGTGATATTCGAACCGCGTTTCGATTCATGAAGTTTGATGCGGTGCGAGAGGGTGACGCATATTCCTTTTATGAAAAAGGCTCAGCTCCAGCTGGATCTGAACTTGAAGGGGGTACCTGGCGGCTTTCGATTGGGAACAACCTTCTGGATCCAGGTAAGTTGAAAATTACTGGTGGTGGGGCAATTGTCGGCAAGATTCCTGAAGGTCTGCCGACTTTTCGAGTACCTGATCTGACAATGAAAACCTTCCTCAAATTGCTGCCGACTGCCATCATTATCTCATTGCTCGGATTTATGGAAGCAATTGCCATTGCCAAGGCCATGGCTGCCCAGACTGGTCAGAAACTTGATCCCAACCAGGAGCTGATTGGCCAGGGACTTGCAAATATCTGTGGATCAATCGGATCAAGTTATGCCGTTTCCGGTTCTTTTTCCCGTTCAGCGGTTAACCTGCAGGCCGGTGCAATATCTGGAGTGTCCTCTGTCGTTACCTCGGTTATGGTTGTTATAACACTGCTCTTCTTTACCCCGTTACTCTACCATCTGCCCCAGGCGGTCTTGGCTGCCGTTATCATGATGGCTGTTATCGGGTTGGTAAATACCCATGGCTTTGTTCATGCCTGGAAGGCTCAATGGTATGATGGGGCAATATCTATATTCAGTTTCCTGGTGACGCTCTATTTTGCTCCACATCTCGACAAGGGAATTATGGTCGGTGTTGCCCTTTCCATGACAATTTTCCTTTACAAGTCGATGAGACCTGTTGTTGCCAGACTTTCGATGAATGAAGAAAAAGTATTGAAAAGCTCAGAATATTATCGGCTGCAAGGCTGCAAGCATATCTCCATCGTACAGTTCGATGGTGCGCTGTTTTTTGCCAATGCCAGTTACCTCGATGAACAGGTCTTTAAATTCCGCAACGATATGCCGGACCTTCGCTATATCATCCTTGATGCGAGAGGAATTAATGATATGGATGCTTCCGGTGAGGAAGCCCTGGCCATGCTGGCTAAGCAGGTTCGAAGTGCAGGGCTTGGATTTGCCATGTGCGGGGTGAAAGGTCAGGTTATCAGCGTCATGGAGCGGACCGGGCTCTGGAAGGAGATTGGTCCTGAGCATATTTATGCTGACAGCCGTGCAGCAACAGCAGCGATTATTGACATTATCCATAACGACTCCGATCTGCCGGAAGGGGGCTGCGGAAATTGCCCGCTCACCCAATATCTGCCTATTGACCCTGTTCAGGAGAATTGAGCGAAGTTCTGAACGTGCTCCCGCCCTGCGCTTGCCGTGGTCGGGAGCACCTGTCTAAGCACACTGTGGATTGCTGCAGGACATTTCGAATTACCGTCCGGGCCATTTTCTCAGTCACCTCCTGAAGGATTTGTTTAGAGTAAATTCAAATAAATATTTACAACACAGATAATAGTTGTTAGAATCTGTTCGGTTTTCTTGTATGATCGCCAGTATATGTTTTCAGGGCGGTTGAAGTAAACGTATTCTGATGTTTACCGGTAATGATAAAACCTCGGGGATCGCTGACCGGGTTCACATATCAGCAAAGTAAGGAGTTACAGAATCCTGTAACTCCTTACTTTTTTTATTTTTCCCTATGCATGCGCGCAATTGGGGACCGGTTGAAAAGCCGGTTTGTAGATAATGGTAGAGGATATAAGCCATGAATAAAGATTTAACGAAAGTACGTAATATCGGTATCAGTGCCCACATTGATTCAGGAAAAACGACCCTGACTGAGCGTATTCTGTTCTATACCGACAGAATTCATGCAATTCATGAAGTGCGCGGCAAGGACGGTGTCGGGGCAAAAATGGACTCGATGGAACTGGAGAAAGAGCGTGGTATAACTATCCAGTCGGCGGCTACCCATTGTTCCTGGAAGGATATTGACATCAACATCATTGATACCCCCGGCCATGTGGATTTTACCATTGAGGTCGAGCGGGCATTACGTGTTCTTGATGGTGCCGTGCTCATTCTCTGTTCTGTCGGCGGCGTGCAGTCTCAGTCAATTACCGTGAATCGTCAGATGACCCGTTACAGGGTCCCACGCATCGCCTTCATCAATAAGTGTGACCGGACCGGCGCCAATCCTGCTCGGGTAACCAGGCAGTTACGGGAAAAGCTTGAGCTTAATGCTCACATGATGCAGCTGCCTATTGGCTTGGAGAGCGATCTTAAAGGTGTTATCGATCTGGTGACCATGAAAGCCATTTATTTTGACGGCGATAATGGGGAAGTAATTCGCAAAGAAGATATACCTGCAGCGATGCGTGCAGAGGCCGAGGAGCAGCGGGAACAATTGCTCGAAGAAGTTTCCATGTTTTCCGAAGAGTTGATGGAAGCAGTCCTGGAAGGCAGTGAGATTGCTGATAATCTCGTCTATGAAGCGGTTCGTAAAGGAACATTGGCCCTGGAATTGACACCGGTATTTATTGGCTCGGCCTATAAAAATAAAGGAATCCAGACCTTACTGGATGCTGTTGCGGCCTATCTGCCATGTCCGACCGATGTGGTCAATAACGCACTCGATCTTGACAAGAACGAAGAGGAATTTCCGGTGTCAAACGGCAGTGATGATCCACTCATCATGCTCGCCTTTAAACTGGAGGACGGACGATACGGCCAGTTGACCTATGTTAGGACCTATCAAGGGGTTCTGCAGAAAGGTGATACTGTTTATAACAGTCGAACCGGGAAGAAAGTAAAAATCGGACGCCTGGTGCGAATGCACTCTGATGAGATGGAGGAGATCGACTCATGCGGTCCTGGTGATATTGTCGCATTGTTTGGTGTTGATTGTGCCTCAGGTGATACCTTTACAGCGGCTAACATGTCTGTGTCGATGAGTTCCATGCACATCCCTGAACCGGTTATCTCTCTTGCTGTTCTGCCGGTCGATAATAAGGCCCAGACCAATATGTCCAAGGCCCTGAATCGCTTTACCAAAGAGGATCCCACCTTTAGAACTTATGTTGATCATGAGACAGGTGAGACAATTATCTCAGGTATGGGTGAGCTCCACCTCGATGTATACATAGAGCGAATGAAGCGTGAATATCAAGCCTCAGTAGAGGTAGGGGCCCCGCAGGTCGCCTACCGTGAGACGATTACCAATCGCGCTGAATTTAATTATACCCACAAAAAACAGACTGGTGGATCGGGTCAGTTTGGCCGGGTGGCCGGATATCTTGAGCCCTTAGAAGAGGGTGAATATGAATTTGTCGACAACATAGTGGGTGGTGTTATTCCTCGTGAATTCATTACTTCCTGTGATAAAGGTTTTCAGAAAAGCCTGGCCAAGGGATCTCTTTGCGGGGCAGCAATTACTGGAGTACGGTGTGTCATAAATGATGGTTCTGCTCACTCGGTGGATTCATCAGATGTCGCTTTCCAGCTGGCCTCTGTCGGAGCCTTTAAAGAAGGATACATGAAAGCTAAGCCGGTCATCATGGAGCCTATCATGAAGGTGGCAGTTGAGGGTCCTTCAGAATTTCAGGGTTCGGTCATGGGTAGTCTGAACCAGCGGCGCGGCATGATCATCGGTACGGTGGAAGAGGGTAACTATACCGTCGTCGAAGCGGAAGTTCCGCTCTCCGAAATGTTTGGCTACTCCACGACGCTGCGTTCACTGACCCAGGGTAAGGCTGAATTCACCATGGAATTTGCCACCTTTAAGCAGGTACCGAGGAGTGTCAGCGACGAGCTTATTAAGAAATATCAGGATGAAAGGAAAAACGACTGATTTTTGTCAGACGAAAATAGAGAGAGGAGATAGTTGGTTCATCTGATTATTTCCAGCTGCATAGACAGCTAAACAATACGATAGATAGAGGTTAACTGCCATGGGAAAAGAAGATCTGATTGCAAGCAACCCCCTGCGTGTTCTGGGGCTTGACAGAAAGGCAGAGGAAGGAAAGCAGAGTCTGGGGCTGGTTATGGCCCGGGCGGGACTTGGTAAAACAGCAATTCTTGTCCAGATTGCACTTGATTCAATGATACGCGGCAATAAGGTGCTGCACGTCTCAACCGGGGAGTCCATAGAGAAAACCCGGGATCGATATGATGATATCCTGGCGCTCACCTTGAAAGATCATTCTGTTGAGGATCTGGCCGAGGTCGGTAAAAAGCGGATGATTATGACCTTCAGGGAAAACGTCTTCAGCCGCGCAGTCCTGGAAGAACGGTTACAGGACCTGATTCATCAGGACATATTCAAACCGAAGTGTTTGATTATTGACGGCTATGATTTTGATGGTAATGGCCGCCAGGCACTTGAGGAACTCAAACAGCTCATGGCGGATCTTGGTATTTCAGTGATCTGGTTTTCTGCTGTCCGCCATCGTGACGATGACCGGGTAAGTGCCGATGGTGTTCCGGCGCCATGCCATGCCATTGATGATCTCTTTGATGTGGTCCTGCTCATTAATCCTGATGATGAAATGATGAAACTCGATATTCTCAAGTGTGCCTACTGCGAAGTGGAACCGGGTACAACCCTGATGCTCGATCCATCGACAATGTTGATTAAAAAGTCCTGACAGGATTGACAAACACCACCCGCTGATAGCGTGGAAATTGGTTATGAAGCGGGCAGACCCTTTCGGGTGCCCGCTTTTTTTTTGGGTGAGATACCATGAAATTCCGTCCCTGCATTGATCTTCATAATGGCAAGGTGAAACAGATCGTCGGATCGACACTGGTCGATGAAGCCCCTGAGACCCTGAAGACAAATTTCACGGCAAGCCAGCCGCCGTCGTGGTTTGCCAAATTATATCGAAAAGATGGCTTGACCGGCGGGCATATCATCATGCTCGGCCCGGGTAACGAGGAGGCCGCATCTGAAGCGCTGGATACCTGGCCGAAAGGACTGCAGGTTGGCGGCGGCATCACCTCAGAAAATGCTGCCGTCTGGCTTGAGCGCGGAGCATCGCATGTTATTGTTACTTCATGGGTCTTTCGGGACGGTAGAATAAATGAACAGCGGCTAAGGGAGTTAACCCGGGAAACAGGTCGCGAGAAGCTGGTTCTTGACCTCAGCTGCCGCCGTCGCGGAGATGAGTATTATATTGTCACCGATCGCTGGCAGAAGTTTACCGAGGAGAAAATTAGCCAAGCCAACCTCCAGGAGCTCGCTGGCTATTGTGACGAATTCCTGATTCATGGCGCTGATGTTGAAGGCAAATGTGCAGGCGTGGAAGTAGAACTCGTCACAAAATTAGGCAGATGGGTGACAATACCGACAACATATGCCGGCGGAATCAGAGATATTTCTGATCTTGACCTCATCAGAACGCGCGGCCGGGGTAAACTGGATGCGACCATCGGCAGTGCTCTTGATATATTCGGCGGCACGCTTATCGCCTACAGGGATGCGGTGGCGTATCACCGCCGTTATGGAGCAGATAGCGGCTGAGCAGGCGCTGCGCCCCCGGTATCAGTACCGAACCACCTACTTTTCCTTGCCATCCTGGCTCTTATTGATTTTTCCTTATCGTCCATTACGATGTAAGCGGTATGCGCTCCCGGCGCTGTCTTCTATTTCCCGAATCAGCGGCCGGTTCTTTTGTCTTTTTTCCCATGTGTCCGCTACCCGTCTCGTCGGGATGAAAAATGAACCTGCCGTGCTTGACCTGCTCTCAATAGTTCGATACAATAATTCAGTGAATGTTATAAGTATTTGATCTTCAAAGATTGTTCATACATTTTCGGGAACTTGTCTATGCATATTGATCAGGACGTTCAACGGAAGCAGATTGAAAAGTTTATTCGCAGAATACCAAGTCTGTCTACGACTGTGGGTAAGGTTCTGGAGATCTGCAGCAGAGCTGATGCGTCTCCGAATGAACTTAATAAGGTTATTGCGCTCGATCCTGTGCTCACCGGACAGGTACTCAAGTTGATTAACTCTGCCTATTATTCTCTGGTAAACAAGGTCACCTCGCTTACCAGAGCCATAACCATGCTCGGTCTGAACACGGTCAAGAACATGGCTCTGTCCACAGCAATTATAAGGACTGTGTCTGGAGCCAAAAAATCAAAAATTCTGCCGACCAAAAAATTCTGGGCCCACTCTATCAGTGTTGGGGTGAGCGCAAAGCTCCTGGCCCAGGTAAAGGATATTCCTCTGATGGAAAGAGAAGAGTACTTTATTTCAGGGCTGCTTCATGATCTTGGCAAGATTCCCTTTGATGATGATTATATTCACGTACTGGGCAAGGCAAAGCGGGAGCAGATTCCGCTCATCGACGCAGAGCGTGAATTGTTGGGAATTGATCATCAGGAAGTCGGTCTGATGATCGCTGAGAAATGGAAGCTGAATAAAGCGATTTCAAGCTGTATCGGCAACCACCATGATCTCGATAAGCTCGATGTGGAGTATCAGCGGCAGGCCGCTTTCGTTGCCCTTGGCAACGTCTATTCGGCTATTTATGATATCGGTTTTGCTGGTGATATGTATCCAGCAGAGAGCGAAATTGAGAGACTTCTTGATCTGACAGATCTCAGTTGGCAGGAATTTGCCGACATCAGAGACGACATCGATATTGAGATTGATAAAGCCCAGATTTTTCTCCAAATATAGTTTCATCTGCTAATTTCCAAAAGGATACGGATAATGAAAGTGAAGTTCTGGGGAGTCAGGGGAACCGTTCCCACTCCTGGCTCAAGTACAGCAAAATATGGAGGAAACAGTGCCTGCATCGAGTTGCGGGTGGGCTCTTCAAGCAGGGTTGTCGTAATCGATGCGGGGTCAGGTATACGCGACCTCGGCAATAATCTGGTTAAGAACGATTTATCGAACGGACCCCTGGATATAATGCTGTTTCTTACACACACCCACTGGGACCATATTATGGGGTTTCCTTTCTTTGCCCCGATCTATATTCCCGGCACCAGGATGAAAGTTTACGGGCCGGTGACGTTCGAGGATGATCCTCTGGCAGACGTGGTTGGCGGGCAGATGAAGTATCGGTATTTTCCGGTCAATTTTGGTGAATTGACGTCTGACATTGACTATATCCGCTTGAAGGAGACCCCCTCTATTGATCTCGGTGATGGATTAACCCTGAAGACCAAGATGCTGAATCACTCCATAACGGTGCTCGGTTATCGTTTTGAGTATAACGGTAAAGTCTTCTGTACCTGCTATGACTGCGAGCCTTATCGGAACCTGTTTATAACTGATCCGCAGCATCCTGAATATGACGAGGCAATGGCCTTCGAAGGCGGCCTGGTTGCTGATGAACAGAATCAAATGCTCGAGCAGTTCTTCAGCGGTGCGGACCTGTTGATTCATGACAGTCAGTACACCGAGGGGGAATACGGTGACAAATTTGGCTGGGGCCACTCTTCGATCGATCATGCGGTTGCCTCTGCAAACCGGGCTGGGGTCAAGAAGCTTGCTCTCTTTCATCATGACCCTGATCGAACCGATGAGCAGATAGACGAATTGTCAGAGATCTTTTGTGAGCCGGGAAAATTCGGCGATACCGAAGTATTTTTTGCCCGTGAAAATATGGAAATAGACTTGTCAGAGTGAATGATCAGTCAATAGACGAATCGTTTGATTGCCGCTACGAGTTCCTGGTCGGGCTGAAAGAGAAGCTGCGGCGGGACGGGATAAGGCAGGGTTAACTCGTCAGCAAACGGAGTTGCGCTGATATTGCGATTGTAGGCCTCCACCATCAGTCTTTCCAGGTTTACCGTGTCTTCAATATTATAGGCCAATAGAGTCTCGAGGGCTGCCTGATTATTTTGCCGTTGGTATTCTCGCCAGAGAATAACGGCAAATGATCCATCAACGCCGTCCAGTGTGCCTCTATTTATCCCCATCTGTTTCTCACACCCCTTGAGCCCTCCTCTGCAGCCCAGCCTGGCCAGAATGTAGCGCAGATCAATGTGTGCATGGTCGAGTTTTGTTCTGAAATAGCGTTCAATGAACGGTATATCAAAAGAGATGCCGTTATAGGTTACGATTACCTTGAATCTCTGAATATCTATAATGAAATCATCAAGATTTCGGCCATTGACATAGGTTGAAACCTCACTGCCGTCATAGAGTGCGATCGTTGTAATTTCTGCCTCCTCGCCAAGGCCGGTCGTCTCAATGTCAAGATATACGCTTGAGTCACGGAACTGCGGGAAAATCCGCCAGACATCGGCCGTTTTAAGATGGTGGGTAAAGAAGCACGGGTCCGACTCCAGGGCCAGGACAGAGTCATGGAGGAAGCATGCTATATCATGGGCACTTACTCTGGCCACAGCATCTGGATTCTGGATTAACTGATTCCACGAGGTAACCCCCCGGTTCCAGAGATTTTGCTCAGTTGCATGCCCGATACCGGGGATATGACAGAAGGTGGCTGTTAACATGCTGTCCGGGCGCTCGTCCGGGGTTGATTGTCCATCACTCATATCGGAATATCTTTTGGCGGAGTTTCTTTTGATTTCCCTGTCTATTTTTCTTGTCCAGCCGCTTCTGGCGTGATGAGTGGGTTGGTCTGGTTGGTTTACGGGATTTCGGTTTTTTCAGGGTTGTTCTGATCATGACTGCCAGGCGTGACAGGGCATCCTCTTTGTTTTTTTCCAGACTTCGGTACTGCTGCGCCTTGATAATGATAAAGCCGTCATTGGATAGTCGATGGTCACGTGCCGCCAGCAGTCTCTGTTTACAGTAATCGGGCAGGGAAGATGCTTGTATGTCAAACCTGAGATGGATAGCCGTTGACACCTTGTTTACATTCTGGCCACCAGGACCGGACGCGCGTATCTGGGTAAATTCGATTTCACTGAGCGGCAGTGAAATAGTGTCTGATATTCGAATCATTGAAGTTTCAGGCTGAGGCTGTGGATGGGAGGAATCGATAACGCTGATGAAACGGTACTGATCACTCGTGTGTCCCGTAATATATTTGTCCTAATTTTGGATTCAGAGTTACCATCTGGCCATTGCGCAGATGAATTGTTGCCTGGGTGACATCGCAGATTACCGGAATCGACAGTTCTCTTCCCAACATGGCCGCATGGGACGTGAGGCCGGGAGCTTCCGCTATTATCCCAACGGCCTGCTTTATATACGGCAGCATAGACTGATCACTTTTGCTGATAACGATGATCGGCTTTGCCGGCAGATTGTTCCAGTCCTGCTCGCTGTTAATGATGCGAACAGTACCTGAGACATTTTGCTTGCCAATGCCCTGGCCGGTGAAACAGACGTCGGCTACTGTATGAACCTTGAGCATGTTCGTCGTACCACTCGTCTGCAGCGGCAGGCCGGCGGTGATAACAACAACATCTCCATTTGACAGTAACTCGGCTTGAACTGCGGTGCGGATAACATTGTTAAGCTGTTCATCCATTGTTTCAGCAAGGACACCTTCAAGGGGGATTACTCCCCGGACAAGCTGCAGTTTCCTGAGGCTGGCGTGAGATGAACTGATGGCAATGATCGGTGTCTTCGGTCGATACCTGGCCACGCGCAGCGCTGTAGAGCCTGACGTTGTCGCCGTAATGATGGCATCGGCAGAAAGATCGGCGGCGGTGGCACATGAGGCATAAGAGATAGCATCGGTGATAACTGGTCTGCGGTGGCGCAGCCCTTCTGCGAGGATTGATTCATAATCAAGAGCTTCTTCACTTATTCTGGCACTTCGCGCCAGAAAGCGAACCGCCTCAAGCGGGTATTTGCCAATCGCAGTCTCACCGGACAACATCACGGCGTCGGTTCCATCAAAAATCGCATTGGTAACATCGGAAGCCTCAGCCCGTGTTGGTGTCGGGGTCAAAATCATCGATTCGAGCATTTGCGTAGCTGTAATGACCGGCTTTCCAACTCTGTTAGCCTCTTTAATGATTTTTTTCTGGATAACGGGAACTTCCTCTGCCGGCATCTCCACCCCAAGATCTCCCCGGGCAACCATTAACCCGTCGGCTGCTTCAAGAATATCTTCCAGGTTTTCAACTCCCTGCCTGTTTTCAATCTTGGCGATAATCGCCTGATTACCACCTGCTCTTTCTATCACCTTGCGCACTTCCCAGACGTCGTCTGAACGCCTGACAAAAGACGCCGCTATAAAATCGACGCCCTGCTGCACGCCAAACATGATATCCGCCTCATCCTGAGCAGTAATTGACGGTAAATTTACGTGGACATCCGGCAGACTGACACGTTTTCGCGACTGCAGGAGCCCACCGACAATTATCCGGACAGCAACATCTCCATTACTCGTGCTCAGAACCCGAACCCGGATTTTTCCGTCATCGAGCAGGATGTAATCACCGGGCCCCACATCGTCGGCCAGCTTGTCATAATTAGTGGGAATTGAATTTTCGCCTGTTCCGTTGTTGCTGAAGGTGATGATATTCCCCTGATCAAGCATGATTCCGCTACCAAGTTCTCCAACTCTAATCTCGGGGCCGCGAGTGTCCAGGAGGATTGCCGTTCCTTTACCTGACATAGTCCGTGAATGCTTGACGGTGGCAATGAGATGAGCGTGACTTGCCCGGTCCCCGTGCGACAGGTTGATGCGGGCCACATCCATACCCGCTTCGATGAGTGACAGGATATCCTGTTCCTTATAGCTGCTTGGGCCAAGCGTGGCTATTATCTTGGTTTTGTTAGTTTTAAACATTTTGGAGAAATTGAGTGTGAAAAATTTGCTCTTATTGAAGGTAACGTCTGCTGCGCCTTGCAGACTAACAGACAGCTCAAAAAAGAAAAGAGTAAACATTGTTCACTCAAAGAATGACAGGAAAATCCTGTGAATATATCAGCTTTTCATTATTTTTGTCTTGTCAAATGTTGAAAAATATAAACGATATTTCCAGCTGCCTGATTGATCTCATTGCTGGCAACAGTATATCGACTTGAATTCATTACATAAGCAGGCTGAAAAAACATCGGAGATGAGGCTGGAGGCCGCGCCTGACTGTACCTGGGTCTGGGATAGCTTGCGGAGAAACAGGCTTCAACCACCGCTGCTATACCATGTTGGGCTATCTGCCGGGGTGTTCAGGTCTTGACCAGCCTCAGGTGATGTTTGGCGCGGATTCTTTTCCATAACTCTTTGATAATCACCATGGCAGGATCTTCAAAACTGTCATACTCCCGGCCCAGATAGAGCTGGCATGAGGTAATGAGATGGTCATTGCCCTCATAGAGGCCGAACTCTTTGCGAATAGATTTGGCGAGTGCCAGGTAAACGGTTGAGTCGAGTTGCTTTTCAGATAGATTGGCCATGATGACCCTGTCCTTCAGGAGAAGATCTTCAAACAAAATAGTTACTGCTTCTTCTACCGTGCGGGGAAGTTCGTTTGGCTGCTCTGTATCGAGTGGTTGAAACATCATTGTTATATCTTTGCGTCTATGAAATCTACCGGAAATGAACCGAATGTTTTACGTTCCGGGTAACCGGGCTTTCGGATTATCTGAAACTGTTCAGGGCACTGCCTGACCGGTTATTTTGTACTACAATATAAGACATCTGGTTGGGCTGTCATGAAAAAATCCAGTTAATCAGTGAGCGACTCTGGTCGTGTTGTCTAATTTTTTGTAAATATTGGTGGTTTTAGGTTGTTCAGGTTTTCAGCTAAGAGATGTTTTATTCCCCCGTACGGAAGACTTATTACCCACGGTGGTTTTACCATGAATCAGTAAAACTGCCGGCTGCTATTTATTAGGAAAATGCAGCGTTGAGAACTCGTTGTTGTATAAAACTGATTTTCGTGGAGACGAATTGAAGAGAAAAGGTACAACATTTCAGTTTGGGGATTGATCAGAAACTCAGCAGATCTTAAAGAGAACAGTATGTCTCTCTCTGAACTGTCTGAGCAAAAGACCTCATTTTGCAGGGGACGATTACATTTTGAGGGCGACGGTGAACTTTTTGTTAAGGCATTTAAGGATCGAATCCACCACATACTTGAGGCAAACGGCGCTTTTTTTGACGGTCAGAATAATACCGGCCATGCTCAGCGAAACCAGAACTTGTCGCTCAATACCATTCAGCCATTCCAGTTTGGTGAAATGGAAGGCCTTTATCCAGATACAATAATCGAACTGTAGTATTTTCCCTGCAGAGAGACATTTTCTAGCTACGATTACCTGTAAATATGTATTCAATCGCCATTGTTGCGTTGCCTATGCCTTTGAAGTGATTACCATAGGTCTGGAAGACGGCAACAAACAGTAAACAAAATACAGGAGTTAAAGCATGGCAGTTAAACAGGGAGATACAGTAAAAGTTCATTATACAGGTAAGCTGGAAGATGGGGAGATTTTTGATTCTTCAGAAGGACATGATCCACTTTCTTTTACCGTTGGCGGTGGCCAGGTCATTCCCGGCTTCGAAGATGCGGTGGTCGGTATGGAAATCGGAGATAAAAAAGACATTATGATTCCAGTGGAACGCGCCTATGGTGAAAGAAAAGAGGAAATGGTCATTGTGGCGCCGGTGGAGCAGATTCCGCCCGATCTGGATCCCGAGATAGGCCAGATGCTCGAAGTAGGCGGCACCGGAGGGGAAGTTCTTAAGGTGCGTGTGGTTGGTCTTGACGATGAAAATATTACCCTGGATGCCAATCCTCCGCTGGCGGGAATGGACCTGAATTTTTCCATTGAACTGGTCGGCGTCAGTTGATCAGATATCAGTCGTCAAAGAATCAGGCGGCAGGGTTCAGCGGCTGCCGCCTGCCTGTTCCATGCAGAAAAACGGCGCGTGATTTGACGTGAAAAAAGGCGGATCGCGCTGAATAATGGCGTTGATTCGCGGAGTTTTTCGAAAGTGACTCTGCAGAAAAAGCCTTACAGATCTGCGATCCCAGCCATCAGGGTGGTCGAAATCACAATACAGAGACAAATCTCCATCCGAGAAGCGATCCAATACCTCGTGAGCTTCAGAACTGCAGACCGGCATATTGAAGATGGCCAGGTTAAGAAAGGTAATTGCCTGATGATGTCTGCTGACAAATTCCATTGTTAATCGAGCTTCTTTCTCAGTTTCATAGGGTGTGCCGAAGAGCAGATAGATATAGGTGGCAATTCCGGCGTTTCTCAGATTTACTAAAATCCGTACAGCGCGATTCAGATTGATCCCTTTATTCATCTGGTCCAGCACCTTCTGGGAGCCTGACTCAAGGCCAAGTTTCAACATCACACAGCCCGACTTTTTCAGAGCATGACAGAACTCAGGGTTTTCAAGTTCCCGTTCGAATCGGCTGAAGCCATACCACGATACCCCCGGCGGTTTTTGCGCCAGACTGCACATCAGGGCGGGGCTCATAGCATTGTCGAGAAAATGGAGCAGCAGCGGCTGGTGAAGCGATGTTAACTCCGAAATCTCGTTGATAACCCGTTCCGGGCTGTTTTGAGAAAAACAGCTGTTTTCAGCATGGTCGGGGCAGAAGGTGCATTTTTTCCAGTAGCAGCCGTCAGATGCAGCATAGGGAAGGACAGGACCAGGAGCAAGATACCTGCCAAAATCAATATCGCTATAGTCCGGTCTGCCGGGGAGCTGGCTTGGACGAGACCCCATCAGCTCAAGTAGTGCGAATTCACCGGGGCCTTTTATAAGGTGGTCGATATAGGCTGAGAAACGGTTCTGCCAGTTCGGGTTACTCATCCATGAGGTAATGACTCCACCTCCGGCAATGGTTTTTATGCCCGGATGAAACTGGTTGATGTAGCCCAGGATTGCAAAACCGGTAAGTGCCTGGCTGAGGTAGGAAAATGAGATACCGATGAACTCGAATGAATATTCTCTTATCAGCTTCTCCAGGCGGCCGCTGAAGCTTGAGAAAAATGGGTTTTTATCATACTGGTCTGCAGCTTCCAGCAAATCAGAACTTTTCAGCGGAGAGCGGCTTGGGTCGATAAAGTTTGCAAGTGAGATCTCAACATCAGCCGTCCGGCCGAAATTTGCTGCAACCCGGTTCAGGTCCTTGACCGCTCTCCGGTATCTATCGGGTTGTCGATAGATATCGATGGCTCGGAGGTCTTCAAGGTGATGAACTCGATTTTTATAGGCCCGCCGACTCCAGGTATCCTGAGCAGAGACCTGAACGGTAAAGAGGTCAAGCATGCATTCCAGGTTCAAATCACAGGTGATGCAGTTGATATCTTTGTCTCGAAGGCTTCCTGCCAACCTGGCGATTCCTGCCGGCGGCTCACCTATTTTTGCTGCAGGCGGATAAACAAGAAGTATTGACATAGTATGGCGGCGTCCCTGCTGACCTGAGAGTGATCAATAAATATCCGCAGATCATACGAAGCATTTCGCAACAAATCAATCGATACAGGGAAAATTATGAAAGCATAGCTGTGATAATCTCCGGCAGTGGCTCTGCAGTATCTGATAAGGTTTTACAAATTCAATGCGGTTTGCACCGCTGTTGACATTGCAGGGTCAGCGGATTTTCTCACTGCTGTGGTCTGTTGCGGCGGTATATCTCTCAAATTCACTCAAATGTCTGGCGATAATTGAAGACTTGTATATAATGTGCGCTTTTTGAGCATCCCGGGGGGCATACTCTGTTGGCTGATCTGATATCCAGGGACAGATTGTCTCTCTATGGTTGATGTTTGACCCGGATTATAAAATTAGTGAGTGAGAAAGCTGGTGTTATGTTCTTTGCGAGACCTCGCCTTTTATTTTCCTGATGACGCTATTATTTGCCGCAGCACAGGTGCGCGGCGGCGAGGGCTTTGATCCTGTCGAGGTTCGATCGTCGAAGGGAGGCACAATGTTAAAAAAAAGTGCCCCGTCATATAAAGCTCCTGCCCAAAAGCAGAACTCAACAGGGGTGCAGCAGCTTAAGACTCAGAACTGGCTGCTCGAAGGAATTGAGGTTGCACGTGAGTGGTAGTCCCGAATTTTGGAGCAGTAACTAGATGGATATAAGTAATTTCCGTAAAGAGTACCTGAACGGAGGCCTGAATCGATCAGATTTGCAGGCGCATCCAGTTGATCAGTTTGCATCATGGTTTGAGCAGGCTCAAAAGGCAAAACTTGCGGAGCCTACCGCCATGGTTCTTGCCACGGCAAACAGCGCGGGGCAGCCCAGCCAACGTTCGGTTTTACTAAAATATTTTGATAAAAGCGGGTTTGTTTTTTTTACCAACTACGGCAGCCGAAAGGCTGGCGAGATAGGAGAGAACAGCAAAGTGAGCCTGATGTTTGTCTGGCTTCAACTGGAGAGGCAGATCATGATAAACGGCAGCGCAGCAAAGATATCAACTGCTGATTCTGCAAAGTATTTTCTCAGCCGCCCCAAGGATAGTCAGGTGGCTGCCTGGGTATCGAGCCAGAGCCATTCTCTCTCATCACGGCAGGCACTGATGCAGAAGTTTGGCGAAATGAAAAAGAAATTCAATGCAGGAAAAATCCCACTTCCCGCATTCTGGGGGGGATACCGTGTTGTGCCGACTGAGATTGAGTTCTGGCAGGGTCGAAAAAGCCGGCTTCATGACAGATTCGTCTACCGGATGGGGGACAATGAGAGCTGGAATATTGAACGACTGATGCCATAGGGCGTTGGCCTGAATCACTCATCCTTTGATTACGGCCAGCGGCCGTAAGATTTCCAGGACATCAACCAGATCTTCCTGAAGTCTGATTACCTTCTCAATATCCTTGTAAGCGCCGGCAGCCTCCTCAAGGTCTCGTCGTCGCCTGAGCGCGTGAAGTATGCCCTGCTGCTCGAGCTTTTTCTTCTCCTTATCCAGGTCGAGCAGCTTCTGTGCCTGCTTTCTCCCCAGTTTTCTGCCGGCACCGTGTGAACATGAGCAGAAACTTTCCGGGTTGCCTTTGCCGGCGACAATATAGCTGACAGTACCCTGCGAACCTGGAATGATACCGATCTCACCGGGATATGCCCGTGTCGCACCTTTTCGATGAACCATTACCTTTTTGCCAAAATGGGTTTCAGCGGCGGCATAATTGTGGGCGATATTCACGGGCAGGCTCAAAACGGATATCGGCACTGATGGTTTCAAGGAATGCTTCCTCTATACGCTCCAGCATCAACATTCTGTTTATTTTGGCAAAATGGACGCAATAGTTCATTTCAGCGAGGTAGCGTCGTCCTTCCTTACTTTCAAGCGGCAGGCAGGCGAGCTGCCATGACCGCGGCACTGGTATACGGCTTTTTCTGTTGAGGTTGTCGGCAGCCTTGTTGTAATGATGCGCCACTTTAAACCCGAGGTTCCTGCTCCCGGAATGGACCATGATCCAGATGCTCTGATCACCTCCCTGCTGAAACTCAATGAAATGATTTCCTCCTCCAAGTGTCCCTAACTGGGTCCGAGCATTGTCGTACTCCTGTTCGACAAGGGGGAGACGAACATCTTCTACCCCTTGCTGGATAGGGGGCATCAAATGGACTGGCGCCGGTAGGGAATGGTGCTTGAAACCAAGGGGAACGGCTTGGCGAACTGCTTTCATTACTTGTTTCAGCTGGGATCGGTCAATGGCGGAAAGTGACGTTTTTACCGCACAGACACCACAGCCGATATCGACACCGACAGCATGCGGAATGATAACGTCTTCAGTTGCCAAGATACCCCCGATGGGCATGCCGTAGCCGAAATGGGCATCGGGCATTATGGCAATATGATGAAAGGCAAACGGCAGGTTGGCAAGATTGCGCGCCTGCTGCAGTGCTCCTTCCTCAATGTCATCAAGCCAGAGTTTGATCGGTATGGCTTCTGTATTCAGTGTCTCTTTCATTTTAGAATGGCGGGTCTGAGGAAAAGGAGCACAGCTTGCCGTCTTCTGGGTGGTTAAAAGAGATAAAACAACTGTGCAGCAGCATTCTGTCTCCATCGTTGCCAGATCCGTAAAGATAGTCTCCGATAATTGGTGAGCCAAGACCCATCGGGTGAGATGCATGAAGCCGGAGCTGGTGGGTCCTGCCGGTCAGGGGCGTGAACTCAACACGGGTGCCGGATGGTTCTCTGGCCAGCGTGCGCCACAATGTTACGCCCTGTTTTCCATTTACCGGATCGTAAATCTGGTAGGGACGGTTTTCCGGATCAAGGCGGAAAGCGAGTTCTATTGTTCCGGAGGTTTCCTGAAGATCTCCTTCAACAATTGCAATGTAGCGTTTGAGAACAAGCCGGTATTGAAACTGTCTGACCAGGTTCCGGTGAGCCTGCGGTGTCCTGGCAAGAAGCATTAGGCCAGAGGTCATCATGTCAAGACGATGCACTGCAGGCTGATCCGGCAGGTCAGAATAATATTTTTTTGCCCTGGATATGACGCTGTCCTGTTTCTCGGCTCCTTTGCCGGGAACAGAAAGGAGTCCGCACTGTTTATTGATCACCAGCAGAGAACGATCTTGGTGAAGGATGTCCAGTTCAGTTGACAAAATTTTCTATCCTTTCTTCGATGCCGCACAAGAGATAACCGAGCAGCGGCTGACATTTGTCGCTGCATGGCGGGTAAAAGTAGCCATGTTCTCTGGTGCCGGACCGGTTGCTTCTGCCGAAAAAGAATTCGGCCAGCGACAATGGCAGCAGCTCGGCCGCCGCGGCCGCCTGGAGTAACTTGGGCGCACAGCAATCTCCGGTCCCGGTAGGTTTTCCGCCAGGCTCAATGAAAGCCTCATGCAATGTCGCAGTAGCGCCGGAAAAATTCCGCAGGTGATAGAGATCGTGAATGTCGCTCATCAGTTGTCTTGAGAGTTGACGACGCTGGCTGAGCAGATACAAATGATGGTGTGAGCCAGCCGAAACCCCCTGCATTTCCTGACCCAGTGCTTTGATGCGCTTTTCAACGGGGTCATGTACCTTTTTAAATCTCGGCAGATCAAAAAGCGGTGGAGCCCAGCCTTTGACAGCCCAGAGTCCATTGAACTGACCGGAAAATGCATAAAGCCATGATTTTCTGCCATTTCGATCCAGACATTCAAGCACGCCAAACATTTTACCGCGCTGTTCTCCAAAAAGATGGTCTGTTGAGAGGCGCGGATCCCCATGGGTGTCTGAACATCGATCGATGGATTTGCTCTCTTCAAGCTGGTGAATCAGCTCCCTGCCTCTCTCTTGTGCGTCTGCCGAAGGAAGAGAATGGACCGTGGAGCACCTGGTGCAATAGCCGCGGCAGTGCTGCGCCTGTTTTTTTGAAGCTGTGAGTTGTTTTTCATCGTTAAGTACAACCATTCAGAGTATTCTCACTGGTATAAAGTGATAGTCATCTTGTGCAGTAATATCTCAAAATTAAATACGATTTCTATTTATGCAAACGACCCCGTTTTCTCCACTCCATCCTGAGGCAGTTCTTAATTGTGTCGAGCAGGCCTCCGGCCGCCGTTTACTGAATGTCTGTCGACCGCACAGCAGTTATATCAACCGGGTCTATGAAGTCCAGGATGAGAGCGGGGAATTTTTTATTGTTAAATTTTTTCGTCCCGGCAGATGGAGTGAGACGGCATTGCTGGACGAGCTGCAGTTTGTCAGCGAATGTGCAGAGATCGAGCTTCCGGTAATACGACCGCTGGCCCTGGCAGATGGCAGCTTTCTTGGAGATTATCAGTCCATTCGTTTTGCTCTGTACCCCCGCTGCGGCGGCAGGCAGGTCGATGAATACAACGATGAACAGTGGCTGGAACTGGGCAGGCTCCTCGGCAGGGTACACACTGTCGGTGCTGCCGGGACAGCTGCGGGAAGAAACAGGCTCCACCCGGACCAGACAACGCGAATGCAGGTTGATTACATCATAGAGAAGGACCTGATTCCAGAGACCCTGATTTCGTCTTTTACAAAGGTTTCCGATGAGCTTATCGCCGAGATTTCTCCTGACTTTGAAGGGCTGGAAGGAATCAGGATCCATGGCGACTGTCACGGTGGAAATTTGATTTACCGACCGGGTGAATCATTTTACATGATCGATTTTGATGATATGCTTGTCGGTTCGCCTGTTCAGGACATCTGGATGCTGCTTCCCGGGACACTGGATCAGTGCAGGGTTGAACTGGCTCTGCTGCTTGAAGGGTATGAGATGTTTCGCCCCTTTGACCGAAGGACCTTGAGCCTTATCGAACCGCTTCGGGCCATGAGATTTATACACTATATCAGCTGGTGCGGCTGGCAGTATGCTGAAGATGGCGAGACCAGGATAGATGCTGCCTTTGGTACCTATAATTATTGGCAAAAAGAGATTGCAGATTTAGACGATCAGTTGACTATAATAAGGAAAAACAAGGGGCATTAAGAGAAAAAGCGGGCAATTCGTTGTCTGTAACTTAGGTTCTGTTTTATGAAGACCCTGACGATCTCTTTGAAGTTAATGTTGAATTCGGCACTCATTCTCGACAATTCAGTATAATCCTGTTCCATTACGGCCTTTAACTTCTGGTCTCTGCCTGCGATGCAGATAACATTGCCCCGGTCCGGTACTGGCAATGTCAGACAGGAACTAAAATATCGTTTTAAATCTGTCTGTACCTGATCCATTTTGTTCTCGTCACCGCTCCACAGGTTCAGGCTGACAATTCCGCGCTCTGCCAGGTGATTCAGACAGTGACTGAAAAAATCGGCACAATAGATTGACGGGGCCATGCCGTCTTGGTCAAAGGCATCAATGAGTATTAAATCGTATGCTTGACCTTCAATCTGTGCAAGAAATTCATGGCCGTCTCCGCAATGAAGTTTTATGGAACTTGAACTCGGCAGGTTAAAATACCCCTGGGCCAGCTTGAGAATATGCGAGGAAAAATCGACCCCATCGATCGAGCACATGGGAAAATGATGATGAATAAAACGAATCAGTGAACCCGCTCCGACACCGATCATAAGCACACGATGCGGAGGATTCATGAAGAGGAGGGTGGCCATCATAAACTTGGTGTATGAAAGCACAAGCCGGTGGGGAGCAGAAATCGACATGGTCGACTGCAGGACATTTCCACCGAAGTAGAGAGAACGGGTGTCACCTTTTTCGATAATTTCTATCAGATGATTTTTCCAGTGGTCCCGGTATATGATTTTTCCAGAGGCTCGGGTCATTGCTTTTATGAAGAAAATTTTAACAACAGATAATAGCGGATTATGATCATTTCTGTCAAAATGATATCGCCCCATGCATTTTTTTATTGTAAAATTGGCCGAAGTACTTGACTAAGCACGGATTATTCTGGCATACTATGTCATGATGGAAGGTGGAAACCTCATGACTATTCCAAAAGGAGAAACATAAATTGTCTTCTGATACATTATCAAACTGTATCCTGCTGATGGAAGATGAAGAGCTGGTAAGTTCTATCGCTATGCAGATGCTTGAATTTATTGGCTATGATTCTGTTCTTGCAGTTGATGGGGGTGAGGCAATTGATCTTTACAAGGAGCGTTATTCCTCAGGAAGCCCTTTTGCCGGAGTCATTATGGATCTCTCTATTCCCAACGGCATGGGAGGCGAGCAGACCGTTCAGGAACTCCTGAAAATTGACTCGTCTGCAAAGGTCATCGTTTCCAGCGGCTATTCAGATGACCCCGCCATGGTAAAGTATGATGATTTCGGCTTCTGTGCAGCTATTGCAAAACCGTTCAATATTCAGGAATTAACAGAAGTATTACAGGTTTTTAAACCGCAATAGCCGGCTGCGCAGCGCAGCTAATCGGCTATTTCCTTGTTGTTTTCATAAGTGGACTGTGCCCGAGAGTTCTCTGGGAACTGTCGGCACTCCTGGACCCCTTCAAGACTGTTCCTGCTGTCACCCAAAAGACGTGATCTTGCATCTTGCTATTGCATAAACAGACGGCAATCCATTATTATCCGCAATGATTTCTCAAATCTTTGAACAGGGCAACGTTCATGTTTACTCTAAATTATCAGCGTGATGAGATTAAAGAAAATCATTTCAGGTGGACAGACAGGTGCGGACCAGGGCGCGCTTGATGGCGCCCGGTCCTGCTCTTTCGACTATGGCGGCGCGATACCGGCAGGAAGAAAGACTGAAGCGGGAGCGCTTCCAGAACAATATAGTATGGTTGAACTCTCATCTGATCACTATCCGGTCAGAACTGAGAAAAATGTCGTTGATGCTGACGGCACACTGATCGTCTCAAACGGTTCACTGAGAGGGGGGTCCCTTCTGACCTTTAGGATTGCTCGAGAGCACAGAAAGCACTGCCTGCATATTGATTTTGAAAAAGAGGAATTCTCCTCTGCGCTGGAAAAAGTAATTGCCTGGGTGAGCGGAAATCATATCGAAATTCTCAACGTTGCCGGACCTCGAGCAAGTTCCGATCCCAGAATTTATGGCTTAACCCGCCGGTTTATTAATGACCTGCTGATGTTCTCGGGAACTGATCATGAGGGCTAACACCCTGCCTGCTGTTGACCGGGATTCCTGTACCTCCTGCGGTCTCTGTGTGGAGATCTGTCCCGACAGGATATTGCTTATGGACGATGACGGGGGCATCAACGTCATGGCCGAGCATTGCATGGGGTGCGGGCACTGTCATGCGATCTGCCCTGTTGAGGCAATTTCAATGCCGGGTCTGAATTTTGATCTCGGCTTGACAACCATTTCAACAGCCTCAGGTGACGAGGATTCCAATCGAGTGACGATTGGGCCCTTATTGAACCTCATGCGCTCGCGGCGCTCCTGCAGATCATTCAAACCTGACCCCCCGAGACTTTCAGTCCTCAGTGATCTGGCGCGTATCGGGACCACAGCGCCATCGGGGACCAATAGTCAGGGATGGCAGTTTGTTGTAGTGCCGGAGCGCAGCGATGTCATCACTCTTGGTGAGGCGACCGCAGACTTTTATCGCCGATTGAACAGGAAAGCCTCACGTCCGCTGTATCGTTTTGCTGCACGATTGTTTGTCGGCGACACTCTCGAGAGGTATTACCAGCGTTATTACAGAGCAATAGAGCACGGACTATCGGATTGGTATGAAAACGGCATTGACCGGCTCTTTCATGGAGCCCCGTCGGCCATTGTTGTTGTTGCAGACCAATCGTCGAGCTGCCCGCAGGAAGACGCGCTGCTGGCTACTCAGAATATCCTGCTTGCCGCCGAATCAATGGGAATGGCAACCTGTCTGATTGGCTTTGTGGTTGAGGCGGCTAAACGAGACAAGCAGATAGCAGCATTGCTCCGGTTAAATTCCACGGAAACTATCTACAGCGTTATCGCCTGCGGGTATTCCGCACTATCTTTCAAACGATTTGCCGGAAGGCAAGGGCTAACCCCTCGGATTGTAAGACTTTCCGGGGATAGAATGAAAGGCATCTCTGTACAGGGACAAGGGGAAATGAAACAGCAGAAGAAAAGAACAAGTCTGGTCTTGTACTCTTTTGGTTTTAAACACGGGGTACCGGTAGATGCAAATATGGTCTGGGATGTACGTTTCCTTCCCAATCCTTATTGGCAGGAAGATCTTCGGCCCATGAGCGGCTGTGAAAGACAGGTTTCTGATTATGTGATTAAAAGCGATCAGGGGGAAAAATTTCTTGCCCTGTTAAAACCGCTTCTTTCTTTTTTGCTGGATAGTGACGCTAATCTGGAGCAGAAAAATCATCGTTTTGCCATCGGCTGCACCGGCGGCAGGCACAGATCGGTAGCAGTGGTCGAAGAGCTTCGTGATTTTCTCTCAGATCAGGATGTTGATTTGGAAGTATTCCATAGAGATATGGAGCGGGAGGAGGCCGATTAACTATTGTACGGTGAACAGTGGTGAGTTATATCCGGACTTTTCTTATAGCCCGTAATCATCTTTTCCCTCAGAAAACTCAATTTCCCCACAACTCTGGCCGTGTTTATGCTCGTTGCTGGGGTAAAAATTACCCGAATTACTGTTCAGGTGGGTAAAAATTACCCTCATCACTCCCGCCCGGTTCCAGCCGTAGTGCTTATTTTCTGATTTAAATATAGTAAATACAATATGTTATTTCTTGAAGTGAAGTCCTGGCACGGCCATTGCTTTTGTTTTATCAAACGTTACCACTTTTAACGGCTCTGCCGAAATAACAAAGGAGAATAAAAATGAAAAAGAAAATAGCAATTGTAGCAGTTGTCGCGGGTTTAGGACTGGCTGGAATAACCCAGGCGTATGGCGGATGGGGAAATCGAACTGGCGGGTACTATGACTGTCCAATGATTCAGAACGGCCAGATGACCCAACTCGATCCAGCACTGCAGGAAAAACGAGATAAATTCTTTACCGACACCCAGGAGATTCGGAAAGAGATGGCGATGAAACAGGCCGAGAAGCAGGCGCTGTTGAGAAGTGACAATCCAGATCCTCAGGCGGTCAGCAAGGTTTCCGGAGAGCTCTTTGACCTCCGTACGACACTCCGGCAGAAAGCTGATGAAGCTGATCTACCCGGAGCTTTCGGGCCGATGGGCGGAGCTGGTTTTGCTCCTGGCATGAAGGGACGCGGTTTTGATCAGGGAATGTCCAGCCGGGGATATGGTCCCGGCATGAATGGACCCGGCTATGGTCCCGGCATGAACAGGCCCGGAAAGGGCGGCAGAAATATGGGATATATGGGCAGCCCCGGCTATGGTCAAGGCCGTAATTGGTAAATAATTCATTTTCCTCCCCCTCAAACCTGTCCGGCTGGCAGCAGCGCCGGGCAGGTTTTCCTGTTTGCTCCAGCCGGCGATTTACCTATTGCATCCGTTTACCTACGGAGCCGGATCCGGCTGAGATAATTCCCCATGAGCTTTGATAACCAGTTCTTTGACTTCAGCTGAAGAGCAGTGCTTAATGGCCTGCAGTGTTGAAAAATCAATTTCTTCAGCAGCTGCCCCATCGTTGCCGGGAACCCATTCGGAACCGGTTCCAAGCATTGCGTATCGGTCCCGGGCATATTGTTTCATGTCCCAGGCGTTAAAAAGATTATAAAGCCAGATGATCATCCTCAGATTGATATAACCAGGTACCTTCTGCCATGGCGGCAGGCTGTCCCATAATTTGTCAGGACGCAGATTGCCTGAGAATTTCTGCATGGCGGTGCTGAGCCTGTCATCTATACGGTTCAGCAACGGAGCATCTTTTTCCTGAAGATAGGCCAGCACTTTCAAGTGTTCGTCAAAATGTTCAGGTTCAGAGGCACCAACACTGATGGTTGCCACGCCGTGCTTTCTCAGGCAATAGATGTCATTGAAAAGCATCGGCGACAGCGGGTCGCAGAGACTGCTCAGTTTGGCTGACGGGGTGTGGAGATAACCGCCTTTGTCGGAGGGGCTGATGATAAAGGTACCGATGTCACGTTCTGCTGCAGCATCAATGGCTTTTCTGTTTGCATCAAGAATATAGTACCAGTGGACATTAAAAAAATCGAAGCCGCCATCCGCGTCATGATTCAGAGCGTCAATGATAACCTCACTCGGGCCATGGCCGGAAAATCCAACAAAATTGACAATGCCTTTTTCCTGGAGCCGCCGGGCAGCCGCCAGGCAGCCGTTTTTTCGGCAGCTCTGCCATAAAGACCGGTGATTGTTTATGCCGTGGATTGCCAGGAGATCGAGACGATCTACCTGGAGCCGTTCCATTGAGGCCCGTACTTTGTGGAGAAACTCCTCGCTGTCGTCTGATGGTACCACCTTGGTCTGGAGCATGAAATCTTTTCGGGGGATCCTGGCAAGGACCGCCCCCAGCTGTCGCTCTGATGACCCGTAGCCGTGAGCCGTTTCTATGTGGTTTATGCCATGCCCAAGTGCCCTTCTGACAATTGCTTCAAGCTTAGTGTTGGCGGTGGAGGGTATTTTATCAAGGGGGATATCAGTCCAGTCATGCATGCTGCGCATGCAGCCGAAACTGAGTACGGGCATGGCCAGTTCTGTTTTACCGAAACGTCTGTATATCATTGTAATAAAGTGATAATTTGTTCTAATTGAGTTTTTGACTTTTAGCAGAGAAAATGCTTACTGTCTGACAATATAAATGGAAGCAGGAAAATAACCAGTTTCAAGAGCCAAAATTAATAGGTATCAGGTCCAAAACCGATAACAGAACCTCGAGGTGTCATATGAACGTTATTGTCGTCCCCTGTCTCAATGATAATTACTCCTATATCCTGTTTGATGAACAAAGTAAAAATGCTGCCGTTGTCGATCCGTCAGAAGCATGGCCCGTTTTAAGAGAGCTTGAGAAGAACCAGCTGAGTTTGACGGCGGTTTTGTGCACCCATCACCATGCTGATCATATCGGCGGCCTTGAAGATATTATCGAGGAACTGGGAGGGGTCAGGGTTCTTGGTTTTGAGGGAGATAAATCACGTATCCCTCTGTTAAATGAATTGTACGCAGACGGAGATGAGTTTAGCGTCTGCGGCGTATCTGGTGTCATCTATCATACGCCCGGGCATACCACCGGAGGTATTGTTTATCACATTGAAAATCATATGTTTACCGGAGATACGCTATTTTGCGGCGGCTGCGGCAGGCTCTTTGAAGGAACCGCACCGCAGATGCTCGCCTCACTTGAAAAAATTATGCACTGTGAGCCGGCTACCCTGATTTACTGTGGCCATGAGTATACCGTGGTTAACCTGAATTTTGCCAGACAGGTTGAGCCGGGTAATAAAGATATAGCAAAGCGTCTTGCCCTGGTGGAATCAGGTCGCACCCAGGGACTGCCGTCAGTACCCTCAACAATGGGCGATGAACGAAAAACGAATCCCTTTCTCCGCTGTAATGAACCTGCTTTCATTGAACAGGTTGAAAAAAAGTACCCTACTGTCGGGAAAGATCCCCAAACCCTGTTCGGCTTTATTCGCGGATTACGAAATAATTTTTCCTGAACAGCATCAGGGGATTGATCACCATAAGCGACGGCAGGAAAAAACGGCCGCGGCTCATTTAATCATGAAAAGATTATCAGGTTGACCTGATCACCAATATAAGCTAGAAATCTTGCTCACGAGTGTGTGTCAGGTTCCATATGCCGCCGCCTACTAATGGTAGAACAGGTCCGTCAACGAAGAGGAGAAGATATGAAACGAATAGTGCTTTTTTTAGCCGCAACCATGCTGTTTTCAGCCCACAATGTCATGGCTGAAATCTACGTCATCTCAGTTAACCAGTTTGTCGAGCACCCGGCCCTCGATGCCGTGCTCAAAGGGCTCCAGGACTATCTGAAAGATAATGGAGTAGAGACAGAGTTTAAGGTTCACAATGCCCAGGCAAACATGGGAACCGCTACCCAGATTGGTCAGCAGATGATCGGTGAGAAGGCAGACCTCCTTGTTGCCATTGCAACTCCTTCGGCTCAGGCGACAGCGCAGGCCCTGAGCAAAGCTCCTTCAGATCTGAAGCGGCCATTTCTCTTTACAGCGGTTACAGATCCTGTTGCTGCCGGCCTTGTAGAGGCACTTGATACACCATCTGAGTACATCACTGGCGTTTCTGATCTGCTGCCGCTCGACAAGCATCTGGAAATGGTGATGACCTATAAGCCCGATATTAAAAGACTTGGTGTCCTTTATAATGCCGGCGAGGCCAACTCTAAGGCAACAGTTGCAACCCTGAAAGAAATGAGCGGGAAGATGGGTTTTAAAGTTGTTGAGGCGACTGCCGCCAAGACGGCAGATGTCTATTCCGCTGCAAAAAGTCTGGTCGGCAGGTGTGACGCAGTATTTATTCCAACTGACAACACGATCGTCTCGGCGCTTGAATCGGTTCTCAAGGTTGGCATCCAGAACAAGCTGCCGATTTTTGCTGCCGACGTGGATTCCGTTGAACGGGGGGCGGTTGCCGCCATGGGCTTTGACTATTACAAGCACGGTTACCAGACAGGTGCAATGGCCAAAAAAATTCTTGAAGGGACGAGCCCTGCGCAACTGCCTGTCGAGTCGCAGGATGAACTGCAATTGCAGATTAATTTGAAAGCAGCTGCAGCAATGGGTGCTGAGCCTCCGAAGGCTCTGGTAGAGAGCGCAACCAAACTCTATAAATAGCGTTATCACAAGGTAAGCGGATATCATGACATGGTATGCAGCCCTTGGGGCAGTGGAACAGGGACTTGTTTACGGGATTATGGTGATTGGTGTTTACCTGACCTTTCGCATCCTCGATTTCCCTGACCTGACGGTTGATGGTAGTCTTCCCCTCGGTGCTGCGATATCCGCGGTGGCAATTACCAGTGGAATTAATCCGTATCTCGCCCTGTTCTTTGCTCTTTTAGGAGGGTTTGGGGCTGGAGTTGTCACGGCGATTCTCAATACCAAATTCAAAATCCTCCACCTGCTTGCCTCCATTCTCACAATGATAGCCCTCTATTCTATTAATATCAGGATAATGGGAGGGCCCAATATCGCTCTACTGGGCTCCAATACAATCTTTGACCCGCTTATCGCTCTGGGAGTTCCCGGGCACTATGCAGGGCTGATAATCTTTGCCTTTTTTGCGCTTGTGGTGATGACGCTTGTTATCTGGTTTCTCAAAACTGAGCTGGGGCAAGCCATTCTTGCGACTGGCGATAATCCCCAGATGATAACCAGCCTCGGGGTTAATACTCATTTTATCATTATTATCGGGGTCGGACTCTCAAATGGGCTGGTCGCCCTGAGCGGCGCCCTTATTGCCCAGAATCAGGGTGCCGCAGATGTTGGAATGGGGATTGGTACCATTATTGCCGGACTTGCTTCGGTTATCGTCGGTGAAACGATATTTGGTAAATCCTCGATCGCTCGTGCTATAACAGCAGCACTGCTCGGCTCTATCGTCTATCGACTGGCTATCGCTCTGGCCCTCGGGCTTGAGTTTGGAGATTTTACCTTCAATCCCAGCGATCTTAATCTGATTACGGCAATTTTAGTCATCGGTGCACTGATTGCTCCTAACCTTAAGAAGAGAATAGTGGCCAGATGATTTCGCTCACGGGATGCACCAAGTACTTTCATAAAGGAAGTGTCAACGAAGTTAAGGCACTCAGTGACATCAACATAACCATTGAGGATGGGGACTTTACGACAGTTATCGGCTCAAACGGGGCAGGGAAGTCGACGCTGCTGAACGCAGTGGCAGGCAGTTTTTTCCTCGATACAGGAACGATCTTAATTGGCGGAGAGGATGTTACGAGCTGGCCGGAATATAAACGGGCGAAGCTGATTGCCCGTGTTTTTCAGGACCCGCTGCTTGGAACCTGTCCGTCTGCCACCATCGAGCAAAACCTTGCCCTTGCCTTAAAGCGCGGAAAACGAAGAGGGTTCGGACCTGGCGTCAGGGCGCGTGACCGCAAACATTTCAAAGACGAGCTGAGCAAGATCAGCCTTGGGCTTGAGAACCGTCTGCAGGACCATGTCGGTCTGCTTTCCGGAGGTCAGCGCCAGGCTCTTACAATGCTGATGGCGACCCTGGTTCGACCGGAGGTCCTGCTGCTTGATGAACATATTGCGGCACTGGACCCAAAGACAGCAGCACAGATCCTCGCTCTGACAAAAGATATCATTGCTTCCCAGCATCTTACCGCACTGATGATCACTCACAACATGCGTCACGCCATCAACTTCGGAAACAGGCTGATAATGCTGCATCAGGGCAGAATCATTCTTGACGTCCAGGGCGAGGAGAAAATGAATCTTTCCGTAGAAGATCTGCTCGAGCAGTTCTACCTTGTTCAGGGGGAAGAACTGGCTAACGATTCCATGCTGCTGGCCTGACTATATCGTCTAGCTCAGCAGGGAGTGCCAATCCAGGTCCGGGAAATAATTATGGAGAAGATGGTCGTCATCAACAAGTTTTATTGCCAGGTTTGAAAATGCTGCTTGTGCTGCCGGAATAACGGTTTGGGGTGGAGTTACGGTATCGTTTTTGCCAATAACCAGAAGTGCTTCTACACCAATTTTATTATCTGGAATCTGGTATCCCGGGAAATTCAGAGCAGGTGCCAGCATGATAAGGCGTTTGACTTTCTCAGGCTGGTCCCGGCACAGGCAGGCACCCATCAAACCGCCGAAACTTGACCCGACAACGATCAACTCCCCCATATCAGCAATAATTTCTTTGAGCTGTTCCATTCTTTGCTGCAGGCTGCCGTCAAAGTCTGGCCGTGCCATAGTCGGAAAGTGTTCAGAGAAATAACGTCCCTTGGTGCCAAGTCCTGAAGAGTCAAGACCGTGAAGAAAAATAGTGTTCACAATAACCTCTTTCTGATGCATGACTGTTCTGGCCGAACGAAGGGCCGCCGGATATAATTGAGCCAAGCGGGCTGAGCCGGCTGCGCTGCTCGCATGGTACTGTTTTATTAATTGACCTTGAGGACAATTGTAAAGGATTAAAAAAAATTGCCCATTGAGGTCTCATGGGGGTAGAATCAATTCCCTGATATCCTGCACTCTTTTCACACACAGGTTTGTTATGATTGAAGTAAAAAGTGTCTCTTTTGCTGAGCATGAGGCGCACATTCGTTTCATTCGCAATGCCGTTTTCTCCGGCGACCAGGGGATTGATCCTGAGCTTGACTTTGACGGTAATGATTCTGGGGCTGTCCATGCCGTTGCCTTTGTTGATGGTAAAGCTGCAGGTACTGGCCGCCTGCTCACTGACGGCCACATTGGTCGGGTTGCCGTTTTATCCCAGTATCGCAGCAAGGGCGTCGGCTCTGAAATCCTGGAATGTCTCGTTGCTGCGGCGGCAGGGTGCGGCTATTCACGGGTTTATCTGGGCTCCCAGAAACAGGCGTGTGAATTTTATGCAAAACGTGGGTTCAAGCCCTATGGTGAGGTTTATACGGAGGTTCAGATTGAACATCAGTTAATGGAGAGAATTATCGTAAAACCATGATTGAGATTTCTTTTGAAAAAAAAACGTGATGTCGATTTTACTCACCGTTTCTTAAAAACATCATACTGGGCCAGGGGGATTCCAAGAGCTGTCCTTCAGAAATCGATTGAAAACTCCTTTTGTTTAGGGATGTATAAATGCCGGAAACAGATAGGTTTTGCCAGGTGCATCAGCGATTATACTACCTTCGCATACCTGGCAGATGTTTTGAGCGATCCTGCAGAGCAGCAGAAAGGGTATGGAAAGCAATTTGTTAAGGAAATTCTTAACTGTCAGGAACTGCAGGGCCTGAGACGCTGGCACCTGAGCACAACAGATGCGCGGTCGTTCTACTCCGATCTGGGTTGTTTGGTGGTTTCGAACCCTGAAGGGCAGATGGAATTGAGGATCAAACCAGACTGTTGAGGGTAAGAAATAAAAAATGACTGTGGCCTCGTCCTCCAGGTGTGAGGATGCGCCTCAATTAAGATGCCGGGTCCTGTTGGCATCAGTCAAAAAAGTATGGTATTGAATTAATAAGGCATCAGGGAGACAGCAAATTTCCGACTAATATGCGCTAAAACGGAGGATGTAATGGATCCAAGTGAGAAGATTGTTTCGATTAAAGAGCGGGCCAGAAAAAATTTTTCAAAAGGTTACAACTGTTCGGAGTGCGTCTTTGAAGCTGTTCTGGAACACCTGGAAACAGATCTTCCTCCTGAAACTCTGAAGCTGGCAACAGGATTCGGGGGTGGTGTCGGCCTTTTTGGCGACACCTGCGGGGCGATCAGCGGCGCTGTTCTTGCTGTCAGTTCAGTGCATGGTCGCAGCACACTGCCAGAAAATGATGATCGAAAAGCCGCAATGAAAGCGGCTTCCCAGCAGTTGTACGGGAAGCCGGGGCTGTACCGAATCTTCAATCAGATCCCCAATAAGATCAAAGCGAAATATGGTCATACGCTGTGCCGTGAGATTACCGCAAACTGGCAGGAGCAATGGCTCTGCCGTGAGCATGCCCTTCATTGCCGCGAAGTTATTACCGATGCAGCCGAATTGGCAGCTGCACTGATCTACGCCGAAAAAGATGAAATAGCCTCAGAGCCGTTCGGCAGCAACGTGGAGAATCTTCAGGATACATCTGAAGAGTAAGAGTCAAATACTGTTCCGGAGATGGAGACAGGGTAAGGATTGAGCAAATGAGACGGGTATAAACCAGAGAGCAGTAAAAAAGGAGAAGAGCCCGGTTTTGCTCTTCCCCTTAAGAGGAGGAATTTGGAAATCGTTTTGTTATTTAATTAATGGTTATCTGTTTTGCTTTCTGCTCTTCCGGTTTCTCCACCAGAAGGGTCAATACTCCATCCTTGTAGCGAGCATTTATCTGCTCCTCGTTTACCTCGAATGGGAGTTTAAAGCTCCTTTCAAACGAGCCGTAATGGCGTTCGCTTCTGTATTTATTCTCTTCTGCCACTTCTTCGCTGCTGACCCGTTGACCTCCAATGGTCAACAGTCTACCTTTAACATCAACTTTGATATGCTCCTTGTCAAAACCAGGCAGTTCTGCTTCGATGCAAAGTTTGTCGTCTTTCTCGTAAATGTCCACTGAAGGACGGTATCCATTTTGAGCAGCTGAGCTGACGATTCCTGAAATAGGTGCAAAGAATTCATCAAACAGGTTAAGGTTGCGGTTAAACGGTCTCAGGTTTCTGTTCGGGGTACATGTCGTAAGATGCATTTTTTTCTCCATATTATTTTAATTTTGGGGTTTACCTCTTTGCCTTAAATGGTAATAATGAAATAAAGACTGTCAAGAAAATTAATATTACTTTTTATAAAAAAATAAATAAGTAATTATCCGATCGGGATGATGAGGGTTTTGATTGATGAGTAAAGAGAAGAAAATATTAGATTTTATGGTTGTATCAGGGACATATTCAGCGGATCTCAAGGGGCGGCAATCGGTGAGAACCACGTTTAAATTATCTCCCCGCTCTATTGATGCTCTGAGTCTTCTTGCCGCTCAACTCGGCATCAAGCAGAAGTCTCTCTTTGACCACCTGATAGATGATACCCAGACCTTAAAAGCGATTGCACGGGATGTTGAATCACCTGAGATGAGAGCCAACCGGGTGCCAAAGACATATGTGATTTCACGTCGTACACTCGAGAGTCTTGACGAAATCTCAAGACATTACCAGACACCGCGTGATATCCTTGTCGAGTTCTCAATAGAACGGATTATGCCGCTTATTAAGGAGGAGCGAAAAAAACATGAAAATCGGAAGAAGTTGATAAACAGTATCGATGGGTTATTGGAAAACAGTCGTTCATTGCTTCAGGAGGCAGACAAAGTGCTGGATCGTGACGACCCAGTGCTTGAAAAAGTCTTTCAGATATGCCGATCCATAAACCAGGGATGTGCAGAGATTAATACAATTGTTGAAAAAGGGCAGAAACTTGAAGAGTTCTAGGCCCACACTATAAATGTTCTCCAACTATGTTTCTTGCATTTATTCCATGAGCAAGTATGCTTGAGGCTCGATAGATTATTCTTTTTTGCTGAATCGTTGTTCTTCAGTTTTCCTGCCGGCGTTGTTTTCCACAAATTCATCGTTTGCCAATACAGAAGTAATTATTGCTTATTTTAATGAAGGAGCAGAACATGGAAATTTATGTGGGCAATTTTGCCTATTCGACAACAGAACGGGAACTTGAAAACCTGTTTTCCCCCTACGGTATCGTTGAAAACGTTCACCTTATCACAGATCACTATACCCGGCAGTCCAAGTGTTTTGGGTATATCCGGATGGAACGTCATCAGGATGGCGAAAAAGCGATAGCGCATCTGCATGAAAAAACAGTCAAAGAACGAAAAATAGTCGTCAAGAAAGCTCATTCACGGTCCAATCGCCAGGGGAGCCGCTGGTAGATACCCTGGCAAATAATTGCCAGATTTGGTGTCGGCTAACGGTGCCGCTGCCTGTTCCGCCAATACCGCTTCTTTTTTAAGATCATCGCATCTCTCTCATTCCAGGCAGTAAAGCGTCTCTGTAAATGGACCTGATCGCTGCCAGTCAATCTCTGCGCTAACTCCATAGAACCGCTGTCGCCACGAATAAATCACACGATCTTGGAACCGATCAGCATCGTTCATCGGCAGCGTGTGCAAAAATTTATTTTTCAAATTCTTTAAATAACGGGTACCTGGATGGTTCACTTCGTGTTATTTTCTGATACTTACGGTGTCATCAGTTCCAACAAGCCTGAGGACGAATATGAAGGTGATCTCAGAAGAAAACAGGTTGTATCTGGAAGAAGCTGCCGATGCTCTGATTTCTGCTCAGCATTCAGCTGCATTGACCGGAGCCGGTATATCGGTGGGAAGCGGCATCCCTGATTTCAGAAGCCCCGGCGGCCTGTGGTCGGTCTTTGGTCCTGAGGAATATGCGACACTTGAGGTGTTTTATGAGAACCCGGAGAAGGCATGGGAATTATACCGGGCCCTTGGCAGGGTGCTCAGCGATAAAAAGGCCAATCTGGCCCACCGTGCACTGGCTGAGCTGGAGCAGCAGGGGATGCTCCGGGGTATTGTTACGCAAAACGTTGATGCCCTGCACCAGGAAGCAGGCAGTGAAACAGTTTTTGAAATCCATGGTGACCATCAGAACCTCAAATGCCTTGGCTGCCAGCACCTTGAATCGGTTTCTGATTATCATTTCAATGACGATCATATTCCTCGCTGCCCACACTGCCAGTTTCCGTTAAAACCAAATGTGGTCTTATTCGGGGAACCGGTCAGAGATTTTGATAAAATTGAATTGTTTATATCTCGCTGCGATCTTTTACTTGTTGTCGGGACATCGGCACAGGTTTTTCCTGCTGCAGGAATTCCTTACAGCGTCAAGCAGCAGGGAGGTGTTATTTTTGAGTTTAACCAGGAGGCATCATTGGGCGTCGACCATTTTACCGGCATAAGCACTATTACCGACTATTTTTTCCATGGAGATATCGTCAGGATGTTACCCCTGCTGGCGGCTGCCGTAGGCAACAGGCATGAAGCATAATTTGTCCTCAATGCTGCTAAGAGTCTTTCTGCCGTTTGCGGCCGGCTATTTTCTCTCCTATCTGTACCGGGTGGTGAATGCCGTTATTTCTGCGGATCTGGTCAGTGATATAGATATGGGCCCTTCTGCCCTGGGACTCCTGACCGCCACCTACTTTATCTCATTTGCTTCTTTTCAGCTGCCTCTGGGGGTCCTCCTGGACCGCTTCGGACCGCGTAAAACAGAATCGATCCTCCTTCTCTTTGCAGCAGCAGGGGCATATATTTTTTCCCAGGCACAAGGTCTCACCGGACTGATTGTCGGCAGGGCATTTATCGGCTTTGGAGTGTCTGCCTGTTTGATGGCTGCCTTTAAGGCATACACCATGTGGTTTCCTCGGGATAAGTGGCCACGGATCAACGGTTTTCAGATGGCAAGCGGTGGGCTTGGTGCACTGGCAGCGACATCTCCAGTCGAATTTATGCTTGGAATAACCGACTGGCGCACCCTTTTCCTTGTCCTGTCAGGTCTGACACTTGGTGTTGCCATACTTGTGTTCTTTGTTGTTCCGGAGAAGGAAGGGCCAGCCAAGGGTGAATCCTTAAGCCGCCAGCTGGCAGGCATCAGAGAGGTGTTTACCAGTATGCATTTTTGGCGGGCAGCCCCGCTGACGACCATGTCACAGGCTGCCTTTCTGTCAATACAGGGACTCTGGGCCGGTCCCTGGCTCAGGGATGTTGCCTGCCTTGATCGGACGGAAAGTGCCTCTGTATTATTTCTGGTTGCCATCGCCATGATCGTCGGCTTTATTTCTCTTGGCGCTATTGCAGAGCGACTCAACCGCCGCGGAGTTCCGGTGATCACCACCGCAGTTGCCGGAATGGGGAGTTTTCTGCTGATCCAGTCAGTGCTGATTTTCGCTCCGATCACCTGGGCATGGACGATCTGGATATTTTTTGGTTTTTTTGGTACGGCAGGTATTATTTCCTATGCGGCCCTCAGCCAGTCGTTTCCTGTTCAGCTCTCAGGAAGGGTTACAACAGGAATCAACCTGCTGGTGTTTGTCGCTGCTTTTATTGCTCAGTGGGCCATCGGCGTTATTATTGAATTGTGGCCTATTGCCCCGGATGGCAGTTATTCGGCCCAGGGCTACAGGGCAGGGTTTGGTCTGATGCTGATCATCCAGGTGGCGACCCTTTGCTGGTTTTTTTATGCCAATCGTTTTATCAATAAAGACGAAGATATCCAGTAACGGCACGTTATTATTAAATTGATATGAGGTTTGTATGCAGGTTGAACAATTCAGAGGTGCGGGCAGGTATGTCCTTGATGATGAGCTGGCTAAAATAGTGAACATTTCAATGGCTCTTGAAATGCCACTGCTGCTTAAAGGCGAACCGGGAACCGGCAAGACCATGCTTGCCCATGCGATAGCTGAGTCATTAAAGATGCCGCTGATTGTCCTCAATGTCAAATCAAGCATGAAGCTCGTTGATGCACTGTATCAGTATGATACCCTGACAAGACTCAATGACAGCAGGTTTGGCGACTCCAGCCGGAATGTGAGCAATATCAAGGAATATATCAAGATGGGAAAGATAGGTCAGGCGTTCACTTCAGGGAAACGGACGGTGCTGCTCATAGATGAAATAGACAAGGCCGAAACAGATTTTCAAGACGACATGCTCGATGTCCTCGACCAGATGCAATTTGACATTATAGAGACCGATGAGGTTATCAGCGCTCTGACCAGACCGGTGATCATAATCACTTCAAATGCCAAGAAAGATCTCTCCGATCCATTTCTGGGACGGTGCAATTTTCATCATATCGCCTTTCCAGACCCCAAAATGATGCGAAAAATTATTGATGCCCATTTCCCTGAGATTAACAATAAACTGGCTCAAAGCGCGATCGATACATTTTACGATCTTCGGGGCATGGAAAATATTGAAAAGAAGCCAGCCACAAGAGAACTGATCAACTGGATACGAGCGTTACAGGAGGACCCTGATTTTCGAAATGGAGACCGGCTGAATAAAGAAATTCCATTTCTCGGTGTCCTGTTCAAGAAAAGTGGAGATTACCAGAGATCATCGCAATCCATAATGCGGAAACGTTTTTTTTAACCTGCGGGCGGAGAATGTTTGTCTCGTTTTTCTATAAACTTAAAGAGGTCGGGGTTCCGGTGAGCCCCACCTCCTTTTTGACCTTTCACAAAGCGATGGACAGCGGACTCGTTGCTTCAGTCCACGATTTCTATATTGCCGCCCGCACCATCCTCATTAAAAGTGAAAAATATTTCGATCTTTATGACCAGGTGTTTGCCCATGTCTTTGAAGGGACGGAAATTTCCAGCGATGAGGATGAGGAGCTTGAGTTCTGGGCCCACTCAATGCTTGATGAGTGGTTGAACAATCCGAAGCAGATGGCTGCCACACTTGGTGCAAAAGAGTCTGAGCTACAGTCAGTTGTCACTGCCGGAACTGCTCGAATATTTTAAAAAAAGACTGCAGGACCAGAAGGGCCGCCACGACGGAGGTTCGAAATGGATTGGCACCGGTGGCACCTCTCCTGTTGGCCATTCCGGTTATCACCCGGGCGGCATGCGTGTCGGCGGAGAATCGCTGAATAAGACGGCAATCCAGGTTGCCGGTCAGAGACGGTATCGTGACTATTCAAGCGATGGCCCGCTGACCACCGGATCAATTGGTGAAGCCTTGAAAAAATTGAGGAACCTCGTACCCCAGGGGGTCAAGGACCGATTAAATATTGATGGCACTATTCGCCAAACCTTAAAGAACGGCGGGGAAATTGAGCTGGTATTTGACCGCAGTGTTGTCGATCGCTTGAAAATAGTACTGGCCATTGATAATGGCGGTTGGTCCATGGAACCATATGTGGAGGTTGTTCAGGCATTGTTCACCTATTCGCGATCACAATTCAAGGACCTGAAAACCTATTTCTTCCACAACACAATCTATGACCTGCTCTGGGAGGATCCTGCCCGGAGAAAGAGAGCAAAACGAATTGATGAGTTCGTCAGCAGTGATCCTGACACCAGGCTGATCATCGTTGGTGATGCGAGTATGGCGCCATATGAGTTGATGGTTGCCGATGGCTCCATTTATGCCTTTGAAAAGAGTGGTCGGCCGAGCATCGAACGACTTAAATTCCTGGCCGAAACATTCAGCCATTGTGCCTGGCTGAACCCCGTAGCCCGGCGCAGCTGGGATTATACCCATACGATAAAGGCAATAGGCACCATCTTTCCCATGTATGAGCTCTCACTGGACGGGCTCGAAAAAGCAATCACCCATTTGATGCAAAGATAACGGTTACCCTAAATAAAGCAGTGAACCGGTCATGAGACTTGACAGCTTGCTCTTGTCATAAGGATGTTTTAAGTTTGTCTGATCTGATATTTTATATAACGTATTGATACAGAAAACCGTTTAAGATGGTATTTATTAACTGGAGATAATATGAAAATTGCTATTGATGAAATTATTGTAGATGAAGCGCTCAGGATCCGTAAGGAAGTTGGTAACATCGAAGTTTTGCAATCATCAATTGAAAAAGTCGGCCTCATAAATCCTGTAATGATCGATGAAAATAACCAGTTAATTGCAGGATTCCGCCGTTTGACAGCATGCAAGAATCTCGGCTGGACAGAGATTGAGGTAACGGTTGTACAATTAAAAGGCGACCCGATCAAGATGCTGGATGTTGAGATCGCCGAGAATTTTTTCAGAAAAGACTTTACCCCGGAAGAGATCCTGGCAACAGAGAAACGTCGTCAGGAAATCCTTGAGCAGTTGCGCAAGAAAGGATTTTTCGAGAGATTCTGGACTTGGCTGAAACGTTTCTTCATGCCCAAATCCTAGGCTGTCGCTCACAGGAAAACGCTGAGTTGGATAAATCGAGATTTAAGTAAAAATTTCTCATTGTAATTTTAGTTTCATCCGACACAAATGCCAGAGCGCTTCTATCAGAGATTGACACTGGAAGACTCTCTCATTCATGCCCCCGCCTCCGTTGTCCCATTTACGCGATAGGCATTGTGCTTATAGTATAGATGAAATCCTAAATTTATTGGAGCGCAATGGACTTAATTAAAACCTCAAGAGGAGGCTGACAATGCCAATATACGAATTTTTATGTCAAAAGTGTGAGCATAATTTTTCAATTGTTATGACTCTTTCAGAGTATGAAACCAAAAAAATTATGTGTCCGGAATGCAAAAGTAAAAAGGTAAAACGGCAAATCTCATCGTTTCAAACCATTACCACTAAAAAAAGTTAAGCCTGAACGGGGGCGTTTTATTCTTAGGACAATTTAATTGTGGCAACTCAGCCCCGACCTGATGGATATTAATTGTCAGTTTCTATAGAATGAGACGTTTAACTTCATGGCTTCATGTCTGAGGATTGACAGCAATAAGGTCATTGTCGAAGATCAGGTGCCCTACACCTATCGGGAACAAGATTAATTTTATACAACGAGCGATTCGAGTACGATTAGATTAGGTAATACTATCCCCTCCCTAACATTTTGAAAGACCGATTTTATGGATAAAGGTCAATTAACCAAACTGCGTCCTTCTAGAACTAGCAATTTCTTCGAAGATAACAATCCTGAAGCTTTGGAAATTACACTCGGCCCAAATTCAATTTTGAAATAAGTTTTGCACCAAAGGTTTTAGTCCCGTCAGGCCCACCAAACTCCATAGGAGATAACGTTTTGTCAGCAAAACCCTGTTCGATAGAGTGCTCGAGAAATTTAGAGGCAACTTTGCACGAATTGTTCCCTGATCGATCGCCGAGCCATTCCAGCATCATTGCTGCAGCGAGCAAAGTCGCTGTCGGATTGGCCTTATCCTGGCTGGCGATATCAGGGGCACTACCATGGGCGGGCTGAAATAGAGCATGATTTTTGCCAATTTCTGCACAAGAAGCCATTCCCATACCACCGACAATACCACCACCGAGATCAGAAAGAATGTCAGCAAACATGTTTTCGGCAACGAGTACATCAAATTCCCAAGGTTTCCTCACCATATCGAGTGCCATCGCGTCGACGTAATTATAATCGGCGGTGATGTCAGGGAATTTGGCTGCGACTTCATCAAAGATCTTGCGGAAGAATACGTAGGATACAAAAACGTTCGACTTGTCTACGCAAGTGACTATGCCCTTTCCACCTTTTTCCTGTCGCTTTCTGGCAAGAAGGAATGCCACATCAAAGAGTTGCTCACAGGCAGCTCGGGTGATAACCATCGTGTCAGTAGCTCGTTGGTTGTTCTCGATTTTGCCGATGCCTCGTGATGCGAATAGCCCTTCAGTGGATTCACGCAGCACAATCAAATCTATGTCTTTTGCTCGAGGGTCGGCAAGGGGCAAAGGGACGTTCGGATAGGATTTAACCGGACGGACACCCGCGAACAGGCCATATTCGATGCGCATATCTAGGTGTGGGGCGATCTCGGTTCCGTCTTGATAGCGAACATCAGGAAGCCCCATGGCTCCAAGCAGGATAGCGTCAGCCTTACCGGTTTTGGCAAAGTCCTCGTCAGTGATTGCTACACCTGATTTTAGAAAGAATTCCGCCCCTGCTTCTATATGATCAAACTCGAGTCCAAAGCCGCCGATCTTCTTTTCCAGTGTTTTGAGGACCTGTAGTGTAACACCTACAATCTCCTTGCCAATTCCATCACCGGGAAGTGTCGCTATATGGAATGTATCTTTTATTGTCATGGCCTATAACCTCTGATTGATATCACAAATTATTGAGACGATATTTTTCAAGAATCTCGATAAGTTCCTTTGCAGCACGCTCTCGATGAGCGCGGTACATCTCTCGTACCAGTGTCGGGTTTCCAGACCTTAGGGCCTCTACCTGTTGACGGTGTTCCCGAGTCGATAGTGATGGAATGGTGCGCAACTGAAGAGTGAACATTCTCACCCGGTGAGCCTGGTCAAAATGATTGAATGCTATCTGAACCAATCGTTTATTCTCGCACAAATTCAATAAAGATATATGATAGAGGTGATCGGCTTTTGCCCAGTCTTCTAAATTTCCTTGAGCGATTGCTTCTTCCATTTTCTGTGTTGCCGCATGCAAGGGCTCAAGTTCGGTTTTTGGGGGTCTCCTGGTTGCAACCATTGCTGCTGCCTCTGATTCTACACATGTCAGCACCTCATAGATTTCCTGCATATCACGGGGTGACATCGGCAGGACTCGCATGCCGCGTCTTGGAATAACCTCGACAAGCCCTTCATCCTGCAGGCGGATCACGGCTTCACGCACTGGCGTGCGGCTCATCTTAAGGCGAGCCGCCAGTTCTGACTCGAGCGCTTGAAATCCTGGTACCATACGGTTCTCGAGTATCTCCTGTTTTAGGCGGCGATAGGCCACCTCGGTCAAGGATGCGTGCTTTATCTTGGTCGCTGATTTAACCGTTTCCACCATAGCTATGTCCTTTCAGTTTAACCGGCAAAACCTAATAATTTTGGAAGCCACATCACCATTTCCGGAATGAAAGTAGTCATAAACAGGACGGCGAAAAGCGGAATGAAAAAGGGTAACAATGCCCGGACTACGCGGAGCACCGGCAAGTTTACTATCTCAGCTACCACATATAGGCAGAGACCAACAGGAGGCGTAATCAAGCCTATCATCAGGTTCAATACCATAATTACACCCAGGTGAATCGGATCAATCCCCATTGCAGTTGCAGTAGGTACCAGAACCGGGGTGAGCATGATGATGACTGGGTGCGAGGCCATAAAGCAGCCGAGGATCAGGAGGAGACCGTTTAAGAGTAGAAGCAGCATCCAAGGGGACACCGAAAGGTCGACGATAGCCGCTGCCATATGCAAAGGAACCTGCTGGGCCGTTAATATCCATCCGATCAGCGCTGTGGCAGCGATGATAAAAAGTATGTTACCGGCGCTGAGCGCGGTATCAAATATCAAATCTGGAATATCTTTCCAGTCGATAGTCCTATAAATGAATTTGCCGAGAATGAATGCATAGAGTACGGCGAAGGCACCCGCTTCGGTTGGTGTAAAAATGCCTCCGAGAATACCTCCGACTATGATAACCGGGGTCAGCAATGCCAGGAAAGAATCAAAAAAGGCTGAAAAGAGCTCCTTCAACTCAAAACGCTGTCCACGCCCATAATTGCGTCGGTTCGAGTAGATGGCGATCAACACCATCATGGATAAACCCATCAGCACACCTGGAATAAAACCTGCCGCAAAAAGTCCTCCAATGGATACACCTGCGGTTAAGCCATAAATAACAGCGGATATGCTTGGTGGAATAATGGGCCCAATCGTCGAAGAAGCTGCGGTCACGGCAGCCGCAAAATCGGGATCGTAACCATCATCTCTCATTGCCTTTATTTCAATACGGCCAAGTCCTGCTGCGTCCGCAACTGCCGATCCAGACATGCCAGCGAAAAGCATGCTCGCCAGGACATTTACATGTGCAAGACCACCCGGAACCGCGCCAACCATCGCTTTGGCCAGGCGAAAGATGCGGTCAGTAATACCGGCTGCGTTCATCAGTTCTGCAGCCAGCATAAAAAAGGGTATTGCTAGAAGGGGGAAACTGTCGATACCAGTTGCAACCCGCTGGGCAGCGATCAGAGGATCCATCTGGATTGTAAACACAACGAAGGAAAGACCGACCGCAATCAGAGCCACCGCAATGGGCGTCCCAAATAGCAAGAGTGCAAACAGAAGAAGGATATAGGTCATAACTCAGTCATCAATCTGTCTTTGAACGACATTAGTTTTTGATTCAGTAGTTCGCATCGTCAAAAAATCGGAAATGGCACAGATGACAAAATAGAGGGTAGCCCCAAATAGTCCGATGGTAATGCTTAGATAAATATAAGAATATGGGATCTTCAACGCTGTGGACACTTGCTTGCCAGCAAGCTCCATGAGCCTGATGCTGAGAATGGCAATCCAGCCTATACAGGCTGCTGACAGCAGATTAACAACTCCATTTGTGCAGGCTCGCCAAAAAGGTGAAAGTTGAATCAGGAGGGCATCCACCCGCATCAGCCGACGGCGCCGGACGAGCACTGGAATTGTCAGGAAAGCAAACCAGATCATCATGATTTGAGCCAACTCACCGGTCCAGCCAAGCGGATAATTAAAGAAATAGCGTGATATAACCTGAAGCAAGGCAGCAACCACCATGATAATAAAGGAGACAATGATGCCCCAACGGAAAAATTTGAGAAGAAAATCGTTCTGTTCTTCAGTCACTCTTGTCCACCAGGAGAGTGAGGTGTTCGGTTTGTTCTTCACGCCTGGTATGCTCCCTGTTGCAGCAGGATCATCAAGATTAGGGGGCGGTTAGTGAGACCGCCCCTTGCACAAACGGGTGAGATTACATACTGACAGCCGCGTCAAATGCATCAGCACCGATGATCGGCTTGTATTTCTCATGAACCTGCTTGGCTTTTTCCTTAAATCCTGAAACATTGGGATCCTTGACCAATACCATTCCTTTTTCTTCGAGTTTGGCCGACAGGTCTTCGATCATACTCTCCATCTTTGCAGCATGTAGTTGTTCAGCTTCCTTGCCAGCATCAAAGATAATTTTGCGCTGCTCAGGCGTAAGACTGTCCAGAAACTTCATGCTTGCAGTCAGGAAGAGCCTGGTCTGCATGTGATTTGTGAACGATATGTATTTGGATACCTCGTAAATCTTCCAGTGATACATGACCTCAATTGGGTTTTCCATGCCATCAACCGTGCCAAGCTTTAATCCCATAAAAAATTCTGCCGCTGACATCGGAGTCGGTTGCACGCCAAATGCACGCCAGGTATCCATATAAACGTCGATGCGCGGTACCCGCACTTTCAACCCTTTGATATCATCGATTGAATTTACTGGAGCTTTTTTGGTAGTCAGGATCCGTGGATTGCGTTCGAAAAACCCAAGTATCTGAACGCCTGTCGCTTCACGAGTCTCATCTATCCATTTAGCAACGATATCACTGCGCACAAATTTTCGTAGATGGTCCTGATCGCGCCATAAGTAGGGCATGTTAATAATCGCCCACTTCTCATAGAAGTTGCTGATAATCTCACCGTTCAGGGCGAGTTCTGTCAGGCCACCCTGGAGTTGTTCAAAAACCTCTCGATCCTTACCTAGTTGGGAACCCGGAAAAATTTTGACGGTAATTTCACCATTGGTACGCTCTTCAATCAGCTTGGCAAACTGTACCAACGATTCGTGACGCGGGTCATTTTCCGGAGCAAGATGAGCTAGCTTTACTTCCCGCGCCTGCACAACATTATTTGAGATCATGGTGAAAAATGTCATGCTCAAAACCGTAGCCATAATACAGAAAACTTCTAATTTCCTCCTCATGGTAACATCCTCCAGTTCCTTGGCCGGCCAAAAAAAACAACTAGGTCTGAGATTAAATGGTTCGCTGTAAAAGCCTGTTAGCGGTCCATACCATCATACAGAATACAATCAGCCTGTTTCTCATTTTGGTATCGGCACACAGTTTTTCCATAATTTCCTCCAACAATTGAGCCCTTGTTGTCGTATACACCTGCGTATTCGACAACGTATACATTGTATCTAGTGGTGAGATTCTGTCAAGCTCATTTTTTTTTCTTGCTTTTAATCAGTAACAACCACTCATGAAGGCGACATATCAGGTGGATATGTTTGCTGTCAATGAACGATCTACAGGGATAGACCTGACCCAGAGGTGTTCCTTTGAGCCATAAAGGGTACAGCAGTAGTTTCCAACAGAAGTGATAATAGGATATTCAGGACTCCGAGAAGGCAATATCAACATTGCGTCCAGACTTTGGCGGCCTTATTATTGAAGGAATACGGATTTCAAATCCCGTATTATTCTGAGTAAATATAAGCTATCCTAAACTATCATGATCAGTATGGCACAAAATGAGGAGCGATAATTATGGGTAAAGAGCAGATATTGTTTAAATCTGAAGAAAAAATGAGTTCAAAGGAAGCTGCAAATATCTTGAGAACAATTGCCAACAAGATTGAAAAAGGTAAAGTGACTCTAGTTCAAGGTAGTAAAGAGACTTCACTTAAAATTCCTCAGCGGGTTGAAGTTGAAATAAAAGCCGAGAAAGAAACTGGTCGCCAGAAAACCACCAAAAAGCTTGAAATCGAGATAGAGTGGGTTGTGGGAGGCAAAAAGCAAGCTGGCGCCGTGAAAATAAAGTAAAGTTTTGCCACCTGAAGAAGGCATGGGGGGAGTTATAAGAGGAGGCACATCTCTGCTTGACATCTGTCGTCTTCCGCCACTCCATTCAGGCAGTGGCAGCAGCATCTTAATGGATTAGTTTTTCAGCAGCATACGGAATTTTTCGGCTGGTACCGGAGGGCTGAAGAGATAACCTTGAATTATGCTGACATCACGTTTCCTGAGATAATTTAGCTGATTCTCATTTTCAACGCCTTCAGCAACTATGTCCAGTTTCAGGCTTTGAGCCATGGCTATAATAGCATCAACCAGTGCTTTGTGATTCTGATCTATTTCCAGGTCCTGAATAAAACTTCTATCTATTTTAAGAACCTGTAACGGAAATCGTCTCAGGTAGCTGAGCGATGAATACCCTGTGCCGAAGTCATCCAGCGCCAGGCTGACGCCACGGTCGTGCAAGGTTTTCAAGATGGTGAGAGGCTTGTCAGAATCCTGCATTAACAGGCTTTCCGTAATCTCGAGCTCAAGCTGGTCAAAGGGAAGACCACTCTTCTTCACCGCAACCTCAACGTCGTCAATCAGCGAGCCGTTCCGGAACTGCTGTGGTGATACATTGACCGATACCTTCAATTTCTCATCTGAGAAATCCTGCCACTGCTTTGCCTCCAGACAGGCATGTTCAAGAACCCAGGTCCCGATTTCATTTATGATTCCAAGGCTTTCAGCTATCGGGATAAAGGTGTATGGTGAAATGCTGCCAAGTTCATGATTATTCCAGCGTAGAAGGGCTTCAGCCCCGATAATACTACCTTTGCGGACATCAATTTTGGGTTGAAATACCAATGTAAATTCATCTTTGGCAAGAGCATACCGCAATTGATTGGAGATCTGCATATGCTCTTCAGAAATACGGCGCATCTCATTGGAAAAGTAGCGAAAGGTATTACGACCATCTTTTTTTGCCTGATACATTGCCATATCAGCACACTGCATGAGCCGGTCATGGGATGTCCCGTCATCGGGATATATGCTGATTCCCAGACTCACTGTGGCGTAAATTTCCTGATCTTTGGCAGTAAAAGGCTGTTGCAGGATCTTCACTATTTTATGGGCCACCACCTCGGCATGACTGATTTCATCCAGGTTTTCGAGAAAAATAGTGAACTCATCTCCACCCGTCCGGGCTGCGGTATCGCTGCTTCGCAGCTGGGAAGTAATTCTGGTTGCCGTTTGCTTCAATACTTCATCCCCGGTATCGTGACCAAGGGTATCATTAATATCTTTAAAGTGGTCGAGGTCCATGAACAGCAGTGCTACCTTGGTGTTCGATCTTTTTGCCCTGGTGAAGGCAGAATTCATGTAGGACTGGATATAGTGACGATTATACAGACCGGTCAACTGGTCATAGTTTGCCTGGTAGATGAGCTGTTCTTCCCATTTGGTTCGCTCTGTTATGTCCTGAACATTGGCAACAACAATCGGCGGGTCATCTGCGAGGGATAGCTGAATACTGGCCTCAACCGGAAACGTCGTGCCGTCCTTGCGCCGGTTAATGCCTTTGTGAACGACAGGTTCCCATTTACCGCTGTGCATTGGTAAAAGAAGTTCTGAAAATGACTTTTGATCCAGATCTATGAATATATCAAGAAGGCAGATTGATTTAAATTCTTCCTTGGAATAACCCAGTTTGTCAACGGCACCCTGGTTAACCTGCAGGCACATCAATGAATTTGCCTCAGCCACATAAATTTCAGTGGTGCTGTCATTAAGAATTCGGCCCAATCTATTATTAAGTTTGTTTTTTTCCTCCTCCAGGTCTTCCAGCAATGTTTTATTCTCATAGCGCAGTCTGGTGTTGTCGACAAAATTCTGGTTGTATTCTTTACTGAACCTGAGCAGAAAAGCTCCGAGGAGACAGGTCAAAAGAGCGGTACCCAGATAGAGGCGATCACCTGCCAGAGCGGTTTGATAAATCACCGGTGTCAGCAGTGTCAGCACGTAGAGAAGAAAGGAGGTGAAGTCGAGCAGCATTGTTACTGCGGCAACAGCAATACCGTAGGGCAACAGGATGGCGATGAGCAGGAATGAAATGGGTTCGTATGAAAAAAACAGCAGATTGAGACCGCCCAGGGTCATCCCCGCAGCGAATATACCGAGTCGAAACAGAAATAACCAGAATGACAGTGGCCTGGATTGCTCCTGGTCTTGCCTATAAAGATGATACAGATAGGCGCGGCCACCAAGAACCACCAGCAGGACGAGATACCAGCCCAAAAGATGCTGCCAGTCGAATTTCTGAATCAGCGTCAGGGCATAGATAGCAATAGCGACTGCCAGACCCCGGGATGCTGTAAGCGACCGTTCGTACAGGTGATCAAGGCGCTCTTTCTCGATTCTCTGTTCAATGCTTAATTTCTGATCAGTCATAGGGGGTATCAATCGAGCTCAACGTGCACACCGTTTAATTGAACAAACGCCTATCCGGGTTTTGACGTCGGTCGAACATGATTGTTTCACCTGACCAATCCTGCAAGGGGAATGTTGATTCTTTGTTGAGAAATCGCCGGTCTTGCTTTGTTCGAATTAACGACTTGTCATTCTTTTTGGTCATTTTAGCAGATTGCGCCTTAACAAGTCGATCAATTAATCTCAAGTCCCTGTCCTTCAGTCGCAAGGCGGCATCTGCCCACACTTCGGTGATATCGGCAAGCTCCTTGTAATCCATGGGATGGAAGCGCTGTCTGACCTGCTGTATGGCGCGGTGACCGTTGCCTGCCAGCTGGTGCTGCCGCATGAAGCGCTCCACACTTTTCATGCCGTTACCCGTCTCCCCGAGGTAGTTGATAACACCCATTTCGTACAATTCTCTGGCGCTGTAAATAGTCCCGCTGGATAACATCCTCACCGCTACCCCGACACCGCAGGTTCTGGCTATAAAACTGTAAGCCCCCATTCCGGGGAACAGGTTAAACCTGATCTCGGGAAAGCCCATTTCGGCATTTTCAGTTGCAATCACAATATTACTTGACAGGGCACACTCAAATCCCCCACCCAAGGCTGTTCCTTCAACGAGGGAGATAGTTGTGATGGGCAGGTGGAGGTTCACCGAATTTAGATAGAGGGTGTCTATGCATTGTGTGGCATAATCCAGCAGTTTCTGGCGGTTTTTGTGTCTTATCAAGGTGCTGAACAGGGCAAGATCTCCGCCCATACTAAAAATACCGGGAATTTTGGAAATCAGGATCAGGTAACGGATGAGAGGTTCACTATTCGGGTCCCTGGACTCAAAATAATCCATAATACCCTGCTGCATTTGTTGAAGCTCGGTGAGCATTCTTATTGAAAAGCAGGGGCGGGGGTTCGGGTTGTGGTAGCACCAGATGGCCCGGTGAACGGCATCATAGCGCACAGAAATTTCCTTATAGTCCTGAAAAATTGAGAAAAAATCACCAGCCATGTTTTTACTCCGAACCTGGGAAAAATAATTACCCGAAAAAAGGCACCATCATTGCGTCAGGAAATTAACAGGCTACTTAAATAGTTTAACACCATTTAATCATTATATAATTAGATCAAATTGAGATGATTATTACCTTAACGTTGACTGGAAGTCAATCGCTTTGCGCCATATCAGGCCTGTATTAGTGGCTTTCTCTGCGCTCAAGACGGGTCTGCGGGCGGGGGGGGGTAGCCTTCTTGTTATCGCTCTCATGGGATGGCCGTAGTGGAGCAGGCAGCTGAAAATCGGCTTCAGCATTTAGACACTATACGTTCTGGCTCTGCCCTGTTAACAACTGGCTGAGCAACACCTTCAGTAGTACCTAATTTTCTGTTTTCATTGGAAAAAGTATTTTTTCGGGTCAGTTTGTAATATCTCTGGTGATGGTTGGTGGTGAGCGTGATACCACCTTTGCTGCGACGCAACCCTGATCGCAGAATGATTACACCTGTTCACTGTTGATGCCCTGAATGACTGCGAGAATTTCGATTGTCGGTTGATTACAGAATTATTTTTCTATGCTGGTGCGCTCGGGTAGCGGATTCTGCAAATTAGCTGCGGCGTTAACAGCTAAATAATTCTGCCCTGCTCCGATGACCAGCATAGAACGCCATTTTCCGGTGCGGTATCGAAAAGACGAGACCAAGAACAGCGATAAAATGAAGAAGAGGACACATCCCCAGGAAAAATAGATGCCCCTGCCGAAAAGTTCAATACCGACAAATAGCGGTAGCAGAAAGCAGAAAAGAGACGCCAGGCCAATACTCCACATCATGAAATGGGTGTCCCCGGCTCCTCTCAGGACCCCGGAGAATATCATGTAGAGTGCGTCGAAGAACAGATAGCAGGCAATAATACGCATCAGGTTGCTGGCGGTCGTCATCAGCGGCTCATAAAGAGCTGCGGCACCATTTTCCGGAATGAAGAGGGTAAGGGCCACTTCCGGAGCAAAGATGAACAGCAGGTCAACGAGTAGAATATAGGCGAGCAGAAGATGGATTGCGCTCCAGGTCTGATGGTGTGCGCGCTCAGGTTGTCCTGAACCGAGAGATTTGCCGACCATAACGCTTATTCCATGGGATACTCCCATGGAAGGCATAAAGGCGATGGCATTGATGGACAGTACAATATTGGTTGCTGCCAGCTCAAGGGTACCGATTCTTCCGACCAGCAGGATAAAAATGGTGAACGCGAGAATATCCAGACTGAACTGCATTGATCCCGGGATGCCGAATCTCAGTAGCCGCAGGAACAGGGCAGGGTCGAAGCGGCGACTTCGGAAGATCAGGAAACGGCTATCATGTGTTCTCCTGAACACCAGAAGTGCCAGGATAACCATGCTGACTGCGGTAGAAATAACCGTAGCCCAGGCTGCCCCGGCGATGCCCATTTCAGGAAATATGCCAATACCGTATATAAGGGCGTAATCAAGAGGTACGTTGATCAGCATACCAATTATATTAACAGTCATGACCGGTCTGGTAATTCCCCGACCGCTGAAGAATGATCCCAATGTCTGGACCGCCACATGAAGTACAGCTCCCCGGCAGAGGATACTGAAATAGATCTCTTCGAGCCTTCTTACTTCATCTGCATGAGCGACCAGTTGGAACAATGGAACAGTAACAAAATGTGCAATGGAGAACAGTAATAGTGCTGAGAATAAACAAAAGTAGATGCCCTGCCAGACAACAGAACCGATTTTCCCGTACTGACCTGAACCGTAATACTGGGCGATAAAAACGCCGCAATAACTGCCGATACCCCCTAAAAATGCCATGAAGAGATAGGCCGAGAGACCGGCAGGTGTCGCAGCGGAAATGGCTTCAATACTGTAATTCGACAGAAACACCCGGTCAGTGAATTCCATGACTGTCGTTGCCGACATGCCGATCACCAGCGGCAGGCATACCAACAGCACTTCCCGATATTGCTGTTTGTTATACCAGCTTCTGATCAAAAGCATCGGGATGTCCTGTGGTAATTGGCGAATAGTCGATTCACTGTTTTTCTGAGACAAAAGGCGGTTGCAATACTTTATACAAAAGGCGGGAGATACCAATACAATATCAAGCCCGCTCTGTCACCAACTTATCGATGTCGTTATGGTCGTTATGGCAGTTATCCATGCGTTTTCATCATTTTTCCGGCCGTTTGATTATTGCGGCAAACGAAATGAAACCATATTATTCTAGATGGACTGCAAAAGCCTTGAGAACAAGATCGCAGCTGATTTAGCTCGTTCTCTTCTTCGCAACTGGCATTTGTTGAGGTTGAGTTTTAAGAGCTGATAACCTTGAGCTGGGCCTGTACTGAGATGAGACAATACATCCTTATACTGTTATTGACAACACTGCTGAGTTCCTGCGAGGATACCAATGTCCTGGTAATGACAGATGCAGCCTCTGATGCGGTCAAGGCGATAACCCTCAGCGATGCGGATGTGAGAAATCTGGCCCAGCGGGCCGCCCATGAGTCAGACAGCCGCCAACTGATTGCACCGCCCGGCAGCAGCTATGATAATCGGTTGAGAGGATTACTTGCCGACTATTCAGAAAGAGATGGGTATAACCTGAATTTCAAGGTATATCTGAGAGAAGAGGTCAACGCCTTTGCCATGGCTGATGGGACGGTGAGGGTTTATAGCGGGCTGATGGATCTGATGAGTGATGAGGAGCTACTCTTTGTTGTGGGGCACGAGATTGGCCACGTGGTAAAAAAACACTCCAGACAGAAAGTGGTCATGGCCTATGCCTCAAGTGCCGTGAGAAAGGGGCTGGCCTCGCAGAACAATGAGATCGGCCAGATTGCCCGGTCAATCGCTGGTGCATTTGTTCACCAACTGACCAATGCACAGTTCTCCCAGCACGAGGAGCGTGAGGCGGATCAGTACGGTGTCAGATTCCTTGAAGCGCGAGGATATGACACCATGGCAGCTCTTACCGCATTGGATAAACTTGCCGAGCTGGCCAGGCATCATAGCTTCCTGTCAAGTCACCCCGACCCGGAGAGACGGGCTGAGTACCTTGAGCACTATAAAGGTGGGGATGATGAGGGCAGTGATTCCTTCCTGAAGACAGCCTCTGCCTACGGCAGGCGGGTTATTTCAGGTATATTTTCCATGGTCGGTTCTCTGGTGCACTGGTTGCTGTCCTTATGGTAACAGCTGTCATTGGAGGGCCGCAGAGGATTTTAAGTCCTCTGCTCAGATGTATTTAATTTAAAGTGGCCGCGCAAGGGTATGGATATAAAAACAGCCAGAACATTTTTTGCAAACGATCGTTATGCAGCGCTCACCGGTGTAGAGATTGTCGAGACCGGAAAGGGCTTCTGTAAAACCAGCCTGAAAATAGAGGATAAACATCTGAATGCAGCTCATGTGGTGCAGGGCGGTGCAATCTTTACCCTCGCCGATCTGGCATTTGCCATTGCCTCCAACAGCCATGGCCAGCTGGCCCTGGCAATCAATGTCAATATATCCTATCTCAGCTCAGTCTCGTCGGGCATGCTGTACGCAACGGCGACCGAGGTTAATGAGCCGAACCGACTTGGGGCTTATGACGTTCTGGTAACAGATGACCAGGAGCGGGTTATCGCCAGGTTTAATGGTATGGTTTACCGAAAAAAACAGCTGCTCATGGATTAACGGGTGGGGGAAGTTAAAAGCTATTCATAGGAAATGTATCATGTCAAAAGGTTTCGTTTCAATCATTGGGCTGTGGCTGGTTTCTCTACTGGGCGGATGCGCAGGAATGACAAACCCTCATTTTGAGCCACCGGTCGTCAGCCTCAGCAGTTTCAGGATGGTGCCCCAGCAAGCTGTCAGTCCCACATTTGAGATTGGTCTCCATATAATTAATCCAAATCGGGAACCACTCTCCTTTGAAGGTATTTACTACACCGTCAACATTGAAGGCTATGATATACTGGCAGGGGTTTCAAACGACCTTCCGACCGTTGATCCTTATGGTGAAGCGGATGTTACTCTTGAGGCCGGCGTTGATCTTGTTAAAAGCATCCGGCTTATCAGCTCGCTGATGCAGCAGCCAAGAGATCGTTTTACATACAGTTTCAAGGCCAAGCTCGACCCGGGAGGACTGAACCCCAGAATCACCATTCAGGAAGATGGAGAGTTCAGCCTGCAGAATTGAAACAGGTTGTTTTTTGGGCATAAATAGCGGTCTGTTCAAATCTGCAGGTTTATCTCGTTCTTAAACGAGTACATGTCGGTTTAGACCGCCCAACAACCTGGAACCAATATATGTCTAAAATTGCTCTCTCTATCTGGAAAGAGGTGCTGACCATCCTGTCGGGAAATTTCAGTCAGTTCCTTGTTATGCACCTGATCTATCTGATTCTCGGGACAATCATATTTACCCCGCTGGCGGGAATAATAGGCCAGGGCTTGTTGAATATTTCCGGTCAGTCAGTATTCTCTGATTTTGATATCCTCTACTTCGTGTTGACACCACTGGGGATGCTCTCCGCTATTGGTTTCGCGTCATTACTGATCACTATCATTATTCTTGAGCAGGCATCAATGATGTTGATAAGCGGCAGCTCTATTCAACGGACAGCAGGTCGGCGTCATAAAGCCATTGACCTTTACCCTTGTCAGGATAAAATCGATTTTCATCTTTGCACTCCAATTTGTTGCCCGCCTGCTGATTATCGTTTTACCCTTTCTTGCAGCCTGCGGTGCGATTGGCTGGTTTCTGCTTACTGATTACGACATCAATTATTATTTATCTGAAAAACCGCCAGCTTTCTGGTTTGCAACGGTTTCTATCGGAGCAGTTCTGCTGGTGATGACAGTCATTCTCGTTGTAAGGCTTCTCGACTGGCTGCTGACGCTTCCCCTGGTGCTGTTCTCCGCTGTATCCGCTGGTCTGTCGTTTTCCAAAAGTGCAGCGCTGGTGCGTGGCCGGAGACCACAACTCCTGATGTTATTGGGGGGCTGGGCAGTACTGGTGGCACTATCAAATGTGGTTCTGCTCTTTTGTGTTGAGGTTCTCGGTTCACAACTGGTACCTCTTTTCTATGATTCAATCAATATGCTCGTGGCTGTCCTTGGCGGGCTGGCAGCGTTATTTTTCCTGGGTAATTTCTTTCTGACAGCATTTGTGGCCGCCAGCTTCAGTTGTCTGCTGGTCAACCTCGCCAGAGAGCATGATCTTACATACGAGCTGGGCGAGAACGAGCCAGTTCGGAGCGCCAGCTTTGTTAACCTGACTGGGCCCCGGCTGGCCGCGATCCTTGCAGGTACGATTATCGTTTCGTTGTTCCTGGGAGTGCAGTTGATAGAGGAAATCCAGGTTCAGGATAATGTTGCCGTCATTGCTCATCGCGGGGCGGCAGGCCGGGCTCCGGAAAATACCATCGCAGCTGTACGGGCAGCAATAGAGGATGGTGCCGACTGGATCGAGATTGATGTCCAGGAAAGTTCTGATGGTGAGGTTATCGTCGTTCATGACAGTGATTTGATGAAACTTGCCGGGGTTAACCGGAAAATCTGGGATATGAGTCTGGAGGAGCTGAAGCGGATAGATATCGGCAGCTGGTTTGGAAAAACATTTTCTGCTGAACGAATTCCAACCCTCAGCGAGGTGCTCGATGAAGTGCGCGGCAAGGCTCATTTGCTGATAGAACTAAAATATTACGGGCATGACCAGCATCTGGAAGAAGGCGTGATCAAGGCGGTTGAAGATGCCGGGATGGTTGAAGAGGTAGCGGTCATGTCTTTGAAACGCGACGGCATTGAAAAATTGCAGAAACTCCGGCCTGACTGGAAAGCCGGGTTGCTGTTGTCAAAGACCATCGGCAGCCTGTCCAGCCTGGAAGTCGAGTTCCTTGCTGTCAATATGGGAACGACAGGCCCCGGTTTTATTCGCCGTACACACGCTGCAGGCAAAGAACTCTTTGTCTGGACAGTAAATGATCAGGTATCAATGACCCGCATGATGTCACTCGGGGTCGATGGTGTCATAACGGACGAGCCTGGAATGGCCCGTCAGGTTCTAGCCGGCCGGCTTGAACTGAATTCGATTGAACGGCTGCTGCTGAATGCCGCCGTATTGTTTGATCAACCGATACCTGCGAATACATATCGTGATCAATCACCATAACAAGGTAACCACTTGAAACCCGAATTGATCTGTATACTGCTGCTGACCATTGCCGTACCCATCTCAGGGAACTGGGCTGCTGCTGAGCCGGCAGGAATAGACGACCCAGATCATGACAGCATTGAGTATCAGCTGGAGATTCGGGGGCATCAAGCTTTGAGTGCGGTGAAAAACAACCCCTCAAATCAAATAAATGAGTTTACAACTGACGGCTGCAGCGGCGGTCTCTCCGTCGGCTGGCAATACCTTGCGGGGAAATTACAGAAATTTGACGAAGTGCATGGGGTGCAGCCGCCCTGGGAATCATGCTGCACTTCTCATGACAGGAACTATCACAGCGGCGGTGGGCGGCGAATTTCAGCAGAGCAGAGTTTTGTGCTGCGCCTGAACGCAGACCAGCAGCTGAAATCGTGTGTGCAGAAAAAAGGACTTGAAAGATCCGCTGAACTCAGCAGCACCTATGCGGTTTCAAGTGAGGATGTCGAGTTGCTTTATGCAGTAATTTCTAATCTAATGTATCGAGCGGTACGAATCGGCGGAGTACCCTGTTCGGGGTTGCCCTGGCGATGGGGCTACGGTTGGCCTGAATGTGAATGAAGGAGGACGTACTGGAAATCCACGATCGGAGAGAGTAATCGCGGATTTCCATACGTTTCATAGAGCTGGTCACTACCAGGAATCACCAAGGACCTGGCTGAGATCCAGACAGTTTTTCTTTTCATCCTGGGAAATCACTCTCCCCATTATTCCTGTTATTCTTCAGGTCACGAGCATAACATGCATATTCTCTGCCTGACTCATCGTGTACCCATACCATGCTTTTATATTCTTGAGAGATAATCTCGCCGCGCATACTCATAATAGCCTCCTTGTTCAGTTATCAGCTTTTGCTGTTGTTTTTTTAAAAATGCAGCGCTTCTACTCGCTGCTGCACTATAAAATTAGGCACGAATAATCATCATTACAATAGTTATATAATGATAGTAAAATAGTAGCGAACACTACTGTAGTTTTGTTCTGTTCCTGCTCGGAAACGTTCTGTTCCAGTCTCTGAGACAGCTGAGATTGATCAACTGAGGCGACCAATCTGCAACAATTTGATGATGTTATCAACAGCTTCCTGTATAGTGAAGTCAATGCCTGCAGGTTCCGCCAATGGACCATGGGTTGCCGGTCATCACCACTTCCTTTGATAAAACACGCAGAGAACGCTATGACAACAAGTGGACCAAGGGAATTCCTTACCCCCCATCGAAAACTGCCCCTGGAAATTCCTGAAAGTGTTGCGCCGACAGAATTTTTTAACAGTCCCTGTAATTTAAGACACCTGGCCAGGGATAATGGTTTGTTGAGGAACCCTCTGGGGTTCCTGTTGTATCGCAAGGCGATTGGCCACTCCAACCTGTTCGATACATCGATTATATACGACACCTCGCAGAAAGTTCTTGATCCAATGGGTCGGCCTGTTCGCAGGGACCAGCTCTCAAAAGAGGAAAATCTGGTGTTCAGCAGAATGACGAAGATGACGCTTCATTATATGCTGGAAAAATACCCCGACCCCAAAGAGCATCTTGTTTTCTGCGGTGAAGCAAGCCTTGATGCAACATGGCCCCTTAATAAGCCGGGAGTCCCCAGTATTCGAATGATTCATAATCATTTCATGGTGTTTGAAAACAGCCAGCTTGCCTCATCGCCGTATGCCGATGACGATAATCCCAACCTGACTGACAGCGGCAATAACGGCCTGTTTCTGCAATACTTGAGTGAGGTGTATCTGCAGTTTTTTGATGTATTGGAACTGGAAACACTTCGTCCGCTTCCTCCCGATGCCGGTAAACTGGCAATTACCGGTTATCCGCAAGGGCTGCCGAGCTGGGAGGTGATCGGCGGAGCAGCCGCGCTGAACAGTGGTAAGTTCTGGAAGGATTATGATCTGATCCTGAAAGGATTCCTTGATTTCTACCGAGCATTCTTTGCCCTGGTATCTACAGAGGACACCCGTATTCCCGGCGATGCCCTTTTTCCTGACCAGATTGAAGATATCCTTCTGTACAGTGATTATTTCCATGAAGCAGCACGGATCATTCGCCTGCAGGTCATGGAAGATCCCGCTTTCGCCAATGAAATTCGCTGGAAACCCGCCTACAAGCAATTGATATATCGTGATGATGATGGCCGGCTGATCGTCACAATCAGTCAGAATTCGGTGGGAAATGCGATCACTGAACTGCTTGGTATCGTCGTCAAACGAGTCACAGACGAGGAAGCTTATGCCAGGGCAGAACCCCACTTGATCAAACAGCTCCTGGAGTTGAGAAGCCGGCTGATGAGGGCCAACCTCGGGACCCCGATAACGTCGGCCAAATGGACAGTATAACCATGACTTCATGGTATGAGCACTATCTCTTTAACCATTAAGTGGAGAGAACATGGATTATCTACCCGATGAAAACAGATATGAACAAATGATCTACAATCGCTGTGGCGCCAGCGGTTTAAAGCTGCCGGCTCTGTCACTTGGGCTGTGGTATAATTTCGGCAGCAATGACCCATTGGATAACTGCCGGGCAATTCTCAGAAAATCATTTGATCTGGGGATCACCCATTTCGATCTTGCCAATAATTACGGCCCTCCGCCGGGCTCAGCCGAAGAAACATTCGGGACCTTATTTAAGCAGGATTTTCACCCTTATCGAGATGAACTGATAATCTCTAACAAGGCCGGATATCTCATGTGGCCCGGACCATATGGCGAGTGGGGTTCACGTAAATATCTTGTTGCCAGCTGCGACCAGAGCCTGAAGCGTACCGGGCTCGACTACTTTGATATCTTTTACAGCCACAGGCCGGATCCGGATACGCCCCTTGAAGAAACCATGGGAGCTCTTGATTACATCGTACGCAGCGGCCGCGCCCTTTACGCCGGCATTTCCACATATTCTCCGCAACAGACAGATGATGCTGCAAAAATCCTCCGGGATCTCGGCACCCCCTGTCTTATCCACCAGCCGCGCTACAATATGTTTGATCGATGGATAGAGGGAGAGTTACTTGAAACCCTGAAAAATTGCGGGATCGGCTGCATCTGCTTTTCTCCGCTTGACCAGGGGATCTTGACGGATAAATACCTCCAGGTCATTCCCGGTGAATCGAGGGCAGGCAAGTACAACAACAAGCTTCACTGGGGGGATGCGGTGACCCCGGAGAGAGTGGCTAAGGCAGTAAAACTCAATGAAGTTGCCAAAAAGCGGGACCAGACGCTTGCCCAGATGGCTATTGCCTGGGTACTGAGGCACCCCGGAATGAGCTCAGCCCTGATAGGAGCAAGCCGGGTCAGTCAGGTGGAAGACAGTGTGGGCGCCCTGAAGAATCTTCAATTTTCCGGGGAAGAACTCGATACCATTGACACTATTCTAGGCCAGTAATCGCTGGAACAGGGGAATGAGAATGGAAATGATGCAGGTGAACCTTATGCTGAAAAAAAGCTCGATCAAGTTCCTGACGATGGTCTTTCTCCTTTGCTGCCAGTCGCTCACTGCTTCAGAGGCAAAAGATCTTTTCAGCGCCTCCGAGGACTGCGCGTTCTGCCATACTTCCACCTCAAGGGCTTTGGTTGACAGCCAGGGCAATGATCTGTCCATCTATCATGACTGGGGATCGACGATGATGGCAAATTCGTTCAGGGATCCTGTTTTTCGGGCAAAACTTGAATCTGAGCAGAAAAGAAACCCACAGTTGGCGATGGAGATTGAGGATAAATGTCTGACCTGTCACGCACCGATGGCACATGCCCAGCACATCCAGGATGGCGGTACCGGTTATACTGTTGAGGCAGCGGAAAAAAGCGGCCTGGCCGCTGATGGTGTCAGCTGTACGCTCTGTCACCAGATTGAGCCCTCGGGCCTGGGCACTGAAGCGAGTTTCTCCGGTCACTACACCATAAATGAAAGCCGGGAAATATACGGTCCCTACAAGGAGGTATTGGTAAATCCGATGCTTCATCACGTCAATTACCGACCTGTTTATGGAGCACAGGTACATGAATCCGCGCTCTGCGGGTCATGCCATACACTGTTCACCCCATACCTGGACAACAAGGGCGAGATCGCAGGAGAATTTCCCGAACAGACTCCTTATCTTGAGTGGCTCAACAGCCGATATGCCGCAGCCGATGGCGGCAGGTCATGCCAGGATTGTCACATGCCCCGTATTGAGGAACCAATCAAGATAACCAACCGCCCACCGTGGCTTGACAGCAAACAGTCACCGTTCTGGAAACATCATTTCACCGGCGGCAACACCTTTGTGCTCGAGATGATGCGAAGCCATCCTCAGCAAACCAATCTCAGTGCTGCAGATGATGATTTCCGTCTGACCATTAAGAGAACCAAACGACGGCTCACCGAAGAAGCTGCAGCAATCTCTCTGGAAACAGAATTAAACGAGCCGGACAAACTTCAGGTGATTGTGACGGTGAAGAATAAAACGGGTCATAAATTTCCGTCCGGGTTTCCCGTCAGAAGGGCGTGGCTCCAGCTTCAGGTCCGCGACAAATCGGGCAACCCCATATTCGATTCTGGCAGCTGGGATGAAACCGGTGAAATTAATGGCCTGGACCGGGGCTTTGAACCCCATTACGACCTGATTACCAGCGCTGATCAGGTGCAGATTTACCAGGCGGTCATGGGAGATGTTGATAATAACCCCACCTACACCCTGTTGCGGGCATCAGGCTACCTGAAAGATAATCGACTGGTCCCTGAAGGGTATTCAAGGACCGGTCCGATGGCTGAGCACACAAAAATTACAGGAAAGGCCGGCGTAGACGAGAATTATAATAAAAATGCAGGAATTGGTGGTTCAGGAAGCGATCGTGTAACCTATGTCCTGGCTGTTGAGAAAGAAACCTTTCCGCTTACTGTTGAGTCCAGGCTCCTGTACCAGACGGTGCCTCCACGATTTATCGGCGATCTGCTCGAAGACCAGACACCGGCAACCAGGCGTCTTGCCCGCATGTATTCGGCCATGGACCGGGAACCAATTGTGGTAGACTCACAGTCACGGATAGTTGAGTGAAAATATTTCAATATATATCTGAAATTACAGCTTAATCTTGCAGTAAAAGCCCGGCGTAGCTACGTTTCTCTCCAGGCAGCGGCTCCCCGCATTTCACCGGAGATGCACCGTCAGGTCAGTGATTGAGGCCAACCGATCAAGACCACGCAGTTTGTCGTGTAATTTTAGGGTTTGGCTTTTTGGATAATTCTGCCCGAGACAGTCCACGAATTTACTGTCCCGCTCTGCCAGGGACAGCGGACGGTCCCTGCCTCGGCCGAGCTTCGTTGATTGACTGGCGAGCCAGGTATTATCTCCCGCCCGCACTTCTACAGTGGATTTGAATTCGTCCTCGAACTCTGTTGGAACAACCTCAAGTTTTGCTCTGAACGGAGTGTACAGGCTGCTGTCAAACGGTTCTTCGAAATCGGATAAATGTATCGAACCCTTGGCCAGCGCAACGGTCACAGCAAACTGAATACTGAATTTCGCCTCAAGTCCGCTCGTCGGGTCTGGATTAAAGGTATGGCCCAAACGTCTGGGATGTGCCCGAACGGTCACCTGATCGACGTCGGCCAGGTTTTTCGGACCGTGTGTGATGATGGAGAGCAAGAGCCGCATCGATGGCTGAGTGGGTGCTGCCGCAACAAGGATGCTGCTTGATGGCGATACCTGGATTAAGAATACGCCACTGAGCTTCGCTGTCCAAATCCCCATCCAGCGGATGACGGATGCCATTGTTGAACAGCGTAAAAAAGCCAATATCTCCATCGATGGAATCGAGCATGGCGTCGCACCCTGCAGCCGCCAGTTTGGCTGCAAACAGACCGTTTCGAGCGGCCGCGCCGACCTGTAAAGGTTTCATCTGGGTACCGAAATTGGCTTTTGTCCCTGCCACGAGGGAAGGCACGATGGCAAGGGCAGCAGCCAATTGCGCCTGCGACAAGCCAAGCAGCCTGGAACAGGCGACCGCGGCGCCGAATACACCCATGGTCGAGGTCGGATGCCAGCCGATGGTGTAGTGTTCGGGCATGACCATGTCAGCCAATCGTGACATGATCTCATACCCCGCCACATAGGCTTCGATGACCTGCTGCCCCGATGCCCCGATTTCCTCTGACAGGGACATTATCGGAGCGATCAACGGCGCTGACGGATGTCCACCGATCGTTGTCGTGCAATCGTCAAAATCCAGGGCGTGAGAAGCGGTCGCATTGACGAATGCCGCGTCCAAAGCGTTTGCCGTACGCGTCCTGCACCAAATTGTAGATGGCCCGGGCGACGGGTTAAGGGCAACGAGAGCGGTATCGACGTTTTTCGTTGTCGCTCCAGCGATCGCCACGGCAATGGTATCTTCAAAGGCAGACTTCGCTGCGCTCACAACGGCTGCTGGAAAATCGCTGTAGGAGAGGACGCTTGCTTTTATGGCAAGGGTTTGGGAAATACTTATACTCATCTTTTCTAATCGAGCCTGACGTGGAGCTAAGCGGCAAGTTTTAGTGAGCCCACGTTAATTTTTTGGTTATATTGATTTATAAATCCGAATATGACACGCTTCTATTCCTGGGCGGTTCTGGTCCTTTCATTTTCCAGCAGCTGTTTTTTTCGATCGACTCCCCAGCGATAGCCGCTGATCCGGCCATCCTTTGCAACAACCCGGTGGCATGGAACCACCACGGCAATCTTGTTCGAGGCGCAGGCTCCGGCAACAGCCCGCACTGCCCGGGGGCTGCCAAGTTTTTCGGCGATGTCGGAATAGCTTCTGGTCTCTCCTGGTTTTATCTGCCGGAGAATATCCCACACCTTTTTCTGAAACACTGTCCCCTGGATATCGAGGGGAATTTGAATATCGAGATGCGGTGCTTCAATGAAGGCGGTTACCTCGCCAAGCAGTGTATTGAAGGCTTGGTCGCCCTTTTTCAGCTGGGCGTTCGGGAATCGTTTTTTCAGCAGGAGGGGCAGCTCATCGGCTGAGTCGCCGAACTCGACACTGCAGATGCCCCTGTCAGTCGCTCCGATAATTACCCAGCCGAGAAAACAACGACTGACCCCATATTGTATGGATATTGCTTTGCCGCCGCTTTTCAGATCCTTGGGTCGTAAACCCGGCAGGCGGCTGGTTTTCTCATAGGCTCTGCTCGATGAGCTGAATCCTGACTTATAGATGGCATCGGTTACTGAGCTGCCGGACAGGATAGTGGCCCGAAAACGCTGGAGCTGGTGAGTGGTGCCATATTGTTTGGGCGTTACGCCAACGATCTTTTTGAAGAGGCGATGAAAATGGGAGGGGCTGAGGCTCGTCTGCTTCGCCAGTTCCTTCAAGGGGGGTGGTATTTCGGCCTGTTCAATAAGCCGACAGGCCCCGACAACAAGGCTGACGGATGCTGCATCCGGTTTTGTCTTATCGGGCCTGCATCGTTTGCAGGGACGAAACCCCTGATCTAATGCTTCCTGACAACTGTTCATGAACACCACGTTTTTACGCAGAGGGAGCCTCGATGAACAGCCGGCCCGGCAGAAGACGGAGGTGGATTTAACGCCGTAGTAGAATAAATCCTCAGGGTCTCTGCTGCGGTTTTTAAGGGCTTCCCAGCGGGCGTCGTCTGAGCTGAATGGTTTCTGATCGTTCATGACCGATACCTGAGTCCTGTTTTCTTTGTTAATCTCTCCGCTCTCATGCCTGCCGCCCTCTATTGTTTTGCATGGCTGCACTATAGGCGGCGGTAGTGGCAAAAACACTCCGCTTCTTGCTCTGCAATTATTTTATTAAACAATCTGGAGCCTCTGGAATTTCCTGGTGGATGATGCCTGGATTTTGCATGGAGTAGAGTGGGAAAAGCGCGCACCGGGGCGGCAGCTGGAAGAGGCAACACTCTGTTTCTATGGAGCTGCAGATCCGGCGGCAGGGATCAGAGTACTTCGTCCCTGATTTTCTCCCAGACGGCTGCAACACCTTCAGTGAAGCCTTCCGCGTACTGGTCGGGATTAAAGTCTTTGCCCTGTTCTTTCTTCAATTCTGCTACCGAGTCGTCGATCAGGACCCAGAGGTCCGCGTCAAGTTTTTTTACTGTATCACGGAATGTTTCGTAGGTAAGGGCAAAGGTCTTCCTGACCATGTGCAGGTCGCTCATGGCGACAAATGGTTCGTATTCTATGCGCTCCTCGGCGATGAAACGTTCGGCGTCTTTCTTTCCCAGTTCAAGTGATGATGCAGCGTTTTTCATGTAATTACCCGATAAATGTCGATAGTCTGATGGTGAAGTTGTCAACTGACGTTACAGACAGTTGTTGAAAATGTAAACAGTTTCTGTCGGAAAACGGTTCTTCCCTTAGGACTCTACCAGAGCTTTTCTCGGATCCTTGCTGGCACGTGAGATTTTATAATCATACCGGTCTGAAATCTTGGTATGTCCCTCCTCAGAGGGCCACCCTTGATTTATAAAATCAATAGTCACAAACCTGCTCTTTATATCATCAGCATATGCTGTAAATGCTCACAATGTATAAATCCGAATTTTCTGTGAAGATTTCGAGTATATTGAAAAGCATCGAGAGAGCACGCTTGCAAGCTGATAGGCTGATATTGTCGCCGTATAGATTTTTTTCGAATATTACGGCCGCTTCCGGACGAACACAACCCTCCTTGCTTTGTTGGAATTGATGAGAGACGTGCCATTCAGTCGTGGCTGAATCATATTATCTATCCCGGTCTAAGCTGACGATAACCAATTATGTATCTGAAATAATGAAATATTATGTAAAATATAATAGCTGGTTGATAACGGTCAGGTCAGATTAGTTGTTAGCTGCTGCGGTGTGATAACAATCGATATTGGACTATCAATAAATTATATCACCACGCCCGACCTGATCTTTTGAAAGGTAATTGACTTTTCCAATGCGCATTGCTATAAAATTTGCATAATTTAAATTCTTGAAAATAAAAGATCATTATGTTTGGATAGTATGGAATGGGGATTATAAATTTGATAAGATCAAATACATCTGGGACCACGGGACCTCATGAATAAGTTGCTTATCCTTGATGACGATGCTTCAACATACCATGCGGAACTATCGAGACTCAATCTTCCAGAGATTGAGATCGTAACCGCAGTCAATGTCCATGACGCTCAAAAACATACTCCCTCGGTAAATATTATCTTCGGCAAACCCGCTCTGGTTGCTTCGATTCTCTCAGAAACCCCGCGACTACAGTGGGTACAATCAACGTTTGCCGGTGTTGAACCTTTATGCAAAACTGGCTTGCCGCACAATTATATTTTGACTGGAGTCAAGGATCTTTTTGGCTCTTTAATGAGTGAATATGTCTTTGGCTATATTCTTGCCAAGGAACGCTCTATTTTTGCCACCGAACAGAACCAAAAGAGGAAAATCTGGTCTCGAATTAAATATCGGAGTCTGGCTGAAATCGTCATCGGTCTTGTTGGGCTCGGCTCCATCGGCAGAAACATTGCATTGACTGCCCGTCACTTCGATATGAAGATTCTCGGCATGAAGCGAACGCCGGGTGATGTCGATTTTGTTGATCGTCTCTACCTGCCCACTGAGCTTGATGATTTTCTGCCGCAACTTGACTATTTAGTCCTGATATTGCCGGACACAGCAGCAAGCAGAAATTTCATTTCCCTTAAAGAATTACAATTAATGAAAAACAGTGCAATTTTGGTGAATGTCGGCCGTGGAGGTACTGTCAACCAAAAAGACCTGATTGCCGCCCTTGACTCAAAACGAATCGGTGGAGCGATTCTGGACGTCTTTGAAGAGGAGCCGCTGGCACCGGATAGCCCGTTGTGGAGCATGGAAAACGTAATGATCACTCCACATAATGCGGCTTATTCGTTTCCCGAACAGGTGACCGATATCTTCTTTGAAAATTATCTGCGCTTTTTAGATGGATCCCCTTTGCACTTTGTGGTCGATTTCAGCCGTGGGTATTAGCCATAGCCAGATTTTTTTAATATCGTTCCCGGCTCTTCCCAATAATGTGATACCACAAATTCAATAATCGTGCTTATTATGAAACGACTGACCGAATTAGATCAGGATTACGTTGAGCCGGAGTGTCTGCTTCGGGAAACAATCGAACAAAATGACTTATTCTGGTCATATAAACGATGTAATAGCTTTTTTAAATTTATTTCAAGGTGCTTCAACCATATCGGACGAGGCATAAAAACGAAAAAGGAGAGGCGTATTATGAAAAAGGGACTTGTTGTTGTACTGGCGCTGGTTGCTATCGGCACACTCGGCATCTTCGCTGATGGCGGAAAAGAAGCTGCGGCAGCAGACGGGAAAACCATTAAGGTTGGGGTAAACAGTGAAAATCCACCCTGGATTTTTTCTAAAGATGGAAAGATGACTGGCTTTGAAGCGGATATCGTTGAAGAGTTTGCAAAGCGTGCCGGCTATAAACTCGATTACAAATCCGCTCCCTTTTCCACCGTACTTACCGGTGTACAGTCCGGGCAGTGGGATGTTGCCATGTCGTCGATCTGGATTAAGAAAGAGCGGGCTGAAGTTATGGATTTCGCTGATCCTTACTACGATTCTGGAATTGGCATGATGACACAAGAGTGATGGAATCGCCGACCTGAGCCAGATGAAAGGGAAAACCTTTGGTTCCGACACTGGTTCGGCCAATGAAGCCTGGCTTGTCAAAGCTCAAGATGAATTCGGACCATATAAGGTGAAGAGTTACGATTATTGGGTAGATGCTGCTCTCGACCTTGAAGCTGGCAGAATAGATGGTGTTGTGGTAGACGATCCTATTGCTCTCTACTACATAAAGCAGCACCCTAAATCAAACCTTGTCATGAAAATCTATATCCCGGGTTTCAAAGCGGGTCAGGCATTAGCGTTTAAAAAAGGATCTCCTCTCCGTGACGAGTTCAACAAAATTCAGAACGAGATGAAAAAAGACGGAACCATGCTCGCCATTCATAAAAAATGGTTTGGTTCCGAGCCGCCAAAGGATAGCTCGGTCATTAATATTGTCGCACCGTATATGCCAAACGAGAAACCAGCGATGTGATAAAAGATCAGGGTAATGTTCATTTGAGCCCCAACCGTTGATAGCGGTTGGGGCTCCCTCTATTATCTACTTAATCAGTGCAATAGTATCATCTGATCTGTCAGATTTCTATTGAATCGATATTGCTTTAGCCGACAGGGCATTAGCCTCGGTCACCAACTTAAAACTGATTCGTAACCTTCTCTTATGGCGTCCATGAACCTGATGTCAGAAACACCTGACCAGAAAAACAAGTTCGCTCGCACCCATCCGGGCTGGTCCGTCTGGCTCAGACAGCCTGCAATTGTGGCGCTTTCATTCGCATTATTGGTGGCGTATGCTTTTTTCCTGCTGCCCAGCAAAGAAACCGCTCCACCACTCTTGTTTATTTCAGTATCAATTTTTTTATAGTACTCGTCCTTGCATTCACTGGAAACATCCTTGCCGACAATAAAAAGCCTGAAATCCTTAAGATGATTGTCGCCCTGATGCTGATCGTGGCGCTCTGTTGGCTTTTCTATCGCTATTCCGGTGCACAATGGGAAAAGTTGAATGACTTTTTCTTTAATTGGGAAACACTTGATGGCAATTGGTGGATACTTTGGCAAGGCCTGGAAGTGACCCTTTTGCTGGCGTTTATTTCAGGTGTTGGCAGTGTCTGTGGTTGGCTTGCTGATTGCAGTTCTTCGCACCTTGCACAGTCCAACGCTGAATTTCTTTTTGAAGATTTATGTTGACGTCTTCCGCTCTATCCCGATGATCGTCGTCATGGTTTTTATATTTTTTGCCCTCCCGTTCATGGGTATATCATTTGGATCAATAGTCTCCACTATTTTGGCGTTATCGCTTGGCTACGGTGCGTATGCGTCTGAGTGCTTTAGAGCTGGAATAGAATCTGTGCATTCCGGTCAGCTTGAAGCGGCGCGCTCATTGGGGCTATCGCGTTGGAAAACAATTTTCAAGATAATTCTCCCTCAGTCGATTCCGGTGGTTATCCCTCCACTGACCGGAACCCTCGTAGCGATGTTAAAAGATACAGCCGTTGCCTCGATAGTGGCGGCTCCAGAATTGTTGAAACGGGCTCGAGAACTGTATACCAGCGAAACAAACCCTACACCATTGGTTGCAGCCGCATTGATTTATCTCGCTGTCCTGATTCCTTTAGTGAGGGCAGTTAATCTCCTTGAGAACAAGCTCCAGAAAAGACGGAATGGCTAAAATGAAAGATACGGAAACAATGATTGAGGTTGTAGATCTGCACAAACGTTTCAAGGATTTGCATGTCCTCAAAGGGATTAGTACGAAGGTCAAACAATCCGAAGTTGTGGCGATCATGGGGCCGTCTGGCAGCGGTAAAAGCACTTTTATACGCTGCCTGAATCGTCTGGAGGAGCCAAGCTCCGGCCAAATATATATTGAAGGTATCGATATCCTCGCCCCATATATTGATATCAATCTGGTCAGGACCGAAATCGGCATGGTTTTCCAGAGCTTCAACCTCTTCCCGCATTTGACTTCAATCGAAAACATAAAACTGGCTCCAATGAGCGTGCGAAAAATATCGGCAAAAGAGGCTACCGAACGCGGTATGGCATTGCTGGAAAAGGTGGGTTTGGCAGATAAGGCTGACGCCTATCCAGAACAGCTTTCTGGCGGTCAGCAGCAACGTGTTGCTATAGCTCGCGCGCTGGCAATGCAGCCGCAGATAATGTTTTTTGATGAACCAACCTCTGCTCTGGACCCTGAAATGATTGGTGAAGTGCTTGATGTTATGCGTACTATGGCCAAGGAAGGCATGACCATGATGGTTGTCAGCCATGAGATGGGTTTTATTAAAGAAGCCGCCGACCGTATTCTCTTTCTTGTCGACGGGCTGATCGTTGAAGATGGCACACCGGATTACATATTTAATCATTCCACAACATAAGCGTACAATCGAGTTCTTAGGCAAGATCATCTAACAATAGGTTAGGTTAATCGGTACGTATAACGGATACACTATGGCAGAGCCAACTTCGTCACAAACCAGTACATCACGATTGTCAGACTTAAAAGACAAGGTTGGACATCTCCCGTTTATTCGTCGAAATAGCTTCGTCTACGGCTCTCTTTCCCTTTTGGTTTTGTACGCACTCTTTCTGCTGCCATCGAAAGGTTCACCAGAAGCAGTCGATCTTGGCAGGATAATCCTTTTCTGCCTGCTTCTTCTTGTCTGGGCATTTATTATTTTTACAGATGAGCTTAAACCGGAAAAAATGAAAACAATAACTGTTTTCAGCATCTTCATTGCGGCCGCCTGGCTTTACTATCGCTACTCAACCGCCAGGTGGGGCGAGATGGGATATTTGTTTTTCAACCTTGAAATGATTCAAAAAGCCTGGCCGACATTGGTGGAAGGCTTTTGGACAACCCTTCTTTTAGCGGTCTGTGCTGCAATTATGAGCACCATCATTGGTCTTCTGTTGGCGGTATTCCGTTCCTTTAACAACCCGGTATTGAATTTTTTCATTATCGTCTATGTTGACTTTTTCAGGGCAATGCCGATTATCGTGCTGATGATGCTGATTTATTATGCGCTTCCTTTTATGGGGATCAGCCTGAGTGCAATCGTATCTGGAATTCTTGCGCTGGGGCTCAACAGTTCGGCATATGTGAGCGAGATATTTCGCGCCGGTTTTCTTTCAATCAAAAAAGGGCAGATTGAAGCGTCCAGTGCACTGGGGCTCAACCCGATCCAAACCATGCGCTTTGTCATTTTGCCCCAGGCTTTTCGCGTAGTCATTCCACCTTTAGTGGGAAACTACGTCGCCAGTGCAAAAGACACTGCGCTTGCGTCATCTATTTCAATCATCGAACTCCTCAAAGCGGGACTTTCACAGAAATCATTGCTGGCCAATCCCTCTCCACTGATATTTGTGACTGTCCTCTATTTGATTATGTTTGTGCCGCTGACAAGGTTTTCCGGGTACCTTGAAAAAAGGATGAAAGAAAGCCAGCGCCAGGTTCATTTATAGCCTTGTCCCCCAGTCAACAGGCCGTTCCTGACATACAACAATCCTCACTGTCTCAAGCGATACTATTTTGATGAAAGCTGAACGGGTTGTGGTTTGAGAGATAAAAGAAGAATCTTAAACAATGATTTTATCTGGACGTATATAAATAATCACATTGACAGAGAAGAGATAATCTCCGTGACTACTTTTAACACAGGTATGATTCATGCCGCTAAAAGAACTATTGAACCGCATATACTGAGAACACCTTTATTGCATTCCCCGTCATTGAGCCGCCTGTGTGGCTGCCATGTGTATCTGAAAATGGAGTGTTGGCAGACATGCGGGTGTTTCAAAATCCGAGGTGTAACTAACTTTTTGAACCATCATAAAGAAGAGGTTAAAAAATCCGGGGTTGCAACTGCCTCCAGTGGTAATCATGCTCTGGCTCTTGCCTATGCCGCCAGAAAGATGGGTGTAGAACGGATACGAATTTTTCTCCCTGAAGGTGCTGATCCTGCAAAGATTGCCCAGATTCGCATGAGCGGTATCGAGCCAGTGCTTGAGGGGAAAACCTTTTATGATTCTTTCGACATCGCCCAATCATATAGCACAAAAAACGGAACTTGCTATGTCCACTCAAATGCAGATCCTTTGGTTATAGCAGGTCAGGGCACAATTGGTCTGGAAATTCTGGAAGATTTACCCGAAGTTGATGCGGTCATCGTACCTGTCGGTGGCGGTGGGCTGATTTCAGGCATTGCTGCAGCAATTAAAGAGGAAAACAGCAACGTTGCAATCATCGGCGCTGAGCCTGAAGCATCCCCAGGTGCCTACCAATCATTGCAGATGGGTAAACCGTGTGAACGAATCGCCTTAAAACCCTCGGTAGCTGATGGGCTATCCGGAGGTCTAAGTCCCCTGCCTTTTGAAATTTCACAACCGCTCATCGCCAAAGTGGCACTGGCAGCGGAAGATGAGATCATCTCGGCAATGAAAGCTTTTTTTTATGAGGAACAATTGGTGGTTGAAGGCGGCGCTTCAGTAGGGTTGGCAGTTCTTCTTTCTGGAAAAGCAGCGCTGCACAATAAAAAAGTTGTACTGGTAGTCACCGGACGCAATATCGACTCGAAACGATTCCTATCGATAATAGCAGAACATGGAGAATCACTATCATGACCGAGAAACGTGAGATAATTGTTTCATCAAAGAATACCGACATGCCGTTTTCAACAATTGTTGGATTCGACAAACTGGTTTTTGTGTCCGGACTGATCGGTCGAAATCCTGACACCGGAGAAATAGCAACAGCAGACATTGGAGAACAGACTCGGCAAACACTAACCAACATCACTGCGCAATTGAACCTGGCCGGTCTTTCCTTGGAGAATGTCTTGAAGGCAACTGTGTTCATAACAGATATGGGATTATTTCAAGAAATGAACCAGGCCTATAAGATGTTTTTCGAAACCGGCCTGCCGGCAAGAAGCTGTGTCCAAATAACAGCTCTGCCCGATCCTGAGGCTCTTGTCGAGATTGAAGTGATTGCTCATCGTTAATCGTCCATTTACATTGCCATGAAGCACATGAATAATTATCAAACAGACTGAATGAAACAGTACCGCGTCATATACTTGGATGCATTTACCTCGGAACAATTTTGCGGCAACCCCTGTGCTGTTTTACCGGAAGCGGAGGGGTTGACCGATCGGCAGATGCAGAAGATCGCCATGGAAACCAATCTGTCCGAGACAGCTTTTGTTTTTCGTTCCAATGTAGCTGATCTAAAAGTTCGCTATTTTACGCCCCGAGCTGAGGTTCCTTTTGCCGGCCACCCCACTATAGCGACCGCCATGATGCTTGCTCTGGAAGGAATGCTTGACAACAGGCAGCCGAAGATCTGTGTAAATTTTGAATTTAACATCGGTGTCCTGCCGGTAGAAATAAACATTAATTCTGCCGGCAGGCCTTTTGAAGCAATCATGTCACAGCAAAAACCCTCATTTGGAAATGCAGTCCCAAAAGAGGAGCTGATGAGATGTTTGGGAATGGCTAGAAATGATTTCATTGAAGGAGTGCCCTTACAAATTATCAGCACCGGCCTTCCTTTTCTTGTGGCACCGGTCAAAGGAATGGCTATTCTGAAGAATGTTCAGATTGACCGAACTCTGTTTTACAACCTGTTGGAGCGAATTGGGGTAGATGCGCTCTATATGTTCTGCCTTGAGGGATTGGCACAGGATACTGATGCTCACGGACGTTTATTCACTTCAGCCGCGGGTTCGGAAGATCCCTTTACCGGGTCTGCCGCCGGTTGCATGGGTGCGTACATCGCCCACCATGGGCTTCGCCCTGGCCCGGTTTTTAAGGTCGAACAGGGGCATCTCATGGGAAGACCGGGAACGGCAACGGTTGAGATTGTAGGATCAGGCGCCGAAATTGAGACAGTAAAAGTCGGCGGTTGCGCAGTGAAAACAATGGATGGCGTTATTTTTATGAATGACTGAATTTGCCATTTAATAACCAAAAAACAATTATTAGAAGGAGATCAACATGACAGAAATTTGGGAACGGGATGCTGAAACACCCGATGAGTATCATAGCGTAGAAGCAATTCGCGGACGTGAATTTATTCTCCGTTTAACAACGGGAGCCGATGTGTTTTTGGCTCTTCAGAAATTTGCCATTGACCATGGCCTTGAATTTGCCAAAATCCATGCTGCTTTCATGGGGGGGCTGCAGCCGACCAAATACCTGGTGTGGGCTCCGGATACGACCGATCCTGACAACTGGCACAAAGAAGCCGTGGCAACCACAGCTAATTTAAGCATGGTTCTGGCATTCAGCGGAATGATCCACACGCGACCGGGTAAAGATGGAAAACCCGAGCCATTTCCAGCTATCCACTTCGTTGCCGGCGGTGCCTGGGACTGCCCCGTTTTTGGCGGACACCTAGAGCAGGGCACTATTGTCAAAGGCGTGCTGGAATGCTTTATCACTGAGATAAAAGGGATTGAGACGCTGTCTCCAATTGAACGCGTATATGTAGACGACGAGTACCCTGAAAACTGGTACAAAACCATAAAATAGTCGGTCTAGAAAAAGGCTGTCTTCTGAACTGACAGGTCAGGAAGCACTACAGGGCCTGTCAGTTCTCTGATTACAAAATTACCCCCTTTCTTATCTTCCTCCAGGAAATCAAGACGCTCTGGGCTACTGAATACAGTCTTGTCTTTACCTTCAGCCCTGTCAAATGAGCTTTAAGTCTGTTGCGTTGGCAGCGGTGCCGATTTGAATAGTGATTGACTTTTAAAACAGGTCTTGCTATAAAATTTGCAGGATATTTTTTTATGAAAATAAAAATTCAATTTTGCTTGGGACTTCACCAAATAGGGCCATTTTTCATCGTACTACCGTTTGCCAAGCGAGGTCCATCGACATTTTCGTTTGTTTGCTGGTCTTCTGCCAGTGTGCCTGGAAAGATGCTGGAAAATTTCCTCTGCTGGGTTACTTAAAGCCTGGCCTTGTATTGGCGGTGGCTATCCGTGCAGGCCTGCGAGAAATTCTCTCAAATGGTCCCGGGCGCAACGATAGAGGTGCTAACCATTTCCGTTCCGCTTGACGGGGTGAGGAGTTTGTTATAATGACAACTCACAGACTTGATGAAAGCGCCACCGGGGTTTATATCGTCTCAGCGACACCGTTTACAGATGATGGTGCGTTGGATCTCAAGAGTGCAAAACACCTGGCTGATTTTTATATCGACAAGGGTGTCAGCGGCATTGTGATTCTTGGTATGATGGGGGAGGCACCGAAGCTCTCAGCGCAGGAATCCGAGCGGCTGCTAGACTGCATGCTTACCCATGTCGGCGGGCGCGTGCCGGTGATCGTCGGCGTGTCGAGTGCTGGCCTTGATAACCTGGTGCATCTGTCCAGGCTGAGCATGGACAAGGGCGCCGCTGGTGTGATGATTGCGCCAGCTGCCAGGGCTTGGAACCGAGGAAAAAATCTATACCTATTTCAATCGGGTCTTTACGGCGCTTGGCGATGATATTCCCGTTTGTTATCAGGACTATCCATTTGCGACCCGCTCAGAGATCTCTGTTTCAATGTTCAATCGGCTGGTCGCGGAATTTGATCAACTGGTTGTGCTCAAACATGAAGACTGGCCGGGCCTCAGCAAAATAACTCAGGTTAGAGAGACCTCTGCTGCTCAGGGTATCCGTCGAGTTTCAATACTGGTCGGAAACGGCGGCCTCTACCTGCCTCAGGAGTTGCAGCGCGGGGCCGATGGAGCGATGACTGGATTTGCCTATCCAGAAATGCTGGTCGAAGTGGTTCGCCTTCATCAGGCCGGTGAAATAGATCGCGCAGAAGATCTGTTTGATATCTATCTTCCTCTTGTCAGGCACGAGCAGCAGCCAGGCTTTGGTCTTGCACTGCGCAAAGAGATACTCCACCGACGGGGGGTAATTGCGTCACCTAGAGTTCGTTTGCCAGGACCCTGTCTCACTGATACGGATCAGAGGGAATTGACGCGACTTATGAAGCGTGTGGAACAAAAACTAAAGGATCACTGATATGGATTTGGGATTAACGGGAAAAAAGGCGCTGATTTTAGCTTCGAGCCAAGGGCTGGGTTTGGCTGTTGCAACAAAACTATGCCAAGAAGGGGCTGACGTTGTTATCAGCGGACGATCGGCAGAAAAACTAGATAATGCCGCTGCACTGCTCAATAGCCAGGGAGCAGGTACGGCATCCTATGCGGTTATTGATCTGAGTGATCCAGCATCGGCAAAAACGCTCTACGAAGCCGCCCTGCAGAAGCTGGGGCGTGTCGATATCCTTGTCAATAACGTCGGTGGTCCGCCTCCCGGTAAGGTTGAAACCCCGGACAAGGAGACATGGATGACGCAATTTGATATCATGGTGGTGCGGCTCATTGAGATCACCAATCTCTGTCTGCCTGGTATGCGGGAAAGAAAATGGGGCCGCATCTTAACCATAGCCTCAAGCAGCATTATTCAACCAATTGCCATACTGGGAATTTCAAATACTATTCGTTCCGCCCTGGTGGGCTGGAGCAAATCCCTATCCACTGATGTGGCTGCGGACGGCATTACCTCGAATATTCTGGCTCCTGGCCGCATAGAAACAGAGCGGGTTGTGCAGATTGACGCGCTGGCTGCCGAGAAACAGGGCATTTCAGTTGAAGATGTGCAAGCCGCATCGAAAAAAACAATTCCCCTTGGACGTTATGGCTCGGTGGAGGAATTTGGTTCGGTCGGCGCATTTATTGTCAGTGAGCCGGCCAGCTATGTTACCGGCAGTATTATTCGCTGCGACGGCGGCCTGATCCGCAGTGTCTGATCTCGGCTAACCTGCCGGTGGCGTGAAAGTGAAAATGCGGGGCTGATTTCCAGACAGGTTTGTTTGCCGAGGTCGTTGATATGTGTTTCAATACGGAGGATGGCAGCAGTGGATACTGTGGCGGGAAGGGTTTTGATTTTCTCTACATGGTGCAGCCGGAAACAATCGCGTCTCTTCAGTTTTTTTATAAACTAATCTTAGCATACTTTAGGAGGTGATGGAGGAGCGCACCGCTCGTGATTAAAAGGTTAGGGCCCACTTACGGTTAATTACCGGCAATGACTATTCAGTTCAAATTGTTAAGCTCAGGAGGTCTACCGATGTGTTATTTCAAAAAATTCAGTGTGGCTTTGGTATTTTTACTGGCGTCAAGTGTAGCTGCGGTGTGCCTGGCAGATACGATCAAGATGAAATATTCTGACCATGATCCTCCAGGCGGTATGCGGACGCAGTTTGTCAAGAACACCTGGTTGCCCGAAATAGAAAAACAGACAAACGGGCAGGTAAAAATTCAAGAGTTCTGGGGCGGTGCGCTGATGGGATCAAAAGAGATCTTGAAAGGAATCGGTGACGGCGTAACGCAGCTGGGGTTTGTCTACCCCGGGCACTATCCCGGTCAGTTGCCCGCCCATACTATTTTAAAACTCTTCCCAAGAGGGCCCAGCAAATTTGAAAACATGGTTTGGTTTTACCGCAAGGTATATGCTGAAGTCCCAGAGTTTAAAGCTGAACTGGAAAAAGCCAATGTGATGAACATCATGTTCACGGCCGGTCTGCCGGGTGCCTTTACCGGCAAGAATCCCCTCACTGGAATTGACGATATCAAAGACCAGAAATGGCGAGCAGGAGATAAATGGGGTCTGCGGTTTTTAGAAAATGCCGGGGCCGTTCCTGTTTCAGTACCGTGGGGAGATGTCTATATGGCTTTGCAGACCGGTACTATCGATGGCTGCTTCACCAATTATGACGGACTTCATTTAATGAAATTCGATGAGGTTGCACCCAACCTCCTGGTCTCCAAGTCGCTGTGGTATGCCATGCCTTTCCTGCATCTCATCAATCTCGATTATTTCAATGGACTCGACAAAAATGTTCAGGAAGGCATTCTGAAAGCCTCTGAAATTGCCGAGCAAAAATTTGCTCAAACCTATGAACAAGCATTTGATCAAGTAATGGCAGAACAAAAGGCGTCTGGTTATACGGTTACAGAGATGAGTGAAGCGGACATTGCCAAATGGGAGAATGCCGACAAGCTTGAAGAACTGCAGGCTGTTTGGGTTGAGGAAGCGGAAAAGGCCGGATTGAAAACAGCGGCAACGGTTATGGCTAAGGTAAAAGCCATTCACGAAGAGGCTGTGGCGCGGTAGATCATTTTGTCTTAGTCGGTTATGGCTGTTATTCAGAAGGGTTGGCAGGGTGAGAGCAGGAATTGAACGTTGCAACGGTACGACGATAGTCTGTTCATCTGCCTATCATGCCACTTTCTGCTAGTCGCAGGTAACCGATTCCAAAGGGTTTGCAGAAGATGCTGCTGGGCTTTGATCCAGGCCAGGTCGTATGGTTATTGTAAATTGGCCAGGGTACTTGAAAACCGGCTTTTCTCAAGCAGTGAAATGTGATGAAACTATTTTTTCAGAAAACAAATCAATTCCTTTCCGGATTCTGTGGCTGGCTGATGATCGGCATGATGGTGCTGCTGATTGCAGATATAATCACCCGCTCCATCAATAAGCCGCTTCAGGGGATGGCGGAGTTGTCGGTTTTTGTGATGATGATTGTCATCTATTTCGGGCTGGCACGCTGTGAGCAGCACCGTGAACATGTAGGTCTTGAGCTTGTGGTGAATGCACTGCCGGCCCGGCTCAAGAAGGCGGTGGGTGTTATTACCCACCTGCTGGCTGTCTTTACCGTTGGTCTGCTGTTCTTTGCTGTTTCTCAAAACGCCTTGGTGTCTTTTCAGAAAAACGAATCAATTGGTGGAACAACGGAGCTTCATCTCTGGCCGGTAAAATTTCTGATGGTCGTCGGTTTGTTTTTTTTCCTGATTCAGACCATTGCCAATCTGGCAGAAGCGATAAAGAAAGGAAGGAAGAGCGAGCAAACGGTCTCCCGCCAATAAGAGATACGTCCTCAATTTCGAGGTGAGTTCAGTCAGGAATATATTCGGAGTAGGGCGATAATGGATTTTTTTACCGGGGGCATCCTTTGCATCCTATTGCTGTTGTTCTTGATGGGGATGGGACTGCAAATCGGGCTCTCTTTTCTGCTCAGCGGTGCAATTACCAGTGCCTTGTTATTGGGATTTAACAGCTCTTTGTCATTATTGGGGCAGGTCGCCTATTTTTCAATAGCAACCCCCACCTGGGCCTGTATCCCTCTTTTCATCCTGATGGGTTCTTTTGCTGCCATTGGAGGGTTTGCTCGGCGGGCCTATAACGGCGTCAATGTTTTGAGCAGGGGGGTGCCGGGCTCTCTTGGCATTGCCACCTGTTTCAGCTGCGCTCTGTTCGGTGCTGTATCCGGGTCTTCCATAGCCACCACGGCAATTTTCGGCAAAATGGCTTTGCCCGAAATGAACCGGCTCAACTATGACAAATCGTTCTCCGTTGGCTGTATCGCTTCTGCCGGAACCTTTGCCTCCATGATTCCGCCGAGCATGATGATGATCATCTACGCGCTCTTTACCCAGCAATCGGTGGGTAAATTGTTTGCAGCCGGAATCATTCCCGGATTGCTGACGGCGCTTTGTTATGCGGCTCTCATTTATTATCGCGTAAAACGCAACCCGACGTTGGCACCATCCGCCAGCGCCAATGATACTATGCGGACAACCCGCGGGAAAGTAAGAGAAGCAACCCAGATGTGGCCGGTTATCATCATTGCCTCTGTGGTGCTTGGCGGGATTTACACTGGCTGGTTTACGCCCACGGAGGCTGCTGCTGCCGGGGCGCTCATCACCCTGCTTTTCGGCTGGTTCCTTGGCTCTCTGCGCAAATTTGGCGATGTAACCGGGGCCATGAAAGATTCGGCCAATACCACGGCTATGCTGTTTTTGATCAATATAGGGGCCTTATATTACAGCCGTGTTCTCGCTGTTACCGGATTGCCCAGCGAATTGACCATGCTGCTGCAAAACCTTGAAGTGCCGCGAATCGTCATCCTGTCCGGTATTATTGGCATCATGTTTCTGCTGGGCATGATTATGGTTCCGGTTGGCATTTATGCGCTCACGCTGCCTGTCGTTTTTCCCATGCTGGTATCACTTGGCTATGACCCTATCTGGTTCGGGGTGATTGCCCTGAAGTTAACGGAAATCGGTTCTATCACCCCTCCGGTAGGACTCAACGTCTATGCAATGAAGGGCGTCATATCGAAAGATATGAATATTTCCCTGGAGGATATTTTCAGAGGAGTATGGCCGTTTTGCCTGGTCGATATCATGGTTTTGGTTGTCTTGATTATCTTTCCTCAACTATCGCTGTGGCTGCCCACCCTGTTGCTGGGCTAACGTTTTTTTGAAAAGGAGCATTCAGTGTCTTCAACTAAACTCGATTTATTGCTCAAAGGGGACCTCGTACTTGCAGACCGGGTCGCTCAGGATCATCTGGTCGGTGTAAAAGACGGTGTGATTATTGGTATCTACACAGATGACCAGGCTCCAGGTGCTGAGAAGATCATTGATGCTTCGGGTCAACTCGTTTTTCCCGGAGTGGTGGACGCCCATGTCCATTCTTTCAGCAATCTCCATGAAAAATTTGAACATTCCACCGCCGCCGCCGCCGCCGGCGGAGTCACGACTATCATCGAAATGCCTTACGATCAGGGAGCCCCTGTGGTTACACCAGAGATATTTCAAGCCAAGATAGATCTTATCCACCAGAGCGCTCGAGTGGATGTGGCTTTGCTGGCAACATTGCCAAAGGATGGCAATCATCGGGCGATAACCCCTCTGGCGGATCTGGGGGCCTGTGGTTTCAAGCTGAGTGTTTTTGAGACCGATCCCACGCGTTTTCCCCGTATCAACGACGACGTTTTGCTGGATCTCCTGCCCCGGATCGCCGAGACAGGATTAGTGGTGGGTTTTCATGCCGAAAACGATGTTATCATCGAATCGCTCATTTCCCGTTTTAAAAGTGAAGGCAAGACGTATCCGAAGGCTCATTGTGAGACGCGGCCGCCTATCTCCGAGACGACAGCCGTGGTAAAATTATTGGAATTTGCTTACTG